>NZ_JBWXTD010000001.1:0-11485 GCF_056682175.1 Falsiroseomonas sp. RANM36
CCCGGCCGGCAATGGCCACCGCCCCCCGGGTTTTGGCGTGGGTCGCGCCGGGGGTGAGGGCGAGCATCGCCTCGGCCTCGGCGACCGGGACGGGATATTCGAACTCGGCGCGGACCTTGCCGCCGGGCCCCTTGATGGTGAGCGTCGCGGCCGCCCCGGCGATGCGGATGCGCACGCTGGGCAGGCCGGGGCCGCCGGCCGCGAGGTAGCCCTGGCGCATCGGCAGCGCGGCGCGGGCCAGGTCGCGCCAAGCCTGCCCGCGCACCAGGAACTTCCGTTCGATCTCGATCGCCATGCCGCCCCTGTAGCGCCTGATCCGCGAAGGCGGAATCGCCGAAGCGGTCAATCGGTCGCCCAAACGAGGCCTGCAGCGCGATCCATCGCAGTGGATCGCGCCGAAGCGCCCCTGCCGGCCTGCGCGCCATGCTCGACGCGGCCGGGGGGCGCGCCCACATTGGCGGCATGAACGTGCTCGTCCCGACCCCCGTGCTGTTCTACCCGCAGAAGCGCCCCGCGGCGCCCTCCGGCACGCCGCTCAGGGTGGTCTCCCCCTTCGAGCCGAATGGCGACCAGCCCGCGGCGATCCGTGAACTGGTCGGCGGGCTGGAGCGGGCGGAGCGCGACCAGGTGCTGCTCGGCGTCACCGGCAGCGGCAAGACCTTCACCATGGCCAAGGTGATCGAGCATGTGCAGCGGCCGACGCTGGTGCTCGCGCCGAACAAGACGCTGGCGGCGCAGCTCTACGGCGAGATGAAGTCTTTCTTTCCGGAGAACGCCGTGGAGTATTTCGTGTCTTACTACGACTACTACCAGCCGGAAGCCTATGTGCCGCGCACGGACACGTACATCGAGAAGGACGCGCAGATCAACGAGCAGATCGACCGCATGCGCCACTCCGCGACGCAGGCGCTGCTGGAGCGGTCGGACGTGATCATCGTGGCGTCGGTCAGCTGCATCTACGGCATCGGCTCGGTCGAGAACTATTCGCGCATGGTGGTGAAGCTGGAGCGCGGCGGGCGGATCGACCGCGAGGTGCTGATCAAGGGCCTGGTCGAGCAGCAATACCGCCGCAACGACAGTTTTTTCGCGCGCGGAACCTTCAGGATCAGGGGCGAAACCGTCGACATCTGGCCGTCGCACCTTGAGGACCGCGCCTGGCGCGTCTCGCTGTTCGGCGACGAGGTGGATGGCCTGCGCGAATTCGACCCGCTGACGGGCGAGGTGGCGGGCGAACTGGACCGGATCGCGATCTACGCGAACAGCCACTACATCACGCCGCGCCCGACGCTGCAGCAGGCGATCCGCGACATCAAGGTGGAGCTGAAGCAGACGCTGGAGCGGCTGCACGCCGAGGGCAAGCTGCTGGAGGCGCAGCGGCTGGAGCAGCGCACCACCTTCGACATCGAGATGCTGGAGACGACGGGAAGCTGCAAGGGCATCGAGAACTACAGCCGCTATCTCACCGGGCGGAAGCCGGGCGAGCCGCCGCCGACGCTGTTCGAATACCTGCCGGAGAACGCGCTGCTGATCGTGGACGAGAGCCACGTGACCGTGCCGCAGATCGGCGGGATGTATCGCGGCGACTTCGCGCGCAAGTCCATCCTGAGCGAGTTCGGCTTCCGCCTGCCGAGCTGCATGGACAACCGTCCGCTGAAATTCGAGGAATGGGACGCCTATCGCCCGCTGACGGTCTTCGTCAGCGCCACCCCCGGCCCGTGGGAGATGGAGCGCACCGGCGGCGCCTTCGCCGAGCAGGTCATCCGCCCGACCGGCCTGGTGGACCCGGTGACGGAAATCCGCCCGGTGGAAGGCCAGGTGGACGATCTGCTGGCCGAATGCCGCACCGTCGCGCAGAAGGGCGGCCGCGTGCTGGTCACCACGCTGACCAAGCGCATGGCCGAGGATCTGACGGAGTACATGACGGAGGCCGGCATCCGCGTGCGCTACCTCCACAGCGACGTGGACACGCTGGAACGGATCGAAATCATCCGCGACCTGCGCAAGGGCGTGTTCGACGTGCTGGTCGGCATCAACCTGCTGCGCGAGGGGCTGGACATTCCCGAATGCGCGCTGGTCGCGATCCTCGACGCCGACAAGGAAGGCTTTTTGCGCAGCACGACGTCGCTGATCCAGACCATCGGCCGCGCGGCGCGCAACGCGGAGGGGCGCGTGGTGCTCTACGCGGACACGATGACCGAAAGCCTGCGCCGCGCGCTGGAGGAGACATCCCGCCGCCGCGCCAAGCAGATCGCCTGGAACGAGGAACACGGCATCACGCCGCAGACCATCAAGCGCGACATCTCGGACGTGCTGCAATCGGTGTACGAGCAGGACTACGTCACCGTGGAGGCGATCGAGGGCGACGCGTCGGAAAACTTCGTCGGCAAGGACATCGCCGCGACCATCGCCGAGCTCGAGAAGAAGATGCGCGCCGCGGCGGCCGACCTGGAATTCGAGGATGCGGCGCGGCTGCGCGACGAGATCAAGCGGCTGGAATCGCTCGAGCTCGGCCTGCAGCCGAACCTTGCGGGGCGACCTTTGCAGGCGGAAGCGCCGGCGGGCGCCAAGGCGCGGCAGAAGGCGGATTGGAAGCCGAAGCCGCTCGGGCCGGGCGGCGGCGGCTATGATCCGAAGAAGGGTGAAGGGGCATCAGGTCGCGGCGCGGGACGCGGGCGCCGGCGCTGAGCCGGGGGAACCCGCGGCGGCGCGGGGCATTCTGTGGCAGCGGCGCCATCGCGCCGCCCTGGCTTCGCCATGGCGGGCGGCTTTGGTGGCGATGCCACCGCGAATCGGAGACCCGGATGACCCGTGCCACCCTGCTGCCTCGCCTGGCCCTGGCCGCGCTTCTCGCGCTGCCGCTCGGTGCCTGCGAGGGGATGTCGCGCACCCAGCAGCGGGCGCTGTCCGGCGGCGCGATCGGCGCGGCGGGCGGCGCGGCGATCGGCGCGATCACCGGCGGCTCGGCGGTGACCGGCGCGCTGCTGGGTGGCGCCGGCGGCGCG
Organism: Falsiroseomonas sp. RANM36; assembly: GCF_056682175.1. Taxonomy (NCBI): domain Bacteria; kingdom Pseudomonadati; phylum Pseudomonadota; class Alphaproteobacteria; order Acetobacterales; family Roseomonadaceae; genus Falsiroseomonas; species Falsiroseomonas sp. RANM36. The sequence continues at coordinate 3,003 of NZ_JBWXTD010000001.1, forward strand.
GCGGTGGGCGCGCTGACCTCGCCCTCGCGGCGCTGAAGGCGGCCGGCGGCCGGCCTCGCCCCGGCCGGCACCGGGCCTCAGACCTTGTGCGCCTCCAGCGCGGCGGGGTGGAACAGCTCGTCCGGCGCGAGCAGGCGTGACGACAGCCCCTGCGCGTGGTGGTGCCGCAGGAAATAGTCGAACACGTGCCGGTTCGGCGCGAGCCCATACGAGAAAAAGTCCTCGCCCATGAGTTGGCGGGCGCGGCGGAGGCTTTCCTCCACGAAGGGCAGCGTCACCTTGGTGGCGGAGGTGTCGGTCAGCCTTTCGAGCGCCACGCGCTTCGAGGCCGCGAAGGCCTTCATCACGGCGCCGACCAGGAAGGGATGCCGCTCGACCAGGCCGCGGCGGATGCCGAGGACATGCATGATCGGGAAGATGCGGGTCTTGCGGTACCACGCGGTGGCTTCCGCGGTCGGGTCATCGAACAGCCAGCGAATATTGGGATCGCCGCGCTCGAAGCAGCTTGGCGCGCGCGGGCCCATCACGCCGTCGAGCTCGCCATCCGCCAGCATGCCGGAGATTGTCTTCCCGGCCGGCGCGTCCTCCACGCGCACGCCCTCGGGCAGCGTGACGGAGAGCTTCTCGATCCGCCCCGGCGTCTCGTAGCCGCCGCGCACCCAGGCGATGTCGCGCTGGTGGACGCCGTATTCCTCCTCGAGGATGGCGCGCGCCCAGACATTCGCGGTGAGCTGGTATTCCGGCATGCCGATGCGCTTGCCGCGCAGGTCCGCGGGCGAGCGGATGCCGCGGTCGTTGCGCACCACGATGCAGGTGTGGCGGAAGGCGCGGGAGGGGAAGACCGGCACCGCGACATAGGGGCTGTCCCCGCGCGCGACGCGCAGCGCGTAGGAGGAGAGCGAGAGCTCGCAGATGTCGAAGGCCTCGTGCCGCATGGCACGGAAGAAGATCTCCTCCGGCTCGAGCAGCATGAATTGCGGGTCCACGCCGTCGATCCGCACCTCGCCGCGGACCAGCGGCATCATGCGGTCATAGGGGCCGATGGCGATGGAGAGCTGGAGGTCGGCCATGCTCACTCGGCCGCCTGTGCCGGCGGGGCGCCGACAAAAAGGGTACGTTCGAGTTCCGTCGTGCCGAGCGTGCGCCAGTCCACGGTCTTCGGCACCACGCCCTCGAAGCTCGCGATGTCGCGCAGCGGCACATGCGGCGCGGTGCGGCCGAGGGCGGGGGCGCCTTCGGCATGCGCCCTCGCCGCCTCGATCATCAGGCGGCGCCACTGCACGATGGCGACGTCGGAGGCGCCGAGGCGTTCGCTGGTGCGGTCGGCGATGGGGCCCATGCTCTCCCACATCGCCATGTCCTGCGCGGGGATGCCCTTGATGCCGGTGAAGTTGCCGGTGCGCATCAGGTTCCGGTCCTGCAGGTAGTCGTTGTCGCGCGTGCGCAGCCGCGCCCATCCCTTCGCCGGGTCCACGTCCACGCCCGGCGTCAGCGAGAGGAAGCGCCGCCATTCGGCGGTGGAGGGCACGTCCGGCCCCTCGCCCCAGGCGATGAAGTGGAACATGCAGGTGGTGTCGTCGAGCGGCACGGTCACCTGCGCCACGTTGTAGCTGGCGTTCGGCGGGATCAGGCTGGTGACGGGCGCGACGAAGGTCGTGATGCGGATGTAGTCATGCGTCGCGGCGTTCTGGATCGGGCGGCGGATCGCGGCGTAGCGGAAGCCGTAGGAGGTGAGCTGCACCTGCATCCGCGGCGCCTTGTCCGTGGAAGGCCGCGTCCAGTTCTTCGCATTGGCGCCGGCGCGGCCGACGCGCGCGGGCACCATGTCCGAGGAATGCAGCGAGGAGGAATGCGCGCTGTCGATCTGGCCCTCCACCACCTGCGCCCAGTTGCAATGGACCAGCGCGGTGCCGATCGCGACGCGCGTCTCGGGCGTCGGCGCGAAGGGCGGCGGCTCGAAGGCGGGCATCGCGGCGCGCTCGCCCATCCAGGCCCAGACGAAGCCGCCGGCTTCCTCCGTCGGGTAGGCGACGTGGCGAAACTTCGCCGCGGCGCAGGCTTCGGGCGGCTCGGACGGCATCTCCACCACGTTGCCGTCGGCATCCACCTTCCAGCCGTGATAGAGGCAGCGCAGCCCGCCTTCCTCGTTGCGGCCATAGACCAGTGACGCCTTGCGATGCGGGCAGAACTCGCCGACCAGGCCGACGCGGCCCTCCGCGTCGCGATAGGCGACGAGGCGCTCGCCGAGGATGCGCACGCGGACCGGCTTGCCCTCCGGCTCCTCGATCTCTTCCGAGAGGCAGACGGGCAGCCAGTGCTGGCGCATGAAGCGGCCCATCGGCGCATCGCCCTCGACGCGGCAGAGCAGGTCGTTCTCGGCCTGGGTGAGCATCGGCTGTCCTCCCGTTGAAGGGGCCGCCTGCAGGGGATTGCGGCAGATACTTAGATTGCTAAGTATATGGCGCACGCCCGAACGAGGCAAGGGGATCGCCAGGCTTGTCCGACACCGAGGATTTCACCCCGCTCCGCGTCGCCGCGGCCGAGCGCATCGCCGAGGAGATCTGGCGCTTCGACCTGGTGCATCCCGAGGGCGCGGCCCTGCCGGGCTTCACCGCCGGCGCGCATCTGCGCGTGCGGACGCCGAACGGGCTGGTGCGGCGCTACTCGCTCTGTTCCGACCCGGCGGCGGAGAGCGGCTGGAGCATCGCGGTGAAGCGGGAGGCGGGCGGCCAGGGCGGCTCGCTTGCGATGTGCGATGGCGTGACGGCGGGCGACCTGCTGCCCTGCTCGGCGCCGCGCAACGACTTTCCGCTGACCGGCCGGCCCACTGCGCGCGTGTTCATCGCGGGCGGCATCGGCATCACGCCGATCATGGCCATGATCCACGAGATCGAGGCCGCCGGCGGTCCGCCCTGGAAGCTGTTCTACCTGACGCGCTCCCCGGCGCAGACCGCCTTCCGCGCGGCGTTGTCCGCCTATCGCGGCAAGGTCGTGATCCATCATGACGGCGGCGATCCCGACAGGGCCTTCGACCTCTGGCCGGTGCTGGAGCAGCCGAAGGGGCGGCATGTGCATTGCTGCGGCCCGCGCGGGCTGATGCAGGCCGTGCGCGACATGACCGGCCACTGGCCCGCTTCCGCCGTGCATTTCGAGGATTTTTCCGCCGCCTCCGCGACGCGGCCGGACGACGCGCCCTTTCGCGTGCGGCTGGCGGCAACCGGGCAGGTCGTCGCCGTGCCGGCGGGCACGACGATGCTGGAAGCACTGCGCGGCGCCGGCCTCGCGCTGCCGTCCTCCTGCGAGACGGGCACCTGCGGCACCTGCCGCACCCGGCTGGTCTCGGGCACGGCGGATCATCGCGACCTGGTGCTGATGGAGCATGAGAAGGCCGGCTTCGTGATGCCCTGCGTCTCCCGCGCGGCGGCGGGCTGCGACGAGCTGGTGCTGGACCTGTGACGCCGCGCCTGAAACTCGGCGTCGCCGGGCTCGGGCGGGCCTTCATGCTGATGCTGCCGGCGCTGGCGCATCATCCGCGCATCCGCCTCGTCGCCTGCGCCGATCCGCGCCCGGCGGCGCGCGATCGCTTCGCGCGGGATTTTTCGGGCGCGCGCGCGCACGAAAGCGTCGCGGCGCTGTGCGACGACCCGGAGGTGGAGGCGATCTACCTCGCCACGCCGCACCAGTACCACGCCGCGCAGGCGATCCGCGCGGCCGAGGCCGGCCGGCCTGTGCTGGTGGAGAAGCCGATGGCGCTGACGCTCGCCGAGGCCGAGGCCATGGTCGCGGCGCATGCGCGCGCGGGCACGCATCTCATGCTCGGCCACAGCCATGGCCAGGACGGGCCGGTGCGCCATGCGCGGCGGCTGATCGCCTCCGGCACGGTCGGCGCGCCGCGGCTGATCACGGCGCTGAACTGCACCGACTTCCTCTGGCGGCCGCGGCGGGCGGAGGAGCTGCGCACGGCGGAGGGCGGCGGCGTGGTGTTCAGCCAGGCGGCGCACCAGCTCGACGTCATCCGCGTGCTGGGCGGGGGGATGCTGCGCAGCCTCGGCGCGCAGGCGATGGCGGCGCGCGGCACCGAGGGCGCCTATGCCGCCTTCCTGCGTTTCGCGGACGGCTGCGCCGCCACGGCGACCTATTCCGGGCTGGGGCGCTACGATTCCGATGCGCTTCAGGGCTGGATCGGCGAGCTCGGCAGCCGCAAGTCGCCCACCCGGCCGGGCGCGTCGCGCCAGGGCCTCGCGGGCCTTGACGCGGCGCGGGAAGCGGAGGCGAAGCTGGCGCGCAGCTACGGCGCCGCCAGGCAGGCGCCCGGCGTGCCGGCGCCGGCGCCGCCCGAGTTCCACAACCAATTCGGATTCGTTCTGGTGCAGTGCGACGGCGCCGATCTGCGGCTGACGCCGGCCGGGGTGGAGGTGCATGACGATGCCGGGCTCCGGCTGGAGCGCACCCCGCTGCCCGACCTGCCGCGCGCCGAGGTGCTGGACGAATTCGCCGATGCGGTGCAGCACGGCATTCCCCCGCGGCATGACGGCGCCTGGGGCCTCGCCACGCTGGAAGCCTGCCTCGGCCTGCTGGAGGCGGCGCGGACCGGCGGCGAGGTGGCGCTGCATCACCAGACGAGGTTCAGGGACTGATGGCGACGCTCCGCATCGAGGCCCGCCAGGATGCCGCGACCGGCCTCTATTTCCTGGCGGTGCACATGCCGGCGGACGCGCCCGAGCCCTATGTCACCACCGCGCCGCGCTACGCCTCGGCGGCGGCGGCGGAGCAGGATTTCGTGGCCACCATCGCCGCCGTGGCGAACCGGCCGCGATGAGATGAAGCCCACCCCGCCGCTGCCGCCCAGGGCCTCCGATGACCGCAGGGCGCAGGCGCCGAAGGCGCCGAGCACCGGAGGTCTGAATCGGATGCCCGAGCGGCGCACCGCGCCGCTCCCGCTGGAAGACTCGCTCGGCTTCCAGGTGCGCGACCTCAACCGGCTGATGCAGCGCGCCCTGGCCGCGCGCATCGCGCCGCATGGCGTGACCTCCGGCGCCTGGTATTTCCTGCGCGTGCTGTGGGAGGAGGACGGGCTGACGCAGCGCGAGCTGGCGGAGCGCACGGGCACGCAGGAGCCGACCGCGGTGATCGCGCTGCGCGGGATGGAGGAGGCCGGCTGGATCCACCGCGCGCGGAGCGCCGAGGACAAGCGCAAGGTCCATGTCCACCTGACGCCCGCCGGCCGCGCCCTGCGCGAGACGCTGCTGCCCGAGGCGCGCGCGGTGATCGCCGAGGCGACGGCGGGGATGAGCGCGGCGGAGCGGGAGGCGCTGCTGGCCCTGCTGCGCCGGGCGCGCGCGGCGATCAGCGCGGCGTAGCGGCGTCCTCTTCGTCGAGGGCCGCGGCGTCCTGCGGGCAGGCGGCGGCGCGGCGCTGCAGCCAGGCGCTGCGCAGCGCGGCGTAGGAATCGAGTGCTTCCGCCTCGAGCCTGCTCAGCGCGGGCTCGGCGCGCTCATAGGCGAGGAAGGCGTCGCCCGCCTGCCAGCCGGCCACCGGCGCCGCGCCCAGGCCCTGCGCGAGCGCGGCATTGGCGGCGAGTGCCGCGCCGGCGTCGCGCAGCGTGCTCGGGCCGAGCAGCGGCAGGACGAGATAGGGACCGCTCGGCACGCCCCAGGCGCAGGCGGCGTCGCCGGGCGAGAGGGGCTGGCGCTCCAGGCCCCGCTCCGCCGCCGCGTCGCGCCAGCCGCCCCAGCCGATCGTCGCATTGATGCCGAAGCGCTGCGTGGCGTTCCAGGCGCGCGAAAGATCGCCGGCGGCGACGGCGCTCAGCGCGGTCACCGGCTCTCCGAGATTGGCAAGGACGCGGCCGACGCCCGCACGCGTCTCGGCCGAGACCTGCGCGCGCCAGAGAGCGGCGGCGGGGGCCAGCGCGTAGGATTGCGCGAGGGCGTTGAAGCCGTGGATGTGGCGGTTGACGCCCTCCCACGGATCGGGCGCGGCCTGCGCTGCGGCGGGGGCCATGGCCAGCATGGCGATCAGCAGTCGCATACCGGACAGACTACGCCGAAAGCTTCAGCATCGCGATCCCGGCCGCGATCAGCGCCACGCCCCCGATGCGCAGCGCCGTCGCCGGCTCGCCCAGCACCAGCATCCCCACCGCCGCCGTGCCGACCGCGCCGATGCCGGTCCAGACCGCATAGGCCGTGCCGACCGGCAGCGCCTTCAGCGCCAGGCCCAGCAGGAAGATGCTGGCGGCCATCGCGCCGAGCGTCAGCACGCTCGGCCAGAAGCGCGAGAAGCCGTCGCTCACCTTCAGCCCCACCGCCCAGCCGATCTCCAGCAGGCCGGCAAGAGTCAGCCAGATCCAGGCCAAGGGAGTCAGGCCACCCCGGCGCGGCGGAGCTCGGGCTCCAGGCGGCCCGTCAGCATCAGCCAGGCCATGCGCAGGTCGGAGCCCAGCGACCACAGCGGATAGCGGAAGGTCGCGGGGCGGTTGCGCTCCACCAGCATGTGCGAGCCCCAGGCGAAGCCGTAGCCGACCACCAGCGCCGCCAGCGCCAGCCAGAACGGGCCGACCAGCACCGCCCAGAGCAGCACGACCACGCCCAGCACCGTGCCCGCGGCATGCACCGAGCGGGTCAGCGGGTTCGCGTGCTCCCGCAGGTAGTAGGGCCAGAACTCGGCATAGGTGGCGATGCGGTCCGACATGACCGGACGTTAACCCAGGCCGCGCCGGTCTGCCATCGCGGCTTTGCGCTATCGCGGGCCCGGCACGGCTGCGACACTCGCGCGGAATGCGCCTGCCGACCGCCCTGATCCCGCTGCGCCATCCCGCCTTCCGGCTGCTCTGGCTGTCCAACCTGGTGGCGAATACCGGGATGTGGATGCAGAACACCGGGGCGGGCTGGCTGATGACCAGCCTGGCGCCCTCGCCGCTGATGGTGAGCCTGGTGCAGGTGGCGGCGCTGCTGCCGGTGTTCCTGCTGGCGCTGCCGGCCGGCGCGATGGCGGACATCGTGGACCGGCGGCTGTTCCTGCTCGCCACCCAGGCCTGGATGGCGGCCTGCGCGCTGCTGCTGGCGCTGCTGACCCATGCCGGCGCGCTCGGGCCCTGGGGGCTGCTTGCGCTCAGCTTCGCCATCGGCGCGGGCACCGCGATGTCCTCGCCGGCCTGGCAGGCGACGACGCCCGAACTCGTGCCGCGCGACGACCTGGGCGGGGCGATCGTGCTGAACGGCATCGGCTTCAACCTCAGCCGCGCCGTCGGTCCCGCGATCGGCGGCCTGGTGGTGGCGCTGGCGGGGCCGGAGGCGACCTTCGCGCTCAATGCGCTGGCCTTCCTCGTCGCGATCGCGGCGCTGGCGACCTGGAAGCGGGAGGCGCCGCGCAGCAGCCTGCCGAAGGAGAGTTTCCTGTCCGCGCTGCGGGCCGGGTTGCGCTTCGTGCGCGGCAGCCCGCCGCTGCGCGCGGCGACGATCCGGGCCTGCGTCTTCTTCGGCGGGCTCGCGGCGATCTGGGGCCTGCTGCCGCTGGTGGTGCGCAAGGGGCTGGGCCTGGGCCCCGAATGGTACGGGCTGATGCTGGCGGCGATGGGGATCGGCGCGGTGATCGGCGGCTTCATGCTGCCGGCGCTGCGCGCACGGCTCGACCGCGGCGCGATGGTGGTGGCGGCGAGCCTGCTCGGCGGCGGGTCGCTGGCGCTGCTCGGCTCCGCGCCGCATGCGGCGGTCGGGCTGCTGGCGATGATGGGCTTCGGCTTCGCCTGGCTCGCCGGCGCCTCCACCCTGCAGGCCGCGGCGCAGCTCGCGACGCCGCCCTGGGTGCGGGCGCGGGCGCTCGGCTTTTACCAGGTGGCGACCTTCGGGGCGCTGGCGCTCGGCACCGCGCTCGGCGGCTGGGCGGGCGAGGTGTTCGGGTTGCCGCTCGCGCTCGGCGGCTTCGGCGCGGCCTGCGCCATCGGTGCCGTCGCGGTGCGGGGCATGTCCATCGAGGCCGCGCCCGCCCGCGCCGCCGCGCCCCTGCCCGCCGTCGCCGCGCCGCGACCCGAGCCGGCGGACCCGACGCTCGCGCCGATCCTGGCCGAGGAACGCCACCGCGTTCTGGAGGTGGTGCGCTACACGATAGACCCGGCCGAGCGCCGCGCCTTCATGGCCGCCATGGAGGAATGCCGCGGGGTGCGGCTGCGCGGCGGCGCGCTGGCCTGGCGGCTCTACGAGGATGTGGCGCATCCCGAGCGCTGGGTGGAGCTGTGGATCGTGGAGAGCTGGACCGCGCATCTGCGCGAGGAGGAGCGGCTGACCGAGGACGACCGCGCCACGCTCGCCCGCGCCGCCGGCTTCCATCGCGGCGCGGGGGGGGGGGGCGGGGGGGGGGGGGCGGGGCACGACGGGGGTGGGCAACGCGACGACGCTGGCGCGTGTCGCCGCAATGGTCGCCGCCGCGCAGGCCTCCCGCGCGCCGGTGCAGAAGCTGGTGGACCGCGTGAGCGCGGTCTTCGTGCC
>NZ_JBWXTD010000001.1:11585-18489 GCF_056682175.1 Falsiroseomonas sp. RANM36
GCTGCCGGCGCACGACGGCGCCACGCGCGCCCGCGCCGCCGGCTTCCAGCGCGGCGCCGCGCCGCCCGAGGCGGCGCGCTACCTGAACGTCATGCCCGACATGCTGCGGTGAGGCGCAACGACCGGCCGGCAATCACGTTGGTTGCATCGCCACCACCAACAGAGGAGCCTCGCAGGCGAGATGGCGAAGAAGCAGAAGGACCTGGCGGACAACACCAAGCAGACCTCGATCGGGGTGCTGCAGGCCTGCCTGACCGACGGGATAGACCTCTACAACGCGACGCGGCAGGCGCATTGGAACGTGAAGGGACCGCAGTTCCATTCGTTGCACACGATGTTCGAGGAATTCTACACGACGCTCGCGACCGACCTGGACCTGATGGCGGAGCGACTGGTGCAGCTGGGCGGCACGGCCATGGGCACGAGCCAGTCGGTGGCCGGCGGAACCCGCCTGCCGGAATACCCGGCCGAGCTGCGCGCCGGGGAGAAGCATGTCGCCGCGTTGCGGGAACGCTATGCTGCGGTCGCCAGGAGCCTGCGCGACGGCATCGACACGACCGACGAGGCCGGTGACGCCGATACCGCAGACATCCTGACCGGCGTATCGAAGAACACGGACAAGGCCCTATGGATGCTGGAGGCGACAGCCGAGACGTAAGGCAGCGCTGCGACACGCCGGAAGCGGCGATCGATGCGCTGGCGGCCCTGCACGCGGCCGCCAGCAGCGCCCTGCGCGCCGCGCTGGAACGCGCGATGGGCGGCGGCGCGCCGCCGACGCCCGAGGAGCGGGCCGCCTTCCGCTACCCCGAGCTGCGCCTGCGCCACGCCGCCGGGGCGGCGCGGCCGGCGACACGGCGCGCCTGGGCCAAGTTCCAGGCGCCCGGACTCTATGCCACCACCGTCACCCAGCCCGCCTTCTTCCTTCCCTACCTGATGGAGCAGCTGCGGCCGCTGATGGAGGAATTCGGCGCCGTCGCCGAGGTCGGCCCCAGCCGCCAGGAGATCCCCTACGCCTATGTCCTGGAACCCGGCCGCGGCGTGGAGGCGGGCGACGCCACGGGGGCGATGCTGGCGCGGCACTTCCCGACCCCTTCGCTGGCGGAGGTCGGCGACGAGGTGGCCGACAGCCTCTGGCAGACCGAGCCGGGCGCGCCGCTGCCGCTCGCGCTGTTCGACGCGCCGCGCGTGGACTATTCGCTGCGCCGGCTGGTCCACTACACGGGCACGGACTGGCGGGCGATCCAGCCCTGGATCCTGCTGACCAACTACCATCGCTACGTGGACCAGTTCATCCGCTGGGGCCTGGCGGAGCTGGCGCGGTCGGACAGCCCCTGGTCCGGACTGGTGCTGCCGGGCGGCGTGCAGATCGCGCGCGGCGAGGTGGGCGCGGATTCGCGCGCGACCGCGGAGGCGCTGACCGCCGCCTCGCCCTGGCACCGCTTCCAGATGCCGGCCTATCACCTGGCGCGGGCCGACGGCTCGGGCGGCATCACGCTGGTCAACATCGGCGTCGGGCCGTCCAATGCGAAGAACATCACCGACCACCTTGCGGTGCTTCGGCCGCATTGCTGGCTGATGGTCGGGCATTGCGCCGGGCTGCGGCAGTCGCAGGCGATCGGCGACTACGTGCTGGCGCATGCCTATCTGCGCCGCGACCGCATCCTGGACGAGCTGGTGCCGCCCGACATCCCGCTGCCGGCGCTGGCGGAGGTGCAGGTCGCCTTGCAGGAAGCCGCCGCGCGCGTGACGGGGGAGCGCGGCGAGGCGCTGAAGCGGCGGCTGCGCACCGGCACGGTCGTCACCTATGACGACCGGAACTGGGAGCTGCGCTGGTCGCGGGAGCGGCGGCCGCTGAACCTCTCGCGCGCCATCGCGGTGGACATGGAAAGCGGCACGCTGGCCGCGCAGGGCTACCGCTTCCGCGTGCCCTACGGGACGTTGCTGTGCGTCTCCGACCGGCCGCTGCATGGCGAGATCAAGCTGCCGGGCGCGGCCAGCGCCTTCTATGAGCGCGCGGTCGGCCAGCACCTGATGATCGGGCTGGAGGCGGTGGAGATCCTGCGCGGCGACCTCGGCTCGCTGCACAGCCGCAAGCTGCGCAGCTTCGACGAGCCGCCCTTCCGGTAGGCGGCGCGCCTACCAGCGCGAGGCGACGGCGATCTCGACCTCGGCGGTGGAGGCGAAGCCGTCGCCGCCCTCGGTGCGCAGGCGCACCACGGCATAGGGCGTGGTCCAGCGCGCCTCCTGCCCTCCGGCCGGTGCGCTGGCCTGCGCATCGGACAGGCAATGGCCGATCTCGCCGCGCAGCTGGTCGAAGCGGTGCCGTGCCTCGGCGGCGCGCTCGCGCCCCTCGGCGCGCAGCATGATCGCGAAGATCGCGCCGCGCGGCGGCCCGTCGGCCAGCCGCACCTCGCCGCGGCGTTCCACGAGCGAGCCGGGGATCAGGTGCGCGGCGGTGCCGACATCGTTGAAGGCCCATTGCGCCGCCTCGACCAGGCGCTTGAGGGCCGGGCAGAAGGCCTCGTTCGCCTCGGCGGGCAGCGGCAGCAACAGGGGCAGAATCAGGCTCAGGCGGCGCATCGCGGGATTCCCGGTCCGGGGACGGCAGCTTCGCCGCTCGCGGGGCCGCGAGCAATGCGCCGGCGCGGGCTTCGCCCGAACCGGATCGGCTTTGCGCCGCGCTTCCCCCGACTCGGCCCGGATTGGTTGTCTGCCCCGCACCCGGTCGCTATCTTCAGCCGGAAAGCGAGAACACAGCATGAACGATCTGTTCGGTCGCGGCCGGCTCAAAGGCGGCGCCGCGGCTCTCGGCGCGGGCGATTATTCGGCCAAGGACATCGAGGTCCTGGAGGGGCTGGAGCCCGTCCGGCGCCGCCCCGGCATGTATATCGGCGGCACCGACGAGAACGCGCTGCACCATCTGGCCGCCGAGATCCTGGACAACGCCATGGACGAGGCGGTGGCGGGCCACGCCGACTTCATCGACGTGCTTCTCGAATCCGGCAACTGGCTGACGGTGCGCGACAACGGCCGCGGCATTCCCGTGGACCCGCACCCGAAATTCCCGAAACTCTCGGCGCTGGAGGTGATCCTCACCACCCTGCATTCGGGCGGGAAGTTCTCCGGCAAGTCGTACGAGACCTCGGGCGGGCTGCATGGCGTCGGCAGCAGCGTGGTCAACGCGCTCTCCGAGCGGCTGGAGGTGGAGGTCGCGCGCGACCGCACCCTGTTCGGCCACGCCTTCGAGCGCGGCAAGCCGGTGCAGAAGCTCAAGAACCTCGGCGCCATCCACAACCGCCGCGGCACCACCATCCGTTTCCGGCCGGACCCCGAGATCTTCGGCAGGCAGTCCTTCAGCCCGGCGCGGCTCTACCGGCTCTGCCGGTCCAAGGCCTATCTGTTCCGTGGCGTCGAGATCCGCTGGAAATGCGACCCGGCGCTGGTGCAGGGCACCGACACCCCGGCCGAGGCGGTGCTGCATTTCGAGCGCGGGCTGGTGGACTTCCTGGCCTCGGCGATCGAGGGGCGCGCCACGGTGGTGCCGACCCCCTTCGAAGGCACCCTGCCCTTTCCCGACGGCGCCGGGCGCTGCGAGCTGGCGCTGACTTGGCTCGAGCAGGGCGAGGGCTTCCTCAACACCTACGCCAACACCATCCCGACGCCGCAGGGCGGCACGCATGAGGCCGGTCTGCGCGCCGCGCTGGTCAAGGGCCTGCGGGCCTATGGCGAGCTGAAGAAGGACCGCCGCGCCGCCAATGTCACCGCCGAGGACCTGCTGGGCGGCATGGCGGGGATGCTCAGCGTCTTCATCCGCGACCCGCAGTTCCAGGGCCAGACCAAGGACAAGCTGACCAGCCCCGAGGCCGCGCGCCTGGTGGAGGCCGCGCTGCGCGATCATTTCGACCACTGGCTGGCCGGCGACCCCGCCACGGCGGACAACCTGCTCGCCTGGGCCGTCGAGCGCGCGGAAGAACGGATCAGGCGGCGCGAGCAGAAGGACACGCCGCGCAAGAGCGCGACGCGCAAACTGCGCCTGCCCGGCAAGCTCGCCGACTGCTCCCGCGAATCCTCGGACGGCACGGAGCTGTTCCTGGTGGAGGGTGATTCCGCCGGCGGCAGCGCCAAGCAGGCACGCGACCGCGAGACCCAGGCGGTGCTGCCGCTACGAGGAAAGATCCTCAACGTCGCCAGCGCCAGCGCCGACAAGCTCCGCGCCAACCAGGAGCTGAAGGACCTGATCGAGGCGCTGGGCTGCGGCGTGGGCGAGCGGTTCGATCTCGGCCGGCTGCGCTACGGCCGCGTGGTGATCATGACCGACGCCGATGTGGACGGCGCGCATATCGCCGCCCTGCTGATGACCTTCTTCTACAAGGAGCTGCCCGAGCTGGTGCGGCAGGAGCGCATCTTCCTGGCGCAGCCGCCGCTCTATCGCCTGCAGGCCGGCGGCAGGACGGTCTATGCCAAGGACGACGCGGACAAGGACCGCCTCATCAAGCGCGAGTTCAAGGCGAACCAGAAGGTGGATGTCTCGCGCTTCAAGGGCCTCGGCGAGATGCCGCCGGCCTCCCTGAAGGAGACGACGATGGACCCGAGGCGACGGACCCTGCTGAAGGTGGTGCTGCCGCCCGAGGAGCGCGCGCGGACCTCGGAGCTGGTCGAGGCGCTGATGGGCCGCAGGCCGGAGCTGCGCTTCCGCTTCATCCAGGACAATGCCGCGAAGCTCGACGAGGAGGCGGTGGACGCCTGAAGGCCGGATCGCCCGTGGCGGCTCAGGCGAAGCCGGGCAGCAGGTTTCGGGCCAGCAGCAGGGTGCGCTCCAGCGCCGCCTCGGCGGTCTGGCTGCGCCGCGCGGCGGCCGGGTCGCAGCCATGCACGAGGAGATTCCCCGAGGCCTCGTCGCGATGCCACCAGATGCCGGTCGCCTCGTCGCGCCCGTTCCAGGCCGGCAGGCCGCCCAGCGCCTCCCCCAGGATCCCGAAATCGTCGAGCGAGGCCACGAAGACCAGGCTGTCGCGGAGACTGGCGAGTTCCTCGCCGAGCGCGGCCGCGCAGGCCTCCTGCTGCCGCTCGAGGAGTTCGGGCGGCCATTCCTCCGGCCGCCCGGCGCTCCAGCCGATCTTGAGCAGGCTCGACCACCCCCAGCGGGCGGCGGTCACGTCATAGGGGCCGCCGAGCAGTTCGCGCGTGAGCGCATCGAGGAACAGCCAGGTGGGGGTATGGGCGCTGCCATGCGCGCCCCGGTCGCAGAGCCGGGCGGCGCGCTCGTGGCAGGAGGCGAAGCCCTGGTCGCGCTCGGCGCCGTAGTCGCCCTCGGTGCCGGCGCCAACCCAGTAGATGCCGCCACGCGCGGCGAGTTCCGCGCCGCTCCACGGGACGAAGAGGCCGGCAAGGCCGGGGCGGTCCGGGGTCGCCGGGCCGAAGCCGTCGCCGATCAGCTCCTCCCGCAGCAGCGCCAGGCGCTCGAAGGTCTGCCGCGTCATGAAGCTTGTCATCGGATGCGGGCGAGGCCCTTCTTTCGGGTCGCGAGAATATGGGACCGCGCCGGCGCGGTATCGCATCACGGCTTCGGGGTCGCGTCGCCCGGATGGGGCGGAGGGTTCGGGTACAGGCCCGGGGCGGGGACTGCAACGCCTTCTTCACATTGCCCCCCTGCCGCGCGGCCGTGGCTCCGGTTAGATCAGCCGGGCAACCAGGGGGAACACTCGCGCATGCGCCGTCGCAGCTTCGGTCTCGGCCTCGTCTCGCTCACCGTGGCCGCCATCCGCCCGGCCGCCGCGCAGCAGGTCTCGGGCCCGCTGGTGCTCTACACCTCCCAGCTCGAGCCCGATGCGGCGGCGACGGTCGAGGCGTTCCGCAAGCTGCATCCGGCGGTGCAGGTCGAGTGGATCCGTGGCGGCACCGGCCAGATCATGACCCGCCTGCGCGCCGAGATCGCCGCGGGCCAGCCGCGGCCGGACCTGCTGCTGCTGGCCGACAGCCTCACCTTCGAGGGGCTGAAGGCCGAGGGGCGCCTGCGCGCCAGCCCGGAGGTGCAGACCGCCGGCATCCCCGCCGCGCATCTCGACGCCGGGCGTGCCTATTTCGGCACCAAGCTGATCACGACGGGCTTCATGCACCATGTGCGCGCCCCCTTCGTGCCGGCGCGCTGGGCCGACCTGCTGGATGCGCGCGCGCGCAACCAGGTGGCGATGCCCTCCCCGGCCGTGTCCGGCGCCGCGGCGATCCATGTGACGACCCTGGTGCAGAACCCGGCCCTCGGCTGGTCCTATGTCGAGCGGCTGATCCAGAACGGCGTGCAGGCGCGCGGCGGCAACGGTCCCGTCATGCAGGCGGTCTCCGGCGGCGAGCGCGCCTTCGGCATCGTCATCGACTACCTGCCGATCCGCGAGGCCGCGAAGGGTGCGCCGGTGCGCTTCATCTTCCCGGAGGACGGCGTCTCCGCCATCACCGAGCCGGTCGGCATCCTCTCCACGGCGCGGAACGTGCCGGCGGCGGTCGCCTTCGTGAACTTCCTGCTCTCCCGCGAAGGCCAGGTCCTCGCCTCCGGCCAGGGCTTCCTGCCCGCCGATCCCGCGGTGGCGCCGCCCGCCGGCTTCCCCGATCCGCGCAGCATCAAGGTGATGCCCTTCGATGCCGGCCGCGCGGCGCGCGAGCAGCCCGAGATCCTGCGCCGCTTCGCCCAGCTCGCGGGCGGCTAGGAGCCGGGCCGGGGCACGCTCCGCCTTGCCGACCTCCCGGCCGCTGGTCCTTGCTGCCGCCGCCTGGCTGCTGGCCATCGGAGCGGTGCCGCTGCTGCGCCTGCTGGCCGAGGCGCTCGGCGGCGGCGCGGTCGCTGCGGCCCTGGCCGAGCCGGCCGTCTGGCGGGCGACGGCGCCCCGCCTGCGGATCTCGCTCGGTGCCGCCG
>NZ_JBWXTD010000001.1:18589-100112 GCF_056682175.1 Falsiroseomonas sp. RANM36
CCCCGCTGCCGCGGGCGCGGGCGGGGGGGTGGCGGCCGGCGGGCGCGGGGGGCCCGGGGGGCCCGCCCCCCGGGTCCGATCCTGACGGGAGATTGGAAATGTCCAAGATCGGCTTCATCGGCCTCGGCATCATGGGCCGCCCCATGGCGGGCCATCTCAAGGCCGCCGGCCACGAGGTCACGGTGGTCGAGCGCAGGTCGCTCACCGCCGAGGACCGCGCGGCCTTCGCCGTTGCCGCCAGCCCGAAGGCGGTCGCCGAGGCCGCCGAGATCATCATCCTGATGGTGCCCGACACCCCCGACGTGGAAGCCGTGCTGTTCGGCAAGGACGGCGTCGCGGAGGGTCTCTCCAAGGGCAAGCTGGTGATCGACATGTCCTCGATCAGCCCGACCGCCACCAAGGCCTTCGCGGCGAAGATCAAAGCGCTGGGCTGCGACTATCTCGACGCGCCGGTCTCCGGCGGCGAGGTCGGCGCGAAGAACGCCGCGCTGACGATCATGGTCGGCGGCCCGCAGGCCGCCGTCGACCGGGCGCTCCCGGTCTTCGAGAAGATGGGCAAGAACATCACCCTGGTCGGCACCGAGAACGGCGCGGGCCAGACCTGCAAGGTCGCCAACCAGATCATCGTGGCCCTGACCATCGAGGCGGTGGCGGAGGCGATGGTCTTCGCCTCCAAGGCCGGCGCCGATCCGGCGAAGGTCCGCCAGGCGCTGATGGGCGGGCTCGCCACCTCCCGCATCCTGGAACTGCACGGGGAGCGCATGATCAAGCGCACCTTCAATCCCGGCTTCCGGATCGAGCTGCACCAGAAGGACCTGAACCTCGCCCTGCAATCGGGCAAGGAGCTGGGCGTCGCGCTGCCCAACACCGCCTCCACGCAGCAACTCTTCGCCGCCTGCGCGGCGCTTGGCGGCAAGGGCTGGGACCATTCTGGGCTGGTGAAGGCGCTGGAGGCGATGGCGGCGCACAAGGTCGCCCCGGACGCCTGAGGCGAAGGCGGTACCGCCCCGCCACCGGGGCGGTTGCCGCGGAGAGCACCACTCGCGCAATACGTGTATCGCCGCGGATCAAATGCCGCGAACCAGGTCCGGTGCGCTCCGCATCGGGCCTGGAAGGCGGCATTTCGAGGTTGCATTCCGCCAGGCCGTCCCGCAAAACTACTCTTGCAGCCAGATCGTGAGATACGTCTCCCGATCCACGGTTGTAGTCAATTCGAGCGACCTACGGGGGATTGCATGCGCTTCGCCGACATTGGCCAGCAGTTGCGGGCCTACCGTCTGGAGAGCGGCCTGCGCGCCGAGGAGATCGCCGCGCGCCTCGGCGTGTCCCGCGCCGCCCTCTACCGCTATGAAAAGGGCGAGGTCATCAAGCTGGACACGATCCGGCGGCTGGCCGAGCTCCTGAAGATCTCGCCGCTGTCCCTGCTCGGCATCGGCGTCGAGTATTTCAGCCGGCCGATCGCCTTCCAGGAACGCCTGCGCCAGATCGAGGAAGGCGCCGACCAGATCCTGATGGTGGGCGGCGGCGTCTGCTACCAGACCGCGACGGACGCCTATGACGGCGCCCTCGCCGAAGCCTGGACGGAGGCCGCCGACGCCTCGTCCGACCGCGTCGCCGCCCGCGCCGCGACCGACCAGATGCTCGGCCTGCTCACCGCGCGCAAGAAGCTGCACCAGGCGCGGCGCCCGACCATCACCGCGATCCTCGGCGAGGGCGCGCTGGTGCGGATGCTGCGCGAGGGCGTCGCCGCCGGCCTGCCGGTGCCGGAACGCACCCGCCAGCGCTGCCTCGCCGCCGCGCGGACCGAAGCGGAGGCGATCGCGGCGATGATGGAAAGCGTGCCCATCGGCGTGCAGATCGGCCTCGCCTCCGCGGTGGAGCCGGCGGGCAGCTTCATGGTGCTGCGCGGTCGCGACCGCGCCCATGTCGTCGCCTCGCCCTTCACGCCGGACACGCCGCCCCAGGCCGGCATCGGCGTGAGCTCGATCACCGCCGCGGATGAGGCCGTCTCGGCGCATCAGCGCGTCGCGGAGGCAGCCTGGCGCGACTCGCTGAAGGGCGCCGCCGCCGCCGCGCGGGTGCGCGAACTCATCCGGGAGCTCGGCTGAGGGGGACGGGACGCGCCGGCCCGGGCTGCCGGCGCCGGGCCCGGCCGGCGATCCGCCCTACCCCGCCTCGCCCGGCAGCGTCGCGGGCCGCGTCACCTCATACACGTCCTCGTCCTCCGCGCTCCGCTTCATCGCGAAGCCCAGAGACGTCACGAAGGCGAGCATCGGCGCGTTGTCCGCCAGCACCTGGCCCGCGATCGTCGCGATGCCGTTGGCCCGCGCCCAGGCGAACAGCCGCTCCATCAGGTGCCGGCCGAGCCCCTGCCCCTTCATCGCCCGATCCACGATCACCGCGAATTCGCCGGTGATCCCGTCGGGCTCGCGGATCAGGCGCGACACGCCCAGCAGGTCCTCCGTCCCGTCCGGCAGGCTGCGCACCGCGACGAAGGCCATCTCGCGGTCGTAGTCGAGCTGCGTCATCCGCGCGATCTGCTGCGGCGGCAGCTCCCGCAGCTGGGAGAAGAAGCGCCAGCGTATGTCCTCGGGCGTGAGGCGGCGGAAGAAGGCGCCATGCGCCTCGGCATCCTCGGGGCGGATCGGGCGGATCGTCAGCGTCTCGCCGGATCTCGTGTTCCAGCGCGTGACCCATTCCTCGGGGTAGGGCGGGATGGCGAGCAGCGCCGCCTCGCCGGCCGGGCGCAGCGTGCAGCGCGCATCCAGCGCCACGACGCCGTCCGCGCGCGCGACCAGCGGGTTGATGCCGAGCGAGGCGATCTCGGGGAAGTCCACCGCGACCTGGCTGAGCCGCACCAGCGCATCCTCCACCGCCTCGAGGTCGGCGGGCGGATGGTCGCGATAGCCGGCAAGCAGCGCCGCGGCGCGGGAGCGCGCGATCAGCCCCTTGGCGAGCGCGTCGTTCAGCGGCGGCAGGTCGAAGGCCTCGTCGCCCAGCAGCTCGGCCGCGGTGCCGCCCAGGCCGAAGCCGATGAAGGGCCCGAACATCGGATCCTCCTCGAGCCGCAGCTGCAGCTCGAGGCCCCGCTCCACCTGGCGCTGCACCACGAAGCCGTCGAGCCGCGCATCCGGCCGCCGCTGGCGCGCCGAGGCCAGCATCGCCGCCGCCGCCTCGCGCAAGGCCGCCGCGCTGCGCAGGCCGAGCGCGACGCCGCCGACCTCGCTCTTGCTGCCGATGTCGGCGCTGCGCAGCTTGAGCACCACGGGAAAGCCGAGCGCGCCGGCCGCGGCGACCGCATGCGTCGCATCCGGCACGGCGCGGCCCTCGGCCACGGACATGCCATAGGCGGCGAGCACCGACAGCGCCTCGTCGGCGGTCAGCGCCAGCCGGCCCTCGCCGCGCACCCGCGCGAGAAGGGAACGAACCGTCTCGCGGTCAGGGGCCAGCTTGAGGACGTCGCGGCCCGGGAGTTCCGCCGCGGCGCGGCGGTTGCGGCGATCCTCGCAGAGCTGCAGCGCGCCGCGCACCGCGGCTTCGGGCGTCGCGAAGGCCGCGACGCCGGCCCGCGCCAGCGTCAGGCGCTGCGGCGCGGCCGTCGCCTCCCCGGCCCAGCAGACCAGCACCGGCGCGGCGCGCGTCGCCTTCGCGGCGGCGGCGAGCGCGGCGGAGATCGTCCCGGCATTCTCGTCGGGCACCGGCGCATGCAGCGCGAGGACGGTGTCCACCTCCGGCAGGGCGGCGAGCATTGCCGCGGCCTCGCCCAGCGCGGTGCCGCCGAGCGGGCCGAGCACGATCGGGTTGCGCCCGTGCCAGCCGGCGGGCAGCCCGATGGCGAGGCCGCCCAGCGCCTCCGGCGAAAGCTCCGCCAGCCGCGCCCCGCCCGCCAGCGCCGCATCGGCGGCGAGCTGCGCGAGGCCCGTCGCATTCGCCACCACCGCGATCCGGTCGCCCGCGCCGCCGCGCGGCGAGAGCTTTGCGCGCGCCAGCGTCTCCGCGGCGGAGAGCAGGTCGGCGAGGCCCGAGACCTGCAGCACGCCCGCGCGGCGCAGCGCGGCAGCCATCACGGCATCGGTGGTGCCGCTGCGGTCCGCAAGCCGCCCGCCCGCGCGGATCGCCACCACCGGCCGCGTGCGCGCCGCGGCCCTTGCGGCCGAGATGAACTGCCGCCGGTTCTTGATCCGCCGAAGGTCCAAAAGAATCGCCGCCGTGCCGGGATCGCGCGAGAGCCAGTCCAACGCATGGGCGAAGCCGAGATCGCCATTGCCGCCGATGCCGATCACATGGCTGAAGCCGACGCTCTCGGCCTCCGCCCAATCGAGCACGGCGCGGGCCAGCGCGGAGGACTGGCAGATCAGCGCCAGCTTGCCCGGCCGCGGCGCGAGATGCGCGAGCGAGGCGTTCAGCCCGATGGCGGGGACGCAGATGCCGAAGCTGCCCTGCCCCAGCGCGCGCAGCCCGGTGCGCGCCGCGATCGCGCCGAGATCGGGTGCCGCGCCGGGCACCACCGCCGCCTGCGCGCCGCGCTCGGCGAGTGCGGCCATCGCGGGCTCCAGCGCTTCGGTCGGCAGGGACAGCACGGCAAGGTCGGGCGGCGGATCAAGGGCCGCGATGGACGCCGCCGCCGCGAAGCCGGCATGCGCCATGCCGACCAGCGAAAGCCGCCCCCGAAAACCGCCAGCGGCAAGGTTGCGCGCCAGCAGCCCCGACTGCGGCAGCGCCGGATCGGCCACCAGCACGACGTGCCTCGGCCGGTAGAGCGCCTCCTCGCGCAGCCGTCCGCGGGGGCCGAGCGTTGGCAGGGGCTTCGGCATGGTGCAGCGCAGCATGATCCTGCAGCGCGCCGGGGGCAACCATCGCCCGATGACATCGCCGGGGCTTGCGGCGGGGCGCGCCCCGGCGTCCCATCGCGGCGCAGGAAGGAAGACGCCATGCCCGCTCAGGATCCTCGCTGGGACCCCGAAATGCTCGCCTTCAGCACCATGATGGAACAGCGCGCCTCCGCGCTGCCGCCCATCGTGCTGACCCCGCCGCTGGACGCGGCGCGCAAGCTGAATGACGGCCCGCAGCTCGACCTCGCACAGGGCGGGCCGGCGATGGCGGAAAGCGGCGACCGCTGGCTGGCGGTGCGCGGCCGGCGCCTGCTCTGCCGCGTCCATCGCCCGGCCGACGGCACCCTGCCGGCGCTGATCTACATCCATGGCGGCGGCTGGGTCTGGGGCAGCGTGGACACGCATGACCGGCTGATGCGCGAATACGCCGCCGGCGGGGGCTGCGCCGTGATCGGCCCGGACTACGCGCTGAGCCCGGAGGCCGCCTTCCCGCAGGCGCTGGAGGAATGCGCCGCCGTCGTGCGCTGGGTCGCGCAGCACGGCGCGGAATGGGGGCTCGACCCCGCGCGCATCGTGGTGGGCGGCGACAGCGCGGGCGCCAACCTGGCGATGGGCGTGGCGCTGCTGCTGCGCGAGACCGACCCGGACCTCAGGCTGGCCGGGCTGCTGCTGAACTACGGCGTCTTCGATTCGCGGCTCGACACGGCGAGCTATCGCGAATTCGCCGAGGGCTACTTCCTGACGCGGGAGAAGATGCGCTTCTACTGGGAATGCTACTGCCCGCGCCCGGCGGACCGCCTCAGCCCGCTCGCCGCGCCGCTGCGCGCCGAACTGCGGGGCCTGCCGCCGGTGCTGCTGCACATCGCGGAGCTCGACGTGCTGGCCGCCGAGAACCAGGCGATGGCGGAGCGGCTGCGCGCTTCGGGCGTCGCGGTGGAAAGCCGGCTCTTTCCCGGCACGGCGCATGGCTTCCTGCGCGCCCTGGCACATGTCGGCGCCTCGCGGCAGGCGGCGGCGGATGGTGGGGCCTGGCTGGCGCGGCGCTTCGCCTGAGCAGGGCGTGTGACGCCGGAATGCCTGTTGTAGAATATCTTCACGGTTCCTTGATACGAAGGCGGCGCCGCACGCGCCGTGACGCCGGGGAGATGCATGTTCAGGCCGCTGCTCATCGGGACCTTCGGCGCATTGCTGGCGCTCACGCTGGTCTGCGCCGGCTTGGCTTGGTGGACCGCGTCGGTCGCCCTGTTCCAGATGGAGCGCACCCGCCACGTGCATGAGGTGCTGCACGGGCATCTGCACCTGGAATCGGAAGCGGACCGCCTGCTGCAGGCCGCCACGGAAGCCGCCTTCGGCACGGACCACCTGCCCTTCCGGCCGGGCGACGCGCAGGCGGCGATCCGCGCGCAATTCGCCGGCATCCGCAAGCACATCGCCGCCGAGGTCGCGATGCTCCCGTGGAACATGGGCGAGCGGGATGAGCTCGAGGCGCTGGCTGTGCTGGAACAGCTCTCGCACGGCTTCGTGCAGCGCCTCGAGGATGCGGCCAGCCTCGCCGCCTCGGGCAGCGTGGAGGAAGCGCGGGCAAGGCTGCGGGAGGCGGTGCAGGCCGGGCTCGGCACCCAGTTCCGCGCGGCCGTCCATGCCGCCGTGGACCGCGAGCGGGCGGATGCGATCGCGGCCGAGCAGGAGGCGGAGCGCATCACCGGCGCGCCGGCGCGGCTGGCGCGGCTGATGGCCGGGATGGCGGTGCTGGTCGCGGTGCTCGCGGGCGTCGTGCTGATGCGCCGCCTGCAGCGCCCGCTCGACCAGCTTGCCGGGGCGGCGGAGGCGGTGACCGGCGGCGACTTCTCGCACCGCGTGACCGGCGTGCCGACGAAGGGCGAGCTCGGGCGCGTGGTGCGCAGCTTCAACGCCATGCTGGACGAGGTGGCGCGCAGCCGCGCGGCCCTCCAAAACAGCCACGCGGCGCTGGAACAGGCGGTGGAGGCGCGCACCGCCGAACTCGCCGCGGCGAATGCCGCCCTGAGCCGCAGCGACCAGGCGCGGCGGCGCTTCCTGGCCGATGCCAGCCACGAGCTGCGCACGCCGCTCACGGTGATCCGCGGCGAGGCGGAGGTCGCGCTGCGCGGCGCCGACAAGCCCGTGGCCGACTACCGCCACGCCCTCACCCGTGTCGCGGAGGAAGCGGCGCACACCGCGCGGCTGGTGGACGACCTGCTGTTCGTCGCCCGTTCCGAGGCCGGGGAGGCGCGCAGCGCGAAGCAGCCGGTCCCGCTGCACGAGGTGGTGCAGGGCGCGCTGGCCGCCGCGCGCACACTGGCCGCGCCGCGCGACATCCGGGTCCGCGCCGACGTTGCGCCGCGCCGCATCGTGGTGCAGGGCGACGCCGACCGGCTGCGGCAGCTGGTGCTCATCCTTCTCGACAACGCGGTGCGCTATTCCGACCCGGGGGGCGAGGTCACCGTGGAACTGCAGGCCCTGCCGGGCCTCGCGCGGCTCGTCGTGGCGGATGAGGGCATCGGCATCGCCCCGGAAGAGATCGAGCGCGTGTTCGAGCGCTTCCACCGCGGCGCCGGCGCGGCGGCCCGCGATGGCGATGGCAGCGGCCTCGGCCTGCCGCTTGCGCGCGCCATCGCCCGTGCGCATGGTGGCGAGGTCAGGCTGGAGCACCGCGCGGGCCGCGGAACGGTCGCGCTGGTGGAACTTCCCGCCACCCACAGCTTGCAGGCCGTCGCATGAGCGTGGGGCTTGCCGCATGGCGCGCCGGGCCGGACCGCGGCCTGCGCCGCAGGCGGACATCGCGCGCATGACGCCGTCGCGCATCCTGTTGGTGGAGGACGAGCGGCGCGTCGCCGATGTCCTCGCTCGCGGCCTCCGCGCCGAAGGCTACGCGGTGGAGCTTGCCTTCACCGGGCCGGAGGGATTGCAGCGCGCGCAGGCCGGCGGCCATGCCGCGATCCTGCTCGACGTCATGCTGCCCGGGCTCGACGGGCGCGACATCTGCCGCAGGTTGCGCGCCGATGGCGACACCACGCCCGTGATGATGCTCACCGCGCTGGATTCGCTCGAGGACAAGGTCGAGGGATTTTCCTACGGCGCCGACGACTACCTGCCGAAGCCCTTCGCCTTCGCCGAATTGCTGGCCCGTCTTGCCGCGCTGATCCGCCGCAGCCGCATCGCCGCCGCCCCGCCCGCGCCGCAGCGCCGCGCCTTCCAGGCCGCGGGGATGGAACTCGACGCGGATGCGCTCACCGTCGCCTGCGGCAAGCGGCGCATCGCGCTGACCGCGAAGGAATTCGCGCTGCTCGAACTGCTGGTCGCCGCGCCCGGCCAGGCGGTGAGCAGGGAGCGGATCCTGGCCGAGGTCTGGGGCCTGGCGGAGGATCCGCTGACCAATGTCGTGGACGTCTATGTCCATCGCCTGCGGCGCAAGCTGCAGGAGGCGGGCGGCAGCGCGCCCGCCATCGCCACCGTGCGCGGCCATGGCTACCGCCTTCTCGAGGAGCGGGACCTCGCCCCGGAGTGACGCGGGCCGGGCGCGGCAGCAGGCGCCTGCGCTGGATCGTGGCGCCGAAGGGCGGCATCCTGGCCCCGGTCGCGCATCTGCCGGGGGAACCACCATGATGCCTGGACGTCGCAGCCTCTTGGCCCTCGGAGCCTGCCTGCTCGCCCCTGCCGCGAGCGCCGAGGCGCCCCTGCAGGTGCAGGTCTGGCGCGACCCCGATTGCGGCTGCTGCCATCTCTGGATTCCGCATCTGCAGGCGGCCGGCTTCGCGGTGCAGGACAACCGCGTCCGCGGCCTTGCCGCCTGGCGCCGCGCGCTCGGCGTCCCCCCGGATCTGCTGTCCTGCCATGTCGCGCGCGTCGGCGGCTTCGCGATCGAGGGCCATGTGCCGCCGCTCGCCATCCGCCGCCTGCTGGCGGAGCGGCCCGCCGACGTGCGTGGCCTGGCGGTGCCCGGCATGCCTGTCGGCTCGCCGGGGATGGAGGTGCCCGGCATGGCGGCGGAGACCTATGACGTGATCGCCTTCGGCAGCGGTCCGCACCGCGTCTTCATGCGTTTCCGCGGCACCGAGCCGGCCTGAGGCAGGATCCGACCGGAATGCATCGCTCCGACCGGATCGTCGCGCTCTACCGGATCCAGGCGCGGCGGTAGCTGCGGCGCGCGACGCCGGCGAAGGAAAGCGGCGTGCGAGGCATGCCGATGATGTCGATGAAGACCGACACCTCGTCGCCGGCATCGGGCATCGTGCCCGCCACGACCTGCACGGTGTAGGCCAGGTTGCCGCCATCCAGTACCGGATCGCGCAGCACCACGACGACCTGGCGGAGCTCGCCGCCCTCGACGATCGAGAGATCCGCGTTCGGCGGGTCGGACAGGAAGCTGTCCCGCCCCTGGCTCCAGAACGGCACGAAGGACGCGGTGCGCATGTTGCCGGCGATGCGGTCCGGCCGGTCGGCGAAGAACAGCGTCACAGGGCTGACATCGTGCAGCGTCAGCCGGCTGGCCGCGCGGTCGAAGGTCATGCGACGGGCGGTCTGCACGAACAGGAACTCGGCCGTGCCGGAGGCGTCCGTGGTCGCCGGCGCCGGTGCCGTCTGCGCCTGCGCACGACCGATGGCGGTCGCCAGCGCCGCCGTTGCGGCCGCGGTCACGGCAAGGTCGCGTCGTGTCGTCATCGTTGCGAATCTCCAGTTGCGGCCGGCCGCGCGACACCAGCCCGAATGTCGAGCTTCGGGTCGTGCCAGGCCCGCCAGGTTTCGACCTCCGGCCCGGCTGGGCACCGACCGGACGCCGCATGGCCGCCGACCCGCGCGGACCACGCGCGGTGCAAGGCAAGGCAATGCCGTCCTCGGCCGCCGGCGGATTCCGCCTGCGCCGTCCTCGCCGCCGACCGCGAAGCTGTACCGGCGGCATGCCGAGCGGGATACATCCATCGCTATCCCGATGGGGCAGAACGGCCGTTGGGCGGCCTCGCGCGATCACCGTCGCGCGAAAGCACGATCCAGCCGCAAACGCCCGGATTGATGGGCCGCTGCCGGCGCGCCGCCCCTAGGCGGACCGCAGCGCCCGCTTCGCCGTCTCGGCCAGGAAGCCGCTGGCCACCGGCAGGATCGCGTCGTTGAAGTCGTAGCGCGGGTGGTGCAGCTCGCGGCCATCCTCGGCCGGGCCGTTGCCGATCCAGACGAAGGCGCCCGGCACCTCCTTCAGGAACCAGCAGAAATCCTCGCCCGTCATGGCCGGCGGCATGTCGCGCCGCACCGGCGCCACGGCGGCGGCGGCCTCGGCGGCCAGCTCGCGCTCGGCCGGGTGATTGACCGTGGCGTCCACGCCGATCCGCCAGCCGACCGCGGCTTCGACGCCGAAGGTCGCCGCGATCCCCTGGCCGATGCGATGGATGCCCTCGCGGATCGCCTCGCCCGCGGCCGGATCGAGCCAGCGCGCGGTGCCTTTCAGCACGACGCGGCGGGGGATCTGGTTCACCGCCTCCCCGCCTTCCACCACCGTCACGCTGACCACGCCGCCGGCCAGAGGATCGAGGTTGCGCGCGACCACGCTCTGCAGCGCGACGATGCAGTGCCCGGCCGCCACCATCGGATCGCGCGACAGATGCGGCAGGGCGGCATGCGCGGCATGGCCGTCGAAGGTCACGTCGAAGCGACAGCCGGCGGCCATCACCGCCTTGTCATGCACGGCGATGGTCCCGGCCGGCAGGCCCGGCCAGTTGTGCCAGCCGAAGATGCGGTCCATCGGGAAGCGGCGGAACAGGCCTTCCTCCACCATCCGCTTCGCGCCGCCGCCACCCTCCTCGGCCGGCTGGAAGACCAGGTGGACCGTGCCGGTCCAGGACGGGTCGTCGAGCAGCAGCTTCGCCGCGCCGAGCAGCGCGGTGGTGTGGCCGTCATGGCCGCAGGCATGCATCACGCCGGGCACGGTGGACCGCCAGGGCAGCGAGGGGTTCTGTTCCTCGATCGGCAGCGCGTCCATGTCGCCGCGCAGGCCGACGCTGCGGTTGCCGCCGCCGCGCCGCAGCGTCGCCACCACGCCGTGGCCGCCGAAGCCCTCGACGATCTCCGCCACGCCCATCTCGCGGAGCTTTGCGGCGACGAAAGCGGCGGTATGCTGCTCGGCGAGCGTCAGGCCCGGATTCGCATGAAGATGCCGGCGCCAGGCGGTCAGGGTCTCAGCGAAGGCGGAATCCATGGCACATGAGTAGCCGGTCCGCGCGGGTGGCTCCATCCCCGGCGGGCAACCCGGCCGCCCAGGCGGCGCTTCTTCCCTGGTGAGGACCTTCCCAACGCGCGCCCTCCTGCTGCTGCCGGTGCTTCTGCTGCTTGCCTTGCCGGCCGCGGTGCAGGCGCAGGCGCCCGATGCCGACCCGCCCGAGGGGACGCTTCCGTATACGACCAGCTTGCCGCCGACCGGCGAGGACGACCTCGACCCGGCGCTCGCCGCCGCGTCCCAGCTGCGCAGCCTGGCGGAGCAGGCGCCGGTGGATGCCTTCGGCCTCGTCGCCCGCGCCCGCGCCGAGCCGCGCCGGCTGGAGGAGGTGCTGCATTCCCGCGGCTTCTGGGCCGGCCGCGTCGAGGTGCGCATCGGCGGCGTCCCGGCGGAGACGCCGGGCCTCGGCGATCGCCTGGCCGCCGCGCCCCCAACGAACGCCGAGGTCGAGGTCCGGGTGATTCCCGGCCCGCGCTACACGCTGCGCCGCATCGCGCTGCGCCCCGCCTCCCCCGCCGAGGCGGCCGATGTCGCCGCGCTCGGCGAGCCGCCCGGGATCGCCCCCGGCGATCCGGCCGCCGCCGGCCCCGTTCTCGATGCCGAGGCCGCGCTGATCGACCGGCTGCGCCGCCAGGGCCATCCGCTCGCCGCCGTGGTGGACCGCGAGGTGACGGTGGACCACGAGGCCGAGCGCATGGATGTGGTCTGGACGCTTTCGCCGGGCCCGATGGCGGCCTTCGCCACGCCCGACATCACCGGCGAGACGCGCGTCAACCCCGCGCTGGTCCACCGCGTCGCCGACCGGATCGCCGGCGAGCCCTTCTCGCCCGCGCGGCTGGAACGCGCGCGGCGCGAGCTGCTCGCGCTCGGCGCCTTCGACACGGTGCGGGCGCGGACCGGCGAAAGGTTGGACGCTGCCGGCCGGCTGCCGGTGACCTTCGCCGTCACCGACCGGCCGCGCAACGCGGCAGGCTTCGCCATTTCCTACGAGACCGAGTTCGGCATCTCCGGCCGCGTCTTCTACGAACGCCGCAACCTCTTCGGCAATGCGGAGACGCTGCGGCTGGAAGCGGAAGCCTCGCGGCTCGGCTCGGGCAGCATCACCGCCGACACGAACTACCGCGCCAGCGCCATCTTCCGCCGGCCCGGCCTGTTCGACGGGCTGACCACGCTGATCCTGGAGGCGACCGCGCTGCGCGAGCAGCTCAACGCCTATGACCGCGACGCCCTCATCCTCTCCGCCCTGCTGGAGCGGCGGGTCGGCGACCGCTGGCTGCTGCGCGCCGGCCCGGTCTTCGAGACCGGGCAGATCGGCCCGCCCGGTGGCCCGCTCGATCCCTTCGACCTGGTCGGCGTGGTCGGCGCGGTGCGCTACGACGCGACGGATTCGCTGCTCGATCCGCGCCGCGGCTGGCGGCTGGATGTCGCGGTGACGCCCTATTACGACCTGCTCGAGGGCGGCACCTTCGCGCGCGCGCTCGGCACCGCGCGCACCTATTTCGACGTGAGCGGCAATGGCGGCTCGGTGATCGCGCTGCGCGGCACCGTGGGCAGCCTGCTCGGCGACAGCGAGGCCGCGCCGCTCGACAAGCGGTTCTACGCCGGCGGCGGCGGCTCGGTGCGCGGCTACGGCTTCCAGCGCATCGGCCCGCGCGACGCCCAGGGCAGGCTGACCGGCGGCGCGAGCCTCGCGGAGGTGTCGGTCGAGCTCCGCCAGCGCGTCTCCGGCCCGATCGGCGTCGTCGCCTTCCTCGATGGCGGCACGGCATCCGATTCCGAGACGCCCGATTTCGGCGACATGCGCTACGGTGCCGGCCTCGGCCTGCGCTACGCCACGGCGATCGGGCCGTTGCGGCTCGATTTCGCCATCCCCTTCACCAAGGAGCCGGGCGATAGCGGCTATGGCATCTATGTCGGCCTTGGCCAGGCTTTTTGACCGCCACCGCCGGCGCGTCCTGGCGCTCGCGCTGGTGCTGCTCGCGCTCGCGCTGCCGGTCGGCGCGCAGGATGCGGCGCGCGGCACCTGGGTCGAGCGGCAGCTCCAGTCGCTGGTGCCCGGCCTCGGCATCCAGGGCCTGCGCAACCCGCTCTCCTCCAGCCCGGGCTTCGCGCGGCTGACGCTCTCGGATTCGCAGGGCGTCTGGCTGGAGATCGAGGAGGGCAGCGTCGAGTGGTCGCCCACCGCCCTGCTTCGCCGCCGGGTCGAGATACGCGAACTCACCGCGCAGCGCCTGGTGGTCCATCGCGCCCCGGTCTCCGACACGCCCGCGCCGCGGGACGCGCCGCCCGGCCAGCTCATCCCCGAACTGCCGGAACTGCCGGTCGCGATCCGCGTGGACCGCCTCAGGATCGAAAGGCTGCAGCTGGATGCGGCGCTGCTGGGGGAGGCGGTGGCGCTGTCCGCCAGCGGCGGGCTGCGGCTGGACGATCAGGGCCTCGATCTCTCGCTCGATGCCGCGCTGATCGAAGGCGGGGCCGTGCTGACCCTGCAGGCGACGCTGCGCCCCGGCACCGGGCGGCTGAACGCAGCGGCGACGCTGCGCGGCGACGCGGGCGGGACGCTGTCTCGCGTCGCGGGCCTCGGCGAGCGGCCGCTCTCGCTCGACCTGACGCTGGACGGGCCGGCGGAGGGCGCCGCCTTCACACTGCGGGCCTCGGCCGGCGATGGGGTGGCGGCGGATGTCGAAGGCACGCTCGCCGCGCCGGACACCTCGCGCCTCGGCGTCGCGCTGTCCGGCCAGGTGGATGCCTCCGGCCTGCTGCAGCCGCCGCTGGCCAGGCTGGCCGGGCCGCTGGAGCTGCGCCTCGACACCGGCCGCATGCCGGACGGCGTCTTCGACCTGCGGACGCTGCGCATCGCCGGCGCCGCCGGCACCATCGCGGCCGAGGGCCGGCTGGACCTGTCCGGGCTGCGCAGCGCGGTGCGCGTCACCGCCGATCTCGCCGCTTCAGAGACCTTCGCCGGGCTGCTGCCGCCCGACACCGTCGGATGGCAGTCGCTGCGGGCCGAGGCGCGGATCAGCGGCCCGCTGGACGCGCCGCAGGTCGCACTCGACGCGACGCCGGGCGGCTTCACCAGCGCCATCGCGCCGGTGCAGGCGCTGCTCGGCGCCGCGCCGCGCCTGACGCTGCGCGCCGCCGCGCCCGACCGGATCGAGGCCTTCTCCCTGATCGGCCAGGCGCTGGAAGCGTCGGCGCAGGGCCGCGTGGGGGAGACGCTGGACCTCACTTTCTCGGCGGATGTCTCGGCGCCGGAAGCGGCGGTGCCGGGCCTTTCCGGCGCGCTCAGCCTGCGCGGCACCGCGACTGGCCCGGCGCAGGACCCGACGCTCACCGTCACCGCCAGCAGCGACCGCCTGGAAGCCGCGGGCCGCGTGCTGCAGGCGCTGTCGTTGGAAGCGCGCATCGCCACGCCGGCAACCAAGCCGGACCTGGATGCGCGGCTGACCGCGACCATCGAGGAACTGCCCGTCGCCCTCTCGCTGCGCGGCACGCCGGAGGATGGCGGCTGGCTGCGCCTGCAATCGGCGGAGGCGCGGCTCGGCCCCGCGCGGCTCACCGCCTCCGGTCGGGTGTCGCCGGCGGAACTGCTGGCCGAAGGCGAGGCGCGGCTCGAGGCCGAGCAGCTCGCCCCGCTCGGCCGCCTGCTCGGCCAGGAGATCGCCGGCGCCATCCGGCTGCAGGCCCGCGGCAGCGTGGCGGAGGGGCGGCAGCGTGTCGCGGCCGATCTCGCGGTGCCGCGCTTCAGCGGCTTCGGCGTCGCCGCGCGCGACGTGACCGCCAAGGTCGAAGGCCCGCTGGATGCGCTGGAGGTCGCGCTGTCCGGCACCGCCAACGAGGTGCAGGCCGAGGCGCGCGGGCGGCTGCTGGCGCTGGAGGACGGGGCGCGGCGCGTCGAGCTCGCGGCGCTGCGCGCCACCACGCAGGGCGAGACGATCCGCCTCGTCGCGCCGACGCGCGTCACGCTGCGCCCCGATGGCGCGGTCGAGATCGCGGAGACGCGGATCGCGCTGCCGCGCGACGGCACCCTGCGCGCCCAGGGAACCTGGGGTCCGGAGCAGGCGGATATCCGCGCCGCGCTGGCCGGCCTGAACCTCGCCGCCTTCGCGCCGCTGGCGCCCGGGGTGAACCCGGCCGGTACCGTCACCGGCGAGGCGCGCATCACCGGCCCCGTCGCCTCGCCCGAGATCACCGCCAGCCTGCGCGGCCGCGGCCTGCGCGCCGGCCCGGACGCCGCGCGCGCCCTGCCGCCGGCGGAACTGCGGCTCGACCTGCGGCGCACCGGCGCCGGACTGCTGACGGCGGAGGGCGATCTGCGGCTCGGCCCGCAGCAGCGGCTCAATGCCACCGCCCGCTTCCCGCAGGGGCCGGGCGCCGACGCGCCCTTCGAGGCGACGCTGAACGGCAATGTGGATCTCGCCGCGCTGACGAGCCCCTTCCTCGCCGCCGGCGCCGACCGCGTGACCGGGCGGCTCACCCTGGCGCTCAGGGCCAGCGGCACGCCGGGCCGGCCGGTGCTGGGCGGCGAGGCTCGGCTGGCCAACGGCTCCTACCGCAACCCGGTGCTCGGCGTGAACATCAGCCAGCTCGCCGGTACGCTGCGCCCCGACGGCCAGCGGCTGCGCGCCGATCTCGCCGGCCGCACCGGCGGCCAGGGCACGCTGGCGCTGGCCGGCACCATCGCCCCCTTCGAGGCTGGCATCCCGGTGGACCTGCGGCTCACCGCCGGCAACGCCCAGCCGGTGGCCAGCGACCTCATCCGCGCGACGCTCGACGCCGATCTGCGCCTGGAAGGGCAGCTTGCCGGCACCTCCACGCTGGGCGGCCCGGTGCGCATCCGCCGCGCCGAGATCCGCATCCCCGAAAGCCTGCCCGGCGGCCTGCGCACGCTGGACCCGGTGCGCGAGATCGGCACGCCGCCCGGCCGCGCGCCGCGGCCCGCCCGACGCGCCGCGCAGCCCGCCGCCGACGGCCCGCCCGCCGCCGGGCCGACGATCAACCTGGCGGTGACCGTGGACGCGCCGCGCAACGTCTTCGTGCGCGGCCGCGGGCTGGATGCCGAGCTTGGTGGGCAGCTCGCGATCGGCGGCACCGTCGTCGCCCCCGACATCACCGGCGAGCTGGCGATGCGCCGTGGCGACATCGTGGTGATCGGGCGGCGCATCGCCTTCGACCGCGGCCGCCTCGACTGGGGCGGCGGGCTGCTGCCGGAGCTCGACCTGCGCGCGACCAGCCAGGTCGGCGGCGTCACCGCGCGCGTCGAGGTCACGGGATCGCCGACGCAGCCGCAGATCGTCTTCTCCTCCACGCCCGAACTGCCGCAGGACGAGGTGCTGGCGCGGCTGCTGTTCGACCGGCCGCTCCGCCAGCTCTCGCCCTTCGAGATCGCGCAGATCGCCTCGGTGCTGGCCGGCGCGGCGGGGCTGCCGGGCGGCGACGCGGCCGGCGGCTTCCTCGACCGCATCCGGCAGAATCTCGGCCTCGACCGGCTGGCCGTGGGCAGCGAGAGCGAGCGGGCCTCCCGCACCTCGACCGCCGAGGAGCGCAGCGGCGCGACGCTGGAGGCCGGGCGCTACGTGGCGGACGGCATCTATGTCGGCGTGCGGCAGGGCACGGAGCCGGGATCGAGCCGCGTCGGCGTGCGCGTCGATCTCGGCCCGCGCCTTCGGCTCGAAGCCGAGACCGGCGACCGCGAGGCGGGGAACCGCGTCGGGCTCAGCTACGAGTGGGAGTGGGGGCGGTAGCCGGCGACGCCTCCCCCGGCACCACCACGCGCCGCGGCGCCAGCATCTCCAGCGCGCCGCCCTCCCCCGGCGCGAAGCCGTGCAGCCAGAACCAGCGATCCGCCGGGTCCTTCGCGCCCATGGTCGGCGACGGCGCGGAGAGGATGCGCACCCCGCCGCACTGCCCCATCCAGTCGTAGTGTCGGTGGCCGTGCAGCGCGACGATGCGCCGTGCCTCGTGCCGCAGCCGCCAAACCACCCAATGCCCGTTGACCAGCGCCGTGCCGATGCGGTCCGCGAGCTTCGCGCCGGGGCGCGGATACTCGACCAGGTGATGATGCAGGCAGACCAGCCAGCGCGCGGCGGGATACTGGCGCATCGCCGCCTCCGCCGCATGCATCTGCGCCGCATCCACAATGCCGAGCGCATTGGTGAAGGAGAAATGCGTCCGCCCGTTGGAATCGAGCAGCAGCACGCCGAGCCCGTCCGGCGCATCCGGCGGCGCGACCAGCGGAAAGCTCCCGTCCCACACCGCGCGCGCGATGCGCCCGTCGCGCAGGCGGCCGCGATCCATGAAGCGGGCCAGCGCCTCCGCCCGGCCCTCGGCCGCCAGGAAGGCGTCGAGCGTCGGGCCAAGGCGCCGCGCCTTGCGGTCCACCACATGCACGCGCCCGCCCTGCAGCCGCGCCATCGCCGCCAGCATGCGCAGCCGCCTGAGCGTGCCGCCCGGCGCGATCGGCAGTTCGAGCCGCGCGGGATTGGCGCGGTCCACGATGTTCACGTCGTGGTTGCCGGGAATGATCAGCGTGCGCGCGCGCAGCGCGGGATGCGCGGCCATCGCCTCATCGAAGGCGATGAACTCCTCGTTGCGCGCGGCGTCGGTGATGTCGCCGGTGATCAGCAGCCAGTCCAGCGGATGCGCCGCATGCTCCGCTTCCAGCAGGTCCAGCGCGCGCAGGAAGCGGCCGTTGCCGCGCGGCCCGTCGCGGCCGCATTCCAGGCGGAAGCCGTACGTCCCGCCGACCAGGTGGATGTCGGAGAGGTGTGCCACGCGCCAGCGCGGCGCGCCGCCGGACGGCGCCGCCGGCAGGTCGGCCGGCGTGCCCGCCCAGGCCTCGGAAAGCGACCAGGCCGGCGCCGCGACCGCCAGATAGACGGCGACCGCCCAGGCCGCGTTGCGCAGCGCCGCCGCCGCCGCGGGCCACAGATCCTGCGCTCCGGCGAGCGGCACGGCGAAGCGCGGCAGCGGCCCCAGCCCCCAGGCGATGGCGCCCGCGACGAGCGCGATGAGCAGCCCCGCCAGCAGGCCGGCGAGCGTGCGGGCGAAGGCGTAGCGGCGGGTCGGCGCCAGCGCCTCGATCGCGCGGCCGATCAGCTCGCGGATCGCGGTGTAGAGCGGCTGCACCAGCGTGGCGCCGAGCCCCCAGAAACTCTGCTCGACGAAGCGGAACAGCCGCAGGCCCCAGCGCCAGGCGACGAACAGCGCCGCGGCCAGCACCAGCAGCCCGAAGGAGAGGTGGAAGCCGACCGAGATCTTGTCGGCGACGGTGCGGACATACCAGGCGACCGCGATCGGTGCCGCGCCCACGGCCAGCGCCGGCAGCACGACCAGCGCGGTGAAGGCCAGCAGCAGCTTCGGCAGGCTGATCTCCACCAGCATGCCCGCCGCATGGCCGAGCAGCGTCTTGCTGACGGTGGAGGATGCGTCGTCCTCCAGGTCGCCGTCGCGCGGATCGGAGAAGCTCACGCTCTCACCGCCCGCCAGACATACTGCAGCGGCAGGCTGCGCTTCAGCCAGTCATTCGGATCCACGCCGATCGCCTGCAGCCCCGGCGCCATGGCGCGCGCGAAGGCCACGGCGCGATCCGGGTCCAAGATGCGCGGCGCGAGCTCCACCGGGCGCAGCCCCGCCGCCTCGATCGCCTGCTGCATGGCCTGGCGGGTGAACCAGCGCAGATGCGTCCGGTCGAACAGGCCCATCTCCTCGTAGCGCCACATGCCGGCGAGCAGCCGCGCGGCGAAGGACCAGTGCTCGATGTTCGGCACGCAGACCAGCAGCGTGCCGCCGGGCGCGAGCAGCGCGGCATCGCGCCGCAGCACGCCCCAGGGATCGCGCAGATGCTCCAGCACGTCGCCATAGACCAGCACGTCGAGCGTGCCGGGCGCGATCGGCGGCGCCTCCCGCTCGATGTCGATGCGGTGGACCCGGTCGTAGTGCCGCGCCGCGTGGTCGGCCAGCGCCGCGTCCGGCTCCACGCCTTCCAGCCGCGCGGCGTGCCCCGCCCCGCGCAGCCCGCGCCCGAGGCCGCCGGCGCCGCAGCCGACATCGAGCAGGCTGCGCGCCGCCGCCGGCACGCGGGAGAGCAGGTCGGGATTGGCGGCGGCACCGTAGGTCGTTGCGGGATCCGGCGCGCTCATCCCGGGATGGCTTCGGCCGCCGCCTCCAGCGCGGCGACGACATGGTTCTGTCCGCGCGTCAGCGTCGCCAACGCGAAGCCCAGCGCCTGCGGCGGATAGCGGTCGAGATCGGCCGCGACGGCGAGATGGGTCAGCGGCGCGGCCGGCAGGCCAATGTCGCGCCGGAACCGCGTGCCGCGCGTGTAGTCGAGCGGCACGAGAAGCCGCAGCACCGCCAGCCGCGTCGCCGTCGCGGTATCGTCCGCCGGCGCGGCCGCCTCGAAGGCGGCGAGCTTCGCCGCCAGCGCGTCGAAGGCGGCGCGCGACGGCGCGAAATCGAACCGCGCGCCGGCGGCTTCCGCGTAGCGGTCCAGATGCCCGCGCAGCTCCGCCACCAGCGCCGCGGGATCGAGCGGGATGCGCGCGCGCGTGGCGAGGCGGAAGGCGGCCAGCGCGTAAAGCCTGATGTCGGTCAGCAGCACGCCGGGATCGGCGACCTCGAGCTGGTCGCGATCGGTGTGCCAGGCGGTGTTGCCGCCATTGCCCATCACGAAATACCAGCCGCGCCGCTCCACCTCCGCCTTCGGGATGCGGGAGGAGGCGGAGAAGCAGCCGCTGATGCCGAGATTGTTGAAGGAATAGTCGCTGGATTGCGAAGGCCGCTTGCCGCCCGCCGGCTTGCCGGTGACATCGGCCACGGCTTCGGTGACGAAGTCCCGGTTCTCCGCCATCCAGGGAATGCCGGGATAGTCGGTGGCGTCGCGGCAGCCCGGGCTGTCGCAGTTGAGATGCGTGACGCAACCGCGGGACAGGTCGCGGGCGAAGGCATCGGCATACCAGGTGCTGCCGGCGAATTTTCCCGTCGAGTGGCCGGGCCACCAGCAGATGCGCACGCCGCGGCGCAGCCTGTCCCGATGCGCATGCAGGATGCGCGCGACCTCCAGCATGCAGGCATCGCCGGTGGCGTTGTCGCCGACGCCGACATCCCAGGAATCGTAGTGGCCGTGCAGCAGCACGAAGCGGTCCGGTTCCACGGCGCCGGGGATGCGCACCTCCGGCAGCACCTGGTCGAACCAGCCTTCCTCCACCACCGTCGTGAGCGTCGCGCTCTCGCCGCGCGCGGCGGCCGCGATCAGCGCCTCGCCATCCGGCTTCGAGACGGCGCAACCCGGGATGGTCGTGCGCCAGGGCAGGTCGTCGAGATCCGGCGTGCCCCAGATCGCGCTGCCACTGCCCCAGTGCATGTCCGGCCCCGGATTGACCGCGATCACGCCGACAGCCCCCAGCGCGGCGAACGAAAGAATTTTCTCGGCCAGGATCATGCCGCGGAACAGCACGATCTTCCCGCGGAGATCCGGCACGCCCGGCGCCGGGTCGTAGCCTTCGCCGAACAGCGCGGCCGAGGCGGGCGTCCAGCCCGCAGGGGGACCGATGGGGTTCTCGACGAAGACCAGCGGCGCGGTCAGCCCCTGCGGCGCGGTGGCGGCAAGCTGCGCCGGGCGCGCGGCAAGCCGCCGGCCGCCGAGCGCGACATGCGCCGCCTTCGGCACCGCCAAGTAGAGACGCGGCCGGTGCAGCGTGACCGGCAGGCCGAGCGCGGCAAGGCGCCGCCCGATCTCCTCGCCGGCGGCCGCGGCCTCCTCCGGGTCCTGGCGGCGCATCGTCGCGAAGCGCTCGACCAGCGACCAGGCGTGCTCGATGCGCGCCGTATCCAGCAGCGCGTGCTCGTCCTGGGTCGGCATGTCAGTTCATCGTCACGCCGGTGGCGCGCACCACCTCGGACCAACGCTCGATCTCGGCCAGCACGTAGCGCTGCGTCTCCTCCGGCGGATCGCCGACGGGCTCGACCCCGATGCTCGCCAGGCGCTGGCGCACCGCATCCGACTGCAGCGCGCGGCGGAGCTGGACATACATCGCCTGCACGATGTCGTCGGGCACGCGGCCGGGCCCGGCGAGGCCGAACCAGTTCGTGGTGGCCACCGCCACGCCCTGCTCGGTCAGCGTCGGGATCTCCGGGAAGGCCGGCGTCCGCGCGGGCGAGGACACCGCCAGCGGGCGGACCGCGCCCGAGCGGATATGCGGCGCGGCGGAAGGCAGGCTGTCCCACATGCTCTCGATGCGCCCGCCGATCACATCCGTCGCAGCCGCCTGCGCGCCGCGATAGGGCACATGCACGATCTGCACGCCGGCAGTGCGGTTCACCAGCTCGCCCGTGAGGTGGTGCAGCGTGCCGTTGCCGCCCGAGCCGAAATTCATCGCGCCCGGCCGCGCCTTCGCCGCCGCGATGTAGTCCGCGAGCGTGCGGAAGGGCTGGTCCTTCTCGACGATCAGCACAAGCGGCAGCGTGCCGATGATGGTGACCGCGCGGAAATCGGTGCGCGTGTCATAGGGCAGGTTGCGGTTCAGCTCGCGGAAGATCGCCTGCGGGCCGACATTGGTGGTGAGCCAAGTGTAGCCGTCCGGCGCCGATTTCGCGACGAAGTCCGACCCCAGCACGCCGCCCGCGCCCGGCCTGTTCTCCACCACGAAGCTCTGGCCGGTCTGTTCCTGCAACGCCTGTGCCAGGGTGCGCGTGAGGATGTCCGAGGCGCCGGCCGGCGGCGAGGAGGAAACCATGCGCACCGGCCGCGCGGGCCAGCCGGACGCATTGCCCTGGGCCAGGGCGGGCAGCGGCAGCAGGGCGAGCGTGGCAAGCAGGTCGCGTCGGCGCATCGTCGGGGAATCCTTCGTCTGCTTCATGCTGCAGCGCGGAAGTTGCGCATGGAGCGATGGCGCGATCAAGCGCGCTTGAGTTGCCGCACCCGCCCCGCCTTCCCATTCAACAGGAAAGGCCGCGCAATCCGCGGCCGCATCGAGGAAGGAGGTACCGGCATGGATGGACGGGACATGGAACGTTGCGTGGGCAAGGCCAGCCGCCGCCGCGCGCCGCGCGCGGGGATCGAGGCGCTGCGCCGCAACCAGCAGCCGATGCAGGGCACGACCGCCGAGGACTGCCTGAAGGCCGGGCGCGACCCGGAACGCAAGCTCGAGGAACTGCGCCGCGACGCCGGCGGCGCGCAGGCGCTGCGGGCCTCGCCGATGACCTGAGAGGCGTCGCCACCCCCGCAGGTTGACGCGGGGGCCGCGCCTCTCCATTCCCCGGGGGATGCCCCCGCCGCCGCTGCTCCATCTGCGCGACATCCGCCTGCGTCTCGGCTCCTCCTGGCTGCTGGATGGGGCGGAGCTGATGGTCGGCGCCGGAGAGCGCGTGGCGCTGGTCGGGCGGAACGGCTCGGGCAAGTCCACGCTGCTGAAGGTTGCCTCCGGCATGATCGAGGCCGATGGCGGCACGCGCTTCCTGCAACCGGGTGCCACGCTGCGCTACCTGCCGCAGGAACCCGACCTCGGCGGCTTCGCGACGACCGGCGCCTTCGTCGAGGCCGGCCTCGCGCCCGGCGACGATCCGCATCGTGCGCGCGTGCTGCTGGAGGGCCTCGGCCTGACCGGGGAGGAAGCGCCGGCGCGGCTCTCGGGCGGCGAGGCGCGGCGCGCGGCGCTGGCGCGCGTGCTGGCGCCCCGCCCCGACATCCTGCTGCTGGACGAGCCGACCAACCATCTCGACCTGCCGGCGATCGAGTGGCTTGAATCCGAGCTGCTGCAGACGCGCGGCGCGCTGGTGCTGATCAGCCATGACCGCCGCTTCCTGGAACGGCTGTCGCGCGCGATGGTCTGGCTGGATCGCGGCACCACGCGCCGCCTGGAAGAAGGCTTTTCCGGCTTCGAGGCCTGGCGCGACCGCGTGCTGGAGGAAGAGGAAGCCGAGGCACACAAGCTCGCGCGAAAGATCGTGCGGGAGGAGCATTGGCTGCGCTACGGCGTGACCGCGCGGCGCAAGCGCAACGTCAAGCGACTGGCCGGCCTGCAGGAGTTGCGCAAGCGCCGCAAGGAACGCGTGGCGGCCGTCGGCACCGTGCGCATGGCGGCGACCGAGGCCGATGGATCCGGCACGCTGGTTGTCGCCGCGGACGGCATTTCCAAACGCTTCGGCGAAGCCCCGCCGGTCGTCCAGAAGTTCTCCACGCGCATCCTGCGCGGCGACCGCGTGGGGATTGTCGGGCCGAATGGCGCGGGCAAGACGACGCTGCTGCGCATGCTGACCGGCGCGCTTGCGCCGGACGAGGGCGAGGTACGGCTCGGCACAAACCTGCAGATGGTCACGCTGGACCAGATGCGCGCCGGCCTCGATCCCGACATGACGCTGGCGGATGCGCTGACCGGCGGCCGCGGCGACCAGATCCGCGTGGGCGGCGAGGCGAAGCACGTCGTCGGCTACATGAAGGAATTTCTCTTCGTTGCGGAGCAGGCGCGCACGCCCGTGGGCATGCTCTCGGGCGGGGAGCGCGGGCGGCTGATGCTGGCGCGCGCGATGGCGCAGCCCTCCAACCTGCTGGTGCTCGACGAGCCGACCAACGACCTCGACCTCGAGACGCTCGACCTGCTGCAGGAGCTGCTGTCCGACTACCAGGGGACCGTCATCGTCGTCAGCCACGACCGCGATTTCCTCGACCGTGTCGCGACCAACGTGATCGCCTGGGAAGGCGACGGGCGCTGGCAGGACTATGCCGGCGGCTATGCCGACATGGTCGCGCAGCGCGGCCGGGGCGTGCAGGCCAAGGTTTCGGACGCGCCGCGCCGCGAAACGGAATCGCGCGCCACCGAAGACGCGGTGCGCGCTGCAACGAAACAAAAAATGTCGTTCAAGGACCGGCATGCGCTGGAGACGCTGCCGGCGCGCATCGCCCAGCTGGAGCGCGAGATCGCCACCCTGCAGGCGCAGCTTGCCGATCCGGGCCTCTATGCCCGCGACGCCGCCGGCTTCGCCGCGCGCGGCAGCCTGCTCGGCAAGAAGCAGGCGGAGCGCGAGGCGGCCGAGGAGGAATGGCTGCGCCTGGAACTGTTGCGCGAGGAGCTGGAGGGCTAGCCTGCCCGGCATGACCCCCGCGCAGCGCGAGCAGAACGTCCTGCTCGGCATCGGCTTCATGATGCTGGCCGCGACGATCCTGCCCGTGATGAACGGGCTCGTGCAGTGGCTGAACCTGCGCTATCCGCCGGAGCAGGTGATCTGGGCGCGCATCACCGGGCATCTGCTGATCATGCTGGCGATCAT
Organism: Falsiroseomonas sp. RANM36; assembly: GCF_056682175.1. Lineage (NCBI taxonomy): Bacteria > Pseudomonadati > Pseudomonadota > Alphaproteobacteria > Acetobacterales > Roseomonadaceae > Falsiroseomonas > Falsiroseomonas sp. RANM36. The sequence continues at coordinate 42,911 of NZ_JBWXTD010000001.1, forward strand.
GCTGCCGCGCTCCGGCCTGCGCGTGCTGGCCACCAACCGCCCCGTGCTGCAATTCGGCCGCTCGCTCTGCCAGCTCGGCTCGACCTCCCTCTACTTCGTGGGGCTGATGACGCTGCCGCTGGCGAAGGCGGCCGCGGTCGGCTTCCTCGCCCCCTTCCTCGTCACGCTGCTGGCCTGGCCGATGCTGGGCGAGCGGCTGCGCGCAGCGCGGCTCGGCGCGGTGGTGCTCGGCTTCCTCGGGGTGCTGGTGGTGATCCGCCCCGGCAGCGACAGCTTCCAGCCGGCTTCCCTGCTGATCCTCGGCAGCGCCGTGACCAACGCGCTGTACCAGGTGCTGACCCGCAAGGTCGCGCCGCATGACCGGCCCGAGACCTCGGTGCTCTGGAGCGCGCTGCTCGGCGGCGTGGTGCTGACGCTGGCCGTGCCGTGGTTCTGGACCACGCCGGCGACAGTGGCGGACCTCGGCGCCTTCCTCGCGGTCGGCGCCATCGGCGCGGCGGGGCATTACTGCGTCGCGCGCGCCTTCGGCCTGGGCCCGGCGGCGGTGATCGCGCCCTTCCACTACTGGCAGATCGTCAGCGCCACCGTCATGGGCGTGCTGCTGACCGGCCTCTGGCCGGAAGCCGCGACCTGGCTCGGCGCGGCGATCATCGTCTCCGCCGGCGTGTTCCTCGCGATCAACGAAGGGCGGCGCCGCTGACGCGGGCCGCGGAACATGGCATGGAAGGGCACCGGGGAAAGGGATCACGGGCATGACGGTCGGCGTGGGCGGGTCTGACTTCGCCACGGAACTCGCGGGCATCCGCAACCAGCGCGACGCCGTGCCGCCCATCGGCGTGGAGGAGCATGCGCGCCGCGTGGAACGCGCCCAGGCGCGCATGCGCGAGCTCGGCATCGCCGCGCTGTGGCTGGACGGCACCACCAACCTCGCCTGGCTGACCGGGCTGAAGCATGGCCAGACCGAGCGGCCCGTCGGCGCCATCCTGCCGGCGCAGGGTCCCCTCTCCTACCTCTCGCCCGCCTTCGAGGTGGAGCGCATCCGCACCATGCTGCTGCTGCCCGGCGAGGTGCGCGGCTGGGAGGAGGACGAGGACCCCTACGCGCTCTTCACCGAGATGCTGCGGGAGGCCGATGTGGCGGGCGGCACCGTGGCGCTGGACGACATGGCGCGGGTGTTCGTCGCGGAAGGCATGCGCGGGGCGCTGCCGAACCACCGCTTCATCGCCTCCGGCCCCGTCACCTCCCACCTGCGGGAGCAGAAGACGGAGCAGGAGGTCGCGATCCTGCGCCAGGCGATGGGCATGACGCTGCAGATCCACGCCGCCGCGGCGCGCGCGCTGCAGCCCGGCGTGACGACGACGGAGGTGGCGGATTTCCTCGCCGCCGCGCATCGCCGCGCGGGCTTCGACGGCGGCCTCGCCTTCTCCATCGTGCTGTTCGGCGAGCCCACCGCCTATCCGCATGGCGTGCCCTATCCGCAGACGCTCGCCGAGGGCGACGTGGTGCTGATCGATGTCGGCGCGCCGCTGCATGGCTATGTCTCCGACATCACCCGCAGCTACGTCTTCGGCACGCCGACGCCGCGCCAGCGCGAGATCTGGAACCTGGCCAAGCGCGCCCCGGCCGCCGGCTTCGCGGCCGCGAAGCCCGGCGCGCCCTGCGCCGCGATCGACGACGCCTGCCGGGGCGAGGTGGTGAAGGCCGGCATGGGGCCCGGCTACAAGGTGCCGGGCCTGCCGCACCGCACCGGCCACGGGATCGGGATGGACGTGCATGAGGCGCCCTATTTCGTCGGCGGCAACAAGCAGCCGCTGGCCGTCGGCAACACCGGCAGCATCGAGCCGACCATCGCGATCTATGGCGAGTTCGGCATCCGGCTGGAGGACCACATCGTCATCACCGAACGCGGCGCCGACTGGCTGACGCAGCCCTCACGCTCCGTGGACGATCCCTTCGGGCTGGAGGGGCGCGCGTGATCACGCTCTACGGCGTGCATCGCTCCCGCGCGCTGCGCTGCATCTGGGCGCTGGAGGAGATGGGGCTGGCGTATCGGCTGGTGCCGGTGATGCAGGCGTTTCGCCTGGCCGATCCGGCGGCGCCGGACGCGCCGTTCAACACGCGCTCCCCGGCCTTCCTGCAGCTGAACCCCGCCGGCTCCATCCCAGTGCTGGAGGAGGATGGCGTGGTGCTGGCGGAGTCGCTGGCGATCAACCTGTTCCTCGCGCAGCGTCACGGCGCGCCCATCGGCGCCGCGGATGCGGCGGAGGCGGCGCGGCTGGCGCAATGGACGCTGTTCGCCGCGACCGAGATCGAGCCGCGCAGCCACGCCATCCTGATGAACCGCGTGCAGCTTCCGCCCGACCAGCGCAGCGAAGCCAAGGTGGCGGACGCCCTCGCCGCGCTGCGCCGCCCCTTCGCCGTGCTGGAGCAAATACTGGCGCAGGGCCATCCCGTCGGCGGCCGCTTCACCGTGGCCGACATCGCGCTCGCCGAGACCGTGCGCTACGCGCAGCCCGCGCCGGAAGCGTTCGAGGGCACGCCGCATCTGAAGGCCTGGCTCGCGGCCTGCCAGGCGCGACCGGCCTATCGCACCATCCTGGCGCGGCGCGATGCCGAGCCGGCGCTGTAAGAAAGCTTCGACGGAAGGAACGACCCATGTTGACCATCTATGGCGTGCTGCGCTCCCGCGCTTCGCGCAATGTCTGGCTCGCGTACGAACTCGGCATGCCCTTCGAGCATGTCCCGGTGATCCAGGCCGGACGCGCGGAGGGATCGGGCGTCGCGCTGAACACGCGCTCGCCGGAGTTCCTGCGCATCAATCCGAATGGCCGCATTCCCGCGATGAAGGATGGCGATCTCGTCCTGGCGGAATCGCTCGCGATCAACCTCTACATGGCGAAGAAGGCGGGCGGCACGCTCGCGCCGAAGGACCTCGCCGAGGATGCGCAGATGACCGCCTGGTCCATCTGGGCGATGACCGAGGCCGAGCCGCACACCATCGAGGTGCTCTACAACAGCATCGGCAAGCCGCCCGAGGAGCGCGACGCGGCCAAGCTCGCGGCCGCGATCGCCGCGCTGAAGGCGCCCTTCGCCGTGCTGGACGCGGCGCTGGCGAAGGATGGCTGGCTGGTCGGCGGGCGCTTCACCGTGGCGGATCTCAACCTCGCCGAGGTGGTGCGCTACGCCCAGCCCGCGCCGGAACTGTTCGCGGCGGCGCCGAACGTCAAGGCCTGGCTCGCCGCCTGCCAGGCGCGCCCGGCCTTCCAGCGTATGATGGAGGAGCGGAACAAGGAGGCCGCATAGGCCTTCCGCGCCGTCGAGGCGCCGCTCCCCGCCTGATCGTCCTTGGCCCCGGCCACGCCGCGGCGCATGCTGCGTGTCGCGGCAGGGGGGCGCTTCGGCGATGGCGACGGGCAGCGGGCCGACCGAGTGGGACCACGTCATCGTCGGCGCGGGCTCCGCCGGCTGCGCCCTCGCCGCCCGCCTGTCGGAGGCCGGTCTGACGGTGCTGCTGCTGGAGGCCGGCGGCGAGGCAACCGGGCGGTGGATGCGGATCCCGCTCGGCGTCGGGCGCATCATCCTCGACGACCGCGTGACGCGGCAGTTCCGCACAGAGCCCGATGCGGGCGCCGCCGGGCGCAGCGTGGTTTGGCCGCGCGGGCGCGTGCTCGGCGGATCGAGCGCGATCAACGGCATGATCTGGGTGCGCGGCGATCCGGCGCGCTGGGATGCCTGGGGCGCGGAAGGCTGCCCGGGCTGGGATTGGCGCGAGATCGGCCAACGCATGCGCACGATCGAGGATGCCGATGTCGGCGACCCGGCGCTGCGCGGCCGCGGCGGGCCGATCCGGGTGGAGGAAACGCATCGCAACGACGCGCTGACCGAGGCCTTCATCGCCGCCTGCCAGGGCGTCGGCATCCCGGCCACGCCCGACTACAACGGCGCGCAGCATGAAGGCGTCGGCCGCCTGCAGATGAACACGCGGCGCGGGCGGCGGGTCAGCGCGGCGGCGGGCTATCTCCGGGAAGCCGCGGGACGGCCGAACCTCGCGGTGCAGACCGGCGCGCTGGCGCGGCGCGTGCTGTTCGAAGGCCGGCGCGCCATCGGCGTGGAATACGACGCGCCGGACGGCCCGCGCATCGCCCATGCACGCCACGGCGTGGTGCTGGCCGCCGGCGCGATCCAGTCGCCGCACCTGCTGGAACTCTCGGGCATCGGCGCGGCGGAGCGGCTGCGCGCGCTCGGCATTCCCGTTGTCGCGGACCGGCCTTCGGTGGGTGAGAACCTCTCCGACCATTTCCACATCCGCGTCACCTGGCGATCCCAGGGCGTGCTGACGGTGAACGAGCTGCTCTCGAAGCCCTGGCGGCATGGCCCGGTGGAGATGCTGCGCTGGCAGCTCTTCGGCACCGGCCTCTTCGCGGGCGTGGCGGCGACGGCGCATGCGCTGGCGCGCACCGCGCCGGGCGCGACACGGCCGGACATGAAGCTGCAGATGCACAAGATCAGCGCCGCCGACCGCACCGGCATGGCCAAGGGCGCCGGGGTTGACCCCTATCCCGGGGTCTCGATCGGCTATTTCCAGCTCTATCCGGAAAGCCGCGGCTGGGTGCATGCCGCCTCGCCCGACCCGCGGGAGCCACCGCGGATCCTGCCGAACTACCTGGCGGAGGAAGCCGACCGCGCGGCGGCGCTGCGTGGCCTGCACCTGTCCCGCGCCATCGCGTCACAGCCGGCACTGGCGCCCTTCCTGGTGGCGGAGGACCGGCCCGGCAGCGACGCGACGGAGGACGACGCACTGCTCGACTACATCCGGCGCACCGGCAACACCTCCTACCACCCGGTCGGCACGTGCCGGATGGGCGGCGACGCCGGTTCGGTCGTGGACCCCTCCTGCCGCGTGCGGGGCGTGGACGGGCTGCGCGTGGTGGACGCCTCGGTGATGCCCTTCCTGGTCTCGTCGAACACGAACGCGCCCTCGATGGCGATCGGCGAGAACGCAGCGCGGATCATGCTCGCGGAACGGAATGTCTGAACGCAGCGCCCGACGGCGCTATTCCTTCGTCCCGCCCGCGGTCAGCCCGCGCACCAGGTAGTTGCGCACCAGCAGCGAGAACACGACGACCGGCAGCATCACCAGCGTGCCCGCCGCGGCGATGCGGCCCCATTCCCAGCCGGTGTACTGGATGAAGTTCACGATCGCGACCGGCGCGGTGGAGGCGTTGGTGCGCGTCAGCACCAGCGCGTAGAAGAAGTCGTTCCAGGAGAGGATGAAGCAGAGCACCGCCGTCGCCGCCAGGCCCGGCGCCGAAAGCGGCAGCGTGACGCGCAGGAAGGTCTGCCAGACGCCGCAGCCGTCGATCCAGGCGGCTTCCTCCAGCGCGCGGGGCACGCCCTCGAAGAAGGTCTGCATCATCCAGATCACCAGCGCGAGGTTGAAGGTGAGATAGACGATGATCAGGCCGATCAGCGTGTCGTGCAGCCCGACATAGGCATAGGCCAGGAAGAAGGGGATGGTGAAGGCAATGGGCGGCGCCATGCGGGTGGCGAGGATCCAGAGCGCGATTGCCCGCCGTCGGCGGAAATTCGCCCGCGAGAGCGCATAGGCCGCCGGCACCCCGATCAGCAGCGCAAGCACGGTCGAGGCCAGGCTGACCACGACCGAGTTGACGAAGGATCCCGGGAAGATGCCGGTCCAGAGGGCGGCGTAGTGCTCGAAGGTCGGGATGAAGCGCAGGTCGTAGCCGAAGATGTCGTCGTTCGGTCTGAACGACATCTGCACGAGCCAGAGGAAGGGGAACAGCACCAGGAAGAGCAACACGATGGTCGCCGCGTTGCCGATGGCTTCGCGGTTCCGCGCGGCCCAGCCGGGCCGGCGGAAGGCGACGCCCTGGGCCGGCAATTCACTCCGCCCGTGCATCCGCGGCCCCCGTCAGGCGGTCGATCAGCCAGGACAACAGGAAGATGGCGGCGACCATCAGAGTCGCGATGGCGCTGGCATAGCCCCAGAGCGAGAAGTTGAAGGCCTGCACGAAGGCGTAGTAGTTCGTGACCGTCGTCGCATCGCCTGGCCCGCCGCTGGTCAGCACGTAGATCAGCGGGAAGGCCTTGATGGAATCGATCAGGCGGAACAGCGCGGCCACGATCAGCGTCGGCACGATGTAGGGCAGCAGCACGTAGCGGAAGAGCTGCACGTCGTTCGCGCCATCGATCTTCGCCGCCTCCACCGGGCTGTCCGGGATCATCTGCAGCGCCGCCAGCACCATCAGCATCGTGAAGGGAAACCATTCCCAGGTCTCGGCGAAGACGATCGCCCAGAGGGCGAAGTCGGGGTCGGTCGTCAGCGGCGGCACGGGCAGGCCGATCCAGGCCATGAAGCGGTGGAACGGGCTGATGTCCACCGTGTACATCACGCGCCAGAGGATGCCGACCGCGATGGGCGGCAGCACCATCGGCACCAGGAAGATGGTGCGCGCGAAGCGCCGCAGCGCGTTGCCCTGGTTGAGCAGCAGCGCCACGCCGAGCCCGGCCAGCAGTTGCAGCACCACCGTCGCGGCGGAGAGCTGCACCTGGATCCAGGCCGAGCGGTGGAAGCGCTCATCCTCCCAGAGGTCGAGGTAGTTGTACTGCGGTCCGGAGAAGTCCCAGGCGGTGCCGGGCATGGTGAGGTTGAGCGGGGTGAGGGAGGTCAGGAACAGGTAAAGCGCCGGCGCGACGGTGATGACGGCCAGCACGATCAGTGCCGGCGCGAGCCCCCAGAAGAAGGCTCGGCGCCGCTGCTCGCTCCATCCCACCGCGTGCTGCGCGGCCGCGTGCCGCACCGCGGATCAGAACCGCACGCCGGCGCGGCGCAGATCGGCGAGGGTATTGCGCTGGGCGAGCTGGAAGCTTTCGCGCGCGCCCATCTGGCCGGAGATCACGCGCTCCATCGCCTGCGTCATCTGGGCGTTGGCCTGCGGATAGACATGCACCGTGCGGTAGGCCATGTGGCCCTGCGCCGCGGTGGCGAGCGTGTCCACATAGAGCTTCGTGGTGTCCACGCCGTTGATCGTCGTGCGCGCGCGGAATTCGGGCGTGCTCAGGATCGAGCTGCGGGTGATCGAGCCATAGCCCTTCTCGGTCACCATCCGGGTCAGCAGTTCCTTCGACATCGCCCATTTGATGAATTCCCAGGACGCGTCCTTGTTGCGGGCGCCGGTGGGAATGCCCCAGCCATGCGAGGCGATGCCGGGGAAGCGGCCCTTCGGCCCGGCCGGGAACATGCCGAAATTGACCGTGTCCTTCACGCGGCTGCCGGCCTCGCCCGACAGCAGCAGGAAGGCGTGGTTGTTGAGCTGGTAGTTCACCCGCCCCATGCGGAAGGACTGCGTGGTCTGGTCCACGTTGTACCCCAGCGCCTGGGGCGGTCCGTATTGCCGCAGCAGCTTGGCGAGGAATTCCGCCGCCTCGATCGCTTCCGGCGTGTCGAGGGTGGGGAAGAGGTCGTCCGGCGGATTGCGGAAGACGTTGCCGCCGAAGGATTGCAGGAAGGGCGGATAGGTCCAGCCGTAGTGGTTCTCGACGAGGAAGCCGGCGGTCTCCTCCTTGCCGTTCACCGCGGCGACGGTGCGCTCCATCTCCGCGAAAGTGTCGGGCATGCCGAGCCCCTCGCGCCGCAGCAGGTCGAAGCGGCTGGCGCCGGCGATGAGCGCATCGGCGACCCAGGGGATGCCGTAGACCTGGCCGCGGCGGTCCTTCATCGGATGCACCGCGCCGGCCAGCAGATCGGCAAAATCCCAGTCGGCCGGCGTCTTGTTGCGATCGTTGATGAACGGATCGAGCGGCGTGAACCAGCCGGCGCCGATCCAGCGCGCGGTGTAGATGAAGGTGACGTTCAGCACATCGAAGGCCGACCCCTTGGTCGAAAGCTCGAGGTCGGCGCGCTGGTTGTAGATCGGGAAGCCCGGCGTGTCGTAGTTCACCTGGATGCCGGTGGCGGCGGTGAACTCCGGCAGGTAGTCGGCGATGAAGCGCGCATAGGGCGCCGACCAGCAGGAGATGTTGAGCGTGACGCCCTGGAATCGCCGCGCGCCTTGCGCATAGGCCGGCAGCCGCACAGTGCCTGCGGCGAGCGCCGCGGCCGTCGCCGCCAATAGAGGACGACGGGTGATCCCGTTGGACATGGTGGCCGCTCCCTTCCATCGCGCCGGCTGTCCCGGCTGTCGGGGCAGCATAAGCGGCGGGCCGCGGCCGATGCCAGCATGGAATTTCGCGGGCCGCCGTTCGGGCCCGCGGGCGGCTCAGCCGCCGGCGATCACCTTCATCAGCCCCGGCGCGGCAAGCGCCGCGAAGATCTCTGCCGTCGGCACGTCGGCCTCGCCGTACCAGTTCGCGTGGTGCAGCAGGTTGATGGTGCCGATGCTGCGCCCGTCCCAGCGCACCGGCACGTTCAGCACGCTCTCGCAGCCCAGGCTGCGGATCAGCTCGTGGTCGAAGAAGACATCGCGGATGTCCTCGTAGGTGCGCCCGATATAGGCTTCCCCGGCGCCGAGGACGCGCTGGAACCAGTGCGTGCGGTTGATCGGCTTGCGCCCGCCCACCGGGTATTCGCGCGGCATGTTGGAGTAGTAGCGCTGGCTTTCCTCGGCGCCCGGATGGATCACCAGGATGGTGAACAGCCGGTGCCCGATGGCGTGCCCCATCGCCGCGTCCCGCGCGGCGAAGAGCGGGCCGGGCTGACCGCCTTCGGCGGCGGCGGCGGCGACGGCGGCGTAGTGCGGGGCGGGATCGGCGCGGCTCATCTGGCCTCCTCGGGCGTCGAGCGGGTTCGGCTGCGTTCGGGGATCAGCCCCTGCGGGCGGAAGCGCAGCAGCAGGATCAGCGAGAGTGCGATGATGCTCTCCCGCAGCGCGGCCTTCTGCACCGGCGTGACGCCCGGGATCTCCTGCGCGAGGAAGCGGGTGCCTTCCAGCAGCAGCACGACGAAGAGCGCGCCCACCACCGCGCCGCGCATCGCGCCGACGCCGCCCGCGGTCAGCGCCAGCACGATGTAGATGGTGAGCAGCGGCGCGAAGCCTTCGGGCGCGATATAGGCGTTGTAGTGGGCGTAGAGCGCGCCGGCGAAGCCGACCACCGCCGCCCCCAGCGCGAAGGCGCGCAGCTTGAACCACAGCACCGGCTTGCCCGCCACCGCGGCCACGTCCTCGTCCTCCCGCACGGCGCGCAGCACGCGGCCGAAGGGCGCGTGGGAAGCGCGGGACAGCAGCAGGAAGACCACGCCCACCGCGCACCAGACCAGCGCCAGGAAGATCAGGTTGAACTGCTGCGGCGAGACGTCGCCGCGCCAGGGGCCGGGGATGCCGCTGATGCCGTCGGTGCCGTTGGTCAGCCAGATCTCGTTGGACGCCACCAGCCGGATCACCTCGGCGAAGCCGAGGGTGACGATCGCCAGGTAGTCGCCGCGCAGCCGCGCGACGATCAGCGCCATCAGCCCGCCCGCCAGCGCCGCCACCACCGCGCCCGCGGCCCAGCCGAGCGGCATCGGCCAGGCCAGCTTCGTCGTCAGCAGCGCCGAGGCATAGGCGCCGAGCCCGAAGAAGCCGACCAGGCCGAGATTGACCATCCCCGCCAGGCCCCAGATCACGTTGAGCCCGAGCGCCATCAGCGCGTAGAAGCCGGCGAAGACCAGCATCGCGACGAGATAGGCTTCCATCAGGCGGCCCGCCCGAGCAGCCCCTGCGGGCGGATGGAGAGCACGAGCAGGATCGCCAGGAAGGCGGTGACGGTGCGGTAGGCGGGCTCCAGCAACACGCCGGCCATCTCCTCGCCGATGCCGACCACCAGCGCGCCGAGCGCCGCGCCGGGGATGGAGCCGAGCCCGCCCACCACCGCCGCGGCGAAGACCGAGAGGATCACGCGGAAGCCGGTCAGCGGGTCGATCGAGGTGTCGAGGCCGAGCAGCATCCCCCCGAATCCCGCCAGCCCCGCGCCGATGAAGACGGCAACGCGCGCGATGCGGTCGGGGTCCACGCCCTTGATGTCGGCGAGCTGCGGGTTGTCCGCCACCGCGCGCATCGCGCGGCCGAGGCGCGTGAAGGCCAGCAGCGCGAACAGCGCGGCGGCCGCGGCGCAGGCATAGAGCGTGTTCTGCACCTGCTGCGGGCCGACGCGGATGCCGTCGAAGCGCCAGTCCCGCAGGATCGGCAGGTCGTAGGCGCGCAGCTCGTTGCCGAAGAAGAAGCGCAGGATGTTCTCGACCAGCAGCGTCAGCGCGACCGAGGCGATGGCGACGGTCAGCGGCCCGGCGGGGCGCAGCGGCTTCAGCGCCGTCTCCTCCGCCGCCAACCCGACCGCGCCGGCGACGAGGAAGGCAGCGACCAGCGCCAGCGCCGCCGGCAGGCCCCATTGCGTGTTGGCGATCCATCCGGCGAAGGCGCCGACCGTCGCATAGGCGGCCACCGCGAAGTTCGGGTAGCGCAGCACGGCGAAGATCGTGGTGAAGCCGATGGCGGGCAGCATCAGCATGCTGCCCGTCATCACCCCGTTCAGCAGGATCTGGGCGATGTCACGCCAGTCCTGGATCATCGCGCCGCACCCTTCAAGACACGGTGCGCCGCACCGCCTGCGACGCGGCGCGCCGGGCTCAACGCAGTTCGATCAGCTCGAAGCGGCCGCCTGCGGCGCGCTCGAAGCGGAACTTGGTGCCGCGGATGTCGCCGCGCTCGTCGAACTCGACCGGGCCGGAGGAGCCTTCGTAGTTGATCGCCCGGCCCGCGGCCAGGGCGCGCAGCCCGTCGGTGACGTTGTCCACCTTCTCGCCGTCGCCCTGGCTGATCCGGCGCACGGTGTCGCGGATCGCGACGCCGGCGGCATCGCCGGCCGCCGCCGCGGCCAGGATGGCCAGCGCGGCGTGGTCGTTGGTCTGCGCCGAATAGGGGTCCACCGCGGTGTTGCCGAACAGCCTCTCCAGCCGCTTGAAGGCGCCGCTCTCCACATCCGGGCTGGGCTGCCAGGTCATGGTGCCGTTGGTCACCTCGTTCGGCAGGCTGTTCAGCAGGTTCTGGTTGACGGCGTAGGCGGGCGCGAAGCGGCGGCCGTCGAAGCCGGCGCGGAACAGCTCGCGCAGCAGGATCGTCACGTCCGGCAGGTAGCCGTTGAGGAACACGGTGTCCACGCGCGCGCGCATGATCGCGTCCACCTCCGAGCGGAAGGCGGTCTTGTCGCGCTCATAGACGGTGTAGCCGGCCACCTGGCCGCCGGCGGCGGCGAACTTCTCGGCCAGCACGTCCTGGCTGGACTGCGCGAAGGGCGACTGCGCGGCGAGGTGGAAGATCCGCCGCGCGCCCTGGCGCAGCAGGAAGTCGGCGCCGGTCGAGATCTGCAGCCGGCTGTTCGGCTGGGTGCGGAAGATGAAGCCCTGGTGCGGCAGCAGCGTGATCGAATCCGCGCCCGAGACGGTGAAGAGCGGCACGCGGTTCTCCCAGCAGAGCGGCGCGACGGCGGTGGTGACCGAGCTCGCCCAGGTCCCCATCATCGCGGAGACGCGGTCCACGTCGATCAGCTTGCGCGCGCCGCGCACGCCGGCATCGGGGTTGGTCTGGTCGTCCTCGGCCACCACGCGGATCTGCCGGCCGCGGATTCCGCCGGCGGCATTGGCCTCCTCGACCACGGCCTGGATGGCGCGCAGCATTGCGGGGCCATAGGGCCCGCCGGCGCCGGTCAGCGGCGGCAGCGCGCCGAACACCACCGGCGCCCCCTGGCCGAAGGCCCTGCCGCCGATGGCGAAGCTGGTGACAGCGCCGGCGGCGCTCGTCGCGTAGAGCGCGCCTGCGGCGCGACGCAGGGCCGCGCGGCGGCCGATGCGGAACTGGGTCATGCTGTCGTCTCCCTGTCGTTCACAGTAGCTACGCTCTAGCCGCCGAGGAACAGGCGGCGCACCTCTGGGTCGGCGGCCAGCGCCTGGGCCCGGCCGGTGCGGGCCACGCGGCCATCCACCAGCACGATCCCCTCCTCGGCGATGGACAGCGCCTCCAGCGCGTTCTGCTCGACCATCAGGATCGCGGTGCCTTCGGCATGGATGGCGGCGATGGAATCGAACAGGAATTCCGCGGCTTTGGGCGACAGCCCGGCGGATGGCTCGTCCAGCAGCAGGAGCTTCGGCTGCACCATCAGCGCCATCGCCATGGCCAGGATCTGCCGCTGCCCGCCCGAAAGCGTGCGCGCCGCGCGGCGGCGCTTCTCGGCCAGCACGGGGAAGCGCTGCATCAGCGCCTCCGTCCGCTGCCGCACGACGGCGCGGGGTTCCAGGTAGCCGCCCATCTCCAGGTTCTCGCGCACCGTGAGGCTGGCGAAGATGTTCGCCTCCTGCGGCACGAAGGCGACGCCCTGGGCGGCGATGGCGCGCGGCGGCAGGCCGGTCAGCGGCCTGCCCTGCAGCCGGATGCTGCCGGCCTTCGGCTTCAGGATGCCGGCGACGGCCTTGAGCAGCGTGGACTTGCCCGCGCCATTCGGCCCGACGATCGCGGCCATGCGCGCGGGCGCGAGGGAGACGGTGATGCCCTTCAGGATCTCGTCCGCCGCGCCATAGCCGCCGACGACGCCCTCCACCTCCAGCAGCGCGGCGGCCTCAGGCATGCACGCGGCGCCCCATATAGGCTTCCTGCACGCGCGCATCGCTCGCGACGCTCTCGAAACCGCCCTGCGCCAGCAGCCTGCCCTCGGCCATCACGATCACCGGATCGCAGAGCGAGGCGACGAAGTCCATGTGGTGCTCCACGACGAGCACCGTCATGCCTTCCTCCCGCAGATGCGCGATGTGGCGCGCGATCTCGGCGGCGAGGGTGGGGTTCACGCCGGCCACCGGCTCGTCCAGCAGCAGCAGCTTCGGCTCCGCCATCAGCGCGCGACCGATCTCGAGCAGCTTCTTCTGCCCGCCGGACAGCGCCGCCGCCTGGTTGTCCAGCACGCGCGAGAGGTTGAGGCGCGCGGCGATGGCCACGGCGCGGGCGCGCAACTCCTCCTCCCGCCGGCGCATCGCGGGCGTCGCGAGCAGCGCGACGGCGAGCGATTCGCCGGGCTGGTGCTGGCCGTAGAGCAGCAGGTTCTCCAGCACGGTCAGGCGCGGGATGCCGCGGGCGATCTGGAAGCTGCGCACCAGGCCCGCGCGGGTCACACGGTCCGGTCGCGCGCCGGTGATGTCCTGGCCGTCGAAGATGACGTTTCCGCCATCCGGCCGGATGACGCCGGAGATGCACTGGAAGGCGGTGGACTTGCCCGCGCCGTTCGGGCCGATCAGCGCCGTGACCGTGCCGCGCCGGACCGCGAGGTCCAGCCCATCCAGCGCCACCACCCCGCCGAAGCGCCGGACGAGGCCGCGCACCTCCAGTAACGGGGCGGTCATCTTGTGAACGCTACACGCGCCCCCGGCCGCCCGGAAGGGGCGCCCCCTCTTGCGCGGCGACGGACCGTGATCTTATTCCACCAGGCTGGGACGGGTGTTCAGGGAGAAATCGCCTTCATGCCATATCGCCTGCTGCTGGCCGCCACGGCGGCGCTGACCCTCGGCGCGAACCAGGCGGCCTTCGCCCAGGATGCAGCCGCCGGACAGCGCGTGTTCAACCAGTGCCGCGCCTGCCACGTCATCGAGAACAACGGCCGCAACGGCGTCGGCCCGAACCTGCACGGCGTCGTCGGCCGCCGTGCGGCCTCGATCCAGGGCTTCCGCTATTCCGCGAACATGCAGGAGTTGGCCCAGGGCGGCCTGACCTGGACGCCCGAGAACCTCGACCGCTACCTGACCAACCCGAAGGACCTCGTGCCGCGCGGGTCGATGTCCTTCGCCGGCCTGCGCAACGAGCAGCAGCGCAAGGACGTGATCGCCTACCTGCAGTCGCAGTCCAACTGAGTCAGGCGGCGCTGCGCGCTTCCCGCAGCAGCGGGGCGCGCAGCGCCAGCGCCTCCCCCACGGCTTCGACGAAGGCGGCGCGCTCCGCCTCGCCGACCGCCAGCGAGAGCGCGACCATGCCGCGGCGCGCGATGTAGAAGCCGCGCTCCAGCAGATCGAGGAACAGCAGCTCCTTCAGCCCCTGGTCGCCCGCCGCGGCCTCGGCGGCGTTGCGCGGCGGCCTGGGCGCGACGTGGAACGCCATCATGCTGCCCCGCCCGGTCACCTGCACGGGCACCGCCAGCCGCGCCGCGATCGCGTTCAGCGCCTCGCGCAGCGCATCGCCGCGGGCGTTGTGCGCCACCGCCTCGGCGGGCGTGTAGATCTCCGCCAGCGCCGCGATGCCGGCGGACATGGTCAGGGTGTTGTTGTTGAAGGTGCCGGCATGCGGCACGGCATCCGCGCGCCGCGGATCGAACATGCCCATCAGCGCCGCGCTGCCGCCGAAGGCGCCGAAGGACATCCCCCCGCCGACATACTTGCCGAGCGTCGTGAGGTCCGGCGTGACGCCGGTCGCCTCCTGCAACCCGCCGGGGGCAAGGCGGCTGGTCATCACCTCGTCGAAGATCAGCACCGCGCCGGCCTCGTCGGCCAGCGCGCGCAGCCCTTCCAGGAAGGACTGCTCCGCCGGGATGCAGCCGCCGCCGCCCAGCATCGGCTCCAGGATGATCGCGGCGAGGTCCGCCGCATGCGCCCGCGCCAGGGCGCGCGCGGCCTCGAGGTCGTTGTAGGGCGCGACCACAGCCCGGTGCGGCACGTTCACCGCCGGCGCCGCGCCGCGCGGGAAGCCGAACAGGCTGCCGTGATAGCCGCCCTCGAAGCCCAGGATGGTGCGCCGGCCCGTCGCGATGGTGGCGCAGGCCAGCGCCAGCAGGTTCGCCTCGGTGCCCGAATTCGTGAACCGCACCTGCGCGACGGAGGGAAAGCGGTCGCAGACCAGCCGGGCGAAGCGCGCCTCGAAGGCGTTGTGCGCCGTGAGGTTCAGGCCGCCATCGAGCGCGCGGATCACGGCTGAGCGGATCGCCGGATGCGAGGCGCCGAACAGCCCGGCGGTGTATTCGCCGGCCATGTTCACATAGGTCAGGCCGTCGGCGTCGGTGACGCGGCTTCCCTCGCCCTGCATCACGGTGAAGGGGAAGGGTCCGTGGAACAGCACGGTGCGGGTGTTGCCGCCGGGCATGACCTCCGCGGCCTCCAGGTGGTGCGCCCGGCTGTTCGGCCGGCGCCGCGCATAGGTCTCCCGCGCCTCGGCCAGCGCCTGATCCAGGGTGAGGTTGCGCCCGTGCATCGGTCCCGTGTCCCGTCCCGCCAGGCCAGCCTTCCGCAGCATGCAGCCCCGCGCAAGCCGCGGCTTGCCAGACGCCGCCCAGGCGCTATGCCTCCCGCAGCCGGAGAAGGGGACGGATGCGATGACGCCGCTGCTGGAAGGCCTGCGCGTGGTGGAGGTCTCGGCCTTCGTGGCCGCGCCGATCGGCGGCATGACGCTGGCGCAGCTCGGCGCGGAGGTGATCCGCATCGACCCGCTCGGCGGCAACATTGACATCGGCCGCTGGCCGCTCGCGCCCTCCGGCACCAGCCTCTACTGGACCGCCTTGAACAAGGGCAAGCGCAGCGTCAGCCTGGCGCTGAACACGCCCGAGGGGCAGGAGATCGCGGCGGCGCTGATCGCCGAGGCCGGCGTGCTCATCACCAACCTGCCGGCCGAGAAGGGCTGGATGTCCTATGCGGAGCTCTCGAAGCGGCGGCCGGACCTGATCATGCTGCGCGTGACGGGCACGCATGATGGCGCCAATGCCATCGACTACACGGTGAACGCCGCGGTCGGCTTCCCCATCGCGACGGGCGAGGACGAGCGGCCGGTGAACCATGTGATGCCGGGCTGGGACGTGGCGGCGGGGCTCTACCTCGCCACCGGCCTGATCGCGGCGGAGCGGCGGCGCGCGCGCACCGGCGCGGGCGGGGAGATCACGCTGGCGCTCTCCGATGTCGCCTACGCGACCGTCGCCAATCTCGGCTATGTCGCGGATGTGCAGGTGAACGGGCATGTGCGCCCGCCGCTCGGCAACGCGATCTACGGCGCCTTCGGCCGCGATTTTTCGACGTCGGACGGGCGCCGGGTGATGGTCGCGGCGATCTCGAGCCGGCAATGGCGCGCGATCGGCAAGGCGACCGGACTGACGGAGCGCCTCGCGCTGATCGGGCAGGTTATGGACGTGGACATGGAGGACGAGGGCGGGCGCTACACGGCGCGCGACGCGATCTGCGCCGTGCTCGCGCCCTGGTTCGCCGCGCGCACGCTGGCCGAGGTGCGCAAGGCCTTCGAGGGCTCCGGCGTGCTCTGGGGCGCCTACCAGGATTTCGGCCAGATGGTGCGGGAGGACCCGCGCTGCTCCACGGCCAACCCGCTGTTCCACGAGATCGAGCAGCCGGGCGTCGGGCGCGTGCTGGCGGCGTCCGCGCCTCTGCAGCCGGCACTGCCGCCGCGCCCCGCCTCGCCGCTCGGCGCCGACACGGCCGCGGTGCTGGCGGAGCGGCTCTCCATGCCGGCGGAGCGCATCGCGGCGCTGCGCGAGGCCGGCATCCTGCCGCGGGGTGACGCATGAGCGAGCTGATGCGCGACTGCCGCGGCGTGCTCACGGCCGCGGAATCCCTGCTGGAGGCGGCGCGCGGCGCCATCGCGCGGCAGGTGGCGCCGGGCGGGCGGCTCGATGCCGTCGCGCTCGAGGCGGAGCAGTTCGCCGCGCACGGCCTGGCCTGGACCGCCACCTATGTCGAGGCGCTGCGCCAGGCGTTGCGCTGGGCCGAGCGGCTGGAGACGGGGGGAAAATTCGGCGCGACGGAGCGCGCGATCCTGACGCTCGGCTTCGCCGAATATGGCGGGCAGATCGCCGGCGGCATCCCGATGAGCCAGGTCGAGATGGCGCGGCCGGCCGATCTGGGCCTGGATGACGCGGCCGTCGCGCCGCTCCGCGCGGCGCTCGCGCCCTTCGACGCACGCCGCATGACGGCGGCCTGCGGCGCGATGCTGGCGGCGCTGGAAGCGGAGCAGTTCGGCGACATCGCGCTCGACGATCCCGAGATGGCGCTGCTGCGCGAGACATTCGGGCGTTTCGCTGCGTCGGAAGTGGCGCCCTATGCGCAGGACTGGCACAGCCGCAACGCGCTGATCCCGCTGGAGACGATCGCGAAGCTCGGCGAGCTCGGCGCCTTCGGCGTGACGATCCCGGAGGCGCATGGCGGCCTCGGCCTCGGCAAGGTCGCGATGTGCCTGGTGAGCGAGGCGCTGAGCGAGGGCTATGTCGGCGTCGGCTCGCTGGGCACGCGCAACGAGATCGCGGGCGAGCTGATCGGGCTCAACGGCACCGAGGAGCAGAAGGCGCGCTGGCTGCCCGGTATCGCATCGGGAGAAATCCTCCCGACGGCGGTCTTCACCGAACCCAACACCGGCTCCGACCTCGCCAACCTGCGCACGCGCGCGGTGCGCGAGGGCGACGTCTTCAAGGTGTACGGCGCGAAGACCTGGATCACGCATGGCAGCCGCAGCGACATCATGACGCTGCTGGTTCGGACAAATCCCGAAGCGCCCGGCCACAAGGGCCTCTCCATGCTGATCGCGGAGAAGCCGCGCGGCACGGAAGACAATCCCTTCCCGGCGCCGGGCATGTCGGGGTCGGAGATCGAGGTGCTCGGCTATCGCGGCATGCGCGAATACGAGATTTCCTTCGAAGGGTTCGAGGTTCCCGTGGCCAACCTGCTCGGCGGCGTGGAAGGCCAGGGCTTCCGGCAGCTGATGGAAACCTTCGAGAGCGCGCGCATCCAGACCGCGGCGCGCGCGCTCGGCGTGGCGCAGAACGCGCTTTCGCTCGGCCTCTCCTACGCGCGCACGCGCATCCAGTTCGGCAAGCCGATCCTGCAGTTCCCGCGCGTGTACGGAAAGCTGGCGATGATGGCGGCCGAGACGATGCTGGCGCGCCAGCTCACCTATTTCGCCGCGCAGGAGAAGGACGCCGGCCGCCGCTGCGACGTCGAGGCGGGGATGGCGAAGCTGCTCGCCGCGCGCGTCGCCTTCGCCAATGCCGATGCGGCGCTGCAGATCCATGGCGGCAACGGCTATGCGCTGGAATACCCGATCAGCCGCGTGCTGTGCGACGCGCGGGTGCTGTCCATCTTCGAGGGGGCGGCGGAGATCCAGGCGCACATCATCGCCCGCGGCATGCTGGGCCGGCTGAACTAGCGTGCCCTTCCCAGACCTCCCCGTCCCGCTCGCCCGCGCGCTCGCCGCCCGCGGCTATGCCGAGCCCACCGCCGTCCAGCAGGCCGTGCTGGCGCCCGAGACGGCGGGCCGCGACCTGCTCGTCTCGGCGCAGACCGGCTCCGGCAAGACCGTCGCCTTCGGCCTCGCGCTGGCGCCCGAACTTCTGGCGGGCGCGGAGCGCGTCGGGCCGCCGCGCGTGCCGCTGGCGCTGGTGATCGCACCCACGCGCGAACTGGCCTTGCAGGTGCAGGCGGAGCTGTCCTGGCTGTATGCCGAGGCCGGGGCGCGCGTGGTCGCCTGCGTCGGCGGCACCGATCCGCGCGCGGAGCGCCGCGCGCTCGATCTCGGCGCGCATATCGTCGTCGGCACGCCGGGCCGCCTGCGCGACCATCTCGAGCGCGGCAACCTCGAACTCACCGGGCTCAAGGCCGCCGTGCTCGACGAGGCGGACGAGATGCTCGACATGGGCTTCCGCGACGAGCTGGAGGCCATCCTCGACGTCACGCCAGAGACGCGCCGCACGCTGCTGTTCTCCGCGACGATCCCGAAGGAGATCGCAGCACTCGCGAAGCGCTACCAGCGCGACGCGCTGCGCATCGCTGCGACGGCGGAGGGCGGGCAGCATGGCGACATCGCCTACAAGGCGGTGATCGTGCCGCCCCGCGAGGCCGAGCGCGCGCTGGTCAACGTGCTGCGCTGGCACGACGAGCGCGCGATCGTCTTCTGCGCCACGCGCGCCGCGGTGAACCGCCTGCACGGCAACCTGACGGAGCGCGGCTTCAACGCCGTCGCGCTCTCGGGCGAGCTGACGCAGGCGGAGCGGAACCGCGCGCTGCAGGCGCTGCGCGACCGCCGCGCGCAGATCTGCGTCGCGACCGACGTCGCCGCCCGCGGCATCGACCTGCCGGAGCTCGGCCTGGTCGTGCATGCCGAGCTGCCGCGCGACCGGGAGACGCTGCAGCACCGATCCGGCCGCACCGGCCGCGCGGGGCGCAAGGGCCTCGCCGTGCTGCTGGTGGCCGCGAACCGGCGGCGTGAGGCGGACCGCCTGCTCTCCGCCGCGCGCATCCAGGCCGAATGGGGCCCGCCGCCCTCGGCCGAGCAGATCCGCGCCCGCGACAACGAACGCCTGGTCGAGCAGGCGATCGCCGCCGCCGGCGCCGCGACGGCGGAGGCGGAAGCGATGGCGCTCGGCCGCGCCGTGCTGGAGGCGAAGGGCGCGGAGGCCGTGGCGGCGGCGCTGCTCCGCGCCCTCGGCGCCGCGCTGCCGGCGCCCGAGGAGATCGAGCCGCCCGAGCCCACGCCGCGCAGCGCGCCGATGCGCGACCGGCGGGAGCCGGGCGGCGAGGGCATCTGGTTCCGCCTCGATGTCGGGCGGAACCGCAACGCCGATCCGCGCTGGCTGCTGCCCTTCCTCTGCCGCCGCGGCCATGTCACGCGCCAGGAGATCGGCCGCATCCAGGTGATGGAGCGCGAGACGCGCGTGGAGATCGCGCCCTGGGCCGCCGCGCGCTTCGCCGCCGCCGCCGCGCGCCCGGCGCAGGATGACGAGGATATCCGCATCGCCCCGCTGCGCCCTGCGTCCGATCCGGCGGGCATGCGCCCGGTCAAGCGTCGGCCCGCCCCGGCGCCGCGGCGCTGAGCGGGCGGCGGCTCAGCCCGGCAGCGCGGCCACGGCGGCCTGCAACTCGGCATCGCCGAGCGTGTTCGGCAGCACCTGCAGGAAGGCGGTCTCGCCGAACATGCCGAGGCTGCCGGAGGCGTTCGTGCCGAGCCTGAGCGTGGTGAGGCCGGCGGCCGGGCCGCCCGTGGCGATCGCGACCGCGCCGCCGTTCAGGGAGGCCGCGCCGCGCCCCGTGCCGTCGAGCGCGAGGCCCATGCGCAGCGGCGCCCCGGCCGTCGCGGCGCCGGTCGAGATGGTGGCCGTGCCGGTGCCGTAGAGCCGCATGAGGCTGCCGGTCGGCTGGTTGTCCAGCACCCAGCGCACCGAATTGGAGCCGTCGTCCATCTGCACGATGGTCTGCACCGAGCCGGTCGAGAGCTGCGGCAGACGCCCGGACCAGAGCAGGGTGCAGGCGCCGTTGCCGCCGATCCCGAGCGTCGCCAGCGTGGCCGAGACCAGGTCGGCGCCGCGCGTGCTGGCCTGCGACAGGCCCGGCGCCGGCAGCACGAGAGAGGAGGCGAAGGTGCCGTTCGGCTCGCTCGAGGCACCCCAGACCAGCAGATCGGCGGTGGCGCTGCTGCCGGCCGCCCCGTTCAGGTTGATGCGGTGCATGGACCCGCCGCCCACGATGCCGAGCCGACGCCAGGTGCTGTCCACGGTCGTCTGCAGGGCGATGTTCGTGCTGCTGGTGCCGATCTGCACCGTCGCGGTGCCGGAGAGCGTCCGCGCCCAGACGAAGCGGGCGGCGCTGGTGGAGGTGTTGCGCGACAGGCCGGACTGGTCGGCGCTGGTCGTGCCGGCGCCCTTGGCGAGCTGCAGCCGCGTGGCGGTGAAGCTGCCATCGGGGGCGGCGATCGCGCCGTAGTCGGGGGTGATGACCGGCGCGCTGCCGGTGCCGCCGCTGATCGCGGTCCAGCCCGAGCCGCTGCCGAAGGCCAGCGGGGAGGGCATGTCGTTGGTCCGCTGACCCTCCACCAGCAGCCGCGCGCCGGAGCCCACGAAGCGCGGCAGGTCGGCAAGGTAGCTCTGGAGCGTGGCGTCGTCCGAAGCGAGGCCGGTGGCGCGGGAATTCACCTGGGCGCGCATCAGGGTGAGGGGCGCGTGGATCGCCCCGTCGGCGACCAGCACGCCCTGCTGGGGCGGGGTTGGCGACAGCGCGGCATGCACGCCGAGCAGGGCGGGGAGCGCGACG
This sequence comes from Falsiroseomonas sp. RANM36, assembly GCF_056682175.1. NCBI lineage: Bacteria > Pseudomonadati > Pseudomonadota > Alphaproteobacteria > Acetobacterales > Roseomonadaceae > Falsiroseomonas > Falsiroseomonas sp. RANM36. The sequence continues at coordinate 63,942 of NZ_JBWXTD010000001.1, forward strand.
ATGCTCATGGGCGATCTCCAGGGCGCATGACGGCACGGCCGGGATGGGCCGCGGGTCCGGGTGGTCTGGCGGGGTTCGGAGCCTCGGGGCGACCGCGCTGCGACAAGCTGCTGGCGGCGGACGGAATCCGGCCCGTGGCGCTGCCGGGGTAGCAGCGCGCGCTGCGGGATGCAAGAATTTTTTCCTTGATCAGCCGCGCCAGCCGACTGCCATAGCGGGTTTGCGTCCCTATATGCTTCGCATTATGCAAATCGCCGGGCGAAACATGTCGTCGCGCCTATCGTCTGCGTGCCGATTTCCGTCTTCGCGATGACCTGGGCGATCCGTCCGCCCCGCAAAACCGCCCGAAGGCGCGGAGGCGCGGACAAAAAAATTGGGCCGATCCTTTCGGACCGGCCCGAGGCAAGGTTGAGGAAGGCTAAGCTGCCAGGGACGGGACAGGCCCGCCGCATGACGTTTGAGAGGATAGCAAGGGGCGTGCCAGAGCTCGCCGCGCCTATCCCACCCGCTCCAGGATCGAGCAGTAATTCGCCACCGCCGCGCCCCCCATGTTGAACACCCCGGCCCGGTCCGCTTTCGGCAGCTGCATCTCCCCGGCCTGGCCGGTGAGCTGCATCGCGGCCATCGCGTGCATGGAAACGCCGGTCGCGCCGATCGGGTGGCCCTTGGACTTCAGCCCGCCCGAGGGGTTCACCGGCAGCCTGCCGTCCTTCGCGGTCCAGCCTTCCAGCGCGGCACGCGCCCCCTGCCCTTCCGGCGCCAGGCCCATCGCCTCGTATTCGATGAGCTCGGCGATCGTGAAGCAGTCATGCGTCTCGACGAAGGAGAGGTCGTCGAGCCTGAGGTCCGCCGCCTCCAGCGCCCGGCCCCAGGCGGCGCGCGCGCCTTCGAAGCGGATGATGTCGCGCCCGGCGATGGGCATGCTGTCGGTCGCCTGCACCGCGGCGCGGAAGCGCACGGCCTTGCCGCCCCGCGCGGCCATGGCCTTCGCCGTCTCCTCGTCGGTCAGGATCAGCGCCGCGGCGCCGTCGGAGACCAGCGAGCAGTCCGTGCGCTTCAGCGGCCGCGCGACGAACGGGTTCTTCTCGCTCTCGGCACGGCAGAAGGCGAAGCCGAGGTCCTTGCGCATCTGCGCATAGGGGTTCGAGACGCCGTTGTGGTGGTTCTTGGCGGCGATGGCGGCCAGCGCGTCGGACTGGTCGCCATGGCGCTGGAAATAGGCTTCCGCGATGCGGCCGAAGACGCCGGCGAAGCCCGCCGGGATGTCGCCCTCCGTCTTGCGGTAGGAGGCGGAGAGCAGGATGTCGCCCACCTCCGCGGTCGGCGTCGCGGTCATCTTCTCGGCGCCGACCACCAGGGCGAAGCGCCCCCGCTTCGCGGCGAGGAAATCCAGCGCCCCATGGATCGCGGCGGAGCCGGTGGCGCAGGCATTCTCGTAGCGCGTGGTGGGCTTGAAGCGCAGCTCCGGCACATGCTGCAGCAGAAGGGACGCAAAGAAGTCCTGCTTGGAGAAGCCGCCGTTGAAGACGCCGACGAAAGCCGCGTCCACCTCGGCCGGCTCGATCCCCGCATCGTGGATCGCGGAGAGCGCGACGCGGCCGAACAGGCTCTCGATGTCCGGGTCCTCGAGCTTGCCGAAGGGCGTGTGGGCCCAGCCGACGATGCAGGCGGTCATGGCGTATGTCCTTCCTCGCGTGGCGCCAAGATGGGCTCGGTCAGCGCCGGGACCAATCGGCCTTGCGGCGCTCCTTGAAGCTGGCGATGCCCTCCGCGGCCTCGGGCCCGGCAGCCTGTCGGGCGAAGGCCTCGGCGCCGGCCTCCCCATAGCCGGGCGGCAGAACGGCGCCGAGGGCGGCGATCAGACCCTTGGTCTCGGCCAGCGCGCCGGGCGCGCCCTCCAGCACGTCGGCGATGGTCACGTCGAGCAGGCGCGCCAGCCCCTCGGCATCCGGCGCCGTCGCATGCACCAGGCCGATGCGCGCGGCTTCCTCCGCGTCGATCACGTTGCCCTGCAGGCAGAGCCGCGCGGCGGCGCTGCGGCCCATGCGGCGCGTGAGCCAGGGCAGGATCTGCGCCGGCACCAGGCCGCGGCGGACCTCGGGCGCGGAGAAGCGCGCGGTGCCGGCGGCGAGCGCGATGTCGGCGGCGCAGACGAAGCCGAGGCCGCCGGCATAGGCGCTGCCCTCCACCGCCGCGATCACCACCTGCTTGAGGTCGGAGATCGCCTGGAAGCGCGCGCCGGTGCGGCGGTTGCGCGCCTGCTGCTCGGCCAGTTTTTGCTCCGCGCTCTTGGGTGCACCCACTTCCGTCAGGTCGAGCCCCGCGCAGAAATGCCCGCCCGCGCCGCTGATGACGACAACGCGGACGCCGCTGTCGCCGCGCAACGCGGACAACGCCTCGTCCATGCGCGCGACCAGCGCCTCGCTCATCGCGTTGCGCCGGTGCGGGCGGTTCAGCATGAGGCGCACCACGGCGCCGTCGCGCTGGACGAGGAGGGGGTTTTCGTCGCTCACAATCCGGTATCCGTGCCGAGATGGAACAGGCAGTCGCCGCGCGCCGTCATGCCCGGCCAGCGCTTCACCAGCACGACGCCGTCGCGCTGGAAGTCCACGCGGGCGGGATCGCGCCAGGGCGTCTCGGTGTGGTGGATCAGGCCGGCGGGCTGGCCCGCGCGCACCTCCTCGCCGAGCGAGACAAGCGGCTCGAAGACGCCGGGATCGGGGGCGTAGCTGTAGTAGTCGGCGCCACCGACATCGAGGATGCGCGTGCGATGCGTGCCGCCGCCGCCATCCCAGGGCAGGTCCGCCGCTTGCAGGTGTCGCAGCACGCCGGCGATGCCGCGCTCCGCGATGCGGATCGCATGCGGCGTCGCATGACCTCCGCCGCCGAGTTCGGTGCCGAGATGGAGGATGCCGCGCCGGTAGCAGATCTCGGACAGCGTCCGCCCGCCATTGGTGCCGGGGATGACGATGTAGGAATGCGGCGCGCCGAAGGCCTTCAGCGCCGCGATGCCGCGCGCGAACAGCGCGGTGTCGTCGCCACGGCGGATCAGCGCGGAGGGCGTGTACATCAGCGACGATCCGCCCGAATGCAGGTCGATGACGCTGCTGCAGAGCGGCAGCAGCGCCTCCGTGACGTGATACGCGATCTGCTCCGTCACGCCGCCATCGGGATCGCCGGGGAACAGCCGGTTGAGATTGCCGCCATCGATGGGACTCGTGCGCCGTCCTGCGCGGGCGGCAGGAAAATTCAGCGCGGGCAGGACGATGAGCCGACCCTGCACCTGCGCCGGCTCGATCTCCCGGATCAGCCGGCCGAGCGCGATCTGGCCCTCGTATTCGTCGCCATGGTTGCCGGCGACGAGCAGCACGGTCGGCCCGCTGCCATGGGCGATCACCGCGATCGGGATCGGGATGAAGCCATAGGCGCTCTCATGCGTGGAATGCGGCAGGCGCAGGAAGCCATGCCGCTTGCCCGGCGCGTCGAGGTCGATCTCGCAACTCACCGTGCTGCGCATGGCGTGTCTCCCGCCCCGAGGGTCGGGCGGGGCGCGCCGCGGGTCAAGCCGCGGCGTTCAGACCCGCTCCGCCTGCGCCGCCTTCACCCGGTCCAGCTCGCTGCGCAGCGAGGCCAGCTCGGCGCGCAGCGCGGCGAGCTGCTCGCCCACCGGATCCTCGTTCAGCCCGCCGAGCCCGTATCCGATCCCGCTGTCGTCACAGGGCGAGCCCTTGGGCGGGCGGGCGGGAATGCCGACCACCGTGCAGCCCGGCGGCACCGCGTTCACCACCACCGCATTGGCGCCGATGCGCGCGCTGCGACCGATCCGGATCGGCCCCAGCACCTGCGCGCCGGCGCCGATCGTCACATGATCCTCGATCGTCGGGTGCCGCTTGCCTGGCTGGCCCGAAAGCCCGCCCAGCGTCACGCCGTGATAGATCAGCACGTCGTCGCCGATCTCCGCCGTCTCGCCGATCACCACGCCCATGCCGTGGTCGATGAAGAGCCGCCGCCCGAGCGCCGCGCCGGGATGGATCTCGACCCCCGTCAGCATGCGCGCGATGTGGGAGGAGAGGCGGCCGAGGCCGCGCAGCCGGTGCGTCCACAGCCAGTGCGACAGCCGGTGCCAGAGCACGGCATGCACGCCGGCATAGCAGAAGACGCTCTCGAACCAGCCCGGCCGGGCGGGATCGCGGGCGCGCACGTTGCGGGCGAGTTCCAGCAGTTCCATCGAAAGGATCACTCCATCCAGGGCGGCGTCGGCAGGCCACGCGCGCGCAGGAAATCCGGGTTGAACAGCTTCGACTGGTAGCGCGCCGCGCCGTCGCAGAGCATCGTCACCACGGTGTGCCCGGGCCCGAGGTCGCGCGCCACGCGGATCGCGGCCGCGACGTTCAGCCCCGCGCTGCCGCCGACCGAGATGCCCTCATGCATCTGCAGGCCGTAGACCTGCTCGAGCATCTCCGGGTCCTGCACCTGGACCGCGTCGTCGATCAGGTCGCGCGCGGCTGCGAGGTTGCCGGGGGCGCGCGCGGCCTGGCCGATACCCTCGGTGATGGAGTTGCCCGCGGCCTTCACCTCCCCGGTCTTCACCCAGGAATGGAGGCCGCTGCCGCCGGGATCGGCCAGCACGATGCGGATGTCGTTCCGCCGGGACTTCAACGCGCGCGCGACACCCGCCAGCGTGCCGCCGGTGCCGCAGGCGCAGGTGAAGGCGTCCACGCGGCCGCCGGTCTGCTCCCAGATCTCGGGGCCGGTGGTCGCCGCATGGGCTGCGGCGTTGGCGAGGTTGTCGAACTGGTTGGCCCAGACGGCGCCCATCTCCTCCGCCAGGCGGCGGGAGACATGCACGTAGTTGCCGGGATCGGCGAAGGGCTTCGGATCCACGAGCCGCAGATCGGCGCCGATCATGCGCAGGTAATCCAGTTTCTCCTTCGCCTGGGTGTGGGGCACCACGATGATGCTCTTCCAGCCCATCGCATTCGCCGCCAGCGCGATGCCGATGCCGGTGTTGCCCGCCGTGCCCTCCACGATCGTGCCGGGCTTGCCCGGTGTCAGCAGGCCGCGATCCACCGCATCCTGCAGGATACCGAGCGCGGCGCGGTCCTTCACGCTGCCGCCGGGGTTCATGAACTCGGCCTTGCCGAGGATCTCGCAGCCGGTCGCCTCCGAAGCGCGCCTGAGGCGGATCAGCGGGGTGCGGCCGACCGCGCCCCAGAAGCCGTCCACCACGGAAGTCGGGGGCATGGCGGCATCCATCGTCGCATCCTCGGGCCGGATCATCGGGCCTGGAGATAAGGCGTGGACCCCGCGGCTTTCCAGCGCCGCCGCGCCGCGGTTCCCGGCAAGGCGAGGATCATGCATGCTTGCCGCGCATGCCGACGCACCGTCCGTTCTTCGTTCCGGCCCATCGGGAGAGCAGCTTTCCCCCCGGCGTCGCGCCGGGAGGCGGGGGTTTTTTCTTCGGGTCCCGGACCGGCCCGTCCCGGTGAGGCTGGACATCGCCCAGGCGGAGCGGTTCGCGCGCATCGCGCTCGGCCATGTCGGCCAGGAATGGCCCCAGAAGCTCGACCTGGTGCTGGAGGGACCGCAGGACCTGCTGGCCCCCTCCGCGCTGCATCCGGCCTTCCATGGCAGCTTCGACTGGCATTCCTGCGTGCACGCGCATTGGATGCTGGCGCGGCTGCTCCGGCGCTTCCCCGAACTTCCCGACGCCGGTGCCATCGCCGCACGCTTCGACCACGCCTTGGCGCCCCAGACCATCGCCGCCGAGCGCGCCTTCCTCGCCCGCCCCTCCGCCCGCGGCTTCGAGCGGCCCTATGGCTGGGCCTGGCTGCTCAAGCTGCATGCCGAGCTCGACGGTGCCTGGGCGGATGCCCTCGCGCCGCTGGCGCGGGACTTCGCGGACCGCTTCGCCGCCCATCTGCCGCGCGCCGATTATCCGGTGCGGCATGGCGTGCATGCCAACACCGCCTTCGCCCTGACCCTCGCCGCCGACTGGGCCGAGCGGCACGACGCCGCGCTGCTCGACCTGCTGCGCGGCACCGCCCGGCGCTGGTACGGCGCGGATGCCGACGCCCAGGCCTGGGAGCCCTCCGGCGAGGATTTCCTCTCGCCCACCCTGGCCGAGGCGCTCTGCATGGCGCGGCTGCTGCCATCGGCCGAGTTCGGGCCCTGGTTCGACCGCTTCCTGCCGCGCCTGGACCAGGGCGAACCCGCCGCGCTGCTGGCCCCGGCCCGCGTCAGCGACCGCACCGATGGCCGGATCGTGCATCTCGACGGGCTCAACCTGTCGCGCGCCTGGTGCTGGCGGGCGCTGGCCGACAGGCTCCCGGCGGCCGAGCCGCGCCGCGCCCTCGCGCTCTCGGCGGCGGACCGCCACATCGCCGCGTCGGTCGGCCAGGTGGACGGCCACTACATGGGCGCGCACTGGCTGGCGAGCTTCGCCGTCCTCGCCCTCGACGGAAGCTGACGCAACCCGGCCGAATGTCGCGCGCCGCCCGCTTCGCGGCGGCGCGATCGGTTGCATTCCGAACAATTCCGAACACGCCGGGGCCGTCCCGGTCGGATAGACTGTTCTCGATATTCGCGGGGACCGTTCGACCACGATGGTTGCAATGACCAAGCCGCTGGCCGGCCGAGGCGAGACCTCGGCCGACTACAAGCGCGACCTGGGGCTCTACATCCGGGACCTTCGCATGCGCCGCGGCCTGACCCAGGCCGAGCTCGCGAAGGCGGTGGGGATGACCTACTACACTTCGATCAGCGCGATCGAGGTTGGGCGCAACGTCGTGCCCTCCGAACGCTACATGGCCTTCGCCGAGGCGCTGGACGTGGATCCGCGCATCTTCGGCCGGCGCGTGCTGGCGCTGACCAATCCCTGGATGCACGCGATGCTCTTCGCGGCGCGGCCGAAGGAGGAGATCGAGCGGCTGAACGCGGTGCTGGGGCAGCGCAGCAGCTCGCAATAGCCCGGCCTGCTGGCGCGGTTGAGCGGAGCGAGATCGCGCCCGCGCGATGGGTTGGCGGGCGACATCGCGCCCGCGCGATGGGTTGGCGGGCGGCATCGCGCCAAGGAAAGTGACGCGCCCGGAGGGATTCGAACCCCCGACCTACGGAGTAGAAATCCGATGCTCTATCCAGCTGAGCTACGGGCGCCCGAGGCCGGCCTTACCATCCGCGGCGCGCAGCGGGTAGGTCGCTGATCATTCGCCTCTTTCGGGCAGGACGCCGAGGAAATCCAACCCAGGATTGACGGCCCCCGCCCCCGCCCGGCAAGGTCCGCGACACCTTCCCTTGCCTGGAGCCGAGCGCAATTCCGCGGCGAGCCGCACCGTTCCCGCGCCTTCGGCCCTGGCTCACCGCCGCCGCCGCCCTGCTCGCGGCCCCGGCTGCGGCGCAGACGCCCCCGCCGCTCCCCGGCATCATCCAGCGCGTCGCCCCGGCCGAGCCGCCCGAACTCGGCCCGGCCCTGCTGCCGCCCGAGGCCGGCGCCGCGACCGGGCCCGGCGCGAGCCGCACCATAATGCCCGCCCGCGTCCTCATCGCCGGCAACACGGCGCTGCCCGAGGCCGCGCTGCGCGCCCGCTTCGCGTCGCCGGGGAACCGCGCGGTCACGCTGGCCGAGGTGGAGCAGGCGCGGCTGGCCATCCTCGGCGCCTATCGCGAGGCCGGCTTTCCCTATGTCGCGGTGCGCGCCACGCTGGCGCCGCTGCCCGATGGCGGGATCGCGCTGCGCTTCCTGGTGATCGAGGGCGCGATCGCCGAGATCCTGCTGGATGGCGAGCCGATCGGCCCGGCCGAACGCCAGGCGCGCCGCTTCCTCGATCCGCTGATCGGCCAGCGCCCGCTTCCTCCGGCGGCGCTGGAACGCGCGCTGCTGCTGGCGGGCGACATCGCCGGCGTCATCGCCAGCGGCGTGCTGCGACCCATGCCGAACGAGCCCGGCGCGCTGCAGCTCGTGGTGCGGCTTGCGCGCCGGCCGGTCGGCGGGTTCTTCAGCCTGGACAACCGCGGCTACGACCTGACCGGCGCCTGGCAGGGGCTGCTGGTCGGGCAGCTCAATTCGTTCACCGGCCTCGGCGAGCGCAGCGAGATCGCGATCCTGCAGACCGACGGCAACGGCCAGAGCTTCCTGCAGATCACCGAGGAGATCTTCCTCGGCGGCTCCGGCCTGCGGCTGCGCGGCTATCTCGGGGGCGGCCGCGCGGCGCCGGGCTCGGCGCTGGCCGCGATCGGCTATGCGGGCGACACGCGCGTGGGCGGCGCGGCGCTGCTCTACCCGCTCATCCGCAGCCGGCCCTTGAACCTCAACCTGTCAGGCCAGCTGGACGCCTACGACAGCACCGTGGAGTTCCGCAGCGCGCCGGGCGAATCGCGGATGCGCCAGAGCCGGGACGCGGTGCGCGCGCTGCGCCTTGGCCTCGACGGTGCCTTCCAGGATGCCTGGCTCGCCACCGCCCCCGCCGCGGCGGCAACCACGGGCCTGATCCGCGTCTCGCAGGGGCTGACCTCGCTCGGCGCCAGCGACGACGCCAGCGCCTTCACCGCACGGCGCGGCAGCGCGTTCGGCTTCTCCAAGCTGGTGGCCGAGGCCAGCCGGTTGCAGCCGCTCTTCGCCCCGGGCGATGGCTGGCTGGTCTCGCTGTTCGGCGTGGTCGCGGGGCAGTGGTCGGACGATGTGCTGCCGCCGGCCGAGAAATTCTATCTCGGCGGCAACCGGCTCGGGCGCGGCTTCTATGCCGGGCAGGTCAGCGGCGACAGGGCGATTGCGGGCAGCCTGGAGGTGCAGCTCGCCCGGCGCTTCGCGCTGCCGGGGCTCAGCCTCGGCACGCAGTTCTACGCCTTCCGCGACGAGGGCAGCGCCTGGGACAACGGGGCGTTCGGGCTGGACCGCTCGGTGGGGTCCTGGGGCGGCGGCGTCCGGCTGCAATTCGACGAGCGGGTGCAGCTCGACCTGGAGGGCGTGCGCCGGATCACGCGCCAGCCGGATGGCGCGAACACGGCGCCGCTGAACGAGGACGCGGCCTATGTGCGGGTGCTGGTGCGGTTCTAGCGGGGCCTTGTCATGCGCCCCGCGCGATCAATGCGTCCAGTTGTCGGTGCGGCCGAAGCGGAAATTGTCGGCGTAGCTCTTCGGCTTGATCTCGGCGCGGATCGGCGCCTCGGGCTCCACCTCGCAGGGGATCCCCTTGGCCTCGCACCAGGCGACCGCGGCCTCGGCGGAGGGAAACACCAGCTTCACCTGCGCGCGGGTATCGCCAGATCCGGCCCAGCCCATCAGCGGGTCGATCCGCTTCGGCTCCCCCGGCTCATACTGCAGCGTCCAGTCCCCGGCGCGCGCGCGGCCGGACTGCATCGCGGATTTCGGCGAGCGGTAGATGCGGGCCTTCTGCATGCAGCGGAGGCTACCACCGCGCAGGGAGCTACAGAACCCCCGCGCGCAGCAGGTCGTGCAGGTGCAGGATGCCCACGGGGCGCCCGCCCTCCACCACGAAAAGGCTGGTGATCCGCCGCTCGTTCATCAGCCCGAGCAGATCCGCCGCCAGGTCCTCGGGCGCCGCGGTGCGGGGCGTGGGCGTCATCGCCGCCGCCACCGGGCCGGAGAGCGCCAGCCCGCGCTGGAAGGCGCGGCGGAGGTCGCCATCGGTCAGCACGCCCGCCAGCGCGCCCGCGCCATCCACCACGCCGGTCACGCCGAAGCGGCGGGAGGTCATCTCCACCACCGCCTGCTCGAGCGTCGCCCCGCGCGGCACCAGCGGCAGTTCCTCCGGCCCATGCATCAGGTCCCGCGCCCGCTTCAGCCGCGCGCCGAGCTTGCCGCCCGGATGGATCGCGCGGAAATCGGCGGGCGAGAAACCCCGCGCCTCCAGCAGGCACATCGCCAGCGCATCGCCGAGTGCCAGCTGCATCGCGGTGCTGGTGGTCGGCGCCAACCCGTTCGGGCAGGCCTCCGGCATGCGCGGCAGCGCCAGGCAGAGATCGGCGGCGCTGCCGAGCGCGCTCTCGGCGCGCGAGGTCAGCGCGATCAGCTCCACGTCGAAGCGGCGCGTATAGGCGATGATGTCGGCAAGCTCCGGCGCCTCGCCCGACCAGGACAGCGCCAGCACCACATCCTCGCGCCCGATCATGCCGAGGTCGCCATGGCTCGCCTCGGCCGGGTGGACGAAATGCGCCGGCGTCCCGGTGGAGGCGAGCGTCGCCGCGATTTTTCTTCCGACATGGCCGGACTTGCCCATGCCCGTCACGATCACACGGCCGGGATGGGCGAGGATCAGCGCGACCGCCTCCAGCACCCTGTCGCCGAGCGGGCCTTCCAGCGCGTCGCGCAGCGCGGCGAGCCCTTCGGCTTCCAGCGTGACGGTGCGCAGCAGCGTGGCGCGGCGTGCGGCGTCGCTCATCCGGCGCGGCCCGAAAGAATTTCGCGCGCGCGGGCCAGATCCTCCGGCGTGTCCACGCCGAGGGGCACCGCATCCACCGCGATCGCTTCGATCCGCATGCCGGCTTCCAGCGCGCGCAGCTGCTCGAGCTTCTCGCGCTGCTCGAGGCCCGATGGCGGCAGCGCGACGAAGCGTGCGAGCGCCGCGCGGCGCCAGGCATAGAGGCCGATATGGTGCCAGAGCGGCCCCTCCCCCCAGGGCGCGGTGGCGCGGGTGAAATAGAGGCAGCGGAAGCGGCCGGGCGCCAGCACGCTGCCCACCATCTTCACCACCTGCGGCGCGGTGCGCTCCTCCGCCCGCACGATCTCGGCGACCAGCGTCGCAACATCCACCGCCGGGTCCATCAGCGGCACCAGCGCCGCGCGGATCGTCGCCGGCGCGATGGTCGGCAGGTCGCCCTGCACGTTCACCACCGCATCATGCGCGCCGGTCGGATCGAGCACGGAGACCGCCTCATGCACGCGGTCCGTGCCGGAGGGATGGTCGGCCCGCGTCATCTGCACGCGCCCGCCGCGCCGCGCGATGGCCTCCGCGATCGCCTCGCTGTCGGTGGCGACGACGACCTGGCCGATCCCGGCCTCCTGCGCGCGGCGCCAGACATGGACGATCATCGGCTCGCCATGGATGTCGGCCATGGGCTTGTCCGGCAGCCTGGTGGCCGCCATGCGGGCGGGGATGACGACGATCGGGTTCATGCGTCAGAAGGACTTCGTCAGCGCGTCATAGGCCTGCAGCCGCGCGACCAGCGCCTCGAAGTCGCGCAGCGGCACCATGTTCGGCCCGTCGGAGGGCGCGCGGTCCGGATCGGGATGCGTCTCGATGAAGAGGCCGGCGACGCCGACCGCGACCGCCGCGCGGGCCAGGGTCTCGACGAATTCGCGCTGCCCGCCCGAGGAAGACCCCTGCCCGCCCGGCTGCTGCACGGAATGGGTCGCGTCGAACACCACCGGGTGCCCGGTGCGCGCCATGATCGGCAGCGCGCGCATGTCGGAGACGAGCGTGTTGTAGCCGAAAGAGACGCCGCGCTCGGTCAGGATCACGCGGGGATTGCCGGCCTCGGTGACCTTGGCCGCAACATTGGCCATGTCCCAGGGTGCCAGGAACTGGCCCTTCTTGACGTTCACCGCCCGGCCCGTCGCGGCGGCGGCGAGCAGCAGGTCGGTCTGGCGGCAGAGGAAGGCCGGGATCTGCAGCACGTCCACCACCTCCGCCACCGGGGCGCATTGCGCGGCCTCGTGCACATCCGTCAGCACCGGCAGGCCGAGGCTCTTGCGTATCTCGGCGAAGACCGGCAGCGCGGCGGCGAGCCCCATGCCGCGCGCGGCCTTGCCGGAGGTGCGGTTCGCCTTGTCGAAGCTCGTCTTGTAGATCAGGCCGATCTTCCGCCGCGCCGCGATCTCCTTGAGCGCCTGGGCGGTCTCCAGCGCATGGGCGCGGCTTTCCATCTGGCAGGGGCCGGCGATCAGGGCGATCGGCAGGGTGTTCGCGAGCCGGACGGGTCCGATCTCGACGATGTGCGGGGCGCTCATGCGGCGGGTGGCTGCCACCGCCGGGGCGCCCGCGCAAGGGTCAGCCGAAGTATCCGCGCCACCAGGCCACGAACCGGCCGAGCCCGGTCCGCAGGTCGGTGGTCGGCTGCCAGCCGAAGTCGCGCTGCATGGCGGAGACATCGGCGAAGGTCGCCGGCACGTCGCCCGGCTGCATCGGTAACAATTCGCGCTTCGCCGTCACGCCCAGCAGCGCCTCCAGCATCGCCACCATGTCCAGCAGCTGTTCCGGCCGGCTGTTGCCGATGTTGTAGAGGCGGTGCGCCGGGGCAGCGGGCGGATTGTCCAGCGCGGCGATCACGCCCGCGACGATGTCGTCCACATAGGTGAAGTCGCGCCGCATCCGGCCCTCGTTGAACAGGCGGATCGGCCTGCCCTGCAGCATCGCCTCGGTGAACAGCCAATAGGCCATGTCGGGCCGGCCCCAGGGCCCATAGACGGTGAAGAAGCGCAGCCCCGTCAGGTTCAGGCCGTAGAGATCGGTGTAGGACTTCGCCATCATCTCGCCCGCCAGCTTGGTCGCGGCATAGAGCGAGGCGGGGCGGTCCGCGCAGTCGGTCTCGCGGAACGGCCCGTCCGTGCGGGAGCCGTAGACCGAGCTGGTGGAGGCATAGACCGTGTGGCCGATCCGTCCCTCCGCCCGGCGCACGCCTTCCAGGATGGCGAGCGTGCCGGTGACATTGGCGGCGGTGTAGGCGAAGGGCGCCTGCAGCGACCACCGCACCCCGGCCTGGGCGCCGAGATGCACCACCCGGTCGAGTCCCGGATTCGCCGCCATCAGCCCCAGCACGGCGTCCTGGTCCGAGAGGTCGAGGCGGTGGAAGGCGAACTGCCCGGGCCGCGCCGCGCCGGTCAGCGCCGCCAGCCGCGCCTGCTTCAGCTTCGGGTCGTAATAGGGGTTGAGGTTGTCGAGACCGACCACCTGCTCGCCGCGCGCCAGCAAGGCCTGGCAGAGATGCGCGCCGATGAAGCCGGCCGCGCCGGTGACGAGGACCTGGCCCATGCTCAGGCGTCGTGTCGCGCCGGACGAGGGCGGCCGGAAAAGGCGGGCATGCGCGCAAAAGCTCCTGGCGGGACGCGGCGCCCGGTATAGCGGCGGGGTGCGCGGGGCGCCAACATCCCGCCCGGGGCTTAACCGCTTCGCAGCGGGCGCATGTCAGGAATTGCGCGACAGGGCCACTGGGTGGCTGCCCGACCATGCCCGACGGGCCGCCGCCGTGATATGGGGGCGCCGCTCGCATGGGGCGCCGGCGACCGGCCCGGCCCCAGGCCGGCCGCACAGGTGAAGGGGTGAGCGATGCGCGTGGCGATGATCGGGTCCGGCTATGTCGGGCTGGTTTCCGGGGCCTGCTTTGCCGATTTCGGCCACGACGTGGTCTGCGTGGACGTCAACGCGCAGCGCATCGCCGACCTGAAGAAGGGCATCATCCCGATCTACGAGCCCGGGCTGGATCGGCTGGTGGCCGACAACGCCGCCGCCGGCCGCCTGTCCTTCACCACCGACCTGGCCGAGGCCGTGGCCGGGGCGCAGGCGGTGTTCATCGCCGTCGGCACGCCGTCGCGCCGCGGCGACGGGCATGCGGACCTCTCCTATGTCAGCGCCGCCGCGCGCGACATCGCCAAGGCGATGTCCGGCTATACGGTGGTGGTGAACAAATCCACCGTGCCGGTCGGCACCGGCGACATGGTGGAGGGCATCATCCGCGAGGCCCGGCCGGATGCCGAGTTCTCGGTGGCGTCCAACCCGGAATTCCTGCGCGAGGGCGCGGCGATCGAGGACTTCAAGCGCCCCGACCGCGTGGTGGTCGGCGCCAATGACGAACGCGCGAAGGAGGTGATGGCGGAACTCTACCGGCCGCTCTCGCTGAACGCCGCGCCGGTGCTGTTCACCGACCGCCGCACGGCGGAGCTGACGAAATACGCGGCGAACGCCTTCCTCGCCACCAAGATCACCTTCATCAACGAGATCGCGGACCTCTGCGAGGAGGTAGGCGCCGATGTGCAGCTCGTCGCGCGCGGCATCGGCATGGACAAGCGCATCGGCCCGAAATTCCTCAACGCCGGTCCGGGCTATGGCGGAAGCTGCTTCCCCAAGGACACGCTGGCGCTGATCCGCAGCGCGCAGGACAACGGCGTGGCGCTGCGCGTGGTGGAAGCGGTGGTCGCGGTGAACGACGCGCGGAAGACCGCGATGGCGCGCAAGGTGGTGAAGGCCTGCGGCGGCAGCGTGGCGGGCAAGACCATCGCGGTGCTCGGCCTGACCTTCAAGCCGAACACCGACGACATGCGCGACGCGCCGGCGATCAACATCATCGACGCGCTGCAGCGCGCCGGCGCGACCGTGCGCGCCTTCGACCCGGTGGGCATGGAGCAGGCCAAGGCGGTGCTGCAGGGCGTGACCTATGCCGCCGATGCCTATGACTGCGCGCATGGCGCGGATGCGCTGGTGCTGATCACCGAATGGGACGCCTTCCGCGCGCTGGACCTGGCGCGGCTGAAGCAGCGGATGAAGGCGCCGGTGGTGGTGGACCTGCGCAATGTCTATCGCGCCGAGGAGATGGCGCGGCACGGCTTCGACTACGTCCGGGTCGGCGGCCGGGCACATCTCGCCGCCGGCCGGACCCCGCCGGGCGGCTGACCGGCCCGCGGGCGTCGCGCGCGCGGGCCCGGTTCCGAACCACCCATCATCTCCGCCGGCCGGCCCCGCCGGGCGGGACGGCGACTCGCGTCGCGCAGCTGGCCCGTGCCGCTTGCACAGAATGCAACTTGGCGCCCAAACGCGCGAAAGTTGTGGATCATCGTCCGGTAACGCATTGAATTCTGTCGAAGAAAGGCGTCCACACTCGCCGCATGCGCGGGTTGCCGGCGCCGGCAATCCCCAAAAGGTAAATTTTTAGTAGCCATATCGGTACGAAACGATGCCGCAATCGTATTTGTTCTTGTGATATCAAATCCTTAAGGCATTCCCGTACATGAATTTCCTGTTAGATTTGTGCGAAAGCATGCTTTCATACACTGTAGAAAAATGTCGAAGAGCTAATTTTTTTGTGCTATCTCTGATTGCGCGCAGGGAGTCGTGATCGCGCGGGCGATCGAGCGATATCCCGGCCCAGGATGGGGATGGACAATGAGCGCCAGTCTGAAGCAGATCTGGTTCGGCGTGCGGGCCGTGGATTTCACCGGCCCCGTATCGGCCGGCACGCAACTCGCGGTTCTCGACGACGCGAGCGACTTCGCCACGCGCAACGTGCTCGGCGGCACCTACGACTTCACCGGCAGCGAGTGGCAGCAGCTGCTCGCCTTCGTCGGCACGACCGACCAGCAGGCCGCGCTCGGTGTGGACCTCACCAACGGCGTGGATGCGCCGACGTCCGGCCAGGTGGACACCACCGGCGACCTGCGCGTGGGTGACGGGGTCGTCGCCCACAACATCGCGGACATGGGCGGCGGCACGCGGCTGAACAATGTCAGCGGGATCGACCGCAGCGACGATCCGGTGACGATCACCGGCCATGGCAAGCTGAACGGCAACGCGCTCACCGGCGACGTCTCCGACGGCTGGGTCACCTTCTCCAACGACATCGGCTTCGGCCTGATCAACGGCAGCGGCTGGGACCTGCACGGCAACGCCACGCGCCTGAACGACGGCGACAGCATCACCTTCGACGTCGCCGAGGGCACGGTGCTGAAGTTCGTCTCCTTCACCGTGAAGGTACTGAGCCAGGGCTCGACCTATGTGGTGCTCGATTCGGACGCCCGGACCATCGCCGACACCAACGGCCCGCTGCAGGGCGGCTTCGTGCAGGACAGTTCCGCCGGCGAGCTGAACCTCGGCATGCTGTCGCATGGCGACAAGGTCGAGATCGACTTCGACCTCAGCACGATCGAGGTCAACGACGTGGCGATCGGCGGAACGGCCGCCTTCTTCGCCGAGTTCCTGGCCAATGGCGCCGACAAGGTCACCTTCGGCTCGCTGGTCGGCAACGCGACCGGCTGGTCGGTGGACGACCTGGTGCTGACCGTGGGCGACGACGGGCCGGATCCCGGCCCCGGCCTCGGCGTGCTCTCGCTCGACTGGTTCGACAGCACCATGGGCGACCCCGCGCCCGGCGGCCTCCTCGGCAGCCGCATGTATGCCTATTTCGACGCCGACGAGAACAACACCATGGACGCCGCCGAGGCGGCGGGCGCCGAAAATCTCGGGCCGATGCGGGAAGGCTACGAGGCCTATGACGACCCGTCCGGTGACGGCGACGACAACCCCCTCGAGGGCGCCCCGAGCACGACCGACTGGCTCGATCTCTACGCGCTCGGCTGGGCCAATTCGCAGATCGCGTCCGGCCACCAGTATGGCGAGCACATCGGCGGCAACTGGACCGCAGGCGATCCGGGCCGCTTCGCCCTCGGCGTGAACACCGCCCGCGACTCCGCGGACGTGACGCCCGGCGGACCGAATGGCAGCCCCGACGACATCGAGACCGGCGGCGAGACCTATGCCGACGGCGCGGCGACCCCTTATGTGAACCGCGGGGAGGTGCTCGGTTTCGTGCTCAAGAGCGCGTCGGCGCTGAGCGCCGTCATCTCCTACGGCGACGCCACCGACTTCACGCCTTCGGACAACGTGGACATCATCGTGCGACTCTATCAGGGCGCGACCCTGATCGAGCAGATCGAGTGGGACATCACCACCAGCGCCGGCAGCTTCATCGTGAAGGACAATTTCGACCAGGCCTTCGACCGCATGGAGATCCAGGCGGCGGGCGGCATGGACGGCATCGTGGTGGCCGATGCGGGCGCCCGCTTCATCCTGACCGACCTGGACTTCAGGCTGGCGGCGGACATCATCTGACGCGGAGGCGCCTCGCCACGAGCGTCTCTTCGGGGGGCGGACGGCAACGCCCGCCCCTTTTTCGTGCAGAGCGGCACAACCTTGACGCAATTTTCATTCTGGACCCATCCCTCGTGACGCGCTCCGGTCGATCCGCCGACAGATAGTATACATTAGTAATGTAGGAATATTGGTCGCCCTCCGCGCCCGTGCAGATCAGCAACACCGGCCACAATTTCAGCCAAATCACGAAGTCTCATAAATCACGGTATGGACAGCCTGCGCAGAACGCTGCGAAGGCATGGCCATCGCGCGGGCTCATCGTCCCCGGGGGGGGATTTTGCGCTTTGATTAATGGCCTGCGTCTTGCTCAGCCTGACTCGCGCATCAGGCCAGGGGGGTGGATTGCATGCAAATGCTCGGGACGGAGCAGGATCGGTGGGACGATCTGGTGGAGGAGGCATCCACCGATCAGCTGAGCGATTTCGCGCAACCGCAGCCAGCCGCCGAGGCAGCACCGACAGGACAGGACCTGCGCCTGGGCGCCGCCGGGGAAGCCCCGCCATCCTTCACCTGCGACGAGGTGCAGCCTGACCCGCTCGCGCACAGCTCCGGCTGCGGCTGCGGGGCCTGCGCCCTGCCGGCCATCTTCGGCCTTGACCCAGCCGAGCGAGGGCTCGGCATCGGCCTGCCCGCCGCGTCCGGCCCGCTCACCCCCGACCAGGCGGTGATCGCAGCCAGCGTGGTCCTCAACGACATGCCGAGCGGCGGCATCGGCGTCACCTACGGCGACACCTTCAAGCTGCACAGCAACCCGGGCTCACGCTACATCGTCTATCTGGACTTCGACGGGCACGTGACGACCGGGACCTCCTGGAACAGCTATTGGGGCAGCGCCTCGATCACCTCGCCCGCCTTCTCGCTCGACGGGTCCGCCAGCTTCAATGCCGCCGAGCTTCTTGCCATCCAGCGCATCTGGCAGCGCGTGGCCGAGTATTTCTCGCCCTTCAACATCGACGTCACCACGGAGGATCCGGGCGTCGATGCGCTGCGCTACAGCGGCAGCAGCGACAAGGCCTTCGGTGTCCGCGCCGTCATCACCGACGAGGGCGGGAAGAACTACGGCGGCATCGCCTATACCGGCAGCTTCGACTGGAGCACCGACACGCCGGCCTTCATCTATGCCAACCGCCTGGGCGACGGCGTGAAGCCGATCGCCGATGCCACCGCGCATGAGGTCGGCCACACGCTCGGCCTGAGCCACGACGGCATCGTCAACAACGGCAGCCGCAGCGACTACTACTATGGTCACGGGACCGGGGCGACCGACTGGGCGCCGGTGATGGGCATCGGCTACAACGCCAACGTCGTGCAGTGGAGCAAGGGCGAATACACCAACGCCACCAACCTGCAGGACGACCTGACCGTCATCACCACGCAGAACAACGGCGTCGCGTTTCGCGCCGACGACTGGGGCAACACCTTCGCCACCGCCGGCGCCCTCGCCGGGACGGAGGCGGCCGGCGTGGTCAGCGTGCAGACCTTCGGCGTCATCAACGGCTCCGGCAGCCGCAACGACGTGGACATGTTCCGTTTCGAGGTCGCCGCGGGCGGCAGCCTCGACCTGACCGTGTCCTCCTGGTCGCGCATCTATGTGGCCGGCTCCGCCACGCCGATCTACAGCCCGTCGCCTTTCACGATGATGGACGTGTCGCTGGCCATCCACGACAGCACGGGCAAGCTGCTCGAGACGTCGAACGACCCGCTGGCGCTCGGGGCGCGGATCACGGCCACCGGGCTTGCGGGCGGCACCTACTACCTCTCGATCGACGGCGTCGGCTTCGGCTCGCCCACGGCCTCGCCGCCCACCGGCTACACCGAATACGGCTCGCTCGGCCAATACATGGTCACGGGCAGCTATGTCCGCTCCCTGGCCGCTCCGCCGCCGGTCGAGCCGCCACCGCCACCCCCGCCGCCGGCCCCGGTGTTCCGGCTTTCCCTCGCCGACGCTTCGGTGCCGGAGGGCACGGGTGCGGGCAAGGGCAGTTCGATGACCTTCACCGTGTCCCGCGATGCGGCAAGCGACCTCGGCGCCGCCACCGTCACGGTCATGGTCGCGGGCAATGGCGCGAACCCGATCGACGCCGCCGACCTGGTCAGCGGCCTCGGCGCCGTCTCTGTCTCCCTGGCGGCAGGCCAGATCTCTGCGCAGTTCACCCTCCAGACCGTCGCGGACGACCTGGTCGAGGCGGATGAGGGGCTGCGCGTCACCCTGACCTCCGCCACGCGCGGCACGGTGGACGCGACGCCGGTCATCGCCACGATCGTCAACGACGATGCGCCGCCGCCGGTCGAGCCGCCACCGCCACCCCCGCCGCCGGCGCCGGTCTTCCGGCTTTCCCTCGCCGACGCTTCGGTGCCGGAGGGCACGGGTGCGGGCAACGGCAGTTCAATGACCTTCATCGTGTCCCGCGATGCGGCGAGCGACCTTGGCGCCGCCACCGTCACGGTCATGGTCGCGGGCAGCGGCGCGAACCCGATCGACGCCGCCGACCTGGTCAGCGGCCTCGGCGCCGTTTCGGTCGCCCTGGCGGCAGGGCAGATCTCCGCGCAGTTCAGCCTCCAGACCGTCGCGGACGACCTGGTGGAGGCCGACGAGGCACTGAGCGTCACCCTGGCATCCGCCACCCTGGGCACGGTGGACGCGACGCCGGTCATCGCCACGATCGTCAATGACGACGCGCCGCCCCCGCCGCCGCCGCCGGATCAGGACAACGAGGAGCCGCCACCCCCCCCCCCGCGACGACCCCCAGCCACCGCCGCCACCCCCGAATGACGATCCGCAACCGCCGCCACCGGCCGGCACGCCGAGGCTCGAGGTGGACCGTACGGCGCTGACCACGGCCGAAGGCGAAAGCGGCACGATCCTGCTGCGCGCGACGAATGCGACAGGCGAGGTCGTCGTCGCCGTCTCCGGCCTCGACGCGGCCGAAGGTGAGCTGTCCGCCACCTCGCTCGTGCTCAACGCCGGGAATGCCTGGACCGCGGCGCTGACGGTCACCGGCATCGCCGATCGCGACGTGGACGGCGATGCGGCCTACACGCTCTCCTTCGCCGCGCCCGGCATGGCGGCGGTGACCGTCGCCGTCACGCACCCCGATGACGACATTTCCGCGACCACGGGCGGCCAGGTCGTCGGCACCTATGTGTCCGCGCCCACCACCTTCAACATGACCGTCCGGGCGCAGGCGGGGGACGACAACAGCTTCTTCTCCTCCTTCCGTGAGGGCGTGACCGCCAACGGCCATGCGATCGAGGTGCGCTGGCGGTTCGAGGACCTCACGCCGGGCGACAAGATGCTGCAGGTGGATGCCCGCTCGGGCGGCGAGCTGTTCCGCTTCGAATACTCGGCCGATGACGGCGCCAGCTGGCGGCGCTTCGCCGACGCGCCCGATGGCGCATCCCGCTGGAACGGCGAATTCCTCGCGCCCGATGTCGGCGAGTCGCTTCTCGTGCGGCTGATCGATACGGTCGTGGCGGGCGACACCACCCGCGATACCTTCGTGCTGGACCTGCTCAACCTGTCCAGCCCGCATGCCGCGGGGACCGACCCGATGTTCTGACGGGCGGCGCGGCGGCCATGCGCCGCCGCGCGGAACACCGGCTCATCTGGCCGGGGCATCGGGGCGGCGGGATTCGAACCCACGGCCTCCTGTACCCAAAACAGGCGCGCTACCAGGCTGCGCCACGCCCCGACCGCGGCGGCAACCTAGAGCATTTCCAGGCCAAGCGGAATCGCTTGGCGACTCGGAAAATGCGTCAAGGCAAACGGACTGGGCGGTATCGCCGCATGCGCATGCGGCGAAGCCGCCCTGGGAAAGCGCCGGAAGGCGGCAAGCGTCAGGGCGCGGCGCCGAACATCCGGTGCAGCACCCGGTCGCCGACGCGGATGTCCAGCTTCTCGGTGATGCCGCCCTGCAGTTCGAGGGTGGCGCGGACCGGGCCGCGGCTGTCCACGGGCGTCAGGCTCAACGGCACGGTGCGCTCCGCGATGCGGTGGATGCGGCCATCGGCCGCGATGAACACCATGTCGAGCGGCACGAGGGTGTTGCGCATCCACATGCTGCTCTCGCGCGGCTGGCCCCAGTCGAAGATCATGCCCTCGTCCGGCTTCACCTCGGTGCGGAACATCAGCCCGACCGTCTGCTGGTCGGGCGTCAGCGCCATCTCAACGGTGAAGTCGAGGCGCCTGCCGTCGCGCGTGGCGATCACCATGCGCTCCGTCGGCAGGCGCGGCTGGGGGCGGTCCACGCCGGGTTGGGCGGAGGCGCCAGGGGCGTTGGCGGCGGCGATCAGCGCGGCGACGGAGGTGAGGAGCGGGCGGCGGAAGGTCATGCGGCGGAGGATGGCACGGCGCCGGCCGGCTCAGGAAGGTCACGAAGGGTAACGGCGGCCAGGGCGCGGATCTCCTGCCGCACCGGGCCGGGGCGCGGCGTGTCGGCGATGGTGGTGAACCACAGCTCCGGCGGGTTGCGCCCGGCGGCGCGCGACCAGGACAGGCCGCGGAGAACCTCTTCCGCCGCCGGCGGCAGGCGCGGCGGGATCGGCAGGCGGTTCAGCGTGGCCCAGACGCCAGCCCAGCAGCGCGCCACCGACCAGGGATTATAGCCCCCGCCGCCGCTGACGATCAGCCTGGGCGCCAACGGCATCACCGCCGCGACCACCGCGCGATGCGCCGCGTTGGACAGCGCAAGCCGCGACAGCGGATCCTCCTCCACCGCATCCGCGCCGCACTGCAGGAAAATCGCCTGCGGGCGGAGGTGGCGGATCAGCGGCAGCACGGCATGGCGCAGCAGCCAGTCCATCTCGCTGTCGTTGAAGCCGTCCGGCACCGGCAGGTTGCGCGCATGGCCGCCGGCGCGGTCCTCGGCGCGGCCGGTATGCGGCCAGCGGTTCGCCTCGTGGATCGAGAGGGTGAAGACGCGCGGATCGTCGTGGAAGGCGAGTTCCACGCCGTCGCCGTGATGCGCGTCGATGTCGAGGTAGAGGATGCTTTGCAGCCCCTGGTCGAGCCACGCGGTCAGGCCCAGCACCACGTCGTTCAGGTAGCAGAAGCCGGAGGCGCGGTCGGCCATGCCGTGATGCGTGCCGGCGCCGGGCACATGCACCACGCCGCCCTCGCGCGTGAGTTCCGCGGCCAGGATCGCGCCGCCGGCGCCGGTCGCGGGGCGCCGGAACACCTCGCGATAGACCGGGTTGCCATGCGCGCCGATGTGGTGCCGCGCGCGGTCCGCTTCCGTCACGGCTTGCGCGGCCTCGGTGCGCATGAGCGCCGCGACGTACTCCGGCGTGTGGAAGCGCATGAGCTGGTCCGGCGTGGCGCGCGGGCTGTCGCGGTATTGCGCCGGGTCCACCCACCCCATGGCGCGGATCAGGTCGAGCGTGGTGGAGACGCGCGGGATCGCGAGCGGGTGCTTCGGCCCGTAGGTCGAGCCGCGATAGATCTCGGAGCCGATGAGGATCGGACGGGTCACGCCCCCGACATGCCACGCCCGGCGGCTCTTGCAAGCCGGCCGGCTTTGCCGCAAGGAACCCGTCACACATCGGGGGGAGCCCATCGGGGGCTGAGAGGCGGGCGACCGCGACCCCACGAACCTGATCCGGGTCATGCCGGCGAAGGGAACGGTGTCCGTCGTGGCTGCGCCCGCACCGGGCTTTTCCGTTGTTCTGCCGTCCGGGCTCGAACTCGGCGGTGT
Source organism: Falsiroseomonas sp. RANM36 (assembly GCF_056682175.1). Taxonomy (NCBI): domain Bacteria; kingdom Pseudomonadati; phylum Pseudomonadota; class Alphaproteobacteria; order Acetobacterales; family Roseomonadaceae; genus Falsiroseomonas; species Falsiroseomonas sp. RANM36. Next base: position 86,509 of record NZ_JBWXTD010000001.1, read on the forward strand.
TCCCGTGCTCGGCGCCTGCCGGGTGGAGGTGCCGGGCGGGCGCGTGACCGCGCTGCTGGGCCCCTCGGGATCAGGCAAGTCCACGCTGCTGCGCCTGGTCGCGGGGCTGCTGCCAATGCCAGGCGCGGTCGCGGCCGAGGATGGGGCGCCGCTCGCGGGACGCATCGCCTGGATGGCGCAGCAGGATTTGCTGGTGCCGTGGCGCGACGCGCTCGGCAACGTGACGATCGGCGCCGGTCTCCGGGGTGAAAAACCTGATGTGGCGCGGGCGCGCGCGCTGCTGGACCAGGTCGGCCTATCGCCGGATGACGCCCGAAAAATGCCGGCGCAGCTCTCGGGCGGGATGCGACAGCGCGTCGCCCTCGCCCGCACGCTGATGGAGGATCGGCCCGTCGTGCTGATGGACGAGCCCTTCAGCGCCGTGGACGCGCCAACCCGCCACCGGCTCCAGGACCTTGCGGCGCGGCTGCTGGCGGGGCGCACGGTGCTGCTGGTGACGCATGACCCGCTGGAGGCGCTGCGGCTGGCAAACAGCATCCTAGTGCTGTCCGGCAGCCCGGCGGTGCCGGTGGAGGTGCCGGTGCCCGCCGGCGCGCCGCCGCCCCCCCCCCGCGCCGCCCCCCAGCGGGGCGGCCCGGGGGCGCGGGGGGGCCGGCGGGCGGGAGCGGCGTGGGCGGGGCTGGTGCCGCCGCCGGACTGATCGCCCTCTGGCACGGCTTCGTCTGGATCACGCAGGTGCCGCCCTTCCTGCTGCCCTCGCCCTGGCGCGTGGCGGAGGCGCTGGCCGCGCGCTGGGACATCCTGGCGCAGCACGCGCTGGTGACGGGGGCGGAGATCCTGCTCGGCCTGGCGTTCGGCACGCTGCTCGGCTGCGCCGCGGCGCTGACGCTCGCCGCCTGGCGCGGCGGGCGGCGCTGGCTCCTGCCGCTGCTGCTCGCCTCCCAGGCGATCCCGGTCTTCGCCATCGCGCCGCTGCTGACGCTGTGGTTCGGCTTCGGCATGGCGAGCAAGGTCGCGATGGCGACGCTGATCATCTTCTTCCCCGTCGCCAGCGCCTTCTATGACGGGCTGCGCCGCACCGAGCCCGGCTGGCTCGACCTGGCCGCGACGATGGGCGCCACGCCCGCCGCGGTGCTCTGGCGGCTGCGCGTGCCCGCCGCGCTGCCCGCGCTCGCCTCCGGCCTGCGCGTCGCCGCCGCCGTCGCGCCGATCGGCGCGGTGGTCGGCGAATGGGTCGGGGCGAGTGCGGGCCTCGGCTACATGATGCTGCACGCCAATGGGCGCAGCCAGACGGATGTGATGTTCGCCGCCCTGCTCGTGCTGGCGCTGATGGCGCTGGCGCTCTGGTTCTGCATGGACCGGCTGCTGCGCCGGGCCATTCCCTGGCAACCCGACCAACTGATGGACGCACCACGATGATCACCCGCCGCGCCGCCTTCGCGCTGCCTCTCCTCGCCCTTCCCGCGCTGGCGCGGGCCCAAGGGACGGGGAATCAGCGCACCGAGTTGACGCTGCTGCTCGACTGGTTCGTGAATCCTGACCACGCGCCGATCATCGTCGCGCAGGAAGCGGGCTTCTTCGAGCGCGCGGGGCTTGCCGTGCGCATCGTCGCGCCCGCCGACCCGAACGATCCGCCGCGGCTGATCGCGGCGAAGCGCGGCGACATCGGCGTGTTCTACCAGATGAACCTCCATCTCGCGGTGGACCAGGGGCTGCCGCTCGCGCGCGTCGGCACGCTGGTCGCGACGCCTCTGGCGACGCTGACCGTGCTGCGCGATGGGCCGATCCGCACGCTCGCCGATCTCCGCGGCAAGCGCATCGGCTATTCCGTGGCGGGCTTCGAGGAGGTGATCGTCGGCACCATGCTGGAAAGCGCCGGGCTGCGCCTGACGGATGTGCGGCTGATCAACGTGAATTTCGCCCTGTCCTCGGCGCTGATGTCGGGCCAGGTGGATGCGATCGTCGGCGGCTACCGCAACTTCGAACTGCACCAGCTCGACATCGAAGGCCGCCCCGGCCGCGCCTTCTTCCCCGAGCAGCACGGCCTGCCGATCTATGACGAGCTGATCTACATCGCGCATCGCGACCGTGCGCGCGACCCGGTGCTGCGCCGCTTCATGGACGCGACCGAGGCCGCCACGACCTTCCTCGTGAACAACCCCGAGGAGTCCTGGCGCATGTTCATCGCCGGCCCGCGGCGGGAGCTCGACAACGAGCTGAACCGCCGCGCCTGGACCAGCACCATCACCCGCTTCGCGCTGAACCCCGCTGCCCTCGACCGCAACCGCTACGAGCGCATGGCCCGCCTGCTGGCCGATCGCCGCCTGATCCGCAGCGTGCCGGCAGTTGAGAGCTATGCTGTGGAGCTGCCGGCGGCGCCGCGATGACCACGCCGCGCCTGATCGTGGACGCCGACGCCTGCCCCGTGCGCGACGAAATTCTCCGCGTTGCCGGACGGCTGGGACTGGAAACAATCTTCGTCTCCAACGGCGCGCGGCCGATGCGCCCGCCCGGCGGCAACACGCGCATCGTCGTGGTCAGCGAAGGCGCAGACAAGGCCGATGACTGGATCGCGGACGAGGCGACGCCGACCGACATCTGCCTGACCAACGACATCCCGCTGGCGGCGCGCTGCATCGCCAAGGGCGCCTTCTGCCTCTCCTACAAGGGCCATCCCTGGACGGAGAACAACATCGGCTCGGCGCTGGCCGGGCGCGAGCTGTCGCGCCATCTGCGGGAGATGGGCATGGGCGGCGGCCCGCCGCCGATGGCGCAGGCCGACCGCTCCCGCTTCCTCAACGCGCTGGACGCGATGGCCCAGGCCGCGTTGCGCAAGGCGCGCGGCGCCCTGTAGCCTGAAGCGCGGGAGGCCCCGCGCCATGGACAGCAAGACCGACGCCCTGCCCGGCCGCGCCTTCGACGGCCTGGCCCTGCGCGCCCCGCTCGACGCAGGCTGGGCGATGCGGCGCATCCGGCTCTCGACCGGCGCCGACCTCGCCTTCACGTATCGGGACGGCACCGGCATGCCGCTGCTGTTCCTGACCGCCAATCGCACAACCCGGAGAATCTTCGACTTCGTGCTGGCCGCGCTCGATCCGGCCAACCCGGTCTGCGTGCCGGATTATCGCGGCCTCGGCGAAAGCGCCGACCTGCCCGCCGCCGCCGACCTCGACGACCATCTCGACGACATCGAGGACCTTTGCGACGCGCTCGGCTGGGAGGAGTTTTGCGTCATCGGCCAGGCCACCGGCGCGACGCTGGCGCTGCTGCTGGCGACGCGCCTGCCGGACCGCGTGGTGGCGCTGGCCGCGGGCGATGCCGCCGTGTCGCTGCGCGCCGATGTGTTCGAGCTGTTCCTGCAGCAGGTGGAACGCCACGACCGCGGCTTCGCCACGCGCGAGGAGGCGCTGGCCGAGACGCCCTTCCGCACCGATTGGTCCGACGCCGTCGCGGCGCACTGGCTCGACACCGCGCTGCGCAGCGACCCCGACGGCCGGCTGCGCTGGCGCTACCACACGCCCTCCATCGTCGCGACGCAGCGCGCGCTGACCGAGGATCTCTGGCCGCGCATCCGCGTGCGCCAGCCGACGCTGCTGTTCCACGGCGAGCATTGCACCGTGATCGACGCCGAGGCGATGCGCACCGCGCGGAGGAACATCCCGCAGGCGCGCTTCGCGACGCTGACCGGCGCCAATCACCGGCTGACGCAGGATGCTCCGGCCGAATTCGCGCGCCTGGTCGGCGGCTTCCTCGCCGAGGAAGGGCTTCTCGCCCGCTGACGCGCGCTACAGCGCCTTGTGCGAGCCGTCGCACATCGGCGACTTGCCGGTCTGCTTGCAGCCGCAGAACCAAGCCTTGCCGTCCTTCTCCGCCGTCCAGGAGACGGGGGAAAGGCCGCTGCCCTTGTGGCTGCCGTCGCAGAAGGGCTGCTTCTTCGACAGGCCGCAGGCGCACCACCAGTAGGTCTTGCCCTCCGTCACCTCGACGGCGAAGGGCGCCTTCTGCGCGACGGCAGGCAATTGCTGTTCCGACATCGTCCCGGTCCTCTTTTTCTTCGTCGTGCGTCCGCCCACAGGCGGTGATGGTCAGCCCTGCGGCATGCCCTCGGGCACGACCGTCTTCACCAGGCTCGCATCCAGCGCCTCGTATTCGTGGTAGCCGATCGTCTCGTAGAGCTGGGCGCGGGTCTGCATGCGATCGAGCGCGGCCATCGTCCCGCCGGTCTCGCGGATCGTGGCGTAGAGTTCCTCCATCGCGCGGTTCGCCACGCGCAGATGACTGACGGGCCAGATCACCATGGCGTAGCCGAGCGCCTCGAACTCCTTCGCGGTCAGGAAGGGCGTGCGGCCGAACTCCGTCATGTTGGCGAGCAGCTTCACGCCCGGCATGCGCCTGGCGAATTCGGCGAACATCTCGCGGCTGGTCAGCGCCTCGGGGAAGATCGCGTCGGCGCCAGCCTCCAGGTAGAGCTTCGCGCGCGCCACCGCGCCGTCCATCCCCTCGCTCGCCGCCGCGTCGGTGCGGGCGATGATGTACAGATGCCGCCTTGCCTTGCGCGCCGCGGCCACCTTCGCCGCCATGTCCCGCGCATCGGCCAGCTTCTTGTCGTTCAGGTGGCCGCACTTCTTCGGCAGCAGCTGGTCCTCCAGATGCACCGCGCCGGCGCCCGCCTCCTCGAAGGCGCGGACCATGTGCATCACGTTCAGCGCCTCGCCATAGCCGGTGTCGCCATCCACCAGCACCGGCAGGGCGGCGGCGCGCACCACCTGGCGGATGTACCAGCACACATCGTCCACCGTGATCATGCCGAGGTCCGGCAGCCCCATCGTGGCCGACATCGCCGCACCCGACATGTAGAGCGCCGGGAAGCCCGCCTTCTTCGCCAGCAGCGCCGCGATGCCGAGATGCGCACCCGGCATCTCGAGGATCTGCGGCCGGTCGAGCAGGGCGCGGAAGCGCTGGCCGGCCGGGGCGTCGGGCAGGTCGGCACCGATCACATAGGGCATGATTTTCGCCTTCCTCAGAAGAACGTGCCTCAGAAGAACAGGAACGTCACCACCACGAAGAGCGGCAGCAGGAACACCGCCGCCCAGCCGCAATAGCCGAAGAAGCTCGGCATCCGCACGCCGTTCTCCTCCACGATCGCCTTCACCATGAAGTTCGGCGCGTTGCCGATGTAGCTGTTGGCGCCCATGAACACCGCGCCGCAGGAGATCGCGGCCAGCACCAGCGCGCCCTCGGCCATCAGCTTCGCCGGATCGCCGCCGGCCAGCTCGAAGAACACGATGTAGGTCGGCGCATTGTCCAGGAAGGAGCTCAGCGCGCCGGTCAGCCAGAAATAGACCCAGGGGATCGGCTGCCCATCCGCGCCCGAGGTCAGCGCGACCAGCGGCGCCGCCGCGCCGTCCATGCCCGCGCGCAGGATCGCCAGCACCGGCGCCATGCAGATGAAGATCGCCGCGAAGAGCTTCGCCACCTCCAGGATGGCGCCCCAGGCGAAGCCGTTCGCCTCCCGCAGCGCCTGCGAGGTGAACCGCACCGAGACGGCCGTGATCGCCAGGAACAGCAGGATGCCGGCGACACGCTCGACCTCCATGCGCTGGCCCAGCACGTACATGTGGCCGAGCCGCACATAGCCCATCGCGATCACCACCGCGACGATCGCCACCACCAGCCAGACATTCAGCCAGCCCTCGATGCCGAGCTTCTCCTTCGGCCCGGCATCCGGCACCACCGGCCGCTCTCGCGTCCAGGCCCAGGTATCGAGCAGCCAGTAGATGGCCAGCAGGACCACGGCGCAGAACAGGAACTCGCCGAAAAGGTGGGTGGTCGGCCAGAAGAAGGACACGCCGCGCAGGAAGCCGAGATAGAGCGGCGGGTCGCCCACCGGCGTCAGGCTGCCGCCGATATTGGCCACCAGGAAGATGAAGAACACGAAGGTGTGCGTCTTCTGCCGGCGGAAGGCGTTGGCGCGCATCACCGGGCGGATCAGCAGCATCGCGGCACCCGTCGTGCCCATCAGGCTGGCCAGCACCGTCCCGACCGCCAGCAGCGCGGTGTTGGTGGTGGGCGTGCCGACCAGCGAGCCCTTCAGCAGCACCCCGCCACCGGCCGTATACAATGCCAGCAGCAGCGCGATGAAGGGCACGTATTCCAGCACCATCACATGGGCGAATTCGTACCAGGCCGCGCCCAGCCCATGCGCCGAGGCCAGCGGCACCAGCAGCAGCGCCGCCCAGGCGGCGGCGATCTTGCCGTAGTGGTGATGCCAGAGATGCGCCGCGAAAAGCGGCATCAGGGCGATGGAAAGCAGGATCCCGACGAAGGGAATGGCCCAGAGCAGCGACAGCTCCGACCCGGAAATCCCCGCCGCCGAGGCACTGCCCGGCAGCATCGCCGCCCCGGCGGCCAACAGCCCGCCCAGCAGTCCGCCCCTCGCGCGCCGTCCCCGAAACCGCATCCAACCCGCTCCGACAGACCCCTGCCCCGGTTGCGGGCTTAGCCCGTCCGGGCCGGAAGGTCACGATGGCGCGGCACCTGCCCTTTCCCCGCGGCGCCACAGCACGTAATTAGCGCCCCGACCTGATCGAGGGACCGAATACGATGGAGATGACCGGCGAGCGGCGCATCGCAGCCCCCCGCGAGCGCGTCTGGGAGGCGCTCAACGATCCCGCCGTCCTGCAGGCCGCGATCCCGGGCTGCGAGAGCGTGGAGCGCATCGGGGACGACCAGTTCCAGGCCAAGGTGGCGGTGAAGCTCGGCCCGATGTCCGCCCGCTTCGGCGGCAAGGTGACGCTGTCGAACATCAACCCGCCCGAGTCCTACACCATCTCGGGCGAGGGCCAGGGCGGCGCGATGGGCTTCGCCAAGGGCGGCGCCGATGTCGCGCTGGAGGCGGTCGGGCCGGCCGAGACCGTCCTGCGCTACAACGTGAAGGCGCAGGTCGGCGGCAAGATGGCCCAGCTCGGCGCGCGGCTGATCGACAGCACCGCCAAGTCCATGGCCGACCAGTTCTTCGACCGCTTCGCCGCGCAGGTGGCCCCGCCCCCCCCCCCCGGGGGCGCGGCGCCCGCGGCCCCCCCCCCCCCCCCCCCCCCCCCCCGCCGCGGGGGGCCCCGGCCCCGCCAGGGCCAGGTCAGCCGGCTGCTGGCCTTCGAGTTCATGGGCCTGCCGGTCCAGGTCTGGTTCGGCCTGGGCGCGATGCTGGTGGTGCTGCTGCTGCTCTTCGCGGCGGGCTGAGGGGCATGGTCCCGGCCTCGGTCGAGGAGACCCGGCAGCTTCTGGCCGCCGGTGGCTATGTGGCGGACCGCCAGCTCGCCACCACGGTCCACCTGGCGCTGCGCATGGGCCGCCCGCTGTTCCTCGAGGGCGAGCCCGGCACCGGCAAGACCGAGATCGCGAAGGTCCTGGCGGCGGAGCTGCCGCGCCGCCTGGTGCGGCTGCAATGCTACGACGGCATGGACCTGGCCTCGGCCGCCTATGAGTGGAACCACGCGCGCCAGCTAATGGCGATCCGCCTGGCGGAGGCCTCCGGCGAGGCGGGCGACCGGGCGGCGCTGGAGCGGGGCATCTACGACCGCCGCTACCTGCAGTCCCGCCCGCTGCTGGATGCGCTGGAAGGCGAGCCGGCGGTGCTGCTGATCGACGAGCTCGACCGCGCCGACGAGCCCTTCGAGGCCTTCCTGCTGGAGATCCTTGCGGACTTTCAGATCTCCATCCCCGAATTCGGCACGGTGAAGGCCGCCGTGCCGCCGGTGGTGGTCATCACCTCGAACCGCACGCGGGAGGTGCATGACGCGATCCGCCGCCGCTGCCTCTATCACTGGGTGGACTATCCGGATGCCGCGCGGGAACGCGCGATCCTGAAGCTGCGCGCGCCGGGCGTGGGGGACCGGCTCTCCGCCCAGGTGGTCGCCTTCGTCCAGGCCGTGCGCCAGGGCGACACCTTCAAGCCCCCCGGCGTGGCCGAGACGATCGATTGGGCCCGCGCGCGGGCCGCGCTGGACGCGCGGGAGCTCGAGCCGGCGCTGGTGGACGAGACGCTCGGCGCGCTGCTGAAATACCAGGACGACATCGCCAAGATCCGCGGCGCCGAGGCGGCGCGGCTGGTGGCGGACGCGAAGGCCGCAACCCCATGATCCCGCCGAAGGCGGCGCTGCAGCTGCCTTCGACCGATGCCGGCGGCGCGCTGGCCGCGAACCTCGTCTCCTTCGGCCGCCTGCTGCGCCGCGCGGGGCTGCCTGTCGGACCTTCGGAGATCCTTTCCGGCGCCGCGGCGCTGGAGGCGGTGGACCTCGGGGAGAAGGCGCAGGTGCAGGCCGCGCTGCGCGCCACCATGGTCCACCGGCACGAGCACTTCCTGCTGTTCGACCACGCCTTCGGCCTGTTCTGGCGCGATCCCGAGGCCGGGAAGCACGCCGCCGCGATGGCCATGCTCGACGGCTTCAAGGAGCCGCCGAAGCCGTCTCCGGCGTCGCGACGCCTCGCCGAAGCCATGCGCGGCGACCGCAAGGACCAGCCGCCCCCGCAGGAGCCGAAACCCGAGGAACAACTCGACGTCACCTTCACCGTCAGCGACCGCGAGCGGCTGCAGGCGATGGATTTCGAGGCGATGTCGGCCGAGGAGATCGCCGCGGCGAAAGACGAGATCCGCAAGCTGGTACTGCCGCTGGATGCGCGCCCGACGCGCCGCTTCCGCGCCTCCCGCAGCGGCACCCACGCCGATCTGCGCCTGACCGTGCGCGAGAGCCTGCGCACCGGCGGCGAGATCCTGGACATCGCGCGGCGCCGGCGCGTGACGCGCACGCCGCCGCTGGTGGTGCTCTGCGACATCTCGGGCTCGATGTCGCGCTACGCGCAGATCCTGCTGCACTTCATCCATGCGGTGACGAACGATCGCGACCGCGTGCACAGCTTCCTGTTCGGCACGCGGCTGACCAATGTCACGCGCCAGCTGCGCCACCGCGATCCCGAGGCCGCCTTCGAGATGGTGGCGCACAACGTGCCCGACTGGTCGGGCGGCACGCGCATCGGCGAATCGCTCGAGAACTTCAACCGGCTCTGGGCGCGGCGCGTGCTGGGCCAGGGCGCGGTGGTGCTGCTGATCACCGACGGGCTCGATCGCGAAGGCGCGAAGGGTCTGGCGGACGCGACCGAGCGGCTCCGAAAATCCTGCCGGCGGCTGGTCTGGCTCAATCCCTTGTTGCGCTACGCCGGCTTCCAACCCAAATCGCAGGGCATCCGTGCGATGCTGCCGCATGTGGACGAATTCCGCCCGGTGCATAATCTCGCCAGCCTGCGCGAGCTGGTGGCGGCACTGTCGGATCGGCAGGCGGGGCGCGGGAGGGAGTTTTCCGCATGACGGCATCGGACTCGGAGGACATCCTCGGCGTCGCCGCCGAGTGGCTCGACCAGGGCGAGACCGTCGCGCTGGCGACGGTGGTGGAGACCTGGGGCTCCTCCCCCCGCCCGGCCGGATCGCGCCTGGCCGTGACGCAGTCGGGCCGGATCGCCGGCAGCGTCTCCGGCGGCTGCATCGAGGGCGCGGTCGCCGATGTGGCGAAGCAGACCATGGCGAGCGGCACGCCGCAGCTTCTCGATTTCGGCATCAGCGACGAGCGCGCCTGGGAAGTGGGCCTCGCCTGCGGCGGCAAGCTGAAGGTTTTTGTCGAGAAGCTCGGATGACGCCCGACCTGCTCCAGCGCCTGCGTGCGGCGCGCGCCGCCAAGCGCCCCGTCGCGCTGCTCACCCGGCTGCCGGACGGCGCGCAGCTGCTGTTCCCCGAGGATGCGACGCCGCCGGACCTGGCGGAGGCCGCGCAGGCGGCGCTGCATGACGACGCCTCCCGCACCGTCACGGTCGGCAACGCGCAGTGGTTCGTGGATGTGCAGAACCCGCCGCTGCGCCTGATCGTGGTGGGCGCCGTGCACATCGCGCAGGCGCTGGTGCCGATGGCGCTGCCGCTCGGCTTCGCCGTCACGGTCGTGGACCCGCGCCGCGCCTTCGCCACCGAGGAGCGGATGGGCGATCGCGTGACGATCTCCACCGACTGGCCCGACGAGGCGATGGCGGCGCTCGCGCCGGATGTGCGCACGGCGGTCGTCACGCTGACGCATGACCCGAAGCTCGACGATCCCGCGCTGGAGGTCGCGCTCAAGAGCCCGGCCTTCTACATCGGCTCCCTCGGCAGCCGCCGCACCCATGCCAAACGCGTCGCGCGGCTGACCGAGGCAGGGCTGACGGAGGCCGAGATCGCCCGCATCCATGCGCCCGTCGGCCTCGACATCGGCGCCGTGACGGCGCCCGAGATCGCGGTCTCCATCCTCGCCCAGGTCGTTTCAGCACGCAGGGGCGGGCCGAAGATGAAAGCGCAATCATGATCTTCGGCCCCACCCCGCTCGACGAGGCGCGCGGCGCCGTCCTTGCCCACACCGTCCGCCTGCCGGGCAAGGTGCTGAAGAAGGGCACCGTGCTGGACGAGGCCGCACTCGCCGCGCTGAAGGAAGCCGGCCGCCGCGAGGTGATCGCCGCGCGGCTCGAGGCCGGCGACGTGCCGGAGGACGAGGCCGCGGACCGCATCGCCAATGCGCTGATGGCCCCCCTGCTCGCGCGCTCCCGCGCCTCCACCGGGCGGGTCAACCTGTTCGCGGAAAGCGCCGGCCTCTTCACGGTGGACGCGGCGCTGATCGACCGGCTGAACCAGGTGGATGAGAGCGTCACCGTCGCCACCCTGCCCGACCGCAGCGTGGTCGGCGCGAAGGAGATGCTGGCGACCATCAAGATCATCCCCTTCGCCGTACCCGGCACCGTGCTCTCGGTGATCGAGGCGATGCTGCGCGGCCGCTCGACCTTCGCCGTGCGGCCCTTCCGCCCGCTCTCGGTCGGGCTGGTGCTCACCGAGTTGCCCGGCGTGAAGGAAAGCGTGATGGAAGGCGCGGTGGAGGCGACCACCGCCCGCGTCGAGGCGCTGCTCGGAACCATGCTGCCGGTGGAACGCGTGCGGCACGAGGACGCGGCGGTCGCCGACGCGCTTACCAGGCTCCGCAAGGCGGGCGCGCAGCTGCTGCTGATCGCAGGCGCCTCCGCCGTGGTGGACCGGCGCGATGTCGGCCCCGTCGCGATCGTGCGCGCCGGCGGCGCGATCGAGCATTTCGGCATGCCGGTGGACCCCGGCAACCTGATCTGCCTCGGCCGGCTGGGCGACGTGCCGGCCCTGGTGCTGCCCGGCGGCGCGCGCCGCCCGAAGCTCAACGGCTTCGACTGGGTGCTGCAGCGCCTCTTCGCCGGCGAGCGGGTGACGGCGAAGCACATCATGGGCATGGGCGTCGGCGGGCTGCTGAAGGAGATCGAGCAGCGCCCGCTGCCGCGCGCGGAAGCCCCGCGCACGCCCGTCTCCCCCATCGCGCCGCGCCGCGCGCGCCAGGTCTGCGCGCTGGTGCTGGCCGCCGGCCGCTCCCGCCGCATGGCGCCGCTGAACAAGCTGCTGGTGCCCGACAACAAGGGCGTGCCGATCATCGCCCGCGTCGTGGACAACGTGCTGGCCTCCCGCGCGCGGCCGGTGATCGTCGTGACCGGCCATGAGCGCGAGCGCGTGGAGGAGGCGCTGGCCGGGCGCGCCGTGCTGCTCGCCCATGCCGAGGATTATGCCGAGGGTCTCTCCGCCTCGCTCAAGGCCGGGCTGCGCGCCGTGCCGCCGGAGGCCGAGGGCGTGCTGATCTGCCTCGGCGACATGCCGCTGGTGAGCGGCGAGATGCTGGACCGCCTGATCGCCGCCTTCGACCCCGAGGAAGGCCGCGCCCTGGTCCAGCCGACCTATCGCGGCAAGCAGGGCAACCCGATGCTCTGGGCCCGCGAGTTCCTGCCCGAGATGCTGGCCATCAGCGGCGACATCGGTGCGCGGCACCTGGCCGCGAAGCATGCGGACCGGCTGGTCGAGGTGGAGATGGCGAACGACGCGGTGCTGCGCGACTTCGACACCACGGACGCGCTGAAGGCGCTGCCGGAATACGCGGGCAAGCGGTAGGGCGGCTCCGGACGGCGACGGATCGAACAAACGCCGACGAAACTTGACGTGACTTGGGCAGTATTTGCGGTCAGTTCTTGATCGTTTCCGATCAGGAGCCGTGCCATGGACGTCGCCGCCAAGCCCTCCCCGGCGCTCGCGCTGATCGCCGAGCTCGATGCGATCCGGGCGCTGCTGCCGAACCTCCTCGACCTCGACGCGCAGGGCGACGAGCTCGGGTTCGAGGTGGTCGCCGCGCACTACAAGCTCTTCGCCGCGAAGTCCTGGCGGTTCTTCTCGGCACCGGAACGCGAGGCCGGCTTCGGCGGGCGGATGGCGCATGGCGTCGCGGCGCGCAACAGCCGCAAGACGCTCCAGACCATGGCGATGTACGAGGAAACCTTCCAGCGCCTGCGCAACGGCACGCCGCCCGCCACGCTGCCGGACGGGGAGCCGATCGAGCGGGCCGCGCGGCTGTTCCGCGACTACTGCGTCTCGACCGACGCCTATTTCCGCGATGCGCTCGGCCAGAGCGCGCGCGCCGCGGCCTGATCCGCCCCCCCTACCCCATCGCCGCCTGCAGCCACCGCGCCCAGCCCAGCACCGCGGCATCCTCGCCGATGCGGCCCACCAGCTGCACGCCCATCGGCAGCCCTTTCGGACCGGTGCCGGCGGGCACCGTCACGTTCGGCCCCCACAGCGTCGTCCACAGCAGGTTGAAGGCCGGGTCGCCGGTCCAGCCCAGGCCCTCCGGCGCCTCGCCCGGCGCGCTCGGCGTCAGCAGCGCATCCAGGCCCTCGGTCGCGCGGGGGAAGGCGAGCTTCGCGGCGGATTGCGCCAGCCGCGCCTCGCGGAAGGCCGACATCGGCAGGCCCCGCGCCCAGTCCAGCTTCTCGACCAGCACCTCCGAGAGCTGCGCCCGCGCCTCGTTCAGCTCCCAGGCGAGGGACTGCGCCGTCTCCATGTTCATCAGCGCCGGATGCGTCTCCGCGGCCTTCAGCAGTTCGGGCGGCAGGGCGAACTCCACCACCTCCGCGCCGGCCTTGCGCGCCTGGTCGGCCACGCGCTGCAGCAGCGCCACCGTCTCCGGCGCCGCCTTCCCCGGCTCCTGGCCAAGCGTCAGGCCGAGGCGCGGCGCGCGGTCCGGCTTCGCCTCCGGGTCGCCCAGGGTCCGGCCGGTCATCGCGGCCATCGCCAACGCGCAATCTGCGACGGAGCGGGCCATGACGCCGATGGTGTCGAGGCTCTCGCTCATCACCTTCATGCCCGCGCGGTGCAGCGCGCCATAGGTCGGCTTGTAGCCGACCACGCCGCAATAGGCCGCCGGCCGCACGATCGAGCCCGCCGTCTGGGTGCCGAAGGCGAGCGGCAGCATGCAGTCCGCGACCGCGGCCGCCGAGCCGGAGGAGGACCCGCCGGGCGTATGCCCGAGATTGCGCGGATTGGCGGTGGCACCCGGATGGCGGGTGGCGAACTCGGTGGTCACGGTCTTGCCCATGATCACCGCCCCCGCGGCGCGCGCCGCGGCCCCGGCGGCGGAATCGCCGCGCGGCCGCCCGCCCGCCCCGCTCGGGGGGCCGTAGCCCGGGGGCATGTCGGCCGG
>NZ_JBWXTD010000001.1:100212-119286 GCF_056682175.1 Falsiroseomonas sp. RANM36
GCGCGGCGGGCCCCCCCCCCCCCGCCGGCGCCCCCCCCCGGGGGGGGGGGGGCCCCCCCCCCCCCCCCGATCGGGATCAGTCCTAGCGGTTGCGGTCGATCAGGTAGCCGCTGGCGCCGCCGACGCCGGCACCGATCAGCGCGCCCCAGCCGGCATTGCCGGAGAGCGAGCCGAGCCCCCCGCCCCCCCCCGCCCCGCCCCCCCCCCCCCGCGGCCGCCAGCCGGCCCAGATCGGAGAGCCGTAGCCCGTGGGCATGTCGGCCGTGTCCAGCACGTCCTTCACACCGAAGGGGATGCCGTGCAGCGGGCCGGGCCAGGCCTTCGCCGCGCCGCGCCGCGCCTGGGCGGGATCGAGATGGACGAAGGCGTTCACGGCCGGCTCGCGCGCGGCGGCGCGCGCCAGGCAGGCCTCCATCAGCGCGGCGGGGGAGAGGCGGCCGGCGGCAATCGCGCGGGCGGCCTCGGTGGCGGTCAGGCGGTTCGGCTCCATGCACGCAATCATGCGGCGGCAGGCCAGCCTTGCGAAGTCGCCCCGGCCCTGGCGCCGAACCGGCCGCCGCCCCACATTGCCGCGATGCCCGATACCGCGATCCGGGTGGCGGAGGACGCGCATGGCGCCCTCGCCTACGCCATTCCCTGCCCGCCCGAGCGCCTGCCCGCGGTGCGGCCGGAGGCGCTGCTCGCCGCCTGGGACGCCGCCCGCGCGAGGGCGGCTGCCGGGCGGTGGGGGCCGGCACGGACGCTGGTGTTCCGCCGCGCCGAAGCCGAGCCGACGGTGCTGGCCATCGCCGACCGCGACGCCCGCTGCTGGGCGGAGGCGGTCGATCGCGGCGCGGGCCTCGGCACACTGGCGGGCCTCGCGCTCTGCCTCAGGCTGCTGGCGCTGGTGGAGGTGATGGCGCGCGCGGAGTGGCTGGCGGGCATGTTCGACGTCACGGCCGAGGGGGTGGAGCTGCACCCGGCGCTGCTGCGCGCCGCGGCGGCGATGCCGCTCGATCCGGGTGCCAGGTTCGACGCGGAGCAGCTTCGGAGGCTATTGTCGCGGGGCCTGCCCGAACGGGCTTCCGCCTGAGCCATATCCGCGCCGAAAGTCCCAGAAGATGTCGCGCTCCGCCCTTGTCCTGCTGCCCTTGCTGCTGCTCGCCGCCTGCGACTCGGCGCGCCTGCAGAACGCGCGGGTGGACGTCCCCTTCGGCGGCGCGCCGCGCGGCGACCAGGATGCCCGCCTCGCCGCCTGCCGGGCCGAGGCGACGCGCGTGGTGCAGTTCCGCGAGCGCGGCCAGACCATGCGCATGGACGAGACGGAAAGCGGCCGCGGCACTATCACCGTGGCCCCCTACAGCCGCGCGGAGAACGACCGCGCCTCGGCGCAGCTCACCCGCGACCAGATGATCCAGGACTGCCTGCGCCAGGGGCAGGCAGGCAGGCAGGCAGGCGGGCAGGCGGCCGGACGGTAGGCCCGCCGCGGCATGGCCACGCGGGGCGCCCTCTCCCGCGCGCTCTCCCACCGCGACAGCCGCATCTTCTTCGGCGGCTCGATGGTGGCCTGGACCGGCCTCTGGATGCAGCGCATCGCCGTCTCCTGGCTCGCCTGGGAGCTGACCGGCAGCGCCTTCTGGGTCGGCATGGTCGCCTTCTGCGACCTGGCGCCGGCCGTGGTCATCAGCCCGCTGGCCGGCGCGGTGGCGGACCGGGTGGACCGGGTGAAGCTCGCCATCTGGACCCAGGTGGCGATCGCGCTGCAGGCCGCGGCGGTCGCGGGCATCACCGCCAGCGGCCACATGACCATCGGCATCCTGCTTGCGCTGGAGGTGCTGAGCGGCATCGCGGGCTCCTTCGCGCAGCCGGCGCGGCAGACGCTGATGCCGGGGATCGTGCCGCGCGCCGACCTGCCGGCCGCCGTCGCGGCCAATTCGCTGACCTTCGCCGTCGCCCGCTTCGTCGGCCCGGCCATCGCCGGCCCGGTGATCGCCGCCTTCGGGGTGGTGCCGGCCATCGCGGCGAATGCCGTGGGCTACCTGATCTCCGGCCTGACGCTGCTGATGCTGAACATCGCGGTGGCGGAGCGGCGCGGCCATGGCGGCAAGGCGGGCATCTGGGCCGATGTCGCGGACGGCGTGCACTATGCCGCGCGGCATGTCGGGCTCGGGTCGCTGCTGCTCTATGCCGCGGTCACCGCGATGCTGCTGCGCGGCGTCCAGGAAGTGCTGCCGCCCTTCGTCGAGCGGATCTACGGCCTCGGCGCGGAAAGCCTGGCCGTGCTCACCGCCTGCTTCGGGGTGGGCGCGCTGGCCGCCGGGCTCTGGGTGGCCAGCCGCGGCAAGCTGGCCGGGACGACGCGGCTCGCGGTCTGGTCCGGGCTGGCGCAGGCGGGCGCGACGGCGGGCTTCGTTGCCACCGGCTTCTTCCCCCTCGGCATGCTGAGCGCGGCGCTGATCGGCGCCTCCGCCTCGGTGCAGGGGATCACGGTGCAGACGCTGATCCAGGCCGCGACCGATCCGGTCTATCGCGGACGGATGCTGAGCCTCTGGGGGCTGATCACCCGCGCCTTTCCCGCGATCGGCGCGCTGGCGCTGGGTGCCGCCGGGGAGGCCTTCGGGCTGCGCATCCCGACGCTGGCGGCGGTCGGGCTGTTCCTCGCCGCCTTCGCCTGGGGGCTGTGGCGGCTCCAGGCCATGCAGGATGCTTTGGAAACGGCCCCGCCCGATCCGGCGGGACGGTCGTGAAAGGGGTTTCGTGATGCTGGATGCGGCGATCGTGGGCATGGGCCGCTGGGGCCGGGTGCTGGTGGACAGCGTGCAGGGCAGGAACGGGGCCGGCGTTCGCTTCGTCGCCGGCTGCACCGGCACGCCGGAGAAGGCGCGCGACTACGCCGCCGAGAAGGGCATCCGCCTGCACGCCAGCTACGAGGCGGTGCTGGCCGATCCCGCCGTGCGGGCCGTGGTGCTCGCCACCCCGCATGGGCAGCACGCCGCGCAGGTGATCGCGGCCGCGAAGGCGGGGAAGCATGTCTTCGTCGAGAAGCCCTTCACCCTGGCGAAGCAGGACGCCGAGGCCGCCGTCGCCGCCTGCCGCGCGGCCGGGGTGGTGATGGCGCTCGGCCACAACCGCCGCTTCCTGCCGGCGGTGGCCGAGATGAAGCGCCTGCTGGCGGAGGGCGCACTCGGCACGCTGCTGCATGTCGAGGGACATTTCAGCGGTCCCGGCGCGCTCGGCTACAAGCCCGGCATGTGGCGCGCCGACCGCGCCGAGAGCCCGCTCGGCGGCATGGGCGGCATGGGCATCCACATGGTGGACATGATCATCAACCTGGCCGGCCGCTTCCGCGAGGTGACGGTGCGCAGCCATGCGCGCGTCTCGCAGACCATCGACGACACGACGGCGATGCTCGGCGTGCTGGAGAGCGGCGCCACGGTCGGGTTCGCCACGCTGGCGCTGGCGCCGCGGCATTGGCGCGTGGCGCTGTTCGGCACGCGGGGCATGGCGGAGCTGCTCGGCCATGAGCGGCTGAGCGTCTCGCCCGTCGAGGGGGAGGGCTGGGTCAGGGAATTCCCGAAGACCGACATCGAGGCCGCCGAGCTCGAAGCCTTCGCCGCCGCCGCGGCGGGCGGCGCGGCCTATCCGCTGCCGGTGGAGGAAGCGATCCACGGCGTCGCGGTGTTCGAGGCGATGATCGGCGCCGCGGCCTCGGGCAGCAGCTACGCGGTCGCCTGAACCCGGCGGGCGGGCGGTTTCCAGCCGGGCGCGATCGGTCCTAAAACGCCGGCGCGCCAATTCCAGGAGGTCCGCGCCGTGTCCAAGATCACCCGCCAGGGCAGCAACCAGATTCTTTCGAGCTCCGTCGAGTATCATAATTTCGTCTATCTCGCCGGATTGACGGCCGACGATCTCTCGAAGGACGTCGCCGGCCAGACGCGCGAGGTCGTCGCGAAGATCGACGCGGCGCTCGAGGCCAACGGCACCGACAAGACCCGGATGCTGCAGGCGCAGATCTGGCTGAAGGACATCCGCGACCGCGACGCCATGAACAAGGTCTGGGTGGAGTGGCTGGGCGATGCCGGCCGCCCGGCGCGCGCCTGCGTGCAGGCCAACATGGCCGATCCGCGCCACCTGGTGGAGATCATGATCACCGCCTGCAAGTGAGCCGACAGGTTGCGGATCCGCCGGGCGCCTCGCGCGTCCGGCGAGAATCGTTTCCGTTTCATCACATGCGCACATGACAGCCATGCGGTCGCTGCGTTTCGAGTCTGTTTCGCGCGTTTCGCCTGTTGCATCCATGCCGCAACACTGTGTCGCTGAGGTGTTGCGGGTTTCATTCTAGGATCATCTCCCTAGCGGCGGAGATCATCCACAGGCGCGATGAACGAATCACGCCAGATTTCCGGATGTAACGCTCTGCCGGATTGGCAGGCCGGGAAACTGGCGGATACCCCACTCTCACGGTTCCGTTACGGGGTCCGTGGGGAACTGAGGCAGGGGGTATCCGGATGCGGGCAGGACGCGCGCTGGCTTGTGGGTTCGCCATCCTTGTCGCAACCGCCGTGGGGTCGGCGGCGGAGGCGGCCGGGCAGCAACAGAACCGCAGTGCCAGCGCGCAGAATGTCCAATCCCCGCAGCGCAGCGCGGCCCGCCCGCCCGCCGCGCGCGCCACGGCGCCCCGCCAGGCGGCTGCGCGGCCGGCCGGCCGCGATGGCACGGTGACCCCGGTCTCGTTCCGCGGCCAGGCCACCGGCGGGACGCCGATCCTGCATGTGGCGCAGAGCTCCGGCCTGTCCTGCGTGCCCTTCGCCCGCATGGCCACCGGTATGCAGATCAGCGGGGACGCCCGGCTCTGGTGGTACAACGCCGCCGGCGCCTATGCCCGCGGCAACGCCCCGGAGCGCGGCTCGGTCCTGGCCTTCAAGTCCTCGGGCGGGATGCGGCGTGGCCATGTCGCGGTGGTCAGCCGTGTCGTGAACGACCGCACCATCCTGATCGACCACTCCAACTGGGCCGGGCCCGGCATCCGCAGCGGCACCGTGATGCGGGGCGTGACGGTGATCGACGTCTCCGACCGCAACGACTGGACCGCGGTGCGCGTGCAGGTCGGCTGGAACAATGACAGCTTCGGCCGCGTCTATCCGACCTACGGTTTCATCTACAACCGCCCGCACGGCACCCGCATCCTGACCGCGCAGGGCCAGCCGATGCAGGAAGTGGCCGAAGCGCCCTCCCCCCACGTGCTGCAGCACCAGCGCCTGGCCGAGACGCTCGGCCGCTGACGCGCCGGCAGCCCGCGCCCCGCGGGCCGTGCTAACCTCCGCAGGACAAGCGGAGGCGACCCATGCACGAGAAGCGGCCCGACGGGGCGGAACTGCTCATGCTCCCGACCGGGGGCGAGATCCCGAACAACCCGCATCTGCCCGTGCTGCTGCACCGCGCCGCCCTGCCGCCCGACGACCCGGCGGCGGCCGAGGCCCTTTTCGCCGGCAATGGCTGGCCGCCGGCCTGGCGCAACGGCCTGCACGAATTCGAGCATTACCACCCCAACACGCATGAGGCGCTCGCCATCGCCGCCGGTCAGGTCCGGATGCGGCTGGGCGGCGAGGCGGGGGTCACGATCGATCTCGGGGCCGGGGACGTGGTGGTGCTGCCGGCCGGGACGGGGCACTGCAACCTCGGCCAGTCGCCCGACCTGCTGGTGGTCGGCGCCTACCCGCCGGGCGACCCGCCCGAGCAGCTGACCGGGCGGCCCGGTGACCAGCTGCGGGCGGAGCGCGCGATCCAGGCGACGCCCGACCCGCCCTGCGACCCGGTGACCGGGGGAGCCTATCCCCGTGGATGAGACCGGCTTCCACACCCGTCTCTGGCGCGGTGCGGGAAGCATCGTGGATGTCGGGGCGCATGACGGGCTGCTGACCCTGCCCTTCGCGCGGCTGCCCGGCGCGCGGGTGATCGCCTTCGAGCCGCTGCCCGCCGCCTTCGCCCGGCTGCGCGCGGCGGTGCTGGCGGAGTACGGCGCCATCCCGCCGCACGTCTCGCTGCGGCCGGAGGCGCTGGGCGCGGCGCCGGGGCGTCTGACGCTCAGCGTGCCGGTGCCGGCGAGCGGCGCCATCGAGCAGTGGGCGAGCCTGGTCAAGGACTATGCCGAGT
This sequence comes from Falsiroseomonas sp. RANM36, assembly GCF_056682175.1. Taxonomy (NCBI): domain Bacteria; kingdom Pseudomonadati; phylum Pseudomonadota; class Alphaproteobacteria; order Acetobacterales; family Roseomonadaceae; genus Falsiroseomonas; species Falsiroseomonas sp. RANM36. The sequence goes on from NZ_JBWXTD010000001.1 coordinate 106,345, forward strand.
TCGAGGGCATCGCCACCCGGCAATATCCGGTGGAGGTGATCACGCTCGACAGCCTGGGCCTCGCCGACCTCCGCCACATGAAGGTGGATGCCGAGGGCGCCGAGCAGGAGGTGCTGGAGGGGGCGCGCGACACGCTGGCCCGCTGCCGCCCGCTGCTGAGCCTGGAGATCGAGGAGCGGCACCGGCGCGGCGCCACGCGGGATATCCCGGCGATGCTGGCCGGGCTCGGCTATGCGCTCGGCTTCTGGCTGCGCGGCGCGATGCAGCCCTTCGCCGCCTTCGATCCGGCGACGATGCAGGTGGCGTCGAGCGACCCGACGGTGTTCGGCGCCTCCGACCCCTACATCTTCACCTTCTACGCCTGGCCGGCGGAGCGCGAGGCGGAAGTTTTGGGCGCGCTCAGGTGACGTCCGAGGGCAGCCACAGAACCTGTTGAATATGCTCGGCGCCGCTGGCGAGCATCGCCAGGCGGTCGAAGCCGAGCGCGATGCCGCTGCCGGCGGGCATGCCGTGGTCGAGGGCGGCCAGGAAGTCCTCGTCCACCTCCCAGCCTTCCTCGCCGGCTTCCTGCTTGCGGGCGGCGACGTCGCGAGTGAAGCGGGCGCGCTGCTCGGCGGGGTCGGTCAGCTCGTCGAAGGCGTTGGCAAGCTCCAGGCCGGCGACGAACAGCTCGAAGCGCAGTGCGACACGGGGATCGGCCGGGTCGCGGCGGGCCAGCGCGGCCTGCGGGGCGGGCCAGTGGGTGAGGAAGGTCGCGCGGTCCCGCCCGAGGCGGGGCTCCACATGGGTCAGGAGCAGGTGGAAGAAGGCGTCCTCCCAGCCGAGGCCCTCGGGGAGGTCGAGGCCGGCGGCGCGGGCGGCGGCGTGGAGGGCGGCGGCGTCGCCCTCGGCGGTCGCCGGGTCCACGGTATCGAGGATCTTCAGGCCGTTGCAGTATTTTCCGAAAGCCTCGGCGCAGGACAGGCGCTCGAACGGCTGCGCAAGGTCGGTGGCGATGCCGGCATGCGCGACATGGCGCGGGCAGACGCTGCGGACGAAAAACTCGGTCTCGTCCATCAGGCCGTCGAGGGTCAAGCCGGGGGCGTACCACTCCAGCATGGTGAATTCCGGCGCGTGGCGCGGGCTCAGCTCGCCGTTCCGCCAGACGCGGGCGAGCTCGAAGACGCGGCCGGCGCCGGCGACGAGCAGGCGCTTCAGCGCCAGTTCGGGCGAGGTCCGCAGCCAGAGCGTCGTGGCGCGGCCGGCGCCGAGATGCGGGCGGTATTCGCTGCGGAAGGCGCGGAGATGCACCTCCATGCCCGGGACGGGGACCAGGCAGGGCGTCTCGGCCTCGGCGTAGCCGCGCGCCGCGAAGAAGGCGCGGGTCTCGGCGGCGAGGCGGGCGCGGCGGCGCAGGAAGGGCAGCCGGGCGGCGAGGCTTTCGGGGTGCCAAGGAGGGTGGGGCATGGACGGGGCGGGGCTTCGCGGGCTAGGGGCCGCAACCATGCCCGATGACGCGATGCCCCGCACGATGCGCAGCGCCCGCGCGCTGGTCGCGGCCGGCCTGCTGGACCCGGCGGCCGAGGCGGCCGTCGCGCGCGTGGCGGAACGCTACGCCATCGCGGTGACGCCTGCCGTCGCCGCGCTGATCGGCGCGCCGGACGACCCGATCGGGCGGCAATACATCCCCGATGCGGCGGAGCTGGTCACCGCGCCGGACGAGATCGAGGACCCGACCGCGGACGCGCCCTTCACGCCGGTGAAGGGGGTGGTGCGGCGCTATCCGGACCGGGCGCTGCTGAAGCCGCTGCTGGCCTGCCCGGTCTATTGCCGCTTCTGCTTCCGGCGCGAGGTGGTGGGGCCGGATGGCGGGCTGCTGACCGAGGCCGAATTGTCGGCCGCGCTGGACTGGCTGGCGGCGACGCCCGCGATCCGCGAGGTGATCCTGACCGGGGGCGACCCGCTGATGCTGTCGCCGCGGCGGCTTTCGGGGCTGATGCGGGCTTTCGGACAAATTCCCCATTTGGAGATCGTGCGGGTGCACAGCCGGGTGCCGGTGGCCGATCCGGCGCGTGTAACGGACGAACTGGTGGCCGCGCTGGATTCGGACAAAGCCTTCTTCCTGTGCGTGCATGCCAACCACGCGCGGGAATTTTCCGACGAGGCGGCGGCGGCGCTGCGGCTTCTGTCGCGGGCGGGGGTGCCGCTGCTGGGGCAATCCGTGCTGCTGCGCGGCGTGAACGACAGCGCGCAAGCCCTTGAAAATCTGTTCCGGGCGATGCTGCGGTGTCGCGTAAAACCCTATTACCTGCACCAGCTGGACAAGGCGCCAGGCACGGCGCGCTTCCGGGTGCCGGCGGAGGAGGGTCTCGCGCTGGTCGAGGGGCTGCGCGGGCGGATCAGCGGCCTGGCGCAACCGACCTATGTGACCGAGACGCCGGGCGGCGGCGGCAAGGTGCCGGTGCGCCGCGCCGGCTGACGGACGCTGCCGTGGACGGATGGGCGGCGCGGCCCGCGCCGTTTCAAAGAGCGCCGCGAACATATCACGAACAACGGGCGCGGCGCCAGGGGCAAGGGCGGCGCGAAGGCGCCGCCGCTACGGCGCCGGGGGCGGCCCCCCGAAGGCATAGCGCAGGCCGAACAGGATCATCGAATGCTGCTGCGATTCGAGGGTCAGCGGCGCATCGGTGCGCCGGCCGCGCGGGTTGATCTTGTAGCCGTCATAGCTCTGGTGGCCGAAGGTGCCGAGGAAGCGATACTCCGCCGTCAGCGACAGGCCGAGCACCGCGCGCAGCGGAAAGGCCGCGCCCACGATCGCCTGGTAGGCGAAGGCGCCATCGGTGCCGGATGCGCTCATCCCGAAGGCGCGGCCATCGGCGGGGCCGAGCCGGTAGTCGTCGAGTTCGGTCCACTGGTAGCCCAGGCCCGCGCCGAGATAGGGATAGACCCAGTCCACGCCGAGCCGGAAATCATAGAAGCCGTTGACCATCAGCCCGTAGCTGCGCTGCGAGCCGCCCGAGAAATTGGCCACGTCGGTGCCGCTGATGCTGCCGATGCTGCTGGAGCGGTACGACCCCTCCAGCTCCGCCCGGAGGCCGTTCCCGTAGCCGTAGCCGAGCGACAGCACCCCCGCGAAGCCGGTGCCCCAATCGATCGTAAGCTTCTCCTCCGCCAGGCCGGAGGCGGCGATCGTCTGGTCGAGCGGGATGTCGAAGCCCATCCCGGCGCCGAGATAGAGCCCCCTGACCGGTTGCGCGGAGGCCATCGCGGGCAGGGCGACGGCGAGCACCCCGGCAAGGGCGTAGCGAGCGGTCTTCATCGCAGTGACCTTCTCCCATTCCGCCGGGCCGGCCGATGCGCGCGGCCCGCGCGATGTCCCCTTCATAAGAAGAATTGAACGGACAGGAGATGATCTCGATCAACCCGGCGGCGTGTCGATTGACGACCGGCGCGGGAAGCCGGTGGGCTAGGCGCGCTCGCGCTTCGGGATGCCGTGGGGCAGGTCGTCCAGCCAGGGCAGCGCGGAGCGGCACCAGATCTGGCCGACCGGAACGAGCTCCGCCCGCTGGCGGCAGGTGCCGAGGCGGAGGCTGTGGACCTTGGGCTCCTCCCCCTCCCCCGTCGCGGTGATGGGGGAGCCGCAGGTGGGGCAGAAGGTCTGCAGGCGCCTGCGGCCGCTTTCGGCCACCTTCACATAGGTGCTGGGCGTGCCGGTAAGCAGCCGGAAGCCGCCGGGACGGGTCAGCGCGACGGTGCGAAAGGCGCTGCCGGAGAGGCGCTGGCAGTCGGTGCAGTGGCAGACGAGGATGCCGGCGGGGTCGAGCTCGGCCTCATAGGTGATTAAGAGACCGTTTGAGAACACCGGACGGGTCGGGTCCGCGGGTCTTTTCCGCCCCTGCGTCGTTGGCCGGCTTGCCGATGCAACCAGCATCGGCGGCGCCGTCCGCCTAGCCGGGACGAAAAATCCCCCTGCGGCCCCTCAGCCGCCGGCATTCTCAAACGGTCTCTGGCCGCAATGGCAGGCGCCGTCCACATGCATGGCTGTCCCCTTCCCCGAGGTTTTCGGGCGCGGTGGATGATGGCATGGCGGAGCGCGCTGCGGGAGCCTGAATGCATGGACATTTGTATGGACAAAACGGCGGCGCATCCCAGATGATCGGGGTCGGCGGCTTCGATTGGGATGCGGGGAACCGGGAGAAGTGCGGGAAGCACGGAGTTTCGCAGACGGAGATCGAGGCGCTGTTCCACGGCACGCCGCGCGTGGCGCCCGACATCCGGCATTCGGTGGCGGAGCAGCGCTTCATCGCGGTGGGGCGCAACGCGGCGGGACGGCCGCTCTTCGTCGCCTTCACCCTGCGGGAGGCCGGCGGGGTGCTGCTGATCCGGCCGATCAGCGCCCGATACATGCATGCCGAGGAGGTGCGGCGCTATGAAGAAGCCGAAGACGGTGCCTGAGATGACGACCGACGCGGAGGCCGAAGCCTTCCTGGAGGGCGACCTCTCCGGCCTGGATTTTCGGGCCTTCCGGCCGACGCGGTTCGAATTCGCGCGCAAGGACGCGACGGTGAACATGCGCATGCCGGCGGCGCTGCTGGAGGCGATCAAGCGCAAGGCGGCGGCACGGGGCGTGCCGTATCAGCGCCTGATCCGGGAGGCCCTGGAGAAGGAGCTTCGGGAGACGGAGGACGCGGCCTAACAGGGCCGCGGCTTCGCTCAGGCGCCGGGCGGGGCGCCCCAATGGGGCGGCCAGGTGGCGCGGATGACCGGCAGGGCCTCCATCCGCGCCATCCAGGCGGCGATGTGCGGTCCTGCGAGGTTTTCGGGGGTCATCAGTCCAGGGTTGCGGGAGGCGATGCGGCGGGCGAGCGCAACCAGGGGGTAGAGGGTGGCGTCGGCGGCGCTGAACGACTCACCGGCGAGGAAATCGCCCTCGATCAGCGTCTCCCACAGGGCGAGTTCGGCGCGGAGGTGGGACCAGGCGTCCGCGATCTTCTGGGGGTCGCGCTGGTCGGGCGGGGTGAAGAGCACGGCCTCGACCAGTTCCTCGAGATGGGTGGCGAGATACTGGTCGGCCTCCCGCACCAGGCGGCGCTGGATGGCGCGGCGGCGCGGATCGGCGGCGAGCAGCGGCGGGGTGGAGGCGATGTCCTCGAAGTATTCGAGGATGGCGGCGGATTCGTAGAGGACAAAGCCGTCATGCTCGATGACGGGCACGCGCCGGCGCGGGTTGAGGGCGGCGAATTCGGGCGCTCGAAAATCGCCGGCATCGTAGGACATGGGGCGGAGGGCGTGGGGGATGCCCTTGTGCGCCAGCGCGATGTGGACGCGCCACGTGTAGGGGGAGCCGGAGAGGTAGTGCAGCGTGAGGGGCATGGGGGCCTCCTGGGGGGTGCTGCGGGGTGGGGCGGCGGGAATGGTTTAGCCCTGGCGATGCTGGCAGCGCCATGGCGCTCGCGCGCGGTGCAGCGCGCCGCTTGACGGCCGATCCGCTGGAGAATTGCGCGCGATGCGCATAGGAACGACATCGGATCACTGGTGCGGGACAGCAAACCTACCTACTAAATCAAAGCCATCTGCTGGCGTGTCGCGAGACCGTTGTCGCGCAACACCTCTAGGGGGATGGGGAGTTGCTCCAAGTTGCGCGGCTCTACCTTGAGCGCCCCACCACCGTAGCTCTTTGCAACGCGTGCGAGGTTGCCAAGCGTGCGCGGGTCATTGAGGGCATGGGTCGCAGCCTCAAAGTTGAGTCGAGCCTCTGGACGCGGATAAACGCAGAGAAACCCTGTTAGGGGCACGGCGCCGGCCGAGTTCCCGATGAAACGGCAACTCCGTCGGCCGAGGTAGGCGAAAAGCCAAAGCGGCGGCTCGCGCCTCTCCATTCTGAACCAAGGTTTGCGCTGAGCGATGAGGGGGCGGGCCGGCAATCCCTTCTCTTCGCCAAGGCGGAGATAACGGCGGACTGGCTCGGGCAACTCGCTGTCGCGCGGGCGGTCTAAGCTGAGAAGGTAGGTGGGCCTACCGATTGCATCGAGCGCATCGAGATGGGCTAGCGTCAGGTTGGCACCCCCCGTGTGATCGCGCGTTCTGCCGATCGCACGAATAAAGAGGTTGCCCGGCAAACCATGAGAGCGGATCTGGCCTGACGTCAGGAAAAAAAAGTCGTTGTCGCCGGTCGCTATCCCGCGCATTACGCGGAACATCTCGCCGAGACGAACTGTATCGCCGGGCGCCTCCTCGACGGGTGCGCGGGTTAGGCCAGTTGCAATGGCCTCGTCCAAACGTCGTTCTGAGACGGCGATGTCTCCATCCGCAAATAGCGGCAGATCCGAAGCCATCCACTCGTACAGCCGCGAGGTATCGGCCCGTAGCACTCGAGCCCAACGGAGAGTGGCTGCGGGCGGCAGCCGGCTGACAAGAAGGACGATCGCATTCGTGTCTACGCCGGGGAAGGGAGAGGCCTCCGGCGTGAACGTCGCCGCTCCCTCGATCCGGAAGTTACGACCGATCCAGCGCCAAAGAGCCGGCGCAAAGCGCCCCTCGCAAGTGTCAGCCGGCACGATGAATGCAAGGCGCCCACCCGCTTCAAGAAGAGTAAGCGCCTTCACGAGGAAAAACACATGTAGCCCCGCCCGGCCATCAAGATCGCTGCCCAGGTGCGCCTTCGCGAAGGCATGCAACCGCATCTTGTAGCTAGGCTCGAAGCGGTGATGCCGAACGTAGGGTGGGTTGGCAACGATGGCACTGAAACGGCGCTGGAAAGCCACCTCCATGAAGTCGGCTATTGTCACTCCGTCGAGATCGGCCGCCGACATGCCACTGGAGCGTCCCGAGGCCAACGCTGCAGGATCAATTTCAGTACCCGAGAGAGATACGGCTCGGCCAGTTCGCGCAGCCTGACGCCGGGCTGCACGAAAAAAGGCGCCGCCGCCAACGGCAGGATCAAAGATTTCTTCTCGCCCGCGAATAGCCCATGCGACCATTGCATCTGCGACCCAGTCGGGAGTCCAGAACTGTCCCTTTTCGCGCAGCTTTTCGCGTGCGGGGCCACTGACGGGAAGGGCGGCGCCTGCGGGGCTGCGAGCCATTAGCGAGGGTCTTCCTGAGAGATCTGGGTGAGGCGATCAACGGCCGCGTCGCTGAGCGCCAAACGTCCACCATCGAAAGCGACATACGGCAGAACGTGGCCGTTGCGATCTACGATCGAACGTGCGATCAACTCTGGCTCCTGAGTGGAAACAGCGAGTTCATAGGCATAGTGGTAATAAATCTTGTAAATCGCCTTCCGGGTGGTGGCGCCGCCGGGCGCTTGGAATACCTGTATGGTCGGGGCGATCTCCCCCGAACGGAACAGGTCTCGCGCTGTGTCAAAAGCTATTCCGAAAGCACGATCGTAAAAGACATGCCAAACGTGGATCGGGACCCGATGATGACGTTGCCATGCAGCGAGACGGTCAACATCCTCGTCCTTAATGATAACAGTGGGCAGGACTGCGCTCTTCGGTAAGCCCGGCTTGCCATCCCGCAAACGCTTCTGATCCAGGGGCTTGCCATACGAGGGCATCTTCGCAGCGTGCCAAAGGCTGTTCTCGCATTCCACCGCGACAATAGAGCGGTCGAGCAATGCGCGGATGCGAGGATCGGCATCGCTTGTAAATGGCAGTTCTGCCTCGCCTCCGATGTCACGCACCAACTCCTCGACCGCGGAGCAATCCTCTTTACGGAAGACGAGCAAGTCCGGGCGCTTTTGCCCCGCCATCCCGGCGGCTTCTAGGCGTTCGAAGTAGAGTTCAACCTCGCGGGGTTCCTCCGGGGCGACGCCGCTCGGGCCATAAGGGAGCGCCGTGAATTGCGAGGTCGCATTAACGGCCTCGATGAGGCGCTTCTCACTCCAGACGCCCTGTGACCAGCGCATCAAAAAATCAGTTCCGCGCAGCATGCGCGGGTTGAGCCAAAACTCGGCCCATGGGCTTTCGGTGAGCGGCCCGGTCGCAATCTTACAATCTTCCGCCGGCACAAGCAGCGAAGATTCGTAAACGTGCATAATCCCCCTCCGATGCACCTTCAGTTGGACCTGCTAACTCCACGGAATGGGGGCGTCTAGCCGGGCGAAAGAGGCCGACCGAAGGGGCCGAGCACGCGCTCCGCCTTGCCCTCCCCGCCCCCTCGTTGTAAGCGCGCCGCGATCCTTCAGACCCCTAGACGACGTCAGGACACCGCCCGCCATGGCGAAGATGCAGGCCAACCAGATGCGTGCCGGCATGGTCATCGAGTTCGAAGGCCAGCGCTACACCATCCTCAAGCAGAACATCATGATCCCCGGGAAGGGCGCGGCCGTCATCCAGGTGGAGATGCGGAACGTGAAGACCGGCGCGAAGAAGGACCAGCGCTGGCGCACCGCCGACACCGTCGAGCGGCTGGAGACGGCGGATGAGGAGTTCACCTTCTCCTACGCCGATGGCGAACAACTGGTCCTGATGCATCCGGTCAGCTACGAGCAGACCCTCGTCAGCAAGGACATCCTGGGGGACCGCCTGCCCTTCCTGACCGAGGGCATGACGGTGAATGTCCGCCTCATCGAGGGCGAGCCCGTGGCGATGTCCCTGCCGGAGACGGTGGTGCTGGAGGTGGTCGAGGCCGATCCGGTGGTGAAGGGGCAGACGGCGAGCTCCTCCTACAAGCCGGCGGTGCTGTCCAACGGCGTGAAGACGATGGTGCCGCCGTTCATCACCGCGGGGGAGAAGATCGTGGTGAAGACGGAGGATGGGTCCTACTACGAGCGGGCGAAGGGGTGAGGCTGGGCGTCCTCGCTTGAGGCCGTAGGTCGGTCGGGGGGGGGGGGGGGGGGGGGGGGGGGGGGGGGGGGGCGGGGGGGGGGCGGGGGGGGCGGGGGGGGGTGTTCCCCCCCCGCCCTAGGCCGGCGGCCCCAGCCTGATCCCCAGCCGCGCATACATCTCCGCCAGGCGCTTGCCGTAGTCCTCCGCGTTGAAGGTCGCCGCGCGCCGCGGGCCGCGCGCGGCAAGCTCCGCGCGCCGCGCGGCGTCGGCATCCAGGCGCTGGATCGCCTCCGCCATCGCGCGCGTGTCGTACGGGTCCACCAGCAGCGCCGCATCGCCCGCCACCTCCGGCAGCGAGGAGGTGTCGGAGGTCATCACCGGCGTGCCGAGATGCATCGCCTCCACCACCGGCAGGCCGAAGCCCTCATACAGCGAGGGGAACAGCATCGCGCGTGCGCCGCGGATCAGCCCGGTCAGCAGGCGGCCCGGCACGTAGTCGATCAGCATCACCTTGTCGCGCAGCTTGCGCTGCAGGCCCTGCACGCCCTCCACCGGGCCGCGCGGGACGAATTCGCGGCGGTCGTCCTCGTACAGCAGGCCGAGTTCCTGATGCGCGTTCCAGGCCTGCTTGCCGCAGATCACCAGCGGATGCTCGGACCCGGCGGCGAGATAGGCCTCGATCAAGCGGCCGACATTCTTCTTCGGCTCGATCGCGCCGAAGAACAGGAAGTATTTCTGCCAGTGGAGGCCGAAGAAGCCTTCCAGCTCGGCCCGCACCAGGGCTTCCGGCTTCAGCTTCGCGACATCGGGCAGTTCCACCGCCTGGCCGGTGTTCGTCACCTTCTCCTCCGGCACGCCGAGAAGGGTCACGATGTCGCGGCGCGAGGCCTCGCTGACCGTGACGATATGCGCCGCGCGGTCCGCGATGCCGCGCACCGTGCCGAGATAGCGCTTCTTGTTGTCGAGCGTGGTGAAGGGCAGGCGCAGCGGGACCAGGTCGTGGATGGTGTAGATGTTCGGCAGCGCCTCCTTGTTCGGTCCCTCGGCGGTGAGCGGCACGGGATAGGTCCAGTGCATCAGCTTCGGCGCGTTGGGCAGGCGCACGCGGCCGAAGCGGTGGCTGGCGCCGAAGCCGAGCACCGCGGCGCGGTAGAGGCTCGGGATGTTCCAGATGCGGTCGAAGGCCGGCAGGCGGGCGGCGAGCGAGGTGGTCTCCACGCTGCCGATCGGCACCTCCACCGCCTCCACGCCGAAGCGCAGCTTCAGCATGCGCGAGAGGTCGTCCATCGGCCGGCGCCAGCCGGGCAGGTCGCCGCGCGGATCGAAGAAGGTCACCTCGCGCAGCAGCCCGTCCTTGCCCGCGGAGGAGCGGTGGCCGTAGAGCACGCCCACTTCCGCGCCGAGCGCCTTCAGCCGGTGCGACAGGCCACGCGCATAGGTCGCGACGCCGGTGCCCTGTTCGAGCGAGAGATTGTAGCCGTCGATCGCGATGAGCGGCCTGTGCAACTGCGTCGCCTCCTTCACAATGCGCGGTGACCGATATCGCGCCGGCAGAAGCCGCCCGGCCAGTCCAGCGCGTCCACCGCCGCATAGGCCGCGTCGCGCGCCGCGCGCCGCGGCGCGGCGGTGCCGCCGATGCCGAGCACCCGCCCGCCATCGGCCAGGATCGCGCCATCCGCGCGGCGCGCGGTGCCGGCGTGGAAGATGCGCACGCCGGGCAGCGCGGCGGCGGCCGCCAGGCCGCGGATCTCCGTGCCCTTGCGCGGCGTGCCGGGATAGCCCTCGGCCGCCATCACCACGACCAGGCTGGCATCGTCGGACATGTCCAGCCGCACGCCCGAGAGATCGCCCTGCGCGGCGGCGCGCAGCGCGGGCAGCAGGTCGGAGCGCAGGCGCAGCAGCAGCGCCTGGCATTCGGGATCGCCGAAGCGGACGTTGAACTCGATCAGCTTCGGCCCGTCCTCGGTCAGCATCAGCCCCGCGAAGAGCACGCCACGGAAGGGCGTGCCGCGCCGCGCCATCTCGCGCAATGTCGGCAGCACGATGCGCTGCATCGTCTGCTGTTCCAGGACCGCGGTGAAGGCGGGCGCGGGCGAATAGGCGCCCATGCCGCCGGTGTTGGGGCCGGTGTCGCCCTCGCCGACGCGCTTGTGGTCCTGCGCGGCGCCGAAGGGCAGCGCCGTCTCGCCGTCGCAGAGCGCGAAGAAGGAGATCTCCTCGCCGCGAAGGAATTCCTCGATCACCACGGTGGCGCCGGCCTCGCCATGCACGCGGCTTTCCATGATGTCGGCGATCGCGGCCTCGGCCTCGGCGAGCGTCGCGGCGACGACCACGCCCTTGCCGGCCGCGAGGCCATCCGCCTTCACCACGATGGGCGCGCCGCGGTCGCGAAGATAGGCGCGCGCGGCCGATGCATCGGTGAATCGCTGCCAGGCGGCGGTGGGCACGCCGGCCGCATCGGCCACGTCCTTGCAGAACGCCTTGCTGCCTTCGAGCTGCGCCGCCGCGGCGCTCGGCCCGAAACAGGCGACGCCGGCCGCGGCGCAGGCATCCGCCAGGCCCAGCGTCAGCGGCGCCTCCGGCCCGGCCACCACGAGGTCGGCACGCTCCTCGCGCGCGAATCGGACCAGGGCCGGGATGTCGGTCGCGCCGACCGGCACGCATTCGGCGAGGTCGGAAATCCCCGGATTGCCCGGCGCGCACCACAGCTTCGTGAGCAGGGGCGAGCGGGACAGCGCCCAGCACAAGGCATGCTCCCTGCCGCCGCCGCCCACCACCAGCACCCGCATCGCGCCACCCCGCACCGTCCCGCGCGGCAGGTTCCGCGCCGGCGCGTCCTAGCATAGGGTCCGGCGATGGACACCACGCCGCCGGCACCAGGGCTCCCCGCCTCCGGTGCCAACGTTCCCGAATTCAGCGTCTCCGAGATCTCCGGCGCCATCCGCCGCACCCTGGAAGGCGCCTTCGGCCGCGTGCGCGTGCGCGGCGAGATCACCGAGTGCAAGCGCTACCCCTCCGGTCACATCTACCTGTCGCTGAAGGACGAATCCGCGAAGCTGGAATCGGTGGTTTGGAAATCCGCCGTGGCGCGGCTTTCGGTGCAGCCGGAGAACGGCGTGGAGGTCATCGCCACCGGCAAGCTCACCACCTATGCCGACCGCTCGAAATACCAGCTCGTGATCGACCGGCTGGAATATGCCGGGGAAGGCGCGCTGCTGGCGCGCATCGAGAAACTGAAGGCCCGGCTCGCCGCCGAGGGGCTGTTCGAGATCTCGGGCAAGCGCGCGCTGCCCGCCTTGCCGCGCGTGGTCGGCGTGGTCACCAGCGAGGCCGGCGCGGTCATCCAGGACATCCGCACCACCATCGCGCGCCGCTTTCCGCGCCGCATCCTGCTCTGGCCCGTGCCGGTGCAGGGGCAGGGTGCGGCGGAGCGCATCGCCGCCGCCATCGAGGGCTTCGGGCGCCTGCCGCCGGACGGGCCGATCCCCCGCCCCGACGTGCTGATCGTCGCGCGCGGCGGCGGCAGCCTCGAGGACCTGATGGCCTTCAACGAGGAGATTGTGGTCCGGGCGGCCGCGCGGTGTCCGATTCCGCTGATCTCCGCGGTCGGGCACGAGACGGACACGACGCTGATCGACTTCGCCGCCGATCGCCGCGCGCCGACGCCGACCGCGGCGGCGGAGATGGCGGTGCCCGCGCGTGCGGAGCTGCTCGCCGCGCTGGACCAGACCGGCGCGCGGCTGCGCGGCGCGGCGACGCGGCAGTTGCGCGCGGCGGAGACGACGCTGCTGCGCCTGGAACGGCGCCTGCCGGATATCCCGGCGCGCGTGCTGGAATACCGGCGGCGCGTGGACGAGGCCGGCGCAGGCCTGCCCGATGCGCTGCGCGCCTTCATCCGGCTGAAGCGCGACTCCCTGGCGTCGCTGGCTGTGCCGCATCCGCGCGAATCCATTGCCGCGCGCCGCCATGCGGTGGCGCTGCTCGACGGGCGGCGCAGCGCCGCCTTCGCGCGGCAGGTGCAGCGCCTCGGCGGCGCGCGCGCGCTGCATGCCTTCTCCGCCGCGCCCCTGCTGGCGCTGCTGCGTGAACGGCGCGCGACGCTGGCCGGCGCCTCGCGCCAGCTGGAAGCGCTGTCCTACAACGCCGTGCTGGCGCGCGGCTTCGCGCTGGTGCGCGACGCGGAGGGCGA
>NZ_JBWXTD010000001.1:119386-120888 GCF_056682175.1 Falsiroseomonas sp. RANM36
GGGGGGGGTGGGGGGGCGGGGGGGGGCCCGCGGTTGGGGCGGTGGGGGGGGGGGCCCCCCCCCCCCCGCCCCCCCCCTTAACGGGGGGTGGGAGGCTCCTGACGCATGGAGGGGTCCGGGGGGCGACGTATACGTCGCCCATCGTCCCCGGTGGGGGCTTTTGGGGGCAGCGCCCCCGGCCTAAACACGCACGCAACCGGGCCGGCGGCAAACAGCCGACCGGCCTTCGTTCTTTCCAGGACCCTTATCCGATGGCCGTCTCGCCGCGCATCTCGCCCGCCATGAACGTGTTGCAGCAGGCCGTGCAGAAGGCCGGGCGGCGGCTGCTGCGCGACTTCGGGGAGGTGGAGAACCTCCAGGTCAGCTCCAAGGGGCCGGGGGATTTCGTCAGCCAGGCGGATCTCCGCGCCGAGCAGACGCTGAAGGAGGAGCTGGCGAAGGCGCGGCCGGGCTGGGCCTTCCTCGGGGAAGAGGGCGGCCAGGCGGAGGGCGATTGGGAGTGGCGCTGGGTGGTGGATCCGCTCGACGGCACCACGAATTTTCTCCATGGCATCCCGCATTGGGCGATCAGCGTCGGCGTGGAGAAGCGGCTCGACGCGGAGCGGACGGAGCTGGTCGCGGGCTGCATCTACAACCCGGCGGGCAACGAGATGTTCTGGGCGGAGAAGGGCGTCGGCGCCTTCCTCAACGACCGGCGGCTGCGCGTCTCCGGCCGGCGGGACATGGTGCAGGCGGTGTTCGCCACCGGCATCCCGTTCGCGAAGGTGCAGCGCAAGGCGGAATTCTCGATGACGCTGGCGCGGCTGATGCCGCAGGTGGCGGGGGTGCGGCGCTTCGGCTCGGCGGCGCTCGACCTCGCCTGGGTGGCGGCGGGGCGGTACGACGGGTTCTGGGAGCTCGGGCTGAACCGGTGGGACATCGCGGCCGGCGTCGTGCTGGTGCGGGAGGCCGGGGGCGTGATCACCGACCCGGCCGGCGGCGAGGGCTTCTACGAGAGCGGGCATGTGGTGTGCGGCAACCCGGTCCTGCAGGCGAAGCTGCGCGAGGTGGTGGCCGAGGGCATCGCCGCGGCGGAGGCCGCGCGGGGGCGGGAGTAGGCCGAATGGCGGCCGGCATGGCCGGCCGCATGGTTGGTACCGAGCAGGTGAAACGATGAAGCGCGATTTCCACGCACCCGGCCGCAGCGCCGTCTATGCCGCGAACGGGATGGCGGCGACCTCCATGCCGCAGGCGACGCTCGCCGCGCTGGATGTGCTGCGCGCCGGCGGCAATGCGCTGGACGCCGCCATCGCCGCCGCCGCGGTGCTGGGTGTGGTGGAGCCGCAATCCACCGGCATCGGCGGCGACTGTTTCTGTCTCTATGCGCCCGCCGGAACGGGCAAGGTCGTCGCGATCAACGGCTCCGGCCGCGCGCCGCGCGGCGCGCCGCCGGGGGCGCGGCGCCCCGCCCGCCGCCCGCCGGTGGGGCCGCGCGCGGCGCCGTCCGTGGCCGGGCCGGGGGG
>NZ_JBWXTD010000001.1:120988-121686 GCF_056682175.1 Falsiroseomonas sp. RANM36
GGCGCGCACGCTGACCGAGGCGCAGCGCGTGCGGGCCGCCGAGCGCGCGGGGCTGGTGGCGGTGCGGCGCGACCTCGCCCCCGCGCGCGACCAGGCGACCGCGCTCGGCCGCGACCTCGACGCGGAACGCCGCGCGCGCGAGGCTCGGGAGCGCGAGCTCGCCGCCGCGCAATCGCTCGGCCAGGGGCTGACCCGCGACCTGGCCGCCGAGCGCGCGGCGCTGGCGGCGCGCGAGCGGGCGCTGGCGGCCAGCCGCGCCCAGGCCCAGGCGCTGACGCGCGAGTTGCAGGAGACGCGCGGCGCGCGCGATGCGACCCAGCGCGCGCTCGCCGCCAGCCGACAGGACGCGGAGGCGCTGAACCGCGACCTGGCCCAGCGTCGAGCGGAAGCGGAGGCGCTGGCCCGCGACCGGGCCGCCGCGCGCCAGCAGCGGGAAGCGGCGCGGCGCGACCTCGCCCGCCTGCGCGAGGAGCAGGCGAAGCTCGACCAGACCGTGCAGGCCGACCGCGCGACGATCGAGGCGCGGCTGTCCGACATCGCGCGTCTGTCGGAGCAGGTCCGCGCGCTGAGCGCGCTGCGCGACCAGCTGGAGCGCCAGGCCGCCGAGGCGCTGGCCCGCGCCGGCGAGCAGGAGCGGCTCCGCGCCGCCGCGCAGCGCCCGGCCGCCGCCGCCGCCCCGCCGCGCCGCGCCCCGCCGC
>NZ_JBWXTD010000001.1:121786-129372 GCF_056682175.1 Falsiroseomonas sp. RANM36
GCGGGCGCGCCCCCCGCCCCCCCCCCCCCCCCCCCCCCCCCCCCCCCCCCCCCCCCCCCCCCCCCCCCCCCCCCCCCGCCGAGGACGCCGCGCGTGCCCGCGCCGCGGCGGAGGCGCTGGTGGCGCAGGCAACGGGGCGCAGCGCCGAGGCCGAGCGCCAGCGCGCCGCCGCGGCGCAGCTCGCCGCCGAGGCCACCGCCCGCGCCGCCGAAGCCGAGCGGCGCCGCCACGCGGCGGAGAGCCAGTCGGGCGAATTCGCGCGGCTGTCGGAGAGAGCGCGCGCGCAGGTCGCGCTGCTGACCAGCCAGCTGGAATCGCTGCGCAGCGAGATCGCGCGGCTGAACGCGGCGCTCGATGCCTCGGAAGCCGGCGGGCGGGACCGCGATGCGCAGATCGCGCTGCTTGGCCAGCGGCTGAACGCGGCGCTCGCCGCGCGGGTGGAGGAGCTGCAATCCTATCGCTCGGACTTCTTCGGCCGGCTGCGCCGCGTGCTGGGCGACCGGCCGGAAGTGCGCATCGCCGGCGACCGCTTCGTCTTCCAGTCGGAGGTGCTGTTCCCGGTGGGCAGCGCGGAGATGTCGCCGGCGGGGCAGCAGCAGATCCGCGACCTTGCGCGCGTGCTGCTGGATCTCGCCGCGCAGTTCCCGCGCGACCTGTCCTGGGTGCTGCGGGTGGACGGCCATGCGGATCGCAGCCCGATCCGCGGCGGCGGGCGCTTCGCGAACAACTGGGAGCTCTCGGCGGCGCGCGCCATCGCCGTGGCGCAGCTGCTGATCGATGCCGGCCTGCCGCGCAACCGCGTCGCCGCAGCCGCTTTCGGCGACACCCAGCCGCTGGACGACCGCGAGACGCCGGAAGCCTATGCCCGCAACCGCCGCATCGAGCTGCGCCTGGAAGCCGGGCCGGCGGCGAACGCGGCGGAGGCCCCTGCCCCGCCCCCGGCTCGCGCGCCGTAGCGCGCGCGGCCACGCGGCGCTTGGCGGAGGCGCCGGGGCGTAGGACAACTGCGGGACACCGCCGCCGGACGCCGAACGATGACCGCCAGCCTGCATGTCGTGGACCATGCCCTGCTCAGCCACCGCCTGGCCGAGCTGCGCGACGTCGCCACCCCCTCCCCGCGCTTCCGTCGCCTCCTGGCGGAGATCGGCGCGATGCTGACGGTGGAGGCGACGCGCGACCTGCCTTCCGTGATGGCGAAGGTGACGACGCCGCTCACCGTCATGGACCACCGCAGGCTCGCCGGGCCGGAGCCGGTGCTGGTGGCGGTGCTGCGCGCCGGCCTCGGACTGCTGGAAGGCGGCATGCAGATCCTGCCCGACGCGCCGGTCGGCCATGTCGGGCTGATGCGCGACGAGCACACGCTGAAGCCCTCGCAATACCTGCTGCGCATGCCGCCCGAGGTGACCACGCGCGGCGCGATCCTCTACGACCCGATGCTGGCGACCGGCGGCAGCGCGATCGCGGCGATCAGCCGCGTGAAGGAATCCGGCGCGCCGGTGGTGCGCTTCGTCTGCGTCGTCGCCGCGCCGGAAGGGGTGGCGAAGCTGCGGGAGGCGCATCCGGACGTGCCGATCTACACCGCCGCGCTGGATGTGAAGCTGAACGAGCGCGGCTTCATCGTGCCGGGCCTCGGCGACGCCGGCGACCGCTGCTTCGGCACGGAGGGATAGCGGCGCGGCGAACGGAGCAGCGCCGGGATGGACGGCAAGCGGCAACGCCCTGACCGCAAGCGGCTGGAACCGCCCACCCATGCCGAGGCGGCGGCGGCGTACAGATCCGGCCGCAGACTGGTCATCGGCGGCATCGCCGGGATCGGCGCCCTCCTCGCCGGGCTCGTCGTCGGGATCCCCGCGCTGTTCCCCGATGCGCAGCCGAAGCAGCGCTTCGACAACCGCCGCATCATCCCGCCCCTGCTCCGTGCCCGCATGGAGCTTCGCCGGCCCACCGGGCGGGAGGCCGACCAGCGCGGCACGCTGCCCGGCGACCTCGACGAGCGGGAGGCGCTGCTGGTGCTGAGCCGCGTCGAGATGCGCGACTGGAACCTGTCGCTCGAGACGCCGGCGCAGCGCGAGATGCTGGAAGTCACCTCCTATCTGGCCGACGACATCTGGCGCGCGGCGCAGGTGCGCGTGGCGGTGGTGCCGGTGGGCGGCGCGCCGGATGCGCGGCTGATCGCCGCGCAGGGCAACACCGCCTGGGTCTGGGCCGACCAGCTCGTCGCGGCCGGGCCGGGCTTCATGGGCAGCACGGCGGACCAGGCGGAACTTGCGCGCCTCAATCCCGAGTTCGGCCTGGACCGCCCGGGGCTTGCGAGACGGCTGAGCCTTGCGGAGGCGCTGGTGCTGGATGGCACGGCATCGGGGCGCGGCGGCTTCGCCTTCGACCCGGCGACACGCATCGCGCATCGGCGTACCGACCCGCGCGACGCGCCGCTGCCGCCGCTGTTCCGCGCCCCCGCCTTCGCCGGCCCCGCGCTGGCGCGGGAGGGGCGCATGGGCGCGACCTGGTTCGGGCTGCTGCCGGCGGAGATGGCGATCACCGGCGCGGTCGCGGCGCAGGATGCGGGCGGTGCCTTCCTGCCACCGATGCCGGAGGCCGGCCCGCTGCGGCTCTGGCGCGGGCGGGTGCGCGAGGGCGGCGGTGCGGCCGATGTGCTGGAGGCGGCCGAGCCGGTGCCGGGGGTCGCGCCGCTGCGCGCCGGCGGGCTGCTGGTGGAGGCGCCGGGACGGCTGCTCGCGCCGGCGGACCCGCCCTCGATCCTGCTGGCGCAGGCCGGCGCCGTGGGCGGCATGGAGGAATGGGTGCGGCGGATCCGGCCGGACGGCACGACGCTGTGGGAGGCGGCGCTGCCCACCACGGAGCACATCGCCTTCGCGATGGCGGAGCCGGGGCGGCTCTGGCTGCTCGCGACCCCGGATCGGCTGAGCCAGACCCTGCACGCGATCGCGCTGGCCGATGGCCGCAACATCCGGTCGCGGCCGGTGGCGTGACGAGGGTGGCGTGACGAGGAAGGCGTGACGAGGACGGAGGCGAGGATGGGCGGCATGCTGGATGCGGCGGCGGCGGGCGCGCGGCGCGAGGCTTTTCGGGCGCTGCATGCGGAAGGCTGCTTCGTGCTGCCCAACCCGTGGGACGTGGGGACGGCGAAATACCTCGCCGCGCAGGGTTTCCGGGCGCTGGCAACCACGAGTTCCGGCGCGGCCTGGTCGCGCGGGCTGGCCGATGGTGCGATGGATCTCGACGCCGTGCTCGCGCATGTCGCGGAGATCGTCGGCGCGACCGCGCTGCCGGTGAACGCCGATTTCGGCCATGGCTACGGCGCCGATGCCGACGGCGTGGGACGGGCCGTGGCGCGCTGCATGGAGACGGGCGTCGCCGCGCTGTCGGTGGAGGACGCGACAGGCGACCCGGCGCGGCCGCTCTTTCCGCTGGAGGAGGCGGTGGCGCGGATGCAGGCGGCGCGCGCGGCCTGCGATGCGGCGCCCGGGCGCGGCATCCTGGTGGGCCGCGCGGAATGCTTCCTGACGGGCCATCCCGATCCGCTGCCCGAATCGCTGAGACGCATCGCGGCCTATGCCGAGGCGGGGGCGGAGGTGCTCTACGTGCCCGGCCTGAAGACCGCGGAGCAGATCGCGGCGGTGGTGCGGGCGGCGGCGCCGCTGCCGGTGAATGTGCTTGTCTCGCGCCCGATCGGTCTGACGCTGGCGGAGATCGCGGCCCTCGGCGTGCGCCGCGTCAGCATCGGCGGCGCGCTGGCCGGCGTCGCCTGGGGCGCGGTCGGGCGCGCGGTGGCGGCGCTGCGGGAAGGGCGCTTCGAGGAACTCGGCACGCGGATGCCGGGTGCCGAGCTCGACGGGCTGTTCGCGGGGTAGCGCCGCGGATCAGTCCGCCTCGACCGGGATGAGGAAATGCGCCGCGAAATCGGTGCCCGTCATCGGCGCCGAGACCTCGAGCACCCAGCGCCGCGCCACGGGCGGGTCGTGGCTCGCCCAGACGCGCCTGAGGCCCGGGATCATGATGGCGGCCTTGAAGGAGACGTAGGGCGACGGCCTGATCCGCGGCGCCGGCGCAGGGCCGACCAAGGCCGGCAGCTGGAAGGCGAAGGGGATGCCGCGCATCGGATCGACGCCCTCGGCGGGTCGTTCCTGCGCCCGCTCCCAGACGATGAAATCGTGGTCCCGGTAGGGCCTGGTCGCGCTGTCGCGGTTGTCGGCGAACTCATGCGTGTCCACGCAGCGCAGCCGGATGCGGTAGGCGCCCGTCGGGGCCAGGGGGCGCGCGGTGCGGACCACGCCCTCGACCCGTCCGCCGAGCCGGATCCGGCTTGGGCCGGCCAGTTCGAGCGTGGCGGCGCCGAAGCGGCGGTGGCGCAGCTCGGCGCGCACCGCGCGCACCGTCTCCAGCACCGTCACGCCGGCCAGCATCAGCGGCAGGGCGATGATCGGGTTGAAGTCAGGCGAGTCGATGTCGAGCGTCCAGGCCCAGGGCCAGGGCAGATAGGAGGAGACGAACCCCGTCGCGGCCGCAAAGGCGATGGCGAGGAAGCCATGCGACAGGGCGGCGTCGCGGGGATGGTCGCTGTCGCTGTGGCTTGGTCGCAGCATGGCGGCCGGTGTCAGATGAGCTTCGCCTCGAAGGGCGGCTTGAAGTCGGGGGCCTCGAACTCGACCACCCAGAGGTCAGGGTCGCGCTTCACCTGGCGCGCGACATAGGCGTCGGCCGTCGCGTCATCCACCGGCGCCTCGCCGGTCGCGCGCATCCAGGCAGGGCGGCCTTCCGCGTCGCGGACCTGGGAGAGGACGACGAGCCCTTCCCGCCCCCGCAGCAGGCACAGGATGCCGCCGGCATCAGGGTCGCCCTTGCGGATCACGGCGGCGGGGCGGCCGGCGATGTCGGAGAGGCGGGTGGCCATGCTCACCCAGATGCCAGCCTTGACGCGGGGTTCCATGCGCCGAAGGTCGGCGCCGTTCGGCGGCCGCGCAAGCCCTTGCCTGCCGCCGCGGCCGGGTCCATTCACCGCGGCGAGAGGACCCTCCCCATGTCCAAGCACCAGGACCTGACCGAAGGCCAGCGCGCCTATGAGGCGCGGCGGGCCGCCAAGGCCGGCATGACGCTGGAGAAGTGGCTCGTCGAGAAGGAGAAGCGGGCGAAGGCCGAAGCCGCCGAGGCGGCGAAGGAGGTCGAGGCTGCCGCCAAGGCGGCGCAGCCCGGGAAGAAGGGCTGGCTCGGCCGGCTGCTCGACAAGGCGCATCAGCCTCTCAAATAGTGCCCTCAGGCGCCGGGCGCCGGCTCCGCCGGCTTGGCTTCCGCGCCTCAGACATGGGGCGCCTGGTGGGGCGGGCTTGAGCCGCGCGGGGTAGATTGCATCGGCCCTCAAGCGCCGGGCGGCCGCATCCGCGGCCTTGGCTTGCGCGCCTCAGACATGGGGCGCCTGGTGGGGCGGGCTTGAGCCGCGCGGGGCCGCGCTGCGGCCCTTTGGTGTGGCGCGGCGCGCTCAGAGCATCCTGAGCAGCGTGCCGTCCTTGCGGATGGCGTGGTGGTGGATGGCGCCGGCGACATGGGCGGCGATCAGGAAGGGCAGCGACCAGCCGATCAGGCTGTGCGCCCAGTGCAGGACTGTCGCCAGCGTCTCATGCGCTTCCATGAATTTCGGCAGGTCGATGAAGCCGAGGAAGGCCGTCTCGCCGCGCAGCGGGAAGCCATAGGCGTTGGTCGTGAAGAAGCCGAGCAGCGGCTGGACGATCAGCGCCGCATAGAGCGCGTGGTGCACGGCGTTCGCGGCCACGCGCATCCGCGGCGGGATGTGGTCGGGCGGCGCGGGCGGGGCGGAGAAGCCGCGCCAGGCGAGGCGCGCGACGGCCAGCATCAGGATCAGCAGGCCGATGCTCTCGTGCAGCGCGTAGAAGGGCATCTTCGCGTCATCCTTCATGAAGCGGATGACGAGGCCGGAGAGGATCGCCAGCGCGATCAGCGGCACGGTGGTCCAATGGAACCACTTGGCGAGCGTGGAATACTGACCGTCCGGGTGCAGCCCGTCCACGCCGCGAAGGGGCACCGTCGCGGTCGGCGTCGCGCCGATCGTCGCTGAGGGCTGGTCCATCTCTCGCATCTCCCGCTCGCCCTGCCACTATGGCATGACCCTGCGCGGCAGATGGAAGCGAAAGCCGCGCGGAGGAGAGGCGATGCTCGCGGCGCATGCGGATTGGAGCATCGATCCACGCAAGCGCTGGATGGCGGTCGCACGGCGCGGCGCCGCGGGATGGCAGGCCGAGGCGCCGCGGCCGGTGGGCGACACCACGGCGCTGCTGCCGGGGCTGCTGGCGGAGGGGGCGCCGGTCGCGCTTGGCCTCGACCTCCCGCTCGGCGTGCCGCGAGGCTGGGCGGCGGGACGCACGGAAGCGGATTTTCCGGCGATGCTGCGCGGGCTGGCGGGCGACCCGCAGTTCTTCCGGGTCTGCGCGACACTGGAAGAGGTGTCCGCGGCGCGGCCCTTCTATCCGGCACGGGGCGTGAAGGGGATGACGCGCGCGGCGCATGCGGCCGCACTCGGGCTGGCCTCCGCGCGCGACCTGTCGCGGCTCTGCGACCGCGCGACGGCGACGCGGCCAGCGGGGGCGCCGGTGTTCTGGACGCTGGGGGCGAACCAATCGGGCAAGGCGGCGATCGCGGCCTGGCGGGACTGGCTGGCACCTGCGCTCGCGGCGGGTGCGCCCGTCGCGCTCTGGCCGTTCCAGGGCGGGCTGCACGCGCTGCTCGCGCCGGGGCGCGTCGCGGTGGCGGAGGTCTATCCGGCGGAGGCGCTGCGGCAGCTCGGGCTGCGGCTGGCCGGCAGCAAGCGCGCGCAGGCGCCGCGCATCGCGCTGGCGGCGCCGCTGCGCGATGCGATGGCGCGGCTGCGGGTGGAGCCTTCGCGCGACCTGGCTTCCATGATCGCCGTTGGATTCGGCGCGGATGCGGCGGGGGAGGACAGGCTGGACTGCGTGCTCGGGCTGCTCGCGCTGATTGCCGTGCTGGACGGGGCGCGCGAGGATGTCGTGCCGGAGGATCCCTGGATACGCCGCTGGGAAGGCTGGGTGCTCGGGCAAAGCGACATGCCGCGCGAGGACGCATGAGGTTCGACAGCGATGCGGAACTCGCCGCGCATGTGCGCGGGCTGCTCGACGCGACGCTGCCCAAGGCGCGCTGGACGCATGAAGGGCACATCGCGGCGACGGCGGGGCTGATGCTGCTGCATCCTGCGCTGGACGTGGAGCAAGAGCTGCGCGGGCTGATCATGCGGCTCAACGACAGCCATGGCGTGCCGAACAGCGACACGCGCGGCTACCACGAGACGATCACGCGCTTCTTCCTGCTCGCGCTCCGCCATGAACTCGCGCGCGACGACGCGACCGCGCCGGCGCATGCGCGCGTGAACGCGCTCCTGGATGGCCGCACGCTCGGCAGCGGCAAGCGCGCGCTGGCGCCCTATTGGTCGGAGGCGGTGCTGTTCTCCGTCGCGGCGCGGCGGGGCTGGGTGGCGCCCGACCTGGCGCCCCTGCCCTATCCGAACGCATGAGAATTGCGGCAGGCGCCAAGCGCCTGCCGAG
>NZ_JBWXTD010000001.1:129382-154095 GCF_056682175.1 Falsiroseomonas sp. RANM36
CCCCGCCGGCCCGCGCCCCTTCCCCCCCCCCCCCCCCCCCCGGGCGGCGGCGCCCGGCGTCTGAGGGCAAGGGTCAATAAAGCCCCTTCGTCCGCGCCGCCTGCTTCACCAGCGCGACGAGCAGATCGAGCTGCGGCGTCGGCACGTCGGCCAGCCGCGCAAGCTTCAGCGGCAGGCTGTAGATCGTGTCGATCTCCATCGGCCGGCCGAGCTCGAAATCCTGCAGGATGGAGGGCTTGTGCAGCATGTTGGACGCCGCGACGCGCTCCACCGCGGCGTCGGGCAGCGGGCAGCGATGCGCGGCGGCGATCGCCTGGCCTTCCTCGGCGCTGCGGCGCGCCGCCTCGCGGATCACCGGCTCGGCATAGGCGTGGCGCACGCCCATGCCGGTGAGCACGCAGAGCGGACCGCTGGACAGGTTGCCCAGGAGCTTCGCCCAGATGTCGGTGCGGATCGTGGGCGAGACCGGGCAGGGCATGCCGCCGGCGGCGAGGATCGCGGCCAGCGCCTGGGCGCGCTCGCTGATCCGGCCGTCGGGCTCGCCCAGGATCACGCGGATGTTGCCGTGTTCGGAATGCACCACGCCGGGGCGGATGATCTCGCTCGCGGCATAGACGACGCCGCCGATGGTGCGCGCCACGCCGATGGCGTTGCGGATGGCGTCGCAGGGATCGGCCTCGGGCAGACGCATGCCGTCATGCGGGCCGCCTTCCTGGTCGAAATACCACCAGGGGATGCCGTTCATCACGAAGGCGACGGGCGTCTCGGGGCCAAGCAGCGGCGCGATGCCGGCGGCGACGGCGGGCAGCGCGGGCGCCTTCACGGTGACGATCACCGCATCCTGCGGGCCGAGGTCGCGCGGGTCATCGCTGGCGCGCGGGCGGCAGTGATGCGTGCCGTCATGCGCCTCGAGCGTGAGGCCGTTGCTGCGGATCGCCTCGAGATGCGGGCCGCGCGCGATGACCGAGACGTCGGCGCCACCCTTCGCCAGGCGGGCGGCGAGCTGGCCGCCGATAGCGCCGGCGCCATACACGCAGATTCTCATGCGCTTTTCCTTGGGTGTTGCGGTGCCCCCACCCCGACCCTCCCCCGCAAGCGGGAGAGGGAGAAGTTCGTCACGCCAGAAGCTCCAAGGCGGCGCGGCTGAGGGCCTGGACGCCGAGCTCGATGCAGCGCTCGTCGGGCTGGTAGCCGGCATTGTGCAGGCGGTCGTCGCGGCCCGGCGCGCCGCTGCCGATGCGCAGCTGGAAGGACGGCGCGCGGGCGGCGAACTCGGAAAAATCCTCGCTGCCCATGCTGGGCTCGCCTTCCTGCGGGTCCTCGCCGAATTGCGCGCGCACGGCGGCGAGCGAGGGTTCCAGCACGCGGTCGTCATTGACCAGCGGGGGCACCTTCCGCTGGTAGTCCATCTCGCAGCGCACGCGCATCGTCGTCTCGAGGCCCGTCGCCAGGCGTCGGATCGCGGCCTCGGCCAGGTCGCGCGCTTCCGCGTGCAGGGTGCGCACGCTGCCCTTCAGGTGCACGCGCTCGGGGATGATGTTGTAGGTGGTGCCGCCCTGGAACATGCCGATGGTGACCACGGCGGGGTGGATCGGCTTGATCTCCCGGCTCACCACGGTCTGCGCCTGCGCGACGAAGGCGCTGGCGGCGACGATCGGGTCCACCGCGGCGTAAGGGTGCGCAGCGTGGCCGGACTTGCCGCGCACGATGAGGTCGAAGCGGTCGGCGGCGGCGAGGCAGGCGCCGCGCGCGTAGCCGAAGCGGCCGACCGGCATGTCGGGCTGGTTGTGGAAGCCGAGGGCGAGGTCCACACCCTCCGCGGCGCCGTCCGCGATCATCGCCGCGGCGCCTTCCAGGATCTCCTCGGCCGGCTGGAAGACCAGCAGCACGCGGCCGGCGAGCATCGGCGCCATGTCCCGCAGCACCGCGCCGACGCCGAGCAGCGTCGCCGTGTGGATGTCGTGCCCGCAGGCATGCATCTTCCCCGCGACGGTCGAGGCAAAGGGCAGCCCCGTCTCCTCATGGATCGGCAGCGCGTCCATGTCGGCGCGGATGGCGAGCGTGGGTCCGGGCCGGCCGCCCTCGATCACGCCGAGCACGCCGGTGCGGCCGATGCCGGTGCGGTGCGATACGCCCAAGCGCGCGAGTTCGGCCGCGACGATGCCCGCGGTGCGTGTCTCCTCGAAGGCGAGTTCGGGATGGGCGTGGATGTCGCGCCGGATGGCGACGAGGTGCGGCGCGATCGCCGCGGCGGCGTCGCGGATGCGGCGTGTCGGGTCGTTGGCGGTCATGGCCGGCATGGTGCATGAAGCGGCGGCGGCTGCACAGGTGAAGAAGCGGTCATGGCGCCGGACGCCCGCTTGCAGCCCCATGCCGCCGCGTGCATTAGGAATTTGTCTGGACAAGGGAGGGAACATGCCGGGAATTCTCTCGCGCCGTCTGCTGATCGCCGGGGCGCCGCTGCTGGCGCTGCCGGGCGTTGCGCATTCGCAATCATGGCCGAACGGCTCGATCCGCCTCATCGTGCCCTTCGCGCCGGGCGGCAGCACCGACATCGCGGCGCGCTTCCTGGCCGATGGCCTGTCGCAGCGGCTTGGCGTGACGGTTGTGGTGGAGAACCGGCCAGGCGCGGGCGCGACCACGGGCAGCCAGGTGGTGGCGGATGCCGCGCCGGACGGGCAGACCCTGGTGATGAGCAATATCGCCAGCCACGGCATCAGCCCGACGCTCTATGGCAACCGTGTCCGCTACAACCCCGTCACCTCCTTCAGCCACATCGCGATGGTGATCACCAACCCCTCGGTCTGGGTGGTGAACAAGGACAGCGGGATCAATTCGCTTGCGGATCTGGTGCGGATGGCGAAGGGCAAGCAGGGCGGGCTGGACATGGCCACCTCGGGCGCCGGGTCCTCCAATCACCTGCTGATCGTGCGTTTCTGCCAGCAGGTCGGCATCGACTACACCCATGTCCCCTTCCGCGGCGCGGGGCCGGCGATGCAGGCGGTGATCGCGGGCCAGGTGCCAATGATGTCGGACAGCCTGCCTTCCGCCGCGGCGCATATCCGCCAGGAGAGCGTGCGCGCCATCGCGATGAGCAGCGCCGAACGCCACCCCTCCTTCCCGGAGGTGCCGACCTTCCGCGAAGCCGGCTTCGACCTGGTCAGCACCTCTTGGTTCGCGCTGTCGGGCCCGGCCGGGATGCCGTCCGCCATCGTGCAGCGGCTGAACCGGGAAGTGCGTGCGTTCGTGGCGACGCCGGCGGCGCAGGCGCGCTTTGCCGAGCTCGGCGGAACGGCCGGCGACATGACGCCGGAAGACTTCACCGCCTTCGTCGCCGCGGAGGTGGAGCGCTGGGCCCCGGTTGTGCGCGCCTCCGGCGCCACCGTGAACTGAGGCGCGGGACCGAGGTGGCATATGGGCAAAAGCGTGTCGGGCCGATTGTCAGAAACAAGGTTTCCGGCTTTGCTCGCGATTGCGTGACGTGCCGGGTGAAGCGTAGCTAGAGGGGACAGGCGCCAGGGCGGCAGAGACCGCCCGGGGCCTTGCGTGCTGCTCGCCTGACTGGCAGCCGCGATGGGTGTGGACAGGCGTCTATCCCGGGGGCAGGCCCGGGCAGGAACGAGGTGGCGATGAGACTCAATACGAAGAACCTGATCTCGGGCGGGATCTTCATCCTCGTCGCGGTGATCGGCCTCTGGCTGAACACCGACCATACGCTGGGCACGGCGCGCCGCATGGGCCCGGGCTACATGCCGATGCTGTCCTTCGGGCTGCTTGGCGTGCTCGGGGCGATCGTGTTCCTCGGCGGCCTGTTCAACGGCCCGGACCCGCTGGAGAAGTGGACACGGCTCGAGGTTCTGTCGGTGCCGATCGGCATCGTCGCCTTCTTCGCCGGCTACTTCATCTCCGAGGCGACGGGCCTGTTCAGCGGCTGGTATTCGCTCGGCTGGGGGTGCCTGTTCGGCTGCCTCGGCCTGTCTCTCGCGCCGGGGTGGCGACCGATCGGATTGGTCCATGCCGGGCTCGCGGCCTTCGGGCTGATGCTCGAGCAGCTCGGGCTCATGGCCGCGATCGTCGTGATGTGCGCGGTCGCGGCGCTCGCCGATCCCGGGCACCGGGTGAAGGGCGTGATCGGGATGATCATCTTCCTCTGCGTGCTCTGCTGGCTTGTCTTCATCTACGAACTCGATATCCGGGTCCCCGTCTGGCCCGTGTTCCTGACGCAGTAACGCAGGCGCAGGAGAGGAACCGGACCATGGAACTGCTGCTGACGAACCTCGGGCACGGCATGAGTGTCGCGCTCAGCTTCGAGAACCTGCTCTTCTGCTTCATCGGCTGCCTCATCGGCACCGCCATCGGCGTGCTGCCGGGCATCGGGCCGGTGGCGACGATCTCGCTGCTGCTGCCGATCACCTTCGGCCAGCCCGCGACCACCGCCATCATCATGCTGGCGGGCATCTACTACGGCGCCCAGTATGGCGGCTCCACAACGGCGATCCTGCTGAACTTGCCAGGCGAGGTCAGTTCGGTCGTCACCACGCTCGAAGGCTACAAGATGGCGCGGCGCGGGAGGGCCGGTGCGGCGCTGACCATCGCCGCGCTCGGCTCCTTCTTCGCCGGCTCGGTCGCCACCATCTTCGTCGCGGCATCCGGCCCGCTGCTGACCTCCGTCGCGCTGTCCTTCGGCCCGGCCGACTACTTCTCCCTGATGCTGCTGGGCCTGATCATCTCCGCGGTGCTTGCGCAGGGATCGGTGATCAAGGCGATCGCGATGGTGGTGCTCGGCGTCTCCCTCGGCCTGGTCGGCACGGACGTGCAGACCGGCCAGCAGCGCTTCACCTTCGGCATCCCCGAACTCTCGGATGGCATCGGCTTCGTGACGATCGCCATGGGCATGTTCGGCATCGCCGAGATCATCCTGAACCTGGAGCGGCCGGAATCGCGCAGCGTCCTGGCCACCAAGGTGGAAAGCCTGTGGCTGACGCGGGAAGAGGCGATGCGCTCCATCCCCTCGGTGCTGCGCGGCACGGCGATCGGCTCGGTGCTCGGCATCCTGCCGGGCGGCGGCGCGGCGCTCTCGGCCTTCGGCTCCTACATGATGGAGCGCCGGCTCTCGAAGTACAAGCACGAGTTCGGCACGGGCGCGATCGAGGGCGTGGCCGGGCCGGAATCGGCCAACAACGCGGCCTCCCAGACCAGCTTCATCCCGCTGCTCACGCTCGGCATCCCGGGCAACGCGGTGATGGCGCTGATGGTGGGCGCGCTGATCATCCAGGGCATCCAGCCGGGCCCGCGCATGGTGGAAGCGCAGCCGGACCTGTTCTGGGGCCTGATCGCCTCCATGTGGATCGGCAACCTGATGCTGCTGGTCATCAACCTGCCGATGATCGGCATGTGGGTGAAGCTGCTGCAGGTGCCCTACAAATACATGTATCCGGCGATCCTGACCTTCTGCGCGATCGGCGTGTACTCGCTCAACAACAACGTCTTCGACGTCTATCAGATGCTGGCCTTCGGCATCTTCGGCTACATGTGCTCGAAGCTGAAGATGGAGCCGGCGCCCCTGCTGATCGGCTTCGTGCTCGGCCCCATGATGGAGGAGCATCTGCGCCGCGCCATGCTGCTGTCGCGCGGCGACGTGATGGTGTTCGTGGAGCGACCGATCTCCGCCGTGCTGCTCGCCATCGGCTTCCTCGCCCTGGCGACGATGCTGCTGCCGAACATCCGAAGCAGGAAGGACGCGGCGCTGCAGGAATAGCCGGGCCGTCCCGGCCTGGGACCGGGGCCGCCCCTTCGGGGGCGGCCCTTTTCGTTCTTGCGCCGCCGCGCGCATGATGGGGGCAGGAGGACACGGGATGGACCTGCAACTGGCCGGCAAGGTGGCGCTGGTCACCGGCGCCTCGGCGGGGCTCGGGCGCGGCATCGCCAGGGCGCTGGCGGCGGAAGGCTGCCGGCTGGCACTGCTGGCGCGGCGGCGGCCGCTGCTGGAGCAACTCGCGGCCGAACTGCCCGCCGGGGCCGAGCCGCTGGTGGTCGCGGAGGATTTCCGCAGCGCGGGGGCGGCGGAGCGCACGCGCGACGCGGTGCTCGGCCGCTTCGGGCGCTGCGACATCCTGGTGAACAATGCCGGCGGCAGCCGGCCGCAGACCGACCTCGGCAGCGAGGAGGTCTGGATGGAGAGCCTCGACCTGAATTTCCATGCCGGGCGGCGCATGGCGCATGCCTTCGTCCCGGCGATGCAGGCGCAGAAATTCGGCCGCATCGTCAACATCACGGGGCCGGACGAGCCCTTCAGCATCAATGCCGCCAACGCGCCGAACGGCGCGGTGCATATCTGGGCCAAGGCGCTGTCGCGCCATCTCGGGCGCGACGGGATCACGGTGAACTGCATCCCCCCCGGGCGCATCCACTCCGAGCAGATCGACACCCGCATCCTGCCGACGCCCGAGATCGCGCGGGAATGGGCGGAGCGGGAATGCCCGGTGGGCTATGTGGGAGAGCCGGAGGACCTTGCCGTGCTGGTGGCGTTCCTCTGCTCGCCGCGGGCGCGCTACATCACCGGCCAGGTGATCCATGTGGATGGGGGAGTGAGGCGGTTCAGCCACTGAGCCGCGGCGGGCCCCCGCCCCCCCCCCCCCCGCCCCCCCCCGCCCGCCCCCCGGATAGGAGACGGGGCGGGCAAGGGCGCGGTAGCGCTCCGCGCGTTCGCGCAGCGTCTCCGCCGTCTCGCGCAGCGTCGAGGACGGGCAGGCGGCGAGCAGGGCGCGATGATAGGCGGCATGCGCCGCTTCCCAGGCGGCATCGCCGCGCGCCAGCCGGCCAAGCCGCCAGCGCGCCACCACCAGCGCCTCCTCCCACCGCGCATCGCCGGCGCGGATGCTCTCGCGCAGCACCACTTCCTCGAGCCAGCAGCGCGCGCGCACCAGCTCGTCGAACGCCTCGACCGTGGCGGGGGCGGCGCGGAAGCCACGGCCCTCGATCCGCTCGACCAGGCCTTCGGCCGCGAGCGAGGACAGCGCCTCGCGCACCGGGCTGGCGCCGGCGCCATAGGCCGTGCCGATCGCCTGCACCTTCAGCTTCGTCCCCGGCGCGATCACGCCGTTGAGCAGGTCGGCCCGCAACCGGCGGTGCACCTGGAGGGTGAGACCGTCATCGGCAATCGCTTGCATGACGGCAATTCTATCGATAAAAATTCCTGGACGCCAGTTCCAGCGAGAAAGACCGGCACGATGCGCCTGCTGCGCTACGAGGACTCAGGCCGCGAGGCGACCGGTCTCAGGATCGGCAACCTGGTGGTGCCGGTCGCGGCACTCGGCGGCTTCCCGGAGGACCCGGTCGAGATCCTCGCGGGCGGCCCCGCGCTGTGGTCGAAGATGCAGGCCGCCGCGGACGCATGCCCGGCCCGGCATCCGGTCGAGGGGCTGAGGCTGCTGATGCCCATCGCGTGTCCGGGCAAGGTGATCTGCATCGGCCTGAACTACGCGCTGCACGCGAAGGAGGGGAACAACCCGATCCCGGACTACCCTGCCGTCTTCCTGCGCGTGCAGAGCTCGCTGGTCGGCCCGGATGCGCCGATGCTGCGGCCGGGCTGCTCGACGAAGCTCGACTACGAGGCGGAACTCGCGATCGTCATCGGGGCGCGGGCGCGCTGCGTGGCGGAAGCCGATGCGCTGGCGCATGTTGGCGCCTACAGCCTGTTCAACGACGGCTCGGTGCGCGACTACCAGCGCAAGTCCACGCAATGGACCATGGGCAAGAACTTCGACGCCACCGGCGCCTTCGGCCCAGAGCTCGTCACGCCCGAGGAACTGCCGCCCGGCGCCGCGCCGCTGCGCATCGCCGCGCGCGTGGATGGCGTCACGGTGCAGGACAGCACGACGGGCGACATGATCTTCCCGGTCGCGCGCTGCATCGCGATCCTGTCCGAGGTGATGACGCTGGAGCCGGGCGACGTGATCGCCACCGGCACGCCATCGGGCGTCGGCTATGCCCGCAAGCCCGATCCGCTGTTCCTCGCGCCGGGCATGACGGTGGAGGTGGAGGTCGAGGGCATCGGCGTGCTGCGCAACACCATCGCCGACGATCCGGCCTTCGCGACATAGCGGCGGCCGGGCGCAACAGGGAGAGAACGACAATGACCATCGCCATCACGCGACGCACGGCGCTGCTCGGCGCCGGCGCGCTGCTCGCGGCGCCCCGCATCGCCGGCGCCCAGGCCTGGCCGGACAAGCCGGTGCGCATCGTGGTCGCCTTCCCGCCCGGCTCCTCCACCGACGTGCTGGCGCGCGCGCTCGGCAACGCGCTGCAGCCGGTGCTCGGCCAGCCGGTTGTGGTGGAGAATCGGCCCGGCGCCGGCGGCAACATCGCCACCGTCGCGGTGAAGCGCGGCCCGGCCGATGGCAGCGTCTTCCTGGCGCATTCGGTGGCCTTCTCGGTGAACCCCAGCCTGTTCCGCAATGCCGGCTACGAGGCGGCCGAGTTCGAGCCGATCGCGATGCTGGCCAGCACGCCGAACATCATCACAGTGAACCCCGAGAAGCTGCAGGTCGGCAACCTGCAGGAGCTGATCGCGGCGGCGAAGGCGCGCCCGCTGGACTACGGCTCCTCCGGCATCGGCACCACGACGCATCTGGGCATGGAGCTGCTGTTCCGCCGCCTCGCCGGCGTCGAGATCCAGCACGTGCCATTCGGCCCCGCGCAGGCCGTCACCGCGGTGGTCGGCGGCCAGGTGCCGGTCGGCAGCACCAGCCTGCCGCCCGCGCTGCCCATGGTGCGCGACGGCCGGCTGCGCGGCATCGCGGTGACCAGCCTGCGGCGCGACCCCTCGCTGCCGGAGGTGCCGACCGTGGCCGAGCAGGGCTTCGCCGGCTTCGAGGCGCTGACCTGGTTCGGGATGTTCGCCCCGCCCGGAACCCCGGCCGCGATCTGCGACCGGATGAACGCCGAGGTGAACCGCGCGCTCGCCTCCGCCGAGCTGGCGCAGCGCCTGAACGCCGCCGGCTTCGCCCCCGACCCGCGCCCGCGCGACGCCTTCGCCGCCTATCTGCGCGAGGAGGTGACGAAATGGGCGGATGTCGTGCGTGCCTCCGGCGCCACGGTGAACTAGGAGCCGCCGGATGCGCGACGTCTCGCCCGAGACCATCACCCAGGCCTTCGCCGACTATGCCGCGAAGGCCGAGGATCCGCGCGCGCGGGACGTGCTGTGCAGCCTGGCGAAGCACCTGCACGCCTTCGTCCGGGAGACGAAGCTGACCCACGCCGAGTGGCTGACCGGGCTCGCGGCACTGGCGAGGGCGGGCGAGATCACCAACACCGAGCGCAACGAGTTCATCCTGTTCAGCGACCTGCTCGGCGTCTCGGCGCTGGTGGACATGGTGAACACGCCGCCCGGTGCGACGAACTGCTCGAATCTCGGCCCGTTCCACCAGCGCGGCGCGCCGCCGCTGTCCGATGGCGGCGATCTCTGGAAGGGCCAGCCGGGCCAGGTGATGGTGGTCACCGGCCGTGTGCTGGATGCGGCGACCGGGCAGGGCATTGCGGGCGCGCGGCTCGACCTCTGGCAGAACGCCGACAACGGCTTCTACGCCGTGCAGGACGCGCAGCAGGCGCCGCAGAACTACCATGCTGTGCTGACCGCCGCCGCGGATGGCAGCTTCGCGTTCAGCACCACGCGCATGCAGCCCTACACCGTGCCCTATGACGGCCCGGCCGGGGACATGCTGCGCGCCCTCGGCCGCGACGCCTGGCGGCCCGCGCATCTGCATGTGATCGCGGAGGCTGAGGGCTATCGGCCGCTCGTGACCGAACTCTTCCCCGAGGACGATCCGCATCTCGACAGCGACGCGGTGTTCGGCGTGCGGCCGGACCTCGTCGTGCCGCTCGGCACCCTCGCCAAGGACGAAACCCCGTCGCATCTGGCCGCGCGCGACCGGCTGCCCGACACCGTGCTGCACGCGCCGCTGATGATCCGGATGGCGCGGGCCTGATCAGACGAACTGCCCGCGCAGGAAACCCAGCGCGGGCAGGGGGCTCCATGTCTTCGGCAGGTCGGCGCGGCGGATCGGCGCCACGCTGTAATGGGGCACCGGCTGGCGCGCCCGCCTCAGCCAATCCTCATAGGCGCTGACCTGCTGCGCGCGCCAGGCGCGATCCTCGAGCGCGTCGGCCCGCGAGCGATAGACATTGGCCACCCGGCTCCGGCGGCCGGCGGTCGCGATGACGGCCCAGAGCGTATCGTCTTCGCCGGCACGCAGGCTGACGAGGCTTGTCACGCCCAATGGATCGCAAACCCGGCCGGGGGCGGTCAAGCTTGGCGTGGGGCGCCTGGCGTGGGATCAAGGCGCACCCTTCCACCGCGGGAAAGATCGCCGGGAATGATCGACCTCCACACCTGGAACACGCCGAACGGCCGCAAGATCAGCGTGGCGCTGGAGGAGATGGGGCTGCCCTACCGGGTATTCCCGGTGGACATCTCCAAGGGCCAGCAATTCGAGCCGGCCTTCCTGAAGATCTCCCCCAACAACCGCATCCCCGCGATCCTGGACCCCGAGGGCCCGGACGGGCAGCCGATCAGCGTGTTCGAGTCCGGCGCGATCCTGCTCTACCTGGCGGAGAAGACCGGCCGGTTCCTGCCCTCCGAGCCGCGCGCGCGGGTGGCCGTCTGGGAATGGCTGATGTGGCAGATGGGCGGCTTCGGCCCGATGCCCGGCCAGGTGCACCACTTCCTGATGCAGCCGGAGGGCCCGGCCCGCGACTACGGCTTCAAGCGTTACCACACGGAGACGAAGCGGCTCTACGGCGTGTTGGACCGGCAGTTGGCCGGGCGGGATTTCGTGGCGACGGAGGGCGAGCCGAGCATCGCCGATTTTGCGATCCTGGGCTGGGCCTGGCGGCATGAGCGGCACCAGGTCTCGTTCGAGGAGTTCCCCCGGGTCGGCGCCTGGTATGCGCGGATGATGGCGCGCCCGGCGGTGCAGCGCGGCTTCGCGGTGGCGCTGTCCTGACGGGTTGCCGGCATCGGGCCGGGCGGGTAGAAGCGGCCTCGCATACGTCGTGCAACTTCGGCGAGCGTAACGCTGACCCGTGCGGAGGGGTGGCCGAGCGGCTGAAGGCGACGGTTTGCTAAACCGTTATAGGGGCTTAAACCTCTATCGTGGGTTCGAATCCCATCCCCTCCGCCAGTTCCCATACGAGCCGTGCTCTCCGCCTGGCCGGCGCGTGCGATGAGTGGCAGGTTTCCTGGGGTTCTCGGCGCAGACCTGTTGACAGGTCCGGGCCGGCGGCGGCCGGAAATCGTTCTCCGGAGGCCAATTCTCTCCGGACCTCCTGACTTGAGCGATTTAGTACGGAACTCAAGAACCTAGGTAAAGGGCCGGTTTCCGCGTGGTCGGCACTTGCCGCGGTTCGAACCGCACTCGCCTGAAAAGCGTACTTCGAGAGCGAACACTTCGATACGGAACGCCAGCAACCGGGATACGATCGGTCGACACGAACAGTCAGGCCCGGCAATTGGCTGCAAGGCACTTCAACACACCCGTTATGCCGCCGCTGGTCAGTGATCCGTGGGCGCGGCCCGACCTCGTTCGCGCCGAGGCCGGCGGTCAACTGACGCCGCTCTCATTCATCGTCGTGGTGCCGTAAGTTGCGATGCTGGGCATAGAAAGATGATGCCGGTTGGATCGCGCGGGCGAGACGCCAAACTACCGACGCTCGCCGTCGAGCAGAACAGGCACTTCTGCATCGGAGATGATGTGAATGGCTGCGGCCACTTACGAGCGGCTCCTTGCGCTCCCGGCTGTCGAAGCGGGGCCGTTCGACGGTGCGCGCATCAAGGTGGTTCGAGCCGTTCAGCATTGCCGTTTGTTGAGCGAGCATCTTGCGGCTGTTCAGCGGGAGAACCCCGTCGAAGTCACGGCAAAGCTCCTCGAAGGAGGAGGATTCGAGCTTTGGGTCGAATGCCCTCCCTTGCAGCCATCTCTCGGCTTCTCGACGATCATCGGCGACGTCATCCACAACCTGCGAAGCGCGCTTGACCTGGTTGCAGCGGATCTGATCCGGCGCAACTGGAAGGAGCCCTCGAAGGCTGCGTTCCCGATCGTGAAGGACGCGGATTCGCCGAATGACCGGATCAAGAGCGGGCGATTCAATTTGGCAGGGCGCGCGGCCGAACGCGCGCTGCGCAGTCTGCGTCCCTACGGCAACGGCCATCCGTACCTGTGGGGCCTCCATGAACTGAACAACCGCGACAAGCACCGAGCACTCATCCCTGTGATATCAGGTGCCGTGTCGCCCGACATCTCAGAAGAAATGGTCAGGAACCTAGTCATGGGCAGCGGCGACGATCGCCCTTCTCTCGCAGCAAAGGTGAGACTCCGTGGGCGTCTCATGTGGAAGTTTCCTCCGGACGTGCCGTTCGCAGGGCAGGAGATCGAGCCGACTCTCATCGCCCTCGCTTGTGCTGTGGAAGACACCATCGAGGGCTTCGCCCGCCTGTGAATCCGCACAAGTTTGGTGCGCAGCAGTTGCCAGGGCTGGCGTCGGCGTGAGGCCAGCGCGGAGCTGACAAGACGGAGGTTTACGCCGACGGGGCACGGCGCGGCGAACCGCGGAACTCGGGTGCCCATCGGCATCCCCTAACGTTCGAGCATGGCGGCCAGGCAGCTCTCCAGCACGGCGGGACGGCGCAGGACCAGCGCGCCGCGGCGTCGTTCCAGCACGCCTTCGCGAACGAGACGTGCAATCTCGCGGGAGACGGGCTCGCGTCGCGCACCGATGCGCTGTGCGAGCACCTGCTGCACCGGCGGAGGTGAGATCGCCCGCGTTCCGTCAGCGCCAGCCGGCGCTGCCAACCGGAGCAGCTCGGCATACAAGCGATGGCGGATGTCGAGCGTGGTCAACTCAAGGAGGCGCGCGTTCTGCACACGGATGCGCTCGACCAGCAGGCGCATCATCTCCTGCGCAAGAGCCGGCACCTCCGCAAGCAGGCACCGGAAGGTGCCGCCCGCGAGCCGACAGATTCGCGAGCGATGAAGCGCGGTTACCGACGCCGAGCGCGGTGCCCCGTCGATCGCCGACATCTCGCCGAAGAATCGCCCGGCCGGCATGTCCTCTAGGATCAGTTCCCGCCCGCCCGGCGTGCGGGCGGTGACGCGCACACGGCCGGTCAGCACGAAGAACACGTCGTCCGAGGCCTCCTCGTAGCAGAGGATCTCCTGCCCCGCTGCCGCAGTGATCCAGCGAGCCGATGCAGCGTGGCGCCTCGCTACCTCGGGCGGCAGAGCCGCCAGAAGGGGGATGGCGGTGAACTCGGCTGCGTCATCGCGCGGCGCCTGCGCCCCCCTCCGCTCCGCCTCTGCCGCCCGCCGCATCACTCCCCCCCCCTGCCGTCCGGGACGTGCCAGATCCTGGGACCGCACTTCTTGCCGCAGTGTGCGAAATCGCACATCCCTGCACGGCTGTCGCGGCCCATCCTCCCTTCTGTTCGCGGACGGCCGTATGGGCAGGGTGCGGGGCGCGACTGCCGGCTCAGCCCATCGCTCGCGGCACCGCATGGCGGTCATGGGCCGAGGAGGGGCTGGAGTATGGTTGTCGCTGGTTCCATGGAGATCGCCCCGTGCAGGACGGCCAGGCTGCACGCGGGGCCGCCCAGGCGGGCGATCCTCGCTGCCGCCCTGGCGGCGCCGCTGGCCGCCCGTCGCGCAGCCGGGCAGACCCACCGGCCGCTGCGAATCGGCTACGTCGTGAACGGTGCGGAAAGGTCGATCTTCGAGGAAAAATTCGAACTCGGCATGCGGGAGAACGGCTACATCTCCGGCCACAACTTGACCATCGACTACCGCCACCAGCTTCGGCCCGACCACGACCTCAGCGAGGTCATGCAGTCCTTCGTCCGATCCAGAGTGGACGCCATCGTCGCCTCCACACGCGGCGGCGTGCTCGCGGCGAAGGCCGCAACAACGACGATTCCGATCGTCTTCGGCGCGACACGCGACGCGATCCAGGATGGGCTGGTCCAAAGCCTGGCCCGGCCGGAAGCCAACGTGACCGGCCAGTCCTTCCATGCCGGCGAGTTGTCCGCCAAGCGCGTGCAGCTCATGCGCGACGCTTTCCCGCGAGACAGCCGCTTCGCCGTGATCTTCAACGTCTACTACCCGTCGCAGATCCAGATCGACGAGGCCGCGCGCGCACAGGCGGCGCTCGGCATCGAGCTGGTGTTCAAGGGCATCGCGGTGCCAGAGGGTCTGGACGACGCCTTTTCGGCACTGAAGGGCGAGCGCGTGGCCGCGCTGTTCGTCGTCTCCGACGTCTCGACCATCACCAACCGCGTGGCACTCGGCGAGGTGGCGATCCGCCACCGCATGCCGATGATGCTGTCGAATCGCCGCTATCTGACGGGCGGGGGCCTGATGAGCTACGGGCCGGACATCAGCGAGGGGTTCCGGCGCGCCGCGCGGCAGGTCGTGCGCGCCGCGAACGGCACGCCGGTGAGCCACCTCCCGGTCGAGAACCCCACGCACTTCGAGTTCATCATCGACCTGCGCGCCGGCCGCGCACTGCAGGTGGAGGTCGCGCCCTCGGTGATGGACCGCGCCGACGAGGTGATCGAATGAGGCGGCGAACCCTGCTCACCGCCGCGGCCGCGCTCTCCGCGCCGCTGGCGCGCGCGCAGCAGGCCCCCAGGCGGATCGGCTGGCTGACCGCGCAGAGGGCGGCGAGCCTCGCACCCTTCCTGCCCGCGCTGCGCGCCGGCCTGGCCGATCTCGGCTGGGTCGAGGGCCGCAATCTCGAGATCGAGTACCGCTTCGGCGACGATGAGATCGCGCGCGTGCCGGAACTCGCGGCCGAACTCGCGCGGCTGCCGGTCTCGGTCCTGCTGGTGCAGGGTGCGGCCGTGCCGGTCGTTGCCCGGCTCGGCCTACCGGTGCCCGTCGCCTTCGTCTTCAGCGGCGATCCGGTCGAGGCCGGCTTTGCCGGCAGCCTGGCGCGGCCGCCGGCGGGGATGACCGGCGTGACCTTCCTTTCGGCCGAGCTCAATGGCAAGCGGCTCGCGCTGTTGACCGAGCTGGTCCCCGACCTGCGCAGCGTCGCCGTGATCGCCAATCCCGGGCACCCCGGCGAGGCGCTGGAGCGTGCGCACACGGCCGAGGTCGCCTTGCGGCTCAGGCTTGCGGCTGCCTTCCACAACACCCGCTCGGCGGCCGAGCTCGACTCCGCCCTGGCGCAAATCGCCGATGACCGTCCCGGCGCCCTCTCGGTCTTCGCCGACGGTTTCACGCTGCAGAATCGCGACCGGATCGCCCGCTTCGCGATAGAGCAGCGCCTGCCGCTGCTGGCGGGCTGGCGCGTCTTCGCCGAGGCCGGCGCGCTCGCCTCCTACGGGCCGCGGCTGCCAGACAGCTACCGCCGCATTGCGCACCACGTGGACCGCCTCCTGCATGGCGTGCGACCGGAGGAACTGCCGATCGAGCGCCCGACCGCCTTTGAGTTGATCGTCAACGCGCGTACCGCCGGCGCGATCGGTCTCGACCTGCCCGTCAGCCTGCTCGCCCGCGCCGACGAGGTGATCGAATGAACCGAGGGCACGCGCAGGCGGCCAATGGCCTGTCGCTCGGCCATGCCAATGATGTGGCACGCCGCTTCACCGTCGTCCGCATCGCCGATAGGCGCCAGCTCGTCTCGCTCCGGGTGAGCGGCGGATGCAAGGCTGCCCGGATGGTGAAACCGTGCTGATCAACCGGCGCGCCGTGCTGCTGTCGCTGATACCCGCCCCGGCGCTCGCGCAAGCCAGGCGGGCTCGCCGCGTGGCGGTTCTCCACTCCGTCAGTGTCGGGCCGTCGGTCAATGCCATCCGCATCCTTCGCGAGGCCTGGGAACGCATGGGCTTCGTCACGGGCACGGACATCCTCCTCCGCGCGCCGGACGGCGGCGACCTCGGCCTGCCGGCATTGCTGGACGAGCTGCTGGCATTCGACCCAGGTGCACTGATTGCGATTGGCGCACCCGCGGTCATGGTCGCCACACGGCATGGCGGCGGTGTGCCGATCATCGCGGTGGACCTGGAAACCGACCCCGTAGCGGCCGGGCTCGCCGCCAGCGCAGCACGGCCCGGTGGCACCGTCACCGGCCTGTTCCTCGACCAGCCCTCGATGGCTGCGAAATGGCTCGACCTGCTGCGCGAGGCAGCGCCCGGCATTGCGCACATCGTTTTCCTGTGGGAGCCGACCACTGGATCGCATCAGCTCCGCGCCGCAGAGTTGCAGGCCGTGAGGCGTGGGCTGACCAGCACGACCGTAAACCCGTTCGCGGACACCGACCACGCCGCCGTGCTCGCCCGCTTCGACCGCGTGCGCACCGGCGTGGTAACGCTCACGGCGCCCGGCTACGCGCGGATCCTGGGTCCACTCAGCGCGGCGCTCCGCGCGGCAGGGCTGCCCAGCATCACCTTCCTGTCGAACCTCGTCGGTCGTGGCATGCTGATGGGCTACGGACCAGACCAAGACCACTATTACTCGCGGATCATGCAGATTGTGGACCGGGTGCTGGCGGGCGAGAGCCCCGCAGTTATCCCGCTGGAACGGCCCACACGCTTCCGCTTCGCGATAGACGCGCGTGTGGCCGACGCGCTTAATCTTTCGCTCTCACCGGCGCTTCTCGCGCAGGCCGACGAGATCATCGAATGATGGCCGTCGCAGGGCTTGCAACAGCGGGTCGGGTCCGCCGCAGCCTCTCGCTCGCGCAGCGCCTGACGCTCGCATTCCTTGGCCTCGTGGCCGCGGTGCTGCTGGTCAATGGCAGCATCTCCATGTGGTTCGCCTACCAGGAGGCTACCGAGGCGGCGGTGCGCGTGGAGCAGGAGAAGGCGGTCGCCGCATCCGACCGCGTGGCGCAGTTCGTCGCCGAGCTGGAACAGCAGATCGGCTGGACTACGCGCGCCGACTGGGCGCGCGTGCCGCCGGAGCAGCGGCGCTACGACCTGATCCGCCTGCTGCGGCAGGCGCCCGCCATTACCGAGGTGATCCACCTCGACGGCCAGGGGATCGAGCGACTGCGCCTGTCCCGCCTGGAGCCCGACGTGGTGGATGGCGGCGCCGACTGGCGCGCCGATCCCCGGTTCGCGGAGGCGATACGCAACCGGGTCTGGTACGGGCCGGTGACCTTCCGCCGCGGCTCCGAGCCCTACATGGCAATAGCCGTCGCTCATGCCGGCCGCGGCGCCGGGGTGACGGTCGCCGAGGTGAACCTCAAGCTCGTCTGGGAAGTCATTACGGCGATCCGCGTCGGCGGCACCGGCTATGCCTTCGTCACCGACACACGCGGTCGGCTGATCGCGCATCCCGACATGTCGCTGGTGCTGCGGGAGACGGACCTCTCGGGGCTGCCGCAGGTCGCCTCGGCGGTCGCGGCGGCGCAGGCCGGCACGCCGCCGCTGGCGGGCGCGGCGCGCGTCGAGCAGGCACGCGCGCTGGACGGACGCGCGGTGCTCTCCGCGCATGCCACCATCCCGAAGCTCGGCTGGATCGTCTTCGTAGAGCAACCGAGGGCGGAGGCGCTCGCGCCCGTCTACACCACGCTCTACCAGACGCTCGCGCTGCTCGCACTCGGCGTAATGCTGGCGCTCGCTGCCGGCACCGTACTGGCGCGCCGGCTGACCGATCCGATCCGCGAGCTACAGGCGGGGGCCGAGCGGCTCGGCAGCGGCGCTCTGGCCGAGCGGATTCCGGTGCGCGGCACCGACGAAATCGGCACGCTGGCACTTCGCTTCAACGAGATGGCCGAGCGGATCCAGGACGCGCAGCAAACGCTGGAGGCGCGCGTGGCGGCGCGCACCCACGACCTCGCCCGCTCGCTCGAGGAGCTCCGCTCGGCGCAGGACAGGCTGGTGCAGACGGAAAAGCTCGCCTCGCTTGGCCAGCTCACAGCCGGCATCGCCCATGAGATCAAGAACCCGCTGAACTTCGTCAACAACTTCGCCGACCTCTCCCGCGAGCTGCTCGACGAGCTCGAGGAGCTGCTGGCCGGGGCGGGGCAGGCCCTGGACGCAGGACGCCGGGAGGAGGTCGCAAGCCTCGCCGCCATGCTGCGCGACAATCTCGGGAAGGTCGTGCTGCACGGCCGCCGCGCCGACAGCATCGTGCGCAACATGCTCGCCCATTCGCGCGAAGGCGGCGGGGAGCGGCGCGCGATCGACCTGAACGCGGTGGTGGAGGAGACGCTCAACCTCGCCTGGCACGGCGCCCGCGCCGAGCGGCCCGGCTTCAACGTGACGCTGCATCGCAACTTCGATCCCGCAATCGGTCATGTTGAGGTCTATCCTCAGGAGTTCACCCGCGTCCTGCTGAACCTCTTCGGCAATGGCTTCCACGCCGTGCAGGAGAAGGAGCGTTCGGCCGCCCCGGGCTTCGCGCCGGAACTCCGCGTGACGACCCGCTCCTTGCCGGGCGCGGTCGAGATCGCGGTGCGCGACAACGGCACGGGCATCCCGGAGGAGGTCTGCGCGCGCATCTTCGAGCCATTCTTCACCACCAAGCCGGCCGGTCAGGGGACGGGGCTCGGCCTCTCCCTCTCCCACGACATCGTCGTCAAGCTGCATGGCGGGACGATTGACGTCCTTACCGAAACAGGCAGCTTCACTGAGTTCGTGGTGACGCTGCCGCTCGCCAGCGTGCCCGCCGGAGCATCCCGATGAGCGTGCTGGTGCTTGTGGTGGACGACGAGCCGGACATGGAGCAGCTGTTCCGCCAGCAGTTCCGCCGCGACGTCCGCGGCGGCCGGTTCGAGCTGGAGTTCGCCGCCTCCGGCCCGGGGGGGGGGGGGGGGGGGCGGCCCCCGCGCCCCCCCGCCGCGCCGCGCAGGGCGGGGGGGGGGCGCCGCGCGGCCGCGCGCGGCCGCGACGTGATCCTGCTGCTTTCAGACATCAACATGCCCGGGATGACGGGCCTCGA
Organism: Falsiroseomonas sp. RANM36; assembly: GCF_056682175.1. Lineage (NCBI taxonomy): Bacteria > Pseudomonadati > Pseudomonadota > Alphaproteobacteria > Acetobacterales > Roseomonadaceae > Falsiroseomonas > Falsiroseomonas sp. RANM36. The sequence continues at coordinate 148,324 of NZ_JBWXTD010000001.1, forward strand.
GCTCCTGGCGCGCGCGAAGGCTATCCGTCCCGACCTGCCGGTGCTGATGATCACGGCCTATGCCGACGAGGAAACACGCCGCCGCGCGCGCGAGGGCGGCGCACAGGACCTCCTGCCGAAGCCGATCGACTTCCCCCGCCTGCGCGCCGAGGTGGACCGGCACCTGGCGGAGTGGAGGACCGGGGCGTGAGCACCATCCTGGTCGTGGACGACGAGCCGGACCTCGAGGCGCTGATCCTGCGGAAGTTTCGCCACGCGATCCGCGATGGGGCTATGTCATTCGTCTTCGCCCGCGACGGGGTGGAAGCGCTGGAGCGAGCGGCCGAGCATCCCGGCCTCGACCTCGTGTTGGCGGACATCAACATGCCACGGATGGACGGGCTGACGCTGCTCGCGCGCCTGCGGGAGGCGGCCGATCCGCCTGCGACGGTGATCGTCTCGGCATATGGCGACATGGCGAACATCCGCACGGCGATGAACCGTGGCGCCTTCGACTTCCTGACAAAGCCGATCGACCTCGCCGACCTGGAGGCCACCGTTGGGCGCACCCTGCGGGAGGTGGCGGCGCGGCGCGAGGCGCAATCACGCCGTCTGGCGGCGGAGCGCGCCCATGCGGCACTGGCGCGCTACTTCTCGCCCTCGCTCGCCGCCGCGCTGGTCGCGGAGGACCGCCCGCCGTCACTGGCCGGGCAGCGGCGGGACGTGACGGCGGTCTTCACCGACATCGCCGGCTTCACCGCGCTTGTGGAGACGCTCGACGCGGAGATGCTCGGCGCCCTGCTGAACGCCTATTTCGGCGGACTGACGGAGATCGTCTTTGCCCATGGCGGCACGGTGACGAAGATCATGGGTGACGCCACGCTGCTGCTGTTCGGCGCTCCGGACGCCCAACCCGACCATGCGGCGCGGGCGGTGGCCTGCGCGTTGGCCCTCGACAGCTTTGCCGAGCGGCTGCGTGCCGACTGGCAGGCAAGCGGGCTCCCCCTCGGCGTCACGCGTATAGGCCTGCACAGCGGAGAGGCGCTGGTCGGCGACTTCGGCGGCGGCAGGCATTTCGACTACACGGCCTATGGCGACACGATCAACGTCGCCGCCAGGCTTGAGGCGGCGAACAAGGTGCTCGGCACGCGCCTCTGCGCTTCGCAGGCCGTGGTCGATCGGATCCCCGGCTTCCAGGGCCGGCCGGCCGGCGAGCTCCGGTTGCGCGGCAGGGCTGAGCCCCTTCCTGCCTGGGAGCCGCTGCCGGCTGACGGCTTCGCGCGCGCCGCGACGGCATACTATGCCGAGGCCTTTGCGAAGCTGCGCGCGCGCGATCCCTCTTCGATGGCCGCTTTCGCGGCGCTGGTGGGTGGCGCCGCGGACCACGCGCTGGCGAGCTTCCATCTGCGCCGTCTGCTGAACGGCGACAGCGGGACGGTGGTGGACCTCCGGTGAGTGCGGCAGCAGCCCGACGCGCTGGCAGCAGCGAGACGCTGCGAGAGGTCACGGCCGGCCTCAGCACGGGCATCCTCGCCGCCGTCACCGCTCTTGCGCATGGCATGATGGCCTTCGCCCCGCTGGGCCCCGACGCGATCGGGCTCGGCATGGCGGCGGCGCTGGCGAGTTCGGCGCTGGCCGGCTTGGCAATGGCGCTGCTGGCCGGGAGTCGGCCGATGGTGGGTACCACCACGGCCGCCACGGCGCTGCTTACCGCATCGCTGCTCGGCGCGGCGCAGCCGGCTTCCGTCGCGGCCGGCATGTTGCTGGCGATGCTCGTGGCGGCAGTCGCGGCGGCGCTGATGCTTGCGGTAGCGACGGCCGGTCTCGGGCGGTTCGCCGGCCTGATCCCGACGCCGGTCGCGATCGGGCTGACGAATGCTGTGGTGCTGCTGGTGCTGCTGGGGCAGGCCCCGCTGATGCTCGGCCTGCGCCCCGGCGAGGCCCTCGGCGCGGCACCGCCGCAGCCAGGCGCGGTGCTGGTCAGCCTTGTCGCAGTGCTGTGCATGCTGCGGCCGCTAGCCGGTCTGCCGCCGCCGCTTGTCGCCGCCCTCGCCGCCACCGGCGCCCATGCCCTGCTGCGGCTGGCGGGCATCGCCCCGGGCCCCGTGGTCGGCACCGTGCCATCGGCCGAGCTGCTGGGTGCCGGCCTGGTCGCAGCGCAGTCGCACTGGGCGGAGGCGGTGCCTGACGCAGGCCGCGCGGCCCTGCTGGGCTCCGCCGCGCTCTCTCTTGCTTTGCTCGCGATGCTGGAAACCGTCGGCGTCGCCGCTGCGCTGCGCGAGCGCACAGGGCAGCGGGGCGACGGCTCGCGCAACCTGTTCGCCGGCGCCGTGGCGATGCTCGGCGGGGCAGCGGCGGGCGGCGTGCCGGGCAGCAGCCTGACCAGCGCGACGCTCGCCTGCCTCGGCTGGGGCGGGCGAGGCCGACTGGCCCTGCTCACCCGCGCCGGCACCACCTTCGCCGCGCTGCTGCTCGCCGCCCCCCTGGCCGCCGCGCTGCCCTATGCCGCGCTGGCCGGGGTGCTGGCCGGCGCGGTGCTCCGGCTGCTCGCCTGGAGGCCGCTACTGCCGGGCACCGGGCCGGGCCGCGCCCGCCGCCTCGGCGATGCCGCGATCATCCTGGCCGTCATGGGTTGCGCGCTGGCCTTCGGCCTGGTGGTCGCGGTGGGCGCCGGCGTGCTGCTTGCCGTCCTGGTCTTCACCGCCTCCATGGCGCAGTCGCCGGTGCGGCGGAGCAGCGTGAACCCGGTCGGCCGGTCTCGCGTGCGCCGCCCGCCGGAAACTGAGCGGCGGCTGCGCGAGGCCGGGGACCGGATCCGGCTGGTCGAGCTGGAAGGCGCCATCTTCTTCGGTAGCGCAGAGGCCGTGGTCACCCATGCCAGCGAGTTGCTCCCTCGGGGCACCGAGGTGTTGATCCTCGACCTAGGCCGCGTCACCCGCATCGACCAGTCCGGCGGCCGCCGCCTGCTCGAGGTCTGTCGGATCGCACCGGGTCGCGTGCTGGTTGCCCCGCTCCACGGCGGCAGCCGCGCCGCGGCGGAACTCGAGGCGCTCGGCCTGCTGGGCCTCATTCCGGTGGCGGTGGCCATGCCGACACTGGCCGAGGCGGTGGAGGCGGCGGAGGAGATGCTGCTGACGCGCATCGGGGCCGCCGCGCCGCCCTGCGGCAGCCCGGGCGAGTGCCTGGCAGCGCTGGGCCTGCCTCCCACGGCGATTGCGGCGCTGCTGCCGCGTCTCTGCGAGCAGACATTCCCGGCCGGCGCGGTCATCGCGCGATCGGGCGATGCGGCAGACGCCGCCTGGCTGCTGCTGGAGGGCCAGGTCCTTGTCAGCCTGCCGGCACCCGCGGGTCGGCCGGCCACGCGCCTCGCCGTGCTTGCGCCTGGAGTCATCTTCGGCGAATCGGCCCTGCTCGGCGGCACGCGGCGCACCGCGGACCTCTCGGCGCGCGGCACGGTGCGTGGTCTGCGGATCGGCCGCGACACAGTCGAGAACCTGCGGCGTGAGGCACCCGAAGCCGCATGGCAACTTATCGCCGCGGTCGCGCGCCAGCTGACCGGGCACGTCGTCGCCGCGAACGCGACGATCGACAGGCTGGAGGCGTGACTGCACGATGGGCGCGCTAGACTCGCTGCTCGACCGCATCCCGGTCACCGAGGCGGTGCGATTCGACCTGCGGCGGCGCCTGCATGCGCCGGACCGCCACTATCACGGTGCGACGCATGTGGGCCTGCTGTGGGAGCGCCACCAGCGCTTCCGCTGCGGGCTCGCGCTGCCCGCCGAGCCCTGGGACACACTCATCGCCTGCGCAATCGCCTTCCATGACGCAGTCTATGAAGCGCGCCGGCGCGACAACGAGATGGCCTCGGTCCTCTTGTGGCGCGGCGCGGGCGCCGCGGTCGGGGCTGCGGAATCCGACTGGGTGGCCGGGACGATCGCGGCGACGGCGGATCACCTGGCCGCGCAACCTGAGCCTGGAATGACAGCGCAGGCCTGGGCAGCGCGGCTATGGATGCTCGACCTCGACCTGACGCCAATCGGCGACGCCGGTAAGGAATTCGCGGCCAACACGGTGCTTCTTCGGCGGGAGTTCGCGCATCTTGAAGATGCAGCATGGGACCAGGGAAGGCTGGACTTCCTCCGACGCCTTGCAGCCTCTCCGCGGCTGTTCCGGAGCGAGGCGCTGGCCGCCGCCTTCGAGGCTCAGGCGCGGAGCAATATTGCAGGAGAGCTGTCCATGTCTCGCGACCGGTAATCGTCGGCATCTTGACGCATGAAGTTCGAGCTTGCCGGCCGTGCCGCCATTTCGGTGGCGGAGGTCGGGGCCTGGTGAAAGCGCCGGCCAGTGTCCGTGCTTGAGGGCGGCCGAGCCGAGCCCTGTCGGCGCATCTGCAGAAAAAGGTGAGCCAATAGCCTTTCTCGTCCGTAACCCCGGTGCGGCCTCAGCGCGCTGCGAGTGCCTTGATCTGTGCCTTCCACTCCACCGCGAACGGCTTCATCAGCCTCGGTAGCGTCATCCGCTCCGGCTGCCGCCCGTCCAGGATGGCCTCGACGATGTCCGGTGCCAGCAGCGTCAGCCGCAGCACGCGCGAGACGTAGGACGAGTTGATCTTCTCGGCTGCGGCCAGGTCCTTGATCGTGGCGAACTGGCCGGACTCCAGCATCCGCCGCCACCGGAAGGCCCGCGCCACTGCCTTGATGAGCGTGATGTCCTGCCGGCGCTCCAGCGCCAACACGCCCGGCGTGACCATCGCCTTCCGGCCGCCGCGCGGCTTCACCCGGAGCGGGATGACCACCGTGAGGGTCTGCGCCGCGTCGGTCATGCTGCCGCCCTCCCGGCCTCGGGCGCCTGGGCGGCGAGGTCGCGGACCAGGCTGCCGAGCCCGTCCAGTCGCAGCCGCACCGCGGCGCCCTCGGCCCGGACGTCGACGCGGTCCACCAGCAGCCGGACGATGCGCGCCCGCTCGGCTGGGAAGAGCTCGTCCCACAGCGGATCGATCCGCTCCAACGCCTGCAGCACCTCCTGCTCGGTCACGTCGGACGCAGTCGCCCGCGCTGCCCGCCAGGTGCCGACCACCATCTCGGGCTGGCGCAGCAGCGCGCGAACCTGGGTGTCAATCGGCACACAAACGGGACCCCGGATCGGCGTGCAAAAGGGACCCCCTTTTGGTGTGCATGGACGCGCCCGGGTTGGCCGGTGCGGAGCCGTAGGCGCAGCGGCGGGCAACCCGGGCGCGGTCGCGCCGTCGGTCGGGGATCAGGCGCGGTTCTTGAACCGCCAGCTGTCGTTGCCGGTCTCGACGATGTCGCAGTGATGCGTCAGGCGATCGAGCAGCGCGGTCGTCATCTTGGCATCGCCGAACACGCTCGGCCATTCGCCAAAGGCCAGGTTCGTCGTAACCAGGATCGAGGTCTGCTCGTACAGCCGGCTGACCAGATGGAACAGCAACTGCCCGCCTGATTGCGCGAACGGCAGGTAGCCGAGCTCGTCGAGCACGACGAGATCGACGCGGCAGAGATGGTCAGCCAGCCGCCCCTGGCGGCCCGCACGCGCCTCCGCCTCGAGCCGGTTCACCAGGTCCACCACGGTATAGAACCGCCCGCGCGCGCCATCACGGATGCAGGCCCGCGCAATGGCGATCGCGAGATGCGTCTTGCCCGTCCCGGTGCCGCCCACCAGCACCACGTTGCCCTGCTGCGCGAGGAAGTTCCCGCTCGCCAGGTCGCGCACCAGCGTCTCGTTAATCGGCGTGCCGTCGAACCGGAACTCCTCTACGTCCTTCGCCAACGGTAG
>NZ_JBWXTD010000001.1:154195-160987 GCF_056682175.1 Falsiroseomonas sp. RANM36
GCGGCGGGGGTCTCCGGGGGGGGGGGGGGGGGGGGGGGCCCCCCCCCGGCCGGGGGGGGGCCCCCGCCCCCCACGCCCGCATCCGGGTTGGGAGACGAGGATGCGCCACGCGACGGCCCAGGACGCGCGCCACACGCATATCCGCCGCACCATCGCCCGCGCCAAGCGCAGGCGCGGCAATGCGCCCGCCCCGCCCGGCTTCGGCGCGCGGCTGGCGGACGCGGTCGCCGCGACGGTCGGCTCCTGGCGCTTCATCGTCGTCCAGTCCTCGCTGCTGGCCGTCTGGATCGCGGCCAATGCGCTGCTGGGCGGCGGGGCCTGGGACCCCTACCCCTTCATCCTGCTGAACCTGCTGCTGTCCTTCCAGGCGGCCTATACGGCGCCGGTCATCATGATGAGCCAGAACCGGCAATCCGACATGGACCGAGACCGCGCGCTGGCGGACTACCAGGTGAACCTGCGCGCCGAGGCGGAGATCGCCCTGCTGCACGAAAAGATCGACCTGCTGCGCGAGCAGGAGGTGATGGAGCTCACGCGGCTGCTGCGCGACACGCTGGCACGGCTGGAACGGATCGAGGAGCGCCGCGCATGATCGCCTGGATCGTCCGCATCCTGCTGCTGGCCGGCGGCGCCATCGCCGCGCTGTTCGTCGCGCCGGACGCCGAGAATTTCGACGTCGTGCAGGGCATGGCCTCGGTCGCGATCCTGGCGGCCGTGGTCCTGGTGGTCGCGCTGATCAGCCGGAAGTAGTCACGACAGGCGCGGCCCCGGCGCATCGGGGTCGAAGCCCATCGCGGCGGGGCTGGCGAGCGGCTTCTGCATCTCCATCGCCAGCCCGTTCAGCGCGCCGGAGGCCTTGAAGCGGGCGAAGACCTGCTCGCCGAGCTTCTGCAGCCCCGCGATGGTGGGTTGCGCGACGTCGTCCATGGTGAAGGAGGGCGGCGGCGGATCGAGCTCCACCTGCAGGCGGAAATAGGCCAGCTCGTCGCGCGCCTGGCGGAGCATCATCTCGTGCTCGGTCAGCGCCGAGGCGCCGTCCATGAAGACGTCGATCAGCCCGGGCAGCCAGCCGGCGAAGCCGAAGCCCTGCGCCTTCTCGCCATTGATCCGGTTCACCCGCGCGCCGGTGCCGAGGGAGAGGACCAGGACGCGGTCGGCCTTGGGGAAGATGCGCCGCGCCTCGGCCAGCGCCACCGCCGCGGGGTCGTTGGCGAAGACGCCGCCATCCACCAGCGCATGCCGCCGCTGCGCCGCCGGATAGTTGGCATCGAGCGACTCGATGATGGCGGGCGGGAAATAGGTGGGCGCGGCGGAGGTGGCGCGGGCCACGTCGCGCAGCCGGAAATCCTCGCTGCCATGCAGCCGCGCGCGCCAGGAGCTGAACAGCTTGGGCCGCGCGCGCTCCAGGTCCCAGGCGGTGACCAGCAGCTCGGGCGCGACTTCGCTGAGCTGCGTCTGGCCGAGGCGCTGGGCCAGCAGGCCTTCCAGCGCCACAGGCTCGTATTTGCACTCCGAGATCGGGTTGCGGCGGCTCCAGGCGCCGGGCGGGAAGATGGTGGCGCCATGCACCGTGTAGAGCTCCGCCAGCTCGGCCGGACCGTGGCGCAGCGCGCCGGGGGCGCAGAGCCCGGCGGCCATGATCCCGCCGGTGGAGGTGCCGGCGATCAGGTGGAAGGCGTTGGCCAGCGACTTCCCCGACATCCCGAGCGCGGCCGCGATATGGCCGAGCGCGACCGCCGGGATCAGGCCGCGGATGCCGCCGCCATCGAGGGAGAGGATGCGGACCGTGCCGGGCATGGCTGCCTCCCGATTGCTTCGGGGGCAGGTTAGCGCCTCCGGCGCAGTCAGGCACGCTCTTCCGGCGTCACCCGGAGGCGCCGGAGGTCGCCGCGGCGGAGCAGGACCAGCTCGGCGGTCTCGCCCACGCGGTCCCCGGTCAGCCAGCGCAGCAGGGAATCGACGCCGCGCAGCGTCTCCCCGCCGGCCGAAAGCAGCAGGTCGCCCCGCTCGACCCCCGCCCGGTCGGCCGGGCTGCCACGGGCGACCTCGGTCACCAGCACGCCGGTCTGCTGATCGAGCCCATGCGCGCGGGCGAAGCGGCGGGGGATCGCCTCGAGCTGGCCGGACAGGCCGAGGCGCGCGCGGCGCACCCGCCCGAAGCGGACCAGATGCCCGAGCACCAGCCGCGCGGTGTTGGCGGCGACGGCGAAGCAGAGATTCTGCGCGCCGCCGATCATCGCGGTGTTGATGCCGATCACCGCGCCCCGGCTGTCCACCAGCGCGCCGCCGGAATTGCCGGGGTTGAGCGCCGCATCGGTCTGGATCAGGTCCTCGATCGGGCGGCCCCCGGCGCCGCGCAGGCTGCGGCCGAGCGCGCTGACCACGCCCGCGGTCACGGAGGAGGAGAAGCCGAGCGGGTTGCCGATGGCGATGGCGAGTTGGCCGGGGCGCAGCGCCGCGGAATCGCCGAGCGTCGCGGCCGGCAGCGCGGCCTCGGTCTCCGCCCGCAACAAGGCGAGGTCGGTGTCCGGGTCGTCGCCGAGCAGGCGGGCGGGCATGCGCCGGCCCTCCGCCGTGCCGACCAGGATCGCCTCGGCGCCGCGGACGACATGGCTGTTGGTGAGCACCAGGCCGTCGGGCGCGACCACCACGCCGGAGCCGGCGCCGCCGCCGCGCGGGCCGCGGACAGCCACGTTCACCACCGCCGGCCCGGCCCGCTCCACGGCGGCGGTGACGGCGGCGGAATAGGCGTCCAGCAGGGCGCCATCGGGGGGGATGGGGGCGTCGAGCATGTCTCCCAAGATGGGAAGCCGGCTCCCCTCCCCCAAGCCGGCGCATGGCGGCTATGTTGGTCCGCATGGAGATCGTGCAGGCCGTCCTGGCCCTGATGGCGGCCTGCATCGGCTTCGCGCTTGTCGCGCGGCGGGCCAGGCTGCCCTATGCGGTGATCCTGGTGCTGGGCGGGATCGCGCTGGCCTTCGTGCCGGGCCTGCCGAGCGTGACGCTGGACCCCGAGCTGGCGCTGGCCTTCTTCGTGCCGCCGCTGCTGCAGGCCAGCGCCTGGCGCACCGACTGGCGCGCCTTCCGCGCCAATCTGCGGCCGATCCTGCTGCTGGCGGTGGGCGCCGTGCTGTTCACCGCGCTCTGCATCGCCGTGGTCGCCAAGCTGCTGATCCCCGGCCTGCCCTGGGCGGCGGCGGTCGCGCTCGGCGCCATCGTCGGGCCGCCGGATGCGGTGGCGGCGGCGGCGGTGCTGAAGCAGCTGCCGATCCCCCGCCGCATCGTGGTGGTGCTGGAAGGCGAAAGCCTGGTGAACGACGCCACGGCGCTGGTGCTCTACCGCTTCGCCATCGTGGCCGCCGCGGCCGGCGGCATCGCGATGGAGCAGGCGGGGTTGAGCTTCCTGGCCGTGGCGGTCGGCGGCATCGCCGTCGGCTATGCCGTGGCCGTCGCGGCGGACTGGTCCTTCCGACACCTGGACGATCCGCTGCTGGTCACCGCGACCAGCTTCATCGCCTGCTTCGCCTCCTTCATGTCGGCGGAGGCGGTGGAGGTCTCGGGCGTGATCGCGGTGGTCACCACGGGCCTGGTCATGGGCCAGAAGCAGCATCGCAGCATCACGCCGGAGATGCGCCTGGTCTCCCGCGCGGTGTGGAACTTCGTGGAGTTCGTGCTGACCAGCCTGGTCTTCATCCTGGTCGGGCTGCAGCTGCGCGGCATCCTGGAGCGCATCGGCGACCGCAGCGTGGTGGAGCTGACCGGGCTGGCGCTGGCGATCTCCGCGACGCTCATCGTCTCGCGCTTCGTCTGGGTGTTTCCGGCCACCTGGATCCCGCGCGCCCTGCCGAGCGTGCGGCGGCGCGATCCGATGCCCTCGGCCGGCGCGATCACCGTGGTGGCCTGGGCGGGGATGCGGGGCGTCGTCTCGCTGGCAGCGGCGCTGGCGCTGCCGCTCGACTTTCCCGAACGCGACCTGCTGGTCTTCCTGGCCTTCTGCGCCATCCTGGCGACACTGGTGCTGCAGGGCACGACGCTGGAATGGGTGATCCGGCGCCTGGGCGTGGAGGAGAAGCGGCCGACCGGCATGCCGGTGACGGAAGCCGTGGCCCGGCGCCAGGTGGCGCGCGCGACGCTGGCCGAGATCGAGCGCCGCGCCGCGGACATCCTGGAAGGCCCGGTGGCGCAGGACCTGCTGGACGAATACCGCGACAAGGCGCGGGTGTTCCATGGCGTGGCGGAAGGCGGCAGCCAGGCGGAGCTGGAGGCGCGGATGCGCATCCGGCTGGCCGCGCTCCGCGCCGGGCGCCTCGCGCTGCTGGATCATCACCGCGACGACGGGCTTTCGGACGAGTTGCTGGCCGGGATCGAATCGGAGCTCGACCTCGAGGAGCTGCGCATCCTGCGCCTGCTCGGCGCGACGCCGGGGAAGTAGGGCCGGGGAAGTAGGGGAAGACGATGGGCACGGAGACGCTCGCGGCACGGCTGGAGGAGGCGCGGCGCGGCCTGCTCGATCTCTCCACGCGCAACCGGCTGCTGGCGCTGCCGAAGGCGGGGCGCTCGCGCGGCGTCGTGATCATCGAGCGCGAGGATGCGGATTTCGTGCTGGCGGAGCTGACGGCCGGCAAGTCCTTCGGCTTCGAGGCGGCGGGGAGCGCGGCGCCGGAGGCACCCGCCGAGAAAGCCGCGCCGGCGGCGAAGCCGAAGCGCGCGCCGCGGCGGACGGCGAAGGCGAAGGCCGAGGGCGTGGCGGTCGCCGATGCGGCGAAGACCGAGGCGGAGTGGCGCGCCGACGACAGGCTGCGCGTGGCGATGACGCCGGCGGATCTCACCCGCCGCCTGCGCGACCTGATGACCGATGCGCGCACCGCGCGGGAGGAGACGGGCATCGCGACGCTGTCGCTGGCGATCGGCACGCTGTCCTGGCGCGATCCCGGCACGCCCGGGACGGAGCGGCTGGCGCCGCTTGCGCTGCTGCCCGTCACGCTGGAACGGCAGGGCGTGTCGCAGACGTTTCGGCTGCGCTCGGCGGGGCTGGAGGTGCAGGAGAATCTTTCTCTCCGTGAAAAGCTCGGCAGCGAGTTCAAGGTATCGCTGCCGGAGTTCGATGCCGAAACCTACGACCCGACGAAGTGGGCGGAGGCCGTGGCGGCCGCGATCGGCACTCGCGAAGGCTGGGGCGTGGATGCGGACGGGCTCGCCGTCGGGCTGTTCTCGTTTGCGAAATTCCTGATGTGGCGAGATCTGGGGCCGCGGGAAAATCCAGGGCTCGCCGACCATCCGATGGTGCAGGCGCTGGTGGGCGGCGCGATGATCACGGCGCCGCCCCCCTTCCCCGACGACGCCGATGTGGACGCCGCGATCAAGGTGGAGCGGCTGGACCACGTGATCGACACGGATGGCAGCCAGGCGCTCGCCGCCGAAGCGGTGCGCCAGGGCGGGCACGTGGTCATCCAGGGGCCGCCCGGCACGGGCAAGAGCCAGACCATCATGAACATCATCGCCCAGGCCGTGCTGGATGGGCGCAGCGTGCTGTTCGTGGCGGAGAAGCTGGCGGCGCTAGAGGTGGTGAAGCGGCGGCTCGGCACGATCGGGCTCGGCGCCGCCTGCCTGGAGCTGCATTCCGAGAAGCAGTCGAAGCGCGCGGTGCTGGACGAGCTGCGCGCGACGCTCGCGCTGCCGAATGTGAAGAAGCCGGAGCGCGAGGCGCTGGTGCAGCGGCTCGGTGCGTTGCGGTCACGGCTGAACGCCCATGCCGCGGCGATGGCGGCCGAGGTCGGGCAGAGCGGCCGAAAGCTGCACCAGGTGGTGGGCAACCTGGTCGCGCTGCGGGCGCAGGGCGTGGCCGCACCCGATTTCGCCCTGCCGGGCGACTGGACCGAGGCGGCGATCGCCGAGGCGCGCGACGCGGTGGCGGAACTCGCCGCGCGCGCGGCGGAAGGCGGGCCGCGCAGCGCGTGGCGCGGCGTGACGGTGGCGCTGGCGCCGACCGACCAGGAACGCTTCCTGGCGCGGCTGCCCGCGCTGATCCGCGCGCTGGCGGCGGGTGGCGCGGAGGGACCGGCGGCGCTGCGCGCGCGGATGGCGCGGCAGGCCGTGGCGGCGACGGCACCGCTTCACGATCCTGCGGCGATGGCGCATCCGGCGTGGCGGGCCGATCCGGCGCCGTTGCGCGCGCTGGCCGAGGCCGCGGGGGCGGTGGCGGCGGCGGAGCGCGACGGACGGCTGCAGCCGGGCGCGCTGGCCGTGGAGGGCATCGCGGAAGCGCGCGCGGCTCTGGCGGAGGGCGGGGGGATCTTCGGGTTCCTGTCCTCCTCGCTGCGCGCGGCGCGCGCGACGGCGGCGCGGGTGGCGCGCGACGCCGAGAATGCGCTGCCGGCGCTGGATGCGGCGCTGGCGGGCCAGGCGGGGGGGGGCGCGCGGCGCGGGCGCGCCGGGGGGGGGGGGGGGGGGGGGGGGGGGCGGCGGCCCGCGGAGTCGGCGCGGCGGGCGCGGGTGGGGGCGCGGGCGGGCCAGGCGGCGCTGCGCGCGCGGCGCGAGGGCGAGGTGCTGGGTCGCGGCGCGTTCGGGTCGCTGTGGGGCGATGCGGAGGCGATGGCGGCGCTTGTGGCGTGGCGGGAGGAGAAGGGTGGCGAGGCGGCGTTGGCGCTGGCCGGAGGTGGTGCGGGCCCCTACCCCATCCCTCCCCCGCAAGCGGGGGAGGGGGCCGGTGGGGGGTGGGGGGGGCGTCGGGCGGCCGCGGGGCGCGGTGTGCGGATCGCCGTTGGCCCGGGCGATCCCCCCTTGCCCCGCGGC
>NZ_JBWXTD010000001.1:161087-169862 GCF_056682175.1 Falsiroseomonas sp. RANM36
GGGGGGGGGGGGCCCCGCGGGGGGCTTGGGGCGGGCGGGGGGGGGGGGCGGGCGGCGGCGGCCCTGCTGCTGCTCCGCCGCGGACGGCCCGCGGCGGTGGGCGGGGCAGCCCTTGGCCGGCCGCCCCGCCCGGTCGGACCCGTCAGGCCCGCGGGCGCCGGCGGCGCGTCGCCGCGGCCATGCCCATCAGCCCCATGCCGAGCAGGGCGAGCGAGGCGGGTTCCGGCACGTCCACGATGCCGCCCGAGGAGACGGTCGAGGAGGAGAAGGTCGTCGAGCCGTTGCCCTGCACCGTCAGCGTGTAGGTCGCCGGGGTCGGGTCGTAGACGACGCCGCCGATGGTCGCGCGCAGCGTGCCGGCGCCATCGATCGTCAGGCTTGTAAGGCCGATGGGATCGCGCATGATCCCGGTTATGGAGCCGAGGTCGAAGACGACCGAATCGGCGCCCTGGACCAGGGTGTAGAAATTCGCGATCGCCAGCGGGGCCGGCGGCCCGACCAGCGGGATCGCGCCTTCGGCGATGTCCTGGATCGTGCCGGTTGCGCCCGCGATCGGTGCCAGGTCGCCGCCGGCAGCCAGGGCGATCAGCGAGTTGTTGACGAAGTCGATGCCCGTGGCGTCGCTGGCATTGGTGCCGGGCGCGGCCGTGCTCGGCAGCAGGTCTGCCACCGTGCCGACATTGTTGACCTCGCTGAAGGCGGCAAGGAATGCCGCGCTCGCATCCCGCGGCGCAAGCGCCAGGCCGGTGCCGACCACGAGCGCCGCCGCCGCTGCGACGCTGCGCGGGATATTCGCGATCCTTCGATCCATCTGGTCTCTCCATTGATCCATGGTGGTAAGGAAAATTCCCTCCACCACCGGAAGGACACCCAAGCGCCATGCCGCTCGCCAGCTGGCCCGTGGGGCGAGACCATCGGTTGAAGTCCTTTTATTACAGAGGTCTGCATGGCGTCGGCAGACTTGACATCCACCACCTGACTGCATCGTCGCGCCTGAAGCTTGCCGCAGGCGCGAAATGTAACGCAGCCTTGTGCGAGCAAAGATCGTATAAAGTATGTTCCATGCATCTCAGATCGCCCGATGGCTGAGGCCTCACCCATGGCGATGGTGCGATGCCGAACCCATGGCCCGGACTGTCAAATCCACCGACAGGGCGGCGACAGGCCGTCAGAAGCGGAACGCCACGCTCAGCGAGCCGAACTGCGACACCTCGCGCTGGGTGGCGAATTCCTCGGAGCGCACCGTGTAGGTCGCGATCAGCCGCGCCCAGCGCGTGAAGAGCACGGCGCCGATGCTGGCATCGCCCACCAGCGGCAGCATAGGTGTTCCCGTTGCCCAGGCTGCCCCGCCAGGGTCGGCACGATCCGCCGCAGCATGCCGGCGGCGGCGGCGCGGCGCCGTTCGGATGCGGCGGGGCGACCATGCCGGGCGCTGGCCAGTGCTGCCCGGCCACCAGATGGGCGGCCGGTCGCGATGTCGGAAACCTTTACAGTGCGCCGCGGGAAAGGTTTCGCATGCCCCTAAGTCGTTGTTCTAATGTTGCGCAAGGGTGACGGCACGGGGCGCCGCAAACACTGGGCGAACCAGCGTCATTGCCGGGAACGGAGCAGCACCTGTTTCGGAGGGCATGACATGAAGAAAGCGCTAGGTCTTGCCGCGGCCGCAGGCCTCGCCCTGCTGGCGTTGTCGCCGATCACGGCAAGGGCGGACACCATAAGCACCATCTGGGGCAATCAGGCCGGTCCCGGTAATCTCATTCAGTGGAACAAGACGACCGGCGCCACGATCAGCAACTTCACGCCCAACTATGGCAATGGCCGCGGCATCGTCAAAGTTGGCAACGTCCTCTACACGACCGTCGCCAACAGCAACAACGTCTACCGGACGGACGCCACCACGGGCGCGCCGCTGGGCGTAGCCTTCTCGGTGGCAGGCGCTTCGGGACTGCAGGCCATTTCCTTCGATGGCACCAATTTCTGGGTGGGCGACTATTCTGGCACCAACAATGCCTACCTCTATTCGCCGACCGGGATGTTGTTGCGCACGCTGCAACTATCCGAGTCGGTGGGCTTCTATGACGGCCTCGAATACTTCAACGGCAAGCTGATCGCCAACGAGTTCGATGGCGGCTTCCAGGGCCCGAATCGCTACAGCGTCTATGACGCCATCACGGGCGCATTGCTGCAGAAGGACTTCATCAACACCGGCAATGCGCCGGCCGGCAACCAGAATGGAACCGGCATCGCGTTCGACGGAACGAACTTCTACGTCGCGGACATCTTCCACAATGCCCTGACGATCTGGAACGGCACGACGGGTGCCTACATCGGCGTGTTGTCGGTCAGCGGGTCCCCCCAGAACGAGGATCTTTCGATCGATTTCGCACAGCGTCCCGATACCTGCGGTGGTCCCGGACAGCCACCGTGCACGGGCACACCGGTGCCGGAACCCGGATCCTTCACCTTGCTGGGCATGGGGCTGCTCGGCCTCGGCGCAGCGATCCGCCGTCGTCGCGACGCGAGCAAGATCCCATCACGTGGCATCACCTGACCGGGTGCCTTGCTCGGGAACGTGACGCGTCGAGAGCAGCATCAGTCCGATCGGCGGACCCGCGGGGCGGGTCCCTCGATCGGACGCTGCCGGTGTAGCCCTGGCGGCACGCGCATCCAGGGCAGGCGCAACGGCCAACGGGCGCGGCAGCAGCAGCGCATCGCGCCCGGCGGCGGATGCCGGGTTCAGCAGGTCATGCGTGTTGTTCTGCACCTGCCCGCCGCGCGCGCGCGGCCCCCCCCCCCCCCCCCCCCCGCACGGGGGGGCGGGAGCCGTTGGAGCTTGGGAGGAGCTTCGGGCGGCGACGGGGCTCGATGTGCGGATCGCCTTTGGCCAGGACGATCCCCCCTTCCCCGACATCGCCGCGCGGCTTGGCGATTGGGCGGCGGCGCCGGAAGGGTTGCCGCTCTGGCTCGGCTGGCAGCGCGCGGTGGAACGCGCGGGCGCTTCGCTGGCGCCGATCGCGGAGCGGCTGGCGGATGGACGCCTGGCGCCAGAGAAGGCGGAGCAGGACTTCGCCTTCGCGCTCGACGAGGCGCTGCTGAAATCGGCGATGCGGGCGCGGCCCGAACTCGCCACCTTCGATGGCGCGGAGTTCGACCGGCTCGCGGCGGATTTCGCGGAAGCGGACAAGGCCCGCATCGAGCTGACGCGGCGCGAGGCGGCGTGGACGCATGCGCAGGCGCTGGCACGCGTGCGCGCAGGTCTGCCGGGCTACGAGATCCTGAAGGGCGAGTTCGAGAAGAAGCGCGGGCACCTGCCGGTGCGCACGCTGCTGGAGCGCGCGGGGCCGGCGATCCAGGCGGCGAAGCCGATCTTCATGATGTCGCCGCTCTCCGTCGCGCAGTTCCTGGCGCCGCCGCACGGGTTGCGCCCTGCCCTCACCTTCGACCTGCTGGTGATGGACGAGGCATCGCAGATCGAGCCGGTGGATGCGCTCGGCGCCATCGCGCGGTGCCGGCAGGTGGTGGTGGTGGGCGACGACAAGCAGATGCCGCCCACGCGCTTCTTCCAGCGCATGACCAGCGAGGATGACGGCGCGGAGGACGACTTCGCCGAAGGCCCCGTCGCGGCGCGGGAGGTGGAGAGCATCCTCGGCCTGGCGAATGCGCGCGGCGTGCCCAACGTGATGCTGCGCTGGCACTACCGCAGCCGGCACGAGAGCCTCATCGCCACATCGAACGCGGAATTCTACGAGGGGCGGCTGATGGTGCTGCCCTCGCCGCGCGCGCGATCCGCGAAGCTGGGCCTGTCGCTGCTGAAGGTGGATGGCCAGTGGGAGCAGGGCGCCGGTGTCAACCGTATCGAGGCGGAGGCGGTGGCGCGCGCGGTGATGGCGCATGCGAAGGAGACGCCGGGCGATACGCTCGGCGTCGCGGCCTTCTCGATCAAGCAGCGCGACGCGATCCTGGACGAAGTCGAGAAGCTGCGCCGCGAGGAACCCGATCTCGAAAAATTCTTCGGCGCGCATGAGGACGAGCCGTTCTTCGTGAAGAACCTGGAGAACGTGCAGGGCGACGAGCGCGACGCGATCCTGATCAGCGTCGGCTATGCGCGCGGCCCGGACGGCAAGCTCGCGATGCGCTTCGGGCCGCTTTCGGCCGATGGCGGGGAGCGGCGGCTCAATGTCCTGATCACGCGGGCGAAGAAGCGCACCGTGGTGTTCAGCGGGCTGACGGCCGAGGACATCGACCTCGACCGCGCGAGCGGCCGCGGCGTCGCGGCGCTCAAGGCCTTCCTGCGCTTCGCGGCTGCGGGCGACATGCGCAGCGCCGCGGGCGCGGAGGCGGCGGCGCCGCTGGCCCGCGTCATCGCGCGGGAGATCGCGGCGGCCGGCAAGGAGGCGGTGGCGCGTATCGGCATCTCCGGCCTCTATCTCGACGTGGCGGCGAAGGAGGGCGCGGATTTCGTGCTGGGCGTGGAGGCGGATGCGGGCGACTGGGCCAGCGTGCGCGCCGCGCGCGACCGCGAGCGCGGGCGGCCCGGTGCGCTCGGCATGATGGGGTGGAAGCTGCACCGCGCTTGGTCGCTCGCCTGGCTGCAGCGGCCGGAGGCGGAGCGCGCGAAACTGCGCGCGGCGCTCGGCGTGGCGCCGGCGGGCGGGGCGACGGCGGCGCCGGTCGCGCCGAGCCCCGATCCGGGCCTGGCGCAGCCCTATGCGGAGGCGACGGAGGCGGTGCCGAAGGACGCCGCGATCCCGCAGGTGCCCTTCGCGACGCTGTCGGAGATCGTCGCGGCGATCATCCGCGCCGAGCAGCCGGTGCATGCGGACGCGATCGCGGAACGCGCGCGCATCCTGTGGGGCAAGGACGCGCTGGATGCGGCGGATCGCGCCGCGCTGCAGCAGGCGCTGCGCCTGGCGGGACAGTTGCAGGGGGTCTCCGAGCGGAACGGATTCTGGAGCGCGGAGGAGGCGCCGCCCCCCGCCCCGCGCGACCGGCGCGAAGCCGCGCCGCATCTGCGCCGCGCGGCGATGGTCGCCCCCGCCGAGATCGAGGCCGCCTGCCGCGCGCTGCTCGGCGCGATGGCGGTCGCGACCGAGGAGGAGATGGCGGCGGGCGTGGTGCGCCTGCTCGGGCTGGAGGCGAATGCCGTGCCCGCGGTGGCGGCGCGGGTCGCGGCGCTGGTGGGCGCGGGCGCGGTCACGCTGCGCGCGTGACCGACCGCCATCAGGCGCCGAACATGGTGTTCGGCAGGAAGGTGACGAGGCCGGGGAAGATCGTCACCAGCGCCACCGCGATCAGCATCAGGCAGAAGAAGGGCAGCGTGTTGCGCGTGACCGTCAGGATGTCGCGCCCGGTCAGCCCTTGCAGCACGAACAGGTTGAACCCGACCGGCGGGGTGATCTGCGCGAGTTCCACCACCAGCACGATGAAGATGCCGAACCAGATGAGGTCGAAGCCGGTCGCCGCGATGATCGGCAGCACGACGGAGGCGGTCAGCACGATCATGCTGATGCCGTCGATGAAGCAGCCGAGCACGAGGTAGATCAGCGTCAGCACCAGGATGATGGTGAAGGGCGAGAAACCCTGCGCGCCGACCCAGGCCGCCATCGCCGCGGGAATGCCGGAATAGGCCATCGCCTTGGTCAGGAAGGCGGCGCCCGCCAGGATCAGGTTGATCATGCAGGAGGTGCGGACCGCGCCCATCAGGCTGGCGGTGAAGCTGTTCCAGGTGAGCGTGCCGCCGAAGGCCGAGAGCGCGAGCGCGCCGATCACGCCGAACACCGCGGCTTCCGTCGCGGTGGCCCAGCCGAAATAGATGCTGCCCATCACGAAACCGATCAGCAGCACCACCGGGATCAGCTGGCCGGAGGCGCGCAGCTTCTCGCGCAGCGGCATGGGCGGGTCGGCGGGCGGGGTCAGCTTCGGGTTCAGCAGCGACCAGATCGCGATGTAGCCGCTGAACAGCGCCATCAGCATGAGCCCGGGCACGATGCCGGCGATGAACAGCCGCACGATCGAGACCTCGGCCGCGACGCCATAGACGATCATGACGATGGAGGGCGGGATCAGCAGGCCGAGCGTGCCGGCGCCGGCCAGCGAGCCGATCGCCATCGGCTCGTGGTAGCCGCGCTGCAGAAGGGCGGGCAGCGACATCTTGCCGACGGTCGCCGAGGTGGCGGCGCTGCTGCCGGACACGGCGGCGAAGATGCCGCAGCCGATCACGTTCACATGCATCAGCCGCCCCGGCAGGCGCTGCACCCAGGGTGCGAGGCCACGGAACATGTCGTCGCTGAGCTTTGTGCGGAACAGGATCTCGCCCATCCAGATGAAGAGCGGAAGCGCGGCGAGCGTCCAGGAGGCAAGCGAGCCCCAGACGGCGCTGCCCAACACCTTCTCGGCCGGGAAGGTGGCCATGCCCGGCATGAGCATGGGCAGCACGACGACGCCGACGAGGCCGGTGGCGAGCAGGCCGAGCCCGATCCAGACCCCGAGGGCGAGGATGGCGAAGAGCGCGCCGAGCAGCAGCAGCCCGGCCTCGGTCTGGGCGAGGTCCATGGCTACAGCTCCTCCATCGCGCGCTGCACCGCGGAGACCTCGGCCGCCTTGCGGTAGGAGGGCGAGCCGCCGGCGAGAAGCACCGCGAGGTCGTCGCAGAGCGCCACCGCGAACAGCGCGCAGCCCGCGGCGCAGGCGGCCTGCGGATACCACAGCAGCCACGGCACGGTGCCCTGCGCGACGTCCTCGAACTGCCAGGAATCGAAGGCGAGGTCGCCCATCGCGAAGGCGAGGAAGGCGGCCAGGCCGGCGGAGAGCGTGAGCGCCACCGCCTCCATCGCGAAGCGCAGCCCGCCCTTCACGTTGCCGATGATCAGGTCCACGCGGATATGGGCGCCGTGGCGGAAGGCATAGGCCAGCGGCAGCAGGGCGGAGGCGGCGACGGCGAAGGCGGTGAGGTCGTCCGCGCCGTCGAACACCCAGCCGAACTGCCGGCCGATCACCTGGGCTGCGATGATGCTGCCGATCGCGGCCAGCGACACGCCCCCGGCGATGCCGCCGAGAAGATAGAGCAGGTCGAGCCCGCGTCGCAGCACGGCCATCTCAGGCAGGGGCGCGCGCGGCGCGCCGGCAGGTCGTCATGCGGCGGGGCTCCGCTGTGTCAGGGGATCAATGCGCGAGACCGCGCCCGCGCGAAACCCCGCGCGGGCGGCCGGCGGCGCGCTTCGCGACCATCCTGCCCATGGCGGCGGCAGGCGCCGGGGCGCAGTGCCGCAACCACGCGCAGGACAGCCGGGTCAGCGGCGATAGGCCTCGATCAGCGCCTTGCCGTCGGCACCGGCCTTGGCGACCCATTCCTCGGTCATCTGCGTGCTGATGCGGCGCAGCCCGGCGAGGAATTCCTCGGTCGGCGGCAGCACCTGCATCCCCCGTTGGCCGAGCGTCGCCTCGGTGGTGCGCTGCGCCTCGGCGCTCAGCTCGTAGCCGCGGACCTCGGCGCGGGCGGCTGCGGCACGGATCTCCTGCTGCAGCGCGGGCGGCAGCGTCTCCATCGCGCGGCGGGAGACCATGACGGCGTTCTTCGTCATGGAGAAGCCGAGCGGCGTGAAGACCTTGGCGTAGTCCCAGGCGGCGGTGTCCACGCCGGTCGCGGCCGAGGTGATCTGCGCCTGCACCACGCCGGTGGCGAAGGCCTGGGCGAGCTCGGCCTGCTGCACCAGCGTGGGCTGCGCCCCGACCAGGGCGGCGAAGCGGTTGGTCGCCGGGCTGAAGGTGCGGAAGCGCAGGCCGCGCAGGCCTTCGATGGTGGTGATCGGCTGCTGCGCATAGAGCCCGGCCGGCGGCCAGGGCACCATGTAGAGCAGGCTCATCCCCTGCCGCGCCAGGCGCTGCTCGATGAAGGGGCGCTGCAGGTCGGAGAGCTTCTTCGCCTCGGCATGGTTGGTGACGAGCTGCGGGATGCTGTCCGCCTCGAACATCGGGTCTTCGTTGGCGTAGGCGGCGAGCAGGATCTCGCCCATCTGGACCTGGCCGGTCTGCACGCCGCGCTTGATCTGCGGCATCGGCAGCAGCGAGGCGCCGGAATGCAGCTGCACGGCCAGCCGGCCGCCGGAGGCGGCCTGGATCTCCTCGACGAAGGTCTTGATGTTGCGGGTGTGGAAGTTACCGTCCGGATAGGGTGTCGCCATCTGCCAGCGGGTCGCCTGCGCGGCGGCCTCGCGCGTGACGAGGGGCGCCGCGAGGGCGGCGCCGGTGGTGGCGAGAAGGTGGCGGCGGCTCAGCATATGGTTCGATCCCCCTTTGGATGCCTCTCCTGGGGGAAGAACATCGCCGCCGCGCGCGGCGGGGGCAAGGGGGCCCCGGCTACAGGGGGTACGCCGCGGGATCCACGCCGGCCTGCTCGAGGAATTTCCGCATCTCGCCGACCTCGTCCTTCGAGAGGCTGTGGCGGCTGTCGTGGAAGCCGTGGGTGTGGCCGTTGAGCGTGACCTTGATCTGCCCATGGCCGCCATGGCCGATCTCGGCGCCGAGATCCTCGAACACCGCAAGCACGTGCTTGGGGTCGATGTTGGAGCTGACCGGATGCGCGAAGAGGGCGTGCAGCACCTTGCGATGGCGGTGGTTCATGCTGGCGGGATCCGTCCGTGTTGCCGGCGCAGCGTTCCATGGCGGGCCGGCGCCGTCCTTGATGCGGATCAACGCGCCCGCCGCGGAGCGGCGGAGGGAGCGGGCCGCGGGGCGGCGGAGGGGGCGGGCCCCGGGGCGGCGGCGGGATCGGGGCCC
>NZ_JBWXTD010000002.1:0-8989 GCF_056682175.1 Falsiroseomonas sp. RANM36
CATCGCGCTGCTGGTCGCCGAGGCCGAGGCGATGCTCGCCCTCTCGCCCTTCGCGACCCTCGCCAAGACGCGGTGGGAGGTGCCCTTTGCCGGCCATCTCTGGACGGTGGACGAATTCGCCGCCCCCGGCACCCTGGCGGGGCTGGTCCTTGCCGAGGTCGAACTGGCGTCGGAGGAGACGGACCCGGACCTGCCCGACTGGCTGGGCGCCGAGGTCACCGACGATCCCCGCTACAGCAACGCCGCGCTGGCCGCGGCGCTGCGCGCGGAAGGGCCGGGCTGAACCCCCGGCCCCTTCGCCTTCTCTGTTCGGCGGGCCGCGTCAGGCCGCGTCGTCGGCCGGCATGATCGGTGCGGTGTTGGTCGCGCCGGTGCGCGCATTCGCCGCCGCCACCGCTTCGTTCAGCGCCGTCTGGGTGCAGAGGCCGAGCGTCACCGGGTCCCGCGGCTTGATGTTCGCCGTGTTCGGATGCGTCTTGTCCCGCACCTTCTGGATCGTCTCCTTGGTGGTGGCGAGCAGCTTGACGATCTGCGGGTCCGAAAGCTGGGGGAAGTTGCGCAGCAGCCAGGCGATCGCGTCCGGCCGTTCGGTGCGCTTGGCCACCGGGATGTAGCGCGCCCCCTTGCCGCGCGCCTTGGGCAGCGGGATCGCGCTGTCCAGCAGATGCAGGCGGTAGCTGGGGTCGGCCTCGGCCTTCTCGATCTCCTCGCGGGCGAGCTGGCCGTTGGCGATCGGGTCGTAGCCCACGATCCCCTGCGCCACCTCGCCATCCGCGATCGCCTGCACCTCCAGCGGGTGCATGCCGACGAAATCGGCGATCTGGTCGAAGGAGAGGGAGGTCTTGTCGATCAGCCACACGGCGGTGGCCTTCGGCATCAGCGGCGTCTTCATCGGTCGCGTCTTCGCTTCCTGGCCTCGGGGTGTCATCAGGGCATGCCGGGTCGCGGGCGAGCCGCGCGCCCGCCGAGGCGTCCCGGCCTCGTCGCCGTGGGATATAAGGACCGTCCGTTGCCGGGTCAAAGCCCAAGGCCGAGAGGGGGATAGCAGATGGAGGAACCGGAGGGGCCGCGCCCCGCGAACCGATTCCAGCCGCCGGTGATCGACCGCTGGGGCGCGGAGGAACTGCGCGCCTACATCGCCGAGCTGCGCGAGGAAATCGCGCGCGTCGAGCGCGAGATCGCCAAGCGCGAGGCCACCAAGGCCGCTGCGGATCTGTTTTTCCGAAAGCCTGGGTGAGGGTGGCGAAGAACCCTGCCTCGCGGTGCGGGGAAGGGCCGGGGAGGGGGCGTCTGGTTCCCGCCCGCACCAAAAAAAGCCGGCGGATCGCTCCGCCGGCTCCGGTTTCAGCCCGGGATGGGCAAGGCTCAGGCGGCCTGGGCCGGCTGCGCCTGCTCGTTGGCCTCGATCACCCGCGGCGCATTGCCCTGGATCGGGATCCGGCGCGGCTTCAGCGCCTCCGGCACCACGCGCTTCAGCTCCACATGCAGCAGGCCGTTCTCCAGGCCCGCGCCGTCCACCACGATGTGGTCGGCCAGCACGAAGCGCCGCTCGAAGGCGCGGCCGGCGATGCCGCGATACAGCACGCGGCCCTGCTCCGCCGCCTGCGGCGCCTTGCCGGCGACCGTCAGCGTGTTCTCATGGACCGTCAGCTCGATGTCGTTCGGGCCGAAGCCGGCCACCGCCATGGTCAGGACATAGGCGTCCTCGGCGGTCTTCTCGATGTTGTAGGGCGGGTAGGAAGGCCCCTCGGAGGCGGCGCGGGCCGTCTCGACCAGGCGGGCCATGCGGTCGAAGCCGATGGCGGCGCGCAGCAGGGGGGAAACGTCGAAAGCGTTCATCGGATGAGCTCCTCGTTCAGCAAGCTCGATGGCGTTGCGGCCCGGCCGCTGTGGCCCCCCGCATTCGGGCAGGCCTGCCGGTCCACGCCGGACGCCCCGATCGGGCGCGTCCGGCATCATCGAGTTGGCGAGCGGGAGCCCGCGCTTCAAGGGGGGAAGACCCCCCGAGCAGCAGCGCGGCGCGCGCTACTTCTTCACGCCGATCCCGGCGAACTTCTTGTTGAACTTGGCGATCTGGCCGCCGGTGTCCACCACGCGCTGCTGGCCGGTCCAGGCCGGATGCGACTTCGGGTCGATGTCGAGCCGCAGCGTGTCGCCTTCCTTGCCCCAGCAGGAGCGGGTCTTGAACGAGCTGCCATCGGTCATGATGACGTTGATCTCGTGGTATTCGGGATGGATGTCGGGCTTCATGGCGGCGCTCACGCAAGATGGGCCCGCCGACGGCGACCGGCAGGCACGGAAGCGGCGCGTATAGGGGAGGGGCCTGCCGCGCGCAACCTCGGGGTTGCGCAGCCCGGCGCCGCTGCCCACTCTTTCCCCATGCCGCACGATGCCTGCTGCGGGACCGCCCCGGTCTTCACCGGCCGCGACCCCGCCTTCCGCCGGGCGCTCTGGATCGTCATCGCGATCAATGCGGGGATGTTCCTGGTGGAGTTCGGCGCCGGCGCGCTGGCCGGCTCCCTCGCGCTGCAGGCCGACAGCCTCGACTTCGCCATGGATGCCGCGACCTACGGCCTGTCGCTCGCCGTGATCGGCATGTCCGCCGCGACGCGCGCGCGGGCGGCGCTGTTCAAGGCCGGCACGCTCGGCCTCATCGCCCTCTGGGTCCTCGGCACCGCCCTCTGGCGCGTCTTCGTCGCCGCCACGCCGGAGCCGATCACCATGGGCGCCGTGGCGATCGCCGCGGCGGCGGCCAACCTGATCTCGGTCGCACTGCTGTGGCGCTGGCGGGAGGGCGACGCGAACATCCGCTCGGTCTGGCTCTGCAGCCGGAACGACGCGCTCGGCAACCTCCTCGTCCTGGTCGCGGCTCTCGGCGTCTTCGGCACGGGCACCCGCTGGCCGGACCTGATCGTGGCCGCGGTCATGGCGGCGCTGTTCCTCAGCACCAGCGCGGGCGTCGCGCGGCGCGCGCTGGCGGAATTGCGCGCCGAGCATGCGCATCGCGCGCATGGCTGAGCGCGCCCCGGCGAATTGACCGGGCCGGCGGGCCGGGCCTAGCTGTCCGCCCCCGCCAGGCGGAGAGCACCAGCGTGAACGAGGCCACCTCCCCCACCGATTCCGGGCGGCCGCTCAACATCCTCTCGATCCAGTCCTGGGTCAGCTACGGCCATGTCGGCAATGCCAGCGCGGTCTTCCCGCTGCAGCGCCTCGGCGCCGAGGTCTGGGCGGTCAACACCGTGCAGTTCTCCAACCACACGGGCTACGGCGCCTGGCGCGGCAGCGTCTTCGGCGCCGAGCTGATCCACGAGCTGGTGGAGGGCATCGCCGAGCGCGGCGCGCTGCCGCGCTGCGACGCGGTCCTTTCCGGCTACATGGGCGCGGCGGAGATCGGGGAAGCGATCCTGGCCGCCGCCGCGCGGGTGAAGGCGGCCAATCCCGCGGCGATGTATTGCTGCGACCCGGTGATCGGCGATGTCGGCCGCGGGGTCTTCGTCCGCCCGGGCATCCCCGAATTCATGCGCGACCGCGCCGTGCCCGCCGCCGACATCGTCACCCCCAACCAGTTCGAGCTGGAATGGCTGACGGGGCGTGAGGTGCGGAGCCTGGCCGAAGCCAAGGCCGCCATCGCCGCGCTGCAGGCCACCGGCCCGCGCTGCGTGCTGGTCACCTCGCTCCGCACGGCGGAGACGCCCGAAGGCGCGATCGAGCTGCTGGCCGGGGAGGGCGGCGAGTTCTGGCGCCTGCGCACGCCGATGCTGCCGCTTTCCGTCAATGGCGCGGGCGACGCCATCGCCGCGCTGTTCCTGTTCCACCGCCTGCGCTGGGGCGAGGCGCGCGTTGCCCTCTCCGCGGCCGCCTCCTCCATCTACGGCCTGCTGCGCCGCACGTCGGAGGCCGGCAGCCGCGAGATCCTGACGGTGGCCGCGCAGGACGAATTCGTCACGCCGAGCCGGGTGTTCCGCGCGGAGGCCTGCTGAGCGCAACCAGAAAGCGCGGTTCCGGCTTCGTTCGGCAACCTGGGCGCCGTTGTCATGTCGGAGCGGGAATGGCAAATAGTTAATCGGTCATTACATTGCAGGCTCGGCAGCGATGGCGATCATCTTCGGCACGGCAGGCGCCGACACGATCACCGAAAGCGTCAACACGGCCGGCGGCTCGCTGGCAACCGCGGGGCCGGACCAGATCTATGGCGGTCCCGACGGCGTTGATTCGCTCGCCGGCGGCGGCGGTGACGACGCCCTCAACAGTTCCTTCGCCAATGGCAGCACGCTCGATGGCGGCTCGGGCGACGACTCGCTCTACGGCAGCGACAATGGCCAGTATCTGATCGGCGGCGAGGGCAACGACTCGCTCGAAGGCGCGGCGGGCGCCGACACGCTGTTCGGCGGCACGGGCCAGGATACGATCAACCTCTATGCGGATGTCGGCGGCTCCTCGCTCGGCGCGATGGACAGCATCGTCGGCTTCGACGCGGCGGCCGGCGACCGGCTGCAGATCGATTTCGGCTTCGCCGGCAACACCCTGCCTTTCTTCTGGCGCGGCTCGCTCTCCAACGCCTTTGCCAGCATCCAGCTCGGCTTCGCCCTGCCCGTGGGCGGTGCGCTCGTCGGCATCGCCGGATACTGGGTGCCGCGCATCGGCGGCGATGGCTGGCTCGTGCTGGATTTCGACCGCAACGGCGTCGTGGGCGCGAACGACTTTGTCGCCTTCGTGGACACGGCCGATGACGGGCCGCTGACCTTCGGCGCCTTCCTTCCCGGCGAGTTCTCCACGGCCACCGGCAGCGAAGGCCCGGACGTCATCACCGGCTTCGCCGGGCCGGTCGCGGGGCTGGGCGGCAATGACAGCCTTGCCGGCACCAGCGAGGCGGATTCGATCAACGGCGGCGAGGGCGGCGACACGCTGCGCGGCGCGGCTGGCCGGGACACGCTGCTCGGCGAGGGCGGCAACGACAACATCGCCGGCAATTCCGGCGCCGACAGCCTCGATGGCGGCAGCGGCAACGACACGCTCACCTACGGCTCCATCCAGCCCTCCGATGCCGCGACGATCCAGGGCGTCCTGGTTGACCTGCTCGCCGGCACCGCGACGGACAACTGGGGCAATCTCGACAGCATCGCGGGCTTCGAGAGCGTCGTCGGCAGCGTCACCGACGACACGATGTTCGGCGGCAACGGCAATGACTCGCTGTTCGGCGATGCCGGCGCCGACTCCATCGTCGGCCGCGACGGCAACGACCGCCTGTTCGGCGGCCTCGGCGCGGACACGCTCGACGGCGGCAATGGCGACGACTTCCTGCGTCCCTTCGACGGCGACGACCGCGTCTTCGGCGGCCCCGGCTTCGACACCGCCAGCTACAACGGCGACACCGGCCCGATCGAGGCAACGATCCAGACCGGCACGGACGGACAGAACGCCACCGTCACCAGCGCGCTCGGCGCCGATACGCTCTCGGGCATCGACGCGCTCGACGCCACCTCCGGCGACGACCGGATCGAGATGGTGTCGGTGGACACCAACGTCGGCATTCAGATCCGCGGCCTTGCGGGGGCCGATACGATCATCGGCCCATCCACCCCGAGCACGTCGATCCTCGCCGACTATCTCGTCGGCGGCGTCACCCAGGGCATCAACGTCGATCTGATCAGTGGCGTCGTCTCGAATGACGGCTTCGGTAGCCAGGACCGGCTGGTCAACATCACCTTCGTCCGCGGCACGAACTTCGACGACGTCATCCTTGGCAGCGACTTCAACGACCGCATCCGCGGCCGCGGCGGCAACGACACGCTGGACGGTCGCGGCGGCACCTTCGACAACCTCGACTACAGCAATTCGCCGGGTCCGGTCGTCGTTGATCTGGCGACGGGCATCGTCAGCTCCGACGGCGATGGTGGCGCCGACAGCGTCGCGGGCTTCGAGCTTGTTCGCGCGACCTCGGGCGGCGACAGCATCCGCGGCAGCGACGTGGCCGAAACCTTCGAGCCCTACAGCGGCGCCGACACGATCGACGGCGGCGGCAACCAGGATCGTGTCAACTATTTCTCGCTCTCGACCGGCGGGACCATCACCGCCCCCGCGGTGCCGCTCGGCATCATCGCCGACCTCGTGGCCGGCACCGTGCGCGATCCCTGGGGCACCACCGACATCGTCATCAGCATCGAGCGCGTCACCGGCACGTCGCTCGCCGACACGATGATCGGCGGCGCGGAGGCCAACCGCTTCAACGGCCGCGGCGGCAATGACAGCCTCGATGGCGGCCTCGGCGGCGACTACGCCGAGTATTCCAACGCAAGCGCGGGCGTGCGGGTGGATCTCACCCAGGGCCGCGCCTTCAGCGACGGCGAGGGCGGCGCCGACACCCTCGTCTCGATCGAGCATGTCATCGGCAGCGCCCAGGCAGACACGCTGACCGGCGTGGCGCAGCTCGGCCGCTCGCCGAGCGACCTGCGCGGCGGCGCCGGCGACGACCTCCTGATCGGCATCCCCGGCGAATACGTCCGCGCCGACTACGCCGACCAGATCGCCGGCATGTTCATCGACCTCGGCGCCGGCACCGCGCTCGACCGCTTCGGCGACACCGACACGCTGGTGGACATCCGCGGCCTGCTGATGTTCGGCGATCACGCCGACACGCTGCTCGGCAGCGCCGAGGATGAATGGATCGCCCCGTCCGAGGGCGCCGACAGCGTGGATGCCGGCGGTGGCTTCGACATCATCGGCTATGGCGGCGTGGATGTCGGCGGCGTTGTGGTGAACCTCGCCACGCAACGCGCCACCGACACCAATGGCGACGCCGACACGATCATCGGCTTCGAGGGCGTCGCCACCAGCTTCGGCGACGACACCGTGATCGGCGATGCCGGCGATAACCTGATCTCGGTCTCCTCCGGCGCCGATTCCGCCGATGGCGGCCTTGGCGAGGACACGATCAGCTACTCTCTCGGCTTCTCGCCGGGCGGCGTCGAATACACCGTCAACGAGTTCAACGACCGGCTGCCCGTGCAGGGCGTCTCGCTCGACCTCGTGACGCAGCGCGCGATGGATTTCTCGGGCAGCGAGGACACCATCCTCGGCTTCGAGCACGCGATCGGCAGCACCGCGAACGACACGCTGCGCGGCTCCGCCACCGGCAACCGCCTCTCCGGCGCCGAGGGCAACGACGTGCTGGAAGGCCGCGAGGGCGACGACACCCTGGCCGGCCAATGGGGCAATGACAGCCTCGATGGCGGCGCGGGCGTGAACACCGCGGTCTTCGACGGCAACCTGACCGATTTCGCCATCACTGCGCTCGCCGGCGGCCGGCTGCGGGTGAGCGACCTGCGCGCAGGCGCACCGGAAGGCGCGGACACGCTGGCCGGCATCGCCTTCCTCGAATTCGCCGACACGGTGATCGCCACCGGCGGCCCCACGCCGGGCGACGATTCGCTGGAAGGCACCGCCGCGGGCGACACCATCGACGCGCTCGGCGGCGCCGATTCCGTCGCGGGCCTGGCCGGCGCGGACCGGCTGCTCGGCAACGAGGGCGACGACACGCTCTCGGGCGGCGCGGAGAACGACACCCTTCTCGGGGGCGCCGGCCATGACAGCCTTGACGGCGGCACCGGCGCGGACAGTATGCTCGGCGGCGCCGGCAACGACACCTATCGCGTGGACGATGCGGCGGACAGGCCGACGGAATCGCGCGACGCCGGCACCGACACGGTGCTCTCCGCGATCACCTGGACGCTCGGTGCGCATCTCGAGAACCTGGTGCTGCTCGGCGATGCCGCCATCGACGGCACCGGCAACGGCCTCAACAACATGATCACGGGCAACGACGCGGCGAATGTGCTCAACGGCGGCGGCCGCGCGGACACGCTGATTGGCGGCGGCGGCAACGACCTCTACCTGATCGACGCCACCGACGTGCTGATCGAGCAGGCCGGCGGCGGCAACGACACCGTCGTCGCCAACGCCACCTTCACCCTCGCCGACCACATCGAGGTGCTGCGCTTCAACGGCACCGCCAATGTGCGCGGCGACGGCAATGCCGCGGACAACTTCATGCTCGGCAATGTCGGCAACAACCGCCTGCTCGGCTATGACGGCAACGACACGCTGAACGGCGGCGCCGGCAACGACACGCTGCAGGGCGGCGAGGGCGCGGACAGCCTGGTCGGCGGCGAGGGCGTGGACCGCCTCGACGGCGGCAACGGCGACGACACCTATGTCCTGGTGGATGCCGACCTGGTGATCGAGCTGGCGAATGCCGGCACCGACATCGTGCTGAGCAACATCGCCTACACGCTGCCCAATGCGGTGGAGAACCTGTCGCTGCTCGGCAGCGCCGACCTCGCGGGCACGGGCAATGCGCTGCAGAACGTGCTGAACGGCAACAGCGGGGCGAACCTGCTGCGCGGCCTGGGCGAGGCCGACCGCATCTCGGGCGGCGGCGGCGCGGACACGATCGAGGGTGGCCTCGGCGCGGATACGTTGAGCGGTGGCGGCGGCACCGACCGCTTCCTCTGGCTGACGCCGGCGGAGGGTGGCGACACGATCACGGACTTCGTTGCCGGCAGCGAGAAGCTGGTCTTCGCCAACGCCGCCTTCGGCGCGCTCGGCGTCGGTGCGCTGAACCCGGCGAACTTCGCGAACAACGCGCCGACCGGCGCCGTTCCGCAGTTCGTCTACACCAAGGCGACCGGCGTGCTGGAATGGGATGCGGACGGCACCGGCGGGATCGCGGCGGTGACCATCGCCACGCTGTCGAACAAGCCGACGCTGACCGCGGGCGATGTGCTGATCGCCTGAACGCGGCGCGAAGACGGGGGCCGCGGGGGGGGGCGTGGGGCGCCCCGGGGGGCCCCGCCGCGCGGGGCCCCCCCCCCGCCCCCCCCCCCCCCCACGCCGGCGATGGCGGTCGCCAGGCTGCCGAGTGCCTGCGACAGCACGCCCAGGCCCTCTTCGGCGATGCCGATCACGTCGCCGGTGGCGCGCCGCAGCAGAT
>NZ_JBWXTD010000002.1:9089-20966 GCF_056682175.1 Falsiroseomonas sp. RANM36
GCACGAAGGGGATGCCTTCGTGCCCCGGGCGTCACCGCGCGCGGCGGCGCCGCGCCGCGCCGGGCAGTGCCAGCGCGCCGGCGAAGAGCCCGAGCGCGCCGGGCTCCGGCACCGGGACCCGCGTCAGATATACGCCGGCCCAGTTCGCCTCCTCATTCGCCATGCTGGCCGCGATCGCGAGCCGCCCGTTGCGGAAGCCGTCGCGCTCGAGCGCCAGCGCGGTGATCGGCAGCCCCGTCGCCGCGCTGTCGAGCAGCTCGCCCAGCATCGTCGAATCCAGTATCGTCTGCGGCGCGAAGGCCAGGCCGCGATCGAGATAGAGGCCGAACGGATTGGTCTCCCCCTCGGAGGCCTTGAAGACGGTGCGGCTGCCATCCGCGGCGATGAACGCCGTGGAGCGCCAGCGCGGCTCCTCGAACTCCTCCCCGCCATCGCCGCCGCCGACGCCGGGTGGCCGGCCGGAGAAGGTCCAGAACAGGAAATCCTCGAACGCGCCGCCGGTGCGCGCGACCAGGCTGATGGCCCCGGTCTGCGCATCCACCTGGAAGATGCCCTGGTTCACCGGCACCTGGACGTCGATCTTGCCGTCATCCGAGCCGTCCTCGGCGGCCTGTTCGTTGCAGGCGGCGATGACCGCCGCCTGGCCTTCGGTCGGGCAGGTCAGCGTCACGGTCCGCGTCGCCGTGCCCCAGGCGCCCCAGAAGGCGACGCGGCGGCCGTCGAAGGACAGCGCCTCGCCGATCCGGTTCAGCCCGTTCGCGTCGGTGACGCCGGCGATCACCTGGCCGAAGGAGACCAGCGTGTTCAGCCCCGGCTGGCCGACCCGCGCGTGGTAGATGCCGCCGGCCGTCGGCGTCTCCTCGTTGTCGAGGCCGGTGAACACGATCTGGCCGTTGGCCGCGCTCGGCGGCGCGGTGGAGCCGAAGACGCCGCCGCCACTGGGCAGCGCCTGCCCGGAATGCGCGACCGTCACCGACCCGCCCGCGCCCAGCGTGTCGCGGTAGAACACGCCGGTCTGGGCCTCGCCGCCGGGGGCGGTGTAGTTGCCCTTGTAGGCCACGAACTGCCCGTCGAAGGGCGAGGGCGCGCCGGGGAACTGGTCGAACTTCACGCCCGCGGCGCCGACGGCATCGGGCGGCACCTGGAACTGCGCGAAGCCGGGCACGGCGCCGACGCCGCTCATGCCAGTGACCAGCGGGCCGCCATTCGGCGTGGCGTAGATGCCGGCGGTGCCGACGCGGGTGATGGGGTCGCCGGTGGTCGGGTCCGTCACCTCCCAGACCGGCTGCGACTGGCCGCGCGTCGCCGCCATGCCGGAGCGCGCGTCGATCCGCGCGAAGGCGGGAAACTCGTTGAAGGTGGCGCCGGTGTTGTTCGGCGGCGGCACGACCTGGTTGCGCTCAGCGATGGTGCCGATCGGCCCGGCCGTCGCCATGTCGCGCGAGAAGACGCCGGTGATCGGGTCGCCCTGTGTCTGGCCGCCGCTGGTGCACGCGCGGAACACCACCAGCGCGGCGTTGTTCACCGAAGGCGGGTTGTAGCTGTTGAAGTTGCGGCTGCTGCCGGGGACGGCATCGGCGTTGTTCACCACCGTGGTCCACTGCAGCAGCGCCCCGGCCTCGGCCGGTTGCCGCCAGCCCAGCGCCGACACGCCGAAGCCGGCGACGGCAAGTGCGGCGCACACCGCGCCGCGGGCCGCGCCGCTCCGCCGATTGCTGCCGGCATGCGCTGCCCGGCCTGTTATCCTGCCTCCCATGCACGCTGCCTCCCCCTGCGAGCGAGGCAGCCGGCATGGGCTGCCTGCGACCGCCCGAATGTAAGGGGGGCAGGACCCAGCCGGTCAATTCGGGATGCGATTAAATCCGCGTGACGAGGGCGCCCAAACCATTGTTTACATTATCATATGGTCAAGGCGCACGCTGGCCGTGCCGCGTCGTGGCCGCCGGTGCTCGAGCATTTTCAAACCAAGCGGAATCGCGTGGCGACTCGGAAAATGCGTCAAGGCAAAAGGCTGCAGAGGTTTCGCCGCATGCGCATGCGGTGAAACCGCTCTAGCGGCCGCCGACAAGGTCTCCGAGGCCGATGACGCCGATCAGGCGGCCATCGGAGGCGCAGAGCGGCATGTGGCGCAGGCCGCGCTGCTGCATCAGCGCCAGCGCCGTGTCGGCAGGCGTCTCCGGCCCGATCGCGAAGCTGTCCTGCGACATCACCTCCGCCACCGCCAGGCCGCGCAGGCCCATCGCGCGATTGGCCACCACGCGGACGATGTCATGCTCGCTCACCAGGCCGACCACGCGGCCGGAGCGGTCCTGCACGGGCACCGCGCCCATGCGGCTCGCGGCGATCAGCCGCGCAGCCTCGGCCGCCGGTTCCTCGGGAGTGATGGTGAAGATGTGGCCTGTCGGGGGCGCGGTGGCGACCGCGACGCCCGTGGGGACGCTAACGCTCATGGAGGCTGACTCCCTGCCGTGTCTTGGCTCAGCGCTCCCCAACGCCACTCTGCATATCAGCACGCCGGCGAGACCTGCAATGGTTCTGTCACCGGGTTGGAAGGTTTTTGTCGCGGGCCCAGTCGGCCGCCGTCAGTGCATGTAGCTGCGTGTGACGTAGTGGGTCAGGCTCTCCACCGCCTGGTCCTGCTGCGCGATGCGGTGGCGCACCAGGTCGCGCACGCTGACCAACCCGAGCAGCGACCCGGTCGCGTCCACCACCGGCAGGTGGCGGAAGTAATGCTCGTCCATGATCCGCAGCGCCGCGTCCACCGGCGTCTGCGGCCCGATCATGACGACTTCGCGCGTCATCAGATCCTCCGCCCGAAGCCCTTCGATGCCGCCTGCGCGCGTGGCGAGGGCGCGCACGATGTCGCGTTCGGAGACGATGCCGAGCACGGCGCCGCGCTCGTCCAGCACCATCACCGCGCCGATCCGGCGCTGCGCGATGATCTGCGCGACCTCCGTCATCGGCCGGTCCGGCGCGACGGAGATGACGGCGTTGCCCTTCTGCTTGAGCACAGCGGCAATGGTCATGGCGTGGGTCCTTTGTCGGCGATGCGCGATCGCGACGGACCTGTATTGCGGCCCTGGCGGCCTTCCTCAGACGCCGGCTCTAGGCCCGCATGGCCTGCCCGGGCAACGCCAAAGCGCGAATCGGGCCGTTAATTCTCCGTCACGCGCGGCGGGCCGGGCGCACCGCCGCCGCGCGTGGCGCCGCCTCAGGCGCGGCGCAGGTTGATCGGCGTGGTCATGCCCTTCTGGTGGCCGGTGATGTCGCGCCGCCACGCCGCATCCACGAAATACTGGCCGAGCGGGATATAGGGCAGGTCCTGCCACAGCGCGGCCTGGATGCGCCGCGCGATCGCCTTCTGCGCATCGAGGTCGGGCGCCTCCAGCCATTCCTCGCGCAGCGCCTCCAGCCGCTCGCTGGTCGGCCAGCCGAACCAGGCCTGCTGGCCGTTGGCGCGCAGCAGCGGGTGCTGGCCGGGATTGCCGAGGTCGATGCCGCCGAACAGCACGATCAGCGCGCTCCAGCCGCCCTGGGCGATGGGCTCCCGCCGGGCGCGGCGCTGCAGCACGGTCGCCCAGTCGCTGTTCGCGCTCTCCGCATTCAGGCCGCTGCGCTTCAGCACGTCGGTCAGCACCGTGGTCATGGTGTTGTTGTTGACCACGTCGGTCGGGTGCAGCACCACCACGCGCTCGCCGCCATAGCCCGCCGCGCGCAGCGCCGCCTGGGCGCGCTCCACGCTGCGCGGGCCGGTCAGCACCTCGATCCCCTCGTCATTGGCCAGCGGGGAGGAGGTGGGGAAGGCGCCGATGCGGTCCGCCCAGCGGTTCCGGTCGGTCCCCATGATCGAGCTCATGAAGTCGGCCTGGCTGATCGAATGCAGCAGCGCGCGCCGGACGGCCGGATTGTCGAAGGGCGGGTGCAGCTGATTGAAGCGCAGATGCGCCACGGTGCCGCCGACATCCACGCGCTGCACGACGATGTCGCGATGGCGGCTCAGCACGTCGCGCAGGTCCGGCGCCACCTGCTCGTACATGTCGATCTCGCCGGCCTGCAGCGCCGCGGCGACCGTGCCGGCATCGGGGATCCAGTTGAACACCACGCGCTCGAAATGCGCGATCTTCGCGCCGCCCCAGAGGCTCGGCGGCCGCGGGTTCGGCACATAGCCGGCGAAGCGTTGATAGACCGCGCGCGCGCCCGACAGCCGCTCCGCCGCCACCCAGCGATAGGGGCCCGAGCCGACGACCTCGGTGAAGGGCCGCGCCGGGTCCACCTGGGCGAAGCGCTCGGGGTAGACGAAGCAGGGATAGGAAGAGGGCTTGCCGAGCGCATCCAGCATCGGGCCGAATTTCTGCTTCAGCCGGATCTCGAAGCGCCGGTCGTCCAGCGCGCGCATCTCCGCCGTCCGGTCGCGCAGCGTCTGGCCGAGGGTGTCGCGCCCCGACCAGCGCGCGATGGAGGCGATGGCGTCCTGCGCGCGGATCGGCTCGTTGTCGTGGAAGCGGATGCCCTCCCGCAGGGTGAACACCCAGCGCAGCCCGTCATCCTCGACCGTGTGCCCCTCGCAGAGCTGCGGGCGCATCACGAAGTTCTCGTCCGGCCCGTAGAGCGTGTCCCAGCACATGTGGCCGTGGTTGCGCACGCCGTAGCTGGTGGTGCTCATCGGGTCCACGGCGGTGACGTCGGCCTGCGGCATGTAGCGCAGCGTGGTCGCCGCGCTGCCCTGTGCCAGCGAAGGCATGGAGGGGGAGGCGGCGGCGGCGGCGAGGCCGGAGAGCAGGGTGCGGCGGCGCATCGGTATCCTCGGCGGTCTGAAGGCGCGCCAGCATGGCGCGTGCCGCGCTGCCGGCGCAACCCGCGATGGTTGGCGCCGGGCGCCGGCGACGACATTGCGGAATCTCCATCTTTCCCCGGATGGACGCCGGCCGCGCCTGACCCGCATGATCCCGCGGACGGGAAGGTTGGGAGAAGCCAGATGTCCATTTTCGCCACGCGTCGCGCCGCGCTGCTCGCCGCCGCCGCCGCCCTTTCGCTGCCCGCGGTCCGCACCGCGCGCGCGCAGCAGACCTTCGAATGGGTCGCGGGCTCGGTCGGCGGCGGCTGGTACACCATGGCCGCCGGCCTTTCCTCGCTGATCGCGGAGGAGAACCCGAACATCCGCATCCGCGTCGTGCCCGGCGGCGGTCTCGCCAATTCCACGCGCGTCAACAACAACCAGTCGCCGATCGGCTGGGGCATCGACGCCTTCGCCGCGGCCGCGGCCAAGGGCGAGGATCCGTACAACCGCAAGCATGAGGACCTGCAGAGCCTCGGCACCGGCTACAGCCCGACCGAGCACAACCTGCTGCGCAAGGCCGACGGCCCGAGCGACATGCGCGCCATCCTCACGCAGCGCGGCCTGAAGATCGCCGCACCGCAGCGCTCCTCGACCGACGAGATGACCCTGCAGCGGATCCTGAAGTTCCTCGGCAGCTCGCCCGACGAGATCCGCAGCGGCGGCGGGCGCTACCTGAACGGCAGCTACAGCGACATCGGCGGCGCCTTCGCCGACGGCCAGGTGGACTATCTCTACGCCGCGCTCGCCAAACCGGCGGCCCTGCTGACGGAGCTCGGCCAGGGCCGCCGGCCGGCGCAGCTCGTCGGCTTCCCCGACGACATCCGCAAGCACCTGATCGACACCTACGCCTACAACGAGGGCGTGCTGCCTGCCGGCACCTATCCCACGCTGCAGTCCGGCCCGCTGACCGTGACGACGATGGACAGCGTGATCATGGTCCACAAGTCGGTACCCGAGGACGTCGCCTATGGCATCACGCGCACGCTGATCCGCAACCGCGGCCAGCGCCTGGCCTCCATCCATGCCAGCATGGCCGCCTTCGACCCGGCCAAGGCCTGGCGCTACCAGGGCCTGCCGCTGCATCCGGGTGCCGCGCGCGCCTTCCGCGAGGCCGGGGTGATGCCGGCCGCCTGAGGCCGGAGGCAGGGCAAGCCGGACCTTGCGCGATCTCCAGGGCCCGCTGAAGGCGCTCTGCTGGGGCTGGGCCGCGGCCGCCGCCGCGGTCCATCTCTATTTCGGCGGCTTCGGCTTCCCCGAGCCGATCCAGATGCGCGGCTTTCACCTGCTTGTCTTCACGCCGCTGCTCTTCCTGCTCTACCCCGCGCGGAAATCCGCGCCCACGCCGCGCCCCACCCTTCTCGACTGGGGCTGGGCCGTCGCCGCCGCCATCCCGCATGCCTGGGTGATGTGGAACTGGATGGCGGTCGCGGACCGCATGGAATACGTGGACCCCTTCACGCCCACGATGATGGCGCTCGGCATCCTCTGCATCGTCACGCTGCTGGAGGCGATCCGGCGCGCGGTGGAGCCGGGGCTCGCGATCATGGTCGCCCTCTCGCTCGCCTACATGCAGTGGGGCTACCTGCTGCCCGGCGTGCTGAACGCGCGCCCCTTCACGCCGGAGGAGATCGTCGAGGCCGCGTGGCTGGTGCCGACCGCGGGCGGCGTCTACGGCCCGCTGACCGGCATCGTCGCCACCATCATCGCGGTCTTCGTGCTGTTCGGGTCCTTCATGCAGGCGTCCGGCACGGGGCGGCTGTTCTCGAACTTCGGCGCGGCGGTGGCGGGGCGCTATTCCGGCGGGCCGGCGAAGGTCGCGGTCGTCACCTCCGGCCTGTTCGGGACCATGAGCGGCAGCAGCGTCTCCAACGTCATCACCACGGGCTCGATGACCATCCCGCTGATGATCCGCACCGGCTACCGCCCGGCCAGCGCCGGCGGGATCGAGAGCGCGGCGAGCGTGGGCGGGCTGCTGATGCCGCCGGTGATGGGCGCGGCCGCCTTCGTGATGGCCGAGATCACCAACATTCCCTACGGCCAGATCATCGTCGCCGCCGCGCTGGGCGCGGTGCTGTACTACTTCGCCATCCTCGCCGCGGTGCATTTCGAGGCGCGGCGGATGGGCCTGGCGCCGATGCCGCTGAAGGACATCCCCGCCTGGCGCGAGGTGCTGGCCGACGCCCATCTGGTGATCCCGATCGCGCTGCTGGTCTGGCTGATGATGGAGCGCTGGTCGGGCAACTTCGCCGCCTTCTGCTCCACCATCGCCATGGTCGCGATCGCGCTGCTGCGCGCACGCACGCGCATGGGCCCGCGCGAGGTGTTCCGCGCGCTGGCGCAGGCCGGCTTCACCATGGCGCCGCTCGCCGTCACCATCGCGGGCGCGGGCATCGTGGTCTCGGCGCTGACCGCCACGGGGATGGTCGTGGCCTTCGGCGGCATCATCAAGCAGCTTTCCGGCGGATCCCTGCCGCTGCTGCTGACGCTGCTGGCGCTGACCGTGCTGGTTCTGGGGATGGGCGTGCCGACCACGCCGGCCTACATCATCGCCGCCGCGATCGGCGTGCCGCAGGTGCTGGAGCTCGGCCGCGCCATCGGCGTGGACCCGCTGCAGGCGCATCTGTTCGTCTTCTACTTCGCGGTGATCGCGGATGCGACGCCGCCGGTGGCCGCCGCCGCCTTCGCCGCCGCGGCCATCGCCAGGACATCCCCGCTGCTGACGGCGCTGCACGCCTCGCGCTACGGCGTTGCCGGCTTCACGGTGGGCTTCGCCTTCATCTACGACCCCGGCATCATGCTGCGCGGCGATGCCGGCGCGATCCTGCTCGCCGTGGCGATCCAGCTTGCCGCGCTGACGCTGATCACCGCGGGCTATGCCGGCTACCTGCTGGCGCCGCTTGGCCTGCCCTTCCGCGCGGCGATGCTGGCGGCGGGGCTGACGACAGCCTTCGCGCATGGGGTCAGCGACCTGACGCGCCTGCTGGTCGGCGCCTCGGTGCTCGTCGCCGTCGTGGCGATCCAAGTGGCGGGCGGCCGTGCTGCGCCCGCCGGACAGGGAGGGAAGAAATGATCCGAAGCAGCCTGATCGCTACCTTCGCGGCGCTTGCGCTGGTGCTGCCCGCCGCGGCGCAGACCATGGCGCCCGCCGGCCCGACGCTCTCCGCCACGCGCGCCAAGGGCGTGGTGGATTGCGGCGCGCATCCCGGCGCGCCGGGCTTCGGCGTCACCGACAGCCGCGGCGTCTACCAGGGGCTCGAGGCCGACACCTGCCGCGCCGTCGCCGCGGCGATCTTTGGCGACCCGTCCAAGACGCGCTTCACCGTGCTGACCTCGGCCGCCCGCCTGCCGGCGCTGCAGGCCGGCCAGATCGACCTGCTGCCGCGCACCACCACCTGGACCCAGTCGCGCGACACCACCAACGGCCTGAACTTCACCGCCGTCACCTTCTATGACGGCCAGGGCTTCCTGGTGCGGCGCAGTTCCGGCGTGACGCGGGCGAACCAGCTCGACGGCGCCTCCATCTGCGTCACCTCCGGCACCACCAACGAGCTGAACCTGGCGGACTGGGCGCGCTCCAACCGTCTCAACATCCGCCCCGTGGTGTTCGAGCAGAACGACGAGACGCGGCTCGCCTATGTCAGCGGCCGCTGCGACGCCTTCTCCACCGACGCGTCCCAGCTCGCCGGCATCCGCAGCGCGCTGCCGCAGCCGCAGGACCATGTCGTGCTGCCCGACATCATCTCGAAGGAGCCGCTGAGCCCGGCGGTGCGCCATGGCGACGACCAGTGGTTCGACATCGTGCGCTGGACGATCTTCGCGCTGATCGAGGCGGAGGAACTCGGCGTCACCCAGGCCAATGTGGACGAGATGCTGAACAGCCAGCGGCCGGAGATCCGCCGCCTGCTCGGCGTCAGCGGGGAGCACGGACCGTTCATGGGCCTCGACCGGCGCTGGGCCTACAACGCCATCAAGGCGGTCGGCAACTACGGCGAGATCTTCGAACGCCACCTCGGCCGCAACACGCCGATCGGCCTCTCGCGCGGGCTCAACGACCTCTGGACGCGCGGCGGGCTGATGTATGCGCCGCCGGTTCGGTAAGCGGCGCCGTCTCCGGGCGCGGCGCCGGCGGTCGGTCGGGAAGGCCCGCGCGCCGCTGGTCGGGCGGCAGGCCGGCCTCCAGCACCTCCTCTGTCACGGCGCGCCCGGTATCGGGCGCGCCCTTCGCCTGTTCGCCGCGCCGCCGCGCGCCCGCCGTGCCGGACATGCTGCGCCTCACGCCACGACGAAGGCGATGACGAGGCCGATCAGCACCAGGGCCAACCCGCCGACCAGCATGTAGCGGAGCACGCCGGACGCGATCCCCTGCCGGACCGCGACGGTGCGCCTGGAATTGTCGTCGCTCATGCCGCGCGGCCCCTGTCGAGCGCGATGGTCGCGACGGCATCGCGATAGCTCTCCTTCGGATCCATGCCGAGCATCAGGCGTATGCCGGCGAACAGGCTGGATTCGTTCAGCCACACCTCGGCGTGGTCCGCTTCCAGGCGCAGCAGGAGCAGCTTCGGATCGTCCTTGCCGCCCTCATACCAGGCAGCGACGAAGGGGTTCCAGAGCCGGTCAAGCACCGCGCGGTCGTGCTCGCGCCACAGGCGGCCCTCGAGGCGCGCGAACAGGTCATGCCCCTTGGCGGCGAAGGTGGCGAGCGCGGTGGCCTGAGCACCGATATCGGCCAGCCCCGTCTCGGTCGAGGTGAAGAACCAGACCGGCCCTCGGTCCACCTCGTTCTGCGCGGTCATCGGCCGCAGCGCCGCCGTCCCGGGCACGCCCAGCATCATCGTCATGTCGTCGCGCAGCGCCTTCCAGAAACGGCGCTCCATCTCGGCCTCGGTCGGCATGGCCCGGCTTCTCCTCTCTCGTGTCGGAGAGAACCGGCCAGGCGAGGCGCGGTTGCGGCGCCGTCGCTCACGGATACGGCATCGCCGCCGCGCTCATCCCCGCTTGTGGCAGGACACCCAGTGGCCCGGCCGCGCCTCGCGCAGCGGCGGGGCCTCGGTGCGGCAGATGCCGGCATCGGCGATCGGGCAGCGCGTGTGGAAATGGCAGCCCGGGGGCGGGTTCAGCGGGTTCGGCACGTCCCCCTGCAGCCGGATGCGCGCGCGCTTCAGCTTGGGGTCGGGGATCGGCACGGCGGAGAGCAGCGCTTCCGTGTAGGGATGCAGCGGCGTGGTGTAGAGCTCCCGCGCCGAGGCGATCTCCACCATCCGCCCGAGATACATCACCGCGACGCGGTCGCTGATGTGCTCCACCACCGAGAGGTCGTGGGCGATGAAGATGAAGGTGAGCCCGAATTTCTCCTGCAGATCCTCGAGCAGGTTCACCACCTGCGCCTGGATCGAGACATCCAGCGCGGAGACCGGCTCGTCGCACACGATCAGCTTGGGCGAGACCGCCAGCGCGCGCGCGATGCCGATGCGCTGGCGCTGCCCGCCGCTGAACTCGTGCGGGAAGCGGCGCATGTGGTCGGCGTTGAGCCCGACCGTCTCCAGCAGCTCCACCACGCGGTCCTCGCGCTCGCGCGCGGTCTTCGCCAGGCCGTGGATCACCAGCGCCTCGGCGATGATGGCGCCCACCGTCATGCGCGGATTGAGCGAGGCGTAGGGGTCCTGGAAGATGATCTGCATGTCGCGCCTGAGCGCGATCATCTGCTGCTGGTCGAAGCGCGTGATGTCCTGCCCCTCGAACCAGATCGTGCCCTCCGTCGGCTCGATCAGGCGCAGGATCAGCCGCCCCGTCGTGGACTTGCCGCAGCCGGATTCGCCGACGAGGCCGAGCGTCTCGCCCGGCGCGAGATCGAAGCTGACGCCCGAGACGGCATGCACCTCGGCCACCGTGCGGCGCAGGACGCCGCCCTTCACCGGGAAGCGCTTCACCAGATTGTCCACGCGCAGCAGCGGGCGGTTCATGCGATGGCCTCGGCGCGGATGCAGGCCACCTTGCGGCCCGGCGCGATCTCGCGCAGCGGCGGCGGCGCGGCGCGGCAGGCCTCGATGGCAAACCCGCAGCGCGCGGCGAAGCGGCAGCCCTGCGGCGGGGAGAGCAGGCTCGGCACCGTGCCCGGGATCGCCTCCAGCCGGCGATGCTCGGTGGCGGCGAGATCCAGGCGCGGGATCGAGCGGATCAGCCCCTGCGTGTAGGGATGCAGCGGCCGGTCGAACAGCGCCTCCACCGGCGCCTCCTCGACCACCTGGCCGGCATACATCACGATCACCCGCTGCGCCGTCTCCGCGACCACGCCCATCGCGTGGGTGATGAGCAGCACGGCCATGCCGAGCCGCTCCTTCATCTCGTTCAGCAGGTCGAGGATCTGCGCCTGGATCGTCACGTCGAGCGCGGTGGTGGGCTCGTCCGCGATGATCAGCTTCGGGTCGCAGGACAGCGCCATGGCGATCATCACGCGCTGGCGCATGCCGCCCGAGAACTGGTGCGGATAGTCATGCACGCGGCGCGAGGCGTTCGGGATGTGAACCAGCGAGAGCATCTCCGCCGCGCGCTCCATCGCCGCCCTGCGGGAGACGCGCTGGTGCTGGCGCACCGTCTCCGCGATCTGCTCGCCCACGGTGTAGACCGGGTTCAGCGATGTCATCGGCTCCTGGAAGATGAAGCCGATCTCCTTCGACCGGATGTCGCGCATCCGTTCGGGCGGCGCCGGCACCAGGTCCTCGCCCTGCCAGAGGATGCTGCCGTCCATGATCCTGCCGGGCGGCATGTCGATCAGCTTCAGGATCGTCTTGGCCGTGACGGTCTTGCCCGAGCCGGATTCGCCGACGACGGAGAGCGTCTCGCCCGCGTCGAGGCTGAGATCCACGCCATCCACGGCATGCACCCAGCCATCGTCCGTCTTGAAGTGGACCTTGAGGCCCTGGATGTTGAGCAGGCGGCCGGTCATCCGCGATCCCCCAAGCCGGGCCCCCCCGCCCGCCCGCGGCGCCGCGGCCGCCCCCCGCCACGGCCGCGGCGCCCCCCGGCGGCGCCGCCGCCCCCCC
>NZ_JBWXTD010000002.1:21066-26373 GCF_056682175.1 Falsiroseomonas sp. RANM36
AGCCGGCCCGCGCAGCGGGCCGAGGCCGCGAATGCGGCCCGCCGCAAGTGCGGCGAGCCAAGGCGGCGGAGCCGCCGCCCGGCGCCTGAGGGCACACGAACAGGATCATTGCACGCGCCTGGGGTCGAGGGCGTCGCGCAGGCCGTCGCCGACGAAGTTGATGCTGACCACGGTCAGGAAGATCGCGAGGCCGGGGAACAGCGCCCAATGCGGCGCGAAGTCCAGGTTGTCCTTGGCGTCGAACAGCAGCCGCCCCCAGGTCGGGATGTCGGGCGGGAAGCCGAGGCCGAGGAAGGAGAGGGTGCTCTCCGCGATGATCGCGGCGGCGACGTCGATGGTCGCGGCGACGATCACCGGGCCGAGCGCGTTCGGCAGGATGTGCCGCCACACCAGGCGCGCGCGGGAGGCGCCGAGGGCGCGCGCGGCCTCGACGAATTCCTTCTCCCGCAGGGAGAAGAACTGCGCGCGCACCAGGCGCGCCACCTGCATCCAGTTGAACGCGCCGATCACCGTGACGATCAGGATGAAGACGCCGAGCTCCGGCCCGACCACGCCGGTCAGCGCATCGCGGAACAGGTAGATGATCAGCAGCAGCAGCGGCAGCTGTGGCAGCGACAGGAACAGGTCGGTCAGCCACATCAGTGCCGCGTCGAGCCGCCCGCCCGCCATGCCTGCGACGGCGCCGACCAGCACGCCGACGCTGACCGCGACGGACATCGCCGCGAAGCCCACGGCCAGCGAGATGCGCCCGCCATAGAGGATTCGCGCCAGCAGGTCCTGCCCCAGATCGTCGGTGCCGAGCGGATGCGCGAGGGAGGGGCCCTCGAGCCGCGCGGTGAAGTCGATCTCGTCGATCGGCAGCGTCCAGACCAGCGGGCCGAGCAGCACCGCCAGGATGATCGTGCCGAGCACCACGGCGCAGGCGACCGCGAGCCGGTGCTTGCGGAATCGTCGCCAGGCCTCCTGCCAGGGGCCGATGCGCGGGCGCGCGGCGCCGGGGCTAGCGATAGCTGATACGGGGATCGAGCCAGCCATAGATCACGTCAGCGAGCAGGTTGAAGAACACCACCAGGGCGGCGATGACGAAGGTGACGGCCATGATCACCGGCGTGTCGTTGGCCAGGATGGCGCTGATCAGCAGGCTGCCGATGCCGGGCACGCGGAAGATCTGCTCGGTCACGATGGCGCCGCCGAACACGGCCGGCATCTGCAGCGCGACCAGCGTGACCACCGGGATCATCGCATTGCGCACCACGTGGCGCATCGTCACCGCGCGTTCGGGGATGCCCTTGGCGCGCGCGGTGGTGACATGGTCCAACCGGATCACGTCGAGCACGGCGGAGCGGACGAAGCGGGTCCAGGCCGCGCCCTGGAACAGGCCGAGCACCATGATCGGCATGATGGACTGGCGCAG
This sequence comes from Falsiroseomonas sp. RANM36, assembly GCF_056682175.1. Classification (NCBI taxonomy): domain Bacteria; kingdom Pseudomonadati; phylum Pseudomonadota; class Alphaproteobacteria; order Acetobacterales; family Roseomonadaceae; genus Falsiroseomonas; species Falsiroseomonas sp. RANM36. Next base: position 22,481 of record NZ_JBWXTD010000002.1, read on the forward strand.
CTGCTGCCACCACCAGTTCAGCCCGGTGGCCTCGATGTCGGTGCGGAACACGAAGGGCAGCCAGTCCAGGTAGATCGAGAAGAACAGGATGAACAGCAGGCCGGTGAAGAAGGTGGGAAGCGAGAAGCCCACGAAGGCCAGCGTGTTGGCGATCTGGTCGAAGATCGAATAGGGCCGGGTCGCGGCATAGACGCCGACCGGCAGCGCGATGGCCAGCGCCACGATCTGCGATGCGCCGATCACCGCGATGGTCACCGGCAGGCGCTGCAGGATCAGTTCGTCCACCGGGATGCGGCTGACGAAGGAAAAGCCCCACTCGCCCCGCAGCATGGAGGTGAGCCAGGCGAAGTAGCGGATGTGAACGGGGTCATCGAGCCCGAGGCTCGCGCGGAGATTCGCGCGCACCTCGGGCGGGATGGCCGGGTTGGTCGCCAGCTCCTCGAACGGGTCGCCCGGCGCGAGCGCCAGGACCGTGAAGAGGATCACGCTGATCCCGAGCAGGCTCGGGATCGCGATCAGCAGGCGGCGGACGAGATACTGGGCCACGAAGGGTGGATCAGGTCTCGCGGTACCAGTCGCTCAGCAGCCAGTGGGTGTTGTCCCAGGCGCTCAGCACGTGATGGAGGTTGTTCAGGCTGGCGCTGACCAGCGGGCGCTTGACCAGCGGGATCACATGGTTGCTGCCCACGATCAGGTCGTTCATGCGGATGAACAGCGCGGCGCGCTTCACCGGATCGAGCTCGCCCTCCGCATCGCGGAAGATGCGGTCGTATTCCTCGTTCCGCCAGCGGACGATGTTGCGGCCCTGCCAGTTGTTCGCCTTGGAGGAGATTTCCCACGACACGAACTGGTTCATGAACAGCTGCGGGTCCGCCTGCGTCATGGTCGTGGTGTACATCTGCATGTCGGCGAAGAACTTCGTGTAGGTGTCCGGATTGGCCACGTCGGCCGAGAAGAACACCGAGGCGGTCACCGACTTCAGCTCCAGGTCGATGCCCGCGCGCTGCGCCGCCTGCTTGTAGATCGCCTGGGTGCGCTGGCGCGGCGCGTTGACCGAGGTCTGGTAGAGGAAGCGAAGCCGCACCCCGTCCTTGGTGCGGATGCCGTCGCGCCCGCGCGCCCAGCCGGCGGCGTCCAGGATCTCGTTCGCCTTCTGGATGTTGAACTCCCAGCGCGTGTTGGGCGAGGCGAAGCGCGGCGGGTTGTTCAGGAAGTTGGAGGTCGCCGGCCCGCCGCGGCCATAGATGAAGCGCTCGATCGAAGCGCGGTCGAGCAGCAGCGACATCGCCTCGCGCACCGCCGGGTCCTTGAAGGCCGGATGCTCGGTCTTGATCGAGGCGCGCTCGCCGTCCACCTCCCGGCTCGGGTCGGTGACGTTGAGCATGATGAACTCGATGTTGCCGCCCTCGACGATGTTCACCTTGCCGCGGTTGGCCGCTTCCAGCCGCTTCAGGATCTCGTCCTCGACCTGCAGGTTCCAGGCATAGTCGAAGTCGCCGGTCTGCAGCACGGCGCGCGCGGCCGAGACCGCGTCGCCGCCGCCCTTGATCTCGAGCGTGTCGAAGTAGGGGCGGTTGTTCATGTGGTAGTTCGGGTTGAGCTCGCCGCGCAGGTTGTCGCCCGGCGCGAAGCTGACGAACTTGTACGGACCGGTGCCCACCGGGCGCAGGTTGGCCGGCGCGTCACGGGCGTTGGTGCCGTTGTAGTCCTTGAACAGGTGCTTCGGGATCAGCATCCCGCGGGAGGCGACGAAGGCGTCCGCCCAGAAGGGCGTCGGCTTCTGGAACTCCACCCGCACCGTGAGGTCATCCACCTTGACGACGTTCACATCGGTGTAGCTGCCGGAGGAGACGCCCGCGACCTGCGGATTCTTGGCGTATTCCCAGTTGAACACCAGGTCGTCGGCCGAGAGGTCGGTGCCGTCATGCCACTTCACGCCGCGCTTCAGCTTCCAGGTGACGGAGCGCCCGTCCTCCGACAGGCCCTTGTTCTCGACCGAGGGGATCTCGGCGGCCAGCACGGGATAGAGCGTGCCGTCGGCGGCCCAGCCGGCCAGCGGCTCGTAGAAGACGCGGCTGGCTTCCTGGTTGGTGGTGCCGACCGCGAAATGCGGGTTCAGCAGGGTGGAGGCCTGCCAGTAGAGGATCTTGAGCGGCCCGCCGCCGCCGCGCCGCGTCGGCTTGTAGGCCGGCACGCTCTGCGCCGAAGCGGGGTTGATGCCGTGCAGCGCGAGAAGCTGGGTCGCCATCGGCGCGGTCAGCCCGAAGGCCGCGAGGCGCCGCACGAAGCCACGGCGCGAGAGCGAGCCGCGCTTCACCCGCCCGATCATCTGGCGCAGGTCGTCTTCCGTCATTCTTGCTCTCCCAGTCCCTGTCGTTCGGGGGTCGGCCCTGTTCGGGCGCATCCCGCATCGTCTTCCACGCTAGCCGAACCCGGCCGCGCGGCGCACCGCTTTTCCTATCGGCTTTTCGCCGGGGCGGCGAGTCACCCCGCTGGCTTGCCCAGTTCCTGGTCCACCACGCCGACCCAATAGGCAACGCCGAGGGGGATGATCTCGTCGTTGAAGTCGAAATGCGGCGTGTGGAGGTTGGGGGAGGTGCCGTCCGGCCCGTTGCCGGCGCCGATGAACATGAAGGCGCCGGGCCGCTGCTCCAGCATCAGGGAGAAATCCTCGCCGCCCGTGACCGGGGCGTGCTCGACCACCTCGGAATCGCCGACCAGCGCGCGGGCGGCGCTGCGCGCCGTCTCGGTCTGCTCGGGGTGGTTCACGGTCGCCGGCACGCCGCGGTGGTATTCCACCTCCGCCGTCGCGCCATGCATGGCAGCCAGCGCATGCGCCAGCTCGCCGATGCGCCGCTCCAGCAGGTCGCGCACGGCCGCGGTGTAGCTGCGGGAGGTGCCGGTGATGGTCAGCTCCGCCGGCATCACATTGGGCGAGACCGGCGAGCCGCCATGGATCGAGCCGACCGAGAGCACCGCCGCATCGGTCGCCGCCACGTTGCGCCCGACGATCGTCTGCAGCCCGAGCACGAAATGCGCCTGCACCACGGTGATGTCGGTGGCGAGATGCGGGGTGGAACCGCCATGCCCGCCGGTGCCACGGAACACCACCTTGAAGCGGTCGGCCGCGGCCAGCGCCGGGCCGGGGCGGATCGCGAAGCGCCCGGCCGGAATGGTCGGCTTGTTGTGCAGGCCATAGACCGCGTCGCAGGGGAAGCGCTCGAACAGCCCGTCGTCGAGCATCGCCTTGGCGCCGCCGCGCCCTTCCTCGGCCGGCTGGAAGATCAGGTGGACCGTGCCGCCGAAGTCGCGATGCCGCGCCAGCCAGCGCGCGGCGCCGAGCAGCATTGTCGTGTGCCCGTCATGTCCGCAGGCATGCATGATGCCCGGATGCGTCGAGGCATAGGGCGCGCCGGTGGCTTCCGGGATCTGCAGCGCGTCCATGTCGGCCCGCAGCCCGACCGAGCGGTTGCCCGGCCGGTTGCCGCGGATCGTGCCGACCACGCCGAAGCGCCCGACGCCCTCCGTCACCTCGATGCCGAGCGCGCGCAACTCCCGCGCTACCAGCGCCGAGGTCCGGGTCTCCTCCATGCCGAGCTCGGGATGGGCGTGGATGTCCTGCCGGATGGCGGCGAGGTCCGCCTGGAACGCCTTCGCGCCCTCGATCACCGCATGGGTCACGGCCGCACCTTTCGCGATCTGTCTTCGCCAGGATGGACCGCCGGCGCGTCGCTGGGGAGGGGGCTGGGCCCGTCTCGGTGACCGCTGCCCCCCCCGCCCCCCCCCCCCCCCCCCCCCCCCCCCCCCCCCCCCCCCCCCCCCCCCCCCCCCCCCCCCCCCCCCCCCCCCCCCCCCCCCGCCCGCGGGCCCCCCGCCGGGCGCCCCCCCCCCCG
>NZ_JBWXTD010000002.1:26473-28361 GCF_056682175.1 Falsiroseomonas sp. RANM36
CCTGCCGGAGGTGGGCATCATCCTCTCCCCCGTCACGGCCGTGCTGATCGGCATGACGCTGAATGCCGGCGCCTACCTGACGGAGATCGAGCGCGGCGGGGGGGCCCCCCCGCCCCCCCCCCCCGCCGCCCCCGCGACCGCCGCCCCCGCCGCCCCCACCACCACCGCCGCTACCCCCGCCGCCGCCCCCGCCGCCACTGGCACCTGGGCCGCTGCCGGTTGCGCCGCCCCGATCGGGCGCGCTGCCGCGGGGCGAAGGCGATCCCATGCGATCCCGGTCCCGGTCGCGATCCCGCTCCCGGTCCCGGTCGCGATCCCGCTCCCGCTCGCGATCCCGGTCGCGGTCCCGCTCCCGCTCCCGGCTGCGATCCCGATCCCGGTCCCGGCTGCGCATCGCTTCCTCGCGCTGGCGGGCCGTCATCGCGTTCCAGCGCAGGCGCAGCCCGGCATCGTCGAGGTCGGGCGAACCCTGGCGGAAGGCGTTGCGCACGCGCTCGCGTTCCGGCGGCGGAAGGCTGTCGAAGTCGAGGCCGAACATCGCCTGGCCGCCCTGCGGCGGGCGGCCCGTCTGGGCCAGGGCCGCCGCCGGCGCGGCCGCCAGCGCGGCGAGAAGGAGGATCCTGCGTTGCATGCGAATGGTCCCTTCCACGGCGGCATCGCCGCCAGAAAAGATACATAAGCAGTACCTGAATATGCGGCCTTGCGTCAGATCAATCCGGATCGTCGCCGGCCGCGCCGCGCCACGGCACCCACGCGCCGCCGCTCTTCCGGTAGCTTCGCTTCACCGCCGCCCAGGCGATGCGATGCAGCCGCCCCTCATCGCGGCCGTAGCGGCCGGATTGCCAGGCGGCGTTGAAGGCGGCGCGGTAGATGTCCTGCGCATGCGCCGGCAGGGCGTGGCGCACGCCGGGTGGCAGGTCCTCGTTGCCGGCATAGGGCATCGGCCGCCCCCACCCGCCGCCGCGGTCACGATCCCGGCGCGAAGCGGCCCAGCGTCTCGATGAAATACTCGAAATTGTCGGCGTTCAGCGCCGCCCGCGCGGGGTCCTGCTTCGCCAGGATCAGCGCCGCGCGCGGCCCATAGACGAAATCCTGCGTCCCCGCGGCCAGGTGCGACGCCTCATGCACCAGGATGCCGAAGCGGTTGTCGAAGCCCTCCATCGTGGCCCGGAAGAAGGAGGGGCATAGGCCGACGATGCGACGCGCCGGTGCCGCATAGGCCATGCGCACCCCGTGGCAGGCAGGCGGGTCGTTGCACAGCACCTTGAACCGTTCCGGCTCGCCCAGCCATTCCGCCGTCTGGCGCAGCCGCGCCGCCACCACCTCGCGGGGGGCGAAGCCGAACCAGCGCAGCACCGCCGCGTTGTCCGGCTGGGTCTCGACCAGCCGGATGCCGAGCGTGATGCGCTCCAGCGCGACGGCGCGCGCCTCCTCGATCATCTGGCGATGCTCGGCGACGCAGGCCGGGCCGGGGATGTCGGCGGCGTGGCGCAGCGCGGCGCCCGGCTTGCCGAAGGGGGAGGGCGCCGCCGCCCCCGCCGCGCCCGGCGCCGCCACGCTGCCGGCGATCTCCTGGCGGAAGCCATCCGGCGCGGCGCCGGCCGGCGCCAGCCGCGCCAGCAGCAGCGTGAGCACCCGCGGCAGCGCGGGGAAGCGGCGTGTCCGACGGGTCTCCCGCGGCGCGGAGGCCGGCATGGCGTCTCTCCCGGAAGGCGGCGCGGCCGCGGGGCGATGTGGCAGCCTAGGATGCTCCGCCATGATGCGCGAATCATGAAGCCTTTGCGGCGCGCGCATGACCGCGCCCCGCCCCCCGGGGGTTTGAGCCCCCGGCCCGCGCGGGCGGCGCCCCCCCCGGCCGGGGCGGGGGGGGCGCGCGGGCGACTCGGCC
>NZ_JBWXTD010000002.1:28461-50407 GCF_056682175.1 Falsiroseomonas sp. RANM36
TCAGGATCGTGTCGAGGCCTTCCTCCGGCAGCTCCACCACCTGGTCCGGGTCGCTCAGCACGTAGCTGTCGTCGCCCCGCCCGCCCCGCAGGCGGGCCCCCCCCGCGCCCCCCCCCCCGCGGGGGGGGCCCCCCCCCCCCCCCCCGCGAGTGCCGACTTCGCTCCGCCCCGGCGGAGCGGATCGCCCCGGTCGAACCCCCGGCATCCGCGCCCAAAGCGCGCCGCATGCCGGCCCCCGCGGGCAGCCCTACCCACAGCTTTTCGAAGGATCATCGCCGCTGCGCTCCGAAGGGGCGCCCGGCAAGAATGCTCATGCACGCACTATCCCATCGAGGCGGCACGGACCGCCTGCCGCAGCCTGTCGCCCCGCACCATCCGCCGGCGAAGGCCGATCCCGCAGCCCAGGCGCCGATGTCCTGCGGGCTGTCCCGCGAGGAACTCCGCAAGATCGTCATCGACCTGATCGGGTGACGATCCGCGCCGCCGGCGGGCAGCCGGCGGCCGCCCGCGCTGCGCGACACTGCGCGGCATCCCGGCGCCGAGGCGCGCCGCGTCCGCGCGGTCATCCCCGGTGGACGACCGCGCAGGCCGCGGCTCAGCGACCGAGTTGGGCCAGGCTGCCCGTCCGGGCCGCTGCCACGCCGCGTTCGGCATCCTCTTCCAGCAGCAACCGATCGGCGACCTGCCGCGCTTCGCTGTCGGCGGCTATTGCCTCGCGCAGACATAGCTTGCCGCGTCGTTGACGTTGCCGTCGCGGTATTTCGGCCAGCTCGGATAGGCGCAGAGCGGCCGCGTGCGGCCGCGCGTCTCGCTGCGCGTGCCGTCGGTCACCACCGCATTGTCCGGCGGCGTGCCGTGCTCCACCCAGGCATCGAGCGCCGCGAGGCTCTCCCAGGTCGGCGAGAAGCGGCCGCCGCCATGGGCGAGGCCCGGGACCTCGAAATAGCGGATGAACCGGTCCGTCGCCTCGCGGCCCATCCGCGCCACGATCGCCTCGTGGTTGCGCCGGTTCTCCAGCGGGCTGACCGAGGGATCGTCGTTGCCTTGCAGCCAGATGATCCTGCCGCCCCGCGCGGCGAAGGCCGAGAGGTCCGTCGCCGTCGCGTCGAACAGGGCCGAGATCTCCGTGATGCGGTCGCGCACCGGGCCGGGCGCCGCGACGTCGATCCTGCGGATGTCGAGGTCGCGCCCGCCATGCACGAAGTAGCGGAAGAACTGATAGGCGCGGTCCACGTGATGGGCGTTCGGACCGGAGCGCGGCGGGTCGAGCAGCTCCCGCTGGCTGCCGAGCTGCATCGCGATGCCCTCGAGGCTGTTGTAGCCGAGGTAGTCGGTCGCGCCGTTGGCGAAGGCGAAGGGCAGGCGATAGCCCTCGTGATAGACGCGCATGGTGCGGTCGATCTGCGCCTCGGTCAGGCAGGTCTCCGGGTTGCCGGTCTCTCCGGCACGGCAGCGCAGGGCGTCGAGCGCGGCGGCGGCGCCGCGGCGACACCCGTCCGGATTGCTGACCAGCCCGTCCGCCACCCCGTCCAGCATGTCGCACCGCGCGAGGGAATCGCGCGCGATGCGGGCCACCATGGCAGGCGGGATCCAGCCGGCGGACTCGTCCTCATAGACCGCGCGCGCCAGCATCGCGCCCCAGAGCCGGAGGCCCATGAAGCTCGCCGTCGGATACCAGGTGATCACCCCGTCATAGGCCTCGGGCCAGCGGATGGCGGCCGTCAGCCCCTCCCGCCCGCCGGTCGAGCCGCCGTTGAAATAGACGCGCCGCGGCGCCTGTCCGTAATGCGCGATCGCCACCTGGCGCACCGCGTCGAGCGTCTTGCGGATGTGCTGGTAGCCGAAATTCCGCAGCGCCTCGGCGTTCAGCGCGAAGGACGCATCGTCGGCGCTGGCGGATTGGTGTCCGGAATCGCTGCCGAAGGTGAGGAAGCCGCGTGCGAGCGGCGTCGGCGTGCCGTCCAGGCCGTGCCGCTCGAGCCCGGTGGTGGCAGGGATGCGTCCGTTGTAGCCGCCGCCGCCGAACTGCAGCGCCTTGCCGTTCCACCGCGACGGCAGGTTGGCCTGGAACAGGATCGCGGGCGCGGCCGGATCCACCGGCCGGATCGCGCCCATCACGCGGCAATAGGCGCCGCTGGCGTCGCTCACCGCGGCGGCTTGCGTCACCTCGGCGCCGCCGGTCGGCAGCGTGATCGCCGCGGCCGCGATGCGCAGGCCGGCGAGGCCCGCGCAATCCAGGGTCTGCGCCGCGGCGCCCTGGGCCAGCAGGCCGGCCAGGGCCGCGCTGGCAAGCATCCTCATCATGACCTTCCCTCCTGTCCTTCGTCGCCTTGGTCGAGCAGCGGCAGCACCAGCCGGCTTGGCCGGCCGGCGTCGAGGAAGATCGTGTTCGTCGCGCAGCGTCGTCCACGCGCCTCGCCCTCAGGCTCGCCGGTGTTCGGGTTCACGTCGAAGCGCGGGAAGTTGGAGGAGGAGACATCCAGCCGGATGCGATGCCCGGGCAGGAACAGGTTGGCGATCGGCAGCGAGAGAAGCACGCGCCGCACCTCGCCGGGGCGCGACAGCCGCGGCGCGGCGGGATCCTCCGCGTAGCGCAGGCGCATGATGGTGTCGCCGAGCAGCATCGCGTAGCCGCGCGGGTAATCCGCCGATGGGGGATGCACATCCACCAGCTTCACGGCGAAATCCGTGTCCGGCGCATCGGTGGCGACGAAGAGCTCGACCTCCACCGGCCCCGCCACCTGCACCGCCTGTGCGAGGGGCGGTGTCTGGAACACCACCACGTCCGGCCGCGAGGCGAGCGGCAGGTAGGGCGGGCGGCAGCCGAAGAAGCCCGGCCCCTCCACCTGGTCCTGGCTGCCGGGGGGGGGGGGGGGGGGGGGGGGGGGGCAGGCGGCCCCCCCCCCCCCGGGCCGGGGCGGCGGGGGGCCGCGAGGGGCGCGCGCGCGCAACCGGCGCCGCCGATCGGCGGCACCGGGTTCGCCGGATCGAAGCGGAAGCTGATCGGCGCGGCGCCGGCGCCTGCCGCCTCGCGCCGCAGGGTGCCGTCGCGGTGCAGGTGGAATGCCGTCGGAACGGCGCCGGGCAGCGGCCAGTCCGACGCGGCGATCCAGCGCCCGCCATGATCGAGATGCCCCGCCGGCGTGCGTCGCCCGCTGCCGCCGCCCATCACGAAGATCCGCACCGCCGGCTCGCCATCGGCCACGCCGCGCACGGCATGGTCCAGGAAACGGATGCGCTGCCGGGTCCAGTCGCCGGCCCATGAATCGATCGGCGCCTCCGGTCCGAAATCCACATCCCCGAACACCCGCGCGCTGCGGTCGCCATGCGTCCAGGGGCCGAGGATCAGCCGCTGCGGGCCGCGGCGCGCCCGCGTCAGGCCGCGATAGTTTTGCGCCGCCGTCGCCGGATAGGGATCGAACCAGGACGACATGTGCAGCACGGCGGCGCGGCTGTAGCGATCGTAGGCTCCCTCGGCCCAGAGGCCGTTGCGGCGCCAGCCCGCGTCGAAGGCGCCGGCGCGCCACTGGTCCAGCAGCACGCGTTCATAGCCGGGGTGGTGACGCAGCGGCGAATGGCCCTCGCGCCAGGGCATGCGGGTGAACCACGCGGCGAGATCCTCGGCGTCCAGCGCCGCGCGCAGCACGGGATCGGCGGCGGCTTCGGGGGAACGCCGCGCCTCGTTGAAGGCCCAGCTCGCCTGCTTCAGCTCGAAGGCGCCGTTGTGGCGGATGGCGTTGCGCCAGCCATTGTCGAAGCCGCCGGAATCCAGGACCTGCGCGACGAGGCCCGGCGGATCGAGGCAGCCGAGCGCGGCGGCGGAATGCGCGCCGTACGACATGCCGATGGTCGCGATGCGCCCGTCGCACCAGGGCTGGCGCAACAGCCAGGCGCAGCTGTCGAAGCCGTCCGCGCCTTCGTTGAGGTATTTCTCGAACACGCCTTCGGACCCGCCGCGGCCGCGGCAATCCTGCAGCACCACCGCATAGCCGGCGGCGGTGAACCGCGCGGCCAGGCGCGGCCCGTCCATCGGCTCGGGATCGGCGGCCGTGACCTCGACACGGCGCGGCGCGTCCCGGCCATAGGGCGTGCGTTCCAGCACGACGGGGAAGGGGCCGCCGCCCTCCGGCAGATAGAGGCTGGCCGCCAGATGCGCGCCGTCGCGCATCGGCATCCGCAGAATGCCGCTCACCGCGCGCTCCGCACGCATCTCACCGCGCGATCCGCATGCATCTCATCGCGCTACCCGCGCGAAGCGCACCGAGGTCTCGTCGAGCATGTTCGCCTCGTAGGCCACGTCGCCGCGCGAGGCCCAGAAGGATTTCTGCCAGAGCAACGGGACGATGCCCTGATCCTCCATGCCGATCCGCGTCGCGGCGGCAAGCAGCTGGTTGCGCTCCGCCTCGTCGAAGACCGCCAGCGCCTTCGCCAGCGCCGCGTCGAACGCGGCGTTGGAATAGCGGCCGCGATTGACGCCGCCCATGCCGCGCGGCAGGTCGCGCGTGGCCAGCAGGCCGCGCAGCCCGTCGGCGGAATGCGGGCTGGCGCTGTTGTAGGCGAAGAGGAAGGCGGAGAAGCGCTGGTCCGTCGCCTGGCCGATATAGACGTTGAAGGGCATGGTCACCACGCCGTTCACCCGGATGCCGCCGCGCGCCAGCATCTGCCCGATCGCCTGGGCCATCGCCGCATCCTGCGGGAAGCGGTTGTTGGAGGAATGGATGGTCAGGCCGAAGCCGTTCGGCCAGCCGGCCTCGGCCAGCAGCGCGCGGGCGCGGGCCGGATCGTAGGGCGTGGGCAGCAGCGCGGGGTCATGCCCGCCCTGGCCTTCCGGCACGATCTGCCCGGCCGGCACGCCCCCGCCGGAGAGCAGGCTGTTCACCAGCGCCTCGCGGTTGATCAGGTGCGAGATCGCGCGCCTGACGCGCGCGTCGCGCAGCGGGTTGCGCGTCATCGGCCGGCCTTCCGCATCGGTGACGAAGGGGCTTTCGTCGCGCGCGGAATCGAGCGCCATGTAGGCCATGCGCGGCGTCACGATGGCGCTGACGCGCACGTTCCGGTCGCGCTGAAGCCGCGCCACGTCGCCCGAGGGCACGCCGTCGATCACCTCGACATCGCCCGACAGCAGCGCGGAGATGCGCGCGGCGGGGTTGGTGATGAAGCGCACCGTCACGCGCTCGAAATCTGAGGCGCCGCGCCAGTGCTGCTCGTAGCGCCGCAGTTCCATCCGGTCGCCCGGCGTCCAGGAGACGAAGCGCATCGGCCCGGTGCCGATCGCGGCGCGCCCGGCGTTGAAGTCCGAGGTGCTGGCCCCTTCCGCGACCCGGCGGGAGGCGATGTAGACCTGCCCGATCTGCTCCAGCAGCAGCGGCGTCGGCTGGCGCGAGGTGACGCGGATCGTGTGCGGGTCCACCACCGTCATGCTCGCCACGTCGCCCACATTGCGCGCCCAGCTCGACGGGCTGTTCGGCACGTCCTTCGCGCGCGTCAGCGAGAAGACCACATCCTCCGCGGTGAAGGGCGAGCCGTCGTGGAAGCGCACGCCCTCGCGCAGCCGGATCTCCCAGGTCACCGGGTCCAGCACGCGCCAGGAGACCGCGAGCGAGGGCCCGATCGCCTGGTTGACGTCGAAGTTCAGCAGGCTGTCGTAGATGTTGCGCATGGTGGAGGCGTCGTTGCCCGCATTGTTGAAATGCGGGTCGATCGCGGCATGCTCGGCCACGCGCGCCATCGTCAGGTCGCGCGATTGCCCCGGCGCGGGGACCAGCGCGAGCGAGGCGGCCAGCAGCCAGGGCGCCGCGCGCAGCGATGCGTTCATGGTCGTTCCTCCTTCTTTCCGCCTCGCAAGGCGGTGTTGTTCAAGTCACGCGCATCACCGCATGGCGCGGCGGTCTGCCTCCCGCGTCGCCGAAGCGAGGCCGCCCTCGCGCACCAGCTCGTGCATGGCCCAGGCAAGCGCCGGCCGCGGATCGGTGCCGAGCGAGGCGGGCAGGATCCGGAGCGGCACCGAAGCCGCGGCGAGGCCGCCGAAGAGGCTGGAATCCATGCCCTCCGCGATCGCCGCCTGCATCGGCTGCGGCAGCGCCGCCGGCCAGCCCGACAGCACGACGAGCGAGACCGGCATCACGTTCAGCACATTGCCGATCACGAGGCCGACGCGATGCAACGCATCGCGCAGCAGCGCGGTGCGGCGCGGCGTCATGCGCACCAGCGCCGGCCAGTCGTCGCCGGCCGCGATCAGCGCGGCTTCGGCAATGCCGAGGAAGGCGGCGATGGCGGTGGCCGAGGCGCTCGCCTCCAGGCAGCCCTGGTGGCCGCAGCGGCAGCGCGCCCCGTTGCGGTCCACCACGACATGGCCGAACTCGAAGGGCCGGATCGGCATCGCGGCCGTGACCGGCTCCACCCAGGCGCCGCCGACGCCGTGGCCGAGATGGATGTAGAGATGCCGCGTCTCGACCGGCGGATTGCCCGGCCCGCGCAGATGCATCGCGGCGCGCGCGGCCACCGAGTTCGCCAGCGCCACCGGTACCCCGGGGAAGGCTGCCTCGAGCCGCGCCGCCAGCCATGCGCCATCGAGCGCCACGATCGGATTGGGCGCGCCGTCCGCCTCGCGCAGGCCGGGGATGGAGGCCGCGACGCGCAGCGGCGCCACGCCGCGCTGCCCGAACCATGCGACGAGGGTCGCGATGCCCGTCTCGAAGGCGCGCGCGATGGCCGCCTGGTCCGAGAGGGGCGGCAGGGGCAGGCGCTCCTGGAACGCCAACTCGCCGCCGATCGTGGTCACGCCGAGGGCCAGGCGCTCATTCGCCAGGTCGAGGCCGGCGACCCACTGGTCGCTTCGCAGCACCACCATCTGGCTGGGGCCGCCGTGATAGGGCGCGGGGCGGCGGACCTCCTCCACCAACCCTTCGTCGCGCAGCTCGGCGACGATGCGCGAGATGCTCGCCTCGGTGAGCTGGCAATCGGCCGCGAGCTGCGGGCGGAACAGGCCGCCGGTCGCCAGCAACCGGTCCAGCACCGCCGCGCGTGTCTGCCGCCTGGTCCGCAGCCTTTCCATGCCATGCTCTATTCTTACAGAGTGTAAGAAGGCTACGCTTCGCGCGGATGGCAGGTCAAGAACGCAAGGCGGCGCGGCCGGGCGGCTTGGCCGACCTCGCGGCGGTCAGGCGCCGCATGCGTATCCGAGCCATGGATCGGCGAAGGATGTCTCGCGCTCCACGAGCCCGCCGACGCGCCCGTCGCCCGGCCTGCGTGGCAGCCGTCGTGGCGGAGACCCGCTGGCGCCGGCGACGCCTCGCCGGCGATGGCGAGCGGCTTGCCTCCAGCGATGGTTCCACCAGATGCCCCCCTGCGATATCCCCTTCGCCATGACCGACAGGAGCCGCGCAGCATGAGCAGCACGCCCGACTACGTCCCGCCCGCCGTCTGGACCTGGAACAAGGCCAATGGCGGCCGTTTCGCCAACATCAACCGTCCCGTCGCCGGCCCGACGCATGAGAAGGAACTGCCGGTCGGTCGCCATCCGCTGCAGCTCTATTCCCAGGGCACGCCGAACGGCGTGAAGGTGACCGTGCTGCTGGAGGAATTGCTGGCGCTCGGTCACCAGGGCGCCGAATACGATGCCTGGCTGATCCGCATCGGGGAGGGCGCGCAGTTCGGCAGCGGCTTCGTCGCCATCAATCCGAACTCCAAGATCCCGGCGCTGGTGGACCGCAGCGGCCCGCAGCCGGTGCGCGTGTTCGAATCTGGCGCGATCCTGGTCTACCTGGCGGAGAAGTTCGGCGCCTTCCTGCCCGCATCCGGCCCGGCGCGCGCCGAGTGCCTCTCCTGGCTGTTCTGGCAGATGGGCAGCGCGCCCTATCTCGGCGGCGGCTTCGGGCATTTCTACGCCTATGCGCCGACGAAGATGGAATACCCGATCGACCGCTTCACGATGGAGGTGAAGCGCCAGCTCGACGTGCTGGACCGCCGGCTCGCCGAGAGCCCGTTCATCGCCGGCCCGGACTACACCATCGCCGACATGGCGATCTGGCCCTGGTATGGCGGGCTGGTGAAGGGCTGGCTCTATGGCGCGGCGGAGTTCCTCGACGTGCAGTCCTACCGCAACGTGGTGCGCTGGGCCGATGCGATCCATGCGCGCCCGGCGGTCCAGCGCGGCCGCATGGTGAACCGCACCTCGGGCGAGCCCTCCAGCCAGCTCTGGGAACGGCACGACGCCGGCGACTTCGCGACGAAGACGCAGGACAAGCTCGCCGGCGGCTGACGCGTCTGGCCGGAGGCCGCGCCGGCTGGCAGGCTGGCGCGGCATGGCAGGGGACCGGATGATGCAGGGCGCACTCGATGGGCTGGTGGTGGTGGACCTCACCAGCCATCTCTCCGGCCCCTATTGCACCATGCTGCTCGGCGACATGGGCGCGGAGGTGATCAAGGTGGAGCGCCCCGGCGCCGGCGACGATTCCCGCCGCATGCCTCCGATGGTGGAGGGCATGGGCGCGCCCTATGCGCTGTGGAACCGCAACAAGCGCAGCATCGCGCTCGATCCGAAGAAGCCCGAGGATGCCGAGGTGCTGCGCCGCCTGATCGCGCGCGCCGATGTGCTGGTGGAGAACATGCGCCCCGGCGCGCTGGCCCGCATGGGCTGGGACTGGCCGGCGCTGCATGCGCTCAATCCGCGCCTCATCCTCGCTTCCATCTCGGGCTTCGGGCAGGACGGTCCCTGGGCTGCGCATGGCGGCTTCGACCTGATGGCGCAGGGCATGGCCGGGCTGATGGCGAGCAACGGCCCGGTGGAGGGCGAGCCGCATCGCCTGCCCATCGCGATCTCCGACATCAGCGCCGGCATGTTCGCCTGCATCGGCATCCTCGGCGCGCTGCAGGCACGCCAGCGGACCGGCCGCGGGCAGCAGGTGGAGGCGTCGCTGTTCGAATCCGCGCTGGCGATGAGCGTCTACGAGGCCGCCGCGGTGCTCGGCACCGGGCGCCGGCCGGAACGGCTCGGCCAGGCGCATCGCGGCGCGGCGCCCTACCAGATCTTCCGCACGGCGGATGGCTACATCACGCTCGGCGCCGGCCAGGACCATTTCTTCGCGCGGCTTTGCGACCTGCTCGGCGAGCCGGAGCTGGCGAAGGACGCGCGTTTCGCCACCGTCGCCGCGCGCGTCGCGAACCATGGCGCGCTGGTGGCGATCCTGAACGAGCGCCTGGCGCAGCGCGACAGCGCGGCATGGCTCGCCGCGCTGGAACAGGCGGGCATCCCCGCCGAGCCCGTGCTGCACTACGACGAGGCGCTGGCCCACCCGCAGGCCATGGCGCGCGGCGTGGTCACGGAGGTGCCGGATGCGCGGCAGGGCCTGCGGCGCACCCTCGCGCCCGCGGTGCGACTGAAGGACACGCCCTCCGCCGTGGGGCGCCCCCCCCCCCCCCCCCCCCCGCCCCGCTGTCTTTGCAGCCCGCGGCCGGCGCGGCAGTCTCCCGCCCGGGCAGGGCAGGGGGGTCCGCGCGTGCAACTCGACGATCCGGCGGTGCTGGCGGAGGTCCGCGCCGTCTTCGACCGCTACGAGGCGGCGCTGATGGCCAACCGCACCGAGGAGCTGGACGCGATCTTCTGGGCCGATCCGCGCACCGTCCGCTTCGGCATCACGGAGATCCTCTACGGGCACGAGGCGATCCGCGCCTTCCGCGCCGGCGTGAAGGCCTATGCGCAGCGCATCCAGCGCAAGGTCCATATCGTCGCCTTCGGCCGTGACTTCGCCGCGACGCATCTGGAATACGAGCGCGTCGGCACCGGCCTGATCGGCCGCGAGACCAAGATCATGGCCCGCCTGCCGGAAGGCTGGCGCGTCGTCTCGGCGCATGTCTCGCTGCTGGCCGGCCAGGACCCGGGCCGCGCGATGAAGGACAAGCCGGCATGACGCCGCATGTCGCGATCATCGGCGCCGGCATCGTCGGTGCCGCGACGGCGCTCGAAGCCCTCTCCACCGGCTTCCGCGTGACCCTGGTCGAGCCCGGCGATCCGGGCGGCGAGCAGGCGGCCAGCTACGGCAATGGCTGCTGGCTGAGCCCCATGTCCGTCATCCCGCCGGCGGTGCCTGGCCTCTGGAAGAAGGTCCCGAAATTCCTGATGGACCCGCTGGGGCCGCTGGCCATCCGCTGGTCCTACTTCCCCCGCGTCGCGCCCTGGCTGGTGAAGTATCTCCGCGCCGGCTGGACCGAGCAGCAGGTGCTCGCCGCCGCCCGCGCGCTGCGCCCGCTGCTGCAGGACGCGCCGGCCCTGCATCGCGACCTCGCCGCCCGCGCCGGTGTCGAGCACCTGATCGAGCGCCGCGGCCTGATGTATATCTACAGGAGTCGGGAAGAGTTCGAGAGCGAGGCGATGGCCTGGCGCATCCGCCGTCAGGTCGGGATCGAGTGGCTCGAGCTCGATGCCGACGAGATGCGCCAGCGCGAGCCCGAGCTCGACCGCCGCTACGGCTTCGGCGTGCTGGTCGAGGAAGGCGGCCACTGCCGCGATCCCGGCGCCTATGTGGCGGCCCTGGTCGCCCAGGCGCGGTCGGAGGGCGCCGATCTCCGCCGCGACCGCGCCACCGGCTTTCGCATCGAGGGCGGCCGCCTGCGCGCCGTGCTGACCGAGCGCGGCGAGGTCCCGGCCGACCGTGCCGTGATCTGCGCCGGCGCCCATTCCCGGAAGCTCGCCGCCGCCGCCGGCTCGGACGTCCCGCTCGAGACCGAGCGCGGCTACCACGCCATGGTGCTCGACAGCGAAACCGGCCCGCGCACGCCGCTGATGCCCTATGACGGCAAGATGTCCGTCACCTGGACCGACCGCGGCCTGCGCTGCGCCGGCCAGGTGGAGATCGCGGGGCTCGAGGCCGCGCCGAACTGGAAGCGGGCGGAGATCCTGCGCGATCACCTGCTGCGCAGCTTCCCCAACCTGCCGCGGGACCTGCCGGCGGAGCGGGTGAAGGTCTGGATGGGCCACCGCCCCTCCATGCCGGACGGCCTGCCCTGCCTCGGCCCGGCGGCCGCCACGCCGGACGTGCTGCTCGGCTTCGGCCACGGCCATGTCGGCCTCGTCGCCGGCCCGCGCACGGCCCGGATCCTGGCCGCGATGCTGGCCGGCGCACCCCCCCCGATCCCGGTCGAGCCCTTCCGCCCGTCCCGTTTTCATTGACGCCGTATTTGTGCTGGCTTTCGAGACGGCCCAATGCCATGTTGCCGACTGGCGGCCCTGCATCGTGTCGGGTCGTGTCCTTGGTAACGGATTGATAACAGTCGTGCTTCCCGATAGCGAACAGGGTGATGCCGGCCCGATCGAGGCCGAAGTGAAGTGGTACAATTCCCGAAAGGGGTTCGGCTTCGTCCTCGGACCGGATGGGCAGGACGTCTTCTTCCACGCTTCCGCGCTGACGGAAGCCGGGATCGAGCCGCCGGAGACCGGCGACAAGCTGAACTGCGAGATCGGCACGGACCGGCAGGGCCGGCGGCTGGTGACGCGGATCCACGGCGTCACGAAGGGCCCGGGCGGCGGCGACCGTCCGCGCGGCGGCTTCGGCGATCGCCCCCCGCGGCGCGATTTCGGCGGCGGCGGCTTCGGGGATCGGCCCCCGCGGCGCGACTTCGGCGGTGGCGGCGGCTTCGGCGATCGCCCCCCGCGGCGTGACTTCGGCGGCGGCGGCGGCTTCGGCGGCCCGCGCGGCGGCGGCTTCGGCGGTGGCGGCGGCTTCGGCGGCGGCGGCGGCGGCTTCGGCGCCCCGCGCGGCGGCGGCTTCGGCGACCGCCCACCGCGTCGTGATTTCGCCCGCGACGAGGGCGGCCCCACCTATGCCATCAGCGGCACGGTGAAGTGGTTCGACCAGGTGCGCGGCTTCGGCTTCGTCACGCCCGACGATGGCGGCCAGGACGTGTTCCTGCATTCCTCGGTCCTGCAGCGCGCAGGCAAGCAGGATGTGCAGCAGGGCGAGAAGGTCGCGCTCGATGTGCGCGACGGACAGCGCGGGCGGCAGGCGGTCAACATCAAGTAGGCCGCCGCTCCGCAACCAGACTGCCGGCCTCGGTCGCTGTTGCGGCCGGGGCCTTTTTCTTTTTGCGGCTTCGTTAACCGAAACCCGCGCGGCAGCGCCCGCACGGACGATTTCGTTTACCCTTTCTTCATTCCAGGAGTGTGACGAAGGTCGGGCGCCTCCCCGCGCGATGGAGAGTCCCGATGTCGCAACCGCTGCCCTTCCCGGCGCCGTGGTCCACGCCGCTCCGCCCCGCCGCCAATGGCCAGCCGTCCCGCCACGCCGGCCGCACCACCCCCACCCTGATCTCCGCCGTCGCCGCCGTGGTCGCCATCGCCGCCGAGCGCAGCCGCGCCACCGGCGATCTCGCCAGGCTCCGCGCCGCGCTCGATGCGGTGCTCGACCACGCCGCGCGCGAGGAACGCTGAACGCCGCCCCGCGCGGCGCGCGGCGGAACAACCGCGGCGCGCGTCAGAACGCGCGCGGCCGCAGGCCGCCGTGGAACCAGGACACCAGCGTGTAGATGTCGTACACCGGCAGCCGCAGCGCCGACTGCAGCGCCGCGGCATAGGGCGGCATGTTGGTGCATTCCAGCACGATGGCCCCCACCTCGGGGTGGCGCGACACGAGCCGCCGCCCGGCCTCCAGGATGTCCTGCCCGGCCAGCGCGACATCCATGTCCTGCGTCTCGCCGCGGATCAGCACGCGAAAGAACTCGCGCCCATCCTCCGTGCCCTCCACCGGGATGTCGCGCGGCACGCCGGCGGCATCCAGATGCGCCGGCGTCAGGCTGCCGCGGCTGACCGTGATCACGCCCACCCGCCGCCCCGGCGGCAGCGTCGCCTGCACCCAGGGCACCTGCATCAGCGAGGAGGTGGCCACCGGCACCGCCACCGCCGCCGCCAGCTCCGCCTGGAACAGCGAGAGGAAGCCGCAGTTCGTGGTGATCGCCTCCGCGCCGAGATCCACCAGGTCCTTCGCCGCCGCGACGAAATCCGGCAGCAGCCCGCGCGCGCCCTGCAGCACCACCTTCTCCGGGCTGGCGCCACGCACGACGCGGAACAGCACGGGGAAGGGCCAGGTCGCCGCATTGCCCATGTCGCCCGGGATGCGCGGGAAGCGCGCTTCCAGCATCAGGATGCCGAGCGGCGCGCCATAGATGGATTTGCCGCCGCGCGCGATGCGCGGTGCAGGGGCTTGCTGCGTCATGCCCGAAGACTAGCCGCGCACCGCCATCGCCGCGAAGGGGGTTGCCACGCCCGCCCGCACGCCTTCAAGTCGCCCGGCAACATCGGGAGAAGACCGCAGATGAGACTGTCCCGCCGCCTGCTCGCCCTGCCGCTCGCGGCCCTGCTCGGCGCCGCACCCGCCGCCGCGCAGGCTCCGCAATGGCCGACGCGCCCGATCGAGATGGTGATCGGCTTCCCCAACAGCTCCGGCGTCGGCATCTATGCCCGCAAGCTCGCGGAGCCGCTCTCCCGCGTGCTTGGCCAGCCGGTGGTGATCAACCCGCGGACCGGCGCCGGCGGCAACGTCGCGTCCGACTTCGTCGCGAAGGCGCGGCCGGACGGCTACACGATCCTGTTCGGCACCGCCGGCACCCATGCGATCAACCAGGCGCTCTACCGCCGCCTGAACTTCAACGTGCTGACCGACTTCACCGCCATCGCCCATCTGGGCGACGTGCCGAACATCCTGATCACCTCGATCCAGCACCGCCCACAGTACACGAGCTGCATGGACGTCATCAACGACGCCCGCGCGCGGCCGGGCGCGCTGAATTTCGGCAGCACGGGCAACGGCGCTTCCACCCATCTCGCCGGCGTGCGCTTCGCCAAGGCGGCGAATCTGGACATGGTGCATGTGCCCTTCGTCGGCCAGGCGGGCGTGGTGACCGCGCTGCTCGGCGGGCAGATCGACCTCTTCTTCAACCAGACCGGCCCGGCGATCCCGATGATCACCCAGGGCCAGGTGCGCGGCCATGCGGTGACCACGCGCGCGCGCATCCCGGCGCTGCCGGACGTGCCGACCGTCGCCGAGGCCTGCGGCCTGCCGGGCTTCGAGAGCACCACCTGGTACGGCGTCTTCGGCCCGGCCAACCTGCCGCCCGCCATCACGCAGCGGCTCAGCGAGGAGATCGTGAAGATCATCTCCGCGCCCGATTTCCGCAGCTGGCTGGTGCAGGACCAGGGCATCGACCCGCCGACCGTCACCACGCCGGCGGCCTTCCGCGCCGTGCAGGAACGCGACGTGGCGCGCTGGGCCGAGGTGGTGCGCGACGCCGGCGCGACGGTGGACTGAATGGGGAGGGCGCCGGCTTCGCGCCGGCGCCCGTTCAATTCACCAGCGCGGTCGCCAGCCAGGGCACCAGCGCGATCGCCACCAGCGCCAGCCCCATCACCGCCACGAAGGGCAGGGCGCCGGCGAAGATGGTCTCGATCCCGATCCGCGGATCGGACAGCGTCGCCTTCACCGTGAAGACGGAAAGCCCGAAGGGCGGCGTCAGCAGCCCCATCTCCACCGCGATGATCAGCATGATGCCGAAGTGGATCAGGTCGAAGCCCATCGCCTGCGCGATCGGCGCGCCGATCGGCACCATGATCAGCAGGATCGAGGTGCTGTCGAGGATCATCCCCATCACCAGCACCAGCAGCAGGAAGGCGGCGAGGAAGCCATAGGGGCCGAGGCCCAGATGCTCCACCATGTCGCCGATCGCCTGCGGCACGCCCGCCATGGCGAGCATGCGCGAATAGAGGCCCGCCGCGATCAGCAGGAACAGGATCGCCGCCGAGACCAGCCCCGTCTCCCGCAGCACGCGCCAGAGCTTCGGGCCATCGAGCCGCCGGCGCAGCAGCGCCAGCAGCAGCGCGCCCGCGGCGCCGCCCGCGCCCGCCTCGGTCGGCGTGAAGAAGCCGGTGTAGAGCCCGCCCAGGATCAGGGCGACAAGCGACAGGATCGGCACCGACTTCAGCGCCATCTCGCGCCCCGTCATCGCCGTGCCGCTCATCTCCGGCAGCGGGCCGCCATGGGCGGTGATGCGATGCGGGAAGAAGGTCGCGTAGGTCCAGATCATCGCGATGAAGCCCGCGGCGATCAGCAGACCCGGGATGATCCCGGCGATGAACAGCTTGCCGATCGAGACTTCCGCCAGCACGCCATAGACGATCATCAGCAGGGAGGGCGGGATCAGCATCCCGAGGATGGAGGATCCCGCGACGGTGCCGGTGGCGAAGCGCGCGTTGTAGCCGTGGCGCAGGATCTCCGGCACCGCGACCTTGGTGAAGACCGCCGCCGAGGCGATGGAGACGCCCGTCACCGCGGCGAAGACCGCGTTCGCCGCGACGGTCGCCATGCCGAGGCCGCCGCGCAGGCGTTTGAGCAGCGCCTCGGCGACCTCGAAGGTGTCCTTGCCGACATCCGACACGCTGACCAGCAGCCCCATCAGCACGAACAGCGGGATGGTCGCGAACAGGTAGTCCTGGATGCCGGAATAGGTCGCCATCGCGGTGAAGCGGAAGGCGAGTTCGGGGTTGTCGCGCAGCTGCCACACGCCGATCGCCGCGGTGGAGATCAGGGAAAGGCCGATCGGCAGGCCGAGCAGGATCAGCCCGACCATCGCCCCGATCAGCACGAAGCCAAGCGTCAGGTCCTCCATCGCCGCTCAGCCCCGCGCCGGCGCCCGCCGGCGCCGCGCTTCCGCCAGGAACAGCGCGCCATAGGCCAGCGCACCCGCCGCGCCGCCCAGCACGATCAGCGCGCGGAACGGCCAGGTCGGCACGGTGAACAGCCCCTGCACGCCGAAGAACTCGCCCATCTGCAGCGAAGCCCAAACCCCCGGCCACGCCGACTGCGCGATGAACGCCATCACCGCCGCGCCCACCAGCATGAACAGCATCTCGACCGCGCGGCCGAGCGGCGGTGCCGCGCGCAGGATGCGGTCGATCAGGAAGTCCGCCCGCGTCATGCGCCGTCGGTAGATGGTCGCGCCGATCTGCAGGAAGACGATGCCGACCACCGAATGGGCGGCGATCTCCGCCACGCCGGTGATCGGCGCGTTCAGGAAGGAACGCCCGATCACGTCGGCGCAGATCAGCAGCATCAGCCCGAAGGTCCAGATCGTGCCGATGGCCGCCAGCAGGTCGAGCAGCATGCGGACCGGATCGAAGCCCTGCTGCCCGCCCGCGGCATCGAGCGCCGCCAGGTCAACCTCCTCGGTCATGGCGGCGCTCCCTGCGCGGTCAGGCCGACAGCTCGCGGTCCCAGTTCCGGCCCGGCGTCACGCCGGAAGCGCGGATCGCCTCGAAATAGGCGCTCAGCACCTCGCGCGCGGCCGGGCCCGCGCTCTGCGCCCAGGGCTGCACCAGGTTCGGCAGGCCGCTGATCCAGCGCTGCCGCTCGGCCGCCGGCAGCGTCGAGACGATGGCGCCCTTCTGCACCATCTCCCGCTCCGCCGCCGCGATCCGGCCCGAGACGTCCTCGATGTGCTTCTCGGTCGAGATCTTGCCGGCGGCGACCATCGCGTTGCGCACCGGCTCCGGCCAGCGCTGCATCCGCTGCCGGTTGGCCGCGATGCCGCCGACATACATCGCGCCCACATCCACCTTGGTGATGTATTTCGCGATCTCGTACACCCGCGTCGGCAGGATGCCGACGAAGAAGGACAGCGTGCCTTCGGACACGCCGGTCTGGATGTCGGTGTAGTACGTGGTCAGCGCGCCATCCACCGGCGTCGCACCCGTGCCCTGCAGCCAGTTCGCCGAGGTGCCGGGCGCCGAGATGCGGCGGTTGCGCAGGTCGTCCAGCGAGCGGATCGGGAAGTTCGACCAGATGTGGTAGCTGTCCGTCACATAGGAGCTGAGCGGGACCATGTTCAGCCCGTTCCAGTTCTGCTGGATCGCCGGCACCGTCGCGTTCAGCCGCTCGAAGGCGCGTGCCACCACGCTGTGGTCGGCGCCGGAGAAGGGCGTGAAGTAGGTCACGTTCTGCAGCGGCATGGTGCTGCCTTCCCACAGCGTGCCGACATAGCCGATGTCGGTGATGTTGTCGCGCACCGCCTCCATCGTGTCCTGGAACTTGTAGAGCGTGCCGCCATAGGCCTCGCGCCAGTTGATGCGGTGCGTGTTGCCGTTGTCCCGCAGGTGCTTGTCCACCTCGGGCTGGAACACGGTCTTCATGTTGTGCACCCAGTAGTTCGCGACCGGGTGGCTCGACGCGATGGTCACGTTCAGCGCGGATTGCGCGCGGCTCTCGATCGAGAACAGCGGCAGCGCGGCGGTTCCGGCCAGCAGGCCGCGGCGGCGGATGGTCATGGTCGTTCGTCTCCCTCGATGCTTCAGATCTTCCCGAGCGCGCGCAGGATGCAGGCCGGGGTGAAGGGTTGCTCCGTCACGCGCGCCCCCAGCGGGCGCAGCGCGTCGTTGATCGCGTTCATCAGCGCGGCCGGCGCGCCGGCGGTGCCGGCCTCGCCCGCGCCCTTGGCGCCGAGCAGGGATTCCCGCGTCGGCGTCTCCACATGGCCGACATGGATGTCCGGCATCTCGGCCGACATCGGCACGAGGTAGTCGGCCATCGTCGTCGTCAGCAGGTTGCCCTGCCCGTCATAGACGCAATGCTCATACAGCGCGCCGCCGAGGCCCTGGACGATGCCGCCGCGCACCTGCTCGTCCACCAGCAGCGGGTTGATCACCCGCCCGCAATCCTCGACGCACCAGTGCTCGAGCACCTTCACCATGCCCGTCTCCACATCCACCTCGGCCCAGCAGGCCTGGATGCCGTTGGTGAAGGCGAAGGGGTATTCCTTGGTGATGAAGTGCCGCGTCTGCACAAGTTCCCGCGGCAGGTCTTTTGGAAGTGTGTCGCCGCGGAAATAGAGGATGCGGCCGAGCTCGCCGAGCGGCATGCGGGCGCGGCCGCCGGCCTTCTCCACGATCTCGCCCATCACGATGTCGAGGCTCTCGGGCGCCGCCTGCAGCATCGCGCCGGCGACGACCAGGATCTGCTGCTTCAGCGCGATCGCCGATTGCAGCGCCGCCTCGCCGCCGATGCCCGCGCCGCGGCAGGCCCAGGTGCCGCCCCCGTATGGCGTGGTCTGCGTGTCGCCGGTCACCACCTTCACCCGCTCCAGCGCCACGCCGACGCCATGCGCGACGATCTGGCGCAGGATGCCCTCCGTGCCCTGGCCCTGCTCCGTGACGCCGGAGAGCACCACCACCGAGCCGTCCGGGTCCATCCGCACCGTCGCGCCATCCTGCGCCGAGATGCGCGCGCCGCCGAGCCCGTACATGAAGGGGGAGGGGTTGGTCAGCTCGATGAAGCTCGCAAAGCCGAGGCCGCGATACACGCCCTTCTTCCGCTGCGCCTCCTGGTCGGCGCGGATCTTCGCGACCGGCACCATCGCCAGCAGCTTGTCGAGGGCGGCGTGGTGCGACAGCCCCTCGAACCGCATCCCCGGCGGCGAGGTGTAGGGATAGGCGTCGTCGCGGATCAGGTTGCGCCGGCGGATCTCGATCGGGTCCATCCCGAGCGCCTCCGCCGCCATGTCCACCAGCCCTTCCGTCACCGCCGTCGCGATCGGGTGCCCCACCGCGCGATACTGGCAGGTCGGCGCCTTGTTCTGCAGCACCACCGTTGTCGTGCAGCGGTAATTCGCGAAGTCGTAGGGCCCGCCGCAGAGGTTCACCACCTGGTTCCCCTCCACCGCGCTGGTGCGGGGATACACCGAATATGGCCCGATCCCCGTCAGGTCGTCGATGTCGAAGCCGAGGATCTTCCCCTGCGCGTCCACCGCGATGCGGCCCTTCAGCCGGTGGTCGCGCGCATGGATGTCGCTGACGAAGCTCTCGAAGCGGTCGGCGACGAACTTCACCGGCCGGCCCATCACCTTGGCGATCGCGGCGACGGCCACCTCGTCCGGATAGACATGCACCTTGATGCCGAAGCTGCCGCCGACATCCTTGCAGATGACGCGGACCTGGCCTTCCTCCATCCGCAGCTGCTTCGCGAAGACGCCCTGCATCATGTGCGGCGCCTGCGTCGAATGGTGCACGGTCAGCGTGCCGTCCGCGCGGTTGTAGTCTGCGATGATGCTGCGCGGCTCGAGCGTGACACCGGTGTGCCGCCCGGTCACGAAGGTGGCCTCCACCACCTTGTGCGCGGCGGCCATCGCCGCCTCCAAATCGCCCTTCGTCGCGGTGCGCGTGAAGACCAGGTTGTCGCCGAGCGCCGGATGGATCACCACCGCGCCCGGCGCCAGCGCCGTCTCCATGTCGAGCTGCGCCGGCAGCGGGTCCCATTCCACCGAGAGCGCCGCGACGCCGTCCTCCGCCGCCGCGCGGCTCTCCGCGATCACGGCGGCCACCGGCTCGCCCTGCCAGGTCGCGCGCTCCAGCGGCAGAGGGTGCTGCGGCGCCGACTTCATGCCCTTGAGGTGATCGAGCGTCGCGACCCAGGGATCGCAGACCTTCGCGAGATCGGCGCCCGTGAAGACGCGCAGCACGCCCGGCACCGCGAGTGCGGCCGCGCTGTCCACCGCCACGATGCGCGCATGCGCGTGCGGGCTGCGCAGGAAGGCCGCATGCACCATGCGCGGCAGCGTTACGTCGTCGGTGTAGCTCGCCAGCCCCTGCACCAGCTTCGGCAGGTTCGGCCGCGGCACCGACCGGCCGATGTACGAATTCGGCAGGTCCTCGCGCGAGAGGCCGATGTTTTCGGGCGTCGGGATCTGGTTCATCGCCGGGCCTCCAGCGTTTCAGCGACGGCGTCCACGATCGCCTGGTAGCCGGTGCAGCGGCAGTAATTGCCCGAGAGATGCTCGCGGATCGCCGCGCGGTCCGCATCCTTGTGATGCCGCAGGATGTCCGCCGCCGCCATCACCATGCCCGGCGTGCAGAAGCCGCACTGCGCCGCGTTGCGCGCGACGAAGGCGGCCTGCAGGTCGGCGACCTCGCCGCTTTCCGTCAGCCCCTCGATGGTGGTCACCTCGGCGCCGTCCAGGCTCGCCGCCAGCACCAGGCAGCCGCGCACGATCTCGCCATCCACCCGCACCGTGCAGGCGCCGCAGACGCCATGCTCGCAGCCCGCATGGCTGCCCGTCAGGCCGAGGTCGAGACGCAGGAAATCCACCAGGTGACGCCGCGGCTCCACGCTGCGCGTCACGCGCTCCCCGTTCACCCTGAGGGTGATCTCCACGCGCTGGCTCATGCGGCGATCTCCGTCGCGGGCAGGAAGCGCTGCAGCGCGCGCGCCGTCAGCACGCGCGCCAGGTGCAGCTTCATCGCGGGCGGCCCGTGCAGGTCGGCCGGCGGATCGAGGTCGCCCGCCAGCGCCGCCTGCGCCGCCGCGATGCTCTCCGCGCCCAGCACGCGGCCTTCCAGCGCGGCCGCGGCACGCGCCGCGCTCACCGGCCCGTTGCCCACGCCGAAATAGACCAGCCGCGGCGCCGCCACGCGCATCCCCGCATCGAGCGAAAGCGTCACCGCCAGCCCAGCCATCGCATAGTCGCCCGAACGCCGCGCCACCTCCACGATGGCGCTGCGCCGCGACGCATCCGGCAGCGGCACCTCGACTGCCGCGATCAACTCGCCCGGCTCCAGCGCCGTCTCCAACAGCCCGGTGAAGAAGTCGCGCGCCGCCACGCGCCGCTCGCCGCGCGCCGAGGCCAGCACCAGCGTCGCATCCAGCGCCACCACGCAGGCGGGCAGCTCCGCCGCCGGATCGGCATAGGCAAGGCTGCCGCCGATCGTGCCGCGGTTGCGGATCGCGGGATGCGCGATGAAGGGCACTGCCTCGGCCAGCAGCGTCGCGTGCTGCGCCACCAGCGGATCGCGCCCGAGCTCCGCATGGCGCGTCAGCGCGCCGATGCGCAGCCGCCCGCCCTGCACCGAGATGCCGCGCAGCGCGGCGATGCGCGTGATGTCCACGAGGATGTCGGGTTCGGAAAGCCGGAAGGCCAGCGTCGCCAGCAGCGTCTGCCCGCCGGCCAGCACGCGCGCGCCCTCGCCATGCTGCGCCTGCAGCCGCCACACCTCGTCCAGCGTCGAGGCCCGCACATAGGCGAAGGCCGGCCATTTCATGGGCGGTATCCCCCCTGTCCATGCCCCGTCGCGGCGGGATCGGTCGCTTGCGGATCGGTTGCTTGTTGATCACCTGATCAGCAAAAACTAAACCGATGTCAAGCAAGCCGGCTTGCATGGCGCAGGCAGGGGGGAAGGGGAGGGGAAGCCGTGGACGGCAGCGTGCGACCGGCCCGGCGGCTCGATCCGGAGGCGCGGCGCGAGCAGATCGTCGCGGCCGCCGTCTGCTACTTCGCCGAGGTCGGCTTCGGCGGCACCACCCGCGACCTGGCGCGCCGCGCCGGCATCACCCAGGCGCTGCTCTACCGCTACTTCGCCAGCAAGGACGAACTGGTCGAGGCGGTCTACCAGCGCGTCTTCCTCGGCCGCCTGAAGCCGCATTGGGCGAGCGACCTGCGCGACCGCGGCGTGCCGATCGAGGCGCGGATGCGCCGCTTCTACCGCGACTACGCCACCATCTTCACCTATGAGTGGATCCGCATCTTCATGTGGGCCGGCCTCGCGGGCCAGAAACTGAACCAGCGCTACATGGGCCGCGTCACGACGCAGCTGCTCGAGCCGCTGCGTGAGGAGATCGCCGCGGATGGCCGCTACCGCGCGCCGGCCATGGAGGAGCTCTGGGCGCTGCATGGCGGCGTCGTCTATCTCGGCATCCGCCGCCACATCTACCGCCTGCCGACGCCCGCGGATGACGGCCCGGTGGTGGAGGCGAATGTCGCGCGCTTCCTCGCGGGGCTTCTGTCGAAGGCGACTCCGCCGGATCCTACAGGGCGAGGCATGCGGCCCGCGGCGCGGGCCGCGGCGCCCGACGGCGCCCCCCCCCACGGCGGCGCCGCCCCCCCCGCGGCGGCCCGCGCCGGCGCTTGGGGGGGGGTCGGG
>NZ_JBWXTD010000002.1:50507-62930 GCF_056682175.1 Falsiroseomonas sp. RANM36
AGTCGATCGGAAGGTCGTGCTCTAGGAATGATGATTCTAGAGCAGCTTATGCCCGTTCGGCGGAACCGCGGAGCGGTTCCACTCGAACGGGCGCTGCTCTAGCCCCGCGCGGCTCAGTAGCGCATCGTCAGTGTGACGCCCAGCGCCTGCCAGGTCTCGTTGCCGCCGATCGCCCGCAGCCCCGCGCCGGGCCAGGCCGATGTCGCCCACCCGGTCAGCGAAACCGCCGGCGTCAGCAGCCGCGTCCACTGCACGTAGATCTCGTCGAGCAGCCGCGGCGTCGGCACACCGGAGGTCACGTCGATCCCGCTGTCCGTCACCGAGACCTGCGTCGCCTGGCCGAACTGGATCGGGCTGTTCGTCTGGTTCGCGGCGGAGCGCAGGTAGAGGACCTTCACGAAGTCGCGCTGGCTCGGCATCAGGTCGAGCGCGAAGCGGTGGACATCGAGGTTGGTGTTGAGGACCGAATAGCCGCCGCTCGCGCCGAAGAACCAATTGTCCAGGCCGTTGCCGTAGAACAGCGGGTCGAAGCGCTCGACGCGCGCCGTGTCGGGGCGGTCTCCGGAGAAACTGGCATATCCGTAGGAGATGCGCGGCACCCAGGGCAGCGCGGCGAAGCGATAGGCGGCTTCGAGGAACCAGGCATTGGCCGCCATCGAGATGCGGTCGTTGCGCTGCACCGTGAACTCGCCGCGGAAGGACGCTCCGTCGAGGCCCAGCCGCGCACCGTCCAGCTCACCGAAGCCGTGCCAGGAGACGAGACCCTCGCGGGCATCGGGCAGGATGCCAGCCGGCGCTAGCGGATAGACCGCGCTCGAGCGGATCGCCTGGAAGGCCGTGAAGCCGATCCGCGTGCCGCCGTCCCATCGGTACTGCACCAGGCCGCCGGCGAGCTCTGTCGCGGTGTCCGTGGACGGCACCTCGTTCGCGTCGAGCCAGAAGCCCTCGGCCGAGAAGCCGCCGTTGGAAAGGCGGATGATCGCGGTGTTCGCGAAGGCGCGGCGGGGCATCAGCGACACGGCGCCGCGCGAGAAGCCATTGCCCGCACCCTGGGCGATCAGCATCCCGGAGCCGACGATGTAGGGCTGCGCGCCGGCGGATATGTCGATGTTCCACATCCCATCCGGGCGGCTGGTGCGCAGTCCGACGAAGGCCTTCTCCGGCAGCACGGCCCCGCGATCGCCGGAGCCGTAGACGTCCAGCCCGAGCGTGCCCGCCGCGACGATGCTGACGCCGCCATAGAGTGTCGCCTGCGGCGCGACTTGCCAGGTCGCATCGACGCCGGGGGCGAGCATGAACTCGCCCCAGTTGGCTCGATCGGAAAGACCTGGCGGCCCGTAGCGCGCCGCCAGTCCGTTCCAGGCGCCGCGATGCATCTGGCCGGAGGCGATCCCCTCGATGCCGCCGGTCACGCGCAGACCGTCGCGCTCCCAGAGCACGGTCGGCGTCGGCGTGCCCTGCGCCAAGGCAGGGTGGTGCGCCGCGGCGACCAGCCAGAGCATTCCGCCGAGCAGCCCCGCCTTTGCCAAGCGGCGGTTCCGCTCCGCTACCCGCCCTGTTAGCCTGGATCGATGAGCGCCCGATCCGCCGCCCGGAGAGGCATGCCGAAGCATGGCACAGTGGAGCCTTGTGCTGCCGAGGCCGTTCGCTCCGCCTTCGCGCATCGCTTCGTGGAGGCACAATACGCCTGGACCACGATGCTGCTCGACCACCTCATCCTGTGCCGCCGGCGGATCGGCGACCTCGACGCCGTGCTGGTGCTCGGCGTGCTCGGCCTTTCGGCGCTTGCCACGGCGCGCCATCAGTTCGGCCAGCCGGCAGCCGGCACGCCGCCCGACCACCGTCCGGACACGCTGCCGCCGGGCGGCGGCATCAATATCCAGAGCCTTGCCGACATCACGTGCATCCCGCGCGAGACCGTCAGGCGCAAGCTCGACATGCTGGCGCGCGCCGGCTTCGTCGAACGGCAGCCGGAAGGCGACTGGCGCCTGAGGCCCGGTGCCAGCGGCGACGCGGCGGCACGGCACGAGCTGCAGGACGTCAGCGACGACGCCGTGGACGGGCTGGCTCGGCTCTGCTCCCGGCTTCTCGTGCTGGCCGGCTCCGCGCCACCGCCCGCCGCCGCGGATCCCGCCG
Organism: Falsiroseomonas sp. RANM36; assembly: GCF_056682175.1. Lineage (NCBI taxonomy): Bacteria > Pseudomonadati > Pseudomonadota > Alphaproteobacteria > Acetobacterales > Roseomonadaceae > Falsiroseomonas > Falsiroseomonas sp. RANM36. The sequence continues at coordinate 52,644 of NZ_JBWXTD010000002.1, forward strand.
CCGCGCGGCGCTGACGAAGCCGTCGCCATCAGCGCGGGCGCAGCGTGCCGCCCTCCTGCCGCGGCGGGAATTCCGCAAGGCTGCGCTGGTGCTCGGCCAGGAGGTCGCGGATGACGCCGCCGAGGAAGGCCTTGCGCATCGCCAGCAGGTTGGAGCGATGGCCGTCGCGCTGCTCGAAGGGATCCATGCGGAGGTTGAACAGCAGCGAGCTCTGGCGGAAGAAGTCGAAGAACCCGTTCCGCTCCAGGAAGTGCGTCTTCCACGGGCCGAAGCGCAGCGCCGTCATCTGCCCCTCGTTGTAGTAGAAGAAGTGCTCGCGCGCCGAGGGGCGCCCTTCGGTCCAGTGCGCCAGGTTGTCCAGGCCGTCGATCATGACGTTGTGGCTGGCGCGCAGGCTCGCGCGCGGGTCCTGCACGCCCGCCGCGGCGGCCAGCGTCGTGAACAGGTCCATGTGCGACTGGATGCCGTTGGAGACGCTGCCCGCGCGGATGCGCGCCGGCCATCGCATCAGCATCGGCACGCGGACGCCGCCTTCCCAGGTCGTCGCCTTCTCGCTGCGGAAGGGCGTGGTGCCGCCATCCGGCCACCAGGCCGCCATGGCCCCGTTGTCCGAGGTGAACATCACGATCGTGTTGTCCCGCAGGCCGAGCGCGTCGAGCCGGTCGAGGATGCGCCCGACATGCGCGTCGAGCTCCATCATGCCGGCGCCGTAGATGTCGTCGCCCGAGGAGTGGGGCTGGGCGAGCAGCCGGCTTTCCGGCCGCAGATGCGTGTAGATGTGCATCCGCGTCGGGTTGTGCCACAGAAAGAACGGGCGGTTTTCACGCGCGGCGCGGTCCAGGATCGATAGCGTGCGGTCGAGGAACTCGTCGTCCACCGTCTCCATCCGTTCGCGCGTGAGCGCGCCGGTGTCGGTGCAGCGCTGCGCGCCCCAGGGGCCGAAGCGGGCATCGCCGGGAGGCTCCGGGTTGTCGGCCGGCAGCGCCACGCAATCGAGCACCCCGCGCGGCCGGTAGCGCGCGTTGAAGCCGGCGTCACGCGGCCAGTCGGGATCCTCGGGCTCCTCCTCGGTGTTGAGGTGGTAGAGGTTGCCGAAGAAGCTCTCGAAGCCGTTCACCGTCGGCAGGTGGCGATTGAGGTCGCCGAGGTGGTTCTTGCCGACCTGCGCCGTGATGTAGCCCTGCTGGCGCAGCACGGTGGCGAGCGTCGGATCGCGCTGGTCGATGCCGATCGGCGAGCCCGGCAGCCCGACCGTATGCAGCCCGGTCCGCACGGGATACTGGCCGGTGATGAAGGCGGCGCGACCGGGCGTGCAGGTCGCTTCCGCATAGTGGTCGGTGAACAGCATGCCTTCGCGCGCGATGCGGTCGATGTTCGGCGTCGGCACCATCATGCCGTGGCTGTAGGCGCCGACATTCCAGTAGCCGACGTCGTCGGCCATGATCATCAGGATGTTGGGCCGGCCCTGGGCCGGCGCTTGCGCCTGCGCCGGCAGCACCCCCTGGCCGGACAGCGCGCCTGCCGCCAAGGTGGCAGCCAACAGACCCCGCCGCATGAGCATCCTGCTGCGCCCCCGCCGGCTGCGCCGCGCCGGACCGGGATGGCGGGCGGCATCGCGGGTCAAACACTAGCCGCCGCCGTGCGCAGGCCAAAAGGGGCAGACCGCCCATTCTGGGGGTGCGATGGCCGCGCGGGTCACTCCACCACGATGTTCTGCGCCCGCGCCAGCTCCTGGAAGGTCGCGAGCTCCCGCAGCATGAAGGCCCGGAACGCCTCCGGCGTGGTCTGCTGCGGCATCTCGAGGAACGTGGTGCGGTAGCGCTCGATCGTTTCCGGCATGCGCAGGAAGGCCTGCGTCTCCTGCGAGAGCCGGGCCAGGATCGGCGCCGGCGTGCCCGCGGGCGCGGCCAGCCCATGCCAGGAGGCGAGCTCGGCGCCCGGATAGGTCTCGTTCAGCGCCGGCAGGTCGGGATAGCTCGGCATGCGCGCGGGCGCGGTGGTGGCCAGCGCGCGGATCCTGCCGTCGCGGATGAGCTGCGCGGTGGTCGCCGCGACGTCGAGCGAGCAATCCACCGTGCCCGCCAGCAGCGCCTGCAGCAGCGGCCCGCCGCCGGCGAAGGGCACATGCGTCATGCGGATGCCGGCCTTCGCCATGAACAGCTCCATGCCGAGATGCAGCGAGGAGCCGACGCCGGAGGAGCCGAAATTGATCGCCTCGGGCCGCGCCTTCGCCGCCGCGACGAGATCGGCGACGCTGCGGACGTTCGGCAGCTTGTCCGGGTTCACCAGCAGCAGCGCCGGCGTCACCGCCAGGTTGGAGATCGGGGCGAAGTCCTCGACCGGCCGATAGGGCAGGGGCTGGCGCCGCACCGCGGGCACGATGGCGTTGGCCGCGATGTTGATCAGCCCGATCGTGTAGCCGTCCGGCGCCGACTTCGAGAGCGCATCAACCCCGATGGTGCTGCCCGCGCCGCCGCGGTTCTCCACCACCACGGAACGTCCGAGCGCGGACTGGAAATGCGCCGCCAGCATGCGGCCCACCAGATCCGCTGCGCCGCCGGGCGGGAAGGGCACGATGAAGCGGATGTTCCGGGACGGCCAGGCATCCTGCGCGCGGGCAAGGCCCGGCATGGCGAGGCCGCCGAGACCGAGCATCAGGGCGTGGCGACGGGTGGCGCGCATCGGCTTTCCTCCGGTTCCGTTCCGTGGCTTGTCATGCGTGGAACTTGGTTCCACGATATGGACACGCGACAGGCGGGTCAACCGCGCGCGCAGGAGGATCATGCGCCCACGCCCGCGCCCGGCCGAAGCGGAGGAGGATGGCGCCGCCGTTCCCGGCACCCAGGCGCTCACGCGCGGCCTCGCGCTGCTGAACCTCGTCGCCGACGCCCCGGCCCCGCTGCGCTTCACCGAGATCGCCGAGCGCGCCGGCCTTGCCCGCCCCACCGCGCACCGCATCCTGGCCGCGCTGACCGAGGCGCGGCTGCTGCGCCACGAGCCCGCGACGCAGACCTACGCCCTCGGCCCGCGCCTGATGGAGATGGCGCATCGCGTCTGGGAGGGTTTCGACCTGCGCGCCACCGCCGCGCCGGAACTCGAACGCCTCGCGCGTCTCGCCGGAGAGACAGCGCGGCTCGCCGTGCTGGATGGCGACGGCGTGCTCTATGTGGACCAGCGCGACGCCGAGCAGGAGGCGATCCGCCTGGTGAATCGCGTCGGCGCCCGCGTGCCGCCGCATGCGAGCGCGGCCGGCAAGGCGATGCTCGCGCAGCTTCCGGCGGCCGAGCGCCGCGCGCTGCTCGATCGCCTCGCGCCGGATGCGGCCGACGCGATCGAGCGCGACTGCACGCTCTCCGCCGCGCGCGGCTATGCGCTGTCGCTCGAGGAAGCCGCGGCCGGGGTGAATGCCGTCGCCGCCGCGGTGCTGGACCGTCGCGCGAGGCCGCTCGGCGCCATCGCGCTCGTCGGCCCGGCCTTCCGCCTGCCGGAAGCGAAGCTGCACGCGCTCGGGCGCGAGGTGATGGAGGCCGCGCGCCGCGTTTCCGGCAATGCCGCGCAATCGGCGATGACGCTGGCCGTCGCGCCGCGCCCCGCCGGCGTCTCGCCCGGCGTCGAGGTGGCGATCCGCGCCGAGGCGCTGCTCGGCGAAGGCCCGCTCTGGTCGCCGGCGGAGCAACGGCTTCTGTGGGTGGACATCCTGGCACCGGCCATCCACCTCAGCGATCCATCCACCGGCGCGGATCGGGTCGTCGCGACGGAGGAGATGGTTGCAGCGCTCGCGCCCCGCGCCTCCGGCGGCTTCGTCGCCGCCGCGCGTTCCGGGTTGCGCGGCTTCGACGGCGCATCGCTCGGCGCCGTCCTCGCCGCTCCCATTGCCGAAGGCGCGCCACTGCGCCTCAACGACGGGCGCTGCGACGCGCGCGGTCGCTTCTGGGTCGGCAGCCTGGCGCTCGATTCCACCCCCGATGCCGGCGCGCTGCACCGGCTGGACGAGACCGGCGCGCGGGTGATGCAGGCCGGGCTGCACGTGCCGAACGGCCTCGGCTTCAGCCCGGACAACACGCGGCTCTATCTCGCCGACAGCGCGCGCCGCCGCGTGGATGTCTTCGACTTCGACCTCGCCACCGGCGCCATCGCCGATCGCCGTCCCTTCGTCGCGCTGGCGGAAGGCGAGGGCGTGCCCGATGGACTTTGCGTGGACGCCGAGGGCGGCGTCTGGATCGCGCTCTGGGATGGCTGGCGCGTCGCGCGCTATACGCCGGACGGCCGCCTCGACCGCGAGATCCACCTGCCGATCCCGCGCCCGACGAGTTGCTGCTTCGGCGGCGCCGATCTCGCCACGCTCTATGTGACCAGCGCGCGCGTGCGCCTCTCCGCCGCGCAACTCGCGGAGGCGCCGCTCTCGGGCAGCGTCTTCGCCCTCGACCCGGGCGGCGCGCGCGGCCTGCCCGAATTTTTCTTTCGTGGCTAACCGGAGTCTTTTGCGAGTCATGACCCAGATCGCCGGCGTCTTTCCCGTGCTGCCCACGCCCTTCACGCCGGAGGGGCCGCCGGATGTCGCGGCCTTCCTGCGGCTCGCCGATTTCGCGCTGGAAGCCGGCGTGGACGGCGTGGTGTTCCCCGGCATGGCGAGCGAGGTCGAGACGCTCTCGGCCGAGGAACGCGCGCAGATGGTCGCGGCGCTCGGAAAGCACCTGGGCGGCCGCACCACCTTCGTCGTCGGCGCTTCCCACGCCGATCCCGCGCAATCCGCGGCGCGCGCGCGGGAAGGGCAGGCGGCCGGCGCGGTCGCCGCGATGATCATGGCGCCGCCCGCCTGCGGACAGGACGTGGCGCAGCATGTGGCATTCTATCGCGCCGTGGCGGAGGCCGCGCCCGGCGTCGTCATCATGCTGCAGAATGCGCCGGCGCCGAACGGCGCCCGCCGCAAGTGCGGCGCAGCCAAGCGCGCGGAGGCGCGCGCCGGCGATTGAGGGCGGATCGGGCACGATCCGCACGCACCAGCATCAGCGGGCGGGAAGGGTGGCCAGCGCGCGGCCGAAGGCCTCCAGCGTCTGCTCCACGTCGCGCGGCTCATGCGCGACCGAGACGTAGAACTTGCTCTCGCCCTTCATGATGCCGTCCTCGCGCAGCACGCGGTTCACATGCGCCTGCACGGCGCGGTCGGCGCGCAGCGTGGCGCGGTAGTCGGCGATCGCGCCCTCCGCATACACCACGTCGAACAGCGGCGGCTCGCCCACGATCTGCGCAGGCAGGCCCGCGCGCGCGATGCGCTCCTCCATCCCGCGCATCAGCGCGCGGCCGGTGGCGAAGGCGCGCTCGTACATCCCTGGGCGGCGCAGGATCTCCAGCGTCTTCAACCCCGCCACCGCGGCCACCGGATTGCCGGAGAGCGTGCCGATCTGCATCAGGAACCCGTCATCGCCGACCAGCGCGCGGTCGAAATGCGCCATGATCGCCGCGCGCCCCGCCACCGCCGCCAGCGGAAACCCGCCGCCGATGATCTTGCCCAGCGTGCAGAGGTCGGGCGTCACGCCGTAGTAGCTCTGCGCGCCGCCATAGGCGAAGCGGAAGCCCGTCACGACCTCGTCGAAGATCAGCACGATCCCATGCGCGTCGCACAGCGCGCGCAGCCCCGCGAGGAAGCCCGGCGCGGGCGGGATCAGCCGCTGCAGCGGCTCCACGATGATGCCGGCGATCTCCGCCGCATGCGCCTCCACCAGACGCGTCGCGGCGTCGAGGTCGTTGAAGGGCGCGACCAGCACCTCCTCCTGCACGCTCCTCGGGATGCCGGCGGAATCGGGCACGGGGCGGGGGAAGTTCGCCAGCACCTTCGGCGCCAGGCTCATCAGCCCGTAGTCGCTCATGCCGTGATAGCCGCCCTCGAACTTCAGGATGCGCTCGCGGCCGGTGAAGGCGCGCGCCAGGCGCATCGCATAGAGGTCGGCCTCGGTGCCCGATCCGGTGTAGCGCAGCTGCTCCGCGCAGGGCATCGCCGCCACGATGGCCTCGGCCAGCGCGATGCCGTGCTCGTTGTTGGCGAAGAAGGTGGTGCCGCGCGAAAGCTGCTCGCGCACCGCGTCCAGCACCTCGGGATGGCCATGGCCGAGGAACATCGGCCCGGAGCCGAGCAGGAAGTCCACGTATTCGCGGCCCGCGACGTCCCAGACGCGCCCGCCATGGCCTTCGCGCAGGATCACCTCGGGGGCGAAGTTGCCGAATCCGCCGGCCGGCAGGACGCGCTTCGCGCGGGCGATGAGGGCCGCTTCCTCGCTGCTCGCCACGCCGTCCATCCGCCCGCCTCCGTTGCCGCCCGGATTTCAGGCGCGGCGGCAGCCCGGCGCAAGCCCATCCCCGGATGCGTACGGCACGAAACCGCGGTCCGCAGGGGCATCCCCCCGCGCCGCGGTGCTTCGGCTCGATCGGCGATCGTGTCCGGCCTGCCCTGCGGCGGGCCGGGAGGGGCTCAGAAGCCCTCGCGCTCCAGGCGCTTGCGCTCCACCTTGCGGGCGCGGCGCACGGCCTCGGCGGCCTCGCGGGCGCGGCGCTCGGACGGCTTCTCGTAGTGGCGGCGGAGCTTCATCTCACGGAACACGCCCTCACGCTGCAGCTTCTTCTTCAGCGCCTTCAGGGCCTGGTCGATGTTATTGTCGCGAACGACGACCTGCACGCGGCTCAACCTCCTGGTGTGGTGTTGACGGATGGACGGATAGGCAAAAGCGGGGCGGCCCCGGCTCGAAACCCGAGGCCCCCCGTCACAAGAGGCGCGCTCCTTAGCATGTGTCCGGCCCCCGAAGGAAGGCCCTCCCGAAGCCGGCGCGGCGCATTACCTTGCTGCCGACACCGCCGGATTCCCAGACGATGGCCATCCTGAAGATCGCCCGCATGGGCCATCCCGTCCTCCACCGCCGGACCGACCCGGTCGCCGACCCCACGGCGCCCGAGATCCGCCGCCTGGTCGCGGACATGGCCGAGACCATGGAGGATGCCGGCGGCATCGGCCTCGCCGCGCCGCAGGTGCATGTGCCGCTCCGCCTGTTCGTCTGGCGCGGCGGCGCGGGCAACATCATCGCCCTGATCAATCCCGAGCTTGAGGCGGTGGGGGAGGAGACCGAATCGGCCTGGGAAGGCTGCCTCTCCATCCCCGGCCTGCGCGGCAGCGTCCCGCGCGCTTCCCGCATCCGCTTCCGCGGCGTGGACATCGAGGGCAAGGCGATGGAGGGCGAAGCCGCCGGCCTCGCCGCCCGCGTCATGCAGCACGAATACGACCACCTCGACGGCGTGCTCTACCCGATGCGCATGACCGACCTGTCGCTGTTCGGCTTCACCGAGGAATTGTCGCGCGCGGCGAACCGCGCTGCGGAAGGGGAGAGGGCATGATCGAGCGCAGCGAGGAGCGCGATTCGGCGATTCGCGCCGCCCTGGTGCATGTCCCGGCGCTCGGCTGGACCAGGGCGGCGCTGGAAGCCGGACTTCGGGACCTCGGCCGCGATCCGCTGGAGGCCGAATGGCTGTTCCCACGCGGCGCCATCGAGGCGGTGGAGGCCTGGTGCGACCTGGCCGACCGGGAGATGGAAGCCGCCGCCGCGGCCGAGGGCCTCGTGCGGTTGAAGATCCCCGCCCGCATCCGCCGCGTGGTGGAGCTGCGCCTGGAACAGGCCGAGCCGAACCGGGAGGCGGTGCGCCGCGCGCTGGCGTTGCAGTCGCTGCCCTGGAATGTCGCCTCCGCCATGCGGACGGTGGCGCGCACCGCCGATTCGATGTGGGCCGCGGCCGGTGACACCTCGGCCGACCTGTCCTGGTACACGCGGCGCGCCAGCCTGGCCGGCGTCTATGGCGCGACGCTCGCCTTCTGGCTGCAGGACGACGAGCCGGGCTTCCCGGCGACGCGGGCCTTTCTCGATCGTCGCCTGTCCGATCTCGCGCGCCTCATGCGGCCGCGGCGCCCCAGGCAACGCGTGGCCTGAGTCTGCGTTGCCGAGGGGCAACCACCCCGGAGCCTTCCATGCGCGGCGTTCTTCTGTGGCTGATCGGCATCCCGATCCCGATTATCATCCTGCTATACCTCTTCGGGGCATTGTGAAGACTCTCGCACTCCCCCGCGCGGTGGAGTAGGCAATAGGCAGATGCGCGACGCTGCGGTGACCGGGGGGGCCGGGCCGGCACGGCCGCGCGAGGGGAGACCACCGCCCATGCGCCAGGGAAATCGCCGCATGACCAGCTTCCGACTCCTGCTCGGCGGCCTTGCCGCCGTGATCGCCGGCCCGGCGATCGCGCAGTCCTGCCTGCAGACCGCGGAGCGCACCGCCTTCGACGTGCGCGCGCTGCAGAGCCAGCTCATGGTCGCCGCCCTCGCCTGCAATCGCGACGGCGAGTACAACGCCTTCGTCCGCAAGTTCCAGCGCGACCTGGCCGCCTCCTACAGCGGCATGGCGGGGCATTTCCGCCGCACCGCCGGCGGCGCACATCAGCGCGAGCTCGACGGCTTCATCACCCAGCTCGCCAATGCCCAGTCGCAGGACGGCATCCGCGCCGGTTCGCACTACTGCCCCCTGGTCGCGCCGCTGTTCCAGCAGGCCCTCAATGCGCGCAATGTCGACGAACTGGCGAGCCTCGCGGTGGAGCGCAACGTGCTGAACCCGATGAGCGCGCCAACCTGCACGGCCGGGGCCCCGCCTGCCACGGGCCGCGCCGCCACAACCCGTACGGCCGCCCGCTCCCGCTGACGGAGGCCCGATGAAGCGCTTCTGGGACGCGGCGGCGATCGCCGAATCCGCGGGGCGCTTCACCGTCGCGCTGGATGCGCGCCCGGTTCGCCTGCCGGGCGGGGCGCCGCTCACCGTCGGCTCGCGCCCGCTGGCCGAGGCGATCGCGGCCGAATGGAACGCCGCCGGCGGCGGGCGCCGCGACAACACCTTCTCGCCGGAGGAGGTGCCGCTCACCCGCCTGGTCGGCACCGCCGCCGAGCGCATCGCGCCCGACCCGGACGCAACCATCGCCGCGCTCGGGAAATACGGTGAGACCGACCTGCTCTGCTACCGTGCCGAGGACCTGCGCCTCTCTGAGCGCCAGGCCGCCGAATGGGACCCGCTGCTGGACTGGGCGGCGCTCGCGCTCGACGCGCCGTTGCGCGTCACCGCCGGGGTGATGCCGGTGGCTCAGGACCCGCAGGCTCTTTCCGCGCTGCGCCGTGCCATCGGATCCTACCCGGCCCTCGAGATCGCCGCCCTCGGTGTCGCCGTGCCGGCGCTGGGCTCGCTGGTGCTGGGCCTGGCGCTGGCCGCCGGGCGGCTGGATGCTGCCGCGGCGCATCACCTTGCCACCCTGGATGAGCGCTTCCAGGAGGAGTTCTGGGGCCTGGACGCGGAGGCCGAGGCCCGCCGCGCCCGCGTGGCGGCCGAGGTTGCGCTTGCCGCGCGGCTGATCGCCCTGGCCCGCGGCTGATGCCGGCGCGCCTGCTCCGCATCGAGGGGCGGGTGCAGGGCGTCGGCTATCGCGACTGGCTGATCCGGGAGGCGACGCGCCTCGGCCTGCATGGCTGGGTGCGCAACCGCGCCGATGGCAGCGTGCAGGCCCTGGTGGCGGGGGAGGAGGGGGCGGTCCGTGCCCTGCTCAGCGCCTGCCGCCGCGGCCCCGTGCTGGCCCGCGTGGACCGCATCGAGGAACGCCTGGCCGAACCCCCGGAGGAACCCGGCTTCCACCGCCGCCCCACCGGCTGATCCTTTTCGTCCTTGAATTGTCAACCATTCTGCCCTATCCGGGCCGGGTCAGCGGGGACCTCCCGCCGCGCCCGGTTGCGTGATCGGACCCCGTCGCGGGCCCGGACCAGGGTGCACCAGTCACGGGCTTCCGCCTTACGCCGAAGCCGGCTTCGACACTCCTCTGGCGCGCTCGCAGCACGCGGGGCGCACCGCACCCACCGCCCGCAGGCTTCGCGCGGCGGCATGAGCGGATTCGATTTCACTCCATGTCCTTCGACACAATCCCCTTCGATGCCTTGGGCCTCGACGGCCGCATCCTCCAGGCGCTGACCGAGGAAGGCTACACCACCCCCACGCCCATCCAGGCGCAGTCCATCCCCGCGATCCTCGCCGGGCGCGACCTGCTCGGCATCGCCCAGACCGGCACCGGCAAGACGGCCGCCTTCGGCCTGCCCCTGCTGCATCGCCTGGCCCAGGGCGGCGGGCGCCCGCCGCCCGGCGGCGGGCGCGGGGGGGGCCGCGCCCCCCCCCGCCCACCGGCCCGCCCGCTCGCCCCCCCCCCCCCAGCCGAAGGCCGCCCAAGCAC
>NZ_JBWXTD010000002.1:62940-71041 GCF_056682175.1 Falsiroseomonas sp. RANM36
CCCCCCCTGCCCCCCCGCCCCGGGCCTGCCCCCGCCCCCCGGGGCGGGCCGCGGGGCCCGCCCCCCCCCCCGCGGCGGCTGCCGCGTGCTGATCCTCTCCCCCACGCGCGAACTGGCCAGCCAGATCGCCGACAGCCTCAAGGCCTATGGCCGCCATCTCGGCCTCTCGGTCGCGGTGGTGTTCGGCGGCGTCGGCTACGGCCCGCAGCGCAGCGCGCTGGCGCGCGGCGTGGACATCCTCGTCGCCACCCCGGGCCGCCTGCAGGACCATCTCGACCAGGGCACCGCGCGGCTCGACCGCGTGGAGGCGCTGGTGCTCGATGAGGCCGACCAGATGCTCGACAAGGGTTTCTGGGCCGCCATCCGCCGCATCCTGCCGGTGCTGCCCAAGGTCCGGCAGACCCTGTTCTTCTCCGCCACCATGCCGGCCGAGGTCTCGCGCCTGGCGCATGAGATCCTGAAGGATCCCGTGCGCGTGGAGGTCACGCCCGTCGCCACCACTGCCGAGAAGGTCGAGCAGAAGCTCATCCTCGTCGAGCAGTCCGGCAAGCGCGGCGTGCTGGCCGAGCTGCTGCGGATGGACGGCGTCGGCCGCGCGCTCGTCTTCGCGCGCACCAAGCACGGCGCCGACAAGGTGGTGAAGAACCTCGCCGCCGACGGCATCGCCGCCAACGCGATCCACGGCAACAAGAGCCAGCCGCAGCGCGAGCGCGCGCTCGCCGAGTTCCGCAGCGGCGCCGCCCCCGTCCTCGTCGCCACCGACATCGCCGCGCGCGGCATCGACGTGGACGGCGTGACCCACGTCATCCAGCACGACATGCCCGACACGGCCGAGGCCTATGTGCACCGCATCGGCCGCACCGCGCGCGCCGGCGCCTCCGGCATCGCGATCGCGCTGTGCAGCCCGGATGAGCGCGAGAAGCTCTGGCAGGTCGAGAAGCTGATCCGCCAGGAGATCCCGCGCGAGGATCGCCGCCAGGATGTCTCGGCGCCCATGCACCGCACCGCCGGCCGCCCCGACGCGGTGAAGCCCGCCGCCGGCGGTCGCGGCCGCCCGCAGCAGCAGCGCCGCCCGCCGCAGGGCCAGGGCCCCCGCCGCGATGCGCATGCGTCGAAGCCGCAGGCCCGCGGCGGCGCCGCATCTGCGCCGCGTGGCGGTGACGCGCCGCAGCGCCGCCCCGCCGCGGCCGCCGCTCAGCCGGACCGCAAGGACCGGAGCTGGCGCGAGGCCGATTTCCGCGACGGCGGCAGCGCCCCCGCCTTCCTCCGCCGCGGCCGCTGAACGCAGGGATCGGGGGCGCTGCCCCCGAAACCCCCGCCGGGGACGATGATCGCCCCCGGGCCCCTTCATCCGTCGAAACACCCCATGCGCGAAACCGTCCTGGCGAAAGGCGAGCTCGCCACCATCGTCATCGTCACCACCGCCGCCGGCACCGAGGTGCTGGACGGCGAGGACGAGCTTCTGGAATCCCACCCCGAGGATCGCCACGCCGAGATTCTCGCGCGCTACCTCGCCGAGGGCTGGGAGATCGAGGAAGACGGCCCTTGAGCCGTAACCGCTACAGGATCTGAACTACGCGACCTTCCGCGTCTCTCCCGCGAAGGGGCTGAGCCCCAGCCATTGCTCGATGCTCCGCGCCAACGCGGCATCGCCCAGTAGCTCCACCTGATTTGCCGCGACCTCCCGGCCCACCGTCGTCAGCCCCATCCAGATCGCCGTCAGCGCGCGCAGCGAACCGACCACGTAGAGGTCCACCTCGAAGCCCGGGTCCACCGAGCACAGATCCACCGTGCCCTGGTCGATCACCAGCCAATGGTTCCGCCGGCTTTCCGGCACGTCCGACAGCTGGAACGCGATGGTGCAGCGCCGCGGCGGCAGCGGCTTCGGGTTGAGGTTCCGCCGCATGTCCCACATCAGCAGCGACGGATCGAGGTTCTTCAGCGACACCTGGCTCTCGATCCAGCGGTGCCCCCAGAACCCCATGCCCATCACGATCGGCCGCAGTTCCTCCCCCGCGGGCGAGAGCCGATACTCCACCACGCCGCGGTCGCCCGGCGCCGCCACCACCACGCCGGCGGCCTCCAGCTCCTTCAGCCGCTTCGACAGCAGGGCAGGGGACATGCGCGGCACCCCGCGCCGCAACTCGTTGAACCGCGTGCTGCCCGCGAGCATCTCGCGCAGCACCAGCACCGTCCAGCGCGAGCAGAGCACCTCCGCCGCCATCGCCACCGGGCAGAACTGCCCGTAGCTGCCTTTTTCTTCCACGGCCGGCCTCCCATTTTATGCGCAGCATCTTACCAGGGCCGGGCCGCCCGACGGCAGTTCATTTCCTGAACTGGAAATGCGACGCGCCGAAGCGTGATGCTCCCCCTGCCAGAAAGGCACGGGAGCAACCGCCATGAACGTCATCGCCACGCCGGCCAAGCCTGACGCGATCCTGACCGAAGGCCCGATCGCCGAGCGCGCCCACCGCCTGGTCCCGCACCTCGCCGCCGGCGCCGCCGAGGCCGACGCGCAGGACCGCTTCGTCGCCGAGAACTACGCGCTGCTGAAGCAGGCCGGCCTGGTCGAGGCCGGCGTCCCCACCGAATTGGGCGGCGCCGGCGCCGGCGTGCGGGAGCTTGCCGAGATGCTGCGCATCCTCGCGCATGGCTGCTCCTCCACCGCGCTCGCCTTCTCGATGCACACCCACCAGGTCGCGGTGCCGGCCTGGCGCTGGCGCCACCAGACGCTCGCCGCGATGGAGCCGCTGCTGAAACGCATCGCCGCGGAGCGCATCATCCTGCTCTCCTCCGGCGGCTCCGACTGGCTGCCCGGCTCCGGCAAGGCCGAGCGCGTCGAGGGCGGCTTCCGCATCACCGCCCGCAAGGTGTTTTCCTCGGGCGCGCCGCTGGGCGACCTGATGATGACCGGCGCGGTGCTGCATGAGGACGGCGCCGACCACGTGCTGCACTTCGCCGTCAACATGAAGGCGCTCGAGGTGAAGGTGCTGGACACCTGGCGGGCGCTCGGGATGCGCGGTACCGGCTCGCACGACGTCGCGATCGAGGGCCTCTTCATTCCCGATGCCGGTGTCGCGCTGAAGCGTCCCGCGGGCCAGTGGCATCCGCTGTTCCACATCATCGCCACCATCGCCTTCCCGCTGGTCTACGCCGTCTATCTCGGCGTCGCCGAGCAGGCCCGCGACCTGGCCGTGACGCTGGCGAAGCGCCGTGTGCCGACCGAGGACGTCCTGCACCTCGCCGGCCGCATGGACACGTCGCTCCGCGCCGCGCGCCTGGCGCACGACTGGATGCTCCAGACCGCCGAGCGCAATGCGCCGAGCGCCGAGAGCATCAACGACGTGATGACCGGCAAGGCGCTGGTGACGGAGCACGCCATCCGCACCGTCGAACTCGCGCTCGAACTCTCCGGCGGCGCCGGCTTCCACCGCGCCGCGGGGTTGGAGCGCCTGTTCCGCGACATCCAGGGCGCCCGCTACCACCCGCTCCAGGCCGGCCCCCAATCCCGCTACGCCGGCGCGATGGCCTTGGGCGCGCCGGTGGAGCGCATCTTCTGACCGGCACGTCCCCGTTCTTGGCGCGTCGAGCAGAGGGCAAGCTCGACGCGCGCGGAATAGAGGGGGCTCCGCGCCGCAAAAGCCCCGCTGGGGGCAATGGGCGACGTGCTTTCCTCGCTTCAGCGGCGAGAGCCCGTCGAAGCGTATGCCCACCTGATCAGGACGTGCAGCGTGTGATCGTTCCGGTTCAAGAAGCCGAGGATCGTGATTCCGCCTGGCCTGCTTCTTCGGACCGAGCTGCAAGGAAGCACCTGGTAGGGTCCCACGGACCCGCCCGCCTCTTGGTCGACTGGAATGAAGGCACAGACATATCTGCCGGACATGTCGCGCTCATTCGGCGTTCTCTGCCGCGAGTGATGGCCTCTTTCGACACGGTAGGAGTCGGCCGTCCGCAACCTCCGGGGGAGCTCCCTCCAGTCAAGCGCGTCGTCCACAATGTTGAACCGATCAATCATGATGTGGTTCCAACTGCTCACTCGGAAATCGAATGAAATATCCCGCAATGAAGGAGGCCTGTCTTGAACAATATCAAATTTATGCGGCGAGAGATCATATAGTGCCTCTATGTGCGAGATCGGCGTTCCCCTTGACGTATGTCGCCGGATAAACGCTGGGGCAGTTTTTCCATCAATATTGAACAGCGTTTCGACGAGATTTTCAGAATTGGCCTTCGCCTTCATCTCGGCGTGGAGAAACCACAGGCCGACAACAACGATGACGCCAGCTGCAAGGATGGCTTCGCGCAGTGTCTTGATGCGGCCATAATGGAATTTTGCGCCGACGACCACGATCGAAGCAACGATCATCAATACTGGTGCGGGGATCTCCACGGACGTCACCGCAGTTCCGCGGGCAGGCTGATCCCCGCGGCACGCATCAGCGCGGGCAGCGTGGCGAAGGCGGGCTTGCCGGTCTCGAACCGGTCGCGCCACCATCCCGTCGATGTGCCGCTCAGGCCGGCTGAAACAGTGATCTTCGGCATCAGGACCAGCCCCAGAAGGCTGTAGGAGACCGATGTCTGCTGCCACACCCGCGCCAATCCACCCTGCGCGGCGCGCGCATAGACACCGGCCCGGTTCACCATCGTGCCCGCGGCAATCGGGGAAAGCGTCGAGGGAACCGGAAAGGCCCCCCGGTCGATGACCATGAAGGCCAGGTCGGCGTCGCGGAGGGGCGCCTCGGCCGCGACGAGGCAATAGCCCTGCTCCAGCATGGTCGCGTAACGGCCGGAAACCGTGCCCGGCGTTCTCTCGCGGAAATTCCGCCCATGGGTGTTGGCGCCGGCGGAGCGGTTCCCCGGGGCGGGACAGGTCGCACGGCGATCAAGGATGTAGCTGTAGCCTCGCATGGCCGGATCGGGCGCGGCCTGGCCGGCGCTCAGCGGCACCATCAGCACGCGCGCCGCGTCTCCGCTCATCAGCAGATGGAGACAGATCTGATCGCAGAGCGACGAACGACCCCGCGCGGAGATGAGCGCCAAGGTCTGATCCGCCCCGCGTGCAAGATGCCCCGGTCCTGCCGGATGCCCCGTATCGCTGCTGATGAGGCCCGCGACTTGCGCCTTGATCTCGGCGTTGTGCGCCACAGGAATGATCAGCAGCAGCATGCCGGCCGCCGCAATGGATACTGCGGCATTCCAATCCCTGAATGGCGGAACGAAACGCCAGATCAGGTAGCCGGCCACGATCACGAGCGCGATGGCCGGGATTGCCGCAACGAGGAGGGCAATCGGAATCCCGATGACCGAGATCATGCCGGCGACGTAGATGATGTGCCCGATCGGGGAGGCGAGCAAAAGTCCCAGAACGCCTGAAATGACCGCCAGGATCAGGAAGGCCTTCCCAGATCTGCGCCCAGAATTGCTGGCTTCTGCACCTTCATGTCGCATGGCCGTGCCAGTCCTTATGATCGCATGGCACTGGGCCGGTAATTCGATTAGAGTATGATTGCGATTATATAGTGCTGGGCGAAGTGTGCTCTATGGCGCGACCGGCGGCGCGCTCTTCGCCGCCGGCCAGTCCGGCGCCGCGTGGCTCCGGATATCGTCAGGGCAAAGAACCAGCATGGCCGCAGAGGATCATGCGGCGTCACTTCGGTAAATGCCTGTCCTGCGTGCTTTTTTGTGCGAAATTGCGTCGAGATGGGAGGCAATACATCTTGCCCGGCTTTCGCGCGCTTGAGGCGGCCGATGCCAACCCGGAGCCCGCGGCGCCTTCAGGGGGCCGAAACTGTCAGCCGTGGCAGGCTGGCGTCACTTGGGGATCGTTACCTCGCCGCCCCACCTCGTGCGCCATCTGCCAGCGTCCGCGACGGCGCCTTCCTCGGCCCAGTAGAAACCCTCGCCGGTCATGCCGTTGTACCGCCCGGTGCCGCCAACCACGGTCCATTCGCCGATGCGCCGGAAACGGTCGGCCGAGGGTGCAGCGACGTCATTGCGGGTCATCCGGTATCGGAGCATCCAGATATCGCGTCCCTCGCCGAATACGCAGACCCCGTTCGCCTCCTGAGCGAGTTCGGACCTGTAATTCGCGCCCCGGCACTCGATCCTGCCGGCAGGGATCGGGCCGGAGATTGGCTCGAAATCGCCGACCATCGTGACCGTTTGCCAGACATTGCCGGGCACCGGCGCCCAAAGGTCCTGCTCGTAGCGATAGGTGTGCGTGCCCGTGAACTGCTCCCCCGCGAAGGCGGGAACGGCGACGGTGGCGATGAGCGCGGCCAGAACCGTGATCTTCATGTGGCACCTCGCAGCCGGCCGAAGCCGAGTTGAACTGCTGGAACATTCGGACCCAATCCGTTGAGGCCGGCAATTCTTCGATAGCGCGCCGATCCCGCAATCGCGCCAAGCCCGCAATTGCGCAAAGAGCGTATGGGCGATCCGGTGGCTCGTGCAACGGCGATGGCGACGGACGATGACGGCGAAGATCACCCTCCCGTCGGCCACGGGCCCGCGAATCCAGCGTGCGCCCGCCTGCACCCCCGGGACCTTACCCGAAAACCTCCCCCCACGCCGCCATCAGCGCCGCGTCGGCCTCTTCCATCGTCGCCAGCACGCCCAGCCGGTGCAGGCTCGTCACCCCATGCTCCGCCACCCCGCAGGGCACGATGCCGCCGAAATGGGACAGGTCCGGGTCCACGTTCAGCGCCACCCCGTGCCAGCTCACCCAGCGCGTCACCCGCACGCCGAGCGCTCCGATCTTGTCCTCGGTCCCGCGCGCCCGGTCCGTCACCCAGATCCCCACGCGCCCCTCGCGCCGCTCCCCGCGCACGCCAAAGCGGTCCAGCGCCCGGATCAGCCATTCCTCAAGCCCGTGCACGTACTCCCGCACGTCCCGCGCGCGCACGGATCCATGCGGCCGGGTCAGGTCCAGCATCACATAGCCCGTCCGCTGCCCCGGCCCGTGATAGGTCCACTGGCCCCCACGCCCCGCCGCAAACACCGGGAACCGCCGGTCCAGCAGGTCGTCCGGCCGCGCCGAGGTCCCCGCCGTGTAGGTCGGCGGATGCTCCAGCAGCCACACCAGCTCCTCCGCCTCCCCGGCGCGGATTGCGGCCACGCGCGCCTCCATCGCGGCCATCGCCTCGGCATAGGGCGTCAGCCCCTCGGAGACGCGGAACGCCACGGACGAGGCTGTTTCCGGGGGCGTTGTCGGGTCGAATGTCATGGTCTATACGCGCCGCCTCTACCGGTTTTGCGGTCGTGGCGGAATGGTAGACGCGCCAGCTTGAGGTGCTGGTGGGGGCAACCCCGTGGAAGTTCGAATCTTCTCGACCGCACCATCCATGCCGCCCGGCGGCCTCCCCGCGCATCCCACCGGCCCAGGCCGTTCACGGCAAGTTGAGGTGCTGCGGCCGGCGGCGCGTCACCGAATTGCGCCTATTCTCCCGCTGTGATGCGCCGTAGGCCACACGCGCCATGTCTCCAGACACGACCTTGCCGCTGAGGGCGGTCGCGGCGCCGGCGCCACCCGCCCCGGGGGCGGCCGGCGATGGCGGGCGCCTCCTCGACCCCCACCACCAGCCCGGCGGCATCCAGCCGCATGCGCTGCTGCTCGTGCTGCATCCCGCCACGCTGGACGTGCTGCAGGTGGCCGGCGATGCGGCCCTGCTCGGCCCCGGGCCGGCGGCGCGGCCCGGCGTGCCGCTCGCCACGCTCTTCGACCCCGCGCCCCGCGCCGTCATCGGCCGCCTGCTGGCCCAGCGGCCGGAAACCAGGCTCCACGCGGCCGAGATCGCGCTGCCCGATGGCGGCCGGCTCGACGTCACCGTCCAGCATGGCGAGGCCGGCGTGCTGCTGGAGATCGAGCGCCTCGCCGCCCCCGGCGCGCCGCCCGCCGCGCCGCTGCCGGCGCTGGCCGCCATCGCCGCGCGGCTCGAGGCGGTCTCGGGCCTCGCCGCGCTCTGCCAGGCCGCCGCGGAGGAGCTCCGCCGCTTCTCGGGCTTCGACCGCGTGGCGCTGCACCGCTTCGACCCCGCCGGCGACAGCCAGCTGGTGGCGGAGGCGCGCGCCCCCGGAATTCCGCCCGGCGCGCCGCCGCGCG
>NZ_JBWXTD010000002.1:71141-90191 GCF_056682175.1 Falsiroseomonas sp. RANM36
CGGCGCGCCCCGGCGCCGGCGGGGGGGGGGGGGCGCGCGCCCGCCGCGCGCGCCCCCCCCGCCGAGGGCTCAGGCCGCCGCCTTCCGCCGCGTCCAGGCGTCGAGCGTCGCGCGCGCGCCGTTCTTCGCCGGGTCCATGTCGGCGTCGTGGTTCGGCGTCTTCGCCGCCAGCTCGACGACATAGCCGTTCGGGTCGCGCAGGTAGATCGAGTGCATGATCCCGTGGTCGGACGGGCCGCGCGCCTCCATCCCCGCGGCCTTCGCCCGCGCCAGCACGGCCTGCAGCTCCTCCGGCGTCGTCTCCATCGCGACATGCAGGTCGAAGTCGTGCTGCGTCTTGAAGTCGAAGGCGCCGTCGGGAACCTCGAAGAAGGCCAGGTAGCTGCCGTCCTTCAGCCGGTAGAAGCTGTGCAGCACGGAGGCGTCCCGCCCCGTCGCGGTGCGCTTGATCTCGAAGGCCTGCGCCAGCGGCATGCCCAGGAAATCCTCGTAGAAGGCGCGCGTCGCCTCGGAATCGCGGCAGCGATAAGCGACGTGGTGGAACATGGAGGCCGGGTTGCTCATGCCGCCTGCCCCCGCAGCGAATCGCGCCAGCCCTCGAAGCCGCCATTGTTCGGCTTCCAGCCCGGCCGCGCCTTCATCGCGGCGATCCAGCGCTCGACCCGCGGCCAGCGGGAATAGTCCCAGCCCACCAATTCTCCGATCGTGGCGAAGGCGACGCCCATGTAGTCGGACAGGTCGGGCTGGCTGCCGCCCAGGAACGGCGCGGCGTCCGTCAGCATGGTGTCGTTCAGGATGCCGAACAGGCGCTCGGATGCGGCCTTCGCCTTGGCCAGGGAGGCCGCCTGCATCGCCGGGTCCTCCCACGCCATGTAGGAAAGCACCTGCGGATAGACGTAGCCGTAGCCGAAATTCCGGTAGAAGGCCGTGTTGAACCAGTCCATCCGTGCATTCACCGCCGCCCGCGCGCGCGCATCGGCCGGCCAGGCCGCGTGCTTCGAGACGTCGGCCAGGTATTTCAGGATCGCCGAGCTTTCATACAGCCGATGGCCGTCCGCCTCCTCCAGCACCGGGATCAGCTGGTTCGGGTTGATGGCCGTATAGGCGTCCTGCATGTGTTCGCCGGCGAACAGGTTCACCGGCACGGTCTCGATCGCGAGCCCCGCCTCGGTCGCGAACATCATGATCGGGCGGCAGGTGGTGGAGCCGTCGAAGAAATAGAGCTTCATGGAATGTCCTCCCTCGATTGGACGGCGGGACATGACAGCATCCTTGCCGCCGCCGGAAGCAGAGACCTTGCAGTGCCGTTCGGCAAAATTGCAGAGTGTGGCGATGCGCGACTGGGACGACCTGCGGCACTTCCTGGCGGTCGCCCGCGGCGGCAGCACGCTGGCCGGGGCGCGGGAGCTCGGGGTGAACCAGACCACCTGCGCCCGCCGCGTCGCCGCGCTGGAGGCGGCGACCGGCGCGCGCCTGTTCGAGCGGCGCCAGGCCGGCTACCGCCTGACCGAGGCAGGCGGCCGCTTCCTGGTGCTGGCCGAGCGCGTGGAGGCCGAGATCGCCGCCCTGCAGGCCGCCGTGCAGGCCGACCGCCGGCGCCTGACCGGCCGGCTGCGGGTCACGGCGGCCGAATCCCTGGCCAACGCCATGCTCACGCCCTTCCTCGCCCGCTTCCGTGAAGCGCAACCGGAGGTGCGGGTGGACCTGATCGTGGCGGACCGGAAGCTCGCGGTCGGGCGCGGCGAGGCCGATGTCGCGCTGCGCGCCGGCCCGCAGCCCGAGACCGCCGGCGTCGCGGCGCGGCGCATCTGCGGCCTGGGCTGGACCGTCTATGGCACGCGGGCCTACGCCGCCCGCCGCGCGCTGCCGCGCAGCCTCGGGGACCTCTCGGGCCATGCGGTGATGGGCGGGGAGGGGGGCATCGCCCATGCCCGGGGCCTCAAGGCGGTGGAGGCGGTGGCCGGCGTCGAGGTGGTCTCGCGCAGCGACAGCCTGACCAACATCGCCGCCGCCGTGGCCTCCGGCCTCTGCCTCGCGGCCCTGCCCTGCATGATCGGCGACCGGACGCCGGGGCTGCTCCGCTGCTTCCCGCCGCAACCCGAGCTCGGCGGCGATCTCTGGCTGGTGGTACGCGAGGCGCTGCGCGAGGAGCCGCAGCTGCGCGCCTTCGTGGAGGCGCTGGCCGCGCATCTGCGCCCGCTCAGGCCGATGCTGGAGGGGAGCGAGGTCGCCTCCGCCGACGATCCCGCCTAGTCTGGCGGCGGAGGTGCCGGGCATGGACGAGGATTTCCGCAAGGCAGCGCTCGACTACCACCGGCTGCCGCGGCCGGGGAAACTCTCGGTCGAGCCGACCAAGCGCATGGCGACGCAGCGCGACCTGTCGCTGGCCTACAGCCCCGGCGTGGCGGCGGCCTGCGAGGAGATCGCGAAGGATCCCGACAAGGCCTGGGACTACACCGCCCGCGGCAACCTCGTCGCGGTGATCTCGAACGGCACGGCCGTGCTCGGGCTCGGCGCCATCGGCGCGCTGGCGGGCAAGCCGGTGATGGAGGGCAAGGCCGTCCTCTTCAAGAAGTTCGCCGGCATCGATTCGATCGACCTCGAGGTGGACGAGCGCGACCCCGACCGCTTCATCGAGGCGGTGGCCGCGCTCGAGCCCTCCTTCGGCGCGATCAACCTCGAGGACATCAAGGCGCCCGAGTGCTTCGCGATCGAGCGGACGCTGCGCGAGCGGATGAAGATCCCGGTCTTCCACGACGACCAGCACGGCACCGCCATCATCGTCGCCGCCGCGGTGCGCAACGGGCTGCTGCTGCAGGGCAAGACGCTCGATCAGGTGCGCGTGGTCAACACCGGCGGCGGCGCGGCGGCGATCGCCTGCCTCGACCTGCTGGTGGCGATGGGGCTCCGGCGCGAGAACGTCACCATCTGCGACATCGACGGCGTGGTCTGGAAGGGCCGCCCGAACACCGATCCCTTCAAGGCGGCCTATGCGCAGGACACCGCCGCGCGGACCCTGGAGGAGGTGCTGGAAGGGGCGGACATCTTCCTCGGCCTCTCGGCGCCGCGGGTGCTGAAGGCCGAATGGCTGCACAAGCTGGCGCGCAAGCCGCTGGTGCTCGCGCTGGCCAACCCGGAGCCCGAGATCCTGCCGGAAGCCGTGCGCGCCGCGCGGCCGGATGCGATCGTCGCGACGGGCCGCACCGACTACCCGAACCAGGTCAACAACGTCCTCTGCTTCCCCTTCATCTTCCGCGGCGCGCTGGATGCCGGCGCGACGACGATCAACGAGGCGATGAAGGTCGCCGCGGCGGACGCCATCGCGGCGCTGGCGCGGATGGAGGCGAGCGAGGTGGTCGCCGCAGCCTATGGCGGCCAGGCGCCGGTCTTCGGCCCCGACTACATCATCCCGAAGCCCTTCGACCCGCGGCTGATCCTGGAGATCGCGCCGGCGGTGGCGCGCGCGGCGGCGGCATCGGGCGTGGCGCGCCGGCCGCTGGAGGATCTCGCGAAATACCGCCACGAGCTGGAGCGCTTCGTCTTCCGCTCCGGCAACCTGATGCGCCCGGTCTTCGAGGTGGCGCGGCGCAACCTGGCCCGCGTGGTCTTCGCCGAGGGCGAGGACGAACGGACGCTGCGCGCCGTGCAGACCGTGCTCGACGAGGGCCTCGCGGAGCCGATCCTGATCGGAAGGCGGGAGGCCATCGCGGCCCGCGCGGCGGCGATGGGCCTGCGGATGGACCTTTCGGAATCGGTCCGCGTGCTCGACCCGGCCACCGACCATGCGGTGTTCGACCCGTTCCTGCCGCTCTATCAGCGCCTGGTCGGCAGGCGCGGCGTGCCGCCCGATTCCGCCGAGCGGCGGCTGCGCACCCGGCAGACCGCCGCGGCGGCGCTGCTGCTCGCGGCCGGGCAGGCCGATGCCGCGCTCTGCGGCGGCAGTGGCGACTGGTTCACGCATTGGCAGAACGCCTACAACGTGATCGGAAAACGGGCCGAGGTCGCGCGCGTCTATGCGCTCTCGGCCTTGATCCTGCCGGCGGGGCACCTGTTCTTCGTGGACACCCACCTGACCGTGGACCCGACGCCCGAGCAGATCGCCGACATGACGCTGCTCGCGGCCGAGCAGATCCGCGCCTTCGGCATCACCCCCAAGGCGGCGCTGCTGAGCCATTCCTCCTTCGGCGCCTCGGGCGCGCCGAGTGCCGCGAAGATGCGCGCCGCGCTCAAGCTGCTGCGGGCGCGGGAGCCGGATTTCGAGGTGGATGGCGAGATGCATGCCGATGCGGCGCTGGTGCCGGCGATCCGCGACCGGGCGGTGGCCGATTCGCGCCTGACGGATGCGGCGAACCTGCTGGTGATGCCGAGCCTGGACGCGGCCAACATCGCCTTCAACCTGCTGAAGGCCGCCGCCGAGGGGCTGCAGGTCGGGCCGATCCTGCTGGGCATGGCGAAGCCGATCCATGTGCTGGTGCCGTCCGTGACGGCGCGGGGCATCGTGAACATGACCGCGCTGGCGGCGGCGCAGGCGAACGGCCTGAAGGCGGGGGGCTGACGCGGCCGCGCCACGCAACCACATCCCCCTCATGGCCAACCTGCCGGAGCAGAAGAAGAACCCCGCAGTCGCCGCCTTCCTCGACAAGGTGGCGTCCATGCCCGCCATTCGCCCGGCGTCGGGCAAGCCCGGTCGGCTGATCTTCGCCATGGACGCCACCGCGTCCCGGCAGCCGAGCTGGGACCGCGCCTGCCAGCTGCAGGGCGAGATGTTCATGGCGGTGAAGGATGTCGGCGGGCTGGCCGTCTCGCTCGCCTATTACCGCGGCTTCAACGAATTCGCCGCCACCCCCTTCCTGACCAATGCCGACGAGCTTGCGCGGCGGATGACGGGCGTCTCCTGCCTCGGCGGCCACACCCAGATCCTGCGCACCCTCAGGCATGCCCGCGACGAATCGCTGCGCGAGAAGGTCAACGCCGTGATCCTGATCGGCGATGCGCTGGAGGAGGATGTGGACCCGATCTGCCATGTGGCGGGCGAGCTCGGCCTGCGCGGCACGCCGGTCTTCTGCTTCCAGGAGGGGCAGAACCCCGTTGCCGGCAATGCCTTCCGCCAGATCGCGAAGCTGTCGGGCGGCGCCTGGGCGCCCTTCGACAGCGCCAGCGCGGGCACGCTGCGCGACCTGCTGCGGGCGGTGGCGGTCTTCGCCGCCGGCGGGCGGCAGGCCCTGGTGCGGCTGACCTCGGCCTCGGCGCGGCAGATCGCCGGGCAGCTGCCGGCACCGAAGGCGCGCTGAGCCGTGGCCTATCTCATCGTCGGGCTGATCGCGCTGCTGCTGGTGCTGGCCCTGCTGCGCGCCTTCGCCGATGCCAAGCCGGCGCAGGTCAAGTCGGCCGCGATCTGGGGCGGCGGGCTGCTGGGCGCGGTGCTGCTGGTCGCGCTGCTGGCATCCGGGCGCGGGCCGCAGGCCTTGTGGGCGCTGGCGCTGTTCGGCCCGATGCTCTGGCGCTGGATCCAGGGCATCCGCGCCGCCCGCACCTTCGCCCGCGGCGGCCAGGCCAGCAGCGGCCAGGCCAGCGATGTCGAGACCGAGTATCTCGCCATGGGGCTCGATCACGACAGCGGTCAGATGTTCGGCCGGGTGAAGGCCGGGCGCTTCGCCGGGCGCGACCTGGGCGAGCTCGACCAGGGGCTGCTGCTCGACCTGCTGGCCGAGCTCTCGGCCCGCGACCCCGAGGGCGTGCCGCTGCTGGAGGCCTGGCTCGACCGCGCCCATGCCGATTGGCGCGAGGATGCCCGCCGCCGACCCCCGCCCGGTCGGCCCTCCAGCGGCCCGATGACGCGGGAGGAGGCGCTGGCGGTGCTCGGCCTGTCCGAGGGCGCCGACGAGGCGGCGATCCGCACCGCCCATCGGCGGCTGATGCGGGCCAACCACCCCGACCAGGGCGGCTCCGACTGGCTCGCGGCCCGGCTGAACGAGGCGCGGGACGTGCTGCTGGGCTGAACAGGCCCGCCCGAAGCACGGCACGCCGGTCCGTCGCCTGCCTCGCGCCGCGCAGGTGGACGCTCCGGGCCGTCCGTGGCAGTTGTGCCGGCCGAAATCGCCAGGGAAGACCACCGGTGCCAAAGCCTCTCCGCAAGGCCGTGCTGCCCGTCGCGGGCCTCGGCACGCGTTTCCTGCCCGCGACCAAGCAGATGCCGAAGGAAATGCTGCCGGTCGTGGACAAGCCGCTGATCCAGTATGCGGTGGAGGAGGCGCGCGCGGCCGGCATCGAGCAGTTCTGCTTCGTCACGGGGCGCGGCAAGACCATGCTGGTGGACCAGTTCGACGTGCCGTACGAGCTGGAGCGCACCCTGGCCGAGCGCAACAAGGTGCGGGAGCTGGAACTGCTCCGCGCGCAGGGGCTGCCGCCGGGCTCCATCGTCTCCACCCGCCAGCAGGTGCCGCTCGGGCTCGGCCACGCGATCTGGTGTGCGCGCAACTTCGTGCAGGACGACCCCTTCGCCATCCTGCTGCCGGACGACCTGATGCTTTGCGGGACGTCCTGCATGGCGCAGCTCGCCGAGGCCTATGCCGCGACCGGCGGCAATGTCGTGGCGATCGAGGAGGTGCCGAAGGAGCATGTCTCGCGCTACGGCGTGATCGCGCCGGGCGCGACGACGGGCAAGCTGGTCGAGGTGAAGGGCCTGGTGGAGAAGCCGCCGGTCGAGAAGGCGCCTTCCAACCTCACCGTCATCGGGCGCTACGTGCTGATGCCGGAGGTGATGGCGCATCTGTCGAAGATGGAGAAGGGCGCGGGCGGCGAGATCCAGCTGACGGACAGCATGGCGAAGCTGATCGGGAGCCAGCCCTTCCACGGCCTGCGCTACGAGGGCCGGCGCTTCGACTGCGGCTCCAAGGAGGGCTACCTGGAGGCGCAGGTCGCCTTCGCCCTGGAGCGCGACGACATGGCGCCGGCCATGCAGAGCATCCTCAAGAAATACGCCTGAGCGGCGAGACCGGAGCGGATCAGCAGATGACGGCCTTCCACCACAGCTTCGACCCGACCTCGCTGCGCGAATACGACATCCGCGGCATCGTGGGGCAGACGCTGCACCCCGAGGATGCCTTCGCCATCGGGCGCTGCTTCGGCTCGATCGTCTCGCGTGGCGGCGGGACGAAGGTCGCGGTCGGCTATGACGGCCGCCTGTCCTCGCCGGAGATGGAGGCGCAGCTGGTCGCGGGCCTGCGCGCCTGCGGGCTGGAGGTGGCGCGGATCGGCTGCGGGCCGACGCCGATGCTCTACTACGCGGCCTATGCGCTGCAGGCCGACGGCGCGGTGATGGTCACGGGCAGCCACAACCCGCCGAACTACAACGGCTTCAAGATGATGCTGGGGAAGAAGCCCTTCTTCGGCAAGCAGATCCAGGAGATCGGCCGGATGGCCGCGGAAGGCGACGTGGTGCCCTCCGCCGTCGGCTCCGACCACCATGTGGACATCTCCGAGCAGTACGTCTCGCGCGTGCTGGAGGACTGGGACGGCGGCGAGCGCGCGTTGCGCGTGGTCTGGGATCCGGGCAACGGCTCCTCGGCGGAGATCGTGAAGAAGCTCGTCGCCCGGCTGCCGGGGACGCATTTCGTCATCAACGGCACGATCGACGGCACCTTCCCGGCGCACCACCCGGACCCGACGGTGGCCAAGAACCTCGAGCAGATCATCGCCGAGGTGGCGCGGGAGAAGGCCGATCTCGGCATCGCCTTCGACGGCGACGGCGACCGGATCGGCGTGGTGGACGACGAGGGGCACATCCTGTTCGGCGACCAGCTGATGATCGTGTTGTCCCGCGACGTGCTGAAGGCGAAGCCGGGCGGCACGATCATCGCGGACGTCAAGGCGAGCCAGGTCTTGTTCGACGAGATCGCCAAGGCCGGTGGCAACCCGCTGATGTGGAAGACCGGCCATTCGCTGATCAAGGCGAAGATGGCCGAGACGGGCAGCCCGCTGGCGGGCGAGATGTCGGGGCACATCTTCTTCGCCGACAAGTGGTACGGCTTCGACGATGCGCCCTATTCGGCGGTGCGGCTGCTCGGCATCGTCGCGCGGATGCAGGGGAAGCTCTCCGCCGTGCGCGCCGCGCTGCCGCAGGTGATCAACACGCCGGAACTGCGCTTCGACTGCCCCGACACCCGCAAATTCGCGGTGGTGCAGGAGGTGAAGGACCGCCTCGCGGCCGAAGGCGCCAAGGTGCAGGACGTGGACGGGGTGCGGGTGCTGACCGAGGATGGCTGGTGGCTGCTTCGCGCCTCCAACACCCAGGCGGTGCTGGTGGCGCGCGCCGAGGCGACGACGGAGGCCGGGCTCGGGCGGCTGAAGGCCCAGATCGCCCGCCAGGTGGAGGCGTCCGGGCTGGCGGCGCCGGATTTCTCGGGCGCGAACGCCGGCCACTGAGGTCCGGGCGTGGCCGTGTTCCTCTACGGGACGCTGCTCGACCCCGCGACCTTCGCGCGCTTCGCCGGGCGCGCCCCGCTGCGCCGGGCGATCCCGGCGCGGCTGGGGGGCCACCGGCGGGTGCGGCTGCGCGGAACGCCCTATCCCACCCTGGTCGAGGGAAGCGGGGAGGTGGCGGGGCTGCTGCTCATGCGCCTTGGGGCAGAGGCCTTCCGCCGGCTCGCGGCCTATGAAGGCGCGAGCTACGCGCTGCGTCCGGTGCGCGTCGCCACGCGCTTCGGGCCGCGGCGGGCGCGGGCCTGGATGGCGGCGCGCCGCCGCGCCGAACCAGCAGTGTTCTGGCGCCCGGTGGGCCTTGCAACCCTGCCGCGCGATAATGTGAGCGGCCTTGAATGCTTGGGCGGGCTACAGGCATCCGAGCATCGCCGCGCGTCGGCGAGGGGGGTCTGATGCTGCGTGGTCCGCACAAGGTCATGGTGGTTGAGGACGAGGCACTGGTCGCCATGCTGGTGGAGGACGCACTGGTCGATGCCGGCTTCGGCGTGATGGGCCCCGCCGCGACGGTGGAGGAGGCGCTGGCCCTGCTCGATCAGGAGCGGCCGGATGCCGTGGTGCTGGATCTTAACCTGGCGGGCGAGACCTCGACGCCGGTCGCGGACGCTTTGGCCGCCCGGGGCATCCCCTATGTGATCGCCACCGGCTACGGCGCGGCCGGACTGCCGGCGGGTCACCAGGATGCAGCGGTGCTGGCCAAGCCCTATGACCCGGCGGAGCTGACCTCCGTCCTCGGCCGGCTCTGCCGCCAGGCGGCGTGAAGGCGGCCGGCGGCGCTATGCCGCCCGGTTGCGGCCGAGGAAATCGAGCAGCGTCGCGTTGAAGGCCGCCGGCTGCTCCCAATGCGCCGAATGCCCGGCCTCGGCGATCACCCGCATCTCGCCGCGCGGAAGATGCCGGGCGACCTGCCGCAGCAGCGATGGCGGCATCCAGAGATCGGCATCGCCAGTCATCAGCAGGCAGGGCAGGTCGAGGCCGCGCAGCGCGGCGAAGGTGATGCGGTTCGAAGTGGGCTGGCGCAGCTGTCGGCGCGGGATCGCGCGATGCTCGAGCTCCAGCCAGCGCGCAACGCCCGCGGGGTTGGCGGCGCGGTAGCTCGGGCCGAGCTCGCGGAACTCGGGCGGCATGGCGGCGAAGCCGGGCGGGCGCAGCCGCTCGCTCGCCGCGGCATAGTCAGCATCGGTGATGCCGAGGATGGAGCAGGACAGCGTCAGACTCAGCAGGCGGCGCGCATGGGACAGCGCGAAGTCCAGCGCGACGATGCCGCCCGCCGCCGCGCCGACCAGATGGCAGCGCGCGATGCCGAGATGGTCGAGCAGTGCCGCGAGGTCACCGCTGCCGGTGCCAGGCGCCTCCGCGCTGCCGGGATCGGAGCCGCGATGCCCGCGGCGCGAATAGCCGATGGCGCGATAGCCGGCGGCGGCCAGCGCCGGGCGCTGATGCTCCCAGATCTCCAGGCTGCCGGTGCCGGGATGCAGCAGCAGCACGGGCTCGCCGGGCCCGCCGGTGTCCCAGTAGGCAAGGCGCGTGTCCGGCAGCGTGGCGACCGCTTCGATCATGCGCTGGATTAGCGCGGATCGCGGCCGCCGGCAGCCCGGCTACGACATCGCGCGGTCGGCGGCAGCCGGGAGGTAGGCGTCGGTGTAGAGTTCCTCCACGGTCGGCTTGCGCGGGAAGGACTGCACGCGGGAGAGGATCTCGATCCCTTCCGCCATCCGCCCGCGCTCCACGGCGGAGAGGCCGGCGCGGCGGACATGGTCGGTCATGACCATCTCCCGCACCACCAACTGCGCGCGTTCGGTCTCGAGCGGGAGGTCGAGCAGGGGCTCGATCTCCTTCACGGAGGCGGTGGCGGCGGCGGGGTCGGCGACCATCAGCCGCACGCCGCGGGTGATGGCGCGCACCACGCCGCGCACGATCTCCGGGTTCGCCTCGGCGTAGCGGCGCGTCGTCATCACGCAGTTGGAGTAGAGCGGCACGCCGACATCGCGGTAGCGCATGATCACCTGCCGCTCCTCCGGCATGCCGAGGCCCTTCAGGCTGATCACCGTGGAGCTGACGAAGCCGGTGATCGCATCCACCTGGCCGCGCACCAGCATCGGCTCGCGCAGCTGCGGCGAGACGCTGGTCCAGCGCACGCTGTTCGCATTGAAGCCCGCGAAATCGGCGAAGACGGGGAACATCTGCCGCCCCGCATCGCCTTCCGGCGCGGCGAGGTGGCGGCCTTCCAGATCCTTCGGCGTGCGGATCGGCCCGTCGCCGCGCGCGACGGCGACGAGCGGCAGGCCGTCGAAGACCATCAGCACGCACACCATGCCGACCTGCGGGTTCTCGGCGGCGAATTTCGCCATGGAGGAGAAGTCGCCGAAGCCCATCTCATAGGCGCCGCCGCCGATATCCACCGGCACGCGACCCGATCCGAAGCCGCGGCTGATGCGCGCGTCGATCCCCTCGTCGCGGAAGAAGCCGCGGCGGTCGGCGGCGATGGCGAAGGCGGAGGAGCCGCCGAGCGCCCAGTCCAGGGTGAAGCGCAGGCTGCGCGGCTGGGCGCGGAGGACGCCCGGCGCGGCGAGGGTGGCGAGGCCGGCGGCGAGCGCGGCGCGACGGAAGATCATCGGCATGTCTCCTTCACTCGGCGGCCTGGGCCATCGGCGCGCCGCCGAAGCGCTCGACGATCTCGCGCAGCTTCTTGCGCGCCATGTTGTTCGCCTTGTCGCAGGGCATGCCGGCTTCCGGCGCCTCCCACGGCATGATCGGCACGTCGGCGCGCGTGCTCTCCAGGATGAACTTGTCCTCGAGCGTCACCTTGCGGTCATGCGCGATGGCCGCGGCGGCGGGCACCTGCTCTTCGGTGTCGTTCCTGATGCAGAACTGGGTGAAGATCAGCTTCTTGTCGGCCAGCGGCGTGCCGGCGGTGAAGATGATGTGCTCGACGCCGTTCGGGAACCTGATGTGCAGCTTGCGCGTGCAGGGCGCCCACCAGGTGGCGGTGCGGTCGCGCACCGTCTTCTCCTGCTTGATGCCGGTGTAGTCCTGCCCGACCTTGCGGTTGGCCACCGGCACGATCGCCTTGGAGACGATGCCGAACTCGAACTCCTCCACATCCTCGGCGGGCGGGACGGGGTTGGTGATGTCGCCCTGGGTGTCGCGATGCACGAAGGCGACATGCGCGAGGTCGAAGAAGTTGTCGGCGAGGCGGAACAGCGACATGTCCCAGACCTCGTGGAAGCAGTCGATGAAGCGGAAGCCCGGCGCGCCGAATTCCGGCAGGTGCGGGATGTCCATCACCGGGTCTTCCACCGCGACCCAGACATAGTCGTAGCGGATCGCGACGTGGTAGCGCTTCACGAAGGCCCGCGCGGCGATCTCGGGCGTCAGGCCGGGGCGCTGCGGGATCGCGGTGCAATGCCCGTCGGCGCCGAACTGCCAGCCGTGATAGGGGCATTGGATCGCATTGCCGATCACCTCGCCGAGCGAGAGCTTCGCGGCGCGGTGGCAGCATTCGTCCTTGAGCGCGGAGAGGCTGCCGTCGGCGGCGCGCCAGATCACCATGTCCTCGCCGAAGAGGCTGAAGGGCTGCGGCCCTTCGTCGAGCTTCGCGACCGGCATCGCCACGTACCAGAAGCGGCGGAACGCGGGTGAATCCCCGACCTTCATGCGCGGCACTCCCTGAGCAGGCGTCGGGGGCGCAGCAAGGCGCGTGCCAGGGATTCGGGGTGCGCAGCGCGCCGTTCGGCGGCGCGCTGCCCAGCGAAGCGGCGCCGATTGGCGCGCTTCGCGGCAGGGCCGCGCCCGGGCGATCCGGCGGCGGTCTGGAAGTCGGCGCGGTGATGATGACGCCCTGTCGGCGCGACGCTCAGGCGGCGACCGGCGCCGCCTCCGCGGCGATCAGCGCGCGGGCCTGCTCGGCCGGCATGGGGCGGCCGAGCAGCCAGCCCTGGCCGCGCTCGCAGCCAAGCGCGAGCAGCCGGTCCGCCTGCTCGCGCGTCTCCACGCCTTCCGCCACCACGCGCATCCCGAGGCCCCGCCCCATGCCGAGGATGGCGCCGACCACCGCCTCCACCCGCGGGTCGGCGTCGAGGTCGCGGAGGAACTGGCGGTCGATCTTCAGCTCGTCGAAGGCGAAGCGGCGCAGATAGGCGAGGCTTGACCAGCCGGTGCCGAAATCGTCGAGCGCGACCGACACGCCGAGCGCCTGCAGGCCGCCGATGACGCGGGCCGCCTGCGGCCCGTCCTCGACCAGCATGCTCTCGGTGACTTCCATCTCCAGCCGGTGCGCCGGCAGGCCGGAGGCGGCGAGGGCCGCGGCCACCGTTGCCACCAGGCCCTCGGCACGGAGCTGGACCGCGGAGAGGTTGACCCCGGCCTTCAGCGCGCCGGGCCAGCCGGCAGCCTCGGCGGTCGCGGTGCGGATCACCCAGGCGCCGAGCGGCACGATCAGCCCGGTCTTCTCGGCCAGCGGGATGAAGGCGTCGGGCGGGACCATGCCGCGGGTCGGGTGGTTCCAGCGCAGCAGCGCCTCGAAGCCGAGGAGCTCGCCGTCCGAGAGGCGGCGCTGCGGCTGCCAGTGCAGCTGGAACTGCCCCTTCGCAATCCCGTCGCGCAGCTCGGCCTCCATCTCCCGCATGCGGCGCAGCGCGGCCTCGCGCTCGGGCGCGAAGCCGAGGATGGCGGGCTCGGGCGACCCCCGCGCGGCGGCGAGCGCATCCTCGGCACGGGTCAGCAGCTGGCAGGGCTGGTCGGCGTCCTCCGGGGCGATGGCGATGCCGATATCGGCAGCGGCGCGCACCGTGCCGCCGGGCAGCGCAAGCGGCTCGGCGACCAGCGCCGCAAGGCGCTCCGCCAGGCGATACGCATCCGCCGGGTCCTGCAGCGCGGTCTGCACCACGGCGAAGCGGTCGCCGGAGAGGCGGGCGACCGGATCCTCCAGCCGGACGGCGGCGCGCAGGCGGTGCGCGATCTGGCGCAGGGCCTCGTCACCGGTCTCGCGGCCCTGCGCGGCATTGATGTCGCGGAAGCGGCGCAGGTTCAGGACCAGGACGCCGACCTTCCAGCCCTGGCGACTGGCCAGCGCGGCCGTTTCCTCCAGCCGGGCGCGCAGCGCCGCGTGGGTCGGCAGCCCGGTCAGCGGGTCGTGCAGGCCGGGTTCGGCCGGCCGCGCCGGGGCGGCGGCGCGCGCGAGGCGCAGCACGCCGAACGGCACGAAGCCGGCCAGGGCGAACAGCAGGACCGCGCCGGTCGAGAGCAGCGCCGCGTCGTCCGGGCCGGCGGAGCGGCCGAGCGCCAGCATCCAGGCCGCCATGCCGAGCAGCAGCAAACCGGCCGCGCCGGCGAGCAGCGGCGCCGCCTCGGTGGGCGGCGCGGAGCGAGTTGGTCCAGCCATGGCGCCACCATGGCCGGAGAAGATGAACTCATGGTTGAGGCAAGGCGCATATTCGGCGGGCGCGGCGATTTGCCCCGCCGGGCCGGGGGCCGCTATAGGGCGCCGACCCGATCGGCACAGAGACAGACGGAGCCCTCCGGCCATGGCCGGCCATTCCCACGCCAAGAACGTGATGCACCGCAAGGCGGTCCAGGGCGCCAAGCGCGCCCGCGCCTATGGCAAGCTGATCCGCGAGATCACCGTCGCGGCCAAGACCGGCCTGCCCGACCCCGCCCACAACCCGCGCCTGCGCGCGGCGGTGAAGACGGCGCTGACCGCCAACATGACGCGCGACACGATCGACCGGGCCATCAAGCGCGTCGCACAGGGCGCGGCCGGCGAGAACTACGAGGAGGTGCGCTACGAGGGCTACGGGCCGCACGGCATCGCGGTGATCGTCGAGGCGCTGACGGACAACCGCAACCGCACCGGCGGCGACCTGCGCTCGATCTTCGCGAAGAATGGCGGGGCGCTGGGTGAGACCAACTCGGTGGCGTTCCAGTTCGAACGCAAGGGCGTGCTGCGCTATCCCGCCGCGACGGCCGATGCGGACGGCATGCTGGAAGCAGCGATCGAGGCCGGCGCCGAGGATGTGGAAAGCGGCGAGGACGGGCACGAGGTGTCCACCTCGGTGGAGGATTTCGCCGCCGTGCGCGATGCGCTGGAGGCGAAGTTCGGCACCGCCGAGGCGGCGCGGCTTGAATGGTGGCCCTCCACCACGCTGACGCTCGACGAGGAGAAGGCGGGCGAGGTGATGAAGCTGCTCGATGCGCTCGACGACCATGACGACGTGCAGCAGGTCTATGCCAATCTCGAGGCCGACGAGGCCGCGATGGAGAAGCTGACCGCCTGACCGCGAGAGTTGCGGCCGGCGGCGCCGGCGCTTGTGGCACCAGAATTACGCCGCGCCCGGCGGGATGCGCGTCCAGTCGAAGCCGCGCCGGGCGCGCTCGAAGCCGTACTCGTAGAGCGCGCGCATATAGGCCTGCTCGAAGGGCTCCGTGTATTCGACCGTGAAATCGCTGCCGATATAGGCAAGGTTGAAGTCGATGGCGTCGCGCTGCGCGGCGAAATACATCCGCATCACATCGTTGTAACCGCTGGCGGCGATCATGGTGGCGATCGCGCGGCCGGCGATGCTCACGGTGCGGCGGCTCGTGTCGGCCCATTCCGGATCGAGCCGGCCGTTGCGGATCACCCAGGCGGTCGCGGGTGTGACCCGGCGGTTCTCCGCCAGCGCGACGCGTCGGGAGCGGGTGGCGGCGGCCGGATACAGGAAGGCCTGCGCGAAGGCACCGCCATCCACATGCATCTCCTGGTGCGGCGCGCCGTCGAGTTCGACGTCGAACAGGACCGGGGGGAAGGCGCCGGGGATGGCCGCCGACGCGAGCAGGATCCGCCGCACGGTCTCGAGCGCGCGCGGATGGCGGCTTTTCGCGATGGCGCCGATGTTCCAGATCACCGGCACCTGCGCGTCTATGTCGGTGCTGCCGACCAGCAGCAGGCGACCTTCGTCGTAGCCGGTCGCGATCGCGGCCATCATCGCTTCGTCGAGATAGGTCGAGATGGTCTTGAACAGCGGTGTCGTGTCCGCCAGCGCGTCGTCCCAGAGGGCGGCGGTGAACCAGCGCCGCACGAGCACGCGATCGGGCGTGATCTCGGTGTAGACCGACTTCAGCTTCGCGTCCCAGTCGCTGCCGAGGAAGGCGAAGGGCGCGGTCAGCGCGCCGGTGCTGACGCCGGTGACCAGGTCGAAGACCGGCCGCCCGCCATAGGCCGTCCAGCCATTGATCAGGCCGGCGCCGAAGGCCCCGTTCTCGCCGCCGCCGGAGATCGAGAGCAGGTCGAGCGGCGGCAGTTCGGAGCTGCGGGTGATGCCGAGATGCCGGGCCTGGCGCTGCAGCGCCGCGACGACTTCCCGGTCGAAGGCGTCGAAGCCGCCGGCCTGGTCGGATCGGAACCGCTCATTCGGTATGCCGAGCACGCTCACGACTCCGGTCCGCCCGCGCGGCACCGGCGGCTCACGCGAGGGAAGCGCGCAGCCGGACAGGCCGGCGCCGAGGGCAAGGCCGCCGGCGGCCGCGAGCAGGCGCCGCCGGCCTGCGGCGGGAATCGGGCGGAAGGCGGAGCTGTGGCGCATGGAGACACTCCTGCCGGATCGGAACGGAGCCTATCCCAAGCCCGCCCGAGCGTGCAGCCCGGATGGGACGGGCATGCCTTTCCTCCGCCGCACGGTCTATGCAGGGGCATGGCGGGCGCACCGATTCGCATCCTGGGGCTCGATCCCGGCCTGCAGCACACCGGCTGGGGGCTGGTGGAGCATGACGGGTTCCGGCTGCGCTTCCTGGCCGATGGCGTGGTCTCGACCGCGCCGTCGGAGGAACTGTCGCGCCGGCTGCTGGTGCTGCATCGCGGGCTGGCCGAGGTGATCGCGCAATGGACGCCGGACGAGGCCGCGGTCGAGCACACCTATGTCGCGCGCAACCCGGACAGCGCGCTGAAGCTCGGCCAGGCGCGCGGCGTGGTGCTGCTGGCGCCGGCGCTGGCGGGGCTGGTCGTGCGCGAATACGGCGCGATGGAGGTGAAGCGCGCGGTGGTCGGCACCGGCCATGCGGCGAAGGAGCAGGTGCAGGCGATGGTGCGGCAGTTGCTGCCGGGCGTGACCTTCAAGCGGGCCGATGCGGCGGATGCGCTGGCCATCGCGATCTGCCACGCGCATCACCGCAGCACGCGGAATGCCTATTCCGCGGCGGTGACGAGGGCGCGAGGATGATCGGGTCGCTGCGCGGAACGGTCGAGTCAGTCCACGAGAATGGCTGCGTGCTGGACGTGAACGGCGTCGGCTATCTCGTCGCCTGCTCGCGCAAGACGCTCGACCGGCTGACGGCGAAGGAGGGCGCGCAGAAGCTGCTGGTGGAGACGCGCGTCAGCCAGGACGCGATCACCCTCTTCGGCTTCTTCGACGCGGCGGAGCGCGAGGCCTTCCGGGCGCTGATCGAGGTGAAGACGGTCGGGCCGCAGAAGGCGCTGCTGGTGCTCTCGGGCCTCACGCCCGCGCAGCTCGCCGCGGCGATCGCGGCGAAGGAGCGCAAGAGGCTGTCGGAGGTGAAGGGCCTCGGCGCCGCCACGGCGAATCGCATCATCGACGAGCCGGCGATGCAGAAATGGGCGGTCGGCCGCGCGACGCCGGATGCCGACGGGCTCGGCGGCGTGGCCGTGGCGGTGCCCGCGCCCGAGGGCGGCGAGGCGGATGCGGTCTCCGCACTCGTCAATCTCGGCATGAAGCGGCCGGAGGCGAGTGCGGCCGTCGCGCGCGCCGCGAAGCGCGTGGGCAAGGACGCGGCGCTCGAGGCGCTGATCACCGAGGCGCTGAAGGAGATGGCGCCGAGATGAGTGACGAGCGGCTCACTGCCGGCGCGCGGCAGGAGGAGGACGCGACCGAGGGCAGCCTCAGGCCGCAGACACTCAAGGAATTCATCGGGCAGCGGACGCTGCGCGAGAATCTCGAGGTCTTCGTCGGTGCCGCGCGGCAGCGGGGCGATGCGCTGGACCATGTGCTTCTGTTCGGCCCGCCCGGCCTCGGCAAGACCACGCTCGCACAGATCGTGGCGCGCGAATTGGGCGTGGGGTTCCGCGCGACCTCGGGGCCGATCCTGCAGCGCGCCGGCGACCTCGCCGCGATCCTGACCAACCTGCAGCCGCGCGACGTGCTCTTCGTGGACGAGATCCACCGCCTGCAACCGGCGATCGAGGAGACGCTCTATCCCGCGATGGAGGATTACCGTCTCGACCTGATCATCGGGGAAGGGCCGGCGGCGCGCACGGTGCGCATCGATCTTCCCCCCTTCACGCTGGTGGGGGCGACGACGCGGGCGGGGCTGCTCAGCCAGCCGCTGCGCGACCGGTTCGGCATCCCGTTGCGGCTGCAATTCTACGAGGTCGACGAATTGTTGCTGATCGTGCGGCGCGGCGCCGAGAAGCTGGGCTTCCAGCTCGCCGAGGACGGGGCGCTGGAGATCGCGCGGCGCTCCCGCGGCACGCCGCGCGTCGCGGGACGGCTGCTGCGGCGGGTGCGCGACTTCGCGCAGGCTGCGGGGCGGGCGGCGGATCGGGCTATGGCGGACGCGGCGCTGGCGCGGCTGGAGGTGGACCGGCTCGGGCTCGATGCGCAGGACCGGCGCTACCTGCGCCGTATCGCCGAGCATCACGGCGGCGGGCCGGTGGGGGTGGAGACGCTCGCCGCGGCGCTGGCCGAATCGCGCGACACGCTCGAGGAGGTGATCGAGCCCTTCCTGATCCAGGAGGGGCTGGTGCTGCGCACGCCGCGGGGCCGCGTGCTCGGGCAGCCCGGCTGGGCGCATCTCGGCCTGACGCCGCCGGCCGGCTTCGGCGCGCAGCTCGACCTGCTGGCCCAGATGCCGCCGGCGGAGGGGGAGGGGTGAGACGCTTGGAAAAGCAGCCCTTCGGGCCGCGCAGGCGGCCCCGCGCACAGGCGGACAGTCGCGGCGAGCGCGCCAGTGCGTAGGCGCGCAGCCAAGCCTGCGGGGCAGGCGCCGGCGCCTGAGGCCACAGAAA
Source organism: Falsiroseomonas sp. RANM36 (assembly GCF_056682175.1). Lineage (NCBI taxonomy): Bacteria > Pseudomonadati > Pseudomonadota > Alphaproteobacteria > Acetobacterales > Roseomonadaceae > Falsiroseomonas > Falsiroseomonas sp. RANM36. The sequence goes on from NZ_JBWXTD010000002.1 coordinate 89,617, forward strand.
TGCCGGCGCACCGCCACGCGGTGCGCGTCTATTTCGAGGATACCGATGCGGGGGGCGTCGCCTACCACGCGAACTACCTGAAATGGGCGGAGCGGGCCCGGACCGAATCCTTGCGCGCCATGCACTTGCCGCATGCGCTTATGATGGAGCGTTACAATGCGATGCTTGTGGTGCGGCGCATCGAAGTGGCGTATGTGCGCCCCGCCCGGCTCGACGACTCGCTGATCGTCGAGACCCGGCTTCGCGCCCTCGGCGCCGCCACGCTGGACCTCGACCAGCGCGTCCTGCGCGCGGAAGGGGAGGGGGAGGCGGAGCTGGCGCAGCTGATCGTGGGGCTCGTCTGCGTGCGCGCCGACGGCCTGAAGCCCGCCAGGATCCCCGAGCCCTGGCGGCGCGCCCTGGAACAACGCCAGCCGGGCCCGGTGGCCCGGCCCCCCCCCCCCCCCCGCCCCGCCCCCCGCCCGCGCCGGCGCGACTTGTACGGCGAGGCCCAGGCGATGATGCACCGGGAGGTTCCCTCCATCATCCCGGTCTTCTTCGACCTGCTGGCGGCGCATCGCGGCTACGTCCAGAAC
>NZ_JBWXTD010000002.1:90201-91603 GCF_056682175.1 Falsiroseomonas sp. RANM36
AGCCGGGCCATGTGGCCCGGACCCCGGCCCCGGACGGGCCGGCCGCAGAATAGGAGGCCCGCCAAGTGGGCAATGTGACCCAGTCTCCCCTCGGCCAGGCGGCCCACGACCTGTCCCTCTGGGGCCTGTTCCTGCAGGCCGACTGGGTGGTGAAGGGCGTGATGATCGCCCTGCTGCTCGCCTCGATCTGGGTCTGGGCCATCGTGTTCGAGAAGGTGACGACGCTGCGGCGGATCCGCCGCGCCGCCGACGGCTTCGAGGACCGCTTCTGGTCGGGCGGCAGCCTCGAAGAGCTCTATGTGCGGGAGGGCGAGCAGCCGAGCCATCCCATGGCGGCGGTGTTCGGCGCCGCGATGGGCGAATGGCGCCGCTCCACCGGCCGCGGCTTCGGCTCGGAGCTTGCCGTGACCGGCACCAAGGAACGCGTGGAGCGGGCGATGGCCGTCGCCATCTCGCGCGAGATGGACCGGCTGGAGCGGTGGATGATCTTCCTCGCCACCGTCGGCTCGGCGGCGCCCTTCATCGGGCTGTTCGGCACGGTCTGGGGCATCATGAACTCCTTCAGCGCCATCGCCGGCATGCAGAACACCTCGCTCGCCGTCGTGGCGCCCGGCATCGCGGAGGCGCTCTTCGCCACCGCCATCGGCCTGATCGCGGCGATCCCGGCGACCATCGCCTACAACAAGTTCGCCTCCGATTTCGGACGCTTCGCGGGACGGCTGGAAGCCTTCGCGGCGGAGTTCTCGGCGATCCTGACGCGGCAATCCGAGGCTGCCGCGGAGCCTGCGCAGCCGGCCCGCCCGGCGCCCGCGCCGGCGGCGGAATAGCGCCATGGCCGGCGGGCTGATGGGCGGCAATGGCGGCGGGCGCGGCCGGCGCTACCGCCCGATGAGCGAGATCAACGTCACGCCCTTCGTGGACGTGATGCTGGTGCTGCTCATCATCTTCATGGTGGCCGCGCCGCTGATGACCGTCGGCGTGCCGGTGGACCTGCCGCGCACCGCCGCGACCCCGCTGAACCAGGAGCAGGAGCCGCTGACCATCACGGTGGACAGCGAGGGCCGCATCTTCCTGCAGGAGACCGAGGTGCCGATCGAGAACCTGGTGCCGCAGCTCCAGGCGATCCTGGCCAATCAGCCGCAGGGCCAGCCGGAGCGGCGCATCTTCGTGCGCGGCGACCGCGCCATCTCCTATGGCCGCGTGATGGAGGTGATGGGCACGGTCAGCGCCGCCGGCTTCCAGCGCGTCGCGCTGCTGGCCGAGCAGCCGCAGGCCGCCGGCCGCCCCGCGCCGCCGGCCCCGCAGCCGAGGCGCTGAACCGGGCGCGATGAGCGGCGCGGCGACCTTCCCGCTGGCGATGGACCCGGACGACCGGCGGCTGAACCGCTGGCTCGGCGTGTCG
>NZ_JBWXTD010000002.1:91703-92143 GCF_056682175.1 Falsiroseomonas sp. RANM36
GCCCCCGGCGGCCCCGGCCCCCGGGGGCGCCGACCGCGCCGGGGCCGCCCGCGCCGACCCCGGGGGCGCCGCCCCCGCCGCCGCAGGTCGCCGCGCCGCGGCCGGAGCCGATCCCGCCGCCGCCGCCCCCGGCGCCCACGCCGCAGGCCGTGCCGACGCCCCCGCCGCGCCCCGCGCCGCCGGCCCCGCCGCAGGCCGCCCCGTCGCCGCCCGCGCCCGCGGTCGCCGAGACGCTGACCGATCCGCTGCCCTTGCCGCCACCGCCCGCGCCGCCGCCGCCCCAGCCCGCGCGTACCGCCGGCACCGGCCAGCCGCCCCCCGTCCAGCGCCCGCAGGAGAACAGCCGCAGCGTGGACAACACGCTGGAGCGGCTGCGCCAGCAGCAGGCCCAGCAGCGCCCGCCCACAGCGCGCCCGCAGCCCCAGGCCGGCCGCCCCGCC
>NZ_JBWXTD010000002.1:92243-94728 GCF_056682175.1 Falsiroseomonas sp. RANM36
GCCCCGGCCGCCCCCCCCCCCCGCCGGGCCCCCCCCCCGGGGGGGGGCGCCGCGCCGGCCGGCACGGCGCAGCTCACCCAGGGCGAGATCCGCGGCCTGGCCGAGCAGATCGGCGAATGCTGGAGCGTGGATGCGGGGATGCTCGGCCTCGAGCAGATCGTCGTGGAGCTGCGCGTGCAGCTCGACGGCCAGGGCAATGTCCGCAACGTGGTTCCGGGCGACCGGGGCGTGCCGAGCGACGCGCGCGCTCGTGCGGTGTACGAATCGGCCCGCCGCGCGCTCTTGTCGCCGCAGTGCAACCCGCTCAGGGTCCCGGCCGACAAGATGCAGACCGTCATGGCCTCAACCTTCCGCTTCAACCCGAGGGGTCTCGTCCGATGAGCCTCCGTTCCCCCTTCCTGCTCACCCGCCGCCACGCGCTGTTCGGCGCCGGCGCGGCGATGGTGGCGCCGGGCGTGCTGTCCTGGCCGCTGATGCCGAAATCCGCGATGGCGCAGGGCGCGGTGATCGACATCACGCGCGCGCGCACCGACCCGATCCCGATCGCCATCCCGGCCATGGCCGGCGCCTCGCCCGAGGCGCAGCGGCTCGGGCGCGACATCGCGAACGTGATCCAGACCAACCTGCGCAATTCCGGCCTGTTCCGGCCGGTGGAGCGGCAGGCCTTCATCCAGTCGCCGGAGGCCGCGGCGGCCACGCCGCGCTGGCAGGACTGGCGCGTCATCGGCACCCAGGCGCTGACCACCGGCCGTGTCGAGGCGCAGGGCGACCGCGTGCGGGTGGAGTTCCGCCTGTTCGACGTGCTGGCCGAGCAGCAGATCCAGGGCACCGCCTTCACCGCCCCGGCCGCGCAGTGGCGCCGCATCGCGCATCTGATCAGCGACGTGATCTATGAGCGGATGCTGGGCGAGAAGGGGTATTTCGACACCCAGATCGTCTACATCTCGGAAAGCGGCCCGCGCGACCGACGCACGCGGCGGCTCGCGATCATGGACCAGGACGGCGAGAACCATCGCTTCCTCACCGATGGGCGCTTCCAGGCGCTGACCCCGCGCTTCCACCCGAATGCGCGCCAGATCGCCTTCATGAGCTATCTGCGCAACGAGCCGCGGGTCTATCTGTTCAACCTGGACAGCGGCCAGCAGCAGGTGCTGGGAAGCTTCCAGGGCATGACCTTCAGCCCGCGCTTCTCGCCCGATGGACGCAGCGTGATCCTCTCCGCCTCGCGCGGGGGCGACGCCAACATCTTCCTGGTGGACCTGGCCAGCCGGCGCGAGCGGCAGCTGACCTCGGGCGGGTCGCTCGACGTCTCGCCCTGCTTCTCCCCGGACGGCACGCAGATCGTGTTCAACTCGGACCGCGGGGGCGACCAGCAACTGTATGTGATGGCGGCCGATGGTTCGGGGGTGCGGCGCATCTCCTTCGGCAGCGGGCGCTACGCGACGCCGGTCTGGTCGCCGCGCGGCGACCTGATCGCCTTCACGCGCATGGCCGGCGGCCAGTTCGCCATCGGCGTGATGCGCCCCGACGGCAGCGGCGAGCGCATCCTGTCCGAGGGCTGGGCGATGGAAGGCCCGACCTTCGCGCCGAATGGCCGCGTGCTGGCCTTCTACCGCGAGACGCGGGCGAGGGGCTCGCGCGGGGAGGGGTATTCCTCCCGCCTCGCGCAGATCGACATCGCGGGCTTCAACGAGCGGCAGATCGTGACGCCCTCCGACGCCTCCGACCCGTCCTGGTCGCCGCTGCTGTCATGAGCGGTGCGGGGGCGAGCGGCCCGGGGGTTGCGCGGGCGGCATGGCCCGGCTGCGGCCTTGACGGCCCGCGAATCGTTGACCAGGCCCGTCCGCATCGGTAACGGCCGCGCAGGCGCCCACCGGGCGCGCAGCAGACAAGGGGTTGTCTCCGCATGAACATCAAGCTGATCGGCGCACTCGCCGCCATCGCCCTGCTCGGCGCCTGCCAGAGCGGCGACGAGAATGCCGCCGCCAGCGGCGCCGGCTCGGCCGCCAGCGCGGCGGGGCCGCGTCCGGGCAGCCAGGAGGACCTGGTCGCCAATGTCGGCGACCGCGTCTTCTTCGATTTCGACCGCAGCAACATCCGCGCCGACCAGCGCCCCGTGCTGGACCGCCAGGCGGAGTGGCTCGGCCGCTACCCGCAGGTTCAGGTGACGGTGGAAGGCCACACCGACGAGCGCGGCACGCGCGAATATAACCTCGCCCTCGGCCAGCGCCGCGCCAATGCGGCCCGCGACGTGCTGGTGGCGGGCGGCGTCGCGCCGGCGCGCATCTCCACCATCTCGTACGGCAAGGACCGCCCGGCCTCGCTCGGCTCCAACGAGGAAGCCTGGGCGCAGAACCGGCGCGCGGTCACCGTCGTTCGCTGACCATGGGCTCCGGCCGGGCGCCGCGGCGACGCCCCCCGCGCGGCCGGCCCCGGGGCGGGCGGCGGCGGGGCGCGGCCAGAGGCCGAGGGGGCCGACCGCCAG
>NZ_JBWXTD010000002.1:94828-95137 GCF_056682175.1 Falsiroseomonas sp. RANM36
GCGCCCCGGCGGCCTCCCAGCCCCGGGCGGGGGCGGGCCTCCCCGGGCCGGGGCGTCGCGCTTGCGGGGGGAATCGCCATGCGCCTTGTGCTTGCCGTCCTGCTGATCGTCCTGCCCGGCGTCGCGGCGGCGCAGATCGACAGCCGCGAGGGGATCGCGCTGCAGAACCAGATCCTGCAGCTGCGCCAGGAGGTGGAGATCCTGCGCCGCGGCGGTCTCGGCGCGCCGCCGCCCGCGCCCGGCGGCGTGCACGCCCCCCCCGGCGCCCGCCGCCCCGCCGCCGCCGCGCGGGCGCGCGGGGCGCGCGCC
>NZ_JBWXTD010000002.1:95237-95602 GCF_056682175.1 Falsiroseomonas sp. RANM36
GGGGGGGGGGGCGCGGCGCGCCCCCGCGGGCCCCGGGGGGGGGGCCCCCCGCGCGGGGGGCCGGCCGCCCGGCGGCGCCGCAGGGCGACCTGGTGCAGACGCTGCTCGAACGCGTGCAGCGCATGGAGGAGGAGCTGCGCAGCGTGCGCGGCCGCGCCGAGGAAGCCGAGTTCCGCGAACGCCAGCTGCGCGAGCGGGTGCAGAAGCTGGAAGGCGATATCGACTTCCGCCTGCAGCAGCTGGAGGGCCAGCGCCAGGGCGCGGCGCCCGCCCCCCCCCCCCCCGCCCCCGCGGGCCCCCCCCCCCCCCCGCGGGCCCGCGGGGGGCGCCCGCGCCCCCCCCCCCCCCCCCCCCCCCCCCCCCCC
>NZ_JBWXTD010000002.1:95702-97588 GCF_056682175.1 Falsiroseomonas sp. RANM36
GCGCCGATCGCCAGCGGGAACAGCATCGCCGCCACGCGGTGCTCGTCGCCGAAGGAGATCGCGGCGAGCACCATGGTGGCGACCATGGTCACCGCATAGGTCTCGAACAGGTCGGCCGCCATGCCGGCGCAGTCGCCCACGTTGTGGGGGGGGGGGGGGGGGGGGGGGGGGGGGGGGGGCGCCGGCCGCGGGAGCCGCCGCCGCGCGCACGCCGCAGCGCGCCCTGGCCGAGGGGCAGGCGGCGATCGGCCGGCGCGGCTACACGACCGCCGCGGCTGCCGCGCGCGAAGTGATCGGCAGCCGCGACACCGCCCGTATCGCCGATGCCCAGATCCTGCTGGGCGACGCCCTGCTGGGGAAGCGCGATTTCGCCGGCGCCGCGGTCGCCTACGACGATGCGCGCCGACGCAACCCCCGCGGCTCCCGCGCGCCGGAGGCGACGGTGGGCATCGCCAATGCCCTGATCGGCCTCAACAACAACCGCGCCGCCTGCACGCTGCTGAACGAGTTGCGCAGCGCCAGCCCCAACCTGTCCGGATCGGTGGCCGAGCGCGCCGCCAGTGCCCGCCGCCGCGCCTCCTGCCGCTAGGCCGGCTGGACCTCCGCCGGCGTTCGCAGCGGCCTCCGCCCTGACCGGCGACGAGTTCGGCGCGCTGATGGCGCCGCTCGGTCCCTTCGGCCGCGCGCCGGTGGTGCTTGCGGGCGTCTCCGGCGGGCCGCCCCGCCGGGCACTGGCCCTGATGGCCGACCGTTGGGCGCGGGCGCGCGGCGGGCGACTGGCGGCGGTGGTCTGCGACCATGGCCTGCGTCCCGAACGCGCCGCCGCGGCGGACAGCGTGGCGGCGATGCGGGGGCGGCGGGGGATTGCGGCGCGGGTCGCGCGGCTCGATCTTTCCGCCGGGCCGGGCGCGCAGGAAAGGGCGCGCGCGGCCCGGCTGCGCGCCCTGCTGCGGGCCTGCCGGGCGGAGGGCGCGCCCTGGCTGCTGCTCGGCCACCCCCAGGCGGCCCAGGCGGAGACGCTGCTGATGCGCGCCCTGGCCGGCAGCGGGCCGGCAGGGCTGGCGGCGATGGCCCCGGCGCGGTCGGCGGCCGCGGCGCTGGTGCTGCGGCCCCTGCTCGGCGTGGCGCCGGCGCGGCTTGAGGCGGTGGTGGCCGCAGCCGGGCTTGCGCCGGTGCGCGACCCCTCCAACCGGGATGAGCGCTTCACCCGCATCCGGCTGCGCGGCGGCCTCGGCGCGCCGGCGATCGCGGTGCTGGCCGAGCCGGCGGGGCGGTTCGGCGCGCGGCGGGCACGCATGGCGGGGCTCGTGGCCGAGCGGCTGGCCGGCGCGGCGTGGCTGCACGAGGCGGGCTTCGCCCGGCTGGACCTGGCGGCGCGCGGCGCCGACCCGGTGGCGCGGGCGGCCCGGGCCGGGCGGGGCCGGGCGGGGGCCGGCGCCGCCGATCCGCCGGCGGAGGGCGCGGGGGCCCGGCGGCTGGCCCGCGGCGAGGGGACGCTGGCGGGCGCGGTGCGGCGCCGCGGCGGGCTGCTGCTGCGCGAGGAAGCGGCGCTCGCCCCGCCGATGGCGGCGCGGCCCGGCCTGGTCTGGGACGGCCGGTTCCGCCTGGGCGGGACGCCGCCGCCGGGGGCGGTGGTCGGCGCGGCCGGGCCGGCGGCGCGCCGCCTGAAGCGGCCGGGCTGGATGCCCGCGGGCGTGGTCCCCACGCTTCCCGCCCTCCATGTGCATGGAACGCTGGCGGAGGTTCCGGCACTGGCCTATCGTGCTGCCGAATGTCCTGCGGAATGCGCTTTCTGGTTCGCGCCTGCGGGCGGGGCGACCACCTGACCCGGGGGGGGGGGGCCGCCCGCGGGCGGGGGGGGGGGGGGGGGGGGGGGGGGGGGGGGG
>NZ_JBWXTD010000002.1:97688-116683 GCF_056682175.1 Falsiroseomonas sp. RANM36
GGCGGCGGTCCCGGCACTGGCCTTCCGGGCCGCCGACTGCCCTGCGGACCGCGCTTCCGGGCCCGCGCCGGGGGGCGGGGCGACCCCCGGCCCCGCCCGGCCGCGACGGCCGGGGCGCGGGGCGGCCTCGGCGTCGCAGCAGGGCGGATGGAAGAACGGCGCCGCCACCCTATCTACACGGCGTCTACACGATGGCGCGGCCCGGTCGGGCAGCGAGGCATGGGAATGAACAGGTGAACAATTTCGGCCGCAATCTGGCGCTCTGGGTGATCGTCGCGCTGCTGCTGGTGGCGCTGTTCAACCTGTTCCAGCCTGCCTCCGGGCCGGGCCGGGCCTCCCAGCAGGTGGCCTATTCGGACTTCCTGAACGAGGTGAATGCCGGGCACGTCCGCGATGTCACGATCCAGGGGCGCACCGTCACCGGCCAGCTCTCGGACGGCCGCAGCTTCCAGACCTACACGCCGGAAGACCCCGCGCTGGTCACCCGCCTGACCGAGAAGGGCGTGCGCGTGGTGGCCCGGCCGGAGGACAGCGACGTCAACCCGCTGTTCCACTACCTGCTCTCCTGGTTCCCGATGCTGCTGCTGATCGGCGTCTGGGTGTTCTTCATGCGCCAGATGCAGGGCGGCGGCGGGCGGGCCATGGGCTTCGGCAAGTCCAAGGCCAAGCTGCTGACCGAGAAGCAGGGCCGCGTCACCTTCGAGGACGTGGCCGGCATCGACGAGGCGAAGGGCGAGCTGGAGGAGATCGTGGACTTCCTCCGCGATCCCCAGAAGTTCCAGCGCCTCGGCGGCAAGATCCCGAAGGGCGTGCTGCTGGTCGGCCCGCCGGGCACCGGCAAGACGCTGCTCGCGCGCTCCATCGCGGGCGAGGCCAATGTGCCCTTCTTCACCATCTCGGGCTCGGACTTCGTCGAGATGTTCGTGGGCGTGGGTGCCTCCCGCGTGCGCGACATGTTCGAGCAGGGCAAGAAGAACGCCCCCTGCATCATCTTCATCGACGAGATCGACGCGGTGGGTCGCCATCGTGGCGCCGGCCTCGGCGGCGGCAACGATGAGCGCGAGCAGACCCTGAACCAGATGCTGGTCGAGATGGACGGCTTCGAGAGCAACGAAGGCGTCATCATCATCGCGGCCACCAACCGTCCCGACGTGCTCGACCCCGCGCTGCTGCGCCCCGGCCGCTTCGACCGCCAGGTGGTGGTGCCGAACCCGGACGTGAACGGCCGCGAGAAGATCCTCCGCGTCCACATGCGGAAGGTGCCGCTCGCCTCCGATGTCGATCCCAAGGTGATCGCACGCGGCACGCCGGGCTTCTCCGGCGCGGACCTTGCCAATCTGGTGAACGAGGCGGCGCTGCTCGCCGCGCGCACCGGGCGGCGCACGGTCGGCATGCACGAATTCGAGGCCGCCAAGGACAAGGTGATGATGGGGGCGGAGCGCCGCAGCCTCGTCATGTCCGAGGACGAGAAGCGCATGACCGCCTATCACGAGGCGGGCCACGCGCTGGTGGCGATCCACGAGCCGGAATGCGACCCGGTCCACAAGGCGACGATCATCCCGCGCGGCCGCGCCCTCGGCCTGGTGATGTCGCTGCCGGCCGGCGACCGCTATTCCAAGCACAAGTCGAAGATGAAGGCCGAGCTTGCGATGGCCATGGGCGGCCGCGTCGCCGAGGAGCTGATCTTCGGCTCCGAGAAGGTGAGCAACGGCGCCAGCGGCGACATCAAGATGGCGACCGACCAGGCCCGCCGCATGGTCACCGAATGGGGCATGAGCGAGAAGCTCGGCATGATCGCCTATGGCTCGAACGACCAGGAGGTGTTCCTCGGCCATTCGGTGACGCAGTCGAAGAACGTCTCGGAGGAGACGGCGCGGCAGATCGACGCCGAGATCCGGAAGATCATCGACGACGCCTATGCCCGCGCCACCAAGGTGCTGACCGAGAACATCGACGAGCTGCACCTGCTGGCCAAGGGCCTGCTGGAGCACGAGACGCTGTCGGGCGACGAGATCCGCCAGGTGATCCAGGGCGAGCCGGTGGTGCGCAACCGCCCGGACGAGCCGGCGCCGACGCGGGGCTCGGTGCCGAGCTCGGGCCGTTCCTCGGCGCCGCGCCCGAGCACGGGGCCCTGGGGCGGGCAGCCCGCGCCCGGGACCTGACCGGCCGCGTATCGCGTCTTTCCCGGCGGGCGGAGGCGAGGCATCGTCTCCGCCCGCCGCCTTTCCGGGGTTGATCATGTCGGCAATCCGCGTCGAGCCGCTCGGCTTGCTCCGCGGCCCTGCGGCGGCATTGGCGCAGGCGGCGGACCTGGCGCTGCCGCTGGCCGGCGGGCCGGCCGCCTTCACCATGGTGCGGCTGCACGGTCCTGGCGCGCCGGACGCCCCGCTGGCGCTGGCCGATGTGCCGGCGGGATGGCAGCCGGACGTGCTGGCGCTGACCCGCGCGCCGCCGCCCTTCGCCGGCCTGCCGGGCGGGCGGCCGCTGGTGATGGGCGTGCTCAACGTCACGCCGGACAGCTTCTCCGATGGCGGGCGCACCCTCGATCCTGGCCGGGCGATCGCGGCCGGCCATGCAATGCTGGAGGGCGGCGCGGACATCCTCGACATCGGCGGGGAGAGCACCCGGCCCGGCGCCGAGCCGGTGGCCGCGGAGGAGGAGCAGCGGCGCATCCTGCCGGTAGTGCGCGAACTGGCGAAGGCCGCGTCGGTCAGCGTGGACACGCGCAACGCCGCGACCATGCGCGCCGCGCTGGAGGCCGGCGCGGAAATCGTCAACGACATCTCCGCGCTGCGCCACGATCCGGCCGCCGCGCGCGTGGTGGCGGAGAGCGAGGCGACGGTGATCCTGATGCACATGCTGGGCGACGACCCGCGCACCATGCAGCAGGCGATACGCTACCAGGACGTCGCGCTGGAGGTGGCGGATTTCCTGGCCGACCGCGTCGCCTGGGCCGAGGAGGCGGGCATCCCCCGCAGCCGCCTCGCCGTGGACCCCGGCATCGGCTTCGGCAAGCGGACGGCCGAGAACCTGGCGCTGGTCGCGCGGCTGCCGATCCTGGCCGGGACCGGCTGCCCGGTGGTGTTCGGCGCCAGCCGCAAGCGCTTCATCGGCGAGCTGTCGGGCGTGGCGGAAGCCGATCGGCGGCTTGCCGGCAGCCTGGCCGTCGCGCTGGCCGCGGCGGAGCGTGGCGCGGCCGTGCTGCGGGTGCATGACGTGGCGGAGACGGTGCAGGCGCTGCGGGTCCGGGCGGCCTGCGAGGCCGGCGCTGCCCCGCCGGTGGACGCGGAGGCGGAGGAGGAATAATCAGCCGGCCATGACGACCCCCGCCCGCAAGCTCTTCGGCACCGATGGCATCCGCGGCACGGCGAACCGCCCGCCGATGGATGCGGCGACCGCGCTCCGCCTGGGCCAGGCGGCCGGGCGCTTCTTTAACCGGGGCAACCATCGCCATCGCGTGGTGATCGGCAAGGACACGCGCCTGTCGGGCTACATGATCGAGCCGGCGCTGACCGCCGGCTTCGTCGGCGCGGGGATGGACGTGATGATCGTCGGGCCGATGCCGACGCCGGCGATCGCGCTGCTGACGCGCAGCCTGCGCGCCGATCTCGGCGTCATGATCTCGGCGTCCCACAACCCGTACGAGGACAACGGCATCAAGCTGTTCGGGCCGGACGGGCTGAAGCTCTCGGACGCCGAGGAGGCGGAGATCGAGGCGCTGATGGGCGCCGCGGACCTGACCGACCATCTCGCGGCGCCCGGCAAGCTCGGCCGCGCGAGCCGCATCGAGGACGCGCCGGGCCGCTACATCGAGGCCGCGAAGTCCACCTTCCCGAAGGGCCGCAGCCTGGAAGGCAAGCGCATCGTGCTCGATTGCGCGAACGGCGCGGCCTACAAGGTGGCGCCGACCGTGCTGTGGGAGCTGGGTGCGGAGGTGGTCTCGGTCGCCGTCGCGCCGGACGGGCTCAACATCAACCGCGAATGCGGCGCGACGGCGCCGCAGCGGCTGGCGGAGCTGGTGAAGGAACGCCGCGCCGATCTCGGCATCGCGCTCGACGGCGACGCGGACCGGCTGGTGCTGTCCGACGAGCGGGGCCGGATCGTGGATGGCGACCAGATCCTGGCGCTGATCGCCGGCTCCTGGCATCGCGACGGCCGGCTGCGCGGCGGCGGCATCGTGGCGACGGTGATGTCGAACCTGGGGCTGGAGCGGCACCTGCAGGGCATGGGGCTGGCGCTGCACCGCGCCAAGGTGGGCGACCGCTACGTGGCCGAGGTGATGCGCGAGACCGGATGCAACCTGGGCGGCGAGCAGTCCGGCCACATGATCCTGTCGGACTTCGCGACCACCGGCGACGGCCTGGTCGCCGCGCTGCAGGTGCTGGCGCTGCTGGTCGAGGAGGAGCGCCCGGCGAGCGAGGTCTGCCGCCGCTTCGACCCGCTGCCGCAGAAGCTGGTGAACATCCGCTATGCCGGCGCCTCGCCGCTCGGCGATGCGGAGGTGCAGCGCGCGATCGAGGCCGCCGGCGCGAAGCTCGGCAATCGCGGGCGGGTGCTGGTGCGCGCGAGCGGGACCGAGCCGCTGATCCGCGTCATGGCGGAAGCCGAGGACCAGGCGGAGATGCAGGCGACGGTGGAGGAGCTGGCGGCACTGATCCGCGCGCGGGCGGCAGGCGGGGGCAGGCGCAAGGTCGAAGCGGCCGAGTGATGGCGCCGCCCGAGGACCGCAAGGCGCCCTCGTCCCAGGCGGCGGGCGGCGATGCGCCCCGGCAGGGGCGGGTGCTGATCTGCGCCGGATCGGATTCCGGCGGCGGCGCGGGCATCCAGGCCGACATCAAGGCCGTGACCGCGCTCGGCGGCTTCGCCATGACGGCGATCACCGCGCTGACCGCGCAGAACACGCTGGGCGTGCACGGCGTGGTGGGCGTGGTCCCCGACTTCATCCGGCTGCAGATCCGGGTGGTGCTGCAGGACCTCGGCGCGGATGCGATCAAGACGGGGATGCTCGCCGACAGCGCGACGATCGAAGCGGTGTGCGATGCGCTGGCGGAATTCGGGCCGGGCATCCCGCTGGTCGCCGATCCGGTGATGGTGGCCAAGGGCGGGCATCCGCTGCTGGCGCCGGAGGCGGTGGCGACGCTGCGCGCACGGGTGCTGCCCGTCGCCGCCGTCATCACGCCCAACATCCCGGAGGCCGAGGCGCTGTCGGGCCTGGCCATCGCCGATGTGGCGGGCATGCATCGCGCGGCGGAGAAGCTGTTGTCCATGGGCGTGCGCGCGGTGCTGCTGAAGGGCGGGCATGGCAGCGGCGCGGTGCTGACGGACCTGCTCGCGACGCAGGACGGCACGGAAGCCTTCGAGAGCGCGCGGCTCGAGACGCGGCACACCCATGGCACCGGCTGCACCCTTGCTTCCGCGCTGGCCTGCGGCCTGGCGCAAGGGATGGCGCTGCGCGATGCGGTGATCCGCGCGCGCGCCTATGTGCGCGCCGCGATGCTGGCGGCACCCGGCTTCGGCGCCGGGCACGGGCCGCTCGGCCATGGCGTCACCGTGGATGCATCCCGCCTCGGGGACCTCACGTGAGAAAATACCGCTTCGTCACCCTCGACGTCTTCACCGACACGCGCTTCGGCGGCAATCCGCTGGCCGTCTTTCCCGACGCGCGCGGCATGAGCGATGCCGAGATGCAGGCGCTCGCGGCCGAGTTCAATCTCAGCGAGACGACCTTCGTGCTGCCCGCGGAACGCGCGGAAAACACCGCGCGCGTGCGCATCTTCACGCCCAAGGTGGAGATGCCCTTCGCCGGCCATCCGAATGTCGGCACGGGCTTCGTGATCGCGTCGGAACGGGGCGGGGATGTGCTGCGCTTCGAGGAGATCGCGGGCCTCGTCGAGATCCGCATCGCGCGCGACGCCGCCGGCGCGGTGACGCAGGCCGACATCGCGGCACCGCAGCCGCTCTCGCTCGGCGCGGAATTCACCCCTGTGCAGCTCGCGCCCTGCGCCGGCCTCGAGCCCTGGGAGGTGGTGACCGAACACCATCGTCCGGTCGTCGCCTCGGTCGGCAATCCCTTCGTGCTGATGGAGGTCGCGCCCGATGCGCTGACCCGCGCGGCGCCGTCGGATGCCGCGTTCCAGCGCGTGATGGCCGCGATGCCGGATGTGGCGAAGCGGCTGGCGATCTACCTCTATGCCCGCGACGGCGCCGGCCTGCGCGCGCGCATGTTCGGCGGCGGCCTCGGCGTGAAGGAGGATGCGGCGACGGGCAGCGCGGCTGTCGCGCTCGCCGCCATGCTGCTGCACCTCTCGGGCGCGGAACGCGGCGCGTGGGACATCGTGCAGGGCGTCGAGATGGGGCGGCCGAGCCTGCTGCGCAGCACGGCGCATCGCGCGGCCGAGGGCATCCGCGCCACTGTCGGCGGCAACTGCGTGACGGTCATGGAAGGCCAGGCGATCCTGTGACGGCTGCGAACCGTCACGCGGCGCGCCCGACGCTCGAGCATCTGCCGCTGCCGCTGCTGGCGATGCCGATGGGGCTCGGCGGCGTGGGCCTCGCCTGGCGGCAGGCCCATGGCGTGCTCGGCGCGCCGGCCGCGATCGGGGAGGCGCTGCTGCTGCTGACCGCGCTGGTCTGGATCGGCGTGGTCGCGCTGCAGGTGGCGCGGTTGCTGCGCCATCCGCTCGCGGTGATCGCGGAGCTGGGCCACCCGGTGCGCGTCGCCTTCGCCGCGGCGCCGACCATCGGGCTGATGATCCTCGCCGCCGCCGCCTTCCCGCACCTGCCGGGGCTGGGCAGAGCGCTCTGGAGCATCGCGGTCGCGATGCATCTGGTGGTGGCGATGCTGCTGCTCCGTCGCGTCCTGGGCGGTCGCGGCGATCCTGCGATGATCGCGCCGCCGCTGCTGATCCCGCTGGTGGGCAACATCCTCGCGCCGGTCTTCGGCGTGCCGATGGGCTTTCTCGACATGTCGTGGATGATGTTCGGCGTCGGGCTGTTGCTGTGGCTCGCGGTGCTGCCGCTGCTGCTGTACCGCCTTTTCGCCGGGCCCACGCTGCCGCCGCCCCTGGTGCCGAGCCTGGTCATCCTGGCCGCGCCGCCGGCCGTGGCCGCCGTGGCGCTCGTCGCGCTGACGGGTCAGGCCGGCGGCGCGGCGCTGTCGCTGGTCGGTGTCGCGCTGCTGATCGCCGCCGTTCTCGTCTCGCTCGCCGGCGAGATCGCACGCATCCCCTTCGGCGTGGCGTGGTGGGGCACGACATTTCCCTCCGCGGCCTTCGCCATCATGCTGATGGCGCTGCGCTTCCCGCCCTGGCTCTGCTGGCCGGCGCTGGCCTTCGCCACGCTGCTGACCGGCTGGGTGAGCTGGCGCACCGGCGGCGCCGCGCGCGCCGGTGCGTTCTTCCGCCCCGAGTGAGGCGGCGGCGCCTCACGCGACGGCGAAGAGGCTCATCAGGAACAGGATGATCGCGACCGCCAGGAACAGGCCGAACAGGATCTTGGCGACGCCGCCCGCCGCCGCAGCGACGCCGGTGAAGCCGAGCGCGCCGGCGATGAGCGCGATCACGAGCGCGATGATGGCCCAGGTCAGCATCGGAAATCCTCCTTCGGTGCATGCAGATGCATCCTGCTGAAAGTGCGTTGCGCCGGCTGGGTTCCCGCGGCCCGCGTGATTGGCTCGGAGCGGTGCGTCCGGGGCCCCTTGCCGGGCCCGCTCCGCGCCGCTAGGTCTCGACGCGGGCCACGCCCCCCCAACGGGGCGCATCTGCTTCTGGAAGGGAGCATCACGATGACGCACGCGAAGCCGGACATCCGTCCGGCCAATCCCCGATTCTCCTCCGGCCCCTGCGCCAAGCGTCCCGGCTGGACGCTGGAGGCTCTCTCCGGCGCGCTGCTCGGGCGCAGCCATCGGGCCAAGGATCCCAAGGCCAGGCTGCTGGACGTGATCGAGCGGTCGAAGGCGATCCTCGGCATGCCGGCGGATTGGCGGCTCGGCATCGTGCCGGCCTCCGACACCGGCGCGGTCGAGATGGCGCTCTGGTCCCTGCTGGGGGCAAGGGGCGTGGACATCCTGGCCTGGGAGAGTTTTTCCGGCGATTGGGCGACCGACGTGGTCAAGCAGCTCAAGCTCGCCGATGCGCGCGTGCTGAAGGCGCCGTATGGCAAGCTGCCGGACCTGTCGCAGGTCGATCCGGCGCGCGACCTCGTCTTCGTTTGGAACGGCACGACCAGCGGCGTGCGGCTGCCGGATGCCGAGTTCATCCGCGACGACCGCGAGGGGCTTGCGATCTGCGACGCGACCTCGGCCGCCTTCGCGATGGACCTGCCCTGGCGCAAGCTCGATGTCGTCACCTGGTCCTGGCAGAAGGTTCTGGGGGGGGAGGCGGCGCATGGGATGCTGGCGCTGTCGCCGCGCGCGGTCGCGCGGCTGGAATCCTATCGCCCGGCTTGGCCACTGCCAAAAATCTTCCGGATGACCAAGGACGGGAAGATCAACGAAGGCATCTTCAAGGGCGAGACGATCAACACGCCCTCTATGCTCTGCGTCGAGGATGCGCTGGACGGGCTGCGCTGGGCGGAAGGCGTGGGCGGGCTCAAGGGGCTGGTGGCGCGGTCGGAGGCGAACCTCGCGACCGTCGCGCGCTGGGTCGAGCGCACCTCCTGGGTGGACTTCCTGGCCGAGGCCCCGGCCACGCGCTCCTGCACCTCGATCTGCCTGAAGATCGTGGCGCCGTGGTTCATGGCGCTGGATGCGGAAGGGCAGGCGGCGGCGGCGAAGAAATTGTCGTCCGTCCTGGAGAAGGAAGGCGTGGCGCTTGATGCCGCTTCCTATCGCGACGCGCCGCCGGGCCTGCGGATCTGGGGCGGCGCGACGGTGGAGACCGCCGACATCGCCGCGCTGCTCCCTTGGCTCGACTGGGCGTTTGCGCAGGTCGAGGCAGGCCAGAAGGTGGCTGCCTGATGCCGCGCGTCCTCATCTCCGACAAGCTCTCGCCCGCCGCCGTCCAGATCTTTCGCGACCGCGGCGTGGACGTCGATTTCAAGCCTGGCCTGAAGCCGGCGGAACTTCGGGAAATCATCGGCGAGTATGACGGCCTCGCGGTGCGCAGCGCCACCAAGGTCACGCGCGAGCTGATCGAGGCCGCGCCGCGGCTGCGCGTGGTCGGCCGGGCCGGCATCGGCGTGGACAATGTGGACATCACCAGCGCGACCGCGCGCGGCGTCGTGGTGATGAACACGCCCTTCGGCAATGCGATCACCACGGCCGAGCACGCCATCGCGATGATGTTCGCCCTTGCCCGCCAGATCCCGGAAGCGAGCGCCTCCACCAAGGCGGGGAAGTGGGAGAAGAACCGCTTCATGGGCGTGGAGCTGACCGGCAAGACGCTCGGCCTCGTCGGCTGCGGCAACATCGGCTCCATCGTCGCGGACCGCGCGAACGGGCTGCGCATGAAGGTGATCGCCTTCGATCCCTTCCTGTCGGAGAAGCGCGCAGTCGAGCTCGGCGTGGAGAAGGTGGAGCTGGACGCGCTGGTGGCGCGCGCGGATTTCATCACGCTGCACGCGCCCTACACCGAGCAGACGAAGAACATCCTCTCGCGCGAGCGGATCCTCGCGATGAAGAAGGGCGCGCGGCTGATCAACTGCGCGCGCGGCGGGCTGGTGGATGAGCAGGCGCTGCATGAGGCGCTGCAATCCGGCCATCTCGCCGGCGCCGCGCTCGACGTGTTCGAGACGGAGCCCGCCACGGACAGCCCGCTCTTCGGCCTCGAGAACGTCGTCTGCACGCCGCATCTCGGTGCCGCGACGACCGAGGCGCAGGAGAATGTCGCGCTGCAGGTGGCCGAGCAGATGAGCGACTTCCTGCTGACCGGCGCCGTCTCCAACGCGATCAACATGCCGAGCGTGACGGCCGAGGAAGCGCCGCGCCTCAAGCCGTATATGGAACTCGCGCGGCTGCTGGGTTCCATGGCCGGGCAGCTGACGGTGGCGCAGGATGCCTCGATCAAGGCGATCCGCGTGGAATACGAGGGCCAGGCGGCGGAGCTGAACCGCCGCCCGCTCACCGCCGCGGCGCTGGCCGGCGTGCTGACGCCGATCTCGGGCGCGGTGAACATGGTCAACGCGCCGGTCCTGGCGAAGGAACGCGGCATCGAGGTGGCGGAGACCGTGCATGAGCGCAGCGGCGAGTATGTCACGCTGCTGCGCGTCACCGTGGTCACGGAAGCCGGGCCGCGCAGCGTGACGGGCACTCTGGTCGGCACCGGCAAGCCGCGCCTGGTGGAGATCAAGGGCATCGCGGTCGAGGCCGATTTCGCGCCGCACATGCTCTACGTGACGAACCAGGACAGGCCGGGCTTCATCGGCCGCTTCGGCATGACGCTGTCCGAGGCGGGGGTGAACATCGCCACCTTCCATCTCGGCCGCACCGCGCCGGGCGGCGATGCCATCTGCCTGGTCGGGCTGGACGGGCCGCTGCCGGCCGGCGTGCTGGAGACGGTGCGCGGGCTGCCGCTGGTGGTGCGCGCGGTGCCGCTGGCCTTCTGAACGGCGGCGGCGTCAGCCGCCGATCGTGCTGCGGCGGCTGTCGAGGCGGTTGATCTCGTTGGCCGCCGCGCCGGCCGCCTCGCTCACGCGGGGTAGCCGGGGCATGGTGCGCAGCCGCTGCATCGTCGCCTCCGCGCCGAGCGGGAACATCGGGCCGCTGAGCGCCGTCTCGGCGCGCGCCAGGCTGCCGGCTTCCAGCGCGTTGGCGAAATCGCGCAGCTGCGCCATCAGCGGCCCGGGCGGCGCGTTCGGCGCGATGCCGACGGCGGCCCGCATCTCGTCCCGCCCGCGACGGATGATCTGCTGGTTCGCCGGCGAGACCGCATGCATGTAGAGCGGGTCGGTGCGGAAGGAGTCGTCGATGAACTCCAGCAGGATCACGCCGCGCGCCGCCGCCACCGGATCGCCCGCGAGGTGCTCGGTGTTGCCAAGCCGCACCGGCGCCGAGAGCGCCGCGCGGCGCACCGGGTCGCCGATGCCGAGCAACTCGCCCGTGGTGGGATCCACCGAGCAGGCGCCGAGCAGGAGCAGCAGGGGGAGAAGGCGTCGCTTCATCGCGCAACCATAGCACGCCGCCGCGCCGCGGGTGGCGGTATGGCATGGCGCCACGTTTCGTCACTTGCCCTGGCGTGCCGCTGCGGGGGAGATGGCGCGATGATCCTCGCACGCCCCGCCCTGCTCCGCCGTTCCCTGCTCGCCATGCCCGTCCTGGCCGCGCTGCCCGCCCAGGCCCAGGGGTTGCGCACGCCACGCCAGGCGGAGGGGCCATACTACCCGGCGGCGATCCCCGATGACGCCGATGCCGACCTGCTGCGCGTGGCGGGGCAATCGGCGTCGGCGCGGGGCATCCCGCTGCTGCTGACGGGGCTCGTGCGCGGGCCGGATGGCGGCGCGCTGGCCGGCGCCGTCATCGAGATCTGGCAGGCCGATGCGCAGGGCATCTACCTGCATCCCCGCGATCCCCGCGAGGCGCAGCGTGACGCCGGCTTCCAGGGCTATGGCCGCGCCGTGGCGGATGGCGCGGGGCGCTACGCCTTCCGCACGATCCGCCCCGGCCTCTATCCCGGCCGCACGCCGCATATCCATCTGCGCGCGCAGCCGGCGGGCGGCGGGGCGGGGCTGACCACGCAGGTCTATTTCCCTGGCGAGCCGCGCAACGAGACCGACGGGCTGCTGCGCCGCGTTGCACCGGAAAGCCGCGCGCTGCTGATGGCGCGCGTGACGCCCGTGGATGGCGGTCAGCGCGCGGAGTTCGATGTCTTCGTCGCGTGAGCGAAGCGCGGCTCAGCCGAAGATGAAGTCTCCGGCCGAGAGGCTCGCGGCGGAGACGCCGACGAACAAAATCGTTCCGCCGCCATAGGGCCCGCTGATAGCGAGCCGCGCTCCATCGGGCGTCTCGCTCAGCTCGGCCCGGATGTCCGCGAAATCGAGCACATCCCACGGCGCGGCTTCGCTGCGGGAGATCGAACCGGGCGGAAGGCGGACGCGATCCTCGCCGGAGACGAACCCGACGATCACATCGTCCCCGCTATCATCGGTGAACACGAAAAGGTCGGCGCCGTCGCCGCCCTGCATCGTGTCGTCGCCGCGGCCGCCGATGAGCACATCGTCGCCGCTGCCGCCGAGCAGCATGTCGTTGCCGAAGTCGCCATCCAGCGTGTCGGCGCCGGCCAGGCCCTCCAGCGTCTGCGCACCCGAACTGCCTTCGATCGCATTGTCCGCGGCGTTGCCGATGCCGTGGGTCATGGACGAACCCAGGATCAGGCCCTCGACATGCTCGGGCAGGCGATACGCGCCGGAAGGATCGTAGGCCGAGATCGTGTCGGCGCCTTCGCCGGCCCGCTCGATCACCATCTGACCCGGATGGACTGACAGGTAGAGGTCGTCGCCGCGCCCGCCGATCAGCAGCCCCGGCGCGAAGGGATGGTCGCCGATGGGTGTCAGGCCATCCAGCGTGTCGTCGCCCTCGCCGCCGGCAAGCGTGTCCGTGCCGTCGCCGCCGGCCAGGCTGTCGGCGCCATCGCCGCCGAACAGCCGGTCGTCGCCCGGCCCGCCGGAGAGCGTGTCGTTGCCGCCGCCGCCACGCAGCCGGTCATCGCCCGCTCCGCCAACCAGCAGATCGTCGCCGTCGCCGCCATCCAGAAGGTCATTGCCGTCGGCAGGGCGTTGCCAGCCGCCGCCGAGCAGCGTATCCGCGCCGGCCTCGCCGAACAGCGTATCGTCGCCGGCGCCTCCCTGCACCAGATCGTCTCCGGCGCGGCCGAGCAGCCGGTTTGCTGCGCCGTTGCCTTCGATGTCGTTGTCCAGCGCGTTGCCGCGGCCGACGAGCGCGGCGGCGGAGTCGAGCAGGGTCAGGTTCTCGACATGCGCGCCGAGCCCGTAGGAGATTGTTGCGAGGACCCTGTCGGAGAAACCGCCCGCCGCCGCTTCCAGGACCGCATCGCGGGCATGATCCACGTGATAGGTGTCGCTGCCGCTGCCACCCACCAGGCGATCCGCGCCGGTGCCGCCCACAAGAAGGTCGCTGCCGGCGCCGCCGAAGATGGTGTCGTCGCCTGCGCCACCATGCAGTGTGTCGTCGTGCTGCAGGAATTCCGGATCGGCGGGGCCGACAGCGATCACTTCGTATTCGCCGAAGCCGTCATCGGGCAGCCCGCGGCCGCGCATCCGGTCGGCACCCGACGTGCCGTGGACGACCACGTTCATGCTGTCCGGCGCGAAGGCGCTGGGGCCGATCGTCACGGCGCCGTCCAAGCGCGCCACGCGATCGCCTTCGCCGAGCACGCCGTCGCCGTCGAGGTCCAGGATCAGCCAGCCACCGCCGCGCGGATCGGCCAGCCAGGAAGCCAGATAGCCGAGCGCCCCGAGTTCCGCCGCGGGCAGCGCCATGCCTGCGACGGGCACCGTCCCGGTCGCATCACCGGCCCAGAACATCCGCAGGTAACCGCGCGGCCCCTCGACGGCGCCGTAGATGAAGAAAGGCGGGTTCACGAGGGTGAAGCACGCGCAGATCCCCCCACCCGGCGGGCTGACATAGGGCTCCTGCACGTCCTCGGCGGGGACGAAGCGCAGCCTGTCGCCCGTTTCGGCGTCGAAATCCGTGATGCGCAGCATCGTCGCCAGCGGATCGGCCGATGTGCGGTAGGGGTCGGGCAGGACGATGCCGAACAGGTCGCCGCCCGCGCCCCCGGTCAGCGTCGCCGCTTCCAGATACGCGGTGATCGTGTCGGCGCCCGCATCGCCGTTCAGCGTATCCGCGCCGCCGCGGCCGCCGAGCCAGTCATTGCCGCCGCCGCCTTCGATCAGGTTGGCAAGGAAGTTGCCGCCCAGCACGTCATCGAAGGCGGAGCCGCGCAGATCCTCGAAACGGGGCGGAATCAGCCACCACTCGCCCCAGCCGAACTCGTCCCAGAACGCCTCGCCGAAGCCCTCGCCGCCACGATGGAGGCCCACCTCCACAGGCTCGGCGCTATCGGCATAGGTCAGCAGGTCGCGCCCCGGCCCGCCATCGAGCCGGGTGTAGCCGCTGCCGCCGGCGATCGTGTCGTCGCCGCCCCCGCCGAGGATCGTGTCGGCGCCGCCGAGGCCGACAAATGACTCAGCGCCGTCGCCGCCTTCCAGCAGATCGTCTTCCGGCGTTCCCAAGATTTGTCCTTTCGCGGGTGGCTAAACCGATTGATTCGGACTGGTATCGTATGCGGGGGCGGGGGGGTAGAGGGCAACCGACCATCGGTTGCAGCGTGGGCGGATCTCCCCCGCTTTCCCCTCGGCTTGCCCCCCGCCGCCCCGGCTGGCATCCCTGCCGCCTGCCATGACCGATGATCCGCCCAGCCCGGCCCTGCTGCCCGCCGGCCTCTCCGACCTGCTGCCGCCCGAGGCCGAGCGCGAGGCCGCGCTGGTAGAGGCGATGGTCGCGGTGTTCGGGCGACACGGCTACGAGCGGGTGAAGCCGCCGCTGCTGGAATTCGAGGACAGCCTCTTCGCCGGTTCCGGCGCGGCCCTGGCCGACCAGACCTTCCGCCTCATGGACCCGGTCAGCCAGCGCATGATGGGGCTGCGCGCCGACACCACGCCGCAGGTCGCCCGCATCGCCGCGACGCGCCTCGCGCGCACGCCCCGCCCGCTGCGGCTGTCCTATGCGGGGCAGGTGCTCCGCGTGCGCGGCACGCAGCTCGCCCCCGCGCGCCAGCTTCCCCAGGCCGGCATCGAGCTGATCGGGCCGGACCTGCCGGAAGCCGATGCCGAGGTCGCCGCCGTCGCCGCCGAGGCGCTGTCCGCCATCGGCATCGCCGATCCCACGCTCGACATCACCCTGCCGCGCCTCTCCCCCGCGCTGCTCGACGCCGCGGGGGTGGAGGGCGAGGCGCGGCGGCGGCTGGCGCGCGCGCTGGACCGCAAGGACGCCGCCGCGGTGCAGGCGCTGGTGCGCGAGGCCGGTGAGGCGGCGCATGTGCTGCCCGGGCTGCTCGCGGCCGCAGGCCCCGCGGAGGGCGCGCTCGCGGCGCTCGAGGACGCGCCGCTGCCGTCGGCGGCGCGGGCCATTGCCGACAATGCGGGCGCGGTGATCGCGGCGCTGCGCGCCCGCGCGCCGGGGCTGCGCATCACCCTCGATCCGGTGGAGTTCCGCGGCTTCCGCTATCACACCGGCGTCGCCTTCACCGTGTTCGGCGCCGGCGCCACCGGCGAGATCGCGCGCGGCGGGCGCTATATGTCGGGCGAGGAATGCGCGACGGGCATGACGCTCTATCCCGATGCGCTGCTGCGCGGCGTGCCCCCCGCGCCGCCGCGCCCGCGCGTGTTTCTTCCGCTCGGAGCAGACCCGGAGGCGGCGCGCGCGTTGCGTGCGAAGGGCATGGCGACCGTCGCGCAGCTTTCGCCGGCGGACACGGCCCAGAGCCTGCGCTGCACCCATATCCTCGACGCGGCCGGCACGCCGCGCGCCCTGAAGGAGTAAGGCCCATGGCCAATGTCGCCGTCATCGGCGCCCAGTGGGGCGACGAGGGCAAGGGCAAGGTGGTGGACTGGCTGGCCAGCCGCGCCGATGTCGTGGTGCGCTTCCAGGGCGGGCACAATGCCGGCCATACGCTCGTGGTCGGCAACCAGACCTACAAGCTGTCGCTGCTGCCCTCGGGCGTCGTGCGCGGCAAGCTCGGCGTGATCGGCAACGGCGTGGTGCTGGACCCGGAACACCTGCTCAGCGAGATCGAGAAGGTCGGCGCGCAGGGGCTGAAGGTGACGCCCGAGAATTTGCGCATCGCGGAGAACGTGCCGCTGATCCTGCCGCTGCATCCCGCGCTGGACAAGGCGCGGGAGGCCGCGCGCGGCGCGGGCAAGATCGGTACGACCGGGCGCGGCATCGGCCCGGCCTATGAGGACAAGGTCGCGCGCCGCGCGATCCGGCTCTGCGACCTGGCGGAGCCTGACGTTCTCTCCAGGAAGCTCGACGAGCTGCTGCTGCATCACAACACGCTGCTCAAGGGCCTCGGCGCCGACACCTTCGGGAAGCAGGCGCTGCTGGACCGGCTGCTGGAACTGGCGCCGAAGCTGCTGCCCTTCGCGGAGCCGGTGTGGGAACGCCTGGACGAGGCCGCGCGCAGCGGCAAGCGCGTGCTGTTCGAGGGCGCGCAGGCCGTGATGCTGGACGTGGACCACGGCACCTATCCCTACGTCACCTCCTCCAACACCGTCGCGGGCAATGCAGCGGCGGGGGCGGGCGTGGGGCCGGGCCGCATCGGCTATGTCCTGGGTATCGCCAAGGCCTACACCACGCGGGTGGGGTCCGGGCCGTTCCCGACGGAGCTGTTCGACGACACGGGCAAGCTGCTCGGCGAGCGCGGGCACGAGTTCGGCACGGTCACCGGCCGCCCGCGCCGCTGCGGCTGGTTCGACGCGGCGATGGTGCGCCAGGCGGTGAAGGTGGGCGGCGTGGACGGGCTGGTGCTGACCAAGCTCGACGTGCTGGACGGGCTGCCGAAGCTGCGCATCTGCACCGGCTACCGGGTGAACGGAGAGGCCATGAAGCGCCTGCCGGCCTCGATCGCGGCGCAGGCCGCGGCCGAGCCGGTCTATGAGGAGATGGCGGGCTGGTCGGGCTCGACGCGCGGCGCGCGCAGCTACGCCGAGCTGCCGGCCGAGGCGGTGAAATACATCCGCCGCATCGAGGAGCTGGTGGAGGCGCCGGTCGTGCTGCTCAGCACCTCGCCCGAGCGCGATGACACCATCGTGCTGCGCGACCCGTTCGTTGGGTGAGAGAGCGAGAATGAGCCAGAAGGACGAGTTCCACCACCTGTTCGACGAGACGCAGGGCCTGTTCCGCGAGCTGGCGCCAGGCCTGACGACGCGCATCTTCCCCGGCGAGCACGCGATGCTCTCGGTCGTCACCATCGCGCCGGGCGCGATGGGCACGATGCACGACCATCCGGAGGAACAATGGGGCGTGCTGCTGGAAGGCAGCGCCATCCGCTTCCAGGGCGGCGAGGAGATCGCCGTGCGCAAGGGCGATTTCTGGCGCACGCCGGGCGGCGTGCCGCACACGATGCGGGCGGGGCCCGAGGGGTGCAAGGTGCTCGACATCTTCGCCCCCCCGCGCGAAGCCTATCGCAAGGCGGGCAAGGGCTTCGGGTGAGCGCGCCGATGAGCGCGAACAAGGATCTGGTGCGGCGCTACGTCGCCGCCTTCAACGCCGGCGACTTCGACACGCTGCGCGCCCTGTTCACCGAGGATGCGGAGATCCAGGGGGTGCTCGGCTGGGGCGGGATGGAGGTGGTGATGCCGATCTGGCGCGAGCTGCACCACGGCATGGCCATGGACCTGACCATCGAGGACATGCTCGAGGAGGGCGACCAGGTGGCGGTGCGCTATGTCGAGCGCGGGCGCTTCGTCGGGCCGTTCCGCGGCCACGCGCCGACCGGGCAGCCCTATGAGGTGCGCGCGATGGAGTGGTTCGAGATGCGCGAGGGGCGCATCGCCCGGCGCTGGGGCGCGCGCGACAATGCCGCGATCATGCGCCAGACGGGCATGCAGCCGGGCTGAATCGCGATGACGCAGATCACCATCCGCGACAGCGCGGCGGACGACATCCCGGCCATCGCCGCGATCTATGGCCACTGGGTCGCCACGGGGCTCGCCAGCTTCGAGCTGTCGCCGCCGGATGCGGCCGAGATGGCGAAGCGGCGCGAGAGCATGCTCGCCGCCGGCTTCCCCTACATCGTGGCGGAAGGCGAGGGCGGGCGGGTGCTGGGCTATGCCTATGCGTCGCATTGGCGCACGCGCCCGGCCTATCGCTTCGCCTGCGAGAACTCGGTCTATGTCCACAAGGATGCGGCGCGCGAGGGCATCGGCCGGACGCTGCTGGAAGCACTGGTGGATCGCTGCGCGGCGCAGGGGCTGCGGCTGATGGTCGCGGTGATCGGCGACAGCGCGAACGCGCCCTCCATCGGCCTGCACAGGGCCTGCGGCTTCACCATGGTGGGAACCCTGCCCGCGGTGGGCTGGAAGTTCGACCGCTGGGTGGACAGCGTGCTGATGACGCGCCCGCTCGGCGAAGGCGCCTCCACGCCGCCGGTGGGCTGACACCCCGCGCCTTGCATCCGCCCGCCGGAGGATCAGACTTCCGGCATGGAGCATGACGCCATCCTCCAGCGCCTCGGCATCGCGCTGGCCATCGGCCTGCTGGTCGGCGCGGAGCGGCATTGGCGGGAGCGCGGTGCGGCGGCGGGGCATCGCGCGGCCGGGGTGCGCACCTTCGGCACGCTCGGCCTGTTCGGCGGCGTCGCCGGCGTGCTGGCGGCGGAGCTTTCGGGTGCGGCGCAGGGGCTGGTGCTGGCCGGCGCGATCCTGGCCGCGCTCGGCGCCGTGCTGCCCTTCTCGCTGCGTGAGGGCGCGGCGGACAACAATTTCAGCGCCACCACGATGGTCGCGGCCATCGCCACCGTGGCGCTCGGCGCGCGCGCCCCCGGCGGCGCGCCGGCGGCGGCCGGCGCCGCGGCGGTGGCGCTGACCGCGGTCCTGGCCAGCCGCGAGGCGCTGCACGGGCTGATGGCGCGCATCACCTGGGCCGAGATGCGCAGCGCGATCCTGCTGCTGTCCATGACGCTGGTGGCGCTGCCGCTGGTGCCCGATGCGCCGATCCCGGTGCTGGGCGGGGTCAATCCCGCGCAGGTCTGGCGGCTGGCGATCGTGCTGGCGGCGGTGTCCTTCGCCGGCTACCTGGCCGTGCGGCTGGTGGGGGCGGAGCGCGGGCTGCTGCTGGCCGGTGCGGCGACGGGGCTGGTCTCCTCCACCGCCGTCACCCTCGCGAATGGCCGCGCGGCGCGGGCCGGCGGGCCGGTGCCGGCGCTGGCCGGCGGCGCGCTGGCCGCCGGCGCCCGCGCCGGCCGGCGCCCGGCGGGGCGGGCGCGCGCGGGGGGGCCGGGGGGGGGGGGGGGGGGGGGGGTGGCCCCGGCCCGGGGGGG
>NZ_JBWXTD010000002.1:116783-135984 GCF_056682175.1 Falsiroseomonas sp. RANM36
GCCCCCCGCGCGCCGGGCGGGGGGGGGGGGGCGGGGGGGCGGGGGCGGGCGGGGGCGGGGGGCGCGCGGGCCGCCGGCGCCGTCTCCTGCCTGCGCACGGCGGGGCTGGCGCTCGCGGTCTCGCCGGTGGTGGGGGGGCAGGTCTGGATGCCCCTGGCCGTGGCGGCGGTCGCGTTCGGCCTGCCGGCACTGGTCTCGGGCCGGCGCGGCAATGCCGGACAGGCGGCCGCGCTGCCCGACAACCCATTCGAGCTGTCGGCGGTGCTGAAGCTCGCCCTGCTGCTGGCGGCGGTGGCGCTGCTGGCGCGGCTGGCCGCCGAGCGGCTGGGCGCCGAGGCGGTGCTGGTGGTGGCGGCGGCGACGGGGCTGGCGGATGTGGATGCCGTGACGCTCTCGGTGCCGCAGCTCGTGCCGGCGAGCCTGCCGGCGGAGGTCGCCGCCATGGCGATCGGCGTGGCGGTGGCGAGCAACATCCTCGCCAAGGCCGGCTATGCGCTCGGCGTCGGCGGTGCCGGCTACGGCCTGCGGATCGCGCTGCCCTCGCTCGCCGCGCTGGCGCTGGGCGGCGCGGTGCTGCTGGTTGCGTGACCGCGCATCTGCCTGCCCCGTGGGCGCCGTTCCGGCCGGCTTGCCTGGAAATGATGCGCTCCGGTGGCGTGATGCCGACATCGGCGGCAATCCCGGCTTGCCGCGCCGGCGGCCTTCTTGCGACATCGGACCATGCCCGATGGCGCGCCACGCCCGCATGACATCGCCGCGCTCAAGGCCGCCCTGCCGGGCCTGACGCTGATCGAGGATCGCGCGCTGGTCCGCCAGCGCTCGCGCGACTTCTTCTGGTTCAGCCCGCTGCTGGACCGGCAGCTGCGCCGCAAATCCGCCGATGTGGTGGCGCTGCCGGCGGACGAGGCCGAGGTGATCGCGCTCGCCGCCGCCTGCGCCCGGCTGCGCATCCCCGTGACGCTGCGCGGCGCCGGCACCGGCACCTATGGCCAGGGCGTGCCGGAGCAGGGCGGCGTGCTGCTCGACATGACGCGGCTCGACCGGCTCGTCTTCGCCGATCCGGCGCGCGGCCTGCGCGCCCAGGCCGGCATCCGCATGATGGCGGCGGAGGACGCGGCGATCGCGGCCGGCGGCGAACTGCGCATCCATCCCTCCACCAAGCGCATGGCGACGCTGGGCGGCTTCTTCTGCGGAGGGTCGGGCGGCATCGGCGCGCTGCTCTGGGGCGGGCTGCGGGAGCCGGGCAACATGCAGGGCGCGCGCGTGGTCACGCTGGAGGAGACGCCGCGCGTGCTGGAACTGCGCGGCGCCGACTGCAACCTGGTGAACCGCACCTATGGCGCGACCGGCATCGTCACCGAAGTGGAGGTGCCGCTGGCGCCGCATCGCGACTGGCGCGACACGGTGGTCGCCTTCGCGGACTTCATGGACGCGGCGCGCGCGGGCGATGCGCTGGCGCGCAGCGGCCTCGACGCGAAGCTCTGCGACGTGCTGGAGGACACCGCGGCGATCGGCCTGCCGCCGGTGCTGGGCGAGGCCGTCGCGCCGCCGGCCGCGCATCTGCTGCTGGCGATGCTGCCTGCCGAAGCGGAGCGCGAGTTCCGGGCGCTGATGGCATCGCATGCCGGCCGCGTGACGCTCTGGGCGGAAAGCCGCGCGCGGGAGGCCGATCCGGACGCCACGCCGGTCTATGAATGCGCCTGGGGCCATACGACGCTGCATGCGCGCAAGGTGGATCGTGGCGTCACCTATCTGCAGACGCTGAACCCGCCCGGCCGCGTGCTGGAGAGCATCGAATGCTCCTGGCGCCACTTCGGCGGGCGCGAGATGCCGATCCATCTCTGCTTCATCCTCTACGAAGGCGAGGTCGCGGCGAACGGCGCGCATCTGCTGCGCCTGCCGGAGGACGACGCGGCGGCGCGCGCGCGGCTGGATGCGATCATCGCCGCGCATGAGGCGGCCGGCATCCCGGTCGCCAATCCGCATGTGAACACGCTGGAGGCGGGCAGCCGCCACAAGCGCGTGCCCGGCGACCAGCTCGGCTTCAAGGCCAGGGTGGACCCGCATGGGCTGCTCAATCCCGGGAAGATGGAAAGCTACGTCCCGGTCAAACCCTGAGGCGACACGAAGGAGATACTCCCATGACCCATTTCTCGCGCCGCCAGGCGCTGCTCGGCGCGGGCGCGCTGCTCGCCGCGCCCAAGGTCGTCACCGCGCAGAGCCTGCACCGCGTGCGCTTCACGCTCGACTGGGTGTTCCACGGCTCCTACAGCTTCGCCGCCGCCGGCGAGCGCAACGGCATCTTCCGCAACAACGGCGTGGACATGTCCATCACCCGCGGCTACGGCTCCGGCCGCGTGCCGATCGACATCGCGGCCGGCACCTACGACATCGGCATCGGCGACATGACGCCGGCGATCCGCTTCATGGCGGAGAACCCGGACCGCGACATCGTTGCCGTCGCCATCGTGTACGACCAGTCGCCGGCCTGCTGCACGGTGCGCGCCGACGGCCCGATCACCGAGCCGAAGATGCTCGAGGGCAAGACGCTCGCCGCGCCGGAATTCGACGGCGGGCGGCAGATCTTCCCGGTCTTCGCGCGCGCGGTCGGCATCGACGCCAGCACCATCCGCTGGAACAGCATCTCGCCGGAGCTGCGCGAGCCGATGCTGGTGCAGCGCCGCGCGGACGGCATCACCGGGTTCATCACCTCCACGGGCCTCAGCCTGAAGGCGTTGGGGATGGATTGGCCGCAGCAACGCATCTTCCGCTACAAGAACTACGGCATGGATTTCTACGGATCCGGCCTCATCACCACGCGCACCTTCCTGCGCGAACGGCCGGAGGCGGCGCGCGCCGCGATCCGCGCGATCCTGCAGGCCACGATCTGGGCCTATCGCAACCCCGCCGAGGCGATCGCCTTCCTCAAGCAGCGCGAGACGCTGACCGATGTCGCGATCGAGACCGAGCGCCAGCAGGTCACCTTCGACGAGATGATGATCAGCGACACGGTGAAGCGCAACGGCCTCAGCCATTTCGAGCCGGCGCGCGCGCAGAAGCAGATCGAGGCGATCGTCGAGACCTTCCGCCTGCCGCGGACGCCGACCGTGGCCCAGGTCTTCGACGGCAGCTTCCTGCCGCCGGCGAGCGAGTTGCGCGTGGCGGCCTCGGCCTGACCGCGTCGCGGCCGGGCGGTGGCCGCGCGTCCGGGATGCGGGCGCCGGCCGTCAGCCTGGCCATCGCGGGTGCAGGTCGTCGATCACGAAGGCATGGCGGTGGCGGAAGCCGTCCGGCCCGCGATGGATCGGCGCGGGCGCGGCGGCCCGGTGCGGATGATCCGGCGGCAGGCCGGCGTGGTGGTGCTCGATCTGCTCGGGATCGGCCGGCGGCCAGAGGATCGCCGCCGCGGCGAGTCCCGCCATCGCCAGCGCCGCGAGCACCAGGAAGGTCGGGCCAAGGCCGAGCGATGCGCCGAGCCAGCCGGCCAGCGGATAGGTCAGCAGCCAGCAGGCATGGCTGAGGGCGAACTGGGCGGCGAAGAGCGCCGGCCGGTCGCCCGGATGCGCCGAGCGCCGCAGCAGCCGGCCGCTCGGCGTCAACACCAGACCGTTGCCGATGCCGAGCAACGACCACACCGCCAGCAGCGCTGGCCATGACGGCGCCAGCGGCGCGAGCAGCAGGCCCGCAAGCAGCAGCGCCGCACCGGCCAGCATCGCGGTGCGGTCGGTGATCCGCCCGCCGAGCAGGCCCGGCAAAGCGAGCGCGGCGAGCATCGAGCCGAGGCCGTAGGCGGCGAGTGTCCAGGCCACCGCGCGCTCGTCGAGCCCGAAGCTCGCGCGCACCAGCACGACCGTGTTCACGATCACCATCGCGCCCGCCGCCGCGACCGTCAGATTGAGGGCCAGCAGCCCGCGCAGCCGCGGCGTGGCGAGGTAGATGCGCGCGCCGCGGGTGGTGCGCCCCCAGGCGCCCTCGCTTGCGGTCGGCGGCTTCGGCGACGGCAGCGAAACCGTCAGCACCAGCGCCGCCGAGGCGAGGAAGCCCAAGGCGTTGAGCCCGAAAAGCCAGTGGAAGCCCATCACGCCGAGCAGCATCGCCGCCAGCGCCGGGCTCGCCAGCGCCTCCAGGTCATAGGCGAGGCGCGAGAGGGAGAGCGCCTTGGTGTACTCGCTCTCCTCCGGAAGGATGTCGGGTATGGTCGCCTGGAAGGTCGGGGTGAAGGCGGCGGAGCAGGACTGCAGCAGGAAGATCAGTAGGTACACCTGCCAGACCTCGGTGACGAAGGGCAGGCAGAGCGCGACCGCGGCGCGCAGGAGGTCGAGCCCGACGAGCAGCGTGCGGCGGGGCATGAGGTGGACGAAGGCCCCGGCGACCGGCGCGATGCCGACATAGGCGATCATCTTGATCGCCAGCGCCGTCCCGAGCACTGTCCCTGCATCGGCGCCGGCCAGGTCGAAGGCCAGCAGCCCGAGGGCCACGGTCGCCAGCCCGGTGCCCAGCAGCGACAACAACTGGGCCAGGAGCAGGTGTCGGTAGGTCGGGTTGGACAGCGGCGATAACATGCAAGCCTCGGATGGGGCGCGACGTCGGAACATGGCTCCGGCCGGGGAACCTGTCTCGCAGCTTCGCGTCCTGGCCAGAAGCGATACCGCCGGAGGTCCGCCATGCCGTCCCGCCTTGCCTGCCTGCCCGGCGCCCTGCCGCGACGCGGCCTGCTGATCACGGCAGGCCTCACGCTCTGCGGCTGTGGCGCGCAGCACGCGCTGCCCCAGCCCGGCTCGGCGCAGCTGGCCGAGGCGCGGCAGGCGATCGCCGAGGCCGGGCCGCTGCGGCGGCGCCAGCGCAGCGAGGCGGAGCAGATCGCCATGCTCCGCCGTGTCGCGCAACGCGTGGCCACGTCCTCCGATCCGCTCTGCCGCGACTATCTCGGCAGGGGCTGCGCCTTCCGCGTGGGGTTGACCCGCAGCGACCAGATCAATGCCTTCGCCTCGGGCGAGGATGTGGTGGGCGTGACCACCGGGATGCTGGAGGTGGTCCGCAACGACGCCGAACTCGCGGCCGTGGTGGCGCATGAATATGGCCACCACCTGGCCAAGCACATCCAGCGCGCCGGCGCGCGCACGCAGCTCGGCGCCCTCGCCGGGGCGGTGATCGGCGCCTATCTCGGCGGCGACGCGCTCGCGCAGACCGGCGCGCAGCTCGGCGGCGGCGCGGCGCGGCTGATCTATTCGCAGGAGGAGGAGCGCGAGGCCGACTACCTCGCTGCCTTCATGGTCCGTCGCGCCGGCTACGACCTCGACCAGGCGGGCGGGATCTGGGTGCGGCTGGCGCAGGCCGCGGGCGGGGCGGAGCAGCCGAGCCTGCTGCGCACCCACCCCACCGGCCCCGAGCGCCTCGCCGCCTGGGAGCGGACCGTGGCGGAGATCGAGGCCGCGGGCCCGAACCCTTCGCCGCGCCGGGGCTGAGGCGTTTGCTTCAGCGGATCGGCACCACCGACACCGCGTTGTAGGGCGAGCCATCCACCAGCTTGGTGGACCAGGCGAGATAGACCACCGCGTTGCGCTCCTCGTCCACGAAGCGATGCACGCGGGTCTCCTTGAAGAAGAGGCTCGTGCTGCTTTCGTAGACCTGCTCGCCGCGGTCGCCGCGGCGCGCGCCCTCCTGCACCTGCACCGGGCCGGTGGCGGCGCAGCTGAGGGAGAAGCGGGCCGGATCGTCGGCGACGCCCAGCATGCCGGAGAAGCCGCCGGTGCGCGCCTGGCTGATCCAGCAGGAGACGTTGCGCACCTCCGGGTCGTCGAAGCGCTCCACCACCACGCGGTGGCTGCGCGTCAGGCCGAGATTGGTGATGGCGGTGTTCACGTAACCGACCTCCCGCGTGTCGTCGGCGGCGGCGGCGGGAAGGGCTGCGAGCAACAGGGCCAGGGCGGGCAGCAGGCGGTGCAGGGCGGGCATGCGGCTTTCCTCCGTCGGGTCGTTGCGCGCAATCAGCATGGCCGGGCCGTGCCCCGCAACGGGGCCGGCGATGACATCAATCCCCGAGCGCCACGCCCTCCCGCCGCGGATCGGCGCCGCCGAGCAGGCCGGACGGCGTGACGCGGATCACCGACAGGCCGGAGACATTGGCGCGCACATCCGTGCGATGGCCCATCGCCTGCAAGGCGGGCGAGAGGGACGCGGCCGGGGTGTCGGCCTCGATCTCCACCGGGCCGGTGCCGGCCACGCCGATGCGCGGCAGCGCCACCGCCTCTTGCGGCGGCAGGTTCCAGTCCAGCATCGCCACCAGCGTCTGCGCGACATGGAAGATGATGCGCGACCCGCCGGCGGAGCCCGCCAGGATCTCCGGCCGGCCCAGCGCATCCAGCACGATGGTCGGCGAGGTGGAGGAGCGCGGGCGCTTGCCCGGCTGCACGCGGTTGGCGACGGGCCGGCCCTCCTGCTCGGGCAGGAAGGCGAAGTCGGTGAGCTGGTTGTTGAGCAGGAAGCCGCGCACGAAGATCCGCGAGCCCATCGAGGCCTCGATCGTCGGCGTCACGGACACCGCGTTGCCGAAGGCGTCGAAGGCGACGATGTGGCTGGTGCCGGCTTCCTGCTCCGCCAGTTGCGGCGCGGCGCGGCCCTCGCGGAAGGGCGGCTCGCCTGCCGCGGGCGGGGCCATGGCGCGGGCAGGATCGATCAGCGCGGCGCGGCCGGCGACATAGGCCGGATCGAGCAGGCCGCGCAGCGGCACGCGCACGTAATCGTCATCGGCGAGGTAGAGGTTGCGGTCGGCGAAGGCGAGGCGCCCGGCCTCGGCCAGCAGATGCGCCGCCGGCGCCCCGACGGGATCGAGCGCCGCCATGTCGAAGCGGGACAGCATGCCGAGGACCTGCGCGATGGCGACCCCGCCCGAGGTCGGCGGCCCCATGCCGCAGACCTGGCGCGCGCGATAGGGCGCGCAGACCACGGCGCGCAGGCGCGGGACGTAGTTGGCCATGTCCGCCATGCTCAGCGTCCCGGGATTCGCATGGCCCTGCACGGCGGCGACGATCTCGGCCGCGATCGGCCCGGTGTAGAGCGCATCGGCGCCTTCCGCCGCGACGGCGCGGAGCGTCGCGGCGAGCGAGGGGTTGCGCAGCATGTGGCCGGGCGGCCAGGGATTGCCGCCGGCATCGAGGAAATACGCGCCGGCGGCGGGATCGCGGCGGAGCGCGGCGACCGCTCCGCCGACCGCGCCGGCCATGCGCTCCGGCACCGGGAAGCCGGCCTCGGCCGCCGCGATGGTGGGCGCCATCAGCCGCGCCCAGGGCAGGCGGCCATGGCGGCGATGCGCGGCCTCCAGCATCCGCAGCAGGCCCGGCACGCCGACGCTGCGCCCGCTTTCCATCGCCGCGACGAAGGGCATGGGCTGGCCGTCCGGGCGGCGGAACAGGTCGGGAGTTGCGAGGGCGGGCGCCGTCTCCCGCCCGTCCCAGGCCTCGATGCGGCGGTCCGTCGCGCCGAAATGCAGCATCAGCCCGCCGCCGCCGATGCCGCTCGATTGCGGCTCGACCAGGGTGAGCATGACCGCGGCGGCGATCGCCGCATCCAGCGCGCTGCCGCCTTCCCGGAGCACCGCGAGGCCGGCCTCGGCGGCCATCGGATGCGGCGCGACGATCATGTGGCGTGTCGCCGGCCGCGCCTGCGCGGTGCTTGCGGCGGGCTGGGCCTGCGCGCTGTGGGCGATCAGACAGAGGGCGAGCAGGGCGAGCAGGCGGCGCATTCCGGACTCCTCGGTCGCCGTGGCAGGCTGGCAGCATGCGCAGGGGCGAGGCGGAACGGAAGGCTGCCGATGGGCGCGGCCGCCACGCGGAGGCGAAGGCGGCGGCGGCGCTGGCGTCGGAGGGCTGGGCGGTGCTGGCGCAGCGCGTGCGCACGCCGGCCGGCGAGCTCGACCTGGTGGCGGAGCGCGAGGGGCTGCTGGCCTTCGTCGAGGTGAAGGCGCGGGCGAGCCTGGTGGAGGCCGCCTTCGCGCTCGGCCCGCGGCAGCGCCTGCGGCTGATGGCGGCGGCGGAGGCCTGGATGGCCGCCAATCCCGCGCATGGCGCGGCGGGGGTGCGGTTCGACGTCCTGCTGGTGGATGCGGAAGGCCGCGTGCGGCGGATCGCGGACGCCTTCCGGGTGGAGTAGCGGCGCCCTGTCAGCCCGGCGGCAGGCGGGCGCCGCCCCGGTTCACACCGTCACCATGGCCCGGCCGGTGCCGAACAGCACATGCGCCTTCAGCCCGCGCAGCAGGCGGCGCATGGCGGTGTTCTCCGCCTCGAAGCTGACCTCGGCGGTGGTGGCGCCGAGGCCGAGCAGGCCGCCCGGCACCAGGCAGGCCATCAACTCGCTCGCGATGCCGCGGCGGCGCCAGGGCTCGCTCACGCTCACGGCAAGGGTCACGCCGCCATCGGGCAGCCGCCAAGTGAGGGCCGCGCCCGCGACGCGGCCGCTGCCGGTGAGCGCGCCGAAGCCGACCACGTTGCCGAGCCGGGGGCGGAAGTCGAAGCCGCGGCACTCGGCCTCGATCTCGGCATCGGTGCGGGGCGCGCCCCAGCGGGCGAGGCGGTCCCAGCCGCAGAGCTCCTGGAGGTGCACCGCCAGCGCGTGGCGGTCGTCCCCGTTCAGGCGGCGGAAGCAGAGCGGGGCGCCGGCGGAGGCGGCGCGGCTTACGGCGATCCGGCAGCTGGTGGCGAGCATCTCGTTCTCTCTCCTGGCTTGGCGCGACGCGGCGCGGCTGGCCCGGAGACCACCAGAAGGACGCGGCTGCGTCCCGAGAGCGGGACGAAATCAATCCGAAAGTGGCGGGGGGAACAAATCAGCGACCCGGCATGCGGTGCCGGAAGGCCAGCGCCTCCGCGACATGGGCGCGGGCGATGCGCGCCTCGCCGGCGAGGTCGGCAATGG
This sequence comes from Falsiroseomonas sp. RANM36, assembly GCF_056682175.1. Classification (NCBI taxonomy): domain Bacteria; kingdom Pseudomonadati; phylum Pseudomonadota; class Alphaproteobacteria; order Acetobacterales; family Roseomonadaceae; genus Falsiroseomonas; species Falsiroseomonas sp. RANM36. Next base: position 125,691 of record NZ_JBWXTD010000002.1, read on the forward strand.
TGCGGGCCACGCGCAGCGCGCGCACCTGGCCGCGGGTGGAGAGCCTGAGCCGGCCGGAGGCGGTCTCGAGCAGCGTCAGCGCCTCCGCATCCAGGCCCGGCTGCAGCTCGTCCCAGCCGGCCTCGGCGTTGCGCGTGGCACCACCGCGGGCGCGGGTGCGGTCGCGGGCGGCGGCGACGCGGGCGGCCACGATCTCGGTGCGCTCGCCGATGGGGGCGCGGGCGAGTTCCACGGCGGGGATCGGCTGCACCTCGATCACCAGGTCCATGCGGTCGAGCAGCGGCCCCGAGAGGCGCGCGAGGTAGTCCTGGCCGCAGCCGGGCGCGCGGGCGCATTCGCGCGACGCATCGCCCAGGTAGCCGCAGCGGCAGGGGTTCATCGCCGCGATGCATTGGAAGCGCGCGGGGTAGGACACATGCGCGTTGGCGCGGCTGATCGTGGTGCGCCCGGTCTCCATCGGCTGGCGCAGCGCCTCCAGCGCGGGGCGCGGGAATTCCGGCCATTCGTCGAGGAACAGCACGCCGAGATGCGCGAGGCTGATCTCGCCGGGCTTCGCGCGATGCCCGCCGCCGACGAGGGCGGGGACGCTGGCCGAGTGGTGCGGGTCGCGAAAGGGCGGGCGGCGGATGAGCTTGCCGCCGGTGAGCATGCCGGCGACGGAGTGGACCAGCGAGACGTCCAGCGCCTCGGCGGGCGTGAGGTCGGGCAGCAGGCCGGGCAGGCGCGCGGCGAGCATGGATTTCCCCGCGCCGGGCGGGCCGACCATCAGCAGGTTGAGCGAGCCGGCCGCGGCGATCTCCAGCGCGCGCTTGGCGGATTCCTGGCCGCGCACCTCGGCGAGGTCGGGGCCGCGCCAGGGCTCGGCATCCACGTCCGGCAGCGCGGGCGGGGAGAGTAGTTGCCGGCCCGCGAAGTGGTTGATCAGGGAAGGGAGGTCGGGCGGCGCCAGCACCTCCACAGTGCCGGCCCAGGCTGCCTCGCCGCCCTGCGGGCCGGGACAGACCAGGCCGAGCTCGCGCGCGCCGGCGGCGATGGCGGCGGGCAGCACGCCGGCGACGGGGGCGAGGGTGCCGTCCAGCGCGAGTTCTCCCAGCGCGGCGAATTCCGCGACGGCGTCGCGCGGGATCACCTCCATCGCGGCCAGCACGCCGAGCGCGATGGGCAGGTCGAAATGGCTGCCTTCCTTCAGCAGGTCGGCGGGCGCGAGGTTCACGAGAACCCGCTTCGGCGGCAGCGACAGGCCGATGGCCGTCAGCGCCGCACGCACGCGTTCGCGCGATTCGCCCACGGCCTTGTCGGGCAGGCCGACGACGAGGAAGGCGGGCAGGCCCGGGGCGATCTGCACCTGCACCTCGACGGGCACGGCCTCGATGCCGGCGAAGGCGAAGGTCGGGATGCGGGCGATGGAGGACACGCGCGGCAGGGTGGGGCGGGCGGGGGCGGAAGATCAACCTTGGGTTCTGTCTTTGCTGAGGTTCCTGCACGTTTTTTGCGAGGTCTCTCGTACCCCCACCCCGACCCTCCCCCGCTGCCGCGGGGGAGGGAGAATGGGGCGCCACCCCTCTTCCCCCCCGTCCCGCATCGCCCTTTCATGGGCGCGACACAGCACGGGCACACCGCACGCATGATCCGCGCCGCCATGATCGGCCTCGGCACCTGGGGGCAGCATCTCGTGCGCTGCGCCGAGGGGGCGAAGCACATCCGCTTCACCGCCGCCGCCACGCGCACCCCCGCCAAGGCCGCCGACTTCGCCGCATCGCGCGGCCTGCGCATGCTGGAGAGCTACGAGGCCGCGCTGGCGGACCCCGAGATCGACGCGGTGGTGCTGGCCACGCCGCACACCCAACACACCGACCAGATCGTCGCCGCCGCGGCGGCCGGAAAGCCGGTCTTCACCGAGAAGCCGCTCGGCGTGAACGCGGCCGAGGCGCGCCGCGCGGCGGAGGCCTGCGCGAAGGCGGGCGTGACGCTCGCCGTCGGCTACAACTGGCGCTTCCAGCCGGCGCTGCAGCGCATCAAGGCGCTGGTCGAGGACGGCACGCTCGGCCGCATCCTGCACATGGAGGGCAATTTCTGCGGCCCCTCCGCCTATCGCTTCCCGAAGGGGCATTGGCGGCACGACCGCAATGAGGGCCCCGCGGGCGGCATGACCGGGCGCGGCGTGCATGTGGTGGATGCGATGCTCTCGCTCGCCGGTCCCATCGAGCAGGTGACGGCGCAGAGTTTTCGCCTCGTCCAGGATTTCGGCATGGACGACACGACATCCATGCTGTTCCGCTTCCGCTCCGGCGCGACAGGCTATCTCGGCACCGTCATCGCCACGGCGGAGACCTGGCGGCTGCAGGTGTTCGGCGCGAATGGCTGGGCGGAGGTGGGGGATGTGGAGCACCTGCCGACCTGGCAGCTGCGCCTCTGCCTGATCGACCGCAACGAGATCGGCAAGAAGCAGCGCCCGCAGGTGTTTTCGTTCGAGGACACCAGCACGGAGCGCGCGGAGCTCGACCACTTCGCGGAAGCGGTGCTGGCGAAACGGCCGCTCGCCCTGCCGGATGGCGACGGCGTGCACAACGTGGCGGTGCTGGAGGCGATCATGGCCTCCATCGCCTCCGGCGGGCCGGTGAAGGTTTCCTGAGGGGGATGCGTGCGATGACGATGCGATTCACGCGCCGCGCGGCGCTGGCCGGCGCGGCGGCGCTGGCTTCGGGCGGCGCGATGGCGCAGGGCACCGACTATCCGAACCGGCCGATCCGCGCCGTGGTGCCGTCGCCGCCGGGCGGGCCGCCGGACCTCATCATCCGCGCGCTGGCGCCGAAGCTCTCGGCGGCACTCGGCCAGACGGTGGTGATCGAGAACCGGCCCGGCGCCGGCGGCATCGTCGGCACGGCGGCGGTCGCGCGCATGCCGGCGGATGGCTACACATGGCTCTTCACCACGGCGAGCCACGTCAACACGCCGCCCTTCAACGCCAACGTCAATTTCGATCCGATCGCGGACTTCACCCATGTGACGCTCGCCGTGCAGAATTTCGGCCAGGCGCTGGTGGTGCATCCCTCGGTGCAGGCGACGAACCTGGCGGAGCTGATCGCGCTGGCCAAGCGCGAGCCGGGCAAGCTGACCTACGTGAATGCCGGCAACGGCACCGCCAGCCACATCCCGGCGGAGCTGATGAAGGCGATGGCGGGCGTGGACATCCTCTCCGTGCCCTATCGCGGCGTGGGGGAGGGCGTGTCGGACCTGCTGGCGGGCCGCATCGACATGTTCTTCGTCGGCACGAATGTCGCGCTGGAGCATGTGCGCGCGGGGCGTCTGCGCGCCATCGCGCTGACCGGCGCGCGGCGCTGGAAGGGCATGCCCGACGTGCCGACGATGCAGGAGCAGGGGCTTGCCGGCTATGACGTGGTGAACTGGTTCGGCCTGTGGATGCCGGCCGGCGCGCCGCGCGCGGTGGTGGACAAGACGCATGCTGCGATGCGGACGGCGGTGAACGATCCGGAGATCGTCGCCCTGTTCGACACCCAGGGTCTGCAGGGCATCGCGATGCCGCCGGACGAGTTCGCGGTCTTCGTGCGGGAGAAGGCGCAGATCGCGCAGGAGATCGGGCGGAGGGTGAACGCGGCGACGCCGCGGTGACGCCGCGAAGGCGCCGGATCAGAGTCTGATCAGGCGCTTTCCCAGGTTCTCGCCGCGGTAGAGCCCGGCGATGGCGTCCGGCGCGCTCTCCAGCCCGTCGAGGATGTCCTCGCGATGGCACAGCTTGCCCTCGCGCAGCCAGCCGGCCAGGCGGTCTATCGCCTCCTCCTGTCCGTCCAGGTGGTCGAAATAGAGAAAGCCCTGCATCCGCGCGCGCTTCACCAGCAGGTGCCGCTCCACCCGCGGCCCCAGCGGCGGCGGGTCCCAGGAACTGACGGAGGCAGTGCCGCAGATCACCACGCGGGCGCCGACCGCCAGATGCGGCAGCACGGCGTCGCTGACCGGGCCGGCGGTATTGTCGAAGTAGACGTTCACGCCCGAAGGGCAGGCCGCGGCGATGGCAGCAGAGAGATCCTTCTCCGCCCGGTAGTCCAGCGCGGCGTCGTAGCCGAATTCATCCCGGCAGAGCGCGACCTTGGCCGACCCGCCGGTGATGCCGACCGTGCGGCAGCCGAGGATCTTCGCGACCTGCCCGACCGTCGCCCCGACCGAACCTGCGGCGGTCGAGACCACAACCGTTTCGCCCGCGCGCGGATCACCGAGGCGCGTCAGCCCGAGATAGGCCGTCACGCCGTTCAGCCCCAGGACGCCGAGCTGCGCCGACAGCGGCAGGTCCGCCTCCCGCACGCGGCGCGTGACGTTGGTGCCGTCGCTGTCGGCGTAGTCCTGCCAGCCGAACATGCCGACCAGCCGGTCGCCGGGCGCGTAGAGGTTGTGGCGGCTCTCGATCACCTCGCCGACGGCGAAGCTGCGCATCACCTCGCCGATGCCGACCGGCGTCGAGTAGTTCGCGACCGCGGAGACCCAACCGCGCATCGCCGGATCCACCGACAGGAAGGCGTTGCGCAGGCGGAGATGGCCCTCGGCCAGTGGCGGCAATGGCGCCTCGACGATCTCGAAATGCTCGGCCTGCGGGATGCCGTCCGGGCGCGCGCGAAGGCGGACCTGGCGGTTCGGTGGCGTGCCCATCTCAGCCTCTCCAAGATCCGAGAAACCGCCCCAGCAGCCCGCCGATCCGCTCCACGTTGTAGCCGCCTTCCTGGATGATCGCCGCCGGCAGCCCCGCCGCGGCGATCATCGCGCCCGCGCGGGCGAAGCCGTCTTCCGTCACGGACAGGAAGTTCAGCGGCTCGTGCTCGGAGGCATCGAAGCCTAGGGAGACGACCAGCGCCTCCGCCCGGAAGGCGCGGATGGCAGCGAGGCCGGTCCCGATGGCCTCCAGCCAGCCGGCATCGCCGGTGCCCTGCGCCAGCGGCAGGTTCAGGTTGCGCTCCTCGCCATCGCCATCGCCGCGTTCCTCGGCGCGGCCGACGAACCAGGGATAGTAGCCATCCGGGTCGCCATGCACCGAGACGGTCAGCACGTCGCCCCGCAGCCAGAATATTCCTTGAGTTCCGTTGCCGTGGTGGCTGTCAATGTCGAGGACGGCGACGCGCGCCGCGCCCGCGCCGCGAAGCGCCTGGGCGGCGAGGGCGGCGTTGTTGACGTAGCAATGGCCGCCCGCGCGCGCGGCATAGGCGTGGTGGCCGGGCGGGCGGCAGAGCGCATAGGCGGTGCGGCCCTCCGCCGCTTCGCTCGCCGCGGCCAGCGCGCAGGCGGCGGCGCCGATGGCGGCCTCAAACGTGCCGGGGCCGATGGGGCAGGCGGTGTCGGCGCTGTACCAGCCGGCCTGGCCGACGAGACCCTTCGGCCGGCGCGCATCCTGCATCAGCATCTCGGGCGTCGGGTGCATATTGCCGACGACCTCCGGCCCCGGCTCGGGCAGCGCGGCCCAGGCGGCGGGGGCGTCGCGCAGGAAGTCGAGGTAGTCCGGCGTGTGCACCGCCTCCAGCGCAGCGCGCGGCGCTTCCGGCGGGATCTCGGGAAGGATGCCAAGCTCGGACAGCCCGGCGCGCAACGCCTCGGCCCGGGCTGGCACCTCGAAATTCGGGCGGACGCGGCCGCGCATCAGGAAGAAGTGCGGATCGTGCCGCGCCTCGGCAGGGTGGGCGAATGCCTTCATCTTTGGCAGGTTAGGCCTGCCACCTGACGGCGGGAAGGACGGCATGACGGAGTTGGACCCGGGCGCGCGGCGCGCGATCCTGGATGCTTGCGAGGCGCTGCGTGGGGAGTCCGTGCGCCTGCTGGAGCGCCTGGTGCGCTGCCCCTCCACGCTGGGGAACGAGGCCTCCGCGCTGAACGAGATGGCGCGGATCTACGAGGGGCTTGGCCTCGCGGCACAGCGCGTGCCGGTCGAGGTCGAGAAGCTCAAGGCGCATCCCGGCTTCTCGCCGCCGCTGATGTCGTATGACGGGCGCGACAACGTCGTCGCGGTGCACCGCCCGCGCAGCGCCACCGGGCGGTCCCTGGTGCTGCAGGGGCATGTGGACGTGGTGCCGGACGGGGCCGCGGATGAATGGACCACGCCGCCCTATGAGCCCGCGATCCGCGGGGGGCGGATGTATGGTCGCGGCGCCGGCGACATGAAGGCCGGCATCATAAGCTATGTCACCGCCTTTCGCGCCCTGAAGGAGGCCGGGCTGCAGCCCGCGGCCGAGGTGCAGATGCATTCCGTGATCGAGGAGGAATGCAGCGGCAACGGCGCGCTGGCCTGCATGGTCGCGATGCCGCCCTGCCAGGCCGCGATCATCCCCGAGCCCGGCCCCGGCCTGCCGGCGATGTATTCGGCCGAGGTCGGCGTCGTCTGGGCCTTCGTCACGGTCACCGGCCGCCCCGCCCATGTTCGGGACAAGCAGGCCGGGGTGAACGCCATCGAGGCGGCGATGGCGATCTGGTCACGCTTCGAGGCCTATGAGCGCGAGATGAACCGCGCCGAGCACATCCACGCCAGCTTCCGCGGCGTTAACCATCCGGTAAACGTCAATCTCGGAACCTTCGAGGGCGGCGAGTGGAACAGCTCGGTCGCGACACGGGCGAGGCTGGGGCTGCGGGTGGGCGTGATGGTGGGCAACAGCGCGGATCGCGTCCGCGCCGACATCGAGCGCATCGTGGATGCGGCGCGCGACGACGCGGCGCTGAAGGGCGCCAAGGTGAAGGTCGAGTTCCGCGGCTTCCACGCAGACCCCTGCGTCTTCGACATGCAGGCGCCGATCGTCACGCTGGCGATGCGGAGCTATGCCGAGGTGACGGGCGGGGATTTGCGCCAGTATCCGGCGACGGGGCTGACGGACGGGCGCTTCTTCCAGCTCTACCAGGGCACGCCGGTGGCCTGCTTCGGGCCGGATGCGCAGGAGATCCATGGCATCGACGAGAGCGTCGGGCTGGATTCCATGCACGACATCACGCGCGCCATCGCGCTGACCATGGCGGAATGGTGCGGGGTGGAGGGCATCCGATGACCGCAGGCGCGCAGACGCCGCAGGCGGCGAGCACCGAAGGTCTGAATCGGATGCCCCAACGAGAGTTCTTCCGATGAAGGGAAACCTCCCGGTCTCCGGCGCCAGGCTGTGGGACAGCCTGATGGAATACGCCCGCATCGGCGCCACGCCGAAGGGCGGCTGCAACCGGCAGACGCTGACCGACCTCGATTCCGAGGCGCGGCATCTGCTGGCGAAGCAGGCCGCCGCGGCGGGCGCGACGCTCAGCGTGGATCGCGTCGGGAACATGGTGCTGACGCGGCCGGGGCGCGATCCGTCGCGCAAGCCGGTGGCGATCGGCAGTCACCTGGACACGCAGCCGACGGGCGGAAAATTCGACGGCGTGCTCGGCGTGCTGGCAGGGTTGGAAATCCTGCGCGCGCTGCACGAAGCGGGCGTGGAGACGGAGGCGCCGGTCGCGCTGATCAACTGGACCAACGAGGAAGGCGCCCGCTTCTCCCCGCCGATGATGGGCTCCGGCGCGGCGATGGGCATCTTCCCGGAATCCGAGGTGCTGGCGAAGACCGACAGCGCCGGCGCGGTGTTCGGCGCGGAGCTGTCGCGCATCGGCTGGGCGGGGCAGGCCGATCCGGCGGCGCTGCGGGATCTCGGCGCCTATTTCGAATTGCACATCGAGCAGGGTCCGGTGCTGGAGCGCGAGGGATTCGACCTCGGCCTCGTCACCCATGCGCTGGCGCAGCACTGGTTCGAGGTGACCGTCATCGGCGAGGACGCGCATGGCGGCAGCGCCATGGCCGGGCGGAAGGATGCGCTGATGGCGGCGGCCGAATGCGCGTTGATGATCGAGCGCGCGGCGCTGGCGGCCGGCGCGCGGGCGACCATCGGGCGGATGACGCTGCATCCGGACAGCCGCAACGTCGTGCCGGGCCGCGTGTGGTTCAGCCTGGACACGCGCCACGACCACGAGGACCAGCTTGCCGCGCTGGCCGCGACGATGCGCGCGGAGGCCGCGGGCATCTCGGCACGCCGCGGCGTCGCGATCGCCATCGAGGATTTCTGGATCTCGCCGGCCACGCCCTTCGATCCCGCCCTGGTCGCCCATCTGGAAGCCGCTGCGAAGTCGCGCGGCGTCAACGTCCGAAAAATGCCGACGGCGATCGGGCATGATGCGGTCTATGTGGCGCGGCGCGTGCCTTCGGTGATGCTGTTCTGCCCCTGCCATGGCGGCATCAGCCACAACGAGGCCGAGAGCATCACGCCCGCCTGGGCGGAGGCGGGGCTGGTGGTGCTGGCGGATGCCGTGGTCGCAGCCGCCGGGGTTTCGAGAGACTGAGCAAGATGCGCATCGCGATCGGCGGCTTCCTGCACGAGAGCCATTCCTTCGCCCCACGGCCGACCACCTGGCGCGATTTTCGGGAGCCCGGCGGCTGGCCCGCCGTGCAGCGGCCGGCGACGCTGGTGGGGGAGCTGCGCGACACGGCGGTACCCGCGGCCGGCGCGATCCGGGAAGCCGAGGCCGCGGGCGTTTCCATCGCGCCGCTTTCCTGGGGCTTCGCCAACCCGGCGGGTCCCGTCAGCGCGGAGGCCTTCGAGCGGCTGGCGTCGCTGATCTTCCATGATCTGCAGGCGGCGCTGGATGAGGGGCCGCTCGACGGCCTCTATCTCGACCTGCATGGCGCGATGGTGGCGGAGCATTTCCCCGATGCGGAAGGCGAGCTGCTGCGGCGCGCGCGCGCCATCCTCGGGCCCGGCGTGCCGATCGCCGCCAGCCTCGACCCGCATTGCAACCTGACGGCCGCGATGGTGCGCGACGCCGACATCCTCTGCCCCTTTCGCACCTATCCGCATGTGGACATGAAGGAGGCCGGCGCGCGCGCGATGACGCTGCTGCTGGCCCGCATCGCGCGCCAACAACCCTTCGCCAAGGCGTTCCGGCAGCTCGACTACCTGATCCCCATCACCAGCCAGTGCACGCTGGTGCCCCCCATGGCGGAGGTGATGGCGGCGCGCCAGGGCATCTCGGCGAAGCTCGGCGCGGCGGAACTCTCGCTCTGCTTCGGCTTCCCCTATGCCGATTTCGCCGATTGCGGCTGCGCGCTGGTGGCCTATGGCGTGACGCAGGACGCGGCGGACGCGGCGGCCGACGCGCTGCTGAAGGAGCTGCGCCTGCGGGAGACGGAATTCGCCCAGCCGATCCTGGAAGCGAAGGAGGCGGTGGCGCAGGCCATCGCACTCGCGAAGGACGCGAAGGGGCCGGTGGTGATCGCCGACACGCAGGACAATCCCGGCGGCGGCGGGCATGGCGACACGACCGGTCTGCTGGCGGAGCTGCTGGCGCAGCGCGCGGAAGGCGCCGTGCTCGGCCTGATCAACGACGCGGAGAGCGCGGCCGCCTGCCACGCCGCGGGGGAGGGGGCACAGGTCTCGCTCGCTCTCGGCGGCAAGTCCGACGGCGCGCCGCTGGAGGTGGAGGCGCGGGTGCTCGCGCTCAGCGACGGGCGCTTCACCTGCACCGGTCCGATGGCCGCGGGCAACCGCGCCGATCTCGGACCCTGCGCGCTGATCGGAATCGGCGGCGTCGCGGTGATCGTCGCCTCGCGCAAGATGCAGGCCTATGACCAGGCGCTGTTCCGCCACCTCGGCGTCGAGCCGGCCGCACAGAAGATCCTGGCGCTGAAGTCGAGCGTGCATTTCCGCGCCGACTTCCAGCCGATCGCACGCGCGGTGCTGGTGGCCGCGGCGCCGGGGCCGGTGGTCGCCGATCCGGCGATCCTGCCCTTCCGCCATCTGCGCCCCGGGCTGCGGCTGCGTCCTGGCGACAACCGGAGGGTCGGCTGAGATGCGCGCCAGGCTGCCGATCCGCGTCGCGCTGTTCCGCCATCTGCCGCCCGCCTTCCCGGAACTGGCGGCGGATGCGCTCGCCGACGGCCAGCGGATGCTGGAGGTGCTGCAGGAGGATTGGGAGCGCGGCGCGCAGCGCTTCGACGGGCCGGGCGAGGCGCTGTTCGGCGCCTTCGCCGGGGATGCGCTGCTCGGCCTCGGCGGGCTGACGCGCGATCCGTATCTGCAGGAGGAGGCCGGGCGCGTGCGCCGGCTGTATGTGCGCCGCGCCGCGCGCGGGCATGGCGCGGGGCGCGCCCTGCTCGCGGCGATCGTCGCCGGCGCGGGGGAGGCGGGCTGGCCGCGGCTGCGCGTGCGCGCGCCGGCCTCGGCCTTCCTGTTCTACGAGCGCTGCGGCTTCCTGCGCGCGGTGGGCGAGCGCGCGGCGACGCATGTGCTGCCGCTGC
>NZ_JBWXTD010000002.1:136084-148649 GCF_056682175.1 Falsiroseomonas sp. RANM36
CCGACGAGGCGGCGTCCTGGGCGATCCAGCGCGAGGTACTGCGCCGCCTCGGCGGGACTATCGGCGGCTACAAATGCGCGACCCCGGCGAATGCGCCGCCCTCCGCCGCGCTGCTGGATGCGCGCGGCATCAAGGGCGCCCCGGCGACATGGCCCGTGCCGAAGGGCGGGCGCATCGGCATCGAGACCGAGATCGCCTTCCGCCTCGGTCGCGACCTGCCGCCGCGCGGCACGCCCTGGTCCCGCGAGGAGGTGTCGGAGGCGATCGCCGCCTGCTTCCCGGCGGTGGAACTCGTCGCCAGCCGCTACGCCGACCTGAAGGCGGTTTCGCTGGTGGAGAACATGGCCGACAACATCGCCCATGCCGGCCTGGTCTGCGGCGCCGAGGTGCCGGGCTGGCGCAGCCATGACCTGAACGACCTGACGGTGACGCAACGCTGCGGCGGGCAACTGCAGGTGGAGAAGCGCGGCAGCAATCCGGCGGGCGATCCGCTGCTCTCGCTCACGCGCCTGGCCAACCATCTGCATGCCTTCGGGCTGCACCTGGAGGCCGGGCAGGTTGTCACGACGGGAAGCTGGACGGGTCTGCTTTTCGTGGAGGGCGGACAGCGTGTGGTCGGCGGCTTCGCGGGGCTGGGCGAGGTCGTCGTGGATCTCGGCTGATCGCGTCGGCGTGCCTCACGCAAGTGTCACGCGACGCATCCGGCACGCTGCCGCAGTCTCCGCGCGACGATCTCGGAGGTCGCTGCACGCCCATGGCCGCGTCGCGCCTGCTGCTTCTCGTGGAGGACGATCCGCTGGTTCGCGGTACGCTCGCGGAAGCGCTCGTCGAGGCCGGCTTCCAGGTGTTGGAGGCCGAGGACGCGGAATCCGCGCTGCTGGTGGTGGCGTCGCGCGACGATCTCGCCGCGCTGCTGACCGACATCAACCTGCCGGGCGCGAACGGCTTCGTGCTGGCGCGCGCGGCGCGCCGGCTGCGGCCGGACCTGCCGGTGGTCTATGCCTCCGGCCGCGTGCGCGAGGCCGATCCCCGCCACGCCCTGCCCGACGCGGCCTTCCTGGCGAAGCCGTTCAGCCTGTCCTGCGCGGTCGCGACGCTGGAGCGCGCGGTCGCGCAGCATTGAAGGCTAACGCGCCCGCGCGCGCCAGCACCGCATCCGTGAAGGCCTGCGCCGCGCCGAGATAGCCCGCCGGATCGGTCAGGCGCGCGATGCCCTCGGCATCGAGCAGCGCGGCGATGCGCGCGTCGCGCGCGAGCGCGGCGGCGAGCGGAATCCCTTCGGCGAGCGCGATGTCGCAGGCCTGATGCACCGCGTCATGCGCGGCGCCGCGGCCGAGCTGCGGGGCGAGGCCCATCATCACCGCCTCCGCCATGATCAGCCCGCCGCCCGCGTCGAGGTTGCGGCGCATGCGCGCGGCGTCCACCTCCAGCCCTTCGGCGATCGGCAGCAGCGTGGCGAGCGCGCCATGCGTCAGCAGCAGGATCTGGCCGAGGGCGAGGTGTTCCTCCTGCATCGGGCCGGCGCCGCGCTCATGCTGGTGCAGCATGGCGCCGAGCAGCAGCGGGATCTGCGCCTGCGCGCCGCGCGCCTGGGCGATCACGTATTCGCAGCCGATCGGGTTGCGCTTCTGCGGCATGGTGGAGCTGCCGCCCTTGCCCGGGGCTGCGGGCTCGCTGGCCTCGCCGACCTCCGACTGCATCAGCCACAGGATGTCGGTGGCGGGCTTGGCGAGCGTGCCGCCGAGGATGCCGCACCAGCAGCCGAGTTCCGCGATGCCGTCGCGCGCGACATGCCAGGTGATGGCGGGAAGCGCGAGGTCGAGTTCCTTCGCCAGTTCCGCCGCGACGCGCGGGCCGTGTTCGCCGAGCGAGGCGAGGGTGCCGACCGCGCCGCCGAATTGCAGCCGCAGCACGCGCGGGCGGAGCTGCGCCAGGCGCTCGCGCATGCCGATCAGCGGGTCGAGCCAGAGTGCCACCTTGTAGCCGAAGGTGATCGGCAGCGCCTGCTGCGCATGGGTGCGGCCGGGCATGACCGTGTCGCGATGCGCGCGCGCGCGTTTTCCGAAAGCGGCGATCAGGCGGGTCAGATCCGCGTCCAGCAACGCGATCGCGTCGCGCAGCTGCAGCACCAGCGCGGTGTCCAGCACGTCCTGGGTGGTCGCGCCCCAATGCGTCCACCGGCCCGCCTCGGCGCCCGCGAGCGCGGAGAGCTGCTTCACCAGGCCGACCGTGCAAAAACCCATGTTGCGCGTGGCGGCGGCGAGCGCGGGAAGGTCGAGCTTCGCCGCGTCGGCGGCTGCGGTGATCGCGGAGGCGGCCTCGGCGGGGATCAGGCCGAGGCGGGCCTGGGCGCGAGCGAGCGCCGCCTCGAAATCCAGCATGCGCTGCAGCGCGGCGGGCTCGCCAAGGATGGCGCGCATCGCGTCGGAGCCATAGACGGCGCCGTACACGGGCGCGTCGGCGGGATGCACGCTCATCGGCGTCACACGTCCAGGAAGACGGTCTCGCCCTCGCCCTGGAGGCGGATGTCGAGGCGCCAGACGCCGTCGCCCTGCGGCTTCGCCACAAGCGTCGCGCGGCGCGCCGGATCCTCCACCATCGCCAGCACGGGATCGGTGGCGTTCAGCGCCTCGCCCTCGAAATAGGCGCGGGTGACCAGATGCTGCATCAGGCCGCGGGCGAAGATCGCGATCTCGATGTGCGGCGCCTGCATCGCATTGCCGCGGCCGGGCACCGGGCCGGGCTTCAGCGTGGTGAAGCGGAACACGCCCTCGGCATCCGTCGCGGCGCGGCCGAAGCCGTGGAAGACGTCCTCGTACTTTCCGTCCGGCCCGGCCTGGAAGATCTCCACCATGCCGTCGGCGACCGGCGCGCCCTCGCCATCGGTGATGCGGCCCGTCAGCGTGATGCGCTCGCCCTGCACGGCCTCGTTGCCCGAACCGGCGCGGAGCAGGTCCGCCCATTCGGGGAAATCGATCATGTGCCAGTAGGGACCGGCGGTCTGGTGCGCGGTGGCTGCGGTCATCGCCTCAGGCCTTCTCGAAGGGCGTGGCCTCGCGGCCGCGCAGCACCATGTCGAAGCGGTAGCCGAGCGCCCATTCGGGCTTCGTGATCTCGAGGTCGAACTTCGAGACGAGCCGTTCCCGCGCCGCCTTGTCGGGCGTGGAGAGGAAGATCGGGTCGAGGTCGAGCAGCGGATCGCCCGGGAAATACATCTGGGTGATCATGCGCTGGGCGAAGCCGGCGCCGTGCAGGCCGAAATGGATGTGGATGGGCCGCCAGGCGTTCCAGTGGTTCCGCCAGGGATAGGCGCCGGGCTTCACGCTGACGAAGCTGTAGTTCCCTTCGTCGTCGGTGAAGATGCGCGCGCGCCCCTCGAAGTTGGGATCGAGCGGCGCGTCGTGCTGGTCGCGCGGATGGTGGTAGCGGCCCGACGCATTGGCCTGCCACACCTCCACCATCACGCCGCGCTGCGGGCGGCCATCCTCGTCCGTGATGCGGCCGGCGACGATGATGCGCTCGCCGAGCGCGCCCTTGCCCTTCACCTGGCTCATATCGGCATGGGCGGGATAGCGCGCGGCGTCGAAGCGCGGCGCGCTGGTCTCGGTCAGGGTATGCGGGATGCGCAGCAAAGGTTGCTTCGGGTGCCGCTTGTGCGTGCTGCCATAGGCAGGGCTGTCGAGCGGCGGCTGCGTCGCCGGATCGGGCCGGCGATAGGGGATCGGGTCGCTCACCGTGTGCCTTCCTTGCCGTGCGGCCTTCTGGGCGAAGCCTGCGGCAGGGGCAGGGTCAGCCCGCCTCTTCCTGCAGGACGCGCCTCGCGATCTTAAGCGCGGAATTCGCCGCGGGAACCCCCGCATAGGCGCCGACCTGCAGCAGCACTTCCGCGATCTCCTCCGGCGTCACGCCGGTGTTGCGGGTGGCGCGGACATGCAGCTCGAACTCCTCGTGCCGGCCGAGGGCTGCCATCATGGCAAGCGTCAGCAGGCTGCGGGTGTGGCGCGGCAGGCCGGGGCGGGTCCAGACGCCGCCCCAGACATTGGCGGTGATCCACTCCTGGAAGGCGGCGTCGAGCGGCGTGGTGTTCGCCTGCGCGCGCGCGACATGCGCCTCCCCCAGCACCGCCTTGCGGATGGCGAGGCCGCCCTCCGCGCCCGGTTGCGGCGCCAGCGCGGCGAAATGGCCGAGCAGCGCGGCGTTCACCGCCTCGGCCGCTTCCAGCGTCGGGATATGCGCGGCCTCGGGGATGGTGATCAACGTCGCGCCGGGGATCATGTCGCGCAGCGCCTCGGCAGTCGCGGGCGGCGTCGCGATGTCGCGCTCGCCGACGATCACCGTGGTGGGGCAGGCGATGCGCCCGGCGATCTCGGCCGCGCGCGCATCGCGCAGCGCCGCCGCGGAGGCGGCGTAGCCCTGCGGGTCCGTTCCAAGCAGCATGCGGCGAAGCCCGTGGGAGGACGCGAGCGAGGCATCCACCACCCAGCGCGGCATGACCATGTCCGCGAGCCCCGCCATGCCCTGCGCGGCGACGATCTCGATGCGCTGCTGCCAGCCCTCGGGCGGCGGGAATTCCGCGGCGGTGTCCATCAGCACCAGCGAGGCGACGCGGTCCGGCGCCTCGGCGGCGATCTGCTGCGCGATACGCCCGCCGATGGACAGGCCGACGACATGCGCCTGCCGGATGCCGAGCGCATCGAGCAGCGCGAGCGCATCCTGCGCATGGCGGGACATGCTGCCGGGGGCGGCGGTGACGCCCGACAAGCCATGGCCGCGCAGGTCCATGCGGATGACGCGGTGGCTGCGCGCGAGTGCGGCCGCCTGCGGGTCGAAGACATGCAGGTTCGTGCCGATGGAATGCAGCATCAGGATCGGCGCGGCATCCGCGGTCGGCGGCGGGCCTTCGACGACGGCGTGGACGGCGATGTCGTGGAGCTGGAGGAACATGGCGAGATCCACGGGCCTCCGTGTTCAGACGCGCTCGAGCAGCATGGCAATGCCCTGGCCGACGCCGATGCACATCGTCACCACGGCATAGCGCTCCTTGCGGTGATGCAGCTCCGCCACCGCGGTCTGCACCAGCCGCGCGCCGCTCATGCCGAGCGGATGGCCGAGCGCGATGGCGCCGCCATTCGGGTTCACATGCTCGGCGTCGTCCGGCAGGCCGAGGTCGCGCGTGACGGCCAGGCCCTGCGCGGCGAAGGCCTCGTTCAGCTCGATCACGCCGACATCGCCGATCGCGATGCCGGTCTTGGCGAGCAGCCGGCGCACCGCCGGCGCCGGGCCGAAGCCCATGATGCGCGGGGCGACGCCCGCCGTCGCGGCCGCCACCACGCGCGCCCGCGGCGTCAGGCCGTGCTTGCGCGCGGCGGCCTCGCTGGCGACGAGGATGGCGCAGGCGCCGTCATTCACGCCGGAGGCATTGCCCGCCGTCACCGTGCCGCCTTCCTTGCGGAAGGGCGTCGGCAGCTTCGCCAGCGCCTCCAGCGTGGTGTCGGGGCGGGGATGCTCGTCGGTGTCCACCACGACGGGATCGGCCTTGCGGCGGGGGATGGTCACCGGGACGATCTCTTCCTTGAAGCGGCCCGCGGCCATGGCGCGACCGGCCCGCTGCTGCGAGCGCCACGCGAAGGCGTCCTGGTCGGCGCGGCTCACCTGGAATTCCTGCGCGACGTTCTCGGCGGTCTCCGGCATGGAATCGATGCCGTATTCGGCCTTCATCCTCGGGTTCACGAAGCGCCAGCCGATGGTGGTGTCGTAGATCTCGGCGGTGCGGCCGAAGGCTTCCGGCGACTTGCCCATGACGAAGGGCGCGCGGGTCATGCTCTCGACGCCGCCGGCCAGCATCAGCTCGGTCTCGCCCGCCTTGATGGCGCGCGCCGCGATGCCGACGGCATCCATGCCGGAGCCGCAGAGCCGGTTCACCGTGCTGCCGGGAATGCTGTCCGGCAGGCCGGCCAGCAACAGCGCCATGCGCGCGACGTTGCGGTTGTCCTCGCCGGCCTGGTTGGCGCAGCCGAAGATCACGTCCTCCACCGCCGCCCAGTCGAGGCCGGGGTTGCGCGCCTTCAGCGCCTTGATCGGGACGGCGGCGAGGTCGTCCGTGCGGACCTCCTTCAGCGCGCCGGCGTAGCGGCCGATGGGGGTGCGGGCGGCGTCGCAGATGAAGGCGTCGGCCATGCGTCGGGTCCTCCGTTTGGCCAGGGCTTGCCCCTCGCCGGCCCGGACGTCAACTGAGCGCGTTCACCAGCCAGAGCGAGAGCGCCGGGAAGGCGACCAGCAGCGCCAGGCGGATCAGGTCCATCCCCAGGAAGGGCAGCACGCCCATGTAGGTGCGGGTGATCGGCACGTCGCGCGCCAGCGACGAGATGACGAAGACGTTCAGCCCGATCGGTGGCGCCGTCAGCCCGATGCCGACGACGCAGAGCACCAGGATGCCGAACCAGATCGCCGTCTCCTCGGTGGTGAGGCCGAAATCGAGCGCGGTGATCACCGGGAAGAAGACCGGCAGCGTCAGCAGCATCATCGCCAGCTCGTCCATCACCGCGCCGAGGATGATGTAGGCGACCAGCAGCAGGACCAGCACGCCGTAGGGCGGAAAGTCCTGCTCGGTGATCCAGAGGGCGAGCAGGTCGGGCGCCTGGCTGAGCGCCAGGAAGGCGTTGAACACCTCCGCACCCAGCAGGATGACGAAGATCATCGCCGTGGTCTCGGCGGTGGCGAACAGCGCCTCCCGGATGTGCCGCCCGCGCAGCGTGCCGCGCACCACGCCGACCGCGAGCGTCGCGATGACGCCGACGGCGGCACTCTCGGTCGGCGTGAAGACGCCGCCATAGATGCCGCCCACGACCACGACGGCGATCAGCAGCACCGGGATGACGTTGAGGAAGGCCTCGCGCTTCTCCGCCGCGCTCGGCACCTCGCCGGGCGGGCCGAGCTCGGGCTTCGCGCGGATCACCAGCCAGATCGCCACGAGGTAGAGCGAGGCGGCGATCAGCCCCGGGATCAGCGCGGCCATGAACAGCTTGGCGATGTTCTGCTCGGTGCTGATCGCATAGACCACGAGGATCACGGAAGGCGGGATCAGGATGCCGAGCGTGCCGCCGACCGCGATGGTGCCGGTGGAGAAGCCGGGATCGTAGCCGTAGCGGCGCAGCTCCGGCAGCGCGGCGCGGCCGAAGGTGGCGGTGGTCGCGACGGAGGATCCGCAGACCGCGCCGAAGCAGGCGCAGGCGCCGATCACGCCCATCGCCATCCCGCCCGGCTTGCGCCCGACCAGCGCATTCGCCGCCGCGAACAGGTCGCGCGCGAGCCCCCCGCGCTCCGCCAGCGCGCCCATCAGGATGAAGAGCGGGATGACCGAGAGGGTGTAGTTGGAGAACAGGTGGTAGGGCGTGGTCTTGAGGTAGTTGCCGAGGGCGGTCCAGTCCAGGATGTGGACATAGCCGCCCATCCCGACCAGCAGCATCGAAAGCCCCACCGGCGCGCGCAGCGCGATCAGGCCGAGCAGCACCGCGAAGCCGGTCGCGGCCAGGACGAATTCGGGCGCCATCAGCTTCGGCCGCGCAGCAGCCGCGGCACCCACCACAGCGCCATCAGCCCCACGGCGGCGAAGCAGAAGGCGCCGATGGCGATGGCCCACCAGTAGGGCAGGGCCAGCAGGCCGATGGTGCGCGTGCCGCTGCGCAGCGTGTCGAGCGCGCCGAGCACCATGCGCTCCGCCAGCCACAGCGTCAGTGCCGCCCAGACCAGCAGCCAGAAGGCGTCGATCGCGTCGTTGAGGCGGCGCGGCAGCCAGGTGGTGAAGCTGTCCACCAGGATGTTGGTGCGCATCAGCGTGCCATAGGCGAGGAAGCCGAACACGCCGACGCCGGAGGCGATCGAGACGATCTCGAAGTCGCCGCGGATCGGCTGGCTCGTGGTCCAGCGCAGCACGACCGAGATGGTGGTGACGCAGGCGGCGACGAGCAGGGATGCGCCGCCGAGGAAGGCGAGCGCGCGCGCCATCAGCGGCACCGGGCCGGAAGGCGGCCCGGCGCTGCCTGTGTCCCCGCTCACCGGCGCGTCCGGCTCAGCCGACCCCGCCGGCGTTCTTCGCGATCAGCGCGCTCGCATCGGCCAGCAGGGCGGCGCCGTCGAAGCCCTTCTCGCGCGACCCGGCGACCCAGCTGTCCACCACCGGCTTCGTCGCTTCCATCCAGCGCTGTTTCTCGGCTTCGGAGATCTGCACGATCTTGTTGTCCCGCCGCCGCTCCACCATGGCGCGCACCACGGGGCCCTGCTCGTCCCAGACCTTCGCGGCCATCTCGGCGGCGACCATGCCGGAATTGGCGTCCAGCACCTGCTTCAGCTCGGCCGGCAGGGACTGGTACTTGGCCGGGTTCATCGCCAGGATGAAGGTCGCGGCATAGAGCGTCGGGCTGCCCGGGATCTCCGTGTGGTTGCGCACGAGCTCCTGCAGGCGGATGGAGGGCACGACCTCCCACGGCACCACCGCGCCGTCGATCACGCGCTGGCTCAGCGCCTCCGGCACCTGCGGGATGGGCAGGCCGATCGGCGCGGCGCCGAGGGCGCGCAGCGCCTCGCCGGCCTGGCGCGTCGGGAAGCGCAGCTTCAGGCCGCGCAGATCCTCCATGCGGAGGATTTCCTTGTTGGAATGGATGGAGCCGCCGTCATGCGCCCAGACGGTGATCGGGTGGACCTCGCGGAATTCGTCGCGCAGGTGCTTCTCGGTGAATTCCCAGCAGGCCTTGGCGTTCGGCACGGCCAGCCGATGCGCGACGAAGGGCAGCTCGAACACCTCGATCCTGGGGAAGCGGCCGGGCGTGTTGCCGGGCAGCGTCCAGATGATGTCGGCCACGCCGTCGCGCGCCTGATCGTAGAGCTGCGGCGGGGCGCCGCCGAGCTGCATCGAGGGGAAAATCTGGATGCGCAGCTTGCCCTGGCTCTCGGTGGCGATCTTCTGCGCCCAGGGCTGCAGGAAGTGCCGGTGCACGTTGGAGACGGCTGGCAGGAAGTGGTGCAGGCGGAGCGTCACCTCCTGCGCGGAGGCGGGGCGCACCAGCGCCGGCGCCGCAAAGCCGGCGGCCCCGGCGAGAAGGATCGAGCGACGGGCGATCATGATGTTCATTGCCTCCCTGGACACGGCCTCGCGGCCGCCATCCCGCAATAGAAGCGCCCGCGCCGCGTTTCAAGCGGCGGCCAGGGCATTCCGCAGCGCGCGCGCCTTGGCGGCGACCTTGGGCGCGTCGTCGCCCGGGCGATAGATCGCGCTGCCGATCCCGAAGCCGGCTGCGCCGGCTGCCCGCCACGGTCCCATGTTGCCGGGCTCGATGCCGCCCACCGGCAGGATCGGCGTGCCCTTGGGCAGCACGGCGAGCAGGGCCTTCAGCACGGCGGGGGAGGCGGCCTCGGCGGGGAACAGCTTCAGCCCGTCGGCGCCGGCCTTGAGCAGCGCGAAGGCCTCGCCCGGCGTGAAGAAGCCGGGCACGGCGAGCATCCCCGCCGCCTTCGCCGCGCGCACCACCTCCGGGTCGGCATGCGGCGTCACCACCAGCCGCCCGCCGGCTTCCGCGATGCGGGCGCAGTCGGCGGGGTCGAGCACCGTGCCCGCGCCGACCAGCGCGCGGTCGCCGCAGCGCCGGGCGAGCCGGCCGATGCTGTCGAGCGGATCGGGCGAGTTCAGCGGCACCTCGATCACCGCGATGCCCTCGGCGATCAGCGCCTCGCCGATCGCCTCCGCCTCCGCCGGCCGCACCCCGCGCAGGATGGCGACGAGCGGGCAGCGGGCGAGCCAATGCGTCAGATCCATCCGAGGCTGCCTCCGATCCGGTGCAGGCCGGCGGCGACGAGGTCCGGGTCGTGCCGGCGCACGGCGACGCCCGAGAGTTCCAGCGCATGGCCATAGAGCGCAGCGAGCTCCGCGGCGCCCACCAGTTCCACCTGCGTCACGGGATGCTCGGCCAGCGCGGCCGCGACCTCATGGCCGATCAGCAGGCCCGAGAGGTAGCTGCGCGTTTCGGCCTCCGGCAGGCGACCCATCAGGTTCAGCGTGCGGGCGCCGAAGAGGTGGTGCAGCAGCCCGCCCGGCTGGCGCGCTCGGGCGACGCCCTCTGCGAAGGCCGCCGGCTGGTGCGGACCGTCGGTGCTGGTGCGCGCCAGGATGGTGTGGGCGGAGAGCGCGGCAAAGCTTTCGCCCGTCATGTGGGTGGTGAAATGCGTCACGCGGCCGGATTCCAGCCGCGCCCATTTGCTGTGGGTGCCGGGCATGCAGGCGAGCGCGTCGTCCAGCCCGCCGGCCAGCGCAACGAGCTTCGTCTCTTCGCCGCGCATCACATCGGGGATGCCGTCCGCGTCCTCGGTCGTCAGGCCGGGCACCAGGCGGATCTCGGCGGCCTCGAAGGGGACAGGGACGGTGGCGGCGGCGATCTCGGCGGGCCCGGCGGGGCAGCGCAGATAGGGCGCCTCCACCCAGCCCTGGCGGCTGCCGACCATGCCGCAGAGCAGCACGCGGCGCTCGCCGGCGGCGAGCCAGGGGCCGACGGCGTCCCGCAGCGCGTCGGGAAAGCCGCCGGTGGCCACGGTGAGGATGCCGCCCGGCCGGTCCAGCCGGTCGGTGACCGCGCCGCCCGGCCCCAGCCGGTAGGCGCGCAGGCTGGTGGTGCCCCAGTCGATCCCGATCATGCGCGCAGGCATGACGCGGGGCGGCGCGGGGCGCAAGCGCCCCGCCGCCCGGCGGGGCGCGGGGGGGGGGGGGGGGGGGCGCCGGCTTCTCTACCGCGACCGACCTCGCCGACTGGCTGGTGCGCGAATTGAAGATGCCCTTCCGCGACGCGCATCATGTGACGGGGAAGCTGGTGGCGATGGCGGAGCAGAAGGGCGCGGACCTCGCCGGCCTGTCGCTTGTGGAGATGCAGTCCGTGGAGAAGCGCATCACCCAAGGCGTGTTCGACGTGCTGAGCGTCGGCGCTTCCGTCCGGTCCCGCACCAGCTATGGCGGCACCGCGCCGGCGAATGTCGCGAAGATGGCGGCCGAGTGGAAGGAGCGGCTGGCATGAGGCGCATCCTCGCGCTCGGCGCGCTAGCCCTGCTGCTCGCCGCCTGCGGCCGCACCGGCGACATTCGCGCACCCGGCCCGCCGGAGCAGATCACCTATCCGCGGGTCTATCCCGCGCGTTGAAGCCGTAGGGAATCGCCGCCCGGCGTGCCATATCGGCGCAATGTCACGCTGGCACACATCGCGCGGCCCCTGGGGACGGCGCGCCGAGGAGCAGGCCGAGGGCGCCGCGCCTTTCGGCTTCTGCCGCCGCGGGTATCACCACGGCAATCTCAAGGAGGCCCTGATCGAGGCCGCGCGGCAACTCGCCGCGGAGCGCGGCCCGCATGGCTTCACCCTGGTCGAGGCCGCGCGGCTGGCCGGCGTCTCGCCTTCCGCCCCCTACCGCCACTTCCGTGACAAGGACGCGCTGCTGTCGGAGCTCTGCCGTCGCGGCTTCGAAGCCTTCGGCGCCCGGCTCAAGGACGCCGCGATCGGGAAGGGCGTGCGCGAGGGGCTGCTCGCCATGGGCCATGCCTATCTCGCTTTCGCGCGGGAGGAGCCGGGCTATTACGGCGTGATGTTCGCCTGGCGCGATCCGACGCCGCCTCCTTCCGATCAGGCGCCGGACGGACCCTTCGCCGCGCTGGTCGGCGCCATCGCCCGCGTGTTGCCGGAGGGCGGCGACCCTAACCGTGTCCGCCTGCTGGCGCTCGAAGTCTGGGCGATCTCTCACGGGCTGGCGGGCCTGGAGCGCGCGGGCATGCCGCCGCCGGGCTCCGGCGCCCCGCCGCCCGAGGCGGTGCTGGAGGACGCGGTCGGCCGGCTGCTGCGTGTGTCGTAATGTAAACGCCTTTGACATCGCGCGGCTCGGGCCGATATGTGAATGTGTGTCACATAGACACGTCACATGCACGAAGGAGCCGACCGACGATGACCGCCGCTTCCTCCGCGGTGCCTTCCGACCTGCCGCCCGACCTGGCCTGGCGCTGGCACAAGCAGCAGCTCAAGCAGGCGCGCCGGGAGGCCCGCGCCGCGCGCTGGGCGCCCTGGGGTGGCCATCCGCTGCGCGGCTGGCGCCTGCCGGTGATGATCCTGGGCTTCATTCTCTGGTGGCCGCTCGGCCTCGCCCTTCTCGCCTTCTTCTTCCTCTGGAGACCCGCCATGTCCTGTAACGGAGCCGCCTGGATGACCCCCTGGAAGGAGCGGATGCGCGAGCGCATGCGCGAGCACGTCCCGGGCCTCGGCAGCACGGGCAATGTCGCCTTCGACGAGTATCGCCAGAACGTCCTGGCCCGCCTCGAGGAGGAGCGCCGACAGCTCGACGCCCAGGCCGCGGAATTCTCGGACTTCGTGAAGCAACTCCGCCGCGCGAAGGACCAGGAGGAGTTCGAGCGCTTCATGGCGAACCGCGAGCGCAAGAGCTGAGGGGCGGGCAGGGCCCCCCCCCCCCCCCCCCCCCCCCCCCCCGCGGGGGGGGGGGGGGGGGGGCGCCCCCGCGCCCCCCCCCCCCCCCCCCCCCCCCCCCGCGGG
>NZ_JBWXTD010000002.1:148749-151595 GCF_056682175.1 Falsiroseomonas sp. RANM36
CGCTGGAGGTCGGCGTGCCGCTGGTGCTGGGCTTCCACCTCGTGCGCACGCTGATCTGCAACATCTTCGTGCTGCCGATCTGGCGCCTGCTGGTGCGGCTGCGGGGGGGGGGGGGGGGGCCCCGGCCCCCCCCCGCCCGGCGGGGCGCGCGGCGGCGTCAGGCGCCGCCGAACTTCACCTGCTGCTGGTCGTTCTGGCCGCGCATGGCCCAGCCGGTGGTGCGGTTCTCGATGGCCACCGCGGCGACATACATCGCCACGCCCATGATCGCGGTGACGATCAGCCCGGCGAAGACCAGCGGCACGTCGAAGCGGGACGAGGCCAGGATCATCAGGTGGCCGATGCCTTTGTTCGCCGCGACCGTCTCCGCGATGATGGAGCCGACGAAGGCGACCGTGATCGAGATCTTCAGCGAGGCGAAGAAATAGGGCATCGCCCGCGGCAGGCCGACCTTGCGGATGATGTCGGTGTGCCGGGCGCCGAGGGCGCGCAGCACGTCGCGCAGCTCCGGCTCCACGGTCGCGATGCCGGTGGCGACATTCACCACGATCGGGAAGAAGCTGATCAGGAAGGCGGTGATGACGGCCGGCACGGTGCCGATGCCGAACCAGATCACCAGGATCGGCACCACCGCGACCTTGGGGATCGAGTTGAAGCCGATCAGCAGCGGGTAGAGCCCGTGATAGAGCAGGGTCGAGCTGCCGATCGCGACGCCGAGCAGCAGGCCGAAGACGATGGCGAAGCCGAAGCCGATCAGGGTCGTCATCAGCGTCTGCCAGGAATTGTCGAGCAGCGGCACCCACCACTTGACCATGCTGGCGGCGATGTCGCTCGGCGAGGGCAGCACGAATTGCGGGACGTCGAAGGCGCGGACGCCGATCTCCCACACCACGAACATGCCGACGATCACCAGCCAGGGCAGCGCGGCCTGCAGGCGGCGGCGGCGCTTCGCGGCGGCGGCCATCGCCTCCAGCCGGCGCAGCGCCTCGGGCGACATGCCGGTATCGGCGGCGGGCGCCGCGCGGCGGGCGGTCATGTCGTCAGGCATTCACCACCTCCTCGCCCTTGCGGGCGGCGCTGATGTACTCGCGCAGGTCGTGCACGAGCGAGACGAATTCCGGCTTGTAGGTGGTCTCCAGCGTGCGCGGGCGCGGGAAGTCCACGATGCGCTCCGCGATGATCCGCCCGGGGCGGGAGGACATGACCAGCACGCGGTCGGCGAGATAGGCCGCCTCGCGCAGGTCGTGGGTGACCAGGATCACGGTCGGCTTCCGCGCCATCCAGACATCCTGCAGCACGGCCCAGAGATCCTCGCGCGTGAAGATGTCGAGCGCGGCGAAGGGCTCGTCCAGCATCAGCAGCGCGGGCTCGTGGATCAGCGCGCGGCAGAGGCTCGCGCGCTGCTGCATGCCGCCCGAGAGCTGCCAGGGGAATTTCTGCTCGAAGCCGCCGAGGCCGACCAGCGCCAGCAGGTCGCGGGCGCGGGCCTCATAGGTCGCGCGCTCGGCGCGCAGGCGGCGGCGATGCGGCTCCACCACCTCGAGCGGCAGCATCACGTTGTCGAGGATGTTGCGCCAGGGCAGCAGGGTCGGGTTCTGGAAGGCCATCCCGGCGATGGACAGCGGCCCGGCCACCTCCTGCCCCGCGACAACGACGTTGCCCGCGGTGGCCGGCCAGAGGCCCGTCACCAGCCGCATCAGCGTGGACTTGCCGCAGCCCGAAGGCCCGACCACGGCGATGAACTCGCCCTTCCGGACGTCCATGGTGGTGCCCTGGAGGGCCAGTGTCCCCTCGACGCCGCCATAGCGCATGGCGACGCCGGTGATCTCCACGAAAGGCCGTTCCATTCTGCCCCCTGCCCGGCTTGACGCCCGCAGATGTGCGTCACGTGGCTGGCCCCACGCAAGACGCGCGCCACGGTACAAGCCCTTGTTGCAGCGCGGCAGGCCGGCCGGGGCTGCCTGCCCGGCGCGCAGGATGCCTATCTTGCGGGCGAATCAGTGGCAGCGAGGACCCCGGCGCAGGCTGCCGGCAGGCGGGGCGGCGGGCCGGGCCGGGCCGGGCGGGGCGGCGGGCGCAGGGCCTCGTCGCTGAACCACCAGTCGAGCGTCGAGTCGCAGCCATCGCCCGCGGGGGGCGGGGCGATGTCGCGGCAGAGCGGGCTGTCCGGCGGGCAGCGCAGGCGCACATGCATGTGGCTGTCATGCCCGCGCCAGGGCCGCACCCTGCGCAGCCAGGCCTCGCCGCCATGATCGGCGCAGAGGCGGCGCTTGATCGCCGGGTTCACCAGCACGCGGTCCACGCCGGGCGCCTCGGCCGCGATGCGGATCAGCAGCGCATGCCGCGCGGTCCAGCGGGCGGGATCCACCGCCAGGCCCTCCGGCAGGACGAGCGAGGGGATGGCCAGGTCCTCGCGGGCGGCGACCGGCGCCGGCGGCTTCGGCCGCAGGTCGAGCCAGATGTCCACGTCGAGGCCGGTCTGGTGGCTGGCATGCCCCCAGGGCATCGGCCCACCGCGGGGCTGGGCGATGTCGCCGATCCAGAGATCCGGCAGCCCCGCCGCCCGCGCCCGGCCGGCGACGTGTTCCACCAGCGCGATGGCCGCCGGGTGCCCCCACTGCCGGTTGCGCGAGACGCGGATCGCCTGCCAGCCCGGCCCGTCATGCGGCAGCGCGACGCCGCCGGCGAGGCAGCCGAGCGAGGTGCCGCCGATCGCGCGCGGCTGTCCGGCGGTGGGACGCGAGGCGGCCTGCCAGTCGGCGGCGCGCGCCCCCGGCCCCGCCGCCGCGGCGGCCCCCCCCCCCCCCCCCCGGGGCGGCCGGGGCCCGGCGGGGCCCCCCCCCGGC
>NZ_JBWXTD010000002.1:151695-152489 GCF_056682175.1 Falsiroseomonas sp. RANM36
CCCGCGCGGCCCGCTACCCCCCCGGCACCGCCACGGGCTATTCGGTGACGCCGGGGCGGGCGCCGGGGGCGCGGGGCGGCGGGCGGCCGGTGCCGCATGGCTACGGGCCGCGCCGCGCGGGCGACCCGGCGGCGCTGGTGGCGTCTTCGCAGCGCCTGCGCGAGGAGACCGGCTGGACGCCGCGCTTCCCGGCGCTGGAGGACATCGTGCGCACCGCCTGGGCGTGGCACGCCGCCCATCCGCGCGGGTACGCGGGCGGGTGACGCCGAAGCCCTCCCCGCGGGGGGAGGGCGGTGGACCTGCATCTGGGCGGGCCGATTCAGGCCTCCGGGCCGTGCGGCCCTGCGGTCATCGGGCCGGCTCAGCCGTTGAAGCGGAAGGCGCCGGTGACCTGGTCGCCGGATTCGGGCGCGGCGGCCGGCGCCTCGCCGGCGGCGGCCTTCGCCTGGGCCTGGGCCATGGCCTCCTTGGCGCGCTGCTCGACCTGCTTGGTCACCTCGACCAGCACGCGGGCCAGCGCGGGCAGCTGCACCACCGGCACGACCAGCGTGCCGGACGGCTCCGGCTTCGCATCCTTCTGCGCGGTCGCGGCGCCGAAGGTGAGGCGGGCGACGCCGTTGGCGATGTGCACGTCGAGCACGCCGTCGCCGAAGATCATGGGGCTGGCCATTTGCGATGTCCTGTCGGTCGTTGGTGGTTCGGGTCGGGCCGGGGGGGGGGGGGGGGGGGGGGGGGGGGGGGCGGGGGGGGCGGGGGGCGGGGGGGCGGGGGCGGGGGCCGGGCGGGCGCGGCGG
>NZ_JBWXTD010000002.1:152589-163181 GCF_056682175.1 Falsiroseomonas sp. RANM36
GGGGGGCTCCCTTTTGGTCTGCGGTGTGGGGTGTGGGGGGGGGGGGGGGGGGCGCGCCGCCCCGGGGGGGGGGCGGCGCGCGATGCGGGGGCGCCTATTGCTCGCGGAAGGCGCGGTGGAAGCTGTCGAAGACCGGCTGCAGCAGGTAGCGGCCGAAGGACCGCGTGCCGGTCTGGATCATCGATTCGACCATCATGCCCGGGCGCAGCTGCACGCCTTCCAGCGCCTGGAGCTGCGCCTGGTCGATCTCGATATGCACCCGGTAATAGGCGATGCCGCGCCGCTCGTCCTGGGTGACGTCGGAGGCGACGAAGGTGACGTGGCCGTGCAGGTAGGGCACCAGGCGCTGCTTGAAGGCGGGCAGCCGCACCTCGGCCAGCAGGCCGGGATGGATCACCTCGATGTCGTTCGGCTGGACGTTCACCTCGGCGATGATCCGGTCCTCGCGCGGGACCAGGTCCATCACCGGGTCGCCGGGGCGGATCACCGCGCCGATGGTGAAGACGCGCAGGTTGAGCACGCTGCCGGCTTCCGGCGCGGTGATCTCGAGCCGGGTCGAGACATCCTCGGCGGCGCGCAGCCGCTCCTCGGCCTCGGCGAGCTTCACCCGCACCTCGCGCAGCTCGGCCGAGACCTCCTGGGCGCGCTGGTCGCGCAGGCGGCGCATCTCGCGCTCGGCCTCGGCGATCTGGGCGTCGCTGCGCTCGGCCTGGTTGCGCAGGTCGGAGATGTTGCCCTCGGTCGAGGCGACCTGCCGCTGGATCGCGAGCAGCTGCGGCAGGCGGGCCAAGCCCTGGTTCAGCAGCCGGGCGGTGTTGACTTCCTCGGCGCGGAGCAGGACCAGCATCCGCTCCTGCGCGTCGCGCTGCGCCTCGCCGGAGCGGATCTGCGCCTGGAACTGCTCGATGCGCGCGCGCAGCACGTTGAGCTGGCTCTCGAGCGCGACGCGGCGCGCCTCGAACAGGGCGCGCTGACCGTTGAGCGCGTCCTGCGCGCGGGCGAAGTCGGCGCCGATCAACTCGGGCGGGAAGGTGACCGCGGCGGCCTCGTTCTGCTCGGCCACGAGGCGCGCATCCTGCGCCAGCAGCGCCCAGCGCTGGCTGCGCAGCGTCTCCGTCTGCTGCAGGGCCTGCGGCTGGTCGAGGCGCATCAGCACCTGGCCGCGCCGCACCTCGTCGCCGTCGCGCACCAGGATCTCGCGCACGATGCCGCCCTCGAAATGCTGGATGGTGCGGCGGGTGCCTTCCACCTTCAGCACGCCGGGCGCGATCGCCGCCTCGGCCAGCGGCGTGAAGGCCGCCCAGCTGCCGAGCCCGACCAGGAACAGCAGCACGACGGCATAGCCGAGCAGCATGGGCACGCGGGTGCGCGGCTTCGGCGCATCCAGGATCAGCTCCTCGGCCGGCGGCTGCCACAGCGCCGGCACGCTGCCGGAGGCCGGCGCCACCGCCGCCTTGCCGGGAAGCGTGATCTGGTTCATCGGGCGCCACCTTCGACGCGGGCCGGCACCTCGGCCGGCCGGCTCTGCTGCTGCACCAGCCGCTTCAGCACCTCGGCGCGCGGACCGAAGGCCTCCACCGCGCCGTCGCGCATCAGCAGCACCTTGTCCACGCCCTGCACCAGGGTGGGGCGGTGGGAGACCAGTATGACCGTGGTGCCGCGGCGCTTCAGCTCCTCGATCCCGCGGATCAGCGCCTGCTCGGCATCGCCGTCGAGGTTGGAGTTGGGCTCGTCCAGCACCACCATCTTGGGGCTGCCGAACAGCGCGCGGGCGAGGCCGATCAGCTGCCGCTGGCCGCCCGAGAGATGCTGCCCGCCATCGCCGATCTCGGTGTCGTAGCCCTGCGGCAGGCGCAGGATCATCTCGTGGCAGCCGGCGAGCTTCGCCGCCTCGAACACGAGTTCAGGCTCGGCATCGGCCATGCGGGCGATGTTGCGCAGCACGGTGCCGTCGAACAGCTCCACGTCCTGCGGCAGGTAGCCGACATACTTGCCGAAATCCTCGCGCATCCAGGTGAAGACATCGGCGCCGTCCAGCCGGACCGTGCCGGCGGAAGGCTGCAGGGTGCCGATCAGCAGGCGGATCAGCGTGGTCTTGCCGGCCGCCGAGGGGCCGATGACCGCCAGCGATTCGCCGGCCGCGAGCCCGAACGACACGCCCTTGATGATCGCCACGGGCTGGCCGGGGAAGCCGAAGGTCACGCGTTCGGCCGCGACGCGCCCGGTCGGCGGCGGCAGGGCGATGCCGGGTGGGCGCAGCCGCGGCAGCGCCAGGAAGCCGAGCAGGCGGCGATAGGCCTGCCGCGCCTGCACCAGCTGCTTCCAGCCGCCGATCATCTGCTCCACCGGCGCCAGAGCCCGGCCCATGATGATCGAGGCGGCGATCGAGGCGCCTGCCGTCAGTTCCTGCTGCAGCACGAGGAAGGCGCCGTAGCCCAGCACCGCGACCTGCACCGCCAGGCGGAAGAAGCGGGTGATCGAGAGCAGCATCGCCGCGCGGTCCGCCGCGCGCTCCTGCGGCGGCAGCGAGGCCGCGAGACCTTCCCGCCAGCGCTGCATGATGGCCGGGGCCATGCCCATGCTGTCGATCACCTCGGCGTTGCGGACCATGCTCTCCGCCCGCCGCTGGCTGGCCATGGCGCCGGTCGAGGCCTTGCGCAGCAGCGCGCCCGTCGCCCATTCGTTGGCCAGCGTCAGCAGGAACAGCAGCAGCGCGCCGAACAGGGCGATGGCGCCGAGCATCGGGTGCAGCAGGAAGATCACCGCGAGGAAGATCGGCACCCAGGGCACGTCGAACAGCGTCAGCGCCGCGGGCGAGCCGAGCCAGCTGCGGCACACCGCGAGGTCGCGCAGCGCCTCCATCCGGTAGGGCCGGTTGCGCAGCTGGCTCTCGATGGCGCGGAGGAACGCCTCCGGCGCCGCCTTGCCCTCCACCCAGCCGGCGATGCGCTGCATCACCTGGCCGCGCAGCCCGTCCAGCACCGCCATCACCAGCAGCGCGAAGACCGCGATCAGCGTGAGGTAGTAGAGCGTGTCCATGCTGCGGGTGGAGAGCACCCGGTCGAACACCTGCATCATGTAGAGAGAGACGGTGAGCTGCAGCATGTTCACCATGCCGCTGAACAGCGCGACGCCGGCGATCTGGCGGCGGCAGGCGGCGACCGCCTTGGACAGCACCGTCTCCCCCGGCCGCTCGGGGAACTGCATGTTGAGCGGCATGGGGCGCAGCATGGCGATCAGGCGCCTCCGGACAGGCGGGCGAGCAGTTGCGCGAGGCGCGAGGGAATGGTCGGGTCGAGCGCCAGCGCCACCGCCCCGATCACCGCCGCGAGGGCGAGGGCGGCCAGATTGGCCAGCACCGCGCCGGGAAAGCCGAGCGGGCGGGGCATGCGGTCGAGCTGCTCGGCCACCGCCTGGCGCCGGATCTCCTCCACCTGGTTGTGCAGCAGGCGGAAGGCATGGGCGTGCAGATCGGCCTCCGCCCTGCGGCGCAGGCCCTCGATGCCGTCGGGGCCGGGCGGGCGGCCGGCCTGCACCGCCAGCCCGAAGGCCAGAATGTCGCGCAGCCGCGTCTCCTCGGTGCCGAGGAAGTCGCGGAGCGACGGAACCTCCGGCGCCGCGTCGGGGCTCGCGATGCCGACCGGGCCTGCCGTGCCGGCCAGGCGGTTGAGCCGCGCCGGCGCGGGGCCGGGCGACTGACGCTCGGCGCCCGCGTCGCCGGTCGTTTCTGTAGCCGATGCCGTCATGAGGATCTGGCGCTCTGTACCATGCCGGATGAAGAGATCGTTAGGCGACCTTGACCGTCCGGCGACACCGCGCGCCGTAACCGCAAGCTAGCACGACCTGGCGGGCTCACAAAACGCGGAGTTGGGCGCCGGCCGCACGGCACCACCGGATCGTTACTTTGTAAGTATTGTTGCGTGACGGTCGGCTGCAAGGCGATGCTTCACGCCCGCGGCTGGAAGTCGGGCGCGGGGATGGCGAGATAGGCGATGCGCCGCGCCTCCAGCCGGCCGCGGGTCACGGTGTCGAGGATCAGCCCGCAGGCAAGCAGCAGGAAGGCCAGCAGCATCAGCCCCATGGACAGGATCGCGGTGGGCAGGCGCGGCACCAGGCCGGTCTCGAAGAAGGTCTGCAGCACCGGCACCGCCAGGCCGAGCGACAGTGCCGCGACGGCGGCGGAGACCGCGGTGAAGAAGGGCAGGGGCCGCTCCCGCCGGACCAGGAGGCCGATGGTGCGCAGGATGCGCAGGCCGTCGCGCCAGGTGTTCAGCTTGGACTGGCTGCCCGGCGGCCTTTCCCGGTAGCGGGTGCGCAGCTCCCCCACCGGCATCCGCAGCTCCAGCGCATGCACGGTGAACTCGGTCTCCGTCTCGAAGCCGGAGGCGAGGGCGGGGAAGGATTTCGCGAAGCGGCGGGAGAAGACGCGGTAGCCGGAGAGCATGTCGGTGATGCGGTCGCCGAAGACCAGCCGCACCACGCCGGTCAGCACGCGGTTGCCGAACCGGTGGCCCGGCCGGTAGGCAGCCGCGGCGTCGGTCACGCGCACGCCGGTGACCATGTCGAGCTGATCGGCCAGCAGCATGCGGATCATCTCCGGCGCGTCGGCGGCCTCGTAGGTGTCGTCGCCGTCCACCAGCACGTACACGTCCGCCTCCACATCGGCGAACATGCGGCGGATGACATGGCCCTTGCCCTGTTGCGGCTCGCGCCGCACGACGGCGCCGGCGGCGGCGGCCACCTCGGCCGTGCGGTCGCGGCTGTTGTTGTCGTAGACATGGATGGTGGCGTGCGGCAGGGCGGCGCGGAAGGCGGCGACCACGCGCGGGATCGCCACCTCCTCGTTGTAGCAGGGGACCAGCACGGCGATGCGCGGCGCGCGGCCGCCCGGCGGGGTCTCATGATCCTGTGGCACGCGATCCCCCGAACACGAAGCGGCGCGACAGCACGAAATTCCCCACCATCCCGGCCAGAGCCCCGGCGGCGACGCCGATCACCGGGTGCGCCGCCACCACCGGCAGGCCGGCGACCAGCGCCGCATAGGTGCCGTAGTTGAAGGTGAAGCCGACCAGGTTGACGACGACGAAGACCGCCCATTGCCGCATCGCCGGCCCGCTGCCCTGGCCGCGGAAGGTCCAGGCGCGGTTCAGCGCCCAGGTCGTGGTCGCCGCCGCCAGGTAGGAGACGACGCGCCCGCCATAGAGGCCGAGGCCGAGCGCCAGCCCGGCATAGAGCACGGCGGTGTCCACCACGAAGCCGATCGTTCCGACCACGCCGAAGCGCAGGAACTGCGCCAGCGTGCGGCTGCGCGCCGGGCCGAGGCGGGCGGCGAGGCGGCGCAGCAGCGCATCGCCCGGCATCGGTCTCCTCGGCGGCGCGGCAAGGCGGTCCATGGGGGCGCTCAAAGCACGGACCGGTGTCCGTTCCAAGGCAGGGGCCGGCGGCTGGACGGGCCCTGGCCGTGCTGCAACCCTGCCGCCCCGGAAGACGGGACGGTGCGGATGCGGATCGGGCTGGTGGGCCTCGGCAGGATGGGCGCGGCGATGCGGAGCCGACTGGCGGCGACGGGCGCCGAGGTCGCGGCCTATGACATCGCCCCCGGTCGCGGCGGCGTGGCCCGGCTGGAGGAGGCCGCGGCGCCGCTGGTGCTGCTCTCCCTGCCGGATGCGAAGGCGGTGGGCGCGGCGCTGGCCGGGCTGCTGCCCGCGCTGCCGCCGGGCGCGGTGATCGCCGACACCTCCACCATCTCGCCGCTCGAAGCCCGCGCCTTCGCGGCGCAGGCGGCGGCGGCCGGGCTTGCCTATCTGGACGCGCCGGTCTCCGGCGGGCCGGCCGGGGCGGCGGCCGGGACGCTGACGGTGATGCTCGGCGGCGAGGCGGCGGCGCTGGAGCGCGCGCGGCCGGGGCTGGAGCGCATCGCCGGCCGCATCGTCCATGTCGGAGATTCCGGCGCGGGGCAGGTGGCGAAGCTGGTCAACAACCTGCTGGTCGCGACGCATCTCGTCGTCGCCGGGGAGGCGCTGCGCATCGGCACCGCCGCGGGCGTCCCGGCCGAGGCGCTGCTGGCGGTGGTGAACGCCGCCTCGGGCCGCTCCGCCGCGACGGAGGTGAACCTGCCGCGCTGGGTGCTCTCGGGCAGCTTCGATTCGGGCTTCACGGCGGGGTTGATGCGCAAGGATGCGCGTCTGGCGATGGACCTGGCGCGCGCGGTCGGCGCCGAGCCATCGGCCTGCGGCGCCGCGGTGGCGGCCTGGGAGACGCCCTCGCTGCCGGACGACGCGGATTTCAACCGCATCGCCGCGCTGCTGATGCAGGAGGGACGGGCATGAGCTTCGCCGCGGCGACCGTCGCGCGGGAGGGGGTAGAGACGCTGCTCGGCGGGCGCGTCGGCAGCCTCGTGGATGGCGCGACGCGGGAGGGCGAGGGCGCGCCGATCGAACTGCTCGATCCGGCCACCGGCGCGGCCCTGCTGACCTATGCCGATGCCGGGCCGGCGGTGGCGCGGGCGGCCGCGGCGGGTGCGGCACGCGCGCAGCAGGCCTGGATCGGCCTGCCGGCCGCCGCGCGCGGCCGCCGGCTCTGGGCGCTCGGGGCGCTCGTGCGGCGGGAGGCGGAGGCGCTGGCGCGCCTCGAATGCGCCAACACCGGCAAGCCGATCCGCGATTGCCGTGGCGAGGTTTTCCGGGTTGCGGAGATGGCCGAATACTGGGCCGGCTGGTGCGACAAGATCGAGGGGCGAACCATCCCCGTGCCCTCCGGCCATCTCGTCTATGTGCGGCGGGAGCCCTGCGGCGTGGTGCTGGCGATCACGCCCTGGAACGCGCCGCTCTTCACCTGCGGCTGGAATGTCCTGCCCGCGCTCGCCGCCGGCAATGCCGTGGTGCTGAAGCCTTCGGAATACACGCCGCTGACCTCGCTCGCCTTCGCGCGCCTGGCGCTGGAGGCCGGGCTGCCGGAGGGGCTGGTGCAGGTGGTCGCGGGGCTCGGCGCCACCACCGGCACGGCGCTGCTGGCGGCGGAGCAGGTGGCGATGGTCACCTTCGTCGGCGGGCCCGCGACCGGCGCCGCCATCGCTGCGGCCTGCGCCGCGCGCACCATCCCCTGCGTGCTGGAGCTCGGCGGCAAGAGCGCCAACATCGTCTTCGACGACGCCGACCTGCCGCTGGCCGTGCAGGGCGCGCAGCAGGCGATCTTCGCCGGGTCGGGGCAGAGCTGCGTCGCGGGCTCGCGCCTGCTGGTGCAGCGGAGCATCCATGACCGCTTCGTCGCGCAGCTGGCCGAGGCGTCGCGCCGCATCGCGCTCGGCGATCCGATGGAGGCGACGACGGAAGCCGGGCCGGTCTGCAATGCGCGGCAATTCGCCCATGTCGAGGCGCTGATCGCCGCCGGCGCGGCGGAGGGCGCGCAGGTGCTGGCGGCGCCGCGCGACGCGGCGCGGCCGCCCGGCGGCTTCTGGGTGCCGCCGACCATCCTTGCGGGCGTCGGGAACGAATCGCGCGTGGCGCGCGACGAAATATTCGGGCCGGTGGTGGCCGCGATTCCCTTCGAGGACGAGGCGGAGGCGGTGCGGCTGGCGAATGCCACGCCCTTCGGCCTCGCCGGCGCGGTCTGGACGCGGGATGTCGGCCGCGCGCATCGCGTGGCGGCCGCCGTGCGCGCCGGCACCTTCTGGGTGAACGGCTACCGCACCATCCATGTCAGCGTGCCCTTCGGCGGCTTCGGCGCCTCGGGCCATGGCCGGTCCTCCGGCATCGAGGCGCTGAACGCCTATACGCAGTCCAAGGCGGTCTGGGTGGAGACCGCGGCGGCGCCGGTTCTGGGCTTCGGCCACCGGCCGGCGGCCGGCTGAGCGCGCGCCATGCCCGTCACGCCGGAGGAGGTGCGCGCCGCCTATCGCCTGATCCTCGGCCGCGAGCCGGAGAACGAGGCGGTGGTGGCCGCGCATGCGACCGGCGCGCGTGACCTTGCGGCGCTGCGTGCGATCTTCGTCAACGCCCCCGAATTCTGCCACGCCAATGCGCGCGAGATCCTGCGCTTCACGACCGGCTGGGCCGCGACGCGCACGCATGGCCCGGTCGAGACGGAATGCTCGCCCGAGGACCTCGCCCGCCTCTTCGCCCATGTGCGCCGCGTCTGGAGCCGGCTGGGCGAGGTCGAGCCGCATTTCTCCGTGGTGAGCCACGCCGCCTACAAGCCGGAGCGCATCGCGCAGACGATGCCGGCCTTCCTGGCCACCGGGAAGGCGGAGGCGGAGATGCTGGCGGCGGAGCTTGCCGGCCATGGCCTGAAGACCACGGGCTGGTCGCATGGCGTCGAGCTCGGCTGTGGCGTCGGGCGGGTGACGCGGCACCTGGCCGGCTTCGCGGAACGCGTGAGCGGCTTCGACGTCTCGGCGCCGCATCTCGAACTCGCGCGGGCCCATCTGGCGGCCGAAGAGGTCGGCAATGTCGCGCTGCTGCGGATCGAGGACCCGGCGGCGCTGGCCCTGCCGGATTGCGACCTGCTGTATTCGCGCATCGTGCTGCAGCACAACCCGCCGCCGGTGATGC
Source organism: Falsiroseomonas sp. RANM36 (assembly GCF_056682175.1). Taxonomy (NCBI): domain Bacteria; kingdom Pseudomonadati; phylum Pseudomonadota; class Alphaproteobacteria; order Acetobacterales; family Roseomonadaceae; genus Falsiroseomonas; species Falsiroseomonas sp. RANM36. The sequence goes on from NZ_JBWXTD010000002.1 coordinate 161,139, forward strand.
TGTTCCTGCTGCGCCGGATGCTCGCCGCGCTGCGCCCGGGCGGCGTCGCGGTGTTCCAACTGCCGGTCTTCCTCGATGGCTACCGCTTCGTGCTGGCGGAGTATCTGGCCGGCATGGACGCGATCGAGGACCAGGAGCTGCATGCCCTGCCGCAGGCGGAGGTCTTCGACGCCATCGCCGAGGCGGGTTGCCGGGTGCTGGCCTGCTACCGGGACAACTCCCTGGCCCGCATCACCCAGGTTTCGAACCGTTTCGTCGTTCAGCGCCCGACCGGTTCCCCTTGAGGGAGATGCCCGCAGGCCGCTAGCCTCGCCATCGCTTCATTCTGGAGACGACCCGAACATGCTTCGTCGCGACCTGTTCGCCGGTGCCGCGGCCGTTGGCGCAGCCGCCGCCCTGCCGCGCTTCGCCATCGCCCAGCCCGCGGCCGCGCGCACGCTGAAATACGTGCCGCACGCCAATCCGGGCAACATCGATCCCTTCACCAACACCGCCTTCATCGCGCGCGACCATGCCATGCTGGTGTACGACCAGCTCTACGGCATGAATGACCGCTTCGAGCCGCAGCCGCAGATGGTGCAGGGCCATGTGGTGGAGAATGGCGGGCTGCTCTGGCGCTTCACGCTGCGCGAGGGGCTGAAGTTCCATGACGGCACGCCGGTGCGCGGGCGGGACGCGATCGCCTCGATCCGCCGCTGGGGCCGGCGCGACGCCTTCGGCCAGGAGCTGATGGCGCGCGTGGCGGAGATGACGGAGGAGAGCGACCGCGTCTTCGTCATCCGCCTGAACCGGCCCTTCCCGAAGATGATCGAGGCCTTCTCGAAGGTCACGACGAGCTGCCTGTTCGTGATGCCGGAGCGGCTGGCGAATGTGGACCCGTTCCAGAACATCACCGAAGCGGTCGGCAGCGGCCCCTATCGGTTCGTGCAGAACGAGTGGGTGCCGGGATCGCGGCTGGTCTATCAGCGCAATGCCGACTACGTGCCGGTTTCCTCCGGCACGACGAGCATGACGGCGGGGCCGAAGGTGGCGCATTTCGACCGCGTCGAGTGGCACATCATCCCGGATGCCTCGACCGCCTCGGCGGCGCTGCAGTCCGGCGAGATCGACTGGTGGGAACAGCCGACGGCCGACCTGCTGCCGCTGATGACGCGCAACCGCAACATCGCCGTGGACATCATCAACAATTCGGGGCTGATCGGCATCTTCCGGCCGAACCACCTGACCGCGCCCTTCAACAACCCCGCGGTGCGCCGCGCGGTGGTGACCGCGGTCAACCAGATCGACTTCATGACCGCGGTGATCGGCACGACCGGCGTCGAGGGCAGGCCCGACCTGCGGCGCGAGGGCATCGGCTATTTCGCGCCCGAGAGCCCCTCGGCCTCCACCGTCGGGCTCGACAAGCTGAAGAAGAGCGTGGATGCGGCGCGGGCGGAGCTGCAGGCCGCCGGCGCGATGGGCGCGCGGCTGATCCTGATCAACGCGACCGACCTCTACTCGATCAACGCGGCGAGCCTGGTGGGCGCCGACCTGTTCCGCCGCATGGGCTTCAACGTGGACCTGGTCAGCACCGACTGGGGCAGCATGGTGGCCCGCCGCGCGAGCAAGAACCCGCTGGAGCAGGGCGGCTGGTCCGGCTTCTTCACCTTCTGGTCGGGCGTGGACCATTGGAACCCCGCGAGCCATGCCGCGATCCGCGGCCATGGCGACAATGCCTGGCCGGGCTGGCCCACCATCCCGGCGCTCGAGACGCAGCGCAACGCCTGGTTCGACGCGCCGGACGAGGCCACGGCCAAGGCCGCGACGACGGAGATGCAGCGCATCGCCTTCGAGGAGGTGCCCTATGTGCCGACCGGCATGTACTACCAGCCCACGGCCTACCGGCGGAACCTGACCGGCATCCTGAAGGGCCAGCCGCCGCTGTTCTGGAACGTGCGGCGCGCGTGAAGGCAAGCACGCGGCGCGCGTGACGCCGGGCGCGGCGCCCCCCCCCCCCGCCGCGCCGCCGCCCCCGCGCGGGGGGGGCGGACAGCCCCCGGCCGC
>NZ_JBWXTD010000002.1:163281-165030 GCF_056682175.1 Falsiroseomonas sp. RANM36
GCCCCCCCCGCCCGCCCCTTGCGCGCGGCGGCCGCCGGCGGTTGATGCATCCGCCCGGGCGCGGAGTGCCGCGCCGGCCACCAGGGAGGTTCCTTCGATGCTGCGACGCCACCTTCTCGCCGGGGCGGGGGCCGCGCTTGGCGCGGGCGCCATCGGCCGGCCTGCTCTGGGCCAGGGCGCCTCGGGCGGGACGCGGGTGCTGAAATTCATCCCGCAGGCCGACCTGGCGGTGACGGACCCGATCCTGACCACCGCCTATGTCACCCGCAACCACGCCTACCTGATCTGGGACACGCTCTACGGCCTGGACGCGGACTACAAGCCGCAGCCGCAGATGGTTGAGGGCCACACCGTCGAGGACGACGGGAAGCGCGTGACCATGCGGCTTCGCGAGGGGCTGAAGTTCCACGACGGCGAGCCGGTGCGCGCGAAGGACGCCGTCGCCTCGATCCGCCGCTGGGCGGCGCGCGACGCGCTCGGCCAGGTGCTGATGTCGGTGACCGACGAGCTTGCCGCGCCGGACGACCGCACCATCGTCTTCCGCCTCAAGCGCGCCTTCCCGCTGATGTTCGACGCGCTGGGCAAGCCCTCCAGCCCCGTCTGCTTCATCATGCCGGAACGGCTGGCCAGCCAGGACCCGAACCGGCCGCTGACCGGCGACCTGATCGGCTCCGGCCCGTTCCGCTTCGCGGCGGCCGAGCGGGTGCCGGGCGCGCGCGTGGTCTATACCCGCTTCGCCGACTACGTGCCGCGCGCCGAGGGCACGCCTTCCTGGACCGCGGGCCCGAAGCGGGTGCACTTCGACCGGATCGAGTGGCATGTCACGCCGGATGCGGCCACCGCCTCGGCGGCGCTGCAATCGGGCGAGATGGACTGGTGGGAGCAGCCGACCGGCGACCTGCAGCCGGTGCTGCGCCGCAACCGCAACATCACGCTGGAGATCCCCGATCCGACGGGGCTGATGGCGATCGCGCGCTTCAACCACCTGCATCCGCCCTTCGACAAGCCGGCGGTGCGCCGCGCGCTGCTCGGCGCGGTGAACCAGGCGGATTTCATGACCGCGGTGATCGGCACCGACCGCAGCCTGTGGCGCGAAGGCGTCGGCTTCTTCCCGCCCGGCACGCCGCTGGCCTCGGATGTCGGGCTGGAGGCCCTGACCTCGCCGCGCGACATGGACAAGGTGAAGCGCGACCTCGCCGCGGCCGGCTACAACGGCGAGCGCGTGGTGCTGATGGCGGCTTCCGACTTCCCGAGCCTGAACGCGCTGGCGCAGGTGTCGAACGACATGCTGACCAAGGCGGGGATGAACGTCGAGTTCGTCAACACCGACTGGGGCACGGTGGTGCAGCGACGCGCCAGCAAGGAACCGCCCTCGCGCGGCGGGTGGAACATGTTCTGCACCTTCTGGTCGGGCCTCGACATGTTCAACCCGGGCGTCCACCAGAGCCTGCGCGGCCATGGCGAGCGCGCCTGGTTCGGCTGGCCGACCATCCCGCGCATCGAGGAGCTGCGCCAGGCCTGGTTCGATGCGCCCGACCTCGCCGCGCAGCAGCGCATCGGCCGCGACATCCAGCAGGTCGCGTTCCAGGAAGTGCCGTATCTGCCGCTCGGGCAGTATTTCCAGGCCACCGCCTATCGCCGCAACCTGACCGGCGTGCTCAAGGGCCTGCCGCTGTTCTGGAACGTGCAGCGCAGCGGCTGAGCGGAAGCGCAGGCGGAGACTTGTCGGGCGCCGCGGGATGCCGCGGC
>NZ_JBWXTD010000002.1:165130-168099 GCF_056682175.1 Falsiroseomonas sp. RANM36
CGCCGCGGGATGCCGCGGCGCCCTTCGCGTCTTGCGGCATCTGCGAAGGACTGGTCTGATCGCGGCGGAGAGGCGATCACGACGAGGAGCTATGGGATGCTGCGCAGGGACCTGATGAAGGCCGGCGTCGCCGCCGGCGTTGCCACCGGAGTGCACCGCGCCGCCGTCGCGCAGACGCCGCGCGCGCGCGTCCTGCGCATGGTGCCGCAGGCGAACCTGACCAGTCTCGATCCGATCTGGACCACGGCGAACATCACCCGCAACCACGGGCACATGATCTACGACACGCTCTACGGCCTGGACGCGGAATTCCGCCCCCAGCCGCAGATGGCGGCGGGGCATGTGCTGGAGGATGGCGGTCGGACCGTCACCATAACGCTGCGCGACGGCCTGCGCTTCCACGACGGCGAGCCGGTGCGCGCGCAGGACGTGGTGCCGAGCCTGCAGCGCTGGATGCGGCGCAACCCCTTCGGCCAGAAGATCGCGAGCGTGACCGACGCGGTCGAGGTGGTGGACGACAAGCGCCTGCGCTTCCGCCTGAAGCGGCCCTTCCCGGCGCTCTTCGCGGGCCTCGGCCAGGTCTCGAACAGCCCGGCCTTCATCATGCCGGCGCGCCTGGCGGCGACCGATCCCTTCCAGCAGGTGCGCGAGGCGATCGGCAGCGGGCCGTTCCGCTTCAAGGCCGACGAGTACAACTCCGGCAGCATGGTGGTGTACACGAAGAACGAGGCCTATGTGCCCGTCTCCTCCGGCACGCCGAGCCTGATCGCGGGACCGAAGGTGGTGCATTTCGACCGCGTCGAGTGGCACATCATCGTGGATGCCGCGACCGCGGCGGCGGCGCTGCAGACCGGCGAGATCGACTGGTACGAGCAGCCGCCGCCGGAGATCCAGCAGCTCTTCGGCCGCAACCGCAACATCCGCGTCGAGGCGATCGACCCGCTGCCGCTGACCGGCATCCTGCGCTTCAACCACCTGCACCCGCCCTTCGACAGCAAGGCGATGCGCCAGTCCATCCTGCCCGCGATCAGCCAGGAGGACTTCATGCAGGCGATCGTCGGCACCAATCCGCGCGACTACCGCACCGGCGTCGGCATCTTCACGCCCGGCACGCCGCTGGCCAATGACGCGGCGCTCGGCGCGCTCACCGGCCCGCGCAGCATCGACCGCGCGAAGGAGCTGATGCGCGCCGCCGGCTACACCAACCAGCCGATGCGCCTGATCGGCCCGACCGACATCCTCGCCCCTTCGGCGATGACGCAGGTGGGCGCGGACCTGGTGCGGCGGCTGGGCTACAACGCCGACATCGTGCTGGCGGACTGGGGCACGGTGGTGCAGCGCCGCACCTCGCGCGAGCCGCTCGACAAGGGCGGCTGGAGCATGCTGTTCACCGCCTTCTCCTCCTTCGACTTCGCCAATCCGGCGGCGCATTTCCCGCTGCGCGGGAACGGCACCGGCGCGTGGTTCGGCTGGCCGACCATCCCGAAGCTCGAGGAGCTGCGCGACGCCTGGTTCGACGCGCCCGACCTCGCGACGGAGCAGCGCGTCGCGCGGGAGATCCAGGCGGTGGCGATGGACGAGCTGCCCTATGTGCCGGTCGGCTCCTACATGTCGAACACGGCGCTGCGCAACGATCTCAGCGGGCGCGTCGCGGGGCTCGCGCTGTTCTGGGGCATTCGCCGCGGCTGAGCGGGAAGGGGGCTGATCATGACGATCGAACGTCGCGCATTCCTGGGCGCGGCCGCCGGGCTGGTGGCCGCCCCGCGCGTGGTGGGGGCGCAGGGCGCGCAGGCGCGCACGCTGCGCTTCGTGCCGCAGGCCAATCTCGCCAGCCTGGACCCGATCTGGTCCACCGCCGTCGTGGTGCGCAACCACGGGCTGATGATCTACGACACGCTCTACGGCCTCGGCAGCGATTTCCGGCCGCGGCCGCAGATGGCGGCGGGCCATGAGATCACGGATGACGGCAAGCGCTGGACCATCACGCTGCGCGAGGGGCTTCGCTTCCACGACGGCGAGCCGGTGCGCGCGGCGGACTGCGTCGCCTCGATCCGCCGCTGGGCGAAGCGCGACGTGCTCGGCCAGCGGCTGGACGCGCTGCTCGACGAGATCGGCGCGCTGGACGACCGCCGCTTCGAGCTGCGCATCAAGAAGCCCTGGCCGGGCCTCGCCTTCGCCTTCGGCAAGCCCTCGGCCAACATGTGCGCGATCATGCCCGCGCGGGTGGCGGCGACCGACCCCTTCACGCAGATCACGGACAGCACGGGCTCCGGCCCCTTCCGCTTCCGCCGCGACCTGTTCCGCCCGGGCGACCTCGCCGTGTACGAACGGTTCGACGGCTACCAGCCGCGGCAGGAGGCTGTGGATTTCCTGGCCGGCGGCAAGCAGGTGCATTTCGACCGGGTGGAATGGCGGGTGATGCCCGATCCCTCCACGGCCTCCGCCGCGCTGCAGAACAACGAGGCCGACTGGTGGGAGACGCCGCTGGCGGACCTGCTGCCGCTGCTGCGCCGCAACCGCGACATCCAGGTGGACCTGATCAACACCGCGGGCAATCTCGGCGTGATGCGGTTCAACTTCCTGAACCCGCCCTTCGACAATCCGGCGGTGCGCCGCGCGCTGCTGCCGGCGGTGGACCAGCGCGCCTTCATGAACGCCGCGATGGGCACCGATCCCTCGCTGTTCCGCGTGCCGGCCGGCGCCTTCACGCCCGGCACGCCGCTGGCCAACGATGCCGGGCTCGAGGTGCTGAGCGGGCCGCGCGACATCGAGGCGGCGCGGCGGATGCTGCGCGAATCCGGCTACCGCAACGAGCGTGTGGTGATGCTCTCCGCCACCGACCTGCCGGTGCTGCAGAGCCTTGCGGAGGTGGCGGGCCCCCGGCGGGGGCGGGGGGGGGGGGGCGGGGGGCGGGCGGGGGGGGGGGGGGGGGGGGGCGGCCCCCCCCCCCCCCCCCCCCCCCCCCGGGG
>NZ_JBWXTD010000002.1:168199-170467 GCF_056682175.1 Falsiroseomonas sp. RANM36
GCGCGGGGGGGGGGGGGCCCCCCCCCCCCCCGGCCGGGGGGGGGCGCCCCCGCGGGGGGGGGGCCCCCCCCGACCTGCTGCGCCGGGTCGGCTTCAACGTGGACCTGCAGGCGATGGACTGGGGCACGCACATCCAGCGCCGCAACAACCGCGGCCCGGTGGACCAGGGCGGCTGGAGCCTGTTCTGCACCACCTGGGAAGGGCTCGACGTCTCGGTGCCCGGCAGCCACCAGCCGATCCGCGGCCATGGCGCGCCGGCCTGGGCGGGCTGGCCGACGATCCCGCGCCTCGAGGAATTGCGCGAGGCCTGGTTCGAGGCGCCGGACCTCGATGCCGAGAAGCGCATCGCGCAGGAGATGCAGCGCGTGGTGTGGCAGGAGGTGCCGTTCATCCCGCTCGGCCAGGTGCTGCCCTCGATGGCCTATCGGCGCAGCATCACCGGCGTGGTGAAGGGCGGCCCCGCGCTGTTCTGGGGCGTGCGGCGCGCCTGATTGCGCTGCGCCATCGCACCGGGCCCGGCATGGCACGCGCCGTGCTGGGCATCTGGCCGGGCGAGGCCGGCGACCGGAAAACCGCCTGCGGGGCGCTGGTGCTCCGCCCAGGAATGAGGCAGGTTGCCCGCCCGCCGGGCATGGACCAATAGGAGACGTGTTGATGGATCGCAGGTCGTTCCTGAAGGCCGGCGCCGCCGCCGGTGCGGTGGCCGCAACGGGCGGGCTTTCGGCCCCCGCCTACAGCCAGGCCGCCGGCCGCACGCTGCGCTTCGTGCCGCAGGCGAACCTTGCGAATTTCGATCCGATCTGGACGACGCAGTACGTGGTCCGCAACGCCTCGGTGATGGTGTGGGACACGCTCTACGGCTTCGACGACAAGCTGCAGCCGCAGCGCCAGATGGTGGAAGGCGAGGAGGTCAGCCAGGACGGCAAGACCTGGACCTTCAAGCTGCGCGAGGGGCTGAAGTTCCACGACGGCGAGCCGGTGCGCTCGCGCGACGTCGTCGCCTCGCTGACGCGCTGGATGCCGCGCGACCCGATGGGCCAGCTGCTGCGGCGCCTCAGCGACGAGCTGGTGGCGGTGGATGACCGCACCTTCCGCTGGCGGCTCTCCGCGCCCTTCCCGAAGATGACGATGGCGCTCGGCAAGAACGCGACGCCGATGGCCTTCATCATGCCGGAGCGCATCGCCAAGACCGATCCCTTCCAGCAGATCAACGAGTATGTCGGCTCCGGCCCGTTCCGCTTCGTGCGCAACGAGTGGGTGCCGGGCGCGAAGGCCGTGTTCGCGAAGTTCGACGGCTATGTGCCGCGGAACGAGCCCGGAAGCTGGCTGGCCGGCGGCAAGCGGGCGCTGGTGGACCGGGTGGAATGGGTGGTCATGCCCGATCCGGCGACCGCCTCCGCCGCGCTGCAGAACGGCGAGGTGGACTGGTGGGAGAACCCGATCACCGACCTCGTGCCGGTGCTGCGGCGCAACCGCAACATCCAGGTCGACATCGCCGATCCGCTGGGCAACATCGGCGCCTTCCGCATGAACCACCTGCACCCGCCCTTCAACAACGTGAAGGTGCGCCAGGCGGTGATGACGGCGCTGAGCCAGGAAGACTACATGACCGCGCTGGTCGGCAGCGACCGCAACCTCTGGAAGGTGATGGGCGGCTACTTCACGCCCGGCACGCCGCTCTACACCGAGGAGGGCGGCGAGATGATGAAGATGGCGAACATGGAGCGCGGCCGCCAGCTGCTGCGGGAATCGGGCTACAATGGCGAGCCGGTGATCTGCATCGTCGCGCAGGACCAGCCGATCACCAAGGCGCAGGGCGACGTCACCGCCGACCTGCTGAAGCGGCTGGGCATGAATGTCGATTTCGTCGCGACCGACTGGGGCACCGTCGGCCAGCGCCGCGCGATGAAGAACCCGCCGAACCAGGGCGGCTGGGGCATGTTCCACACCTGGCATGCCGGTGCGGACGCCATCAACCCGGTGATCTACAACGCGGTCCGCGCCAATGGCGACGGCGCCTGGTTCGGCTGGCCCAATGTGCCGGCGGTGGAGGCCGAGGTGCCGAACTGGCTCGCCGCCAGCACGCTCGAGCAGGAGCGCGCGGCGATCGGCCGCCTGAACCGCGCGGCGGTGGAGAACGTGGTCTATTGCCCGACCGGCTTCTTCCTGGGCTACCAGGCCTGGCGGCGGAACGTCTCGGGCATCGTCAAGGGCCCGATTCCCTTCGCCTGGGGCGTGTCGAAGTCGTGAGTCGCGGGCCGGCCGGGC
>NZ_JBWXTD010000002.1:170567-171701 GCF_056682175.1 Falsiroseomonas sp. RANM36
GGGGCGGGGGGGGGGGGGGGGGGGGGGGGGGGGGGGGGGGGGGGGGGGGGGGGCCGCCCCCCCCCCCCCCCCCCCGCATGGCAGGCAGGATCTAGATGTTCGCTTACGTCGTCCGGCGCGTGCTGGCGACCATCCCCGTCATGGCGGTGGTGGCGCTGTTCGTGTTCTCCCTTCTCTACATCGCGCCCGGCGACCCGGCGGCGGTCATCGCCGGCGACCAGGCGACGCCGCAGGATGTCGAGCGCATCCGCGAGAGCCTCGGCCTGGACCGTCCCTATCTGGTGCGCTTCGGCGCCTGGGTCTGGGACATCCTGCGCGGCGACCTCGGCGTCTCCATCTTCACCAACCTGCCGGTCAGCACGATGATCGCCCAGCGCATCGAGCCGACGCTGTCGCTGATGGTGGTCACGCTGGTGCTGGCGATCAGCATCGCCGTGCCGATGGGCGTCGTCGCGGCCTGGAAGCAGGGCACGCTGATCGACCGCGCGGTGATGGCCTTCGCCGTGCTCGGCTTCTCGGTGCCGGTCTTCGTGGTCGGCTACCTGCTGGCCTACTACTTCGCGCTGGAATGGGACCTGCTGCCGGTGCAGGGCTACACGCCCTTCTCGGAGGGGTTCTGGCCCTGGCTCGAGAACCTGGTGCTGCCCGCGATCGCGCTCGGATCGGTCTATATCGCGCTGATCGCGCGCATCACGCGCGCCACCATGCTCGAGGTGCTGCAGCAGGACTACATCCGCACCGCGCGGGCCAAGGGCGTCGGCCAGCGATCCATCCTGTTCATGCACGCGCTGAAGAACGCCGCGGTGCCGATCGTGACCGTCATCGGCATCGGCATCGCGCTGCTGATCGGCGGCGCGGTCGTGACCGAGAGCGTCTTCGCCATCCCCGGCCTCGGCAGGCTGACTGTGGATGCGATCCTGCGGCGCGACTACCCGGTGATCCAGGGCGTCGTGCTGCTGTTCAGCTTCGTCTACGTGCTGGTGAATCTCGCCATCGACCTGCTCTACACCCTGTTCGACCCGAGGATCCGGTATTGAGCACGCTCGTCTCCCCGGGCGGGGGGGGGCCCCCCCCCCCCCCCCCCCGGCGGGGGCCGCCCACCCCCCCCCCCGCACCCGGGGCCCCCCCCCCCCC
>NZ_JBWXTD010000002.1:171801-180963 GCF_056682175.1 Falsiroseomonas sp. RANM36
CGCGCCCCCCCCCGCGCCCGCGGCCGCGACCCCGATGCCGGACATCATGCCCCCCGTGAAGCAGCGGAAGGGCGTCCTGGGCTTCCTGTGGCGCAACCCGACCATCGCCATCGGCGGCTTCCTGGTGCTTCTGATGGTGGCCGTCGCGGTCTTCGCGCCCTTCCTGTTCACCAAGGACCCGACCGCGCTGGCGCCGGCGCTGCGCACGCGCGAGCCCTCGGCGCAATGGTGGTTCGGCACCGACATGCTGGGCCGCGACGTCTATTCGCGCGTGATCTACGGCACCCGCGTCTCGCTGACCGTGGGCTTCGCGGTGGCCTTCTTCGCCTCCCTGATCGGGCTGGTGATCGGGCTGATCTCCGGCTTCATCCGGGTGGCCGATTCGATCATCATGCGGATCATGGACGGGCTGATGTCCATCCCCTCGATCCTGCTGGCGATCGCGCTGATGGCGCTGACCCGCGGGTCGGTCGGCAACGTCATCCTGGCGATCACCGTGGCGGAGATTCCGCGCGTCTCGCGCCTGGTGCGCGGCGTGGTGCTCTCGCTGCGGGAACAGCCCTATGTGGATGCGGCGGTGGCGGCGGGCACGCGCACGCCGATGATCATCATCCGCCACATCCTGCCCAACACGCTGGCGCCGCTGACCGTGCAGGCCACCTACATCTGCGCCAGCGCGATGATCACCGAGGCGATCCTGTCCTTCATCGGCGCGGGGACGCCGCCCATCATCCCATCCTGGGGGAACATCATGGCCGAGGGGCGGGCGCTCTGGCAGGTGAAGCCCTACATCGTGTTCTTCCCGGCGCTGTTCCTCTCCATCACCGTGCTGGCCGTGAACCTGCTCGGCGACGGTCTGCGCGACGCGCTGGACCCGCGCATGGCGAAAAGGCTCTGATCCGCATGGCGCTGCTCGAAGTCGAAAACCTGCAGACGCATTTCCGCACGCCGGACGGCATCAACCGCGCGGTGGACGGCGTCAGCTTCCATGTGAACGCCGGCGAGACGCTGGCGATCGTGGGCGAGAGCGGCTGCGGCAAGTCCGTCACCGCCATGTCCATCCTGCGCCTGATCCCGGAGCCGCCGGGCAAGATCGCCGGCGCGATCCGGCTGAACGGGAAGAACCTGCTGGAGCTCTCCGACCGGGAGATGCGCCAGATCCGCGGCAACGACGTCTCCATGATCTTCCAGGAGCCGATGACCAGCCTGAACCCGGTGCTGACCGTCGGGCGGCAGATCGGCGAGACGCTGCGGCTGCACCAGGGCCTGTCGAAGCAGGAGGCCGAGGCGAAGGCGGTGGAGATGCTGAACCTCGTCGGCATCCCCGAGGCGCAGCGGCGCGTGCGGGAGTATCCGCACCAGCTCTCGGGCGGCATGCGCCAGCGCGTGATGATCGCGATCGCGCTCGCCTGCAATCCCAAGCTGCTCATCGCGGACGAGCCGACCACCGCGCTCGACGTCACGATCCAGGCGCAGATCCTGGAGCTGATGCGCGACCTGAAGCATCGCGTCGGCGCGGCGATCGTGCTGATCACCCACGATCTCGGCGTGGTGGCCGAGGTCGCGGAGCGGGTGGTGGTGATGTATGCCGGCCGCAAGGTGGAGGAGGCGGCGATCGGCCCGCTGTTCCGCACGCCGCGCCACCCCTACACCCAGGGCCTGCTCGGCTCGATGCCGAAGCTCGGCTCCTCGCTCACCGGGCACGAGACGCGGCTGGCGGAAATCCCGGGCCTGGTGCCGAGCCTGAAGGCGAAGATCCCGGGCTGCGTCTTCGCCACCCGCTGCGCCCATGCGACGGACCTCTGCCGCACCGTCGCCCCGGCGCTGGAGGAGAAGGCGCCCGGCCATGTCGCCGCCTGCCACTACGCGCCGCGCGAAGGGGCGATGGCCGCATGAACACCCCGGTCCTGCAGGTCAACGACCTCAAGAAGCACTTCCCGGTGCGCGGCGGCTTCTTCGGCGGCACCACGGGCTACGTCTACGCCGTGGACGGCGTCTCCTTCGACATCGCGAAGGGCGAGACGCTGTCGCTGGTCGGCGAATCGGGCTGCGGCAAGTCCACCGTCGGCAAGGCGGTGCTGCGGCTGTTCGACCTCACCGGCGGGCAGGTGATCCTGGACGGCACGCGCATCGACGACATGCCCTCCGGCACGCTGCGGCCGATGCGCCGGCGGATGCAGGTGGTCTTCCAGGACCCGTTCAGCTCGCTCAACCCGCGCATGCGGGTGCGCGACATCCTGGCCGAGCCGATCCGCAACTTTTCGCTCGCCAAGGACAGCGCGGAACTGGAGGCCAAGGTCGCGGGCCTGATGGACAAGGTGCGGCTGCCGCGGGACGCGGTGAACCGCTGGCCGCACGAATTCTCCGGCGGCCAGCGCCAGCGCATCGGCATCGCCCGCGCGCTGGCGGCCGAGCCCGACATCATCATCTGCGACGAGGCGGTCAGCGCGCTCGACGTCTCGGTGAAGGCGCAGATCGTGAACCTGCTGCAGGACCTGCAGAAGGAGCTCGGCCTTGCGATGCTGTTCATCAGCCACGACCTGGCGATCGTGGAGCACATGACGCATCGCGTGGCGGTCATGTATCTGGGAAAGATCGTGGAGGTGGCGCCGAAGCGCAGCCTCTTCGCCGCGCCGAAGCATCCCTACACGGAAGCGCTGCTCTCCGCCGTGCCGGTGCCGGAGCCCGGCGCGGCGCGCGAACGGATCATCCTCAAGGGCGACGTGCCGAGCCCGATCAACCCGCCCAAGGGCTGCCGCTTCCACACCCGCTGCCCCTACGCCTTTGACCGCTGCCGGACGGAGGAACCCGAACTGCGCCCGGTGGCGGACGCGCTGGGGCAGGGGCACATCGCCGCCTGCCACCTGCACGACCGGCCGGCGGCGGATAACCCGCTTTCCGGATCGAAGGGGGCCGCGTTGCTGGCGGTGGAATAGCCCCCTCGGTCACGACGCCGTGACCATGGGGCATTCCTGTGGCCATCTGATCGCCTGCGTCACATTCTCACCGTCGCAATCTTTGCGACAGGATCGGCGGCGATGATGAAGTACCTGGCGGCATCCGCCGTCGTGCTGGCGGCCGTTTCGGGAAGCGGCGCCCAGGCCGGATCGTTGCTCTTCGTCACGAGCCTGGGGCCGGAGGCATTGGGTGCGAGCGGCTCCGGCACCGCTTCCGTGCGGCTCGACCCGATCGCCAACACGCTGCGCGTCCAGGTGGCGTTCGACGGCCTGTCCGGCGTGACCACCGTGGCGCACATCCATTGCTGCACGGCCGTTCCGGGCGCCGGCGCCGTCGGCGTCGCGGTAACGCCCGGCACGCTGACGGGCTTCCCGGCCGGGGTCAGCTTCGGCACCTATGACGCGACCTTCCCCACCGATGCCACCGGAACCTACACGGGCGGCTTCCTGACCGCCGGGGGCGGCACCGTGGAGGGCGCGGAGGCGCGGCTGATCGCCGGCATGCGTGCCGGCACGGCCTATTTGAACGTGCATAGCAGCACCTTCCCGGGCGGGGAGATCCGCGGCTTCCTGGCCGCGGTGCCGGAGCCGGCGACGCTCGGCCTCTTCGGCCTGGGCCTGGCCGGCCTTGCCGCGCTGGGGCGGCGGCGCGCGACCTGATCCGGCCGCCGGCGCGGCTTGACGGCCGCGCGGGGCAGGGCGAGGCTTCCCGCGCGAAACAACGCCCCCAGATCAGGGGCGTCACAGGATTCGGGGGAGAGGCGCGATGCCGCAGGTCACGCTGACGGTGAACGGCACGAAGCACACGGTGGATGTCGAGGCGCGCACGCTGCTCGTCGAGCTGCTGCGCGAGAAGCTGCGCCTGACCGGCACGCATGTCGGCTGCGACACCAGCCAGTGCGGCGCCTGCGTGGTGCATATGGGCGGGGACAGCATCAAGTCCTGCACCATCCTGGCGGTGCAGTGCGAGGGCGCCGAGGTCACCACGATCGAGGGCTTGGCCAAGGCCGACGGCACCCTGCACCCGATGCAGGAGGCCTTCCGCGAATACCACGCCCTGCAATGCGGCTTCTGCACGCCGGGCATGGTGATGTCGGCGATCGACCTGGTGAACAAGCATCCGGGCGGCCTCTCCGAGCAGGAGATCCGCGAGGGGCTGGAAGGCAATCTCTGCCGCTGCACCGGCTACCACAACATCGTCAAGGCGATCGCCGCCGCGGCCGATGTGATGCAGGGCCGCCGCAGCGAGTTGGCGCGCGCGGCCGAATAGGCGCGGCGCGCGTTCGGGGAGGGAAAGCACAATGAACGTGGTCGCGCCCTTCGAGGGCATCGGCGCCTCCGTGCGCCGCAAGGAGGATCTGCGCTTCCTGTCCGGCCGGGGCCAATACACCGACGACATCAACCGCCCCGGCCAGACCCACGCCTTCATCCTGCGCAGCCCGCATGCCCATGCCGAGATCAAGGGCATCGACACGGCGAAGGCACGGGCGATGCCGGGCGTGATCGCGGTCTTCACCGGCGCCGACATGGCCGGCATCGGCGGCCTGCCCTGCGGCTGGCAGATCCACAACAAGGATGGCTCGCCGATGGCGGAGCCGAAGCATCCGGTGCTGGCCGAGGGCAAGGTGCGCCATGTCGGCGACCCGGTCGCGGTGGTGATCGCCGAGACGAAGCAGCAGGCCCGCGACGCCGGCGAGGCGATCGCGGTGGACTACGCGCCGCTGCCCGCCGCCGCCACCATCGCGCAGGCCACCGCCCCTGGCGCGCCGCAGGTGCATGAGGCCGCGCCCGGCAACCTCTGCTACGACTGGCATATCGGCGACAAGGCGGCGCTGGATGCGGCCTTCGCCAAGGCGCACAAGGTCGTCAGCTTCGAGACCACGAACAACCGCCTGGTGCCGAACGCGATGGAGCCGCGCGCGGCGATCGGCGAATACGACGCGCAGAGCGGCGACTACACGCTCTACACCACCAGCCAGAACCCGCATGTGATCCGGCTGCTGATGGGCGCCTTCGTGCTCAGCATCCCGGAGGCGAAGCTGCGCGTGGTCGCGCCCGATGTGGGCGGCGGCTTCGGGTCGAAGATCTACCACTATGCCGAGGAGGCGATCGTCACCTGGGCCTCCGCCAAGGTGAAGCGCCCGATCAAGTGGACCGCCGAGCGCACCGAATCCTTCATGTCCGACGCGCATGGCCGCGACCATGTGTCGAAGGCCGAGCTGGCGGTGGACGCGCAGGGCAAGATCCTGGGCCTGAAGGTGCACACCCATGCCAATATGGGCGCCTATCTCTCCACCTTCGCGCCCTGCGTGCCGACCTATCTCTACGCCACGCTGCTGGCCGGCGTGTACACCACGCCCGTGATCTACGCCGAGGTGAAGGCGGTCTTCACCAACACCGTGCCGGTGGACGCCTATCGCGGCGCCGGACGGCCGGAGGCGACCTATCTGCTGGAGCGGCTGATGGATGTCGCGGCCGGCGAGCTCGGCATGGACCGCGTCGAGTTCCGCCGGAAGAACTTCATCCCGGTGGATGCCTTCCCGTACCAGACGCCGGTCGCGCTGCAATACGACAGCGGCAACTACTTCGCGACGCTCGACGCCGCGCTGGAAGCCGCCGACTGGAAGGGCTTCGAATCGCGGCGCGCCGCGGCGAAGGCGAAGGGCAAGCTGCGCGGCATCGGCATCTCCACCTATCTGGAGGCCTGCGGCATCGCGCCCTCGGCGGTGGTCGGCAGCCTCGGCGCGCGGGCGGGCCTCTATGAGGTCGGCACGATCCGCGTGCATCCCACGGGCAGCGTGACGGTGCTGACCGGCACGCACAGCCACGGCCAGGGGCATGAGACGACGCTCGCGCAGCTCGTCGCCGACCGGCTCGGCGTGCCGATCGCCAATGTGGACATCGTGCATGGCGACACCGCCAAGGTGCCCTTCGGCATGGGCACCTATGGCAGCCGCTCGCTCGCGGTCGGCGGGTCCGCGATGTTCAAGGCGATGGACAAGATCATCGCCAAGGGCAAGCGCATCGCCGCGCATCTGATGGAAGCCGCCGTCGAGGATGTGGAGTTCGACCGCGGCACCTTCCGCGTCGCCGGCACCGACAAGACGAAGTCGCTGACCGACATCAGCCTCGCGGCCTATGTGCCGCACAACTACCCGATCGAGGAGATCGAGCCGGGCCTCGAGGAGACCGCCTTCTACGATCCGAAGAACTTCACCTATCCGGGCGGCTGCCACATCGCCGAGGTCGAGATCGACCCGGAGACGGGCAAGGTCTCGATGGTGAACTTCACGGCGGTGGACGATGTCGGGCGCGTCATCAACCCGATGATCGTCGAGGGCCAGGTTCAGGGCGGCGTGGCGCAGGGCATCGGCCAGGCGCTGCTGGAAAGCGCCATCTACGACGCGGAGGGGCAGCTGATCAGCGGCTCCATGATGGACTACACCATGCCGCGCGCGGACGACCTCGCGCCGGTGTCGGTCGCGACGCACACCACGCTCTGCACCCACAACCCGCTCGGCGTGAAGGGCTGCGGCGAGGTGGGCGCCATCGGCTCGCCGCCCGCGGTGATCAACGCGGTGGTGGATGCGCTGAAGGATTACGGCGTGAAGCACATCGAGATGCCGGCCACGCCGGCGAAGATCTGGAACATCATCCACGCCCGCAGGGCGGCGGAGTAGGAGACCGGCCGTCCGATCGCCGCAGGGCGCAGCGCGCGAGCGCGAGCACCGCAGGCGTGAATCGGCCGGCGAACGACCAACGGGAGTTCGATACAGATGTATGACTTCAGCTACCACAAGCCGTCTTCGGTCGCCGATGCGGTGAAGTTGCTGGCGGCCGACCCCGATGCGCGGGCGATCTCCGGCGGGATGACGCTGCTGCCCGCGCTGAAGCTGCGCCTCAACAAGCCGACCTCGGTGGTTGACCTCTCCGGCATCGCCGAGCTCCGCGGCGTGAAGCGCGAGGGCAACAGCATCGTCGTCGGCGCACTGACGAAGCACTACGAGATCGCGACCAACGCCGACATCAAGGCGGCGATCCCGGCGCTGGCCTGGATGGCCAGCACGATCGGCGACACCCAGGTGCGCAACCGCGGCACGATGGGCGGGTCGGTCGCCAACAACGACCCCTCGGCGGATTATCCGGCGGCGCTGCTCGCGCTGGGTGCGACCATCCAGACCAACAAGCGCAAGATCGGCGCCGACGACTTCTTCCAGGGCATGTTCGCCACCGCGCTGGAGACCGGCGAGATCGTGACCGCGATCCACATCCCGGTGCCGGAGAAGGCTGGCTACGCCAAGATGAAGAACCCCGCCAGCCGCTACTCGATGGCCGGCGTCTTCGTCGCCAAGGGCCCGGCGGGCGTGCGCGTCGGCGTCAACGGCGCCGGGGCCGGCGGCGCCTTCCGCGCCACCGAGATGGAAAAGGCGCTGTCGGCCGACTGGTCGCCGGATGCGGTGGCTGGCGTGAAGATGGACCCGTCGATCATGAACGGCGACATCCATGGCAGCGCCGAATACCGCGCGCATCTGGTCACCGTGATGGCGAAGCGGGCCGTTGCAAACGCGGGATAATTCCCGGTAGCCTTCCCCATTCCCCCTGGCCCGGATGCGCCGGGGGGAGGGGAGGCCGCTCGCATGAGCGACAAGCCGCTGCGCCCGGTGCGTGATCCGCGGGCGACGCTTCGGGCAGCCGGCGGAGCGAGCCACGCCCCCATCCTCGCGGCGGAGGATCTCGGTGCCCTGGCCGAGGCGCTGGCCCGCGTCGATCGCGGCGGCTTCCTGGCCGGAGACCTGCTCCCGCTCGCCGATGCCCTGGATGACCTGGCCAGCGCCGACCGCGCCGGGCTCGATTTCCTCGCCGGCCGTGGCGCTGCGGGCGACCTCGCGGCGCTCGCCGATGGCTTCGCTCCCTGGCCGGAGGAGGCATTCAGCCGCCGGCTGGCGGGTGCCGCCGAGCCGGTGCCGGTGCTGCGGCTGCGAGCGGGCGGCGCCCCGTTCCTGGCCGTGCATGCCACCGCCCGGGCGCGCGCGGGCGACGAAGCCGCCGGCATCGCGACACGCCGCCTGCTGAGCGCCTGGATCTGGCGCGCGGAGCCGCTGACGCGCATCGTCCTCGCCGCGCGCAGCCTCGTCGCCGGCACGGTCGAGGCGGACGCCTTCGACCAGCTGCTGCAGGCCAACCTCAAGATCCTCGCCGGCCCGCTGGCGCCGGATGAGCTGGTGCAGGCGCTGCGCGGCGCGCCGACCATCATGGCGAAGCCCGGCCCGCCCGGTCCGCTCGGCCCGCCGCTCGATCCGCGCCTCGGTCCGCTGCTCGACTGGATCCGGAAATCGCCCTTCTCGGCCTTCCTGGCGCCGGAGAACCAGGCGCGGCTGCATTGCACCCTCGGCCTCGGCCGCCTCTACCCGGCGGTGCCGGCGCTGCCGGAGAAAAGCCCGGGTCCGGCCGCCATCGCGCCGGGCGCGATCTGCGGCAGCGCGCTGCCGGCGGGCGGGATCGAGCTCGTGCTGACCGGCAGCTTCGGCAACCGCGCGGAGCAGGGCGGGGAATGGGGCGTGCTGGTGAACGGCGCGCCCGCCGAGATCCTGAGCTGGACGCCCGGCGAGATCCGGCTGCGCACCGGCGCGTTGCTGCCGGGCTGCAATCCGGTCCGCTGGTCCTTCACGACCGAGGCCGATGTCACCGGCAACGGCGTGGACGCGGCCTGCGCCGAGTGGCTGCGCCGGCCGATCGTGATGGCGGAGCAGGCCGTTGGCGTGGAGCTTGGCCGCGGCGGCGGACTCTGGGCGCAGCCCGGCTCGGTCAGTGTCCTCGCGCCCGTCATCGAGGCCTTCGCCACGCCCCCGGCGCCGCCGGGCGGCTTCCTGCCCTGCGCACCCGTGGAGCTGGCCTGGCGCATCGGCGCCCAGCCCTGCCCGGCGGACCATGCCCGCGTCCTGGTGCGGCTGCTGCGCGGCGCGGTCGAGGTCGCGCGCGGCCTGCCCTTCGTCGGCGCCGTCTCGGTCACCGACCCGCTGACCGCCGATTACCGGCTGGAGGTCACCTCGACCGACCCGGCCGGCAACGCCTGCGGCACGGTCATGGCGGCGGTGACGGTGCCGCGGGCGCCGGCGGCCGGGTCGGTCGCGGTGCCCTCCAGCCGGTAATCGGCGGTCAGCGGGTCGGTGACCGCGACGGCGCCGACGAAGGGCAGGCCGCGCGC
>NZ_JBWXTD010000002.1:181063-187050 GCF_056682175.1 Falsiroseomonas sp. RANM36
CCCCGGCGGGCGGCCCCCGCGCCCCCCCCGGCCGGCCAGCCGGGCGGCCCGGCCCGGGCGGGGGTGCGGGGGCCGGGGGCGCCGGCGGCACTCACCCTCGTCCTGCCGCCGGATGTCGAGGCGGGCATGCCCGGCCAGGCAACGGTCTCGATCCCCTGCAACGCGCCCGGCGGAGGCCTGCCCGTCAAGCTCGTCTCCGGCGATCCCGCGCGCGCGGGCGTGCCCGCCGCCGTCACCATCC
Source organism: Falsiroseomonas sp. RANM36 (assembly GCF_056682175.1). Lineage (NCBI taxonomy): Bacteria > Pseudomonadati > Pseudomonadota > Alphaproteobacteria > Acetobacterales > Roseomonadaceae > Falsiroseomonas > Falsiroseomonas sp. RANM36. The sequence continues at coordinate 181,305 of NZ_JBWXTD010000002.1, forward strand.
CGGCCGGGCAGCGCAGCGCAAGCTTCGCCATCACCGCGGGCACGCGTTGCGGCGAGGTGCGCATCGAGGCCAGCGCACCCAATCACCTGCCCGCCGCCGGGGCGGTCTGCGTGCTGCAGCAACTCGCGATCGCGCCGGGGCAGATGCTGCGCATGGAGGCCTGCCGGGCCGCCAGCCTGACCGTGCGCGTCACCTGCCTCGGCCGCCTCGGCCGCCTCGCCGCCACACTGGTCCGGCCGGACGGCCAGCGGGTGAGCCTCTCGCTGGCCGCCGGCGCGGCGCCGCCGATGGGCTGTCTTGCCGAGACCGAGTTGCGCCTGGCGCTGCCGGCGCTGGAGGATGGCGCGCATGTGATCGAACTCTCGAACGGGATCGGCCAGCCGGCGACCGCGCCGCTCACCGTGACGCCGAGACCCGCCGAGGTCGCCTCGGCGCCGGGCGGGATCAGCAGCTTCATCGGCCATGGCAGCTGCCCGCCGCCGGAGCAGACCATCCGCATCGCCGTGCGCGGCCATGACCGCGTCACCGTCACCTACGAGAACCCGGACGGCGACCGCAGCCAGGTCTTCACCCGCGGCGGGCCCTTCTGCCCGAGCGAGACCATCGAGTTCACCGATGTCTTCGACCGCGCGGGCACGCTGGTGATCGCGCCGGAGCGCAACGGCGTGGCCGGCGCCGTGCGGCGCGTGCCGGTCACGCTCGGCTTCGGCCAGGGCGTGTTCTCCAGCGTCACGCTCTTCGCCTCCGACCCCGCCGGCCAGCGGCGGTCCGCGAAGCTCACCCGCGCGGAAGGGCCGCAGGGCATGCAGACCGCGACCGACGAGGGCAGCATCGCGGAGGGGCAGGTGCGGAGCTTCCCGCTGCGCCGCTGCGTCCGCACCATGTTCTTCGGCATGCGCGAGGCGGTGAAGGACCCTGCCAGCCAGACCGGAGGCATGATCCCGGCCTATCCCTCCGCCCTCGGTCCCTATCTCGGCCACCCGGACGCGCCGGTGCAGATGCCTGCCGAAAACGTCTGATCGCGCGGCCGGCGGGATGCCGGCGCCAAGCCGGCGCTGCCGCCGAATTGTGCGCGCTCCGGTGGTATCCGATTGCCTCCCGCAGCGCCGGCGTGCATGACGTAGCCTCGTGGCGCCGCAGCGGCCCGCCCAGGGCGTTGCCGGGCGATGCGTCGAAACGGAGCCATGCCGGATACCGGGACCGCGGCGGACCGCCGAGCCAATCCCGACCTGACCGCGCCGCCGGCGCCCCGGCCCCGGCGTCTCCCCATCCTGGGCCCGGCCGGCTTGCGCCTGGCGGTGCTCCTCGCCGCGGTCCTGCTGCTGCTCAGCACCGTCTTCATCTCGATCACCTGGCATGACCATGCCACGACGCTCGAGGATGGCTGGGCCGCCGCGGAGCGGGGCGCGCTCGGCGCGGCGGAGCACGCGGGCCGTGGGCTGAGCGCGGCGCGGCTGGTCACCGACAGGGTGGCCGAAGCCGTTGAGCGGGAGGGGCCCGACGCCTTCCGCGGTACCGGCCAGGCCGAGCTGGCGGCGATGCTCCGCGACCTGCCGCAGATCGGCGCGATCCTCGTCACCGATCCGGACGGGCGGGTGCTGGCCAGCAGCCGCGATCCCGATCCGCCGCCGACCACCCTGCCGCGGCAAAGCCTCGACGAGGCGCTGCGCCAGGGCGGCGAGAGCGGGCTCAGTCCGATGCGGCTGGATCATGCCTCGCCCGTCTGGTTCTTCAGCTTCGCCCGCGCGGTGCGCGACGCGGGCGGAGATCTCCGCGCGATCGTCCTGGCGGCGATGCATGCCGACGAGTTCCAGCGCTTCCAGCGTGGCCTCGGGCTCGGGCCCGGCGGGCGGGTCGGGATGTTCCGTCTGCCGGACGGGGCGCCGCTGACGCTCTACCCGCTGCCGCGCGCCGCCGACCCGGCCGGGCTGCCGCGCGGCAGCCTGCTGGCGCCGCCGGCCGAGGTGCTGCGCGCCGCGGCCACCGGGCAGCTGCGCGACGGCCGCTTCGAATGGATCGGGCCGGCCGGGCAGCCCTATCTGGTCGCCTGGCGCCTTTCCGGCCCCGGCACCCCGCTGATCGCGGCGGCGGGCATGCCGCGCGGCGCGGCACTCGCGCCCTTCAACGCGCGCACACTGCGCAATGCGGTGCTGTTCGTGCTGGCCGGTGCGATGGTGGTCGCGCTGGCTGGCGCGGTCGCCAAGGCTCTGGCGCGGGGCGTTCGCCTGCGCATGGCGGCGGAGGCCGGCCAGCGCGAGCTCGCCGCCCTGCTGGAGGCCACCGGCGACGGCGTCGTCGCGCTGGACTCCACCTGGCGCATCAGCTTCGTGAACCGCCGCGCGGCCTCGGTGCTCGCCACCGGACGCGACCTGCGCGGGCTGGTCTTCTGGGACGCCTTCCCGGAAGCCTCCGCCACGGCCTTCGCGGCGGCCTATCGCCGCACGATGGAGCAGCGCAGGCCGGCCGTGGTGGAGGCGCCCTGGCCCGCCATCGGCCGCCGCTTCCGCGCCGAGAGCCATCCGCGCGAGGATGGCGGCATCGTCGTGTTCTTCCGCGACGTGACGCAGGAGCGCGAGGCGGCGTCCCGCGTCGCGGAGAGCGAGGCGCGCTTCCGCGCGATGGCCGACAACATCCCCCAGCTCGCCTGGATGGCCCGCCCGGATGGCTGGATCTTCTGGTTCAACCGGCGCTGGTTCGACTACACCGGCACCAGTCTGCCGGAGATGGAAGGGCAGGGCTGGCGCAGCGTGCACCATCCCGACCATGTCGAGCATGTGGTGGCGCGGCTCTCGCGCGCCTGGGAAGGCGGCCACCCCTGGGAGGACACCTTCCCCCTGCGCGCCAAGGATGGCGGCTATCGCTGGTTCCTCTCCCGCGCCATGCCGGTGCGCGACGGGGAAGGGCAGATCGCGCTCTGGTTCGGCACGCATACCGACGTGACCGAGCAGCGCGCCGCGCAGGCGGCGCTGCGCGAGAACGAGGCGCATCTGCGCCGGGTGCTGGACAATCTCTTCGTCTTCGTGGCCGTGCTGTCGCCGGCGGGCACGCTGCTGGAGGTGAACCGCGCGCCGCTCGAGGCGGCGGGCCTTTCGCTCGGCGATGTGCGCGGCCGCTCGTTCTGGGAGTGCCACTGGTGGTCCTATGACCCCGCCGTGCAGGCGAGGCTGCGCGAGGCCTGCGCGCGCGCCGCGGCCGGCGAGGCCTCGCGCTACGATGTCGAGCTGCGCATGGCGGGCGAGACGCGCTGGACCGTGGATTTCCAGATCGCGCCGCTGCGCGACGCGGATGGCCGCGTGACGCATCTGGTGCCCTCCGCGACCGATGTCACCAAGCGCCAGGAGGCCGAGGCGGCGCTTGCGGAAAGCGAGGCGCGCTTCCGCCTGGCGCAGGATGCGGCGGAAATCGGCGTGTTCGAGCGCGTGCTGCCGGACCCGCGATCGCACTGGTCGCCCACGATGTTCCGCCTCTATGGCCTCGATCCCGCGGGCCGGAGCCCCTGGATGCGGGAGGACCAGCACCTGGCGCTTCTGCATCCGGACGACCGGGAGGCGCATCGCGCGCGCCGGCAGGCGATGCGGGACGATCCTGCGCAGGCCCGCTTCGCCTTCGAGTTCCGGATCTGCCGCGCCGACACCGGGGAGGTGCGCTGGATCGCGACCCGCGGCGAGGTCGTGCGCGACGCCGAGGGCCGCCCGGCGGTGATCCGCGGCGTGAACCACGACGTCACGGAACGGCGCCGCTCCGAGGAGCGCCAGCTGCTGCTGGCGCGCGAGGTGGACCACCGCGCGAAGAACGCGCTGGCGGTGGTGCAGGCGATCGTCGGCCTCACCCGGCACAGCGACCCCGAGCAGTTCCGCGCCGCCGTGACCGGGCGCATCGCGGCCATGGCGCGCGCGCATACGCTGCTGGCGCGCGAAGGCTGGGGCAGCGCGGAGCTGCGCGAGCTGGTGGAGGCGGAGGTCGCGCCGCACAGCAGCGCGCTGGCGGACGGGATCGAGCGGGTGGCGATCGCCGGCCCCCCGGTGGCGCTGGCCCCCGGCGCGGCGCAGCCGCTGGCCATGGCGCTGCACGAGCTGGCGACCAACGCCGCGAAATACGGCGCCCTGACCAGCCCGGGCGGGCGGGTGCGCGTCTCCTGGATGGCGACGGAGGATGGCGGGCTCGCGCTGCGCTGGGTCGAGAGGGGCGGGCCGGAGCTCGACGGGCCGCCGGAGCGGCGCGGCTTCGGCTCCTCCGTGATCCGCAACACGGTGGAGCGCCAGCTCGGCGGGCGGGTGCGCTTCGACTGGCCGCGCAGCGGACTGGACCTCACGCTGTCCCTGCCGTCGGGGCAGCTGCGCTGGCCCCAGGCCGCCAGGCGCGAGGGCCGGGCGGAGCCCTGACGACGCCGCGCCTCAGTGGCGCTCGTAGATCAGGCGCGCGCGCACCGTGCCGGGCAGGGCGCGCAGCTCGGCCAGGATCGCATCGGCATCGGCGCGCGCCTCGACGCTCTCCACCACGACGTAGCCGAGCTCGGAAGCGGTCTGGTAGTACTGCGCGGCGATGTTCAGCCCGCGCCGGCCGAAGCTCTCGTTGATGCGGGAGAGGATGCCGGGCGCGTCGCGGTGCAGATGCGTCCAGCGCGCGCCGGTCGGGCGCGGCGGCAGCTGCACGTTGGGCAGGTTCACCGAGCCCATGGTCGCGCCGGTGTCGCTGTATTCCACGAGCTTGCGCGCCACCTCCACGCCGATGCGCTCCTGCGCCTCGGCCGTGCTGCCGCCGATATGCGGCGTCAGGATCGTGTTGGGCAGGCCCTGCAGGGGAGAGACGAAGGGATCGCCGTTGCGCTTCGGCTCCTCGGGGAAGACATCCACCGCGGCGCCCAGGATGCGCCGCTCCCGCAGCGCCGCGGCCAGCGCCTCCACGTCCACCACCGTGCCGCGGGCGTTGTTGATGAAGACCGCGCTCGGCTTCATCTGGGCGAGCTCCGCCGCGCCGATCATGCCGATGGTCTCGGGCGTCTCCGGCACGTGCACGGTCACCACGTCGGACAGGCGCAGGAGCTCGCCGAGGCTCGCCGCCTGGTGGGCGTTGCCATGCGGCAGCTTGGCGGTGTGGTCGTAGTAGATCACCCGCATCGCGAAGGCCTCGGCAAGGACGGAAAGCTGGCTGCCGATGTTGCCGTAGCCGACGATGCCGAGCGTCTTGCCGCGCATCTCCCAGGAATTCGCCGCCGACTTGTCCCAGCCCCCGGCATGGGCCGCGACGGACTTGTCCACGATGCCGCGTAGCAGCATCACCGCCTCGGCCAGCGTCAGCTCCGCCACCGAGCGGGTGTTGGAGAAGGGCGCGTTGAACACCGCCACGCCGCGCCGCGCCGCCGCGCGCAGCGCGACCTGGTTGGTGCCGATGCAGAAGCAGCCGATCGCGATCAGCCGGTCGGCGGCCTCCAGCACCTCCTCCGTCACCTCGGTGCGGGAGCGGATGCCGAGGATATGCACGCCCTTCACCGCCTCGATCAGCGCCTTGCCTTCCAGGGCGCGCTTCTCGCGCTGGATGGTGGCGTAGTCGGCGCCGGCGAAAAGCTCCACGGCGCTGTCGGCGATGCCTTCCAGCAGCAGGATGCGGATGCGGTCCTTGGGCAGGGAGATGCGGTCGGTCATGGCGGTCGCGGGCGGGGGGGGGGGGGGGGGTGTGCCCCCCCCCCCCCCCCGCCCCCACCCCCCCCCCCCCCGGGCCCCCCGCGGCCGGCGGGGGGGGAGGGGGC
>NZ_JBWXTD010000002.1:187150-189548 GCF_056682175.1 Falsiroseomonas sp. RANM36
GGCGGCGGCCGTGGGCCGGGGCGCGGGGGGGGGCCCGGGGGGCGGGGGGGGGGGGGGGGGGGGGGGTCCCCCCCCCCCCCCGCCCCGGCCGCAAGCCCGCGCGCCGCTTGCCTCCGGCTGCGCGCTGGTGTGCAAGGCGGCGTGCCTTGACCGGGGGATCGCGATGGCCGTGGACGTGGTGGTGTTCGACGTGGGCAACGTCCTGATCCAGTGGAATCCGCGCCACCTCTACCGCAAGCTCTTCGCGACCGAGGCGGAGATGGAGGCCTTCCTCGGCGAGGTCTGCACCGATGCCTGGAACCTCGAGCAGGATCGCGGCCGGACATGGGCGGAGGCGATCGCCGAGCGCGTCGCGCTGTTCCCGCGCCACGAGGCGCTGATCCGCGCGTTTTCCGACCGCTGGCACGAGATGGTGCCGGGCGAGGTGCCGGGCACGCCGGCCATCCTGGCGGCGCTGCGGGAGGGCGGCGTGCCGCTCTACGCCATCACCAATTTCTCGGCCGAGAAATACGCCGAGGCGCGGGCGCGCTTCCCGATGCTGGGCGGCTTCCGCGACACGGTGGTGAGCGCGCATGAGCGCCTGGTGAAGCCCGATCCGGCCATCTACCGCCGGTTGCTGGATCGCAACGGGCTCGCGGCCGCGCGCTGCCTGTTCGTGGACGACAGCCTGGCGAATGTGCGCGGGGCGGAGGCGGTCGGGATGCGGGCGCACCATTTCCGCGACGCCGCGGCCCTGGCCGCGGAACTCCGCGACCTCGGGCTCCCCGCCTGAGCATGCCGGCGCCCTGCCGCGCTTGACTGGCGGGGTACGCTTGCCGGATTGGGCGCTGGCGGGGATTTGTGGCAGACCGGGACCGATGTCGCCGCGCAAGGAGAATGACCGGGATATCGCGCCGACGCTGCGCGCGCTCTGCGACGCCGATGCCGGCGCGCCGATCGCCGCGGATGGCGCGGGCGGCGCGCTGAGCCGCGGCGCCTTCTGGCGCATCGCCTGCGGCGTCTCCCACGCCGCGGCTGCCGCGCCGGAGGGGGCCTTTGCGCTGCTGCCCCCGGCCGGCGCCACCGGCCAGGCCTGGATCGCCGGGGCGCTGATGGCCGGCCGGCCCTTTGCGCTGCTCGATCCGCGCGATCCGCCCGAACGGCGCGAGGAGATCGGCGCCGCGCTCGGCCTCCGCGCCTGGCTGACGCCGGCCGGCACCCCGCCGCAGCCCGGCGCCGCCACGCTGCCGATCCCGGGCGAGGCCGAGACCCCCGCTCCGTCCGCCGGCGGGCCCGGCGATCCCGCCGTGATCGTGCCGACCAGCGGCAGCACCGGGCGGCCGAAGGGCATCGTGCAGTCCCGGCGCGGCATCCTGTTCCGCGCCCATGCGATCGGCCGGGAATTCTCCCTCGGGGACGGCGCCACCTATCTCTCGACGGCGGCGGATGGAAGCATCTCCGGCCTGGTCCATGGCTTCGCGGCGCTGCTGTCCGGCGCGCTGCTGCTGCGTGTGGATCCGGCGCGGCTGGGCCTGGCGGGCGTGCTGCGGGCGGCCGAGGCGGCCGGGCGCGTGACGGCGCTGCAGGGCCTGCCCGCGGTGCTGACGGCGCTGCTCGCGGCCCCGGGCGCGGCGTCGGCGCTGGCGGGCGTGACGCGGTGCCAGTCGAGCGGCGCGCAGCTTCTGGCCGCGGATGTCCAGGCGCTGCGCGCGGCGCTGCCGCCGGCCTGCACGCTGGTGAATGTCTATGGCCTGACCGAGGCGCCGGCGCTGCTGCGCTGGGACGTCCCGGCCGGATGGCAGCCCGATGGCCCGCGCATCCCGGCCGGCGCGCCGATCGACGCGCATCGCATCGAGATCCTGGACGAGGCCGGCGAGCCGGTTGCGCCCGGCGAGGTGGGCGAGCTGGTGGGCAGCGGCCCCACCATCGCGCTCGGTGAATGGCTGGATGGCCGGCTGGTGGATGTGCCGCGCATCGCGCCGGCGCCGGATGGGCGTCGGCTGCGGACCGGCGACCTGGCCCGGCTGCGGCCCGACGGCCTCTGCGAGATCGTCGGCCGGGCCGACCGCCAGGTGAAGATCGGCGGGCGCCGCGTCGAGCTCGAGGAGATCGAGGACCGGCTGCGTCGCGCGCCCGGCGTGGCGCTGGCCGCGGTGGTCGCGGACCGGGAGGCGCCGGGTGGGCCGCGCATCCATGCCGCCGTGGAGGCCGCGCCCGATGCCCCGCCCGGGCTGGAGGAGGCGCTGTGGCGCGACCTGCGGGTGGCGCTGCCCGGCTACATGCTGCCGTCGCGCCTGCTGCTGCTGCCGCAACTGCCCCGGCTGCCGGGCGGCAAGGTGGATGGGCGCGCGCTGCTCGACCGCCTCCGCGCCAGCCCGCCGCCGGGCGGGGGGGGGGGGGGCGGGGGGCCCCCGGGGGC
>NZ_JBWXTD010000002.1:189648-189963 GCF_056682175.1 Falsiroseomonas sp. RANM36
CCCCCGCGCCCCGCCGCGCGGGGGGGGGGGGGGGGGGGGGCCGGGGACCCGGGGGGCGCCCGGGCGGGGCGGGGCGGGCGCGGCCGGGCGCCGGCCGATGGGCTCGCCTTCCGCGACGCCGGCGGCGATTCCCTGGGCTTCCTGGTGCTGGCGCTGGAGCTGGAGCGCGCGACCGGCCACGGCGCGGTGCTGAGCGTGCTGCATGAGGGCATGACCGCGGCCGCGATGTCGGCCGCGGGGGGCCCCCCCCCGCCGGGGGGGGGGGGGGGGGGGGGGGGGGGGGGGGGGCGCCCGGGCGGGGCGCGCCCCGCCCCC
>NZ_JBWXTD010000002.1:189973-192418 GCF_056682175.1 Falsiroseomonas sp. RANM36
GCCCGGGGGGGGGGGCCGGGGGCTGCGGCGGGCCCGCCCGGGGCCGGGGTGGGGGCCGGCGCTCGCCGCGCCGCGCCGGGCGGCGAGCGGGGTGCGCGTGCTGCTGCTGCCCGGCAATGGCGGCGACAGCGAGCCGCTCGCCCGGCTTCGGGAGGGCTGCCCGGAGCTCGACTTCGCCACGCTGCGCTACCCGTCCTGGCGCGCGCTCGCGCGCGGCGGCGCCGAGGTCGGCGTGGATGCGCGGCTGCTGCTCGATCAGGCGCTCGACGCCGTCGCGGAGGGCCAGCCGCCGATCCTGCTCGGCCATTCCTACGGCGCCGCCGTCGGCTATGAGCTGGCGCGGCTGATGGCCGCACGTGGCCGGCCGGTGCGCGGCCTGCTCGTGCTGGATTGCGGGCCGCTCGGCCGCGCCGGCGCCGAGGCGCCGCAGGCGGAGCGCGCGGCGCCGCGCGAGAGCCTCCGCGAAGGCCTTGTCAGGCGGCTGCGCTGGCAGTTCCGGCGTGCGGGCCAGACGCCGGCGCGTGCGCGTCGGGCCGCCCGGCTGCGGCCGGCCGCGCCGCCGTCCGGCGTCACCGCGCTCCGGCTCTGGCGGGAGCTGGAGCTGAGCCTGCGCGAGAACGCCATCAGGCGCTGGTTCGCGCTCCCCCCGGAGCCGACGGCGATTCCCGCCGTGCTGTTCCTGCCCGAGGAGAAGCGGCCGGGCATGCCGCGCGATCTCGGCTGGGCGGCCCGCTGCGACCTCCAGGAGATCGTGCCGGTCGGCGGCGATCACCTCGGCATGATCCGGCCGCCGCATCGTGCCGCGCTCTGCGCCGCGATCAGCCGCCGCGGGCGGGCGCGCGCCGGCGCGTAGCGGCGCCTACCGGTTCGCCAGCTCGGCCAGCACCGCCGCCAGCCCGCGCGCCCCGGCCGCGAGCTGCGCCGGGGAGCTGTATTCGCTCGGATGGTGGGAGACGCCGCCGCGGCAGGGCACGAAGATCATCCCCGCCGGGCAGACCTGGGCCAGGAACTGCGCATCGTGGAAGGCGCCGGAGGCCATCCGCCGCACGCCAAGCCCGAGGCCCCGCGCCGCCTGCTCCACCAGGCCCGGCACCAGCGGATCGAAGCGGGACGGGAGGGCGTGGAAGCGCTCCGTCACCGTCGCGGTGCAGCGTGTCATCGCCGCCTGCACGGTGCGTTCGATCGCATCGCCCTTGGCCAGCAGCACGTCCTTGTCCGGGTGGCGCAGGTCGATCGTGAAGCGCGCCCGCTCGGCCACCGAATTCGAGCTGTTCGGCGAGACCTCGATGCGGCCCACGGTGAAGCGCAGCACGTCCTCCGGGTCGCGGGTGAGGTCGTTCAGCGCGGCGATCGCGCGCAGCATGTCCTGCACCGCGTCCTTGCGGAGCGCGAGCGGCGTGGTGCCGGCATGGTCGGACTTGCCCACCACCTCCACCAGGAACCAGCGGCTGCCCTGGATGCCCTCGACGGCGCCGATGTCGAGGCCGGCCGATTCCAGCAGCGGGCCCTGCTCGATATGCGCCTCGACATAGGCGAAGGGGGCGGGGCCCTCCACCACGCCGAGGCCGCGGCGCGGGATGTCCGATTCCAGCGAAAGCTGCTTCGCGAGCTCGGCGCCGAAGGCGAGCCCCTCGCCATCGGTCACCGCATCCCAGGTGTCGGCGGGCCTGAAGCCGGCATAGGCCATCGAGCCCATGCAGCCCGGCGCGAAGCGGCCGCCTTCCTCGTTCGTCCAGGCGACCACCTCGATCGGGCGGCGCGTCGCGATGCCGGCGGCGCGCAGCGCCTGCACCGCCTCCAGCGCCGCGATCACGCCCCAGATGCCGTCGAAGCGCCCGCCATTGGGCTGGCTGTCCATGTGGCTGCCGGCCAGCACCGGGGCGAGGCCGGGCTCCGTCCCCTCATGGCGCAGGAACAGGTTGGCGAGGCGGTCCACCGAGACCGTCAGGCCCGCCGCCTCCGCCCAGCCGATCAGCAGCCGCCGCGACTGGCGGTCGAGCTCGGTCAGGCAGGCGCGATTCACGCCGTCGCCCGGGATGGCGCCGAGTTCGGCCATCCGCATCAGCCGGTCCCATTGCCGCGCCTGATCCACCGCCGCCGCGGCGCGCGCCGGCACTTCGCCCGTCATGGTTCTCTCCCCCCCGGCGGCCACCAGCCCGCCCCGGGCCGCCGGATCAAGCGGGGGCGGTCAGCGCGCCACCACGCTGATGCCGAGCCGCTCGATCGCCTGCGCCGGATCGCCGCCCAGGGCGGAGATCTCGCCGAAGGCGATGGGCTTGGGCGGCCGCACGGTGATCTCCAGCGTGCCGGGCTGGCGGATGAAGCTGGCGACCGCCTGGCGGATCGGCGCCAGCGCATCCGGCGCCGCGGGCCGGCCGCCCCGGGGCGGGGGCCCGGCCGGCCCCCCCCCCGGGGGGGGGGGGGGCGCCGCGCGCGCCGGCCCCC
>NZ_JBWXTD010000002.1:192518-214139 GCF_056682175.1 Falsiroseomonas sp. RANM36
CCTGGCTCGAGACATAGCCCAGATGCGGCGTCAGCATCGTGTTCGGGCAGGCGAGGATCGGCGCGTCCGGCGGCAGCGGCTCCTCCTCGCACACGTCGATGCCGGCGCGGGTTGTTTTGTTGGTCAGTGCGGAGGTACGCGCCGGGGGGCCGGGCGGGGGGGTGGGGGGCCCGGGCCGGGGGCGCGGGGGCGGGCGGGCCCGGGGCGGGGGGGGGGGCGCCGCGCCGGCCGGGGGGCGGGGAGCCCGGCATCGGCACGGCCAGCGCCATCTGCGCCCATTGCTCGCGCAGCCGCGCCTCCGGCATGCGCTGCTGGCGGGCCTGCACGGTCAGCACGCGGCCGAGCAGCCCGTGGTCGCGCAGCGACACGCCGAGGCCGGCCAGCCGCGCGGCGGCGAATTGCGCGGCGGTCTCGTTGGGGTCCATGGCGGTGCCCGCTTCCGGCACGCCGGGCGCGCCATCCACCTGCGCCTCGATCGCGAGCGTCGCGGCCTGGTCCCAGCTGATGCGGATCGGCGCGATCTCCAGCCGCCCGCCGGCGCGCGGCACGCTGCCGCGCATCTCCAGCCCGCCGGCGATCTCCTGGTAGCCGAGCATCTCCAGCCAGTCGGCATAGCCGCGCGGCGGGGTGACGAGCAGGCCCTCGGCGGCCAGGCCGCCGCGGGCGACGCCGTTCTCCAGCGCGCCTTCGCTGAGCAGCCGGCCGAGGGCGAAGACCGGCTGGCCGTCCCAGCTGGCATTGAGCGCCTCCAGGCTCAGCCGCTGGGGCACGCCCGGCATGGGGTCGGGGATCTGCAGGCCGCCGATCACCGCCTCCAGGGTCTGGGCGGCGTCCACGCCCGAAACCTCGGCCCGCGCCAGGCTGAGCGCGAGCTCGCCGTAGCCGGAGGCCGGCGCCGCCACCTGCAGCCCCTGCAGGGCGATCGCGGTGGCGCTGCCCGGCGTCCAGTCCCGCAGGGTCGCGGAGTCGAGGGACAGCGCGACGCCATCGGCCGGATCGCGCAGCGCCGCGCCCTGGATGACGATGCGGCCCGCACGGAACTTGCCGGGCGCGAACTCGCCGTTCTCGACCGGCAGGGTGACGGCTTCCAGCTCGACCAGGCCGAGCCGCGCCTCCTGCGCGTCCTGCTGCGCGCCGCGGAAGGCGAAGCCGGAGGCGGCCGCGGAGGCGACGCCGTCAGGGCGCAACTCCCGCAGCGCCAGCCGCTCCAGGCTGACGGCGCCCTGGCCCGGATCCTCGATCCGCGCCGCCTCGACCTCCAGCGCGTCGAGCGTGATGTTCGTCAGGTTGAGCGACTTGCCTTCCACCGGGATGGGCAGCCCGGCGACCAGGATGCGCGCGACCTCGCCCGAGCCGCCCTCCGGCGTGCGCAGGGTGATGCGCACGGCCTCGGCGCGGCCGAGCCGGGTTTCCGAGACATCCGCGAGGCGCAGCTCCGGCACCTCGACGCGGCCCTTGCCGTCGGTCAGCACCAGGTTGGAGAGCACGGCGCGTCCGGTCACCGGGTCCACCTGCCGCCCGCCGATCTCGAGCCGCATCTCCGGCGGCAGCGCCGCACGCAGCCGCTCGATCGCCGCATCCAGCCGGCGATCCGCTTCCGCCTGGGCGAGGGCCGCGGCGCCGGCCAGGAGCAGCACGCCGCCGAGGGCGTAGGCAGGAAGGCGATGACGCATTCGGGGCTCCATGTGCTTGCTTGGCGGGCAGACTACGGCGCGGGGCGCGGTCCGTCCAACGCGACGGCGCTTCCCTCTCCGCCGCGGATTGCTACGCTCCGCCCACGACCGGGAGATGACCGCATGATCCGCCGCCGCGCCCTGCTTGCCGCCCCCGCCCTGTTGGCCATGCCGGGCGTCGCCGCCGCGCAATCCTGGCCCGAGAGGCCGGTGCGCATCCTGGTGCCCTTCGCGCCGGGCGGGAACACCGACGGCTTGGCGCGCCTCACGGCCGAGATGCTGCAGGAGGCGCTGCCGGGATCGAGCTTCGTGGTGGAGAACCGCACCGGCGCCGGCGGGCTGCTGGCCGCCGAGCAGCTGGTGCGCGCCGCGCCGGACGGCCACACGCTGATGATGGTGGCCGTGGCGGTGCTGGCGGTGGCGCCGGTGGCGATGGCGCAGCCGCCGCGCTTCGACCCGGTGGCCGATGTGACGCCGATCGTGAATCTCGGCACCAATCCCTTCGTGCTGATGACCCATCGCAGCGTGGAGGCGACTGACCTCGCTTCCCTGCTCGACTGGATGAAGGCGCGGTCGGGGCGCTTCGTCTATGCCTCGGGCGGCGTCGGCAGCTTCCAGCATCTGTCCATGGCGCTGCTGCTGCAGCGCATCGGCGTGCAGGCGGAGCATGTGCCCTATCGCGGCGGCGCGCCGGCGCTGGCGGATGTACTGGCGGGCAATGCGCCGATGATGTTCGCCAACCTGTCCGAGGCCGTGCCGCATGCGCAGAACCCGGCGGTGCGCCTGCATGGCGTCTCCGGCCTGCAGCGCAGCCCGCAGCTGCCGCAGGTGCCGGCCATCGCGGAGCAGCTGCCCGGCTTCGAGACCGTCACCTGGAACGGGCTGATGGGCCCGAAGGGGCTGCCCGCGCCGCTCGCCGCGCGCATCCACGGCATCGTCGCCGACGCGCTGAAGCGGCCGGAGGTGCGGGCGCGGATGGAGCGGATCGGCGCCGACCCGCTGGGCGAGGGGCCGGAGGCCTTCGCCGCGCGGCTGCAGGCCGATGTCGCGCGCTGGAACGAGGTGGTGCGCGTCGCGGGCATCCGGCTGCAATAAGCGCCGGCGCCGGCCCGCGATCGGGCGGGCGTCGGGCGGGCATCAGGCGACGATGAGGAAATCCCCCGCCGACAGGTTCGGCTGGTTGGTCAGCGTGGCGACCAGGACAGCATCGGTTGCACCGGTGCCGTCCGGATCCCAGGCCAGCGCGCCGCCGGCCTTGACGTAGACGAACTGGCCCGAGGCCAGGCTCGGCGCATCGTTGGCGAAGCGCGCGGCGGCGAGCGACCCGACCGGCAGCACGCCGCCCAGCGCGGCGGCGGCGAAGGCGAGGCGGTCGTCGCCCACGCGGAAATCGGTCACCACGTCCGGGCCCTCGGCCAGGCTGCGCCAGAGGAAGTGGTCGAAGCCGCCGCTGCCCGAGAGGGTGTCAGCGCCGGCCCCGCCCTCCAGCGTGTCGTGGCCCTGTCCGCCCTGCAGGCGGTCGTTCCCCCCGAGTCCGCGCAGCAGGTTCGCGCCCGCATTGCCGGTGATCGTGTTGTCCAGCCCGTTGCCGGTGCCGGCCAGGTCGCCGCTGCCGAGCAGGACCAGGTTCTCGACATGGGCGGGCAGCGCCATGCCGATCGTGGTCAGGATCGTGTCGAGGCCTTCCTCCGGCAGCTCCACCACCTGGTCCGGGTCGCTCAGCACGTAGCTGTCGTCGCCCGGCCCGCCGATCCGGCGGTCCGCGCCTTCGCCACCCACCAGGCTGTCGGCGCCCGCGCCGCCGAACAGGATGTCGTCGCCCGCCCCGCCGTTCAGCGTGTCGTTCCCGTCCTCCCCCAGCAGGCGGTTGCTGCCGGCATTGCCGACCATGAGGTTGTCCGCGCCGTTGCCGTCGCCGCGCGCATTCGCCGTGCCGTTGAACCGAAGCACCTCGACATGGGCGGGCAGGGTGAAGCTCGCATTCATCACCGCCGTGTCGAGCCCGCCCCCCGGCTCCTCCACCAGGAGGTCGGTGGCGTCGGCGGCGTAGGTGTCGTTGCCGTCGCCGCCGATCAGCGTGTCGGCCCGCCCGCCGCCGATCAGCAGGTTGGCGGCGGCATTGCCTTCGATCACGTTGGCCAGCCCGTTGCCGGTGCCGTTGATCGCGCCGACGCCGGCCAGCACCAGGTTCTCGAGATGGGCGCCGAGCGTCCAGCTCAGCGTCGCCCGGACGGTGTCGGTCCCGCCCCTGGCCAGTTCGATGATCCGGTCGCCGGCCTCGTCCACCACCAGCAGGTCGTCGCCGCCCGCCCCCATCAGCGTGTCGGCGCCCGCGCCGCCGTCGAGCGTGTCCGCGGCCCGCTGGCCGCGCAGCAGGTCGTTGCCGCCGGCGGCGAGGATCAGCGTCGGGCCGGCGCCGCCGAGCAGCGTGTCGGCGCCGTCGGTCCAGCCGCCGGGCGCGCCGATGATGCGGTCGAGGAATTGCAGGAAGGCGATCCCGGCCAGGGTGTCGGCGCCTTCCGGCGCGCCTTCGCGCTGGTCGGCGACCCGCAGGCGGCCGGCGTCGAGGAGCGAGACGAGGAAATCCGCCGCCATCCCGCCGAACAGCGCGATGTTCGCGCCGGCGCCACCGTCGAGGCTGTCGTCGCCGCCGCCGCCGCCGAGCAGGTCGGCGCCGCCCGCGGCCAGCAGCGTGTCGGCACCCTCGCCGCCGAGCAGCGTATCCGCCGCATCGTCGTCGGTGGCGAACAGCAGCACGATCTGCTCGTTGTCGCCGAGCAGGTCGTCGCCCGCGCCGCCATCGACATAGTCCGCGCCATAGCCGGCCTCGATGCGGTCGTTGCCGCGCCCGCCCCACATCGCATCCACATCGCCATAGCCGGCCATGTAGTCGTCGCCGTCGCCGCCCCAGAGGCGGTTCGCGCCCTCGGTGCCGCCCAGGCTGTCGTTGCCGATGCCGCCCTCCACGGCTTCGATGCCGTAGAGCAGGTCGCCCTGCGCCTCGCCATAGGCGAAGACATAGGCGCGCAGGTCCACCAGCACGCCTTCGGTGTCGGCGGTGTAGTCGGCGATGTCGAAGCCGTCGCCGCCGTTCAGCAGGTCCGCCCCGGCGCCGCCGCCCAGCGTGTCGTCGAAGGCGCTGCCGGTCAGCACGTCCTGCCCGCCGAGGCCGAGAAAGGCGACGCCGAAGTCGCCGGCGGCGAAGGTGTCGTTGCCGCCGGTGCCGCGGAAGACCTCGACGCCGAAGAACCGCCCGAAGGTCGCGGCCCCGCCGTTCAGCGACTGGTTGGCGAGGTTCACGCCGACGGCGGCGCCGGTGAACAGGACCGTGTCCCGCCCGTCCTCGCCATAGGCGTAGTCGCTGCCGCCCGTCAGCAGGATGTCGTCGCCGAGGCCGCCCCAGATGGCGTCGCCGCCGCCGCCATGGACCTCGTCGTTGCCGTCGAGACCGCGCAGGATGTTGAAGCCGGCATCGCCGATGAGGGTGTCGTCGAACAGCGTGCCTTCGGCATCCTCGATCGAGACGAAGGTGTCGCCGCTGTCGTCGCCCGAGACCTTGCCGAAGGTGCCGTCGCCGCGGTCGAAGCCGAGATCGATCTTCCGGCCTTCCGGCCGGTCGCGATAGGAGACCATGTCGGCGCCTGGGCCACCGTCCAGGAAATCCCACCCGGCGCCGCCCTGCAGCGTGTCCGCTTCGGCAAAGCCGTAGAGGGCGTCGTCGCCATCGCCGCCGAACAGGTGGTTGCCGGCGGCATTGCCGATCATGGTGTCGGCGCCCACGGTGCCGGCGATGCCCTCCACGGCGATCAGCGTGTCGGTGCCGTCGCCCGAATCCGCGGTGAGCCAGAGGCCGTTGCCTTCGTAGCGGGCGAAGTCGTGCCCCTCGCCGCCATGCAGCAGGTCGTTGCCGGGGCCGCCCTGGAGCGTGTCGGCGCCGCCATCGCCGTAGAGCGTGTCGTCGCCGTCGTGGCCCTCGATCGCGTCGGCGCCGCCATAGCCGCTGATGACGTTGTCGGTGCCGTCGCCGCCCAGGCTGTCGTCGTAGCCGCTGCCGTTCAGGTTCTCGATCGAGACGAAGGTGTCGCCGGTGCCCCAGCCGCCGGTCGCCTTGCCGCCTTCCAGGCTCGCCAGCACCCGGAACGGCGAGCCGGTGTAGTCGGCGGTGTCGCGCCCCTCGCCGCCATCCAGCCGGTCCGAGCCGTCGCCGCCGTCGAGCAGGTCGTCCCCGCCATCGCCCGTCAGGGTGTCGTCGCCGTCCCGGCCGCGCAGCGTGTCGCCGCTGCCGCCGCCGCCGAGGAAGTTCGCCTCGGCATTGCCCTCGATCCGGTCGGCCCAGGCGCCGCCGAGCACGCCCTCGATCCCGCGCAGCGGCTCCTGGCCGCCATCGGCGATCGCATAGCCGTCGCCGCCCGGGCCGAGCAGGGCCGTGATCGAGAACTGCGTGGCGCCGTAGTCGGCAATGTCGAAGCCCGCGCCGCCCTCCAGCGTGTCGATGCCCTCGAGACCGGCGAGGGTGTCGTCGCCGCCTTCCCCCCAGAGCCGGTTGTTGCCCCAATTGCCGAGCATCCGGTCGTTGCCGCTGCCGGCGCGCGCGTTCTCGATCAGGCTCAGGCCGCTGCCCTGGTATTGCAGCGCGTTGTACACATGGCCGAGCGCGAAGCGCATCTTCGCAGGGTCGGTCGTGTCGAAGCGCAGGACCGCGCGCAGCGTCGTGCCGCCGACGTCGAGGTCGCTCCATTGTCCCGGCCGCAGGTCCACCGCCAGGTTCGTGGCGAAGGCCGAGAAGTCGTAGAGGTCGGTGCCGCCGCCGTCCCAGATGGTGCGGAACAGGATATTGGCGTCGCCGGTCGAGCCGTTCGTGAAGATGGTCTGGGCCTTGCCCTGGCCCACCTCGTCCACGAACATCTCGCCCGTGAGCGGGTCGAAGCGGTAGGTCGTGCCGCCGCCGTTGAAGCCGAAATCGGCGCCGTAGAGATGCTGCAGCGCCGCGATGTCGTACATCATGAAGCCCTGCGGGAAACTGCCCTGCAGGACGCCGCCGTCCTCGATGGCGGACCCGACGAAGGTGCGGTAGCTCATCACCGTGAAATCGAGGCTGTCGCGATCCACTGGCAGCACGGTCCCGCCGGTGTCGTGCGGGTGCTTCAGGCCGAGCGCGTGGCCGATCTCATGGAAGGCGAGGATGTAGCCTTCGGTGCCGAGCGGCGCGGTCGGGTAGCGCCCGGCCTGCACCCAGATGTCGCCCGGCCGCGTGCCGTTCGGGGGATTCGCATAGGCGGGGTTGTCGGCGTAGTGCGGGCTCTTGTCGGCGGCGTCGGTCAGGGCCAGCCGTACCGTCGCGGCGGACAGGCCGCTGTCCAGCCGCTCGACATCCTGCAGAGTCAGGGCTTCGAAGGCCGCCATCGCCGCGTTGGCGGCACGGATCAGGTCCGTCGGCAGGACGGCGACGCTCTTGAGCTCGTTGACGGTGGTGGTCGTGCCGTCCTTCGTGACCTGGTAGGCGTAGTCCTCCAGCCGCGCGACGTAGTCGGTGACGGTGCTGCCGAAGCCATAGGTGACGACCGGCAGGGTCCATCTCGTCCCGCCGAGCACGCCATCGATGTAGGGATCGTTCGTCTTGGTCGAGAGCACCCAGGACGCCATTCGCACGCTCCAGAAGCCAGGATGGCTCGATCATGTTCTTGCGCCTCGGCAACGGGCAAGTGGCGTTGCGGAGCGGGCGACGAAAGAACTACGAAATCGTCGGAGCGGCCGATGACCCTGACAACCCGCATGCTGCGCGACCCGATGACGACGCTTGGCGTCGCCGCGCATTTCCTCGGCCAGCGGACGCCGTTCCGCGATTTCCCGGCCGGGAAGCTGATCGCGACACTCGGCGGCCAGGCCCGTCGCGGCCATGCCCTGTTCGCGCTCGAAGGGCAGCGCGTCTGCGGCTATGTCGGCTGGGCGCTGTATACCGCGGCAGAGGCCGAGGCCTTTGCGCGCAGCGGCATGCCGCCGGCCGACCCCGCCGGCGCGCAGGGCGAGGTGGTGTGGATCCTCTGCCTCGCCGCGACAGGAAGGCCGGCGCTGCTGGCCTGCGTCAACGCGCTGCGGGCGCGCCATGCCGGACAGCGGGTGATGGGGGTGCGGCACCGTGCGGATGGCCGCCGCGTGCTGTTCGACACGCGGAGCCTCCTCCGCGCCGGGGAGCGGGGGGCGGGCCGCACCGGCTGATCCGCCGCGCCGCCCTCGCCCTGTGCGTCAGGCCACGGCGGCTGCCGCGCGCACGCCCTCGATCATGCTGGTGCGCAGCAGATGCGCGCGCGCGCGGTCGCGATCGGCCGCCGTCGCGCGCAGCTCCGCCAGCCGCGCTTCCCGCTTCGCCGGGTCCTTCTCCTCCAGCGTCTTCTTGTTGGCGATGGTCATGGCCTGCAGGAAGGCCTCCGCGACATGCCGCCGCTGGCGGTCGTAGCGGTCGAGCAGGTCCTCGGCGCCGCCCTCCAGCACCGCGGCGATCCGCTCGGCGGCGAGGATCGCGTCATGGATGCCGAAATTCATCCCCATCCCGCCGAGCGGGTTGTTCACATGCGCCGCATCGCCGGCCAGCAGCACCCGGCCCTTGCGGAAGACCGAGGCGACGCGCTGGTGGACGGCATAGAGGTTGGTGTGCACCACCTCGAAGGCGCCCGGCTGGGGGATCAGCGCCTGCACGCGCCCGCGCGCCGCGACGCGGTCGAGCAGCGCGGCCTCCTCGGCCTCGGGGTCGGTCGGGAAGACGATGCGCCAGAGGCCGGGCGGGCCCTTCGCCGGCACCTTGAACATCGCGCACCAGGTCACGGGATCGGAGACATAGGAGGAGATGGCGTAGCCCTTCGCCCCCATGTCCTCGGGCGTGGTGATGACCAGGAAGCGCTCGGGCCAGGTGAAGCCCTCGAAGCCGATGCCCTGCGCCTTGCGGACGATGCTGCGGCCGCCATCGGCGCCGATCAGGTAGTCGGCGCGATGCGTCTCGCCCTGCGTCGTGGTCACGGTGACGCCCGCCGCGTCCTGCGCCGCGCCCTCGACCTCCACGCCCCAGCGGATCTCGGCGTGCGAATGCCGGGACAAATGCGCCAGCAGGATGCGGCAGAGCTTGTGCTGCTCGCATTGCAGCCGAAAGGGGTAGGGCGTGATGTCGGACAGGATGGAGAGGTCGAACTCCGCCACCACCCCCTCCGCCCGGCCGCGGAACTGCCAGACGGGCGCGCGGATGCCCTGGGCGAGCAGGTCCGCGGTGACGCCGGCCTCGGCATACATCTCCATCGTGGGGGGATGGATGGTGGCGGCGCGGGGGTCCTCGAAGGGCTCGGTGTGGCGCTCCAGCACCCGCACGGGCACGCCGGCGCGTGCCAGGAACAGCGCCGCGGTCAGCCCCGCCGGCCCGGCCCCCGCGACGAGGACGCGCGGTTCCGCCATGCAATGTCCCTTTCCCGGCCCATGCGTGCCACGAAACTAGGCGCGCCCGCCGCGTCACGGAAGATCCGGGCGAGGCTTGCCGGGCCTCGGCGGCGGCGCGATTGTTGCACCGCACAGGCGCCGGGATGCGCCGAAGGACCGGGATTCGGATGGACCTCGCCTACCTGGCCGAATGGGCCAACCTGCTGATCCGCTGGCTGCACCTGATCGCCGGCATCGCCTGGATCGGCACCAGCTTCTACTTCATCGGCCTGGACAACCAGCTCGACCCGCCGCGCGACGGCAATCCGCGCGTCAAGGGCGAGCAATGGTCCATCCATGGCGGCGGCTTCTACCACAAGCAAAAATATGCAGTGGCACCAAGCACGCTGCCGGAGAAGCTGCACTGGTTCAAATGGGAAGCCTACTGGACCTGGATCAGCGGGTTCTCGCTGTTCGTGCTGATCTACTGGGCGAATGCCTCGACCTACCTGGTGGATCCGGCGGTGCTGGACATGCCGCCCTGGGTCGCCGTGCTGCTCTCCGCCGGCATGCTCGCGGGCGGCTGGGCGGTGTACGATCTGCTCTGCCGGTCGAAATTCGGCGAGGACGAGACCAAGCTGTCCATCGCCATGGTCGCGCTGCTCATCGTCGTGGCCTTCGTGGCGTGCCACGTCTTCAGCGGCCGCGGCGCCTTCCTGCAGGTGGGCGCCATGACGGGCACGATCATGGTGGCCAACGTCGCCATGGTGATCATCCCCGGCCAGCGGAAGATGGTGGCGGCGATGCAGGCCGGCCAGGAGCCCGATCCGAAATACGGCCGCTGGGGCAAGCAGCGCAGCGTCCACAACACCTATCTGACGCTGCCGGTGCTGTTCCTGATGATCAGCCCGCACTACCCGATGACCTGGAGCCATGACTGGAACTGGGTGATCCTGCTGGCCGTCACGCTGGCCGGTGCGCTGGTGCGGCAGTATTTCGTCTCCCGCCAGCTCGGCCGGAACCCGCTGCTGCTGCCGGCGGCGGCGACGGCGGTGGTGGTCGGGCTGATGGTGGTGCTGCGCCCCGCGCCGAACCCGGCGCTGGCGGGCATCGAGGTGCCGCCGATCGCGGAGGTGCATGCCATCGCCGCCGCGCGCTGCGCCACCTGCCACGCGGCGCGCCCGACCTTCGAGGGCATCGCCGCCGCGCCCAAGGGCGTTATGCTGGAGACGCCGCAGCAGATACGCCGCTGGGCCGCCTCCATGCGCCAGCAGATCGAGACCGAGGCGATGCCGCCGGGCAACCTCACCGAGATCACGGCGGAGGAGCGGATCAAGCTGCTCGCCTGGATCGCGGCGGGGGCACCGGCGCAATAGCTCTCCGATGCCGGGAGGGCGCAGGGCCTGCGAGCCGCAGGCGCGCCGGCCCGAGCACCGGACGGCTGAATCGGAGAGACGACACGATGACCAAGCCCTCGGCGCTGACGACGCAT
Organism: Falsiroseomonas sp. RANM36; assembly: GCF_056682175.1. NCBI lineage: Bacteria > Pseudomonadati > Pseudomonadota > Alphaproteobacteria > Acetobacterales > Roseomonadaceae > Falsiroseomonas > Falsiroseomonas sp. RANM36. The sequence goes on from NZ_JBWXTD010000002.1 coordinate 203,082, forward strand.
GTGCTGGACACCGCCGCGGGGAAGCCGGCGGCAGGGGTGAAGGTGGAGCTCTGGCGCCTCGGGCCCGGCGGCGCGGCGAAGGTGACGGAGCGGCTGACCAATGCCGATGGCCGCACCGACACGCCGCTGCTGACGCAGGAGGACTTCGTCGCCGGTCGCTACGAACTGCGCTTCCACGTGGGCGCCCATTTCGGCGGCGCCGGCTTCCTCGATGTCGTGCCGATCGCGGTGCGGCTGGAGGCGGGGCAGGGGCATTACCACGTGCCGCTGCTCGTTTCCCCATGGAGCTATGCGACCTATCGCGGCAGCTGAGCGGCTTGCCCCACCCGCCATCCGCCGGCAGGCTGGCGGCAGCGGGAGCAGGAACGGACCATGAGCATCACCGGCGCCGAATGGCTGGCGCGCAGCCTTGCCGCCTCCGGCCAGACGCATGTGTTCTTCGTGGATGCGGTGCTGCGCCCGACGCTGCTGGCGCTGTCGCGGCTCGGCGTGAAGCCGGTGCTTGCGCATACCGAGAAGGCGGCCGTGTACATGGCCGATGCCTATGCGCGGGTCAGCGGGCGGCCGGGCGTGGTGGCGGCGCAATCGGTGGGTGCGGCGAACCTTGCCGCCGGGCTGCAGGACGCGTTCCTCGCGCGTGCGCCGGTGATCGCGATGACCGGGCGGAAGGTCGCGGCGCACCAGCACCGCAACGCCTATCAGGAAGTGGCGCATGCGCCGCTGTTCCAGGCGGTGACGAAATTCGCGGCCGAGGTCGCCGTGGCCGACGAACTGCCGCAGCGGCTGCGCCAGGCCTGGGCGGCCGCGGTCAGCGTGCCCGCGCGGCCGGTGCATCTCGATCTCGCGGGCCTGCAGGCGGAGGTGATCGAGCAGGGGCAGGTGGCGGCGCCGCCCGCCGAACTCGGCGCGCTGACCGCGCCGCGCTTCCGCCCGGCGCCCGATCCGCATGCGATCGAGCAGGCGGCGGCGGCGCTTTCCCGCGCGCGACGCGTGGCCATCGTCGCGGGCGACGGCGCGGCGCTGTCGGGCTGCGGGGCGGAGCTGCTGGCCGTCGCGGAAAAGCTCGCCGCGCCGATCCTGACGACGCTCGGCGCGCGCGGCCTGGTGCCGACGACGCATCCGCTGCATGCCGGCGTGGTCGGCAGCTATTCCGCGCCGCCGGCGAACCGGATCGCCGCCGGCGCCGACCTGCTGCTGCTGGTCGGCTGCGACAGCGGCGACCAGATGACGCATGGCTGGCGCGTGCCGCCCCCCGGCACGCCGGTCGTGCAGATCGACGCCGATCCGCTCGAATTCGACCGCAGCTATCCCGCCGAGGTCGCCCTGCTGGCCGATCCGCGTGCCGCGCTGTCCGCGCTCGCCGCCGCGCTGCCCGACGTGGCGCGCGACCCCGCCTTCCTGCAGGACGTACAGGCGCAGCTTGCCGAATGGCGCGCGGCGATCGCGCCGCGGCTGGCCAGCGAGGCGACGCCGATCGATCCGGCGCGGCTCTGCGCCGAGCTCTCGCGCGCCTTGCCGGCGGATGCGATCCTCGTCGCCGACACCGGCTATTCCGGCATCTGGACCGGCACGCTGGTGGAGATCGCGACCCAGACCTATCTGCGCGCGGCCGGTTCGCTCGGCTGGGCCTTCCCGGCCGCGCTCGGCGCGAAATGCGCCGCGCCCGATCGCCCGGTGGTCTGCTATTGCGGCGACGGCGCCTTCCACTACCACCTGCCGGAACTGGAGACGGCGCGGCGCCTGGGGCTTGCGGTGGTGGTCGTGGTGAACAACAACCGCGGCTTCGGCCAGGGCTGGCCGAATGTGCGCCGCGTCGCCGGCAACGACAGCAACGCGGCAGCCGAGATCCTGCGCTTCGGCGAGAGCGCGGATTTCGCCGCCATCGCGCGCGGCTTCGGCCTGCAGGGCGTGACGGTGGAGCGGCCGGCGGACATCGGCCCGGCGCTGCGGGCCGCGCTGGCGCGCAACGAGACCACCGTGCTGGATGTGCGCACGGACATCGAATCGCGGGCCCCCGAGGCCAGCATCCCGGGAGGGTGAATCATATGGCGATCAAGGTCGCGGTGCTCGGCGCGGGCACCATGGGTCACGCGCTGGCGCTGGTCTATGCGTTGGGCGGGCATGAGGTGCGCCTCACCGACAGCTCCATGAACATGCTCGACAAGGCGGGCGGGCTGATGGAGACCGCGCTGGCCTCGCTCGTCGCGCATGGGGAGGCGCCGGCGGAATGCACGGCGGAGTGGCTTCATTCGCAGGTCACGCGCCTGCCGATGCTGGCCGAGACGGTGGAAGGCGCCGACCTGATTGTCGAGGCGATCATCGAGAACCCCGAGACGAAGCGCCTGCTGTTCACGGAACTGGACCGGCTGGCGCCGATGGAGGCGGTGATCGCCTCCAACACCTCCTATCTCGATCCCTTCCCGCTGATCCCCGAACGGCGCCAGGCGCGGTCGCTGGTGATGCACTGGTACACGCCGCCCTATCTGGTGGACCTGGTGGACATCGTCGGCGGGCCGAAGACCGATCCCGCCATCATCGCCTGGTCGCGCGACCTGGTCGCGGCGATGGGCAAGGTGCCGCTGGTGATGCAGAAATTCGTCCCCGGCTACATCGCCAACCGCATCCAGTCGGCGATCGCCGCGGAAGTCTATCGCCTGCTGGACGAGGGCGTCTGCACGCCAGAGGACATCGACACCGCCGTGGTGCACGGCCTGGCGCTGCGCATCCCGGTGGTTGCGGTGATGGCGAAGGCGGACTTCACCGGCCTGCCGCTGCTGCAGCACGCGCTGCGCAACGCCACCTACCAGCCGCCGCCGCCGCGCGCGAACAGCGACACGCTGGACAGGCTGATCGAGGAAGGCCGCACCGGCGTGATGTCGGGCGCGGGCTATTACGACTGGGGCAAGGACACGCAGGCGCTGATGGCCGCGCGCGACCGGCGGCTGATGGCGCTGAAGAAGGCGATGCGCGAGATCGGCACGATGGCCGGCGCGACGCGGGTGCAGGAGTAGAGCGGCGATGAGCATTTCCTATGATCTCAAGGGCAAGGCGGCGCTCGTCACCGGCGGCGCATCCGGCATCGGGCTCGCGACCGCGACGATGCTGGCGCGCGGCGGTGCGGCGGTGGCGATCAACCACCTGGCCGACGACCCGCGCGGGCCGGAAGCGGTGGCGAAGCTGCACGCGATGACCGGCGCCAGGGTCGTCTCCGCACCCGGCAATGTCGGCGACGCGGCGGATTGCGCGCGCATGGTGGAGCGCGCCGTCGCCGATCTCGGCCGGCTGGACTACCTGGTCAACAACGCCGGCACGCCCGCCACGCGCACCACCATCGCGCCGCATGAGCTGGAGCGGCTGACGGAGGAAGTCTGGCACACGCTGCTGGAGGTGAACCTGCTCGGCGTGTTCCGCTGCAGCAAGGCGGCGGCGCCGGCGCTGAAGGCGGCGCATGGCGCGATCGTCTCCATCGCCTCCATCGCCGGGATCAACCATGCGGGGTCGTCCATGGCCTATGGCGCGACGAAGGCCGGCGTGATCAGCCTGACCAAGAACCTCGCGCGCGGCCTGTCGCCGGAGGTGCGGGTGAATGCGGTGGCGCCGGGCGCGGTGGATTCCACCTGGATGATCGAATGGACCAACGAGCAGCGCGCCAGTTCGATCGACAACGCGCTCCTCAAGCGCCGTTGCACGCCGGAGGATATTGCGGAGGTGGTGGTGTTCCTGCTGGCGGGTGCCGCAATGGTGACGGGGCAGACGGTGGTGGTGGATGGCGGGCTGACGACGTGACGGCATAGGACGATACTGGCCGAGGACAGCGCCGCCCCCACCCCAACCCTCCCCCGCTAGCGCAGGGGAGGGAGCAGCGAGCGCCTGGTCTCCCTCTCCCGCGCAGCGGGGGAGGGTGGCCGAGCGAAGCGAGGACGGGTGGGGGCGCGACCGACAGCGCAAACGTAGAGAACGACAGACCATGCCCATCGCCGTCGATACCGCCCGCTTCCTCGCCGACCTGCACGACCTCCGGAAGATCGGCACCTACAGGACCGGCGTGCACCGTCCGACCTACACGAAGGAGGACATGGAAAGCCGCCGCTGGCTGATGGACCGCATGACGGAAGCGGGGCTCGCGCCGGAGATGGACGGCATCGGCAACGTCATCGGCCGCCACAAGGGCGCCGGGCCGCATCTGCTCGTCGGCAGCCATATCGAGACGCAGAACCATGCCGGCTGGCTGGATGGCGCGCTCGGCGTCGTCTCGGGGCTTGCGCTGGCCCGCGCGCGCCTGCCGGTGGACGTGATCGCCTTCGCGGACGAGGAGGGCCACTACGGCGGCTTCATCGGCAGCCGCAGCTTCATCGGCCAGCTCGAGGACGCCGAGATCGACCGCCTCGCCAACCGCTACCACGGAAAGCCGCTGCGCGAGGCGTTGAAGGAAGCGGGGCTGGAAGGCCGCCCGCGGATGCGCTGCGCGGAGGGCCGCTACAGAGGCTTCCTCGAGATGCATATCGAGCAGGGGACGCAGCTCGAAAGCGCGGGCCTGCGCGTCGGCGTCGTCACCGGCATCGTCGCGATCCGGCAGTGGAAGCTGGTCTTCACCGGCATGCAGGACCATGCCGGCGGCACGACGATGGCGGAGCGGCGCGACGCGGGCCTCTCGGCCGTGCGGCTTCTCGCGGAAATCGACCGGAACTTCCCGCTGGTCTGCGGGCCCCGCAGCACCTGGACCACGGGGCGCATCAGCCTCGATCCCGGCGCGGCCAGCATCATCCCCGGCCGCTGCGAGGTGCTGTTCCAGCTGCGCGACGTGGACACCGCCATCATCGACCGCATGGAGGAGCGCCTGCGCGCCCTGGTGCAGGAGAGCAACCGGCGCGAGAAATGCCCCTGCGTGCTGGAGCCCGTCAGCCTCTCCACGCCGGCCTTGTGCGATCCGGCGCTGCAGCAGGCGCTGGCGGATGCGGCGGAGGCGATCGCCCCCGGCGCCTGGCAGCGCATGCCCTCCGGCGCCGGGCATGACGCGCAATACGTCGCGCGGGTGATGCCCGCCGCGATGCTCTTCACCCCCTCCATCAACGGCATCAGCCACCACTGGGCCGAGGACACGAAGGAGGAGGACCTGGCGCTCTGCGTGCGCGTGCTGGCGGGAGGGGCGGCGCGCTACCTCGCCGCCTGACTCCCTCCCCCGTTCACGGGGGAGGGACGGGGTGGGGGCGGCGGCTACTGCGCCTGGATGTTCGCCGCGCGCACCACCTCGCCGAACTTGGCGTTCTCGGCCCGCATGAAGGCGCCGAACTCCCCGGCGCTGCGCGGCGTCACGCGCGCGCCCTGGCTCGCCACGCGCTCCGCCATCGCCGGGTCGCGCATCACCTTCAGCGTCTCGGCCTCCAGCTTCGCCAGCACCGGCGCGGGCACGCCGTTCGGCGCGATCAGGCCGAACCAGATCGCCATCTCGTAGTCGATCCCGGCTTCCTTCATCGTCGGCACGTTCGGCAGCGCGGGATGGCGCGAGGAGCCCGAGACCGCCAGGGGCTTCAGCGTGCCGTTCTGGATATGCGGCAGCAGCAGCGGCACGCCCTCGAAGGCGACGTCGATCTCCTTCGCCAGCAGCGCGGTCGCGACCGGCGCGGCGCCGCGATAGGGGACGTGGGTGATGTCCACGCCCGCGCGCAGCTTGAACAGCTCGAAGGCGAGATGCGTGCTGCCGCCGATGCCGGCGGAGGCATAGTTCAGCGCCCCCGGCCGCGCCTTCGCCGCCGCGACGAGTTGCGCGATGCTTGTCACGTCGAGCTTCTGCGTCGCGACCATCACGATCATGATCTCGGCGCAGCCCGCCACCGGCGTCAGGTCCTTCAGGGGATCGTAGCCGGCATTGGTGAAGAGGTGCGGGTTGATCGCCATGGTCGCGGTGTTGGCGATGCCGATGGTGCGGCCGTCGGGACGCGCCTGCACCACCTCCCGCGTGCCGATCATGCCGCCGGCGCCGGCCTTGTTGTCCACCACGACGCTCTGCCCGAGGCCCGCCGGCAGCCGGTCCGCCAGCAGCCGCGCGAGCCCGTCGTTGAAGGCGCCGGGCGGGGCGGGGACGACGATGCGCACCGGGCCGTCCTGGGCGCGGGCGATGGCGGGCAGCGCCAGCACGGCGCCGGCGGCCAGCAGGGAGCGACGGTTCGGCAACATGGACCCTTCCTCCTTCACGGCTTCATCGCCGCTATGTCTTCGAGTGTCGCGCCAAGGCCGAAGCCCGGCGAGTCGTCGGGCACCACCATCCCGTCCTTCGGCACGGCCATGCCGGGGAACAGCCGCGTCTCCTCGAGCGGTATGCCCGGCGCGGTGCCACAGAACATCTCGCCCATCGGCGCGCCGGGCATGGCGAAGCCGAAATGCTGGCCATAGGGCGTGTTCATGCCCGCATGCGGGATCACCGCGATGCCGGCCGCGTCCGCGATGGCGTGGATGCGCAGCAAGGCTGTCAGCCCACCGGCCCAGGCGATGTCGGGCTGCAGCACATCCGCCATGCGGCGCGCGGCGGCATGCAGGAAGGGCGGCGGCATGTACCAATGCTCGCCCGTCGCCAGCCCCATCCAGGGCAGGCGTTTTCTGAGCGATTCCTGCCCGTCCAGGTCCTCGGGTGTGAGACAATCCTCGATCCAGCGCAGGCCATGGGGGCGCAGCCGTTCCGCCAGCCGCACCGCGTATTCGACGTCGAGCGCCATCCAGCAATCGAGCATCAGCTCCACGTCGTGGCCGATCATTTCCCGCGTGCGCGCGACCAGCTCCTCGTTGCGGTTCAGGCCGGGCAGCCCATCGGCCGGCCCAAAGGGCAGCGGCAGCTTGGTGGCGCGGAAGCCGAGCTCCATGTGCCAGTCCGTGTCGCCGCCGGTGGCGTAGCAGGGGATGGCGGGCCGCGCCGGACCGCCGATCAGCCGCCACACCGGCTGCCCCAAAATCTTGCCCTTGAGGTCCCAGAGCGCGAGGTCCACCGCGCTGATCGCATAGGCCGCCAGCCCCGCCGCGGAATAGGGCGAGGCCATGCGCGCCATCATGTCCCACAGCGTCTCGGTCGCCAGCGCGTCCTCGCCGATCAGCAGCGGCGCCAGGTGGCTCTCGATGGTCGGGATGACCGGCCCGGCATAGCGGGTGATGCCGAAGCCCCAGTTGCCGTCGCTGGCGGTGACGAGGCAGCCGACGCCGGGCCAGGAAGGGCGCCAGATCGTGCGGTCCTGCTTGAACCGCGCATGGCGGCCCATCGGCCCCGCGACCTCCGCCGTGCCGTTCCAGCTCGGCCGCCGCGGCTTGGTGCGCGGCGGGCCGCCGACCAGGTCGCTGCGGATCGGGAAGGCCTGGATCGCGGCGATGCTCGGCATGGAAGCAGGCTAACGCGCGCTCCGCCGCGCCGGGAAGGGGCCGCCGTCAGTCCAGCAGCGTCGCCGCCACCCGAAGCAGGCTGCCATCCGGCACGCGCAGCGCCTCCAGCACGCGGAAATGGTCGGCGCCCGGCACCGGCACCAGCGGCCCCGGCGCATGCGCCGCGCTGCGCAGCGCGTGGAAGTCGCGCGACTGGCGGCAGAGCTCCGGCAGTTCCGTGCTGCCATAGGCGATCGCCAGCGGCTTCTGGACGACCGGCCGGCGCATGGGGGAGAGTTCCGCGATCTCCTCCTCCGTCAGCTTCAGCGCGGCATTCAGCCTGGTGTCGCGGATCGGCGCGAGTTCGAAGATGCCGGAGATGGCGAGGCCGGCCGTAACCGCCGGATGCTCCAGCGCCAGCGCCGTGAGGTGCCCGCCCGCCGACCAGCCGGAGACGACGAGTGGCCCCGCGATGCGATGCTCCGCGCCATGCGCCGAAAGCCAGTCCAGCGCGGCATGGACCTGCCAGGCGATGCGCGTCAGCGAGGCTTCCGGCGCCAGCGTGTAGCCGTTGAACGCCACGCTCCACCCCATCGCCAGCGCGCCTTCGGCAAGGTGGCAAAAGTCCTCGCGCCCGTTGCGCTGCCAGTAGCCGCCATGGATGAAGACCAGGCAGGGCGCGTGCGGATCGCGGCCCGGGAACAGGTCCCAGGCCTCCCGCTGCGTGTCGCCGAAGGCGAGGTCGAGATGGCCGGCATGCGCCGCGCGGAAGGCGGATGCGGCGGCGTTGCGCTCCGCGACGAGGGCGCGGCTGTCGGCGACGGCGCCCGCATTGTCATAGGCCGCGTCGCGCTCGGCCTGGCTGGCGGAGGCCCAGAAGCCGGGCAGGGGGCTCATGCGGGCAGCTCCATGATCGGCTTGCCGGCGAGATAGGCTTCCACCGCCGCGACGGCGCCTTCGAAATAGGCCGCATAGGCCTGGCTCGAGACATAGCCCAGATGCGGCGTCAGCATCGTGTTCGGGCAGGCGAGGATCGGCGCGTCCGGCGGCAGCGGCTCCTCCTCGAACACGTCGATGCCGGCGCGGATTCTTTTGTTCGTCAGTGCGTCGATCAGCGCGGGTTGGTCGATCAGCGGCGCGCGGGAGGTGTTCACGATGATCGCGCCGGGCTTCATCCGCGCCAGGTCCGCCGCGCCGACCAGGCCGCGTGACCGGTCGGACAGGATGACATGCAGCGTCACCACATCCGCGCGGGCAAAAAGTTCCTCCTTCGTCGCATAGGCCACGCCGGCCGCCGCGGCCTTCTCCGGAGTGAGGTTCTGGCTCCAGGCGATCACCTTCATGCCCAGCGCGGCGCCGACCTTCGCGACCGCCGTGCCGAGCTTGCCGAGGCCGACCACGCCGAGCGTCAGCCCGCCGGCGGAGGTGCCGACCGTGGTCTGCCAGCGCCCCGCGCGCAGGCTCTCCATCTCCGCCGGCACGTTGCGCAGCAGGTTCAGGATCAGCGCCCAGGTGATGTCCACCGTCGGCGCGCCCGCGCCTGGCGTGCCGCTGACGACGATGCCGCGCGCCTTCGCCGCCGCCACGTCGAAGCCGCGGTTCCGCTCCCCGGTGGTGATGAGGAGCTTCAGGTTCGGCAGCCGCTCGATCAGGGAGGCGGGGAAGGGCGTGCGCTCCCGCATGCCGAGGATGGCGTCGAAGGGAAGCAGCCGCTGCACCAGCGCATCCCGGTCCTTCAGCGTGTCCCGGAAGACCTCGATGGCGAGGGATTTCGGCAGCCGCGACCAGGGGCCCATCGAGAGCGCGACGCCCTGATAGTCGTCGAGGATCGCGAGGCGCGAGAGCTGAGGCATGGTGGTCCCTTCGGCGGTCACGGCCGCGGTTTACGCCGGCGCGCCCGCGCCCCCCCCCCCCCCCCCCGCCGCGCGCCCCCCCCCCGGGGCGGGGGGGGGCGGGGGGGGGGGGGCGCGGGGGGGGGCGGCCCACGACCAGCGCCGCCGCGGCCGCGCGCAGCCGCTCGGGCAGGGGCTGCGGCTTGGTCTGCGTCGCGCGGTCCACATAGACATGCACGAAATGGCCCTCGGCGCTGGCGGCCTCCTCGTCCTCGCGGAAGATCGCGATGCCGTAGCGGATCGAGGTGTTGCCCAGCCGCTCCACGCGCAGCCCGGCCGTGACGGTCTCGGGGAAGGAAATCGGCGCGTGGTAGCGGCAGAGCGTCTCCACCACCACGCCGATCACCGGGCTGTCGGTGAGGTTGATCGCGCCCGATCCCAGCAGGAAGCGCGCCACCACCGTGTCGAACCAGGAATAGTAGGTGACGTTGTTGACGTGCCGGTAGACGTCGTTGTCCATCCACCGCGTCGGGATCTCCAGGAAGAAGCGGTACTCGGCGCGGGTCGGCCGGGTCTTGCTCACGCCAGCGCCTCCGTCACGATCGCCTCGTCCACGCAGGCAGCGAAGCCCGGTGCGCGCGCGATGGCGCCGGCGCCGAGCATCGCTTCCTGCAGCGTCTCGAAGGCCTCGCGCGGGAAATGCGGCGTGCGGCTCCAGATGCCGAGGGCGCGGTAGCGCGCCAGCGCCCTCTCCAGCACGGCGCGGTCGATCTCGGCGAAGAACGGTGCGGCGGTGGCGGCGATCTCGGCCGGCGGCGCGGCGTGCAGCCAGGCCTGCATGGCGGCGATGCCGCGGACCATCGCGCGCATCGCCTCCCGCTTCTCCGCCAGCATCGCGCGGGTGGCATAGAAGGCGGTGTAGCTGGTCGGGCCGCGCGAGGCCTGCGCGTACCACACCGCGCCGCCGCGATCCTCCAGCAGGCTCGCGAAGGGCTCGAACAGCATCGCCGCCTCCAGCCGGCCCTCGGCGACGGCGGCCATGTTCTCCGCCATGGTCCGGCCGGCGACCACGCGCGGTGCGGCGGCATCGAGCCCGGCGCGCGCCAGGTCGTGCTGCAGGCACCACCAGGGCGTCGGCACCTCGCTCACCACGCCGAGCTCGAGGCCGCGGAAATCGGCCATCGCGAAGCCGGGCCGCGCGCCGCGCCCGAGGATCAGAAACGGATCGCGCACCACCACCGCGCCGAAGCTGACCAGCGGGCTGCCGCCGTCGCGCGCCTGCTCGCGGATGACGCGCATCGGACCGCTCCAGGCGAGATCTGCCGCCCCGGAGAGCAGATTGGCCGCCGCGCGGTCGGGATCGCCGACCGTCAGCAACTGCACCTCCAGCCCCTGATCGGCGAAGTCGCCGCGCGCGAGGGCCGCGTAGAACGGCGTGTAGAAGACGGCCCGGAAGGGCTCCTGCAGGGTCAGGACGGGCATTCGGCACTCCCGGGGTCGGCGTGGCCCGCAGTTTGCAGCATCATCGGCGCATCCGAAAACCGGGGGAGAAGCACGACATGACCATCCATCGCCGCGCGCTGCTCGGCGCGCTCGCCGCCGCGCCCATCGCAGCACCCGCCCTGGCGCAGGCGCCGCGGCCGATCCGCGTGATCGTGCCCTTCGGCGTCGGCGGCCTGACCGATGTGGTGGCGCGCATCCTGATCGAATTCATGTCGCCCGCGCTCGGCCGGCCGATGGTGGTGGAGAACATGGGCGGCGCGGGCAGCACCATCGGCGCCACCACATCGGTCCGGCCGCCGCCGCCGCAGGGCACGATCACGCGGATCGGCCGCGGCGCCAGCGCCAGGGCGGGTGCTGCGATGGGCGCGGCGGCGAGGGCCCC
>NZ_JBWXTD010000002.1:214239-215593 GCF_056682175.1 Falsiroseomonas sp. RANM36
CCGCGCGCGCGGCGCCCGACGGCAACACGATCATGGTCGGCAGCGTGGGCCACACCGCGATGAAGGCGCTCTACGCCAACTTCCCCTTCGACCCGATCGAGAGCTACGCGCCCGTCGCGCTCACCACGCGGCAGCCCTTCGTGGTGGTGGTGCATCCCTCGGTGCCGGCCAATGACGTCCCCGCCTTCCTGGCCTGGCTGCGCAGCCGCAACGGGGAGGCGAATTTCGGCACGGCCGGCATCGGCGCGACCAGCCATCTCTCGGCCGAGCTGCTGCGCAAGCTGGCCGGCGTGAGCTTCACCGTGGTGCCCTATCGCACCACGCCGCAGGGCGTCTCGGACCTCACCGCGGGGCGGGTCGAGTTCATGATCGACAGCCAGACGCTGCTGGCGCCGCTGATGGCCGACAACCGCGTGCGCGGCCTGGCGGTCACCACGGCGCAGCGCAGCTCCATGCTGCCGGACCTGCCGACGCTGGCCGAGGCCGGGGTGGCCGGCTACGACAGCTCGGCCTGGAACGGCATCTATGCGCCCGCCGGCACACCGGATGCGGCCATCCGCCCGATCGCCGACGCCGCCGCCGCCGCGGTGCGCGACCCCGCCACGAAGCAGCGCCTGGCGCGCGCGGGCGTGGATGTGTTTGACGACAACTCGCCCGAGGCGCTGGCCGCGCATCTGCGGGTGGAGGTCGCCAAGTGGGGCGAACTGGTGCGCAGCCTGAACATCCGCGGCGGCTGAGCCCGAGTCGCAGCTGACAGATCGCCTCAACTTCTCGCGCCAAGGGCCTTGATTCCGTAACATCGGCGGAAGAAGGCTTCGCCGCCGCGGGGGGCACGGCTATAGACGCCCAGAGCCCCCCAAGCCCGAGAACCCATTGCCGCGATGTCCGCCGCGCCCAGGTCCACCGGCCCCCGCCTAGAGCCCTTCCGGCTGCGCGGCGCCAATTTCAACCTGCTGGTGCTGCGCCTGCTCGACCATCGGGCGGAGGTGGTGGTGCCGGCGATCGGCGACCAGTTCCGCCGCGCCCCCGGCTTCCTGCGCTTCGCGCCGGTGGTGATCGGGCTCGACGACATCGCCGCCCGGCCGGAGGAGGTGGATTTCGCCGCCCTCGCCCAGGGCCTGCGCGCCATCGAGATCGTCCCCGTCGGCACCACCGGCGGCACGACGGAGATGCGCAACGCTGCGATGGGCGTCGGCCTGCCGCCGCTGCGGATGGCCGGCGGGCGGGAGACCGAGGTGACCGCGCCCGAGCCTGCGGCCGAGGGGGGGCCCGCCCCCCCCCCCGCACCCCCCCCCCCCCCCCCCCCCCCCGGCGCGCGCCGGCGCGCGCCCCCCCCCGGCGCCGCGGACGCCCC
>NZ_JBWXTD010000002.1:215693-225597 GCF_056682175.1 Falsiroseomonas sp. RANM36
CCGAGGCGGCGCCGGCCGCCGCCCCGGAACCGCCGCAAGCGGCGCCGGCCGCACCGCCGCCAGTGCAGGCGCAGCAGCAGGGCGCGGCGAAGCCCACGATGATCGTGGACCAGCATGTCCGCGCCGGCACGCGGATCTGGGCGCAGGGCGCGGATCTGGTGGTGGTCGGCACGGTCAATCCGGGCGCCGAGGTCATCGCGGACGGCAACATCCACGTCTATGGCAGGCTTCTCGGCCGCGCCATCGCCGGCGGACAGTCGGCGACCGAGGCGCGGATCTTCGCGACCCATTTCGACCCCGAGCTCGTCTCGATCGCCGGCTACTACGCGGTGCGGGAAGGCCTCGGCGGTGCGCCGATCGGCAAGGCCGTCATGGCCCGGCTGATCGGCGAGCAGATGCGATTCGATCCGCTGGCCTGAACCGGCAGCGACAGGGGACAAGGCAGGGGGTTTGCATGGCGGAAGTCATCGTCGTCACATCGGGGAAGGGAGGGGTCGGCAAGACCACCAGCTCCGCCGCCTTCGCCACCGGCCTCGCGCAGCGGGGCAAGAAGGTGGTGGTGATCGATTTCGACGTCGGGCTGCGCAACCTCGACCTGATCATGGGCGTCGAGCGGCGCGTGGTGTTCGACATCGTCAACGTGATCCAGGGCGAGGCGCGGCTGAACCAGGCGCTGATCCGCGACAAGCGCGTGGACACGCTTTCCATCCTTCCGGCCAGCCAGACCCGCGACAAGGACGCGCTGACCAAGGAAGGCGTTGGCCAGATCATCGAGGAGCTGGCGAAGGACCACGACTACATCCTGTGCGACAGCCCCGCCGGGATCGAGAAGGGCGCGCTGCTGGCGCTCTATTTCGCCGACCAGGCGATCGTGGTGACCAACCCGGAAGTCTCCTCGGTGCGCGATTCCGACCGCATCCTGGGCGTGCTGCAGTCCAAGTCGAAGCGCGCGGAGGAAAAGCGCGAGCCGGTGAAGGAGCATCTGCTCGTCACCCGCTACGACCCCGCCCGCGTCGAGAAGGGCGAGATGCTGAAGCTCGACGATATCCGGGAGATCCTGGCGATCCCGCTGCTGGGCGTGGTGCCGGAGAGCGAGAGCGTGCTGCGTGCCTCCAACACCGGCACGCCGGTGGTGATGGACGCCGAGAGCATCGCCGGCCAGGCCTACAAGGACGCGGTGGCCCGCTTCCTGGGCGAGAAGGTGGAGCACCGCTTCCTGGAAGCGCAGAAGAAGGGGATCTTCTCGCGCCTGTTCGGGGGGAGGGCTGCCTGATGAGCTGGCTCGATTTCTTCCGTTCGCGAAAGCCGGAGCAGGCGACCGCGGACCAGGCGAAGGAGCGCCTGCAGATCGTCCTCGCGCATGAGCGCATCGGCCGCACGCGCGAGGATTTCCTGCCGAAGCTGCAGCAGGAGATCGTGATGGTCGTGGCGAAATACGTCGCGATCGACCCGGGCAAGGTGAACGTGTCGCTCGACCGCGGCGGCGACATGTCCACGCTGGCGATCGAGATCGACCTGCCCGGTCCGCAGGGCGCCGGGCTGCGGCGCGCGAGCTGAGGCGGCGGCAAGCGCCCTTCCCACCCGCACACGCAAAGCCCTCTCCCCCATGAGTGGGGGAGAGGGCTACCCGCGACGCTACAGGTTCGCGCCCTTCAGCGCCCCGATCACCGCGTCCGTCACCTGGTCCGTGGTCGCGCGGCCGCCGAGGTCGGGCGTCAGCACCTCGCCGCGCTCCGTCACCGCCTCCACCGCGCGCATCAGGCGGCGTGCCGCATCGCCCTCGCCCAGATGCTCCAGCATCATGGAGGCGGTCCAGAACGAGCCCAGCGGGTTCGCGATCCCCTTTCCGGTGATGTCGAAGGCCGAGCCGTGGATCGGCTCGAACATCGAGGGGCGCTTGCGGGTGGGATCGATGTTGCCCGTCGCGCCGATGCCGAGCGAGCCGGCCAGCGCCGAGGCGAGGTCGGAAAGGATGTCGGCATGCAGGTTGGTGGCGACGACGGTGTCGATCGTCTCCGGCTTCATCACCATGCGCGCGGTCATGGCGTCCACCAGCATCTTGTCCACGGTGAGCTCGGGGAACTGCGCGGTGACATCGGCGCAGACCTCGTCCCACATCACCAGGCCGTGGCGCTGGGCGTTGGACTTGGTGACGACCGTCAGCTTCTTCCGCGGCCGCGTCATCGCGAGTTCGCAGGCATAGCGGCAGATCCGCTCGACGCCGACGCGGGTGAAGACCGCGACATCCATGCCCACCTCGATCGGCAGGCCGCGATGCGCGCGGCCGCCGACGCCGGCATACTCGCCCTCGGAATTCTCGCGGACGATCACCCAGTCGATGCGCCGGCCGAGATCCTCGCGCAGCGGGCCGACCACGCCGGGCAGCAGGCGCGTCGGGCGGACATTCGCGTACTGGTCGAAGCCCTGGCAGATCGCCAGCCGCAGCTCCCACAGGGTGATGTGGTCGGGGATGTCGGGCGCGCCGACGGCGCCGAAGAAGATCGCGTCGAAATCCTTGAGGCGATCGAGCCCGTCCGCCGGCATCATGCGGCCGGTGGCGCGATACATCGCGCTGCCCCAGTCGAAGGTCTCGGTGGTGAAGGCGAAGCCGCCATCGGCCTCCGCCACCGCGTCCAGCACGCGGCAGCCGGCGGCGATCACCTCCGGCCCGATGCCGTCGCCGCCCATCGCCGCGATCCTGTGCCTGCGCATGGTCTGCCCTTCCTTCCTCCGGCGGCGGGTCTAACAACGCCGCGCTGTGGGGGCAACGCCGGGAGCGGGCGCGCCACCCCCACCCCGACCCTCCCCCGCAAGCGGGGGAGGGAGCGAAAAACTCAGATCTCCCACTGGAAGCCGTCGATCTTGATGTCCTGCCCGGTGATGAAGTTCGGCTGCTCGGCCGCCAGAAAGGCCACCACCCGCGCGACATCCGCGGGCTTGCCGACGCGGCCGAGCGCGATCTTCTTCGCCAGCTCCGGCCCGCGGCTCTTCGTCAGGCTGTTGCCGACCTCGGTCTCGATGATCCCCGGGCAGACGCAGTTGATCGCGATCTCCGGCCCCAGCTCCTTCGCCAGCGCCCGCGTCATGCCGATGATGCCGGCCTTCGCCGCGGCGTAGGAGAACTTGCTCACCGCGCTCGTCACGCCGCCGGTATGCGCGTTGAGCGAGGACATGGAGACGATGCGCCCGCCGCCGCCCTTCCTCATCAGCGGCACGAAGGCCTGGATGTAGTTGAAGCAGGACTTCAGGTTAATCGCGATGGTGCGGTCGAACTCCTCCTCCGTGCAGTCCAGGATGCCCTTCGGGTTGGCCTTGCCGGCGTTGTTCACCAGCACGTCGCAGCGGCCCCATTGCGCCTCCACCTCGGCGGCGATGCCCTTCGCCCTGGCATGGTCGGCGACATCGGCCTCGAAGGTCAGGCAGCGCACGCCCATTCCTTCCAGCTCGCCCCTGGTGCGCGCCATCTCCGGCGCCAGCAGGTCAACCAGCACGAGGTCGAAGCCGCGCTCCGCCAGCGCATGGGCGCAGCCCCGCCCGATTCCGCGCGCTCCGCCCGTCACCACCGCGACCTTGTTCATCCTGGCTTTCCCTTCCTTTGCGCCGCGGCGCATCCTCGGCCCGACCATCCCCGTTGCCAACCGGGCCGGGATGGGCACATTGGGGCGGGACGGTTGGCCCCCCAAACCATCGGGCAGGAGGACGCAGCGCCATGCGCACCCAGGTCGGCATCATCGGCGCCGGGCCGTCCGGCCTGCTCCTCTCGCACCTGCTGCACCTGGCCGGCATCGACAGCGTGGTGATCGAGGCGCGGTCGCGCGACTATGTCGAGCAGCGGGTGCGCGCCGGCCTGCTCGAGCAGGGCAGCGTCGAGACGCTGACGGAGGCCGGCGTCGGCGACCGGCTGCACCGCGAGGGGCTGGTGCATCACGGCATCGAGCTGCGCTTCGACGGCGTCGGCCACCGTATCCCGCTGACCGAGCTGACCGGCAAGGTGGTCACGATCTATGGCCAGCAGGAGGTGGTGAAGGACCTCATCGCCGCACGCATCGCCGCCGGCGCCCGGCGCGACCACGCGCCGATCCTGTTCGAGGCGGAGGATGTGGCGGTGCACGACGTCACCGGCACGACGCCGCGCATCACCTTCCGCCACGAGGGCCGCGAGCAGGCGGTGGAATGCGACTTCATCGGCGGCTGCGACGGCTTCCACGGCATCTGCCGCCCGGCGATCCCCGACCTCGCGATCTATGAGCGCGTCTATCCCTTCGCCTGGCTCGGCATCCTCTCCCATTCGCGGCCGGTCAGCGAGGAGCTGATCTATGCTCGCCACGCGGATGGCTTCGCGCTGGCGACGATGCGCTCCAACACGATCAGCCGGCTCTACCTGCAATGCGCACCCGACGAGGACCTCGCCCTCTGGCCCGATGCGCGCATCTGGGAGGAACTGCACCGGCGCCTCGGCTGCGGGGAGGAACTGGAAGAAGGAAAAATCTTCCAGAAGGGCGTGACGCCGATGCGCAGCTTCGTCTGCGAGACGATGCGCCATGGCCGGCTGTTCCTGGCCGGCGACGCCGCGCATATCGTGCCGCCCACCGGCGCCAAGGGGATGAATTTGGCGATCGCCGACATCCGCGTGCTCGCCCGCGGAATCGAGCGCTTCTACGCGGCGGGCGAGACCGATCTGCTGGACCGCTACGCGGAGATCTGCCTGCGCCGCATCTGGAAGGGCCAGCGCTTCTCCTGGTGGATGACCTCGATGCTGCACCGCTTCGACGGCGACGACCGCTTCGAGCATCGCGTGCAGGTGGCGGAGCTGGACTATGTCGCGACCAGCCGCGCGGCGATGACGACGCTGGCCGAGAACTATGTCGGCCTGCCCTTCGAGGTGTAGCGGAGCCGCCTATCCGCAGTTGTGGAAGCCGCCGCCGGGCAGCGGCGCCAGTTCCAGCACGCCGAGGATCGCGAAGCCGTCCCCACCCGGCGCGATCACCAGCGCCGAGCCTTCCGGGAAGGCGCGGCCGCCCACCGCATCGCCGCCGACCATGATGCCGGGCGTGCGGTGCCCGACCAGCACGCGGTTGGCCCCGGCTGGGACCGGCGCGGCGAACAGGCGGCGATGCTCGGCCAGCACCCAGGACAGCCGCGCGCCGGCATAGTCGTCCGCCAGGAGGCTGTCCGTCACCACCACATCGGCGGCGCCGAAGGCCAGCTCCGCCGTGTCGCGCGCGCGAAAGACCGGCCCGGCCAGCACGGGCTTCGCGACCGGGATGCCCAGTTCGCGCAGCCGCTCCCCGATGCGGCGCGACTGCGCCACGCCGGCGGGCGAGATGTTGCGCTGCCCGGCGCGGTCGCCGATCCGATAGCTGGAATCGCAGGGCTCGCCGCGCGTGTCGGCATGGCGGAAATAGAGCACCAGCCCGCCCTGGCGCAGCCGCGCCACCAGCGCCGCGCCCTCCGGCTGCTCGGGCGTGACGGGCACCAGGCGCGGCTGCGCCAGGGCAGGCGTGGCGAGAAGGGGCAGGGCGAGAAGCGTGCGGCGCAGCATGCGCAATGAGATCGTTGCGCCGCGCGACGGCTCAAGCCCCGAGGATCGCTTCCGCCACCTCCTGCACCTCCAGCGCCTCCCGCAGCGTGGCGAGGTCGGCCGGCTCGCCGCGGGTCAGCGCGGCCAGCTTGTCGAGCTGCCCCTTCAGCACCAGCGGGCGCATCCGCTCGTTCGGCAGCGCATCCGGCGCGGCGTGCCAGCCGACATCCACGGCCAGCTTCTCGGCAAACGACCAGTCGCGCAGCCGGATGGCGCCGCCCGCGCTCTCCAGCTTCCATTCATTGTGGTCGTCGGCCTCGGTGGTGCCGACGCCGCCGGTGATCTCCACCGGCACGCCGCCGGCCGAGAGGGTGGCGCGGATCGCCGTCTCGGCGCCGTCGCCGGGCGGGAAGGTGGCGTCGCGCGCCAGCAGCGTCAGCGGGCCGAGCTGGCGGCGCGTGAGGAACAGGAAATGCGACAGCACCTCCCGCGTGAAGCCGCCTTCGGCGCGCTTCGCCAGCCAGCTTGCCGCGCCCTGCTGCCAGCCGCGCGGCCAGGTGGCGAAGGCCAGGTGGATCGTCAGCGCCTTCGGTGCGCCGAGATCGCGGCGCCAGGCCGAAAGCTGCGCGACGGCGGGGGAGGAGGCCATCGGGAAGTTCACCGCCGCGCGCCGCCCTGCGGCCTCGGCCGCCGCCACGAAGCGCCGCGCCGCATCCAGGTCGGCGGCGAGCGGCTTCTCCAGGAACACCGCCTTGCCGGCGGCGAAGGCGGCCTCGGCATGGGCGATGTGGGAGGAAGGGGGTGAGGCGACATAGAGCGCGTCGCAGGCGGCGATGACCTCGGCGGCGGAGCCGAGCATCGGCAGTCCCGGCGCGACCTCGGCCAGCCGTGCGGCGGCGGCGGGGGAGGGGTCCCACACCGCGACCGGGCGCAGCACGGCGGGGTCGTGGTTCAGCGCGGCGCGCAGCAGCCGCACCCCCATGATCCCGAAGCCGACGATGCCGAGCGCGACCGCCATGACGTCCTCCCAGGTTCCGCCGCACCCCCCTACCGCAGCGGAGCGCCGCGCGCACCCCGCCAGGCCATCACGAGCAGCGACACGCCAGCCAGCAGCAAGCAGGCCAGCATGAAGGGCAGCGTCCAGCTTCCGGTGGCGCCGACGGCGAAGGCGAAGGCGCTCGGCGCCGAGAGATAGCCGAGGAAGCACAGCATGATCGCGCCGGAGGAGGCCTCCGCCACCCGGTCGGCCGGCACCACGCGGGCGACCTCCGCCAGGAAGATCCCGTTCCAGGACGCGGCGGTGAAGCCGCAGAGGAAGGCGAGGCCGAGCGCCGGCACCCAGGACAGCGACGGGCCGACGAGGACCCACAGCGCCGAGAGCCCCGCCGCCGCCAGGCCATGGATGCAGAGGCTGCGCGTCGCATCGCCCAGCCGGTCCGCCGCCCAGCCCAGGAACAGCCGGCCGACGACGCCGGCCAGCTGCATCGTGGCGTAGAGCGTGCCGGCCACGGTCAGCGCCATGCCATGCGCCTCGACCAGCCAGGTCACGGTGAAGCTGAACAGGCAGCCCTGCAGCGCGGCGAAGGCGAAGGCCTGCAGGCAGAGCGGCGGCAGCACGGGATGCATCCTGAGCGTCGCCAGCGGCGCGCCGAGCCGCCGGAGCGTGAAGGCCTGGCGCAGCGGGAAGGCCGGGTTGCGCTCGGCATCCAGCGTCCGGCGCATCGGCTGCAGCGCGACCGCGGCGGTCACCGCAGCCGCCACGCCACAGAACATCGCCGCCTGCCACCCCCAGGTCGCCGCCACCGGCGCAGCGACCAGCCCGGCAAGCGCGCCGCCCAGCGGGGCGCCGGCCTGCTTCACCGAGAAGATCAGCACGCGGTGTCGTGGCGGCGCGGTCGCCTGCAGGATGCGGCTGCCCGCGGGCCCGGTCGGGCCGTAGCCGATGCCCATCAGCATCGCCGCGAAGGGCAGCAGCCAGAGCTGGCCCATCGCCACCAGCGTCAGCGCGGCGGCGCCGGTCAGCACGCCCCATTGCAGCAGTCGCGCCGGGCCGAAGGCGGCGACCAGCGGCGTGCCGAACAGCAGGAACAGGATCGCGCCGAAGGTGTTGAGGGAGGAGAAGTTGCCGACCATCTCGGGCGGCACGCCGAGATCGGCGGTCATGCGCGGCGCGACGACCGGCACGAACTGGCTGGTGGCGCTGCCGACGGTCTGGATCAGGAGGGTGGCGAGAAGGGCCGGCAGCCAGGGCGCGCGCATCGGCTGCGCAGCCTGCGTCCGGCCGCGCCCCGCGTAAAGCCGGGGCGAGGCTTACAGCGAGATCCACCTTCATGGATCACGCTGTAGCCCAGTCTTTGAGCGGCTGATTCACCGCTCCGGCGATTCCGCCTTCGCGGATCAGGCGCTAGCGCCGGAACTTCAGGTCCAGGCCCTGGCGCTTCCAGCGCGCCTCGATCGCATCCATGTCCACCGTGCCGGAGGGCCTTGCCTTGCTTGGCTGGTCCTTCAGGCCGGGTGCGCGTTCGCGCAGCCACACCTCATAGAGACGGCGCAGCTCGTCGAGCGGCTGGCCGTGGTCGTCCACGCGGATCGAGAGGTCGGGGAAATCCTCGGTGGTGACCATGACCAGCGCGGCCGATTGGCGCCCGCGCTTGTCGCCGCCCGCGGCATCGCCGGCGTCGAGGGCGATCAGCAGCCGCTCGGCCAGCGGCAGCTCGGCATGCGTGACGTAGGCGGCGTAGGTGTCGGCCAGCACGGCCGGCCCCGCGAGCATGTTGCCGGCGAAGGAGACGCCGGCCGAGGTGATGTCGCCGCACCACTCCACGCAATTGGCGCCGGTGAAGGCGGCGGCGCGGCCGTGGCGGTCCACCGCGTGGATCTGCCGAAGGTTCTTCCCCTCGTCACCGACCAGGGCGCCCTCGATCGCCGCGGCGGGCGACAGGCCGCGCGCCATCGCATCCAGCACCGCCGGGCCGAGATAGCGGTTGGTCATGGACTGGGTGGACACCGCGCCGACGCCCGACCGGACGAAGGGGCAGGAGGCGCCGACCGCGAAGGCACAGGTGGCGACGGCCACCGCGAAGGCGCCGGTTGCGGGGTCATGCGCAACGATGGACCAGGTCATGGGGCCATCCGATTCCCGTCTCCACCCCACTACATCGGCTGCGGCGGTTGCGCGCAAGCGCCTGGCGCCGCATTTTGCGCCCAGATTGCAACCGGGAGGACACGAACCGATGACTTCGCTGCCGCGCCGCCGCGCCCTGATGCTGGCCTCCGCCCTCGCCGCGCCCGCGCTCTGGCCGGCCGGTTCCAGTGCGCAGGCGACCTGGCCCGACCGGCCGATCCGCCTGATCGTGCCCTTCGGCGCGGGCGGTGCGATCGACACCCTCTCGCGCACCGTCGCGCAGCGCTTCCCGGAAGTGACCGGCGGCCAGACCCTCGTGGTGGAGAACCGCGCCGGCGCGGGCGGGACGATCGCCGGCCTCGCCGTCTCGCGCGAGCGGCCGGATGGCAGCGTGCTGATGATGGCCGATGTCGGCGCCAACGCCATCGGCAAGGAGCTGAACCCGAACCTCGCCTATGATCCGGCGACGTCCTTCACGCCGATCATCCACCTGGTGAACCTGCCGGCGGTGCTGATGAAGCATCCCTCGGTGCCGGCGAACACGATGCAGGAGGTCATCGCGGCGGCGAAGGCGCGGCCCGACGGCTTCACCTATTCCTCCGCCGGCAACGGCAATGGCAGCCACCTGTTCATGGCGCTGTTCCTGAAGGAGGCCGGCATCAGCATGGTGCATGTGCCCTACCGGTCGGGGTCGGAGATGGTCACGGCGCTGATCCGCGGCGATGCGCAGTTCGGCTTCCCGACCGTCTCCTCCGGCATCGGGCAGATCCGCCAGGGCAATGCGAAGGCGCTCGGTATCGGCAACCCCGAGGGCACGCCGCTGCTGCCCGACGTGCCGCCGGTCTCCTCCGTCATTCCGGGATTCCGCGTCGCCGTGTGGCACGGCATCGTGGCCCCGGCGGGGATGGACCCGGCGCTGGTCGCGCGCATCAACGACGTGTTCGGCCGTATCGCCGCGATGGAGGCGGTGAAGCAGCGCATCTTCGAGACCCAGGCCGGCACGGTGGTCGGCGGCACGCCGCAGCAATTCGCCGAGCACATCCAGCGCGAGATCGCGCGCTGGACGCCGATCATCCGCGCCGGCGGCATCCGCTCCGAGTGATCCGGGCCGGGGGGGGGGGGGGGGGGCCGGGGGGGCCGGGGGGGGTCAACCCCGGGGGGGGCCCGCGCTACCCGCCGCCGGTGGCGACGATCCTGACGCCGGAGGCGCTGCGGCTGCGGCACGAGCCTGTCGCCGATTGCGCCCGCTATGACAGCCT
>NZ_JBWXTD010000002.1:225697-228916 GCF_056682175.1 Falsiroseomonas sp. RANM36
CCGTCCCAGCTCTCCACCATCCAGGTGAAGGCGGTCGTCCAGGCGGCATCGGTGTTGGGGGGCAGCTTGCCGGCCTTCAGGTCGGCGACGCTGACATCGGCCAGCTGCAGATGCGGCCGCTCGCCGGGGCGGGAGACCAGGCCCTCATCGGCGCCGACGGCTTCCAGCCGGTCCCACATCGGGGCATGCGCCTCGTCGTCGTCCCAGGACCAGCGCCCTTCCAGGGCGAGCACGAAATCGGCGGCGAGGCCGAACTGGTGCAGGCTGTCCCAGGCCTGGACGGGCGTCAGGATCCGCCCCGGCCGGGTGCGGCCCGAGGCGTACAGGTGGTTCTGCCGCCAGGGGCCGCGCAGGCCTTCGTAGATGCCGAAGGGGAGGCCCTCGGCGTTCAGCCGGGCCACCGTGCGCAGCGCGCGGTTGCGGAAGGCGGGGTGCAGCATCTTGGGGTCGCGGTTCACCCGCTCCACGTTCCGCCAGGGGAACATCTCCGTCACCTGCTGCGGCGGCTTGGCGCCGGCCACCTGGCGGCGGAGCAGGCCGGCGGGGGCGAAGCCGCGATTGCCCTGCGGCGCCTCCACCTCCAGCCAGGCCTGGCCGGCCGGGCCGATCAGCGTCAGCGTCTGGTCCACCGGCAGCGCCCGGATCGCCTTGTGGTCCGGGCCCGGCCCCTCGCGGAGCTCGGTCGCGGCGGCGACGCGGTACAGCACGGGATAGGGGGAGGGTGCCGTCATCGGTGATCCTGCGGAATCGCCCACCCGTCTGCGGGGAGGGTCGGGTGGAGGGCGCACGACCGGAAGCGGCCGCGCCGGCGCCCCTCTACCCCGGCCCGCTCACGGGTTCCAGACCGGCGGCGCGAAGGCGGTCCTGCACGTTCGAAATGATCACAAGACAGCGCAACGGCGCGTGCTCTAGCCTCGGCGCGACCGTGTTGGAGGCCGCGATGAGAAAGCAAAGGGACGACCAGACTCAGGCAGCGATGGCGCACCCGACGCGGCGCCGCCTGATCGTCCTTGTAGCCACGCTGCTCCCGGCGCCGCCCCTGCTTGCCCAGGGTGCCTTTCCGAACCGGCCGGTCCGCCTGATCGTGCCCTTCGCGCCTGGCGGCAATTCCGACACCATGGCCCGGCTGATCCAGCCGCGTCTCGCCGCGGCGCTCGGCCAGGCTGTGGTGGTGGAGAATCGCCCCGGCGCGGGCGGCGCGCTGGCGGCCGGGCAGGTCGCGGCAGCGCCGCCGGACGGGCACGCGCTGCTGTTCGAATCCGCCTCCTTCGTCGTTGCGCAATTCATCAACCGCAGCGTTCCCTTCGATTATGCGCGCGACTTCGCGCCGGTCGGGATGGTGGCGGAGGCCCCCTACGTCCTGGCCGCGTCGAGCGGCCTGAACGCGGCGGATCTGCAGGGCTATGTCGCGGCGGCGCGTGCGCGGGACGGGTTGACCTATGGCACGCCGGGCGTCGGCAGCGTCGGCCACCTTGCTGGCGTGCTGCTGGCGCAGCAGGCTCAGGTGAAGCTCGATCACGTTCCCTATCGCAGCGGCGCGGAGGCGGCGCGGGACCTGGCCGGCGGCACCATCGCCTCCGCCATCATCACCGTCGGTTCGATCAGGCCGGTGATCGAATCCGGGCGCGCCGTGGCGATCGCCGTCACCTCCGCGCGGCGGGGCGGCATCGATGGCGTGCCGACCATCGCCGAAGCCGGGTTTCCGCGCGTCGACCTTACAAGCTGGAACGCGATCTTCTGTCGCGCCGGCACGCCGGAGCCCGTGCGGCGGCAACTCGAAGCCGCGCTCGATTCCGCGACCCGCGACCCCGAACTCCGCGCACGTCTACAGGCGCTGGGCGCGGAGCCCGTGCCGGCTGCCGCCGATGCACTCGGCGAGCGCGTGCTGCGCGAGCGCCGGATGATCCAGGGCCTGGTCAGCGAGACAGGGATCAGCCTGAACTGAGGCTGCCCGGCTCCCACACCGGCGGCGGCTCGCTGCCGACCTGGGCGGTGATGCGGGTGTAATGCTCCGGCCGGCGGTGGCGTGCGAAGTTGAAGATCGTGCTCCGCCCCAGCTCGCACATGCCGAGGTCGCAATCGGCGATGATCACCTCGTCGTCCCAGGAGGTCGCCTGGGCCATGATCTCGCCCTGCGGGTTCACGATGATCGAATGGCCGAAGAGCTCGTGCCCGTCCTCGATGCCCGCCTTGGCCACGCCGACGCCGAAGCACGCATTCTGGTAGCAGCCGGCCTGGATCGAGAGATGGCTGTGGGCGACGCGCAGGTGATGCGCCTCGAAGCCGCGGTTCTCCATGTTCAGGCTGGGCGTGTTGTAGCCGAGCATGACGAGTTCGACCTGCTGCAGCCCGAGCACGCGCCAGGCCTCCGGCCAGCGGCGGTCGTTGCAGATCATCATCCCGATATTCACCGGACCGGCCGAGCCGACCGGCGCGCGCACAACGGGGAAGCCGAGGTCGCCCGGCTCGAAGTAGCGCTTCTCCAGGTGCTGCACCTTGCGCACGGGGTCGTATTCCGCGTGACCGGGCAGGTGGACCTTGCGGTATTTCAGCGCGATGCCGCCCGAGGGATGGACGTAGATCGCGGTGTTGTAGCGGTGCCCGTCCGGCGTCTTCTCGGCGTAGCCCAGGTGGAAGCCGACATTCAGCCGCTTCGCCGCGTCGAAGAGCGGCGCGGTGGCGTTGGACGGCATCGCGTGCTCGTACCAGGGGTCGGCCTCGGCCAGATCCTCGTGGTACCAGCGCGGGAAGAAGGTGGTGAGGGCGAGTTCGGGATAGACCACCACCTCGGCGCCGCGCCGCGCCGCCTTCTCCATCAGCGCGACCATGCGCGCGACGGCGATGTCGCGGCCCTCGGATTTCTGGATCGGGCCCATCTGGGCGGCGGCGACGACGAGACGGCGGGACATGCGGCACTCCTGGCAGGTGGGGCGGACGATCCAGGCCGGGGCCGGGCGGGTCAAGCCGGGCGCATCCGCCTGAGTCGGACAGGGTTCCGATAGTGCAAGGGGTTGCTGCTGCGCTGGCCGGTGGGTAGGTGGTCAGCCTTCCAAAGCGGGACGCATCGCCTTGCAGCTTCTTCCCCCGGCGGTGCGCGTGATCGCCGGCGCGATTGCCCTGGCGGCGGTCGCGCCGCCCGCCGGCGCGCCGCCCCCCCCCCCCCCGCGGGGCCCGAAGGGCCCCACCCCGGCGGACAGGTGGGGGGGCCGGGCCGGGGGG
>NZ_JBWXTD010000002.1:229016-237750 GCF_056682175.1 Falsiroseomonas sp. RANM36
CCCCGCCGTCGCTGCGCGCCCCGCGGGGGGGGGGGGCGGGCCCGGGGGCGGGGCCGGGGGGGGGGGGGGGGCCGCCCGCGGGCGCGCAGCCCGCCCCGGCCGATCGGGCACCTTCGGCCGCCACCGTGCCGAACTGGTGGGGCGGCCTGCCGGCGGGCGATGCCCGCATCGCGCGCGACAACCTGCGCAACAGCCTTTCCTTCTGGATCGGGTCGGTGGCCGAGGACGGCTACCTGCGCGACATCGCCATCCAACCCTGGAACTACGACTGGGGCGGCGACACCTTCTACGGCGTTTCCTGGAGCCGGCGGCTGCTGCGGGTCTGGACCGATTTCGCGGTGGATCTGGAACTCGGCGGCGGCTACCGCGCCGGCCAGACCGACTCGCCGGAACTCTGGTACGCGTTCTACGTCCGCTACGACGGCTTCCCCTGGCGCGACCGGCTCTACACCAGCTTCGGCCTCTCGACCGGCATCAGCTGGGTGGATCACCTGCCGGAGGCGGAGACCGGCACCGCGGCGCAGCCCGAGCCGAACCAGTCCCGCTTCCTGCACTATTTCTCGCCGGAGATCGCCGTCAGCCTGCCCCATCGTCCGCAGGACGAGCTGGTGCTGCGCTACGCGCACCGCAGCGGCATGTTCGGGCTGTTCAACGGCGTGTGGGAGGGGTCGAACGTCCTGCAGGTCGCCTATCGCCGGCGGTTCTGATCCGGGCGGCGGCATGCCCCTCCGGCGCCGGCTTGTCGGGCGCGGCCGGCGCACGACATGTGGCTGGCCATGCCGTATCCGAAGCGCGTCGCCCGCCCCGTGCCCGACCTCGTGGCCGGCGCCACCGGCGCGGTGAAGGACGCGATCGCGCGGCAGGTCGTCGCGCTGTTCAACGACCGCAGCCGCGGCGAGCGGCCGGTCGCGCGCCGGCCCGATGGGCTGTTCGGCCCCGCCTCCGTCGCCTGGCGCGTGCATGGCGACGTGACCGCGATGATGGTCGGCGGCGTCGCCTCGCTGCTGCTGCAGATGCTGCATCCGGGCGTGCTGGCCGGCGTGTGGGATCATTCGCGCTTCCGCCACGACATGCATGGCCGCCTGCGCCGCACCGCGCGCTTCATCGCGCTGACCACCTATGGCGGGCGGGAGGAGGCAGAGGCCGCGATCGCCCGCGTGCGCCGGATCCACGACCATGTGCGCGGCACGCTGCCGAACGGCACGCCCTACGCGGCGAACGATCCCGCGCTGCTGGCCTGGGTGCATGTGACGGAGGCGAGCTGCTTCCTCGACAGCTGGATCCGCTATGCCGAGCCTGGCATGCCGATGGCCGGGCAGGACCGCTACTTCGCCGAGATGGCGCGCATCGGCGTTGCGCTCGGCGCCGATCCGGTGCCCCGGTCGCGGCTTGAGGCTCGACGGCTGATCCACGCGATGCGGCGGGAGCTGCGCGTGGACGACCGCACGCGCGAGATCTGCCGGCTGCTGCTGACGCACCGCTCCGGCCATCCGCTCTCGACGCCGGTGGAGGCGCTGACGGCGCAGGCGGGGGTGGACCTGCTGCCGGACTGGGCGCGGCGGATGCATGGGCTGGACCAGCCGGCGCTGGCGCGCCCGCTGGTGCGCGCGGGCACGCGCGGCGTCGCGCGGACGCTGCGCTGGGCCTTCACCTGAGGCGGGAGTTTCACGCCGGCGGCGTGGCGCCCACCTGCTCCACGATCCGCCCATAATGCTGCGGGCGCCGGTGCTGGGCGAAGTTGAACATCTTCTCCTTCCCCTGCCGGCAGGCGTCGAAATCCACCTCGGCGAGGATCAGCTCGTCGCCCAGCGTCTTCGCCTGCGCCACCACCACGCCGTTCGGGTCCACGATGCAGGACCCGCCGATCAGCCCCGCGCCGTCCTCGTTGCCCGCCTTCGCCACCGCTATGGCCCAGGTGGCGTTCATGTAGGCGTTGGACTGCGCGGCGAGCGTGGAGTGGAAGGTGCGCAGCGCCGCGCTCTCGCTCTCGCCGCCATTCGGGTCGTAGGCGGCGGAGTTGTAGCCGACCATCACCAGCTCCACCCCCTGCAGCCCCAGGCAGCGCCAACCCTCCGGCCAGCGGCGGTCGTTGCAGACCAGCATGCCGAGCACCGGGCGGCCCCAAGCCGCCGGCCCGCGCGCCACGGGGAAGCCGAGGTCGCCATACTCGAAATACATTTTTTCGAGTTGCTGATAGGTCTGTCCCGCCTTCACGTGGTCCGACCCAGGCAGGTGGACCTTGCGGTACTTGAACAGGATCGCGCCGTCCGGCCCGACCGTGATCGCGCTGTTGAAGCGATGGCCGTCGGGGGTGAGCTCGGCATAGCCGACATAGAAGCCGACACCGAGTTCTCGCGCGCGGTCGAACAGCTTCTGCACCTGCGGGTTCGGCATCGCCGTCTCGAAGCTGCCGAGCAGCTCCGCATCGTTCCGCTCCATCGGCCAGCGCGGGAAGAAGGTGGTGAAGGCGAGTTCGGGGAAGACCACGAGCTTCGCGCCCTGCGCCGCCGCCTGCTCCAGCAGCGCGATCATGCGCGCGAGCGTCGCGGCGCGGCTGTCGGCGCGCTGGATCGGGCCCATCTGGGCGCCGGCGAGGATCAGCTTGCGGGTCATCGAAACAGGTCCCTGATGTCCTGGCGCGTTCCACCCAGGCTGCGCCAGATGGCGATGAAGCCGCCTGCCAGCCCGAGCCCGGCGAACAGCCCGCCGATGCCCGGCGTATTTGGCGCCAGGGTGGGGCCGAGCATCGCGCCGAGCAGCCCGGTGCCGATCCCCGCCGCGACGGCGAACAGGAACTGCGTCATGCCGGGCTTCTGCCGGGCGGGCGCAACCGGGGGGCCGCTGCGCGAGGGACGCGGCGGCCGCTTGATCCAGCGTTGGTGCCGGGGGCGTTCGTCAGCCATGCGGGGGGGTTTAGCGCCACCCGCCCGCCGCGTCAGCCCGCGGCGGCGTGCGGCCCGATCGGGCAGGTGGCCTCGCGGCTGACCAGGTCGAAGACGAAGAGCATCTTCGCCATCCCCGTCAGCACCGCCGCCACCATCGCCAGCTCCACCATCTCGGCCTCCGAGAAGAAGTGCCGGAGCTCGGCGGCGAGGGCGGGCGTCACCTCGCCGCGCATGTTGGGCAGCGCCATCTCCTCCGCCAGGCGCAGCACCGCGCGTTCCTTCGCGTCGAAGGCGGGGCTGTCGGTCTCCCACATCGCGGCGACCTGCGCCTCGGTCACGCCGGCCTCCAGCGCGGACTTCGTGTTGCCGCGGTTGCAGAAGGCGCAGCCATGCAGGGTGGAGAGCTTGAGGCGCAGGATCTCCTTGATCCGGCGCTCGACACGCCCCTTGAAGAAGACCTGGGCGTAGAAGCCGTCATAGTACCAGCCCAGCAGCTCCGGCGCCTGGGCCAGCACTTCGATCAGCGTCGCCTCGCCGCGCACCTGGTCGGCCGTCTCCGCCACCTTCCGCCAGCGCTCCGGCATGGCGGCGCGGGGCAGGGGCGGGATGCGCGGGTCAGGCATCGAGGGCGGAGCGCTTGTGCTGGCGCGGCACGAAGCGGCCGTTTCCGGGCTTCGCCTTCACCACCGCGCCGTCCCAGATCTCGGTCCCGCGCAGCCAGGCGGAGGCGACGCGGGCCTTCATCGGGCGGCCGTGATAGGGCGACCAGCGCGCATCCTCGCGGTCCTGGATGATGCGCTCGTCGAAGACGAAGTCGCCGGTCTCCAGGATGCAGAAATCGGCGTCCGCCCCGAGCCGGATGCCGCCCTTCTTCGGGTCGAGCCCGTGGTAGCGCGCCGGTTCCTCCGAGCAGAGGCGGGCCATGACCGTCGGCGGCAGGCCGCGCTCCGCCAGCAGGGTGTACATCAGCGGCGCGTAGCTCTGCAGGCCCGTCAGCCCCGCGCCGACGGCGAAGATGTCGCCGTGATACTCCTTCTTCGGCTTCGGCCAGGGCGCGTGGTCGGTCGAGACATAGCTCACGATCCCCTCCCGCACCGCGCCCCACATCCGCTCGACCTCCGCCGCGCTGCGGAAGGGCGGGTTGCACTTCCCGAACCCTTGCAGGCGGACGATGTCGTCCTCGGTCATGCACAGGTACTGGATGCAGGCCTCGCCCGAGGTCTTCGCCCCCTGGCCGCGATAGATTTTCGCGAGTTCGAAGCCCCGCGCCAGGGAGGAATGCGCGATGTGGACATGCGCGCCCGTCTCCAGCGCCATCTCGAAGATCTCGAGATCGGCCATCGTCTCCGTGATCGGCGGACGGGTGCGGCAATGCCAGATGGGGGAGGTGTTGCCGGCGGCCTTCGCGGCCTCCGTCAGCTTCACCACCAGCTCCTGGTCCTCGTTGTGGACCGCGACCATCAGCCCGGTGGTCGCGATCTCGGCGAAGGCCGAGAGCATGGTCGGGTGGTCGATGCGCGGGAAGCGGTGCGCGTCGTATTCATAGGTGGAGACCTTGAAGGCGCTCGCCCCGGCCTCCGCGATGGCCGCGATGTCCTCCAGGCCCCCGCTCTTCTTGATGGTGCCGTAGAGCGCCATGTCCACATGCGACAGGCGGTGCACATGCTCGACCTTGTCGGCGAAGATCGCCGCGGTGGTCACCGGGTTCGGCACGTCATAGGGCATGTCGCAGACGGTGGTGACGCCGCCGGCCGCGGCCGACATGGTCGCGCCCTCGATCCCCGGCCAGCCGGTGCTGGACGAGGTGTGCATGTGCCCGTCCACCAGGCCCGGCATGATCACCTTGCCGGAGAAATCCGCCAGCCGCTTCGCCGGCGGGGGCGCGCCCGCGCCGATCGCCGCGATGGTCTCGCCCCGCACCGCGACATAGCCGCCCGGGATCACGCGGTCGGACAGCACCACGTCGCCGGTGACGACGAGGTCGAAGGGGGCGGCGTCGGTCATGCGGGCCTCTCGGTGGCGATGGTCGGCGGCAGGCTAGCCCGCGACCGTCGCGCGGGGAACCTTCCCGGCCGCCGGCTTGCTGCCGGCCCCGCGCGGCGCGAGCATCGCCGCATGAACGCCGCCGCCGCGCGCCTCAGCGCCCGCCTCACGCCCGACCGCCCGGCCATCGCCATGTCGGCGCACAACCCGCTCTCCGCCAGGCTCGCGGCCGAAGCGGGCTTCGATGCGATCTGGGGCAGCGGCTTCGAGCTTTCGGCCGCGCATGCTGTGCCGGATGCCTCGATCCTCTCCTGGGAGACGCATCTCGCCGCGATGCGCGCCATGGTCGAGGTGCAGGATGCGCCGGTGGTGGCCGACATCGACACCGGCAGCGGCAACGCGGTCTCGGTGGCCTATCTCGTGCCGCGCTACGCGGCGGCCGGCGTCGCCGCTGTGGTGATGGAGGACAAGACCTTCCCGAAGGATTCCAGCCTGCGCCCCGGTGGCCGGCAGGAGCTGGTCCGCGTCGGGGAGTTCCAGGGGAAGATCGAAGCCGCGCGCGTGGCGGACGGCCCGCTGGTGATCGCGCGGACCGAGGCGCTGATCGCCGGCCTCGGCCAGGCGGAGGCGCTGCGGCGCGGCGCGGCCTATGTCGAGGCCGGGGCGGATGCTGTGCTGATCCATTCCAAGCAGAAGACGCCGGAGGAGATCCTGGCCTTCTGCCGCGCCTGGCCTGGCCCGGTGCCGCTGGTGCTGGTGCCGACCTCCTACCCGCAGCTGTCCTTCGCGGAGGTGGCGGCGCTGGGCAAGGTCGGGCTGATCATCTGCGGCAACCACGCGATCCGCGCCGCGGTGGGCGCGATGCGCGAGACCTTCGCGCGCATCCTGGCCGAAGGCGGCATCGCGGGTGTCGAGGGGCGCATCGCCAGCGTGGCCGAGATCTTCGCGCTGCAGGGCGACGACCGCATGCGCGGGATCGAGGCGCGATTCCTTCGCTGAGCCGGCGTTCGCTGCCGCCGGTCAGGCGGCGGCGGGGAAGAGCATCTCCGCGAAGTCGAGCGCGAGCCGCGTCGCCTCGCTTTCCCGTTCCGCGTTCCAGGCCAGCGCGACGCCGACCGCATGGATCGGGCCTTCCAGCTCGCGGAACGCCACCCCCGGCGGGCGCAGCCGCGCCATTCCCGCGCTGACCAGCGCGATGCCGAGGCCCGCCGCGACGAAGCCGAGCTGCGCCATGGCGCTGCCGACCTCGCGCACCACGCGCGGGGTGAAGCCGGCCTCGCGGCAGGCGGTGACCATCGCATCGGAATAGGCGGGGCTGATGCCGCGGGGCAGCACGAGCATTGGCTCGTCGGCAAGCTGGGCCAGCGGCAGCGGCGCGGTGCTCTCCGCCAGGGGATGGCCGGAGGGCAGCGCCGCGGCCAGCACGTCGCGGCCGAGCGCGCGCAGCTTCACCGGCGGGCGGTCGCGATCCAGCCGCAGCAAGGCGAGGTCCACCTCGCCGCGGCGCAGCGCCTCCACCGCATCGGTCGTGTCGAGCTCCCGCACCGAGACCGCGGCATCGGGGCGCGCCGCCTGCAGCGCGCGGACCAGCGGCGGCAGGTAGTCGAACAGCGCGGAGGTGACGCAGGCGATCGCGACCGGTGCGGCGCGGCCGGCGCGGAGTTCGCGCGCCAGCGCCTCGAGCTCGCCCGCGCCTTCGGCAAGGCGGCGCGCGAGCGGGATCAGCGCCTCGCCCTCGCGCGTCGGGCGCGCGCCCTTGCCGGTGCGCTCCAGCAGCTTCACGCCGAGCTCGCGTTCCAGCGCCTGGATCTGCGCCGTCAGCGGCGGCTGCGAGATGCCGAGCCGCGCTGCGGCGCGGCCGAAATGCCCTTCCTCGGCGACGGCGAGGAAATGCCCGAGGCGGCGGACGAGGCGAAAATCCATGACGATCCCACGCGATCCCTGATGCCGGATCTGCGCCTGCCTCTGCCTTGCGGGGCGGGTTTAGCGAGGATGCGATACGAAATCCATATCGTCGCGCTTGTCCAATCGGAATGGACGATCACACCGAGCGGGCGCAAAACGGCACCTGCACTTCCACACGGCAAGGATGAGGACAGACGTGCAGAAGCATCCCGTGAAGGTCCACCCCTCGAAGGCGCTGCTGAAGCGGGAGGACCAGCTGGCCTGGAAGATGGCCGCCGTCGCCACCGACAAGGTCGCGGTGGAGAAGGACGTCCAGGCGATGATCATCAACCGGATCATCGACAACGCCTCGGTCGCGATCGCCGCGATCAACCGCCGGCCCGTCGTCTCCGCGCGCGGCATGGCGCTGGGTCATCCGCGCAAGGGCGGCGGCACGGTGTTCGGCGTGAAGTCGGCGACGACCGTCAGCCCCGAATGGGCGGCCTGGGCGAACGGCACGGCGGTGCGGGAGCTCGACTTCCACGACACCTTCCTCGCCGCGGACTACTCCCACCCCGGCGACAACATCCCGCCCATCCTGGCCGTCGCGCAGACCATGGGGCGTTCGGGCCGCGACCTGATCCGCGGCCTCGCCACCGGCTATGAGCTGCATATCGACCTGGTGCGCGCGATCTGCCTGCATGAGCACAAGGTGGACCACATCGCCCATCTCTGCCCCGCCGCGGCCGCCGGCATCGGCACGCTGCTCGGCCTGAAGCAGGAGGTGATCTTCCAGTCCATCCAGCAGGCGCTGCACACCTCGATCAGCTTCCGCCAGAGCCGGAAGGGCGAGATCAGCAGCTGGAAGGCCTATGCGCCCGCCCATGCCGGCAAGCTGGCGGTCGAGGCGGTGGACCGCTGCATGCGCGGCGAAGGCGCGCCCTCCCCGATCTATGAGGGCGAGGACAGCGTGATCGCCTGGGTGCTGTCCGGCCGGACGCAGGCCGACAGCAAGGGCCGCAAGACGGTCTATGACCCGGTCTATTACGAGGTGCCGCTGCCGGCGCCGGGCGAGCCGAAGCGCGCGATCCTCGACAGCTACACCAAGGAGCACTCGGCCGAGTACCAGTCCCAGGCGCTGATCGACCTGGCCTTCCGCATGCGGGAGCAGATCAAGGACTGGGAGGCGATCAAGCGGATCACCATCCATACCTCCCACCACACCCACTACGTGATCGGCACCGGCGCCAACGACCCGCAGAAGATGGATCCCAAGGCCAGCCGGGAGACGCTGGACCACTCCATCATGTACATCTTCGCCGTCGCCCTGCAGGACGGGCGCTGGCACCATGTGGACAGCTACGCGCCGAAGCGGGCGCAGCGGGCCGACACCGTCCGCCTCTGGCACAAGATCGAGACGCGCGAGGACGCGGAGTGGACCCGGAAATACCACTCCCGCGATCCGGACGAGCTCTCCTTCGGCGGCCGGGTCGAGATCGAGTTCAACGACGGGACGAAGATCGTGGACGAGCTCGGCGTGGCCAATGCCCACCCGAACGGCGCCCGCCCCTTCGCCCGCGAGCAGTACATCCGGAAGTTCCGCACCCTGACCGAGGGCATCATCACGACGCGGGAGGCCAACCGCTTCCTGGCGGACGTGCAGGACCTGGCCCGCATCCCGGCGGGCGAGCTGCACGTCCTGAACGTCGCGCTGCCGGCCGGCACGCTGCTGGAGTCCAAGCCGGGCATCTTCTGAGTATCCCCACGACAACGCTGCGCGTTGCCGCGGGGGCCCCGGATTGGTGCCCGAGCTGCCGAAGCCGATTCTTCCTCCCGCGGCGGCGGCGCGGGGGGCGACCGGGGGGCGGGGGGGGCGGGCGGGGGGCGGCGGGGGGGGGGCACCCCCGCCCCCCGCGGCGGGTGATGCGTGTCATTGGGTGTTTCTCCTCTCCCGGTGGTTGGTCCAGTCCAGTGTTCGATCG
>NZ_JBWXTD010000002.1:237850-239234 GCF_056682175.1 Falsiroseomonas sp. RANM36
GGCGCGGGCGTCCCCCCCGCCCCCCCGCCCCCCCCCCCCCGCCCGCCCGCCCCGGCGCCGGCTACCGGGGGGCGGATGAGGCGGGCAGGGAGCGTCGGCGGGGCACGCGGATGACGCGCTTCAACCAGGGAACGCCAATGATGAGCGAAGCAGAACCCACCATCTACAAGGGCCTGGTCGGCGTCTATGCCGATGACAGCGCCGTCTCCAAGGTGATGCCGGAGACCAACAGCCTCACCTATCGCGGCTACGCCGTGCAGGACCTCTGCGAGGAGAGCAACTTCGAGGAGGTCGCCTACCTGCTCTGGCACGGCGAGTTGCCGACGGCCGCCGAGCTTGCGGCGTTCCAGCGGGAGGAGCGGGCCAACCGGGCGATCTCCCCGGCGCTGCTCTCCGTCCTGCGCGCCATCCCGAAGGATGCGCACCCGATGGACGCCGTGCGCACCGCCGTCTCCTTCATGGGGACCGAGGACCCGGAGGCGGGCGACGTCTCGGATGCGGCGCAGCGGCGCAAGGCGATGCGGCTGCTGGCCAAGCTGCCGACCGCGGTCGCCGCGACCAACCGTCTCTCCAAGGGCCTGGAGCCGATCGCGCCGGACCCCGCGCTGCCCTTCTGCGAGAACGTCTTCCACCTGGTCTTCGGCAAGGTGCCCCAGCCGGAGGTCATCAAGAGCTTCGACGTCTCGATGATCCTCTACGCCGAGCACACCTTCAACGCCTCCACCTTCACGGCGCGGACGGTGACCTCGACCGGGGCGGACATGCACGGCGCCATCACGGCGGCGATCGCCGCGCTGAAGGGCCCGCTGCATGGCGGCGCCAACGAGGCCGTGATGCACATGCTGAAGGAGATCGGCGGGCCGGATAAGGCCGAGGAGTGGATCCACGGCAAGTTCGACCACAAGGCGCTGGTGATGGGCTTCGGCCACCGGGTCTACAAGAGCGGCGACAGCCGCGTGCCGACCATGAAGAAATACGCCGAGAAGATGGCGGAGGTGGTGGGCGACCGCCGCTGGATGGAGACCTCCCGCGTGCTGGCGGAGATCATGCTGCGGGAGAAGAAGATCCACCCGAACCTCGATTTCCCGGCCGGGCCGGCGTACTACCTGATGGGGTTCGACATCCCGATGTTCACGCCGATCTTCGTCTGCTCCCGCATCACCGGCTGGGCGGCGCATGTGTTCGAGCAGGCGGCGGACAACCGGCTGATCCGCCCGCTCTCCCGCTATACCGGCCCCGCGCAGCGCGCGGTCACGCCGATTTCGCAGCGTCCCGCGAAGCCGGTCGGCAGCCAAGGCTGATGCGCGGCGCGGGGGGGGGGGGGGGGGGGGGGGGGGGCGGGGCGGCGCGGGCGGCGGGCCGCGGCCGCGCCCCCCCGCCGCCC
>NZ_JBWXTD010000002.1:239244-239750 GCF_056682175.1 Falsiroseomonas sp. RANM36
GGGCGCCAGCCACGCCGGTGGCGCGGCGCGCCGCGCCGGCGTCTGCCGGCGCGGCAGTGCTCCGGCGCGTCGCGACAGCACGACGCACCGCCTTCTCCGCCTTCTCGACGACGACTGACGGCAGCGCGACGCGCGGCGCAGAGTTGCAGCGAGAGTCGTCGCGACGAAAATCATGCGTGTCGTCGTGCATCGCGATGCGATTCCGTTTGACACGTTGCGCGCGAATGCCGCACGTCTGATTCGCACGCACGCGCTTGACGCGATTCGCGCGCCGAACATCGAAGCAGCGTCCTCCGGCCGAAGCCGCGACGCAGCGATCGAAGCGAGGCAAGCGTCACGTCGGTGCGGCGCGCGGCAGGAAGGAACGGTCCATGGACCGCAGGCTCGGGGGGAAGGTTGGCATCCAACGCACATCCTTCCCCGCACCGCCGGACGGCGCGCACCGCGCGCCACGCCCCGGCGGGAGAGATGCCGGAACACGCGCCAGGCGCCAAGCCGAGCCGCGC
>NZ_JBWXTD010000002.1:239850-257939 GCF_056682175.1 Falsiroseomonas sp. RANM36
CCCCGCCCGCGCCCGCCCCCCCGGCGGGGGGGGGGGGGGCCGGCGGCCGCGGCCGGGCCCCGCCCCGGGGCCCCCCGTCTCGCGCGTTAACCTCGACCGATGCTGATCCGTCCCGTGCCGCGCGAGGAGCGGCGTCGCCTGGCACCCCTCTTCGCGGCCTACGCCGCCGAGATGCGCGAGACGCTGGCCGGCGCGGAGGTGGCCTCGCCGGACGCACAGGCGTCCCTGCTGGCGGAGCATCCGGCGGCGGAAGTGCTGGTGGCGGAGCGCGACGGCGCGGCGCTGGGCTTCGCCGTGCTCTTCGACCTGCCGGAGATCGTCTTCGCGCGGCGCTGCGGCCAGCTCGACGACCTCTTCGTGCTGCCCGCCGCACGCGGCCAGGGCATCGCGCGCGCCCTGATCGCGGAAGGCTGCGCGCTCGGCCGCGCGCGGGGCTGGAGCCATCTGCGGTGGATCGTGCCGGAGGGCGACGCCGGCGCCATCGCGCTCTACGAACGGATCGCAGCCCGCGCCGATTGGCGCAGCTACGTCATCCGCCTCGACCCGGGGGTCTCGCTGTAGCTCAGCCGAAGGTCTTCAGCAGGTCGTCCACCTGCGCCGGCGTCAGCGTCCGCACGCCCGGCACGTCGCGCAGCAGCAAGGCGAGGCGTGCGGCCTCCTCCAGCTCCTCCGCGGCATAGACGGCGTCGCGCAGCGTCGCGCCGCTCACCACCGGGCCGTGATTGGCCAGCAGCAATGCCTTCGCGACCTTCGCCGCCTCGAACACCGCCGGTTCCATCGCCGCGTCGCCAGGCCGGTAATAGGCGACGCAGGGCAGGCGGCGGCCGATGCGCATCACGAAATAGGGCGTCAGCGGCGGCACCTCGGCATCGCCGCCCTCCGGCGCCATGCAACTGATCGCGGTGGCGTGGGTGGAGTGCAGATGCACCACCGCGCCCGCCTCCGGCCGCGCCGTCATGACGGCGCGGTGCAGGAACACTTCCTTCGAGGGCTTGTCGCCCGACAGGTGCGACCAGTCCGGCGCCAGCCTGCTGATCCGCGACGGATCGAGCCGCCCGAGGCAGGAATTGGTCGGCGTCATCAGGTAACCGTCGGGCAGCCGCACGCTGATATTGCCCGCGGTGCCCACCGAGTAGCCGCGGTCGAACAGCGACTTCGCGAGCTGCGCCAGCTCCTCGCGCAGCGCGCTCTCATTCATGGCTGAACGCCTTCAGGAAGAAGTCGCGCGCGCCGAAATTGCCGCTCTTGAGCGCCAGGTGGATCCCCGCCGGCTCCGCGCCCGCCGCGGAGCGGCGTTCCGCGAAGGTCCAGGGCACGCCGGGATCGATCTCCGCGCCGATGCGCAAGCTGGTCACGCCGAGCCGCTGCACCACCGCGCCGGAGGTCTCGCCGCCCGCCACGACCAGCCGCCGCACGCCGCGCGCGACGAGGCCCTGGGCGACGGTCGCCAGCGTCTCCTCCACCAGCGCGCCCGCCGCGTCACGCCCGAGCGCCTGCTGCAGCGCAGCGACCTTCTCGGGCGGTGCGCTCGCCGCGATCACCACGGGGCGGTCCGCCGACAGCCTGCCTTCCATCCACTCCAGCGCCTGGCGCGCCAGGGCGCCGGCATCCGGCGCGGCGAGCGGGTCGAGTTCCAGCACCGGCACGTGATCGCGCGCGAAGCCGATCTGGCCGAGCGTCGCGCGGGAGCAGCTTCCTGCGACGACTGCGCAAAGCCCCTCGGCCGGCGGCAGCACCGCGGCGTCGCTGCGCTCCGGCAGCAGCCCGGCGGCGCGGAAATTCGCGGGCAGCCCCATCGCCACGCCCGAGCCGCCCGTGACCAGCGCATGGCTGGCGCAGGCTTCGCCGATCGCGTGCAGATGCGCGTCGCTGACCGCGTCCACGATGGCGTAGCGGCGCCCGCCCTCCGCCAGCTTCGTCATCGCCTGCCGGATCGCCGCGGCGCCCTGCTCGACCACCGCGAAGGGCACGAGGCCGACCGCGCCATCGGTCTGGCGCGACAGCACGCGCACGAGGTCGGCATCCTTCATCGGCGTGAGGGGGTGGTTCTCCATCCCGCTCTCGTTCAGCAGGCGCGATCCCACGAAGAGGTGCCCCTGGTAGATGCTGCGGCCATTCGCCGGGAAGGCCGGACAGGCGATGGCGAAGCCGGCGCCGAGGCGCTTGAGCAGCGCATCCGCCACGGGGCCGATGTTCCCCTGGTCCGTGCTGTCGAAGGTCGAGCAGTATTTGAAGAAGAGCTGCTTCGCCCCCGCCGCGAGCAAGGCCTCGGCCGCCGCAACGCTCTCCGTCACCGCCTGGGCGACCGGCGCGGTGCGCGACTTCAGCGCCACCACCACCGCATCCGCCTCCGGCAGCCCGCCTTCCGGGACGCCGATCACCTGCACGCAGGTCATCCCGTTCTTCACCAGCATGGAGGCGAGGTCCGTCGCGCCGGTGAAGTCGTCCGCGACGCAGCCGAGCAGAAGAGCCATCAGGCAGTGTCCTTCCCAGGCGGCAGGCATAGCATGTCGGCATGGCCGATGCGGAAGCCGAGCCGGCCATCCGCCGCCTGCTCCGCGCGCAGCCGCGCCCAGTCGCGCAGCGCGAGGCGGCCGCGCCGCTCATGCTGCCCGGCGGCCGCGGCCATGCCGCCGACCAGTTCCTCCGCGAAGCGCGTCGCGACCGGGTTGAGCGGCCGCGTCCGCACCGCCCAGTCGGAGGGCGCGCGCAGCACGTCGTAGCCCTGCGCCGCGAAGGCCTCGGCGATCGCCTCCGGCGCCGCCGCGCCCAGCGCGATGCCCCCGAATCCCTTGTCGCGCGCCTGGTCGCGGGCGAAGCCGCGCGCCAGCAGCGCATCGGCGGGATGCGGCGGCGTGAAGCGCTCGCGGCCCGTCACGTTCAGCGCGGCATAGAAGGGCAGGCGGTGCGCGGCGCAGGCGGCGGCCATGCGTTCGATCCAGTCGCGGCTGACGAGGTCGCAGAGCGCGGTGTTCACCACCGCGTCCACCGCATGCAGCGGCAGGTTGTCCGGCGCGTCCCGCAGATCGGCGACCAGGCCTTCCACGCGCCAGGCGCCGCGCGGGCTGTGGACCAGCAGCGTGCGGCGGCCGGGGAAGGTGGCGGCCCAGCCGGCCTGCTCCGCGCGCTCCGCGATGGTGTCGAAGGCGCGCTCGATCAGCGCGGCATCCGCATCCACCAGCGTCCAGGCCTGGGCGCGACCGATGAAGTGGCCGAGCCAGCGCAGCAGCGATCCGGTGCCGGCGCCGAGATCGAGGATGCGCGGCCGCGCCGGCAAGGCCTGCGACAGTTGCGCCGCAAGGCCCGGATCGCGCGCTGCCGCATCGAAGGGCTCGCGCAGGTCGAGCCAGTCGCCGTCGAATTCCTCGGGCATTCAGGCCTTCTCCAGCTCCGCCGCGAAATGTGCGGCGCGGTCGGCCCAGCGCGGCAGGCGCTGCCCGGCCTGCCAGGCGGCTTCCGCCATCTCCGCGCGCAGTGCCGTGTCGAAGATCGCGCGGCGCATCGCCTTGCCGAGCGAGACCACATCGCCCGGCGGCGAGACGACGCCCGCTTCCACCGGCACGAGTTCCGCCAGCGCGCCGCCGGCGGTGACGGCAACCGGCACGCCCCGCGCCAGCGCCTCCGCCACCGCCATGCCGTAGCCTTCCCAGTGGCTGGCCAGCGCGAAGAGGTCGGCGCCCTGCCACAGCGCCGCCAGCGCGCCGCCCTCCACCTCGCCGGCGAAGGTCACGCGCTGGGCGATGCCGAGTTCCTCGGCCAGCGCCGAGAGGCCATGCGCATAGACCGCGTCGCGCGCACCGCCGGCGATGGTCAGGCGCCAGTCCAGGTCGGACAGCGTGGCGAGCGTGCGCATCAGCACGTCATGGCCCTTGCGCGGGATCAGGCTGCCGACGGAGAGGATGGCGCAGCCCTCACGGGAGCCGGTGCTGCGCGGGGCGGGATCGGTGCCGGGCTCGACCACGCCGATGCGCGCCGGGTCCGCGCCGAATTCCGGCGCCAGCCGGCTCGCGGTGAGGTTGCTGGTGGCGACGAGGCGCGCCATGCGGGGGAACAGCGCCTGCTCGGCGGCACGCAGCGCATCGCGCACCTCGCCGGGATTGCCGTGCTCGAGCGCGGTCGGGTGATGGATCAGGCCGATGGCGCGCCGCGCGGCGAGCTCTTCGGCGAAGGGCGCGAAGGCCGGCAGGCCGAGGCCGTCCACCACGATCCGCGTCGCGGTAGCGATTGCGGCGAGCGCGGCCCCCGCGCCCTCCGTCGCGGCGGCGTCCGCCAGCGGGTGGCGGCCCGGGAGTTCCACCACCTGCACGGCATGACCCAGGCCGCGCAGGCCCTCGACCAGTCGCCGGTCGTAGATGTAGCCGCCCGAGATCGTGTCGAACGGCCCGGGGACGAGCAGCGCGATGTCCATGCTTGCCGAGCCGATTCAGACCTTCGCGCCTGACGGCGCTCCGGTCATCGGATCGGGGGCTCCAACCGGGCCTTCGAAGGCCGCCCAGGCGATGTGGCTCTCGCGCAGCAGCACCTTGATGCCGGTCACCGCCTTGCCGCCATCGCCGAGCCGCCCGTCGCGGCAGGCCGCGGCGAGTTCCTGCTGGATGTGCAGGCAGAGATACTCGGTGGTGGTGTTCCTGCCGGCGAAGACGGGCTCGGCATCCAGGTTGCGGTAGTCGATCGGGGCGAGCACGGCGCGCAGCACGTCCTTGGCGAGCCCGATGTCGATCAGCAGGTGCAGGTCGTCGAGCTTCGGGGCGCGGAACTCCGCCTCCACGATGAAGGTCGCGCCGTGCAGCCGCTGCGCGGGGCCGAAGGCCTCGCCGCGGAAGCTGTGCGCGATCATGATGTGGTCGACGACGGTCAGGCTGAACATCGCAGGCAATCTCTCACTCTATATATAGGTGACGACGGGACAGAGAGGTTGGGGCGCGCCGGCATCCGGCAACAGCACCGACCCGATCCGCGCGGGCAGCTCCGCGAAGGGAATCTCCGGCCCGAGCAGCGCATCCAGGCGGTCATCGGCCAGCAGCGACAGCGCGAGCGCCATGCGCTCCCCATGCGTGCGGCGCCCGCGCATCGCCGGCGCGACCGCGCCGACCTGCGTCGAGACCAGGGAGAGGCGCTTCGCGTGGAAGGCCTCGCCGAGCGGCAGCTCCACGGCGCGGTCGCCGAACCAGGAGGCCTCGACGATCCGCCCCTCGAAGCCGCAGCGCGTGAGCGCAAGCCGCAGCCCCTCGGCGCTGGCCGAGGCATGCACCACCAGGTCGCGGTCGCCCGGCGCATCCTGCGGCGCGCAGAAGCGGGCGCCGAAGCGCTCGACCAGGTCGCGGCGCGAGACATCGAGGTCGCAGACGACGAGATCGAGGCCGGGCATCCGCGCCAGCAGGAACGCCACCAGCAGACCGACCACGCCCGCGCCGATCACCAGCGCGCGCTCCCCGACCAGCGGCCGCGCGTCCCACAGCACGTTGACGGCGGTTTCCATGTTGGCCGCCAGCACCGCGCGCTTATCCGGCACCGTGTCGGGGACCGGAATGCACATCGCGGCCGGCGCGAGGAAGGCGTCGTGGTGCGGATGCAGGCAGAACACGCGGCGGCCACGCAGCGCGGCCGGTCCCTGCTGCACCACGCCGACCGCCGCGTAGCCGTAGGAGACGGGGAAGGGGAAGCCGCCCTGCATCAGCGGCGCGCCCATCGCGGCCCATTGGCTTTCCGGCACGCGTCCGGTGAAGACCAGGCGCTCGGTGCCCCGCGAGATGCCGCTCGCGCGCGTGACGACCAGCGCCTGGTCGGCGGCGGGGGCGGCGAGCTCCGCCTCGCGGATCTCTCCGCGCTCCGGTGCGACCGTCCAGAAGGCGCGCGCCGTCATGGCGCGCAGACCGGCGGTCGCGCGCGGTCGAGCGCCGCGTCGCACAATATGTCCTCGCCGATCGGCCAGATCTTCCAGGCGAAGCGCAGCCCGTCCGCGATGCGCGTCGCCGGCGGCAGGCTGAAGGCGGGAATGCCGGAGCCGAGGATCACCGGCGCGATCGTCACATGCAGCCGGTCGAGCAGCCCCGCCGCGAGGAAGGCCGAGACGGTCTGCCCGCCGCCTTCCACGAAGATGCGCCGCAGGCCGCGCGCGGCCAGCGCGCGCAGCAGCGCCGGCAGGTCCAGCCCGTCGCCGGCGCGCGCGATGCGCAGTACCTCGGCCTCTCCATGCGAGGCGGCCCCGTCCGTTGCCGCGACCAGCAGCGTCGGCGCCGCGCCGTCCCGGAACACGCCATGCGTCGCCGGCAGGCGCCGTGCGGGATCGAGGACGACGCGCACGGGATTGCGCCCCGACACCTCCCGCGTCGTCAGCCGCGGATCGTCATGCCGGACGGTGCCGGCTCCCACCAGCACCACGTCGCAGAGCGCGCGCAGCCGGTGCGTGTGCAGGATGTCGCCCGCGCCGCCGATCCATTGCGAGGCGCCGCCGGGTGCGGCGATGCGCCCGTCCAGCGTCTGGGCCAGCCGCCCGATCACGCGGCAGCCATCGGGCGCCGTCGGCGGCGCCAGCACCGGGCCGAACAGCTCGCCGAGCGGCGTCGCCGGCACGGGCGCGCCATCCCGCGCCGCGAGCAGCGCGGCCCAGTCCTGGTCCTGCGAGGGGTGATCGGCCATGCGGCCGCAGCTATGCCGAAGCGGCGCGCCCTCGGCAATCGCACGCGCGCCGTCGCGCGGACCGATTCAGACCTGCGGGCCTGGCGGCCCCCCGGACATCGAGCCGCGTCACGCCCGCGACAACAAGGAGACCGCCGCGCCGCGCCCGTCGCGCATCCTCCCGCGCGCCCCATAGGTGCCGGGGCCGGGCGGCTTCGCAGCGCCGGCGATGGTCTCGATCACGCGGGATTGCAGGGCGATGGCGCGTTCCAGCAGGCGGCGGTTCTCCGCCGTCAGGTCGCGCAGCCGGGCGGCGACCTCCTCGGCGCGGGCGCGTTCGGCGCCCTCGGGCCGCGTGCCGAGCTTCTGGGCGGCGCCATAGGCGGCGGCGAAGGCGTCGGCCGCCTGGCGCTTGCCGCTGGCGAGCTCGCCGGCGGCGGCGAGGTCGAGCCGGGCCAGCGCCTCGTTCTCGGCGCGCAGCGCCTCCATCAGCCGCTGCGCCGCGTGCATCAGGGCGTCCATCATGCGCTTCGTGCTCCTTCCTGGGCCCGCAGCAATTCGCGGAAAACCGCCTCGCCGATGCCGAGGCCGCCGGCGCGGGCGAGGTCGCGGGCGATGGCGTCCACCAGCAGCGGCCGCCACTGCGCCTCCGCCTGGCCGCCGCCGAAGGGACCGTCGGTCGGCAGCGCGGCGAAGACGGGCTGGAACATCGCCGAGACGGCCTGCGCCTCGAATTCCTGCGACAGCCGGCGCAGCGTGCCATGCGCCGTGGGCGGCGATTGGGCCAGGCCGTTCAGCGTGGTCATGCAGCGGGCCTCCTCTTCAGCGGACTTCAAGCTCCGCCTGCAGCGCGCCGGCGGCCTTGATGGTCTGCAGGATCGTGATCAGGTCGCGCGGCCCGACGCCGAGGCTGTTCATCCCGCGCACGAGGTCGTCCAGCGTGACGGTGCCGCGCAGGATGCCCATGCGGCGCTCGGCCTGGTCGTCCACCTCGATGTTGGTGCGCGGCACCACCGCGGTCTGGCCCTGCGCGAGCGCATTGGGCTGCACCACCTGCGGCGTCTCGGTGATGCGGATGGTCAGGTTGCCCTGTGCGATCGCGACCGTGCTGATGCGCACATTCGCCCCCATGACGATGGTGCCGGAGGCTTCCTCGATGACCACGCGCGCCACCTGGTCGGGCGTCACGCGCAGTTGCTCGATCTCCGCCAGCAGCCCGACCGCGTCGCGCCCGCCGATGTTGAGCGCGACGGTGCGCGGATCGGTCGCGACCGCCATGCCGCCGCCGCCGAAGCGGTTGATCGCGGCGGCGATGCGCCGCGCCGTGGTCAGATCCGGGTTGCGGAGCGAGAGGCGGATGCGGTCGCCCTGCGCGAAGCGGAAGGCGACCTCCCGCTCCACCACGGCGCCGGAGGAGATGCGCCCGGCGGTGGGCACGCCCCGCGTCACGCTGCCGGCCGCGCCGCGCGCGGCGATCGCGCCGGTGGCGACGGTGCCCTGCGCCACGGCATAGACCTCCCCGTCGGCGCCGAGCAGCGGCGTGACCAGCAGCGTGCCGCCGGTGATGTTCGTCGCGTCGCCGAGGGTCGAGACGGCGACGTCGATGCGCGTGCCGGGGCGGGAGAAGGCCGGCAGGTTCGCCGTCACCATCACCGCCGCGACGTTCTTGGTGTCGAGCCGGGCTTCCTGGTCGCGCGTGTTCACGCCGAGCCGCTCCAGCACGCCGATCAGCGACTGGCGGGTGAAGACGGCCGAGCGCAGCCGGTCGCCGGTGCCGTTCAGCCCCACCACCAGGCCGTAGCCGACGAGCTGGTTGTCCCGCACGCCCTCGACATCGGCGATGTCCTTGATGCGCACCTGCGCTCCGGCCGGCATGGCGAGCCCGGGCAGCACCGCCACGAGGCAGGCGAGGGCGGCCCCCGCGATGCGCCGCAGCGTCACGCTCATTCTCGGGCAAGGAATTTCCGCCACGCTCCCCTCCATGCCGCCGGCGCGCCGCGCGCGCCGCGGCACGGGCA
This sequence comes from Falsiroseomonas sp. RANM36, assembly GCF_056682175.1. Lineage (NCBI taxonomy): Bacteria > Pseudomonadati > Pseudomonadota > Alphaproteobacteria > Acetobacterales > Roseomonadaceae > Falsiroseomonas > Falsiroseomonas sp. RANM36. The sequence continues at coordinate 248,487 of NZ_JBWXTD010000002.1, forward strand.
GGGGCAACCGGCGTGCCAGCCCCCGTGGCGGGAATGGCGGCAGCTTCTGCCGGGATGGCGGCAGGCGGTGCCGGCAGGGCGGCAGGAGAGGTCATGCGACAGAGGGGGATGCGGGCGTGAAGAGCATCGGCGGGATCTCCGGTCCGGCTGCGGCGACCGCGCGGCGGGCGGCGCGCCCAGGCTCCGGCTTCGCGCTGCCGGGCGCGCGCGCCGTGCCGGCCGGTTCCGCCGCGGCGGCGCCGGAGGGCATCGCGGCGCTGCTGGCGGTGCAGGACGAGGCCGCTTGCTTCACATCCGCGCGCGAAGCGCCGCTGCGCCGCGCCGCGCTGGCGCTCGACGCGCTGCGCGGCCTGCAGCTCGACCTGCTGCGCGGCGGCGGCGATTCGGCGCGCCTCGAACGGCTCGCGGCGCTGGTCGCCGTGCCCGACGCGGTGGCGGAGCCGGGGCTCGCGCCGCTGCTGGCGGAGATCCGGCTGCGCGCGCGGGTTGAACTCGCCCGGCACCATGCGCAGAAAGCAAGCGCCCCGCCGCGCTGACGGGCCTTTGTTGCGCCACGATGCGGCAGTTGGGTGAAAAGGCGCGAAGATCAGCGACTTGCCGACGAGACAGGGCTTGTCTCTGCCCCAGTCTCGCCACTATGGTCCGCCCGCCTTCGCCGGCCGGGCGCCGGGCCATGGCCGAAGGGGGTTGGGGAAGTTGTGCCATGCTCGTGACCTTGCCGCCGGACTACCGACCGACGTCCGCCGAAGAGTTCATGAATCCCCTGCAACTCGAGTATTTCAGGCAGAAGCTGCTGCGATGGCGGGGCGAGTTGCTGCGCGAGGCCGGCGAGACGCTGCACAGCCTCGGTGAGGGCGGCATCGCCGAGGCGGACCTCACCGACCGTGCCAGCGTCGAGACCGACCGCGCGCTCGAACTCCGCACGCGGGACCGCGCGCGCAAGCTGATCTCCAAGATCGACCAGGCACTCGAGCGGATCGAGAACGGCACCTACGGCTATTGCGAGGAAACGGGCGAGCCCATCGGCCTCCGCCGGCTGGAGGCGCGGCCGATCGCGACCCTCTCCATCGAGACGCAGGAGCGCCACGAGCGCATGGAGCGCGTCCACCGGGACGACTGAACCCGGCGTCGCGCGGCCGGGTGGCGTGCGCTACGCGTCGCGGCGGCGGGCGAGTTCGACCACGCGGCGGGCGCGGATGCCGGCGCGGACCGACCAGACGACGAGCTTCGAAAGCGCCTGCATGTCGAGTGGCATGCCGCGCCGCCAGACATCCATGAGCAGCACGATCCGCACCCCGTCGCTCTCGTTGCGGACGCCGTGGCGGAAGGTGTCGTCCCACAGCAGCGCCTCGCCTTCCTCGAGCCGCAGATCATGCCCGTCCACCGACAGGACCGCGGCCGGGCGGCCGAGCGCGTCGCGCGGCATCACCAGGGGCAGGTAGAAGCGCAGCACGCCGCGCACCGGCCCGCGATGCTCCGGGATCACCTTGCGCGGTGCGAGGAAGGAGACGGAGGCCGAGAGCACCTCCGGCGTGGCCCGGAGCAACCCCGCCAGGGTGGGGCAGAGGCGCATGTTCTCCGGGAACTCCACGCCATAGGCCTTCAGCAGCAGGAGTCGCCAGTCGCGGCCGTCGTTGGAGGAGATCTCGGCCTGCTCGGGCATGATCTCGTGGAAGCGGGGCACGCGCGCGAGGCCTTGCGCCACTGCCAGGGCCTCGTCGCGCAGGTCGCGCCACGCCTCGGCGAAGCGCCGGCCTTCCGGGAAAAGGCGGTCCATCGGAAGGATCGCCGGCGCTGCGATCCGGCTGTCATAGATCCTGCGGATCGCGCTCGCGGCGTGCTCATACAGGTCGAATGTCATGTCCATCGCGGCATTCCCCTTTCCCTGGTCGGGCGGCGGCGGTGCGCGGCCAGAGGCCGAGGGGGCCGACCGCCAGCGCGACGATGAGGCCCCCGCATCCTCGAAGCGTTCCGTGCCCACGCCACCCTTCCTTCCGGCGAGAAGGCTGCCGGCCCGCGTGTCACCGGACCGTCCGCGCCGCGGCAGGGCGCCGTCCGATCCGGCGTCAAATCCGCGTCAGCGCCGGGAACCGGGCGGGCGGCGGTGATCGCGAAACCCTTTGAATACGAAAATACTAATGTTTATGATGTGAAAGGTTTCGGCGGTCGGGGCCACGCATGTCAGCGAGCGACACGCAATCAGTCCGGTTGGCGCTGCGGCTGCTCGGTCCATTCCGGCTGTCGGCGGGGGATGAGGTGGTCGGCCACGCATTCGGGCCGAAGAGCCAGGCGCTGCTGGCCTATCTCGCGGCGCGCCGCGGCGTGCCCGCGCATCGCGACCGTGTCGCGACGCTGTTCTGGGCGGATCGCGGGCAGGAGCAGGCGCGGCACAGCCTTCGCCAGGCGCTGCTGACGCTCCGCCGCGGACTGGCGGCGGCCGGGGCCGACCCCTTGATCACCGAGGCCGGCTTCGTCGCGCTCGATCCGGCTTCCGTCACGACCGACCTCGAGGCGTTCGAGACCCTGGCCGCACGGGACGACCTCGACTCCCTGCGGCAGGCGGAGGCGCTCTGGGCGGGCGACTTCCTCGACGGGCTCGCGGTCTCCTCCGAACCGCTCGTCGAATGGCTGGAGCGGGAGCGGGACCGGCTGCGCGCGCTGACCTGCGACCTCCGGCTGCGGCTGGCGCGCGGCCTGGCGGAGGCGGGCGAGACGGGGGCCGCCATGGTCGCTGCGCGCCGTGCGCTGGAGCTCGACCCGGCGCTGGAGGAAGGTCACCAGCTTCTGATGCGGCCGCACCAGTCGGCGGGGCAGCGCACGGCGGCGATCCGGCAATACCAGCTCTGCGCGGCTGTGCTCGCTCGCGAACTCGGTGCGACGCCGTCCGCCGAGACGGAGCGGATCGCGGCTGCGCTGCGCAGCGAGCAACTGCCGGCCGCGCGCCCGGCCGGTTCGCCCCAGCCCGGGCGTCGGGCGGCGCAGTCCTCCGCGCGCCATGCGCCCTGGCTGTTCGCCGCCGGACTGGCCGCGCTGCTGCTGGCGCTGGCGATCGTGTTCGCACCGACGCGCATCGCCGAACGCGTCGCGACGCCGCCGGCGGCGACGGACGCGAGCCGTCGCTGACGAGCGGAGAGGCCTGGCCCCTCAGCTCGCCGCCGTCTTCGCCTTTCGGCGCGGCGCCGCCGATTTCACAGCGGGCGATTTCACAGCGGGCGATTTCGGCGGGTGCGGCTCCGGCGCGGATGGCGCTTCGGGTCTGCGCGGCGGCGGGGGGCGCCCGTCGAAGTTGAAGCGCGTGACGCGCGAGGACCAGAAATGCAGGTCGCGCGCCAGGCGCTGCCGGTCCGCGACCGCATGGCAGAGCGCGCGGGCCGCGCCGATCGCGGCGGCTTCCTCGGGCGGCGCGGCTTCCAGCGCGGCATCGAGCGCCGCGAGGGAGTCCGACGCGGGCGACGCCTGGAGGCTCGCGATCAGCGCGCCGGTGGCGCGCGGCGCGCCGGTGGAGAGCGCGAGCAGGATCAGCGCCGCGTCGTAGCTGCCGGCCTCCCCGCCTTCCAGCGCGAAGCCGCGGCGCTCGGCGGGCGAGAGGCTGGCCTTCAGCAGGCGATAGAGATTCGCGAAGCGCTTGGCCCGGCGCGGCGAGGCGCCGATGGCCGCGGCCATGTCGAGCAGCCTGTCGCGCTCCGCGGGGCCGAGCACCAGCGCTTCCGCGACGGCTTGCGGCTCCGGGATCTCGCTTGCGGCTTCGGCGCCGTCGGGCGTCGTTTCCTCGCCTTCCGTGCCGGCGTCGGCGGGCTCGTCGCGTGCCGTGCCTGGGGTGGCCTGCGCCGCCTTCGCGGGCGTCGTGCTCACGCCGCCCGTGGCGTCGCCGCCCGGCGCGGCCGACTGCGCTTCCGTGCCGACCGCGCCCTCCAGCAGGCGCCGGCCCGCGGCGGCATCCATCGGCGGCAGCCAGAAGGGAACCTGAAAGACCTTCTCCAGGTAGTCGATCGGCGAGGCGATGCCCGGGCCCTCGCCGAGCTGCTTCGGATAGCGCTCATGCAGCGCCTGCGCGACCCAGCGCACATCCACGCCGACCACCGCGACGAAGAGCTTGAAGGCCAGCAGCAGGTGCACCGCCTCCAGCACCTCCACCACGCGCGCCGGCGGGCAGCGATCGAGGTCGTCGATGTAGAGAACGATGCGCTCCACCGGCGCCTGCGCCTGCACCGTGCTTTCCTGCGGGTGCACCTGTTCCAGGATTGTCTGCAGGCGTTCGAGGTCGGTGCGGATGGTGTGGACCAGGCCGAGATGCCGCTGGTAGTCGCCCTCCGCCAGGCGCTGTGCGACGAAGCGCTTCAGCCGCTCGGCCGAGACGGATTGCTTCAGCTCCTCCTGCGCCTTGTCCACGGCGGCCTGCGCGGCCTCGAATTCGGCGCGGCGGCGGGCGGCCTCGGCTTCCGCCTCGGTGGTGGCACGGCGCGCGGCGAGCAGCGCGGCCTCGTGTTCCGACAGGCGCTGCGCCTGCCGCGCCTCCACCCGCTCGCGGATGCTGCCGAGCAGCGCGAAGGCGCGCGAGGCGTCGGCCATGTGCCGCTTCGCCCAGGCAAGGGCGGCGCCGAGCGCGGTGGTGACGGTGCCGAGCAGCGTCACCACGGTGGTCATGGTGGCCGCGATCTCCGCGCCGCGCGCTTCCAGCTCCTGCGCCAGGCCGACCAGCAGAACCAGCACGATCAGCGTGACCAGCACCCCGAGCACCAGCCGGTCCTTGCGGATGCGCGCATTGGCCAGCCAGCCGAGCTGGCCCATGCCCCGCGCCGCGCTGGAATGCGCCTCGTCGAGCAACTCGCGCACGGCGCCGAGCTGGGTCTGCAGCGCCGCCGTCGTCGTCGCCGCGCCGGTCGCGGCCTTGGTCAGCGCCGGAACCTGCGCCGCCAGCTCGGGCCGGCCGAGATAGGTCGCCGCCTTGGCGACGCTGTCGCCCACGCTGCGGATCCAGGCCTCCGGGCTCGCCTGGCCTTCGGGCGGGCCGAGCTGCGCCAGCGCTTCCTGCTGCACGGCGCGCAGCACATCGGTGGCGCTCGGCAGGTTGCCCTCGCTGGCGCGGCGGGAGGCGAGCTGCTGGTCGGCCTGGCGCATCGCGGCTTGCGCCTCCACCAGCCGCCGTTCCGCCGCCTGCAGGCGCTGCTCGGCCTCGATCTTCTCGGCCTCGCGCAGCTTGAGCTGGTTCAGCATCAGCTCGAAGGGTGGGGCCCCGGACTCCTTCGGCTTCAGCTCGCGTTCCAGCGCGACGAGGATGGCGTGGACCAGGCTCGCCCAGAGGTTGCCCTCCGCATAATGCCAGGCGTTGAACTCGATCTGGACGATGCGGCCGAGGAAGGGCGTGGGCTGCTGCTGCGCCGCCGCGTCGCGCCCCGCCGCCTCGAAGTCGCGCACGGCGGCGCGGATCATCGCCATGAAGAAGGACTTGCCCGAGCCCCAGGGGCCGAAGACGGCGATGGAGAGCGGCGGCCGCTGCTCCCGCGCGGCCATCAGCGCGCCGAGCGCATCGGCGTAGCGCCGGAGGTCGAGCGTGTCGTCGCTGCGCGGATCGTCCGGGATGATGTCGGGACGGGCGGTCGCGATCATCGGCACGCTGCTGCCGATCAGCAGGCGGCGCCAGGCGGCCTGGTCGTCCTGCGGATGCCGGTGGGCGATGATGCGCGCCATCGCCTGCCGCAGCACGTCGAGGTCGGCGCCGGCCTCGGTCAGGCGCGTACGCGCGTCGCTCGCCCGGTCGGTGCCGTCGGGCATGCTGATCAGTGCGGCGAGCAGGTGCCGCATGCCGACCGGGTCGCCGCCGGCGGTGCGGCCGGCGATCGCGCGCGCGTCGTCGAGGATCGGCTGGGCGTTGTTGCTCAGCGGCGGGAAGGCATCGCCCGCCGCGGCCACCGCGGCGCGAAGATCGGCCGGCATGTCGAAGGCCGCGTCGCGCGCGGCGGCGTAGCCGCCGTCATGGTCGAGCATGCCGCGCAGCATCTTCGCGAGCTCCGCCTCGGCCGGTGGCAGCAGCGGCCCGGACTCGGCCAGCGCCACCAGCAGGCCGCTCGATCGCAGCAGCGCCCGCCGCGCCTCCTTCCGCCGCCCCGCCAGCACGAAGCCAAGCCGCAGCACGGCGGAGGCCGCGGCATCGTAGCCCGGGAGATCGGTGGGCGAGGCGGGTGTCGGTGCGGCCGCGCCGGATTGCGGCGCAGCCGTGCCGAGCCCCGCCGGAAGACGCGCCGCGACCCGCTGGCCCTCCGGCCCCAGCAAGCCCCAGTCGGCGGCCTGGCGCTGATGCGCCGAGGGGATGTCGAACAGGTAGCTCGCCATTATGTCGGCCGGCTCGACCGCACCGTTCCCAGCCTCGCGCTGCCCATGCAGCCGGGCGGCGGAGCGCAGCACGAGGGTCGCCGAGGCGGAGAGCATGGGCCGGCCGGAAGGCCAGCCGCGCTCGGGCGACGTCGCCACCTCGCCGGACAGGCGCTCGATCGCCGTGCGGGAGAGATCGCCCTTGCCCTTCAGCATCCCGGCGACCCGCAGCGCGCGCCGCCCCTCCACCTGCCAGTCCTGCTTCGCGGCGAAGCGTGCATGGAGCAGGCCGAGCAGCAGCGTGGTGTAGCTGACGAACACGTCGTCCGGGACGCTGTCGCCGATCCAGGCGGCGACGCGCACCACCTCCACCGCCTCGGCATCGAGCGGCACCGGGAATTCGGGCGGCGATGTGATCGGCGCGTTCATGGCGTCGCTCCCGTCCGTCTCACCGGACGATAGCGAGGCGCCGGCGCCGCTGGCTACCCGCCGAGGTCCGGCACCGGATCGTCGAGCCCGGGCGGCGGCTGCGCCAGCGGGTCGCGCGCCAGCAGCCGGGCGTCGTTCTCCGCCACGCGGCCGACGCGGTTGTCCACCGGCCAGATCGCCAGGTCCTCCTCGGGGCAGGGGACCATCAGCTCCAGCAGGTCCGCGGGCTCCGCCGGCTCGGCGCCGAGCCAGGCATCCCAGGTCTCGGGCGCCAGGATCACCGGCATGCGGTGATGCACCAGCGCCTGCTTGCCGTTCGCTTCCGTCGTGATGACGGTGAAGGTGCGCAGCCACTCGCCCTCGGGCGACTTCCAGCCTTCCCACAGCCCGGCCACGGCCATCGGCTCGCCGCTGGCGAGCGCGACCGCATAGGCTTGCCGCCCGCCGGCCTCGTCCTTCCGCCATTCATAGAAGCCGTCCATCGGCACCAGGCAGCGGCGCTTCGCGAAGGCGTCGCGGAAGCTGGGCTTCTCCGCGATGCCATCGCCGCGGGCGTTCATCAGCTTCGCCGCGTCCTTCGCATCCTTCGCCCAGCGCGGCACCAGGCCCCAGCGCAGCGGATCGAGGTGGCGCGCGCCGCTGTCCGGGTGGCGGCGGACCACCAGGCTCGTCTGCGTCGGCGCCACGTTCCAGGAAGGCGGGTGGTTCGGCGTGGGATTGGTCGTCTCGAAATACCGCGCGAGGCCGGCGGGGTCGCGCTGCAGGAAGAAGCGGCCGCACATGATGGCTACCCCGCCGAGACCGATTTCGCCCAGGCGAGGAAGACGAAGAAGCCCGCGACGCCGAGCACGATATGCGCGAACAGCACCAGCTCGCCCCGCGCCTTCGAGCCGCGCGCCAGCTTCCAGGCGCCCCAGCCCGCCGCGGTGGCGACGCCGACCAGGGCGATGGGGATGAAGCCCGCCGGTCCCGGCAGGCTCGGCGGCGGCGCGGCGATGACGGAGGACAGCACGAGCCCGCTCGCCGCCAGGGCGGCGATCAGGTGCAGGTCCTTCAGCCGTTTGCGCCGCGCCCGCATCAGATAGAGCGCCCCGGTCGCGAAGCCGAGCGCGATGGTCGCCACCAGCGCGACGATCGCCGCCGTGTTCATCCGCACCCTCTCCCGCCGACATTCCGGCCCCTTACGAAGGGGGCGCGGCGCCGGCGTCAAGATCAGAAGGGCAGGATGATGTCCAGCACCTCCTGGCCGTAGCGCGGGCGCTGCATGTCGCTGATCGTGCCGCGGCCGCCATAGGCGATGCGCGCCTCCGCCAGCCGGTCGTGGCGCACCGTGTTGTCGCTCGAGATGTCCTGCGGGCGGATGACGCCGCTGACGGTCAGGTCGCGCAGCTCGCTGTTGACCCGCACCTGCTGCCGGCCGGTGACCACCAGGTTGCCGTTGGGCAGCACCTGCACCACCGTCGCCGCCACGCGCATCGTCACGCTCTCGTTGCGGCGGATGCTGCCGGTGCCGGTCGCGGTCTGCGCGCCGCGCGTTTCCACCAGCCGCGACGGGTCGATGGTGTTGGGGAAGATGCGCGTGAAGGAGGATGGCAGGCCGAGCAGCTGCGGGATGCCGAGCGAATCCCGACCCTCCCGCTCGCGCTCGGTCTCGTTGCTGAGCTGCGCGCGGTCCTGGATGGAAACCAGGATGGTCACCAGGTCGCCCGGCTGCGCGGCGCGCTGGTCGCGCAGGAAGGTGCGGCTGCCCGGGCGCCAGAGCGAATTCGCCGTGACCACCGGCGTCTCCAGCGCGGGCATCGGCATGCTCACCTGCCGCCAGCGCGGATCGCTTGTGGGATTCTCGATGCCGGCGAGCGCGGGCGGGCGGCCGACCTCGCTCAGCCGCTCGCAGCCGGGCAGCGCGAGGGCGGCCAGCAGCAACGCAACCCGCCTCATCGGGCCGCTCCCACCCTGACCCGGCCGCGCGCGACCGCCTCGGCCTGCACCACCGTCCGGCTCGACAGGTTCATCACCGGCACGACGCCGCCGCGCGGCGCGGAGTCCATCGCGCGGCCCAGCGCGCTCAGCGTCATGCCCGGGATCTCGTAGAGCATCGTCACGGTCTGCCCGCGCTCGATCAGCACGGGCTGCGCCAGGTCGGCCAGCAGCAGCGGCTGCTCGGCCGCGGCGGGACGGCGCAGCGCCTGGCCGAGCACCGCATCCGGCGCCTGCGCCGCGCCGGGCCTGAGGCGGGAGGCCGGCACGCGGATCAGCCGCACATCCTGCGCGTCCAGCACCTCGCCGGCCGCGAGGCGGCGCGCGGCGACGAGCATCGGCGCGGTGCGCACGGTGCGGCCGGCCAGGCGCAGCCGCTGCGTCGGCACGCCCTCCGCCATCACCGCGAGCGTGGCGGCGAAGCGGCCGCCGGCCGCATCCAGCACCGCGCCTTCCGCGGCGAGCTGCACGAAGCCGCCTTCTGGCACAATCGGCGGCGTGAAGCCGGGCAGCTCGATCTCGTCCTCTTCCTCCAGCCCCTGGCCGCGCAGCGCGGCGCGGAGCGCGAGCAGGATCTCGTCGCGCGACAGCGCGCGGCCCGGCCGTTCCAGCACCACGCGCTCCGTGCCGCCCATCGGGCGCCAGTCGAGGCCGTTGGCGCGCGCGATCGCGAGGAGCTGGGCCGATTCCACCACCAGCCGGGCGCCAGGGGCGGGCGCCGGGCCGAGCACCGTCCCG
>NZ_JBWXTD010000002.1:258039-260839 GCF_056682175.1 Falsiroseomonas sp. RANM36
GCCGCGCGGGGGGGGGGGGCCCGTTCCCCCCCCCCGCGGGGGGCCGGGGGGGGGGGCGGGGCCGCGCACCGCCCCGGCGCGCGGCCCGGCATTCTCGAACCGGTCGGAGCGGCGCACGACCGCCTCCTCCACCACCGCGAAGGGCCGTGGTGTCGCCGGCTGTGCGGCGGCCGGTGCGGCTGCGACAACGCCGATGAGGAGCAGCAGGAAGCGCATCGCCGTCACCGCAGCCGCGACAGGGTGGAGAGCATCTCGTCGCTCGCCGAGATGACGCGGCTGTTCATCTCATAGGCGCGCTGGGCGGTGATCAGGCTGGTGATCTCCTGCACGACATTGACGTTGGAATTCTCGACGAAGCCCTGCAGCACCTGGCCATAGCCCGGCGTGCCGGGCGCGCCCTGCTGCGGGTCGCCGGAGCCCGGCGTCGCCAGCAGCAGGTTGTCGCCGATCGCCTCCAGCCCGCCCTCGTTGGCGAAGATCGCGAGCTGGATCTGCCCGACATTCTGCGGCTCGATCTGGCCGTCGAGCTTGGCCAGCACCTCGCCGCTGGCATTGATCGTGACGTCCACCGCATTGGCGGGGATGGTGATGCCGGGCTGCACCACGAAGCCGTCGGCCGTCACCAGCACGCCCTCGGGCGAGAGGGCGAAGGTGCCGTCGCGCGTATAGGCGGTCTCGCCCGAGGGCAGCTGCACCTGGAAATAGCCGTTGCCGCGCACCGCGATGTCGAAGCGGTTGCCGGTCTGCCCGAGGCTGCCCTGCTCGGTGATGCGATAGACCGCGCCGGTCTTCACGCCGAGGCCGATCTGCGCGCCGGAGGGCAGCACCGATCCCGTGTCGGCGCTCTGCGAGCCGACGCGGCGGAGGTTCTGGTACAGCAGGTCCTGGAACTCGGCGCGCCGGCGCTTGTAGCCGGTGGTGCTCATGTTCGCGATGTTGTTGGAGATGACCTCGACATTCGTCTGCTGGGCCATCATGCCGGTGCCGGCGATGTGAAGAGAGCGCATGTTATTGTGCCCTCACGCGGCGGGCGCGCGCTCCGCGCGCTTGCCTTGCGCGCAGGCCACGGGCGCGCCGGGCCATGCTGTCGGTTGGTGCGCGGCGGCCGTTCGGCCGCTCGGCCAGCTTCGCCGGCCGCCAGTTCTCATGCTTGTCGGGAATCATTCTTCCTCTCCTCAACGCCGCCTGAGGATGCGTTCGACGGCGCTGCCGAGGCGTTCGCCTTCGCGCTCGGCCATCTGCGCGACGAACTGGAAGTGGCGCATGTCGTCGGTCAGCCGCGTCAGCTCCAGCACGGGGCGGACATTGCTGCCCTCCACCGCGCCCTGCACCACGCCCGGCGCCGCCACCGGCTCGGGCGGCATGTCGTCGGGCGCGGCGAAGTTGCGGTCGCCCTCGGCGGTCAGGCGCTGCGGATCGGCGAAGCGCACCGTGCGAAGCTGCCCCGCCGGCCCGTTCTCCGTCAGCACGGTGCCGTCGCCGCGGATCTCGATGCGCGCGGTGTTCGGCTCGAGGCGCAGCGGCTGGCCGGCGGCGGTCAGCACCGGGTTGCCCTCGGCATCCGCCACCCGCCCCTCGGCATCGAGCGTGAAGCGGCCGGCGCGGGTGTAGCGCTCGCCGCGCGGCGTCTCCACCGCCAGGAAGGCCTCCTGGTCGGCAAGCGCCAGGTCGAGCGGATTGCCGGTGCGCGTCAGCGGCGCCGGCGTCGCGTCGCGCCAGGTGGCGCGGTCCTGCGCGAAAGCGAGGTCGCGCCCGCCGCGTGGCGCATCGGCCCAGAGCTGGCGCTCCAGCACGGTGCCGAAGACCGGGCGGTGCGCGCGATAGCCGGGCGTGTCGGCATTGGCGATGTTGTGCGCCGTGACCGAGGTGGCGCGCTGCGCGGCGATGAGGCGGGAGAGAACGATGTAGCCGGGGCTGTCCATACGGCGTGCTCCGATGCGTTGCCGGCTTCATGGCAATGCGCGTGCCAGCATCGGCGCGGCCCGGGCCGGCGTGCCCTGCCGCGGGGCCGGCAGGAATTTCCGCCCGCCGGCAGATGGCAGGCGCCGTCGAAAGCATCCGTTAACTCCGTCGGCCCAGGATGCGCGGCGTCGGCAGGAGGCGGATGGAACGGGCCATGGCGGCCGCGAAGGGGGAGAACAAGCCGGAGGCGGAAGCCGGCGCGGCACCGGCGAAGGGCGGCGGCAAGAAGAAGCTGCTGCTCCTTGCGCTGCCGCTGCTGCTGCTCGGCCTTGGCGCCGGCCTGTGGTTCGGCGGCATCCTGCCGCCGCTGCTGGGCATGGGCGCCAGGCCCGGGGAGGCGACGCAGGAGGCCGCGGCGCAGCCGCCGCCGGCGCCCACGCCCGCCTTCGTGGACCTGCCGGAGATCGTCTCCAACCTCAACGTGCCCGGCCGGCGCGCCAGCTTCGTGCGGCTGCGCGCGAAGCTCGAGATCGCCGATTCCCAGCATGTGGAGACGGTCAACGCCGCGATGCCGCGGCTGGTGGACCTCTTCGCCACCTATCTGCGGGAAGTGCGGCCGGACGAGCTGCGCGGCTCCGCCGGCTCGCACCGGCTGCGCGAGGAGCTGATCGCGCGCGCCTCCATCGCCGCCACGCCGGCACGCGTCACCGACGTGCTGTTCGTGGAGATCCTGGTGCAATGAGCGGCGAGGCCGGGGAAGGCGGGAACCAGGACGACCTCGCCGCCGCCTGGGGCGCAGCCGTCGAGCAGGAGCCGGCGCCGGGCGGGGAGCCGGCGGCGGCCGCCCGCCCCGCCGCGGCGCGGGGGGCGGGCCCCGCCGCCCGCGCCCCCCCCGCCC
>NZ_JBWXTD010000002.1:260939-264922 GCF_056682175.1 Falsiroseomonas sp. RANM36
GCCGCGCGGGGGGGGGCGCCGCGGGCGCGCGGGCGCGGGGGGGGGGGGGGCCGCGGGGGGGGGCCGCCCCCGGCGCGGCGACGCGGGTGCTGAACCAGGCCGAGATCGACAGCCTGCTCGGCTTCGACGCCGGCCCCGCGCGCGAGCGCGCGATGTCGGGGATCGAGCGCATCATCTCCTCCGGCCTGGTCGCGTATGAGCGCCTGCCGATGCTGGAGATCGTCTTCGACCGCCTGGTGCGGCTGATGACGACCACGCTGCGCAACTTCACCTCCGACAATGTCGAGATCTCCATCGACGTGATGGCCTCGCAGCGCTTCGGCGACTACCTGAACTCCATCCCGCTCCCGGCGATGCTGGCGGTGTTCCGCGCCGAGCAGTGGGACAATTACGGCCTGATCGTGGTGGATTCCGCGCTGATCTATTCGGTTGTGGACGTGCTGCTCGGCGGGCGGCGCGGCACGGCGGCGATGCGCATCGAGGGCCGGCCCTACACCACGATCGAGCGCACCCTGGTGGAGCGCCTGATCGGCGTGGTGCTGGGCGACCTCAAGGCCGCCTTCGAGCCGCTCTGCGAGGTGGATTTCCGCTTCGACCGGCTGGAGGTGAACCCGCGCTTCGCCGCCATCTCCCGCCTGTCCAACGCCGCGGTCGTCAGCCGCATGCGGATCGAGATGGAGGATCGCGGCGGCAGGCTGGAAGTGCTGCTGCCCTACGCCACGCTGGAGCCGGTGCGCGAGCTGCTGCTGCAGCAGTTCATGGGCGAGCGCTTCGGCCGCGACAGCATCTGGGAGACCCACCTGGCCGAGGAGCTGCGCCAGACCGAGGTCGCGCTGGATGTCGTGCTCGACCAGCAGGTGATGCCGCTGAGCCAGGTGCTGGGGCTGCGCGTGGGCGACCGCATCCTGCTCTCCACGCCGCCCGGCGCGCCGGTCTCGCTGCGCTGCGGCGAGGTCGCGCTGTTCGAGGCCGAGCTCGGCCGCCGCGAAAGCCGGCTCGCGGTCCGGATCGACAAGGTGCGGCCGATGCCGCCCATCCCGACGGAGGATGCCGCGTGAGCCTGCTGGAATGGGCGGCGCATGCCGCGCTGCTGCTGCTGCTGCTGCTGGTGATCCCCTTCGCCTGGCGGCTGGAACGGCGGATCGCGGTGCTCCGCAGCGCCGGCGGCGACCTGCAGAGCGGCGCGACGGAGATCGCGCGCGCCACCGAGGCGGCGGAGGCGGCGCTGGCGCGGCTGCGCGCCACGGCGGAGCAGTCCGGCCGCGCCGTCGCCGAGCGTGTCGCGACGGCGGAGAAGCTGCGCGACGACCTCGCCTTCCTGACCGAGCGCGCGGAGGTGCTGGCCGACCGGCTGGACGGGCTGGTGCGCCGCGCGCGGCCGGCCGCGGGGGATGCGCCGGCGGCGCCCGCCGTCGCCGCGCCGGACCGCGCCGCGCGCAGCGAGGCCGAACGCGAATTGCTGCGCGCGTTGCAGGGCCTGCGCTGAGATGCCGCGCATCGGGCTGCTGCGGCTCGGCATCGGCGCGGCGGCGCTGCGGGTGTTGGTGAAGGCCGAGCGGCTTGTCGCGCCCTTCTTGGCTGCCGCGCCGAGGCCGGTCGCCTCCGCCGCGGCACAGGCCCCGCCCGCCGCGCCGGCGCAGCAACCGGCCGCGCCCGCCGCACAAGCCGAGGCGCCGCCGGCGCCGGAGGCCGCCGCGGAACGCGCCGTGCTGGAAGCGTTGCGCGCCCGCCGCGCCGAGATCGAGGCGCGGGAGCAGGCCGCGGCGCAGCGCGAGGTGATGCTGGCCGCCGCCGAGCGGCGCCTGATGACGCGCGTGGAGGAGCTCACCGCCCTGCAGGGCCGGCTGGAGGCGCTGGAGCGCGAGCGGGCGGCGCGCGAGGATGCCGGGCTGCGCGGCCTGGTGAAGCTCTATGAGGGGATGCGCCCGCGCGACGCGGCGGTGATCTTCGACGACCTCGAGATGCCCGTGCTGCTCTCGATCGTGGACCGCATGCGGGAGGCGAAGGCGGCGCCGGTGCTCGGCGCCATGCGGCCGGAGCGCGCGCGGGCGCTGACGGCGGAGCTTGCGCGACTCAGGGCGGAGCGCATGGAGCAGCAGGCGGCGCGGCGATGATCGCGCATCGTCTTCGCGATGCGTTCACCGACGCCGCGCTATCTCCGCCGCCGGGGCCGCCGAGGGCGCGGCGTCGGGCAAGAGGGTGAGCGGATCGCATGGACAAGCGCATGTCCGTCCTGATCGTGGACGACTACAAGACGATGCTGCGGATCATCCGCAACCTGCTGAAGCAGCTCGACATCGAGAATGTCGAGGAGGCCTCGGACGGGGAGGAGGCGCTCAGCAAGCTGCGCGCCGGCAATTTCAACCTGGTCATCAGCGACTGGAACATGGCGCCGATGACCGGCCTCGACCTGCTGAAGGAGGTGCGGGCCGATCCCCGGCTCAGGCACACGCCCTTCATCATGATCACCGCCGAGAGCAAGACCGAGAACGTGGTGGCGGCGAAGCAGGCCGGCGTCTCCAACTACATCGTCAAGCCCTTCAACGCCGAGACGCTGCGCGAGAAGATCGAGAAGGTGATGGTGCATGCCTGACGGCATCGCGCCCGGCGCGGCGGACGCGCCCACCGCCGACAGGATCGAGAAGGCCGTGCGGGAGGTGCTGGGCAGCATGGCGGGCGACCTGACCGCGACCGAGGCCGCGCTGCTGGCGGAGCTGGAGGGCCTCGGCCGCACCGTCGCGCGCGCCAAGCAGGAGATCGCGCGGCTCAAGGTGGACGACATCACCGGCAGCCACATCCCGAGCGCGACCGACGAGCTGGACGCGATCGTGGACCACACCGCCCAGGCCACCAACGAGATCCTCGATTGCTGCGAGGTGCTGGAGCAGGTCTCCGGCCGCGTCGGCAAGGCGGAGGCGGAGGCGCTGCAGGGCGCCATCACCCGCATCTACGAGGCCTGCAGCTTCCAGGACATCACCGGCCAGCGCATCGGCAAGGTGGTGACGGCGCTGAAGGCGATCGAGGCGCGCGTTGCCGACGTGACGGGCGGCTTCCTGGAAGGCCGCGCCGCGCCCGACCCCGAGGTCACGGAGGGGCGCCGGCTGGCCGAGGGGCCGCAGCTGCCGGGCGCGGGCGTCAGCCAGGCCGAGATCGACCGCCTGCTGTCGGAGTTCTGATCGCATGCGCCGCGCCGGCCAGCTGCTGCTGATCCTGCTGCTGCTGCCCCTGCTGCCCTTGCCCGGCGCGGCCTCGGCCGAGACGCGCGTCAGGATGCGCGTCGGCGATCATCCGACGCATGGCCGGCTGGTCTTCGACTGGCCGGAGCGCATCGGCTACGCGATCGAGGAAGCCGAGGGCAGGCTGGTGCTGCGCTTCGCCGCGCCGGCGAGCTTCGATGCCAGCGCGGCGCGCCGCCCGCCGCGCAACATGCGTGGCATCGCCGCGGAGGGCGACACCGCCCCGGTCACGCTCGCGCCCGGCGTGCGCGCGCGCGTCTTCCGCCTGGGCAACCGCATCGTGGTGGATGCGCCCGACGCTGCGCGCGCCGCACCGCGACACGCCACGCCGCCGCCGCAGGCCGCGCGGCCGATCCCGCCCGCGCCCGCGTCGCCGGCCGCCGCGGCGCCTGCTGCACCCGCGGCAGCCTCTGCACCCGCGCCGGCCATCCCGTCGCAGCCCGTTCCGGCGCAGAACGGACCGGGTCAGGGCGTGCCGGCGCAGCCCGCGACGGCGCCGGAGCGCGCCCCCGCGCCACCGGCCGAACTGGCGCAGGCGCCGCCCGCGCGCCCGTTGCAGGCCGCGCCCGGCCGCGTGCTGGTGCCCGCCGCCGCCGAGGTCGGCGCGGCGCTGCTGGCCCGTGGCGATGCGTGGCTCCTGGTGCTGGACGCCTCCGTCGCGCTCGACGCCGCCGCGCTCCGCGCCGGCCCGCAGGCCCGCCCCCAGAAAAGCCCCCGCGCGCCCCCGGCGGGGGTGCGCCAGCCCCC
>NZ_JBWXTD010000002.1:265022-274425 GCF_056682175.1 Falsiroseomonas sp. RANM36
GGCCGGGCCGGGCGGCCCCCCCCCGCGGGGCGGAGCGGCGGCGGGCGCCCGGCGCGCGGGATGCCGCCGGCGCGGCCGCGGCGATGGAAGCGGTGCTCGCGGCCTGGCGCGGCGATGGGCAGGAGTTGCGGGCGCGCACCCGCCTGGCGGAGCTGCGCCTGCAGGCCGGCGCGGCGCGCGGCGCCTTCGATGCGTTGCGCGAGGCCGAGCAGGCCTTCCCAGACGCGGCCGCGGCGCTGCGCCCGAAGCAGGCCGAGGCGCTGCTCGCCGCCATCGGGACGGAACCGCCGATTGCCGCCGTCGCGCTGTTCGACACCCACGCCGCGCTGCTGCCGCAAGGCGCGCAGACCGAGCAGGCGCTGACCGCGCTGGCCGAGCGGCTGGCCGCGCTCGATCTGGTAGGCCGCGCGCGCGCGGTGCTCGGCGGCGCGCTGGCCCGCGCCGAGGGCGCGGAATCGCGCGCCCGCATCGGGCTGTCGCAGGCGAAGCTGGCGCTCGGCGCGGGCGATGCGGGCGGCGCGCGCAAGGCGCTGGAGGAGACGGCGGCGACGCCCTTGCCGGAGGTGCTGCGGATCGCACGCCTGCGCATCGAATCGCGCGCCCTCGCCGCGCTCGGCGAGCATGATCTGGCGGCGGCGCGGCTCAGGGAGGCGGGGCCGGACGCCCTGCCCGAACTGGCGGAGCTTCTGGCGGCGCGCCAGGACTGGGCGGGTGCCGCGGCGGCGATGGGCGCGCATCTGCGGGCCAGCCTGCCGCCGGCGCCGGCGCCGCTGGACGAGGCGGCGCGCGCCCAGCTTGCCCGCGCCGCCGCGCTGCTCGCCCTCGCTGGGGACGAGCCCGGCCTGGCCGCGCTGCGCGCCGCCGAAGGCAGCCGCATGGAGCAGGGCGCCTTCGCCGAGGCCTTCGCCCTGATGACGGCCGGGCGGCTGGGCGGGATCGGCGACCTGCCGCGCCTTCGCCAGGAACTGGAAGTGGCGCGCCTGCTGCCCGCCCAGCTGGAGAGGTTGCGGCCGGGGGCCGGGGCGGCAAGGTAACTCTCCGGTCGCCCCCCGGGGGCGGCCGGTGAAGCCCCGCGTCCGCAACGGGGGGCACACGCGTTTTTTTCGGCCCGGGGGTCCCGATTTCCCTTGCGCCCCCGTCCCCCTTGCCCCATATGCGCCGGCCGTTGACCCCACGAGGTGCCGCCTATCGCGGCCACCAAGGTCATCTGCTGGCTGGAAGGAGCCTCATCATGGAAGCTCTCGTCCAACCGGGGATGGTCTCGGACCTGCCGAGCGACACCCGGAACGACAATCTCCACGGGACGGTGGAGAAGGACTACTTCATCAACCGGGGCGGCCTGCGCTTCGCGGGCGTGCACCTGATCGTGGACCTGTGGGGCGCGACCAGGCTGGACGATCCCGACCACATCGACGCCGTCCTGCGCGAGGGCGCGCTGGCGGCGGGCGCGACGATCCTGCACGGGCACTTCCACCACTTCTCGCCGAATGGCGGGGTGTCGGGCGTGCTGGTGCTGGCGGAGAGCCACATCTCGATCCACACCTGGCCGGAGCGGGACTACGCCGCGATCGACATCTTCATGTGCGGCGAGTGCGACCCGGCCAAGGCCCTGCCCGCGATCAAGAAGGGCTTCCAGCCCGAGCGCGTGCAGCTGGCCGAGCACAAGCGCGGCCTGATCGGGTAAGCGCTTCGCGCCGTTTCGTGATAAGGGGCCGGGCCGAAGGGTCCGGCCCTTTTTCTTGCCAGCCACTCGTGACAGCGGAATGACAGAGATGCCCACCGATTCCTGGGTGAACGAGACGCTCTACGCCGAATGGGGCCAGCGCTTCCTGGTGAAGCGGGAGCTTGCCCGCGTGAAGTCCGACTTCCAGGACATCATGCTGTTCGAGAGCCACACCCATGGCCGCGTCATGCTGCTCGACGGCGTGGTGCAGATCACCGAGATGGACGAGTTCGTCTACCAGGAGATGATCGCGCATGTGCCGCTGCTCGCGCATGGCGATGCGAAGCGCGTGCTGATCATCGGCGCGGGCGATGGCGGCGTGCTCAAGCGCGTCCTCCAGCACCGCAACGTCGAACGCGCCGTGATGGTCGAGATCGACGGCGAGGTGATCCGGCTTGCCAAGGAATTCATGCCCGGCATCGCCGGCGATGCCTGGACCGATCCGCGCGCCGAGGTGATCGTCGGCGACGGCATCGACCATGTCCGCCAGGCGCCTGCCGGCAGCTACGATGCGATCATCGTGGACAGCACGGACCCGATCGGCGTGGGCGAGGTGCTGTTCACCGACGAGTTCTACGCCAATTGCGCGCGCATCCTCACCGACCGCGGCCTGATCGTGAACCAGTGCGGCGTGCCGGCGATGCAGGCGGACGAACTGCGCGACACCTCGCTGCGGCGCGCCAAGTCCTTCCCGGATGTCTGGGCCTATGTCGCCGCCGTGCCGACCTATGTGGGCGGCTACATGACGCTGGGCTGGGCGGCGAAGGACGCGGCGCTGCGCGCGGTGGACGCGGCGGAGATCCGCCGCCGCGCCGATGTGGCGGGCGTGCTGGACACCACCGGCTACTGGACGCCGGAGATCCATGTCGGCGCGTTCAACCTCCCGCCCTACATCGCGCGGCACCTGCCGCGGCGCTGAGGCGGCGGGCTATTCCGCCGGTACTTCCGCAACCCGCTCACCCGGCTTGAACTGCCTGAGGCGCGCGGCGCGGAAGCGCTCGCCGAACACATCGGTCAGCGTCGGGCCGATGCCCTTGCGCGCGGTCTCGAAACGCTGTCGGGCGTCGGCATCGGCCGGGTCGATCAGGGTTTGCGCCTCGGCCTCCTGCAGGGCCCGCACCTCCTCGTTCAGGCGTCGCGCGGACTCGTGGGGCAGGGCGCGGCCGGCGACATAGACGGCCTGGCTGATGCCGATCAGGTAGTTCACCTGCTCCGGGATGCTGAAATTCGCCAGGTCGCCGGTGCCGTTCACCACCAGTGCGCCGGCCGCGAACAGGCTGAACACCAGCGCCTGCACCCGCGTCACGTCGATCTCGCCCTCCGCCGAGACGAGGTCGAGCCAGCGCGGCAGCCGGGGCGAGGGGTCCACGATCCCGGTGCCGAGCAGCCAGAGGCGGTTCTGGGTGTCGAGGCTCGTCCCCTCCGCCACACGCGCGAGCGTCGAGCCCGCGAGCGTGATGCCGAGCAGCGTCAGCACCGTGTTGGAGACCTCCGGCAGCTTGCCGGTGCGCGCCATGACATAGGCATAGACGCCGGAGACGACCACGGTGAACAGCAGCACCTGGAAGCGCGACAGGCTGCACACGCCGAAGCTGTCCTGCGCGATCACCGTCGGACGCATCGCGTACCAGAAGGCCGCGCCGCGGCCGTGGCGGATGGCGCCCACACCCTGCGCATGCGCGATCTGGCGCGACTGGAGCTGCAGCGTCGCCAGCGCCAGCGCAAGGTAGATCGCCGCGACTGCGAGAACCCCGATCAGTGTCGAGAGACGCAGGGTGGAGATGAAGAACGGCTCGCGCGCATAGGCGCGGATCTCCTTGCCGTTGGCGCGGCGGGAGCCGGGGTTGTAGTTCGGGTCCACGCAGACGAAGACCACCACCTGCCAGCGCGTCGGCAGCCAGCCGCCGCGCTCGAGCGTCGGAAACAGCGCGGTCACCGCGGTGCGGTCGTCCTCCGGCGAGGGCGGCAGAACGCTGCCCCGCACCAGATCCGCCTCCGTGATGGTGCCGGGCGTGCGGTCCGCCGGATAGGCCACCGCTTCCAGCCAGGCGGCGCGCCATTCGCTCGGCGGGATGTTGTCCGGGCGGGAGATGATGAATTCCAGCGTCGGGATGGCCTTGGCGGTCTGCTGCACATCCTCGAGCCGCAGCGCCGGCGCGCTGCCGTTCAGGTGATCCGCGACCGAGCGCATCACCATGAAGCCCGAGCCGACGCGCCATTCCTCGTCGGGCGGCACGCGCGGACTGCAGAGGATGCGGCCCTGCGTCGTCGCCGCGGGCTCCGCCAGCGCGGGCGCGAGACCGGGCAGCACGAGCAGGACGAGCAGGAAGAGAAGCCGGCCCATCGCTCCGCCCCTGTTGCGTCATGCGACGATGCGCGGCGGGCGGCCCCGATGTCCAGCCCTTGCGGGCATATGCTACCGGGCCATCATCGTGCCGGGCGCCCGCCGAAGGCGGGCGAGGCCGCGAAGGCGGCCCGCCGCTTGTGCGGCGCAGCCAAGCGAAGCGCCGGCGTCTGAGGGCCTTTCCGTGTCAGCGGGAAGGCTCACCGCGTCAGGTCGCGAATCCCTGCACCAGGCTGCCGGCCACCAGCCGCCATCCATCCACCAGCACGAAGAAGGCGAGCTTGAAGGGCAGCGCGACGACGGTCGGCGGCAGCATCATCATCCCGAGCGACATCAGCACGCTCGCCGCGACCAGGTCGATCACCAGGAAGGGGAGGAAGAGCAGGAAGCCGATCTCGAAGGCGCGGCGCAACTCGCCCACCAGGAAGGCCGGCATCAGCGCGCGCCAGGGCGCCTGCTCGGCCGGCGCCTGCGGCAGGTTCGCGAGGTCGAGGAACAGCGCCAGGTCGGCATCGCGCACCTGCGCCGCCATGAAGCGGCGGAAGGGTTCGGCGGCGGCGGCGAGGCCCTCCACCTCGCCGATCCGGCCCTCGGACATCGGGCGGATGCCCTGTTCCCAGCTGGCCATCAGCACCGGCTCCATCACGAAGAGCGTGAGGAACAGCGCCAGCGCGATCAGCACCGGGTTGGGTGGTATGGCGGGCGCGCCGATGGCGCTGCGCAGCAGCGACAGCACGATGATGATGCGCGCGAAGGACGTGACCATCACGAGCAGCGCCGGCGCGAGCGAGAGCAGGCCGATCAGCGCGGCCAACTGCACCAGCCGCGCGGTGGCCCCCGCGCCCTCGCCGCCGAGATCGAGGTTGAGGCTCTGCGCCGCGGCCGCGCCGGGGATCGCGAGCAGCAGCAGGAAGACCGGCAGGGCGCGGATCATGGCCCTGCCTTCGGCGGCGTCTCGGGCCAGCCCAGCACGATGTCCTGCCCGCCGCCGGTGAGCAGCAACAGCGATCGCCCGTCGCAGCGCAGCAGCACCACGCGGCGCCGCGTATCCAGCGCCACCGCTTCCTCCACCATCAGGCGGCGGTTGCCGCGCGCGAGGCCGGCGGCGCGCACGCCGCGCAGCACCAGCACCAGCGCGAGCAGGATGCCCGCCAGCGCCGCGACGGCGGTGATCAGGCCGGTCCAGCCGATCTCGTGCATGCCGTCTCCATCCTGGGACGAGCCTCTGGGGGTGAGGTCAGAAGCGGGCGAGGCTGGCCGCGAGGCCGTCCACCTGGCCGCGCAGCGAGAGCAGGGCGGGGCGCAACCGCTTCGCCTCCTCCGCGCCGAGCGCCATCACCGCGGCGCAGAGCGTCGTGGCCTCCCGCTCGAGCCCGGCGAGGTCGATCCGCCGCCCGCCCTCGACCAGCGCGCGCGCGAGCGAGAGCGTGCCGTCGAGCGAGGCGATGGCGGCGTGGACGGCCTCGGCGGGTTCGGGTGGCTTGCGCATCGGCGCTGACTAGACCGAGGACGATGAAGGGATCGTTAGCGCGCGGCTTAAGGGCGGCGCTAACCGTTTCTTCATCGCTTCGCGCGAGGCTCCGCGCATGGATCAAGCCGCGACCCGCGCCGTCCGCGCCCCCGATCCGCTGGCCCTCGCCGAGCGCCGGCTGCATTGGCTCGACCGGCGCCAGGCGGTGCTGGCGCAGAACGTCGCCAATGCCGACACGCCGGGCTACCGCCCGCACGACCTCGTGCCCTTCCGGCGCGAGCTGGAAGGCGCGGTGCGGCTGGCCATGGCGCGCACCCAGCCCGGGCATGGCGCCGGCAACCCGGCCGCGGCGGCGAATGCGCGCACCGAGCGGGGCGTGCCGGAAGTGACGCCGGACGGCAACGCCGTCTCGCTCGACCGCGAGGCGATGCGCATCGCGGAGACCGACACCGCCCATGCCGTGGCGATGGCGGTGCATCGCAGCTTCATGGGCATGTTCCGCGCGACGCTCGGGCGTTGAGCGCGGTTGCACGGAAGGGGAAGAGGATGGACCTCGATCGCGCCTTGCGGATCTCGGCGGCCGGCATGGCGGCGCAGTCCACCCGGCTGCGCGTGGTGGCGGAAAACCTGGCCAACCGCGACAGCACCGGGGAAGCGCCCGGCGCCGATCCCTATCGCCGTCGCACCGTGACCTTCGCCAACCGGCTCGATCGCGCGCTCGGCGTCGAGACGGTGGGCGTCTCGCGCGTCGGCACCGCGCCGGGCGAATTCCCGACGCGCTACGAGCCCTCCCACCCCGCCGCCGATGCGCGCGGCTACGTCAAGACGCCGAATGTGGACAGCCTGGTGGAGGTGATGGACATGCGCGAGGCGCAGCGGAGCTACAGCGCCAACCTCTCCGTGCTGGAGACCACGCGCGCCATGCTGACACGCGCGATCGAGGCGCTGCGGTGAGCGGCGCCGCCGGCATCGGCGCGACCGCCGCCGCGGCCTATCGCGCCGCCTCGGGCGCTGCGGCCGGCGGCACCGTCGGCGCGGCGGAGGCGGCTTCCGGCGGCTTCGGCGCGCTGGTGCAGCGGGCGATGGCGCAGGGTGTCGAGATCGGCCGGAGTGCGGAGGCAGCCTCCACCGCCGCCATGCTCGGCCAGGGCGGCGTGACGGAGGCGGTTCTGGCGATCTCGCGCGCGGAACTCACGCTGCAGACCGCGGTGGCGGTGCGCGACCGCGTCGTCGCCGCCTACCAGGACGTCATGCGCATGCCGATCTGACGGCGGCGCGGCATCGCAGGCGGGGAAAAGCTCCGTGGACACCGAGGAGGCGCTGGCCCAGGCGCTGCGCGAATCGCTCTGGGTCTCGCTCCAGGTCATGGGGCCGCCCCTGCTCGCGGTGCTGGCCGTCGGCCTCGTCATCTCGCTGCTGCAGGCGCTGACGCAGGTGCAGGAGGCGACGCTGGCCTTCCTGCCGAAGCTCGCGGTCTGCGCCGTGATGATGCTGCTGCTCGGCCCTTTCGCCGTCGGCGCGATGCGCGGCTGGACGGAGACGCTGTTCGACCGTGCGATCGAGCTCGGCGGCGTGCGATGACGGCCGAGGACGCCGCGCTGCTGCAATCGCTGCCGGCGCTGGCCTTCCAGGCGGTGCTGGCCTTCTCGCGGATCGGCGCGGCCGTGATGCTGCTGCCCGGCCTCGGCGAGCAGGAGGTCTCGCCCACCATCCGCCTCGTGCTCGGCATGGCGCTGCTGGCGCTGCTGCTGCCGGTGCTCGCACCCGGCCTGCCGCCGGCGCCGGCCGATGGCGCGGCCGCGGCCGGGCTGATCGCGCAGGAGGTGGTGGTCGGGCTGTGGCTCGGCGGGCTCGCGCGCATCGCGGCGCTGGCGCTGGCCATGGCCGGGCAGGCGATCGCGACGCTGATCGGGCTGCAGGGCTTGCTGGTCGCGGATCCCGAGCTCGGCGGGCAGGGCACGGCGCTCGGCCGCGCCTTTGGCCTGATCTCCGCCTGCCTCGTGCTCGGCACCGGCCTTTATGCCATCGCGCTGCGCGCGCTGGTGGACAGCTATGCGGTCCTGCCCGCCGGCGCGCCGATGCCGACCGGCGCGGCGGCGGAAGCGATGGCGGAAGCGGGCGCCGCCTCCCTCGCGCTGGCGCTGCGGCTGGCCGCGCCCTTCGTGATCGGGGCGATCGTGCTGAACCTCTCGCTCGGCCTGCTCGCGCGGCTGGCGCCGCAGGTGCAGACCTTCTTCGTCGCCGTGCCGGGGCAGATCCTGGCCGGCATCGCGCTGCTGGCGCTGCTGGCGCCGCCGCTGCTGGCGGTCTTCGCGGAAAGCCTCGCCGAGGCTTTCCAGGCGCTGCCCGGGGCGCGCTGAGCGATGGCCGAGGAGGACGCCCCCGATCCCGCCGACCGCTCGGAAGCCGCGACACCGCGGCGGATCGAGAAGGCGCGCGAGCAGGGTCAGGTGGCGCTGTCGCGGGAGGCGGCGGGCTTCGCGGCGCTGGCGGCGGGCAGCCTGGCCGTGGCGCTGGCGTTGCCGCCGCTCGGGCTCGAGCTGCTGAAGGCGATGCGCGCCACGCTGGAACAGGCGCATGGCGCGGATGCGCTGGAGGCCGCGCGGCTGCTCTTCTGGCAGGGGCTGCTGCTGGTTTCGGCAGTGGCAGGGGCGGCGGCGCTCGGCGCCTGCGCCGCGACGCTGCTGCAGACGCGGGGGCTGATCTCGGCGAAATCGCTGGAGCCGCGGCTCGACAAGATCAGCCCGCTGGCGGGCCTGCGCCGGCTGTTCGGGGCGGAGGGCCTGGCGGAGTTCCTGCGCAGCCTGCTCAAGATCGGCGTGGTGGGTGCCGCGCTCTGGTTCGCGCTGGGCGATCCGGCGGAGCTGCAGGCGGCGCTGCACGCGCCGGCCGGCGGCATGATGCAGGCGGCCGCGGCGGCGTCCTGGCGGCTGGTGGGGGCGGCGCTCGGCGCCTTCGCGGCGCTGGCGGTGCTCGACCTGCTCTGGGTGCGGTTCAACCATCTGCGCCAGCTGCGCATGAGCCGGCAGGAGCTGCGCGACGAGCTGAAGGAGAGCGAGGGCGATCCGCAGCTCCGCGCCCGCCGCCGACAGTTGCGTGAGAGCCGCGCCCGCAACCGGATGATGGCGGAGGTGCCTCGCGCTGCGGTGGTGATCACCAACCCGACACACTATGCGGTTGCGCTGGCCTATGCCGAGGGGCATGCGGCGCCGAAGGTCGTGGCGAAGGGCGTGGACGAGCTCGCCGCGCGCATCCGGACCGCGGCGACGGCTGCGAATGTGCCGATTGTCAGCAATCCGCCGCTCGCGCGCGCGCTGCACCGGCTGGAACTCGGAGCCGAGATTCCGGCCGATCATTACCAGGCGGTTGCTGAAATCATTGCATTCGTATGGCGCCGCCGGCGCGCCGACGAACAACTTGTTGCATCGGATGGGGCAAGACGCGCTTGACGAGACACCCGAATGCGTGTGCAGGGTCACCAAAGCGTGATGTTGCGCTGGATAGGGGGATGCCGATGGCTGAACCGCGCTGGGGCGGGCTCGAAGCCCTGTTGCGGAGCCGGATGCCCAAGGGCGAGCTGGACCCCGCGCTCTGCGCGGTGCTGGAGGCCGCCTCCCCCGGCCTTGCGCTGCTCGATCCGGCCGAC
The DNA here is from genome assembly GCF_056682175.1 of Falsiroseomonas sp. RANM36. NCBI lineage: Bacteria > Pseudomonadati > Pseudomonadota > Alphaproteobacteria > Acetobacterales > Roseomonadaceae > Falsiroseomonas > Falsiroseomonas sp. RANM36. The sequence goes on from NZ_JBWXTD010000002.1 coordinate 274,207, forward strand.
CGCCTGATCGCCTGGAACCCGGAACTGGCGCGGATCTGCGGGCCGACGCTGCCGCTGCGCCCGGGCATGTCCATGACCGGGCTGATCGCGCCGGACATCCGCGACGCGGCAGCCGCGGCGCTGGATGCGGGGCGGCGGGTGGAGGCGGGGGGGGGCCGCGCCCGCGCGGCGCCCGGGGGGGTCGGGCGGCGGCCGCGGCGCGGGCCCGGCGCCGCGGGG
>NZ_JBWXTD010000002.1:274525-280355 GCF_056682175.1 Falsiroseomonas sp. RANM36
GCCGGCGGCATCGCGCACGACTTCAACAATCTGCTCACCGCCATCGCAGGCAGCGCCGAGGCGGCGCTCGCCCGCGCCCCCGATGGCGACGCCGCGCCCGAGCTGCGCCAGGTGATGGAAAGCGCCGGGCGCGGTGCGGCGCTGGTGCGCCAGCTTCTGGCCTTCGCGCGGCAGCAGGCGCTGAACCCGCGCGTGGTCGAGCTGAACAGCGCGGTCGCGGCCATGGCCGGGCTGCTGCGCCGCCTGCTCGGCAGCCGCATCCGCCTGACCGTCGAGCTGGAGGAACCGGGGCGGCGGGTGCGGATCGACCCGCCCCCGCTCGACCAGGTGATCATGAACCTGGCGCTCAACGCGCGCGACGCCATGCCCGATGGCGGCGCGCTGCTGATCGCGACGCGCCATGCCGTGGTGCTGCAGCCCGAGCCGCTGCAGCAGGAGGAACTGCCGCCCGGCCGCTATGCGGTGCTGGAGGTCAGCGACAGCGGCGGCGGCATCGCGCCCGACATCCTGCCGCGCATCTTCGACCCCTTCTTCACCACCAAGCGCGAGCAGGGCGGCCGCGGGCTCGGCCTTGCCACGGTGCATGGCATCGTGCGCCAGTCCGGCGGCTTCATCGCGGCCGAGAGCCGCATGGGCGAGGGGACGACCTTCCGCATCTGGCTGCCGCGGCACGACGGCCCGGCCGACGCCCTGCCCCCGCCGCCGGCCCCCCTCGTGCCGCCGGCCGCGCCCCGCCCGGCCCCGCGCCCGCAGCCGGGCGCCGCCGTGGCGACGGCTCCGGTGCTGCTGGTGGAGGACGAGGCGCCGCTGCTGAAGCTGGCCGAGCGCGCGCTGCGCCGTGCCGGATTCGAGGTGCTGAGCGCCGCCTCGGCCGAGGATGCGCTGGACCTGCTGGACAACGGTGCGCCGAAACCCATCGCGCTGGTCTCGGACGTGGTCATGCCGGGGATGGACGGGCTGGCGCTCGCCGCCCGCCTGCGGGAACGCGACCCCGACCTGCCGGTGCTGCTCGTCTCCGGCTATGCCGAGGTGGCGCTGGGGCGGGACCTGGAGGCAGAGCGGCTCAAGCTGCTGCCCAAGCCCTATGGCCTGGCCGATCTGGTGGCCGAGTTGCGGTCCATCCTGCCGAGGACTCCCGCCAAAGTTTCCTAAATGTTCTTGTGTGGGTCCGCTGCCTGAGCCATAGTGCCGGCCGGCCGATGACCGGTTGCGGAACGCCGTGGAGTCTCCGCATCCGATCGGGCATGGTTGCCGCAGGCATGACCGCAGGGTGGTGATTCGCCCCGCTGTTGCGCCTTTGGGTTGAGACAGGACGTCGGAGAGCGCGACCCCATGGACAAGACGAAGGCGCTGGATGCCGCGCTGAGCCAGATCGAGCGGGCATTCGGCAAGGGCTCGATCATGCGGATGGGCACCAAGGCCGCCGATGCGGAGGTGGAGGTGGTCTCCACCGGCTCGCTCGGGCTCGACCTCGCCCTTGGCATTGGCGGCCTGCCGAAGGGCCGGATCGTGGAGATCTACGGCCCGGAGAGCTCGGGCAAGACCACGCTGGCGCTGCACGCGATCGCGGAGGCGCAGAAGCGCGGCGGCACCTGCGCCTTCATCGACGCCGAGCATGCGCTCGACCCCGGCTATGCCCGCAAGCTCGGCGTGGATGTGGACAACCTGCTGATCAGCCAGCCGGATGCCGGCGAGCAGGCGCTCGAGATCTGCGACACGCTGGTCCGTTCCGGCGCGATCGACGTGCTGGTGGTGGACAGCGTCGCGGCGCTGGTGCCCCGCGCTGAGCTCGAGGGCGAGATGGGCGACAGCCATGTCGGCCTGCATGCCCGGCTGATGAGCCAGGCGCTGCGCAAGCTGACGGGCAGCGTCTCGCGCTCCAACACGCTGCTGATCTTCCTGAACCAGATCCGCCTCAAGATCGGCGTGATGTTCGGCAACCCGGAGACCACCACGGGCGGCAACGCGCTGAAGTTCTACGCCAGCGTGCGCATGGAGATCCGGCGCATCGGCTCGATCAAGGAGCGCGACACCACCACCGGCAACCAGACGCGGGTGAAGGTGGTGAAGAACAAGATGGCCCCGCCGTTCCGGCAGGTGGATTTCGACATCATGTATGGCGAGGGCATCTCCAAGGTGGGCGAGCTGATCGACCTCGGCGTGAAGGCCGGCATCGTCGAGAAGTCCGGCGCCTGGTTCTCCTGCGACAGCCAGCGGATCGGGCAGGGGCGGGAGAACGCGAAGCAGTTCATGCGCGACAACCCCGAGGTCGCGGCCAGCGTCGAGAAGCGCATCCGCGACCAGGCGAGCGGCCTGGCCAATGCGATGCTGGCGGGCGAGGAGACGGAGGCCGCGGCGGCCGAGTAGCCCCGGCCGGCCGGGCCGCGCCCGGCCTGCCCGGCTTCCTGCGGCGGCGCCTGCCGCCTCCGGCGGCCGGCCCTATGCGGCCCCCGGATGCGCGGCCGCAGCGCGCGGGCGGCATCGGCGGCGCCCGCCCCGCTTTGGCCCGCTGCACGACCCTCGACGCCTCGCGGGCCACGCGCTACCTCCTGCGCATGGCCAGCAGCAACGACATCCGCGCAACCTTCCTCGATTACTTCCGGCGCAACGGGCATGAGGTGGTGGACAGCTCACCGCTGGTGCCGCGCAACGACCCCACGCTGATGTTCGCCAACTCCGGCATGGTGCAGTTCAAGAACGTCTTCACCGGCCAGGAGAAGCGCCCCTATGTGCGGGCGACCACGGCGCAGAAATGCGTGCGCGCCGGCGGCAAGCACAACGACCTGGACAATGTGGGCTACACCGCCCGGCACCACACCTTCTTCGAGATGCTGGGCAATTTCAGCTTCGGCGACTACTTCAAGGAGCAGGCCATCGCCTATGCCTGGGAGCTGGTGACCAAGGATTTCGCCCTGCCCAAGGAACGGCTTCTGGTCACGGTCTATTCCGAGGACGACGACGCCGCGGCCTACTGGAAGAAGATCGCCGGTTTGTCCGAACGCCGCATCATCCGCATCCCCACCAGCGACAATTTCTGGCGCATGGGCGACACCGGCCCGTGCGGCCCCTGCTCCGAGATCTTCTTCGACCATGGCGACAGGATCCCCGGCGGCCCGCCCGGCAGCGAGGACGCCGATGGCGACCGCTTCATCGAGATCTGGAACCTCGTCTTCATGCAGTACGAGGAAGGGCCGCCCGGCACGCGCGTCAGCCTGCCGCGCCCGTCCATCGACACCGGCATGGGGCTGGAGCGCTTCGCGGCGATCCTGCAGGGCAAGCACGACAACTACGACACGGACACGCTGCGCGCGATCATCCTGGCCAGCGCCGAGGCCACCGGCCAGGACCCGGACGGCCCGTTCCGCGTGAGCCATCGCGTGGTGGCGGACCATCTGCGCGCCTCGGCCTTCCTGGTGGCGGACGGCGTGCTGCCCTCCAACGAGGGGCGCGGCTACGTGCTGCGCCGGATCATGCGCCGCGCGATGCGCCACGCGCACATGATGGGCTCGCAGGACCCGCTGCTCTATCGCCTGGTGCCGGCGCTGATCCGCCAGATGGGCGCCGCCTATCCGGAACTGGTGCGGGCGGAGAAGCTGATCGTCGAGACGCTGAAGCTCGAGGAAGGCCGCTTCCGCAGCCTGCTCGCGCGCGGCCTCGGCCTGTTGGCGGAGGAGACGGCGCGGCTCGGCGACAAGGGCGTGCTGCCCGGCGAGGTGGCGTTCCGCCTGTACGACACCTACGGCTTCCCTCTCGACCTGACGCAGGACGCGCTGCGCGGCGAGGGCAAGGGCGTGGACGTCGCCGGCGTCGAGGCGGCGATGGCCGAGCAGAAGAAGCGCGCCCGCGCGGCCTGGGCGGGCTCGGGCGAGGCGGCGACGGAGACGCTCTGGTTCGACCTGAAGGAGAAGCTCGGCGCGACCGAGTTCCTCGGCTATTCGCCCGAGACGGCGGAGGGCGAGATCCTCGCCATCGTCCGCGACGGGCAGGTGGTGGAGAGCGCGCCGGTCGGCGCCGAGGGCGCGGTGGTGCTGAACCAGACGCCGTTCTACGCCGAGAGCGGCGGCCAGGTCGGCGACACCGGCCTGATCTCCGCCGGGGAGGCGGCGCGGATCAACATCCGCGACACCCAGAAGAAGCTCGGCGACCTGATCGTGCATTTCGGCCAGGTCGCGCATGGCGAGGCGAAGGTCGGGCTCGCGGTGCAGGCCGAGGTGGACCATGCCCGCCGCGGCGCCATCCGTGCCCATCATTCCGCGACGCATCTGCTGCATGAGGCGCTGCGCCGGCGGCTCGGGCCGCATGTGAGCCAGAAGGGCTCGCTGAACGCGCCGGACCGGCTGCGCTTCGACGTCTCCCACAACGCGCCGATGTCGGATGAGGATCTGGCCTGGGTGGAGGCCGAGGTGAACGCCCGCGTGCGCGAGAATGCCGAGGTCACGACCCGGCTGATGACGCCCGAGCAGGCGGTCGCGGCCGGGGCCATGGCGCTGTTCGGCGAGAAATACGGCGAGGAGGTGCGCGTCGTCGGCATGGGCCATGACGCGGCCGCCACCGAGAAGCACGGCGTCTATTCGCTGGAGCTTTGCGGCGGCACGCATGTGCGCCGCACCGGCGATATCGGCCTCTTCCGCATCGTGGCCGAGGGCGCGGTCAGCGCCGGCGTGCGCCGGGTGGAGGCGGTGACCGGCGAGAGCGCGCTGCGCGTGATCGAGGAACGCGACCGGCAGCTCAACGAGGCGGCCGCGGCGCTCAAGGTGCGCCCGCAGGAACTCGCCGAGCGCATCGCCGCGCTGGTGGAGGAGCGCCGGAAGCTGGAGCGCGAGGTCTCCGACCTGCGCAAGAAGCTGGCGACCGGCGGCGCGGGGGCGGAGGTGGAGACGATCGGCGGGCGGCGCGGGGCGCTGCGCGCGGGGGGCGAGGTGCCGGCGCGCGACCTGAAGGGCCTGGCCGAGGCGATCCTCAAGGGCGGCACGGCGGATGTGGCGGTGCTGGTCTCCACAGAAGGCGGCAAGGCGAGCATCGTCGCCGGCCTCGCGGCGGCCGCGAAGGGCAGGACGGATGCCGTTTCCCTGGTGCGCGCCGCCGCGGCCGCGGTCGGCGGCAAGGGCGGCGGCGGGCGGCCGGAGATGGCGCAGGCCGGCGGCCCCGATGCCGACAAGGCCGCCGAGGCGCTGGCCGCGGTGCGCGAGACTCTGGCGCATGGTGTCGCGGCGTGAGCTGCCCGGTCTTCCTGGCGTGATCCGGGCGGCGGCGCTCGTGCTGCTGGCGGCGCTGCCCGCCGGCGCCGACGCCGCCGAGATCGTCCTGCGCGCCGAGCGGCCGCGGTCCCGGCCGCTGATCCTGCATGTCGAGGCCGTGTCGGGCAGCTGGCAGGTCCGCGTGCTCGACACCGGCGGGGTGGAGCGGCAGCGCTTCGCCGTGCCGACCGATGCGCCGGATGCGCCGCCCCGAGCCCTCGATGCGGACGAGGACGGCGCGGCCGATCTCTGGCTGCCGCTGGCCGCCGGCGGGGCGAACACCACCTTCGCGCTGTGGCGGATGCAGCCCTCGCGCTCGCGCCTCGTGGCGGCCGGCGAGGTCTCGGGCAGCGCCTTCACCCTCGATCCCGCGGGCCATCTCGTCGCGACGGCGCGCAGCGGCTGCTGCACCATCGAGCATGTCTTCCATCGGGTCGGCGGCGACGGCGCGCTGGACCGCGCCTTCACCCTGACGCGCCGGCTCGACCCGGACCTGCCGCCCGCGCAGCGCTGCACGGTGGAGCCCGGCAGCGCGGCGCCGCCCGCGCCCCCCGGGGGGGGGCGCGGGCCGCGGGGGGGCGGGGGGCCGGCGC
>NZ_JBWXTD010000002.1:280455-288128 GCF_056682175.1 Falsiroseomonas sp. RANM36
GCCCCCGGCCCCGCCCCCCCGGCCCGCGCCCCCGGGCGGCGCCCGGCCGGGCGGGCGCCGCGGGCGACGCCGGTGGCGGCGCTCTGCGCGCTGGATGCGGAGGCGCCGATCCCCGGCCGCCGGCTTCCGGTGCATTGAGGCGAGGCGCGTGACCGGGCACCGCCGCCGCGCGCGAGACCTCGGGCTTGCTCCCGGCATCCTGCCGCCCGGTCCGCTCAATGCGATCACGGATGTCGCGGGCGTGCGCGTCGGCCAGGTGACGGTGATCGCGGGGGAGGGGACGCGCACCGGCGTCACCGCCATCCTGCCGCACGCCCAGAATTCCTTCGCGCATCGCGTGCCGGCGGGCGTCTTCGCGATGAACGGCTTCGGCAAGATGGCGGGTGTCACGCAGGTGCAGGAACTCGGCGAGCTGGAGACGCCGATCCTGCTGACCAACACGCTCGCCGTCGGGCGCGCGGTGGAGGCGCTGGTGGACTGGACGCTGGCGCAGCCCGGCAACGAGGCCGTGCGGAGCGTGAACGCCGTGGTGGGCGAGACCAATGACGGGCGCCTCAACGACATCCGCGCCCGCGGGATCGGCGCGGCGGAGATGCGCGACGCGCTGGCGATCGCGGGCCCGGGGCCGGTCGCGGAGGGCAGCGTCGGCGCCGGCACCGGCACCATGGCCTTCGGCTGGAAGGGCGGCATCGGCACGGCGTCCCGCGTGCTGCCGCCGGCGCTCGGCGGCTGGACGGTGGGTGCGCTGGTGCAGGCCAACTATGGCGGCGCGCTGGTGATGGACGGCATCCCGGTGGGCCGGCTGCTCGGGAAATACTACATGGCCGAGCACGTGGCTGTTGCCCGCGCCGACGGAGCGGCGACGCCGGCGGATGCGGACGGGTCCGTGGTCGTCGTGCTGGCGACGGACGCCCCGCTCTCCGACCGCAACCTGCAGCGCCTCGCGCGCCGCGCCATGGCGGGCATCGCGCGCACCGGCGCGGCCTTCAGCGACGGCTCGGGCGACTACGCCATCGCCTTCGCCACGCATCCCGGCGTGATCCGCACGCCGGAGAAGCGCGCGGCGGAGGCGCCCTATGCCGAGTGGCCGAACGACCGCGTCTCCCCGCTCTTCGCCGCGGCGATCGAGGCGACGGAGGAAGCGGTGCTCAATGCGCTGACCATGGCGACCACGGTGGAAAGCCGGATCGGGGGCCGGCGCGCGACCGGGCGCGCGCGGCCGCGGGATCGGCTGGCGGAGCTTCTGGCAAGGCGTTGAGCCTCAGTCCGCCGGCCGGAGGGCCGCGCGCACCTCGGAGCGGAATTCGCGGCGGTGCAGTTCGCGCAGCACCAGCAGGCTCGCCGCCACGAGCGCCAGCGGATGGACGATCCAGGCCAGCGCCGCCAGGCCGAAATAGTAGCTGCGCAGCCCGGTGGTGAAATGCCGCGCCGCGCGGTTCAGCACCCGCGCCGCCGCTTCCGCCTCGGCCCGCGCGGCGGCGCTCTCCGGCGCGTTCGGCATGGCGCCGAGCAGGATCGAGCCGTAGTTGAACTGGCGCAGCGCCCAGGTCAGCTCGAAGAAGGCGTTGACGAAGATCACCAGCAGCAGCGCGATCTTGATCTCCCAGGCCGTCTCGTCGGGCACCGCGGACCAGGGCAGCACCGCCACGACGCGCCGCCCCATGTCGGAGGCGCCGAGCAGCGCGACCAGGCCGCCGAGGATCAGGATGCTCGTGGTCGCGAGGAAGCCGGTGGACTGCATCAGGTTGCCGATCGCGGCGATGTCGGCGATGCGGTTCTCCCGCGCCAGCGCCGCCAGCATCCAGCGGCGCCGGTGCCCGTCCATGGCGGCGATCACGCTGCGGGCGCGGATCGCCGGCACCCGGTCCACCAGCGTCGCGTAGCCGATCCAGCAGGCGGCGAAGACGGCAAGCGCCAGCCAGTCGAGCGGGGTCAGCACGGACATCGGCGCCCCGCCCCGCTCAGCCGCACTCGGCCGACAGGCCCTGCGCCGCGAACCAGGCGCGGGCGTCCCGGGCGAACTCGCCGTCCACCCCGCGCAGGAGGTCGAGGAAGGCCTGCTCCGCCTCCCCCAGGTGACGGCGGCGCAGGCGGAGGATGACCGGGTGCAGCGACACCCAGGGCTCCCGCCAGGGCAGGGCCACGAGCTGGCCCGCCTGCAGGGCGGGCAGCACCAGCGGCAGCGTCATCGGCGCCACCGCGTCCGACTGGCGCACCGCGGCCAGCGCCACGGTCGGGCTTTCCTGCACCAGCGCGGGGAAGGCCGGGTGCATCGTGCCGCGCGCACGCGCCTCCTCGCGCGCAGCCGCCATGGGAGCCTGCACGGCGCTCGGCACCCGGCCGATGAAGACGATCGGATAGGCGAGGATGTCGGGCAGGGTCAGGCCGCGCCGGGCGGTCAGCGGATGGCCGGGACGGGTGACGAAGACCCCCGGCTGGGGCTGCAGGGGCTCCATCTCGAGCCCTGGATCCTCCTCGATGCCGCGGCGGTCCAGCAGGCCGAAGGGCGCCTCGCGGTCATGCAGGGCGCGCGGCACATCGGCCCAGTTCACCGAGGTCACGCGCAGGCGCACGCGGGGGTAGAGCGCGAGCATCCGCGCCGCCGCCGTCATCACCAGCGTCTCGGCCAGGTAGGCGCCCGCATGGATGGCGAGGTCGCGCACCTGGTCGCCGCGCACTTCCGTCAGGTAGCGGTCCAGCCTCTCCAGCCGGCCGAGCATATCGCCCGCATCGGCCAGGATGGCGCGGCCGAGGTCGGTTGCGATGACGCCGCGCGGGCTGCGCTCGAACAGGCGGCCCTTCAGCTTCGCCTCCAGCGCGGCAAGGCTGCGCGTCAGCGCGGGCTGGGTGGTGTTCAGGACACGGGCCGCCCGCACCAGGCTGCCGTGTTCTCCGATCGCCTGGACCAGCCGCAGGTCGCGAACCTCGAGCATATGCCTCCGATGGCAATACAAGATTACGGACTGGGCATTGGTCAGGAAGCGCGGGCGGCTGGCAAGCTGTCGGGGAAACGTTCGGGAAACCAAGCGATGGCAAGGGGGGCGGCGGAACGCACGGCCAATCCCGACCGGGCCCTGCCTGCGGGCATGGTCGCCATCCCGGGCGGCACCTTCCTGATGGGGTCGGATCGGCACTACCCGGAAGAGCGGCCGGCGCATCCCGTTCGCGTCAGCCCCTTCTGGATGGACCGCACCACCGTCACCAATGCCGAGTTCGCGCGATTCGTCGCGGCCACCGGCTATCGCACGGTGGCGGAGCGGCCGCTCGATCCGGCGATGTATCCCGGTGCCGATCCCGTGATGCTCGTTCCCGGTGCCCTGGTCTTCCGCATGACGGACGGCCCGGTGGACACGCGCGACATGTCGAACTGGTGGCACTGGACGCCAGGCGCGCATTGGCGCCAGCCGGAGGGGCCGGGCAGCACGGTCGAGGGACGGGACGAGCACCCCGTGGTGCAGATCGCCCATGAGGATGCCGAGGCCTATGCGCGCTGGGTCGGCAAGGACCTGCCGACCGAGGCGGAGTGGGAGTTCGCCGCGCGCGGCGGGCTGGAGGGCGCGGAATTCGTCTGGGGCGAGGAGCTGACGCCCGGCGGCGTGCACATGGCCAACACCTGGCAGGGGCCGTTTCCGTGGCGCAACTTCGCCGCGGACGGCTTCGAGCGGACCGCGCCCGTCGGCAGCTATCCGCCGAACGGCTACGGCCTGTTCGACATGGCGGGCAATGTCTGGGAGTGGACGACCGACTGGTGGTCCACGCGGCACGAGGCGGATCCCACGAAGCCCTGCTGTGCGCCGCTGGACCCGCGCGGGCCGCGCATCGACGGCAGCTACGACCCGGCGCAGCCGGCGATCCGCATTCCACGCAAGGTTGTGAAAGGCGGAAGTTTTCTTTGTACGCCATCGTACTGCCGCCGGTACCGCCCCGCCGCGCGCCATGCGCAGATGGTGGACACCGGCATGAGCCACATCGGCTTCCGGTGCGTCCTACGTCAAACCACCAGCCAAGGAGATGGATCATGACGGATCGTCCCGCGACGGGCCGGGTGAATCGGCGCAGCATGCTGCTTGGGGGAGCAGCCGCTCTCGGAGCAGGGATCCAGACGGCGCAGGCCCAGCAGACGCCGACGAGTCCTGCGGCGCCAGCGCCTCGCCCGACCCAGCCGGCTCCCGGCGGACAGGGCCGCCAGCCGAACATCCTGGTGATCATGGCCGACGACATCGGCTGGTTCAACATCGGCGCCTACCACCAGGGGATGATGGCCGGCCGCACACCCAACCTCGACCGCATCGCGGCCGAAGGCATGCGCTTCACCGACTATTACGCGGAAGCCTCCTGCACCGCGGGCCGCGCGAATTTCATCACCGGCCAGATCCCGCTGCGTACGGGCCTGACGACGGTCGGCCAGGCCGGGGCCGATGTCGGCCTCCCGGCCCAGGCCTGCACCATCGCGACCGCGATGAAGGCGCTCGGCTACAAGACGGGGCAGTTCGGCAAGAACCACCTCGGCGACCTCAACAAGTACCTGCCCACCCTGCACGGCTTCGACGAGTTCTTCGGCTACCTCTACCACCTCGACGCGCTGTCGGATCCCTACTGGTATTCCTTCCCGCGCGACCGCTGGGACGAGATCGGGCCGCGCAACCTCGTGCATTCCTGGGCGACGGACACCGACGACGCGACCGAGATGCCGCGTTGGGGCCGCGTCGGGAAGCAGCGCATCGTGGACGAGGGACCGCTGCCGCCCTTCCCGAACATGGAAGGCCGGCAGAACTGGGTCGCCGGGCGGCCGAGCAAGTACAACATGGAGACGATCGACGAGGTTCTGGTCGATCACACCAAGCGCTTCATCGATGAATCGAAGCGCGAGGGCAAGCCGTTCTTCGTCTGGCACAACCCAACGCGCATGCACATCTGGACCTTCCTCTCGCCGCGCTACCAGCAGGAGATGAATGCCGAGACGCGATTCGGGCTCTACGAAGCCGGCATGAAGCAGTTGGACGACAATGTCGGTGCGCTGCTCGATCATCTCGAAGCGATCGGCGAGAAGGACAACACCATCGTCCTCTTCACCACCGACAACGGCGCCGAGACCTTCACCTGGCCCGATGGCGGGATGACGCCCTTCCGGGCGACGAAGGGCACCATCTACGAAGGTGGCTTCCGCGTGCCGGCGATGATCCGCTGGCCGGGGCAGGTGCCGGCAGGCAAGGTGGAGAATGGCATCTTCTCCGGCCTCGACTGGTTCCCCACCCTGGTCGCGGCGGCCGGCAACCCGAACATCAAGGACCAGCTCCGCGCTGGCGTGACCCTCAACGGGCGGCAGTACAAGAACCACCTCGACGGCTACAACCAGCTCGAGCTGCTGCGCGGCCGAGGACCCTCGGCACGGCGCGAGGTCTTCTATTTCGGGGGACCGTCGCTCGGTGCCATCCGCGTGGACGACTTCAAGTTCATCTTCTACCAGCAGCCCTATGGCTGGCCGGGCGAGCGGGTCACCACCGACATGCCGATCATGGTCAATCTCCGGCAGGATCCGTTCGAACGAACGCCGGCGCTTCGCGGCGAGACGCTCAACAACATGGGCGGCGGCTACCTGAACGACTTCTTTGCGCGCGAATTCTGGCGCTTCGTCGAGGTGCAGCGCCTGGTCGGCGAACTCGCGCAGACCGCCGTCGAGTTCCCGCCGATGCAGGACCCGGCGTCGTTCAACCTCGACGCCGTCAAGCGGCACATCGACCAGGTAGCCCGGACTCAGCGCGGGCAGTGACATGACCCGATGCTGAGCGCTGCGTTCCAGCTGTCGGGGGGGCTCACCGGTCCCCCCGACCATCTACCCCTCCTGGGGACGCCTTTGCATCCCGAGCCATCCAGGCGGGCGAAACGCGGCATGACGGCGCAAACGATGCTGCATCGTCACGGTTGCGCAGATGTGTGGGCACGTGAATGCTCGTGTCTGCCAATGATCACGAGGAAGGAAGCGACTCAATGAGCAATGGACGTTCCCGCCGCGACATGCTGCTCGGCGGCGGTGCAGCCCTGGCGGCGACCGCCGCCGGCGGCACGCAGCTCGCGCAGGCGCAGCAGCCGGCCGCGCCGGCGACCCGCGCCCCGCAAGGCCGCCCCAACATCCTGGTGATCTGGGGCGACGACATCGGGTGGTCGAACCCGTCCTGCTACAACATGGGCATGATGGGCTACCGCACGCCCAACATCGACCGCATCGCGCGCGAGGGCGCGATGTTCACCGATGCCTATGGCGAGAATTCCTGCACCGCCGGCCGCTCCGCCTTCATCACCGGGCAGAGCCCGATCCGCACGGGCCTTTCGAAGGTCGGCCTGCCCGGCGCGGCGGAAGGCATGCGCGCGGAGGACCCGACCATCGCCGCGCTGCTCAAGCCGCTCGGCTACGTGACCGGGCAGTTCGGCAAGAACCATCTCGGCGACCGCGACGAGCACCTGCCGACCATGCACGGCTTCGACGAGTTCTTCGGCAGCCTCTATCACCTCAACGCCGAGGACGAGCCCGAGAACCCCGACTACCCGCGCAACCCGCAGTTCCGCGAGCGCTTCGGTCCGCGCGGCGTGCTGAAGTCCTGGGCGAACGCCGACGGCACGCAGCGGATCGAGAACACCGGCCCGCTGACCAAGAAGCGCATGGAGACGGTGGACGAGGAGTTCCTCGCCGGCGCGCTCGACTTCATCGATCGCGCGCATCGCGACGGCAAGCCCTTCTTCACCTGGTTCAACTCGACGCGGATGCATATCTGGACCCGTCTCAAGGAAGCCAGCCGCGGCGTGACCGGCCTCGGCATCTATCCGGACGGCATGGTCGAGCATGACGGGCATGTCGGGCAGCTTCTGAAGAAGCTCGACGACCTCGGCATCACCGAGAACACCATCGTCCTCTACTCGACGGACAACGGCGCCGAGGTGATGTCCTGGCCCGACGGCGGCTGCACGCCCTTCCGCGGCGAGAAGGCGACGGCCTGGGAGGGCGGCTTCCGGGTGCCGTCCATGGTGCGCTGGCCCGCGCGCATTCCCGCCGGCCAGGTGGTCAACGACATCTTCTCCCACCAGGACTGGTTGCCGACGCTGCTCGCCGCCGCCGGCGAGCCGGAGATCAAGCAGAAGCTGCTCGACGGCCACCAGGCGGGAAGGCGGACCTACAAGGTGCATCTCGACGGCTACAACCAGCTGCCGCTGCTGACGCGCACCGGCGAGGGCGCGCGCCACGAGATGTTCTTCTTCACCGATGACGGCGATCTCGCGGCGCTCCGCTACGACAACTGGAAGATCCACTTCATGATCCAGGAGCACCACGGGCTCGAGGTGTGGGAGCGCGCCTTCACGCCGCTGCGCCTGCCGCAACTCTACAACCTGCGCGCCGATCCCTTCGAGCGCGCCGAGGAATCCTTCGACTACGGCCGCTGGCGGGTGGAGCACGCCTTCGCGCTCGTACCCGCGCAGGCCTTCGTCGGGCGCTTCCTGGCGACTTTCGAGCAGTTCCCGCCGCGTCAGGCGCCCGGCAGCTTCAGCCTGGGTGACGCGATGGCGCGGCTGAGGCAGGGCGCCGGAGGGCGCTGATCGCGACGTGGCCCCCCCCCCCCCCCCCCCCGGGGCCGGCGGGGCCCCACAGCCGCCCCCCGCCCCCCCCGCACCCCCCCCACACC
>NZ_JBWXTD010000002.1:288228-292234 GCF_056682175.1 Falsiroseomonas sp. RANM36
GGCGGGCCCGCCGCGCGCGGGGGGGGGGGGGGGGCGGGGCCCCGGATCGCCGGCAGGCACCCCGAGCCTGCCGGCATCCTCGCGCGTTCGGAGGATGACATGCAGACACGGCGCCTTCTGGAGATCGGGATGGGTCGGAGGGCCCTCGGCCTCGCGGTCGCCGCCGGGCTGATGGCGCGCGGCGCGCTTGCCCAGCCGGCCGATCCGCTGCCGTCGTGGCGGGGGGGCCCGCGCAAGGCCGCGCTGCTCGACTTCGTGGCCGCCGTCACGCGGGAGGGTGGGGCGGACTTCGTGCCCGCGCGCGAGCGCATCGCCACCTTCGACAATGACGGCACGCTCTGGGTCGAGCAGCCGATGTACACCCAGCTGATCTTCATCCTGGACCGCATCCGCGCGCTGGCGCCCGCGAACCCGGCCTGGCGCGAGGATGCGATCTTCCGCGCGGCGATCGAGGGCGACATGCGCGCGGTCGCGGCCGGCGGCGCAGCGGGGCTGCTGAAGCTCGCCGGCGCCGCGCAGGCCGGCAACACGCCCGAGGAATTCCAGGCGATCGCCGCGCAATGGCTGGCGACGGCGCGGGACGCGCGCTGGGGCCGGCCCTTCACGGCGCTGGTCTATCAACCGATGCTCGAGGTGCTGGCCTTCCTGCGCGCCAACGGCTTCGCGACCTTCATCGTCTCGGGCGGCGGCATCGAGTTCGTGCGGGCCTTCTCGCAGGATGTCTATGGCATCCCGCCGCACCAGGTGGTCGGATCGAGCTTCGCGCTGACGCCGGGCGAGCGGGACGGCCGCATCGTGCTGACGCGGGAGCCGCATGTGGACTTCATCGATGACGGCCCGGGCAAGCCGGTCGGCATCGCGCGCCATATCGGGCAGCGCCCGATCGCCGCCTTCGGCAATTCGGACGGCGACTTCGAGATGCTGCGCTACGCCACCGAAGGGCCCGGCCGCCGTCTCGGGATGATCGTGCGGCACGACGATGCCGAGCGCGAATTCGCCTATGACCGGGAGAGCCATGTCGGACGGCTCGCCAAGGCGCTGGACGAGGCGCCGCGGCGCGGCTGGCAGGTGATCTCGATGCGGCAGGACTGGGCGCGGATCTTCCCCGGCGGGGGATGAGCTGCCGGCCCGACGGACGAACCAAGGAAGGGAGGAAGGCAAGGATGAAGGGACGCCATCTCGTACTGGGCCTGGGCGCCATGCTGTTGGCGCTGCCCGCGCTGGCACAGACGGCCGCGCCGCCGGCGCAACCGCCGGCGCAGGCCGCGCCCGCGGAACCCTTCGCGCGGCGGCGCACGATCCGCGGCGAGGTGCGGGTGCAGAGCGTGGACCAGCAGACGCGCCAGCTGGTGCTGCGCGGGCAGGATGGGCGGCTGGCGACGATCACCGCCGGGCCGGAGGTGCGCAACCTCGCCCAGGTCCGTGCGGGCGACCGCGTCGTGGTCGAATACCGCGATGCGCTGCTGATCGAGATGGCCGCGCCCGGCAGCACGGCGGAGCAGCGCGCCTTCTCGGGCCAGGGGCGGGGGGGGGGGCGGCCCGCCCCCCGCGGGGGGGCCCGGCGCCCGCCGGGGGGGCCCCCGGGCCGTGCGGGGCCGGGGGGGGGGCCGCGCCGGCCCGGGGGCGGGGGGGCGGCACGGCGGAAGCGGTGCAGGTGCGGGTGAAGATCGTGTCGGTCAACCCGGCCGATGGCCGCGTCACCTTCGAGGGGCCGCGCGGCGTGCGCTCCCTCGTGCCGCAGGATCCGCGGCTGCGCGAATTCGTCGCCGGGCGGCGGCCGGGCGACGAGGTCGACGTGACCTGGGCGGAGGCGCTGGCGATCAGCGTGCAGCCGGCACGCACGCGATGAAGCTGCTGCGCCGCGCCCTGCTCGACGGGGCGCTTGTCGTGCTGCCGCTGGGCGCGATCGCGCTGCTGGTGCACGGCATCATCGCGCGGCTCCGCGATGCGGCGGATCCGCTATCGTCGCAATTCGTGCATCCGCTGGTCGGCGCGGTGGCGCTGCTCGTGTTGCTGTGCCTGGCGATCGGCCTGGCGGTGCGCTCCGCGACGGGCGCGGCGCTGCGGCGCAAGGCCGACCGCATGCTGTTCGAGCGCATCCCCGGCTATCGCCTCGCGAAGGCCTATGTCGGCGAGGGGCCGCTGTCGGAGGATGGCCGCCAGCTGCGGCCGGCGCTGGCCAGCATCGAGGAAGGCGAGTGCCCGGCGCTGGTGATGGACGAACTCGCCGATGGCCGGCTGGTGGTCTTCGTGCCCGGCTCGCCCGGCGCGATGTCGGGGACGATCTATCTTTTCGCGGCGGACCGGGTGAGACTTCTCGACGTGCCGCTCATGACCTTCATGCGATGCGTGGCGTCCTGGGGTCTCGGGCTGCGCGAGGTGCTGGAGCAGGCCGAGGCGGCGCAGGCGTCGCCGCCGCCGGCCGGGGGAGGACGCGCATGACATCCGACAACCGCCGCGTCCGCAGGCCCTGGCATCCCGCGCTGCTGCTGCTGGTGGCGGCGGGCTTCGGCGGGGTGGTGTGCACGCATCCGCAGGGACGCGGCGCGCTGGCGCAGACCGCCGCCCCGGCGCAGCAGCCCGCCGCGCCCGCATCCCAGGCCGCGCCCGCCGCGCAGGACGACCGGCTTGACCAGGCCCAGCTCGAGGCGCTGCTGGCGCCGATCGCGCTCTATCCCGACACGCTGCTGATGCAGGTGCTGATGGCCAGCACCTATCCGCTGGAGGTGGTGCAGGCGCATCGCTGGCTGGGCGAGGGCAACAACGCCGCGATCAAGGGCCAGGACCTGGCGAAGGCGCTGGAGGCCGAGAGCTGGGATCCGTCGGTGAAGTCGCTGGTGCCCTTTCCCGACGTGCTGACGATGATGAACGACCAGCTCGACTGGACGCAGCAGGTCGGCGATGCGCTGCTGGCGCAGCAGGAGGACGTGCTGAACGCCGTGCAGGTGCTGCGCGGGCGCGCGCAGGCTGCCGGCACGCTGCAGAGCGGACCGCAGCAGACGGTGAACGTGACCACCAATGTCACCGTCCCGCCGCCGGCGGCGGGCGCGCCGGCCCCCGCCGTGCCGCCGCCGCAGCAGGTGATCGTGATCGAGCCGACGCAGCCGGAGACGGTCTATGTGCCGGCCTACAACCCGAATGTCGTGTACGGCGCGTGGCCCTACGCGTCCTACCCGCCGACCTACTATCCGCCGCCGCCTTCCTGGGGCGTCGGCAATGCGCTGCTGACCGGCATGGCCTTCGCCGGCGGCGTGGCGCTGGTGAGTTCGCTCTGGGGCTGGTCCACGCCCCGCTGGGGCCGCGGCGACGTGGACATCAACGTCAACCGCTACAACAACATCAACGTCAACCGGAACCAGATCACGAGCAACCGCTGGCGGCACGACGAGACGCACCGCCACGGCGTCGCCTATCGCAACAACGAAGTGCGGAACAATTTCCGTCCCGCCGACGGGCCGCGGCGTGCCGATTCGCGGGAACAGTTCCGCGGTCGCGCGCAGCAGATCCAGCGCGAGGGCGGCCTCGACCGGGCGCAGCTCGGCGACCGCGAGCGTCCGGGCGGCGGCGATCGGCCGGGCCTCGGCGACCGCGAGCGTCCGGGCGGCGGCGACCGGCCGGGCCTCGGCGACCGCGAGCGCCCTGGCGGCGGCGACCGGCCGGGGCGCGGCGACCGCGAGCGGCCCGGCGGGGGCGACCGGCCTGCGCGGGGCGACCGGGATCGTCCGGGCGGGGGCGACCGTGCCCGGCCTGGCGGTGGCGACCGGCCTGCGCTGGCGGATCGCCGTGATGGCGGCGCGGCGCAGCGGCCGGCGCAGCGCCCGGCCGAGCGCCCCGCGGCGGCGAACCGGCCGCAGGCGACCGCGCCGAGCGGCCGGCCGCAGGTGCAGCGGCCCGCACCGCAGCGGGCCGATCGCGGCGCGTTGCAGGGCGCGTCGCGGCCGCAGGCCGACCGGGCCGCGGCGGCGGGGGGGCCCGCGAGGCCCGCGGGCCCCCCCCGCCCCCCCGC
>NZ_JBWXTD010000002.1:292334-293333 GCF_056682175.1 Falsiroseomonas sp. RANM36
CCGCGCCGCCCCGCCGCGCGCCGGGGGGCGGGGGCCCCGCGGGGGCCCGGCCCGCCGCCGCGCCGGCGCCGCAGCCCGTCCAGCCCCGGCGCTTCCGGAGCCCGGAAGAGGGCTTCGCCGCCTTCGCCGAGGCGGTCCGCAAGCACGACGAACGCGCCCTGCTGCGCGTGCTGGGCGAGGCCGGGCGGCAATTGATCCGCTCGGGCGATCGCGTGGCCGACCGCACCGCGCGGGAGCGGTTCACGGAGATGTACGAGGCGAAGCACCGGATCGACCGCCCCGCGGCGGATCGCGCCGTGCTGGTGGTGGGCGACGACGACTGGCCGCTGCCGATCCCGATGCGGCTGAGCGGCGGCGCCTGGCGCTTCGATGCGCGCGCCGGCGCGCAGGGGCTGGTGGACCGGCGCATCGGGCGCAACGAGCTCGACGTGATCGATACGCTGCGCGCCATCGCCGCTGCGCAGGCCGAATACGCCGCCGGGCCGGGCCGGGTCGGCGGGCTGCGCGCCTATGCGCAGCGCTTCTTTTCCTCGCCCGGGCAGCGCGACGGGCTCTGGTGGCCGACCGTGCCCGGCGAGGCCGAGAGCCCGCTCGGCCCGCTGCTGGCCGCGGCGAGCGCGGGCGGCTATGCGCGCGGCCGCGACGATACGCCGCAGCCCTATCACGGCTACTACTTCCGCATCCTGACGCGCCAGGGGCCGGCGGCGCCCGGCGGAGCCATGGATTGGGTGGTGAACGGGCGGATGATCGGCGGCTTCGCCGTGCTCGCCTGGCCGGCCACCTACGGCAGCACGGGCTGGAAGAGCTTCCTGATCAGCCATGACGGGGTGGTGTGGGAGCGCGACCTGGGGCGCGACACCGCGCGCGCCGCCGCCGCCATCACCGCCTTCGATCCCGGCCCCGGCTGGTCGCGCGTGGCCGAATGAGCCTGCCCCGGCGCGCCGCCGGGGGGCGCCGGGGGGCCCGCCGGCGGGGGGGCGGGCGGGGTGGGGGGGGGCC
>NZ_JBWXTD010000002.1:293342-296747 GCF_056682175.1 Falsiroseomonas sp. RANM36
CCGCGCGGCGCGCCGGGACGCACGCCGCGGCTAAGGCACGATGATGTCGCTCAGCACGTGGATGATGCCGTTCGAGGCCTCGATGTCCTGGCGCACCAGATGTGCCGAGCGCAGCCCGACGGTGGCGGTGCCGATGCCCTGCGCGCGACCGCCCGAGGCCTCCACCGTGATGCGCTCCGCATTGCTCGGGTCCACCGTCAGGCGGGAGCCGTTGCGCGTGGTGAATTCACGCTTCTGGCCGCCGAGCGAGGCGATGCTGTGCTTGCCGTCCACGATCAGGTTGTTCACCAGCGCCTGGGTGCGGGTCAGCTCGCTGCCGGACATCAGCTGCTGCCGCGCGAAGACCGGCAAGCTGTCCCAGCCGGAACCGGTGAAGACGAAGACCGTGTAGGGGCCGGGGCCAGCCAGCGTCTGGCCGATGCCGCCGCGATTGGCGACCTCGATGAAGCGGCCGAAGCTGCTGTCGGAGGCGAGCACTTCCATGATGTTGCGGGCCGGCTGGCTCTGCACCTGCGGCGTGCCGCCGCCGCAGGCGGCGAGCGTCGTCAGCGCGCCGAGGGAAAGACAGGCGCGGCGCGTGACCGCGTAGCCGAGGATCATCTCGATTCCTTTTCTCTGCCGTGATGGCGGCGTGAGCCTAGCTGCAACCGTCTCGGTTCCGGAGGCTGCAGCGACGTCCTCGTCACTCTCTTCCGCAGCGTTGCCGCCACGCATCACCGCCGCTGCGCCGCGTAGCGCGCCCGCGTCGCGGCATCCGGCGGGTAGAGACCTTCGAGAGAGGCGCCCGCTTCGATCTCCGCCTCCACCCAGGCCTCGAAGTCGCGCTTCGCTGCGGCTTCCTCGGCGACCTCCTCGGCGATGCCGCGCGGGATGCACACCACGCCGCAGGCATCGCCGACCATCACGTCGTCGGGGAAGACCGCGACGGCGCCGAGCCCGACCGGCAGCCCGCCATCCACGACCATCACCGCCGCGCCGGACGGCACCGGCGCCGAGCCTCCGGCATGGAAGACCGGCAACGGGATGGCCGCGACGGCGGGCAGGTCGGCGACGCCCGTGTCCACCACCACGCCCGCGACGCCGCGCCGCGCCAGCGCACCGGCGATGATGTCGCCCAGCACCGAGACATGCGCCGCGCCGCCGGTGGCGCAGACCAGCACGGCGCCTTCCGGCGCGGCGGCGAAGAAGGCGCGGTGCAAGTTCGGCGCCTCGCCGCGGGCCACGGTGTCGCGCATGTCCTCGCGCACCGGGATGGCGCGGATGGTCCAGGCGGGGCCGACCATGCGCGGCGCGTCCGGGTTGGCGGGCATCACGCCGTGCAGGAAGCGGCTGCGCAGCCCGCGCGCATAGAGCACGGCGGAGAGCGTCGGCACCGGCAGCGCGGCGAGTTTCGCGCGGAGCGCCTCGGGCAGGGGTGTCATTGCCGGCGTGTCTCCTTCCCGCCAAGCTGCGCAGGCGTGTCGGGAGAGGGTGTCACATGGATCAGGCCGCGCGGAAGCCGTTCATCGAGCAGAACGTCGTCTGGCTGTACACCGACGACCTCGATCGGCTCTCGAGTTTCTATCGCGACGTGCTGGAGCTGCCGCAGGTGCTGGACCAGGGCGTGTGCCGCGTGTTCCGGGTGAGCCCGACGGGCTTCCTCGGCGTCTGCAACAAGGAAGGCCGGCCGCGCGGCACCAAGGGGATGATGTTCACCTTCCTCGTCGAGGACGTCGAGCAGGCCTATGCCTATTTCAAGGCGAAGGGCGTGGCGTTCGACGGGCCGCCGAACATGCTGGGCGGGCGCACCGTGTATTCCTGCTTCTTCAAGGATCCCGAGGGCTACTGGCTGGAGATGCAGGAGTTCAACGATCCGCGCTGGCCGTATCCGCAAGGACGAGGTCCGCGGCGGGCCTGATCAGGCGGCCCGCATTGCGGGCCGAGGCCCCCCCCCCCGCCCCCCCCCCCCCCCACCCCCGCTGCGACGCGCACCAGCATCGCCGCGCCGACCGTCGCGATGTCCTGGTCATGCCGCTTGCTGATTTTTTCGGACGTGAACAGCGCGTCCGGCGCCGGGCGCGGGATGAACACGCGCAGGATCACCTCATCCGCCGCCAGCGCGTTGGTGCGATAGCCGGTGAGGAACTCCGCCACCGGCATCTCCCGCTCGCCGCGCAGCGAGGCCAGTGTCACCGTCGCCCCCAGCGCCACCAGCGGCGGCAGCGCATCCCCGATCGGCGAGGCCGTGCCGAGATTGCCGCCCAGCGTGCCGAGCCCGCGGATCTGCCGCGATCCCAGCCGCGCCAGCAGCGCCGCCAGCGGCCCGAACCCCGCCTCCGCCCGGCAGAGATCGAGCAGCCGCGCATAGGACACCGCCGCGCCAAGCCTCAGCCCCTCCGCCGAAGCCTCCACCGCGTGCAGGTCGGGCACGTTCAGCAGGCAGATCACCACCGCCGGCACTTCCCGGTGGTCCGAGACGCGCAGCCCGAGATCGGTGCCGCCCGCCAGCAGCCAGGCCCCGGGATGCGCCGCGCGCAGCGCCAGCAACTCGGGCAGCGTCGCCGGCGCCCAGAACACCTGCCCCGGCGCCTCGAACCGCGCGGAGGCCGGCGGGACAATCGGGAACGCGGCGCCGCCATCGTCCACGACGCCCGAAAAAACCTCGACGATCGGGCGGTAGCCGGTGCAACGACAAAGATTACCGGCCAGCGCCTCATGCACCTCCCCGCCGATGCGGGCATGCGCCCAGGCCGACATCACGATCCCCGGCGTGCAGAAGCCGCACTGCGTGCCGTCGCTTTCCGCCATCGCGACCTGGATCGGGTGCGGCGCGCCATCCGGCCCGCGCAGCCCTTCCACGGTGCGCACCGCCCGGCCATGCACCTGGCCGAGCAGCGTCAGGCAGGCATTGATGGGCGTGCGCGTGCCGTCAGCCCCCTCCAGCACCACGGTGCAGGCGCCGCAATCGCCCTCCGCGCAGCCCTCCTTGGTCCCGGTCAGGCTGGCGGCACCGCGCAGCCAGTCCAGCAGCGAGGTGGTGGGCGAGGTCCCGGCCGGCAGCGTCTGCATGCGGCCGTTCAGCGTGAAGGCGATGGGCGTGGCGGTCATGACGCGGAGTTAAGCAAACCCCGCGCCGCGGTCGAGGGGGCGGGATCGCCGGCGACATGTTGCAGCCGGCCGGATCCGTTCCGTTGCACCGGGCCCGGTCGCGCGCAATCATCTTCCGGTTGAAGCCACTTCAAGGACCGCGCCGTGTCCATGCCCCTCATCCTGCCTGCCCTTGGCCTCGCGCTGATCTGCGCCGCCTGCGCGACCGAGCCGGTGGCCTTCGTCGCGCCGCCGCATGAGGCGGCCGCCGCGAAGGCGGCCCAAGCGGTGGGCCTCGGGCCCCGCCGCCAGGCCGGCCGCGGCCGCCGGGGCCGGACC
>NZ_JBWXTD010000002.1:296847-341750 GCF_056682175.1 Falsiroseomonas sp. RANM36
GCCGAGGCCGCGAACGCGGCCCGCGCCCACACCATCCGCGCGACAGGCGCAACAGTGCTTGACGCGAAGCCAAGCGGCCGGAGGCCGCTCCCGGCGCATGGGGGCACCAATCACGGGTACTGCAGCACCACCTCGCGCCCGACCTCGTCGGCCTGCGCTTCCGCCCGCGCGCGCCAGGCGCGCATCAGCGGGCTGTCCATCTGGGCGGCGATGAAGGCCATCGAGTCCGGCGCGAGTTCCACGCCGTAGGTGACGTAGCGGCTGCACATCGGCGCCATCACGGCATCGGCGAAGCAGAATTCCGCGCCGAGCAGATAGGGCCCGCCATGCCGCGCCACGGCGTCGCGCCAGATCGCCTCCAGCCGCTCCGTGCCGGCGCGCACACCGGGCCGGTTCATCAGCTTCACGTTGGAGGGCAGCCCGTCCTTCACCGGCCAGCGCTTGATCAGGTTCATCGGCAGGCCGTTGCGCACCTCGTCGAAATGGCCGTGCAGCTCGGCGGCGATGCAGCGGGCATGGGCGCGCTTCGCCGCATCGCGCGGCCAGATCGCGCAGGAGGGGTCGCGCTCCCACAGCCATTCGGCGATGGCGAAGCTGTCCCAGAGCACCGTGCCATCCGGCAGGTGCAGCGCCGGCACGCGGCCCGAGGGGCTGATCGCGCGCAGCTTCGCCGGGCTGTCGGGGCGGGAGAGGAAGATCGTGCGCTCCTCCGCCTCCAGCCCGCCGAGGCGGCAGGCCATCCACCCGACCACCGACTAGGAGGAGGACCAGGCGCTTCCCAGATGCAGCACGGGCTTGCTCACGCGCGGGGCCTCCATCGGCGTCGCCGCGGATGTTGCGCCGCAGCGTGGGGGATGTGCAACATGAGCGCCAGCCGAGGAGAGATGCCGCATGACGACGCGCCGGACCCTGTTCGCCACCGCCGCCCTGGCGGTCGCCACGCCTTCCCTGCTGCGCGCGCAGGGTGCCTTCCCGACCCGACCGATCCGCTGCGTCGTGCCCTGGCCGCCGGGCGGCGCCACCGGCAACATCGCGCGCATCGTCGGCGACGCGATGATGCCCGCGCTTGGTCAGCCGGTGGTGATGGATCACCGCGCCGGCGCGGGCGGTGCGATCGGATCGGAGAATGTCGCGAAGTCGCCGCCCGACGGCTATGCGGTGCTGATCGCCGGCGCCGGCACCTTCTTCCGCCCGGTGATCGAGCGGAACGTGCCCTTCGACCCGGACAAGGATTTCAGCTTCGTCGGGCTGATCGGGCAGGGGCCCTTCGCGCTGGTGGTGCGCAACGGCCTGCCCGCGACGGCCGCCGCGTTCGTCGCGCATGCCAAGGCCAATCCGGGCAAGCTCAACTACGCCTCCGCCGGGCAGGGCTCGACCAGCCACCTGACGACCGAGGCCTTCAACATGGCCGCCGGCATCCAGGCGACGCATGTGCCCTATCGCGGCTCGGCGCCGGCGATGACCGACCTGGTGGCGGGCCGCGTAGACTTCTTCTTCGAGCCATTCAGTTCCGTGCAGGAGCATGTGGCGGCCGGGCGCATCCAGATCCTCGGCGTCTCCACGCCGACGCGCGCGCCGCAGGCGCCGGATGTGCCGACGCTCGCCGAGGCCGGGCTGCCCGGCTTCTCCATCGCGCCCTGGTGGGGGATCGTGGCGCCCGCCGGCGTGCCGGCTCCGATCCTGGAGCGGCTGGCAGCGGCGCAGCGCGACGCGCTTGCGCAGCCCGCGGTGGTTGCTGCGCTCGCCAACCAGGGCTGCACCGCCGCCTTCATCGGGACGCGCGAGTTCGAGCGCTTCGTGCGCGACGAGAACACGAAATGGACGCGCGTGATCGAGGCCGCCGGGCTGCGCGTGAGCTAGCCTGCGCATCATGCGCGGCACCGTGCTGGCGGTGGACCTCGGCGGGTCCAGCCTGCGGGTCGCGCTGATCGGCGGCGAGGGTGCGATCCGCGCGCTGCATGTCGAGCCGCATCGCAGCGCGGCGGAGGCCGCGCCGGAAGATTGGTGGCGGGGCGTGCTCGCCGGTGCGGCGGCCTTGCGCGAGGCGGACGCCGCAGGCTTCGCTGCGCTCCGCGCCGTTGCCGTCAGCGCCTTCACGCGCAGCCTGGTGCTGCTGGATGCCGCGGGCGCCGCGCTGCGGCCGGCGATCCTCTGGGGCGACACCCGGGCGGAGGCGGTGCTGCCGGATCTGCGCGCGTGCCTGCCGGCGACGCATCCGGAGGCGGCGCAGGTCAACGCCTTCCACCCTCTGGCACGGCTGCATTGGCTTGCACGGACCGAGCCCGCGCTGCTGGCGCGCGCGGTCGCCGCCATCGAGCCAAAGGATTTCCTGAACCTTCGGCTGACGGGCGCAGTCGCCTCGGACGTGATCTCCTCGGCGCGGCTCGCCGCCTCGGCCGATCTGTTCGCGCCGGCGGGCGTGCCGTCGCTGCTGCCGCTGCTGCATCGCCCCGCACAGGTGATGGGGCATGTGCAGGCGGGGCTGCCCGCGCCCCTGGAGGCGCTCGGCGGGCTGCCGGTGATGGCGATGGCGCATGACACCTGGGCGGCGGTGCTGGGCCTCGGCGCGCTGCGCGCCGGCTGCGCCTATTGCATCTCCGGCACCACCGAGGTGCTGGGGCTTCTGCATGATGCGCCCGCATCCGCGCCCGGGTTGCTGACGGTGGATTGGGACGGGCTTTGGCAGCTCGGCGGCCCGAGCCAGCATGGCGCGGACCTGCTCGCCTGGCTCGATGCGATGGGCGTGGCGGCGGCGGACCCCCCGCCCGGCGATCCGCTGCCGCTGCTGTTCCTGCCGACGCTCGCCGGGGAGCGCGTGCCGCATTGGGACGCCGCTCTGCGCGGCGCCTTCCTTGGCCTGACGCGCGCGCATGGTGCGGCCGAGATGCGGCGCGCGGTGATGCAGGGCGTGGCGCTGAACAACCGCACGGTGCTGGCGCGCGCGGAAGACGCGACCGGCCGCGTGGCGGAGGAACTGCGCCTCGGCGGCGGCGGCGCGACGCCGGGTTGGGCGCAGCTGCGCGCGGATGTGCTGGGCCGGCGGGTGGTGCTGACGGAGGGGCGCGAGCCCGGGCTTCTGGGCTGCGCGGTCGCGGCCTTCGCGGCGGTGGAGGGCGCGTCGCTGGAGGCGATGCAGGCCGCGCTGGTCCGTACCGCGGCGCGGTTCCTGCCCGATCCACGGCGGCATGCGATGGCGACGCGGCTGCACGCGCTGTTCGCGCAGGCGGAGGCGGCGGTGGCGCCGGTCTCCCGGGCGCTGGCGGGCTTTTCCTAGGGCGCTGGCTGGGGAAAGCTTGGGCAATGCGCGCGGCGAAGACGGGACAGGCATGATGGGCGGCATCCTCGCCCGCTACGGCACCGCGCTGGCCGGCGTCGCCCTCTTCGCCGTCTTCGCGCTGTCGTCCCCGGTTTTCCTCACGCCCGACAACATCGCGCTGATCCTGAAGGAGACCGCCTTCCTCGGCATCCTGGCGATCGGCTTCACGCTGGCGCTCGTCACCGCCGAGATCGACCTTTCCGTCGCCGAGGTCGCCTCGCTCGCCGCCGTGATCACCGGCGCGCTGGTGCATGGCGGCACCGATCCCTGGATCGCGGTGGCCGCGGGGCTTGCGGTCGGCACGCTCTGCGGTGCGGCGAACGGCGTCGCGGTCACGGTGCTGAACGTGCCGTCGCTGATCGCAACCCTCGGCGTCGCGGCCATCGCCAAGGGGCTTTCCTTCATGCTGACGCAGGGCGTGGCCTTCGTCGGTCGCTGGCCGGCGTCCTTCACCGGCCTGGCGCGCGGCACGCTGCTCGGCGTGCCGAACCTGATCTGGTGGCTGGCGGCGACCGGCTTCGCCGCCTGGCTGCTGGTGAAGTGGACGCGGACGGGCGCGCATCTGGTCGCGACCGGGGAGGCGGACGAGGCCGCGCGGCTGGCCGGCATCCGCACGCGCGCGATGAAGCGCCTGGCGCTGACGCTGGCCGGCGCCTGCGCGGGGCTGACGGCGGTGCTGCTGGCCTCGTCCCTGTCCTCGGCCGCGCCGGCGATGGCGAACGACCATTTCCTCTACGCCATCGCCGCCGTGCTGCTCGGGATGAGCATGTTCGAGCCGGGGCGGCCGAACATCCCCGGCACGCTCTTCGCAGCCTTCACCCTGAAGGTGCTGGGCAACGGCCTGGTCCTGCTGGGCGCCGAATACTATTGGCAGGACATCGTGCTCGGCACGATCATCCTGGTGTCCGTGGCGCTGTCCGCGAGCGGGACGGGCAAGGCGCCCTTCGTCAAGAAGCTGAACTTTCGGAGATAGGGAGAGGACGATGCAGGAGATCACGAAGCGCGGCCTGGTGCTCGGCGGTGCCGCGCTGGCCGCCACCCTGGCGCGGCCGGCGCTGGCGCAGGCGATGGACGTCGCGATCATCGGCTTCCAGATGAGCAGCGAGACGCATGCCCGCGCGGCCAATGCCGCCGCGGCCGCCGCGCGCGCCAAGGGCTGGACCGCGACGGTGCTCAACAGCGAGGGATCGCTGCCGCGCCATGCCGAGCAGCTGGACACGCTGATCGGTCGGCGGCCGAAGGCGATCATCGTCTGCATGGGCAAGCCGGTGGAGGCGGAGGCGCAGTTCCAGCGCGCCAAGGCGGCCAACGTGCCGGTCGTCACCATCATGTCCGGCGCGTCCAACGACACGCTGTTCGATATCCAGGTCAACGAATACAAGGTGGGCGCCGAGGCGGCGCTGTGGCTGCTGGGCGAGCTCGGCTACCAGGGCAACATCCTGACGCAGCGCTTCGAGGGCAATGTCGGCACGCGCATCCGCGGCAAGGTGCTGGACGTGGTGCTGAGCGAGAACACCGGCGTGCGCGTGCTGGGCAGCCACACCATGGCGCGCACGGCAAGCTGGCGCGACGATGTCCGCCAGGGCTTCCAGGCGCTGCTGCTGCGCCATGGCGCGCAGACCCAGGGCATCTGGGCGAGCTTCGACGGCCAGGCCTTCGTCATCGACGACCTGCTGAAGGCGCGCGGCGCGAAGAAGGGCCAGATCAAGCTCGTCTCGATCGACGGCGGCGCCGAGACCTATCGCCGCATCGCCGACCCCGAGAGCACGCTGATGGCCACCGTGACCATCCCCTTCGAGGAGATGGGGACGAGGGCCGTGGACGCGGTGGAGCGCATCGTGGTGAAGGGCGAGCCGAAGGGCGCGGTCACCAGCGGGCCGTATCTGTTCATGGATGCGGCGTTGGTGGATGGGAACAACGTGCGGCGGTTCTTGTGATGCGCCCGGCGCTTCCCCCCACCCCGACCCTCCCCCGCAAGCGGGAGAGGGAGAGGTCGCGCAACCGGCTCCCTCTCCCGCGAAGCGGGGGAGGGTCGGGGTGGGGGTCTTCACGCCGGTGACTGCACTCCTCTCCCTGCGCGGCATCGGCATGTCGTACGGCGCGGTGACGGCGCTGCGCGACGTGGACCTCGACATCGCCGCGGGCGAGGTGGTGGCGCTGTGCGGCGACAACGGTGCCGGAAAATCCTCGCTGGTGAAGATCCTGGCCGGCGCGCAAGCACCCACCGCCGGCAGCATCGCGCTGGACGGAACGGACGAACGATTCCGCGATCCGCAGGATGCGCTGCGGAAGGGCATCGCGACGATCTACCAGGACCTCGCCGTCGCGCCGCGGCTCTCGATCTGGCAGAATGTCTTTCTCGGGTCGGAACTCACGCGCCCGCCCTTCGGGCTGCTCGACAAGCGCCGCATGGCGGAGATGAGCCGCGGCTTCCTCGCGCGGCTCGCGGTGGACATCGCGGACATGGAGACGCCGGTGGAGCGGCTTTCCGGCGGGCAGCGCCAGGCCGTCGCGATCTGCCGCGCGCTGCGCTGGGACGCGCGCATCATCATCATGGACGAGCCGACCGCGGCGCTCGGCGTGAAGGAGACGGCGCAGGTGCTGGAGCTGATCCGGCGCCTGCATGCGGAAAGGCACACGGTCATCCTCGTCA
Organism: Falsiroseomonas sp. RANM36; assembly: GCF_056682175.1. NCBI lineage: Bacteria > Pseudomonadati > Pseudomonadota > Alphaproteobacteria > Acetobacterales > Roseomonadaceae > Falsiroseomonas > Falsiroseomonas sp. RANM36. The sequence goes on from NZ_JBWXTD010000002.1 coordinate 302,817, forward strand.
GCCACGCGATGCAGGACGTGGTCGCGGTGGCGGATCGCGTGGTGATCCTGCGCGGCGGCCGGAAGGTGGAAGACCGGCCGGTCGCGGGGCTGACCGCGGGCGACCTCGCCGCGCTGATCATGCAGCGCGCGGCCTGACGGAGGTTTTTGACGGCATGCCCAGGATCGTCACCATCGGCGCGGCGCAGATGGGCCCGATCGCGCGCAGCGAATCCCGCCCGCAGGTGGTGGAGCGGCTGATCGCGCTGCTGCGCCAGGGCGCGGCCGCGGGCTGCGAGCTGGTCGTGTTCCCGGAAGCCACGCTCACCGCCTTCTTCCCGCATTGGTGGATCGAGGACGCGGCGGAGCTGGATGCCTGGTTCGAGCGGGAGATGCCCTCCAACGAGACGGCGCCGCTGTTCAACGAGGCGCGTCGCCTCGGGATCGGCTTCCACCTCGGATACTGCGAACTGGTCGAGGAGGAGGGGCGGATGCGCCGCTTCAATACCGCGATCCTGGTCGGCAAGGACGGGGAGGTGATCGGCAAGTATCGCAAGATCCACCTGCCGGGCCATGCGGAGCACGAGCCCTGGAGGCCGTTCCAGAACCTCGAGAAGCGGTATTTCGAGGTCGGCAATCTCGGCTGGCCGGTGTGGCGCGCCTTCGGCGGCGTGACGGGCATGATGATCTGCAACGATCGCCGCTGGCCGGAAGCCTGGCGCGTGCTCGGCCTGCAGGGCGCGGAGCTGGTGCTGCTGGGCTACAACACGCCGCGGCACGACCCGACGACGCCGCAGCACGACCGTCTCGCGGAGTTCCACAACCACCTCTCGATGCAGGCCGGCGCCTACCAGAATGGCTGCTGGGTGGTGGGCGTGGCGAAGGCGGGCGTGGAGGAAGGCATCGAGCAGATCGGCGGGTCCTGCATCATCGCGCCCACCGGCGAGATCGTGGCGCAGGCGATCACGGCGGGCGACGAGCTGGTGACGGCGCGCTGCGACCTGGATGCTGCGAACCCGATCAAGCGCAACATCTTCAACTTCGCCCGCCACCGGCGGCCGGAGCATTACCGCATGATCGTGGAGCGCATTGCGGCCGAGCCGCCGGCGTGACACTGCTCCCTCCCCCGCAGTGCGGGGGCTTGCGGCATTGCCGCGAGGCCGAAGGCTGGTCGGGGTGGGGGCTGCGCGCCCTTGGCCTCAATACCCCGCCTTCGCCTCCACCTCGAAGCCGCGCTTCGCGATCAGCATGGTGCGGTCGAACTCGCAGACCAGCCTGCCATCCTGGTTGAAGCCGCGCGTGCGGATGGTCACCACGCCCGCATTCGGGCGCGACTTGCTCTCCCGCTTGTCCAGCACCTCGCTCTCGGCGGAGAGCGTGTCGCCGGCGAAGAGCGGGTAGGTGAGCTTGATCTCCTTCCAGCCGAGATTGGCGATCGCCTTCTGCGACACGTCGGAGACGCTCATCCCCACCATCAGCGCGACGGTGAAGGGCGAGCAGATGATGCAGCGGCCGAACTCGGAATGCTTCGCGTATTCTGCGTCGAAATGCATCGGGTGCTGGTTCATCGTCAGCAGCGTGAACCAGGTGTTCTCCGTCTCGGTGATGGTGCGGTTGGGGCGGTGCTCGTAGATGTGGCCGGGCTCGAAATCCTCGAAGTAGCGGCCGAAGGTCTCGCGGAAGCGGCCGGGCGCGACTTCCTTGTGGGTCTGGACCAAGGCGTCCCCCTCTCGATTTGTCCGGACAAATCCGTGCCGCCGGCCGCAGGCGGCGTCAAGTGCGGCGGCGCAGCCGGCGATAGGCGGGCGCGACCAGCACCGGCATGACGAAGAGCGCAAGCTGCGCGGCCGCGACGATCAGGCCGATGTCGCTCTCCCCGGGATCGCCCAGCGCCGCCAGCAGCAGCACCATGTTGCGCGTGCCGGTGACCAGGCCGGCGGAGAGCGCGCCCCCCCGCGGTGCGCGCACGAACACGACGAAGCCGAGCGCCTGCAGCGCGAGGTTGAGCCCAAGCGCGAAGGCCAGCATGCCGAGGAAGCCGAGCGGACGGGCCGCCAGCGCATCCCCCACGCCGTCCATGCAGGGGATTGCCGAGGCAGTCACCAGCACCACGATCCAGGTGTCGAGCGCCGGTGCCGCCGCGCGCAGCGCAGGCCTGCCGGCGAGCCGGATCGCGAGCCCCGCCAGCGCGAAGCTACCGAAGACGAGGATGGCCAGGCGCTGCGCCATCGCCCAGGGATCCACCTGCGCCGAGACGCCCATGAAGGCCGCGACCATGGGCAGCCAGGCCGGCGCCAGCGCGTTGGAGGGGATCGCCACCACCGTCAGCAGCGCGGCATCGGCGCCGAGCAGGATGGCGAAGACCGCCGCCGACATGACGGAGGGCGTGGCCGCGATCAGCACCGCAGCGGCCAGGAACGGGCTGGCGGAGGGCAGCAGCGGCGCCAGCAGCAGATGCACGAGCACCGGCACGCCGAAGGTGACCCAGGCGAGCACGAGCAGCGCCAAACGCGGCCGCCGGAGCACGCCGGCGAGCGCCGCCGGCTCCACCCGCAGCAGGGCGAGCGTCATCACCGCCAACGAGATCCAGAGCAGCCAGGGCCGCAGCGCAGCGGCGAGCGGCGGCATTGCAATGCCGGCCAGAGCCCCCGCCGCGATCAGCGCCATGCCATGGCGCCGGATCAGCGCGCTCATCCGCGCGTGGAATGCGGCAGGAAGGTCACGATTTCCGGGAACAGCGTGATCAGCGCGGTGAAGACCATCATGATGGCGCAGAAGGGCCAGGCCCAGGCGGCGATGCGGAAGATGCCGTCGCGCGTGAGGCCCTGGATGACGAAGAGGTTGAAGCCCACGGGCGGCGTGATCTGCGCCATCTCGATGGTGATAATCAGGAAGACGCCGAACCACACCGGATCGAAGCCGGCCGCCACCGCCAGCGGCAGCGTGACCGGCAGCGTCATCACGATCGCCGAAAGTCCGTCCAGCACGCAGCCCAGCAGCAGGTAGAACAGCAGCAGCACGGCGATCAGCATGAAGGGATGCAGGCCCCAGGACTGGATCTCGTTCGCCACCTCGGCCGGCAGGCCGAGCCGCGCCATGGCCTTCGACAGGAACAGCGCGCCGACCAGGATCAGCCCGATCATCGAGCAGGTCTTCACCGTGCCGAGCAGCGCCTGCCACAGCCCGCGCAAGGTCAGCGTGCGCTGGCCCACCGCGACGAGCAGGGCGCCCAGCACGCCGATCGCCGCGGCTTCCGTGATGCTGGCGAAGCCGAAATAGAGGCTGCCCATCACGAAGCCGATGAGGAAGACGATCGGCACAAGGTTCGCCAGGGAGCGGATGGCTTCGGCGCGCGGGATCGGCGGTTCCTGCGGCGGCACAAGGGACGGGTCGCGCCACGCGCGGAAGGCGATCCAGCCCATGAACATCGCCGCCAGCAGCAGGCCGGGCACCAGGCCCGCGATGAACAGCTCGAGGATCGAGACATCCGCCACCACGCCATAGACGATCAGCGGGATGGAGGGCGGGATGAGGAAGCCGAGCGTTCCTGCCCCCGCCAGCGATCCCACCGCCAGCCGCCGGTCGTAGCCGCGCGCCAGCAATTCCTGCAGCGTGATGCGCCCGACCGTCGCGGTGGTCGCCGCGCTGCTGCCGGAGACGGCGGCGAAGAGCGTGCAGCCCAGCACGTTCACATGCACCAGCCGCCCGGGCAGCCGCCGCGTCCAGGGCGAGAGGCCGCGGAACAGGTTCTCCGACAGGCGCGTGTGGAACAGCAGCTCGCCCATCAGGATGAAGAGCGGCAGGGTGATCAGCTCCACCGCCGTGGAGCTCGACCAGATGTCGCCGGCCAGGAAGCGGTCCACCCGCATGTCGCGGAAGGTCTCGAGCGCGACGACGCCGATGGACATCAGCGCCACGCCCACCCAGACGCCGCCCGCCAGCGTGACGACGAGCATGCCGAGGACGAGGGTGAGCGGCCCGGTCATTCGGCGCCACCGCCATAGCCGGCGCCGAGGTCCGGCTTCAGGCCGAGCAGCAGCCGCAGCAGCCGCGCGACGAAGGCCAGCAGCAGCAGCGTGATCCCCACCGTCAGGAAGGCCTGCGGGATCCAGAGCGGCGTGCCCATCGGGTAGTAGGAGGTCGAGCCGAAATCCACGGTGCGCAGCAATTGCTGCCACAGCGCCCAGGTCGCGAAGCCGAGGATGCCGATGGCGAAGGCCGTGCCGGCCATGTCCAGCAGTCGCGCGACTGCTGGCGGCATTCCCTGCAGCAGGATCGCGACGCGGATATGCCCGCCCTGCCGCAGCGTCCAGCCGGCGCCGCAGAACAGGATGAAGCATTGCAGGTAGGTGGCGTATTCCACCGCCCAGGGCTGCGACCAGCCGAGGAAGGAGGTCGCGATCACCTCCGTGATCAGGATCAGCGCCAGCAGCGCCGCGGAGACGGCGGCGACGGTGGCGCCAGCGGCGCAGAGCAGGTCGATGCCGCGCAGCAGCGCCGCCAGTGGGGGCGGCGCGCCGCGCGCGTCATCGGCTGCCTTCACGCGCGGCCGACGCGCTGGCGGAACTGCTGGATGATCGGGCCGGCCGGCGCATTCGCCCTGGCGAAGTCGTCCGCCATGGTTGCGGTCGCCTGCCGCAGGGCCTGCAGCAGGGCGGGGGCGGGCTGTTCCACCGTCATGCCGTTCTGCTTCAGCTCATTCATGCGCAGGTCGTGCTCGCCCTTGGAGACGTTCCAGAACTCCGGCTCCATGCGCTTGGCGATCTGCATGATGGTGTCGCGGGTGGCCTGGGGCAGGCGGCTCCAGCTGTCCCTGTTCACCACCATCAGGTTCGACGCCCAGAGATGGTTGGTGATGTAGGTGTGCTTCAGGAACTCCCAGTAGCGCTGCGCGACGGCGGTGGTGCCGCTGGTCATCACCGCATCCACGCGGCCGGACGCAAGGGCGGGCACGACGTCGGGGTTGGTCAGCTGCTGCGGCACCATGCCGAGGCGCGTCACCATCTCCGCCGTCACGCGGTCGTAGGTGCGCATGCGGATGCCGCGCAGGTCGGCCGCCGTCTCGATCGGCTTCTTGAAATACATGCACTGCATCGGCCAGGGCACGACGTAGAGCACCACGTTGTTCCGCCGCTCCAGCTCGCGCTCCCAGATCGGGCGGACGAGGGAGTGCATGGTCGCAAGCTCGTCGTAGTTGGCGATGAGGAAGGGGATGCTCTCGATCCCGAGCATCGGCACGTCGCCGACATTCTGGAAGCCGGCCATCTCCGCCATGGGCACCACGCTGTCGCCGACGGCGCGCACCGTCTCGTTCGCGCGGACGCCGAGCGAGCCGCCGGCATGGACGGTCATCTGCACCGCGCCGTTCGTCGCATCCCGCACGGCGGCGGCGAAGCGGCCGGCATTGACGGTGTGGAATTCCGAAGGGCCCCAGGGGATGGACACATCCCAGCGCGTCGGCGCCTGCGCGCTTGCCTTGCCGCCGATGATGCCGGCGAGGCCGAGACCGCCCGCCGCCTGCATGAGGTCGCGCCGCTTCATCACTCCGTCCTCCAGGATCTCCCTGCCGCGACCTAACCATGCGGCCCTGGCGCTGACAACACTTGTTCGGACAAATCCGGCACCCGGCTGGCGCCGGCCGGCGGCAGCCGGATAGGCTGCGCGTGCGGCAGGCGGAGGCCCCCACCATGGACGAGGCGCAACGGCATTTCGGCGGCACCATCGGCCAGGTGCCGGAGAGCGTCGCGCTGCTGCAGCGCCATGCGCCGGAGGCCTTCGCGGCCTATCTCGCGGCACGCGAGGCGGCCTATCGCCCACCCCCGGAGGGGCATCTGCCGCTGGCGCAGAAGGAGCTGGTGTTCATCGTGCTGGATGTCGTCGCCGGCCATGTGGAGGGCGCCGTCGCGCATGCCGAGGCAGGGCTGCGCGCGGGGCTCACGCCCGGCCAGATCATGGAGGCGCTGTCCATCGCCATCCTGATCCACGGCCACCAATGCTGGGCGCGGGCCGGCGCGGCGGTGATGAAGCGCGTCGAGGACCTGGCGGCGTGACCGGCCTGGTGCGGCTGCTGCGCGAAGGAGCGGTTGCGACGCTGCTGCTGGACCAGCCCGCGCGCCGCAACGCCATGACGCGCGCGATGTGGCAGGCGCTGCCGGCGCTGGTCGCCGAGGCCGCCGCGGACGATTCGGTAGCGCTGCTGCGGGTGGAGGGCGCCGGCGGGCATTTCTGCGGCGGCGCCGACATCAGCGAATTCGCAGAGACCTATGCGACGGCGGAGGCGACGGCGCAGGCGAATGCGGAGATCGGCGCGGCCGCGGCGGCGCTCGCGGCGTTTCCGAAGCCTGCCGTGGCGGTGACACGCGGCGCCTGCGTCGGCGGCGGCGTCGCGCTCGCGCTGGCCTGCGACCTGCGCTTCGCGGCGGCGGATGCGCGCTTCGCGGTGACGCCGGCGAAGCTCGGGCTGATCTACAGCCAGGCCGACACCACACGGCTGATGCGCGCGGTCGGCGCGGCGCGGGCGAAGGAACTGCTGTTCACCGCGCGGCTGGTGGAGGCAGCGGAGGCGCTGCGCATCGGCCTGGTCGAGGAGGTCTGCGCGGTGGAGGAGTTGGAGGGCTTCGTGGCGCAGCGCCTTGCGCCCGTCACCGCCGGATCGCGCCCCGCGCTGCGGGCCATCAAGGCGATGGCGAACGCCATCGAGGATGGTGCGGCATGGGAGTCGGCCGGGCTGCGCCGGATGTTCGACGCGGCCTTCGCCGGCGCCGACTTCCGCGAGGGCTACGACGCGTTTCTCGCCAAGCGCGCCCCGGTGTTCAGGGCGCGCTGAGCGCCTCCGCCACGCCGACCAGCAGGGCCTCGGCGTGGGCGCGGCCGACGAGTTGGACGGAGGCGGGCAGGTCTTCCGCCGGCCAGGGGATCGCGATGGCCGGCAGGCCGGCGATGTTGGCGAGCGCGGTGAAATCTGCCTGGTCCGGCGGCGCGGGCGCGCCAAAGGCGAAGGCGCGCTGCGGCGCTGTGGGCATCAGCAACAGGTCGCAGGCATCGAGGGCGCGCAGTGCGCCCGCCCGCACCTCCGCCAGGCGGAACATCGCGCGCGCTAGCCGCACCGTGCCGGCGTCGCGGCCGTATTGCAGCGCGGCGCGGAAGCCGGGCGTTGTCGCGCTGGCGTCTGCGATCAGCGCCGCGTGCAGCGTGGCGGCCTCGGCTTCGATCAGCAACAGGCCGGCGCGGCGTGCGGCGCCGGGCTCCCAGCCTTTGACAGCCACGGGTTCAACGATCGCGCCGGCATCGCGCAGTCGCTGCGCGGCCGCGTCCCATGCGGCGCGGATCGCCGGTTCCATGGGCGAGGCGAGGATAGGTTCGGGCAGGCCGATCCGCAGGCCCGCGATGCGCGGCGCGGATGCCGGCACGGCATGCCAGCCGGGCGGGGCGGGACGACTGGCGGCATCGGCGGGGTCGTCGGAGACCATCGCCTCAAGCCCGCGCGCGGCGAGGCGCGGGGTGCGCGCGAGCATCCCGACATGGTCGAAGGCCGGCGAGAGCGGCACGACCCCGCTGCGCGAGACGAGGCCCGACGTCGGCTTCAGCCCGACCACACCGCAATAGGCGGCGGGAATGCGCACGCTGCCCATCGTGTCCGTGCCGATGGCGAGATCCGCGAGGCCGGCCGCGATGGCCGCACCCGATCCGCCCGACGATCCGCCGGGCGTGAAGCCGTGGCGCAGCGGGTTGTGGCAGAGCCGCGGGACATCCGTGATGGCGCCGAGCGCGCCTTCATGCATCGCGACCTTGCCGAGGATTCTTGTGCCCGCCGCCCGTAGCCCGGCGACGCAGGGCGCGTCCCGCGTGGCCAGGCGCGCCGTGTGGGCGGCGAAGCCGGCCGTGGTCGGCATGCCGGCGACGTCCACATTGTCCTTCACGGCCAGGGCCAGGCCGGCGAGCGGCCCGTCTGTCGCCGGCTGCGGCGCGTAGTGCCAGAAGATACCCCAGCGATCGTCCATCACTTGCGCTCGTCCAGCAGGCGGATGGGCTTCTGGCGGCTTTCCACCTGGGTCAGCGCGGCGAGGCTGCCGGGCGCTTCCAGCGCGACCGCCACCTCCACGCCGAGGCGCGTCTTCAGGACCGCCTCGAGCGTCTCGCGCAGGCCGTCCGCGCGCTCGCCGCGCACTTCGAGATGCGCCGTCATCGCGTCGCGCGTGCCGTCGCGCCGCACGCGGCAGATGAACTCGCCGGTCGCGGCCTCGCAATGCTCGACCAGCAGGGCGCCGATGCCGGTGGGGAACAGGTTGATGCCGCGCAGCTTCACCATGTTGTCGCTGCGGCCGAGGAAGCCGCGGATGCGCCGAAAGGGAATGCCGAGGGGGCTGTCGCCGGCAACTTCCTCCGTCACGTCATGCGTGTTGAAGCGGATGATCGGGAAGATGTCGTCCTTGAACAGGCAGGTGCAGATCATGTCGCCGAGGCGGCCGCGTTCCACCGGCAGGCCGGTGTCGGGGTCCGCGATCTCGAGCGCATGCGCATCCTCCATCACATGCATCCCCGTGCGGTCCGGGAACTCGCCGGCGATGATGCCGGTGTCGCCCACGCCGTACCAGTCATACACCGCGGCGCCACCCCAGGCGGCGGAGAGGCTCGCCTGGCTCTCGCTGCCGAGATGGGCGCAGATCAGGCGGATGGGGATGTCGCGACTGGGGACGAAGCCTTCCTCCCGCGCCACTTCGGAAAGCCGCTTGATGTAGTCGGCGAAGCCGATGAGGCAGGTGGCGCCGAACTCCTTCATGATGAAGACCTGCTGGGCGCTGCGCGTCTCGGTGCCGGTGCCCGCTGACATGAAGCGCGCGCCGACCCAGTGCTGCACCGTCTCCCGCACATAGTGGCCGCCATTGATCAGGCCGTGGCCGTAGACGCTGTGCACGACGTCGTCGCGCGTCATGCCGGCGGCCAGGTAGAGGCGTGCGAGCAGCCGGTTCTGCACCTCGCGGCTTTTCGGGCCGAACAGCAGGGGCTGCGGCTTGCCGGTGGTGCCGCTGGTGGTGTGGAAGATGATCTGCGGGCGGCGTTCCGGCGGATGCGCATCCTGGCCGTGGAAGTCGCCGATCGGCGGGTATTCCGCCACGCTCGCCATGATGTCGGCCTTGTCGTAGCTCGGCAGCTTCGGCAGGTCGTCGAGCCCGCTTATGTCGCCCGGCTCGATGCCCTTCGCGCCCCAGAGGCGCCGGTAGAACGGCACCTTCCAGGCGAATTCCATCACCTTGCGGAAGTCGCGCTCCTGCCGGGCACGCAACGCATCGCGCGAGAGGCCGCGCAGCGCGCCGGGGAAGTCGGGGCCGATCGGGTAGTCGCGCCGCAGGCCCTCGGGGTCCATCGCGGTGACGTAGTCGAAGACGGCCATGCGCGGCTCCGGTCAGGGCAGGAGGTCGTTCAGGCGGATGGCGGGCGCGTCGTCCAGCAGGGCGAAAGCGGCCGCGATCACCGCCTCCGCACGCTGCGCATCCACGCCGGCGCTGTCCATCAGCATGCGCGCCTTGGCGAGGATGGCGTCTTCCGCCAGCGGGTTCTCGGGATCGCCGAGCGCATCCGCGACGCTCTCGCGCAGCACCGTGCCATCTTCCAGGCGCAGCGTGACGGCCGCGCCGAAATGCGCCGGATAGGCGCCGGTGAAGGCGGGCGCCTCGCGCACCGTGACGCGAGCGCGGAGGGCGACGATGTCGGCGCGCTCCAGCGCCGGCGGATCGAAGGCGGCGAGCGGCGGCGAGCCGTCCAGCAGACACACCGCCACGGCATGCTGCAGCGAGAATTTTGCGGCGACCGTGTCGCGCGGCGAGGGGCGGTCGCAGAAGGCCAGTGCGTCGGCATAGCTCTCGACGGTGATGCCGGCGACGGCACGGCCCATCAGCTTCGGGCGCAGCGCCAGCGCCGCGTCGATGGTCGGATGCGCGTGGCGGCAGGCGGGCCAGGGCTTGAAGCTGGTTGCGTGAACGAGCCAGGGCGCATCGGGCTCGGCCAGCACGCGCTCCGGCCGCGCATCGGGCGCCAGCCCGGCGAACACGCCCTGCGGGCCTTCCAGGATCTGGCGCGGGCCGGTCAGGCCGAGCGCGGCAAGCTCCGCCGCTTCCAGGCCCATCACGGCAGCGCGGGCGGTGTGCAGTTGCTTGGTCATCACCGGCTCGTGCCGGCATTGCCACACGCCGCCAGCCTGCGTGCCGGCGTTGCCGAGCGCCCAGGCGGTCGCCGCGGCATCGAGTTGCAGCAGCGACGCGCCGGCAGCGGCCGCGCCGAAGGGTCCGATGGTCGCGGTCGGATGGAAGCGCGCGTAATGCGCGGCACCCATGGCGCGGCCGATGCGGATCTCGGCCTCGTAGCCGCGCAGGATGGCGTCGAGCAGCGCCAGGCCGCCGGCAGCGCGCTCCGCGGCGAGAGCAAGGCAAGCGGGCATGATCACCGGGCCGGGATGCAGGATCGCCTCGCGATGGACGTCGTCCATCTCCAGCACGTTGCCGAAGGCACCGTTGGCAAAGGCGGCCTCGCGCGCGGTGGTGCGGCCACCACGGATCACGCGCGCGGAACCCGCGGGCTGCGCGGCGGCGTGGCGGCGGAAGACAGCGCCCGTGTCGCTTACGGCGCCGGCCGCCGCGCAGCCGATCCAGTCCAGCAGATGCAGCACCGCGCGCCTGCGGTCCGCCGGCGCGATGGGCCGCGCCAGCAGCGCGACGAGGCCTTCGGTGAGCGAGGCCTCAGCCATCGGCCAGGCGCTTGCGCGCCGCGGCGATCGCCTCCGCCGTGTGCTCGCCGAGCCGGGGCAGCTTCGGGTTCAGCGCGCCGGGTTCGTCGCGGAACTTGATCGGCAGGCCGAGATGCAGGTTGCCCTCCTCGTCGCGCACCAGCATCCGCCGCGCCAGGCTGTGCGGCTGGTGCAGCGCCTCGCGCAGGTCGAGCACAGGCGCGAAGCAGACGTCACGGCCGGCGAACCAGGCCTCCCATTCGTCGCGGGTCTTCGTCGCGAAGGTCTCGCGCAGGAAGGCTTCCGTGGGCTTGTGCGCCGGGCCAGGCGGGCCGGAGGCCGACTGGATCAGGTCGGCACGGCCGAGCGCATGCAGCAGGGTTTCGACGAATTTGTGCTCGCTGCCGCCGAGCACGACCCACTTGCCGTCCTGCGTCGCGTAGATGTTGTAGAAGGCACCGCCGCCCCACTGGCGCTCCTCCTTCACGCGCGGCGGCCGGTCCTCGGCGAAGACGGCGCCGGTTGCGTTGGGCAGCCAGGAGAGCGTGGCGTCGAACATCGCCATGTCGATCACGTCGCCGCGCCCGGTCGTCTCGCGGCGATACAGCGCCATCAGGATCGCCGAAAGCGCGAGCAGGGAGGCGGTGACGTCGGCCAGCGGGACGTTCGGATGCGTCGGGTTGCCGTCCTGGCCGAGGCTGATCGAGACCGTGCCGGCCAGCGCCTCCACCGCCAGGTCATGCGCGGGGCGGTCGCGCAGCGGGCCGTCCTGGCCGAAGGCCGAGATCGAGCAATAGACCAGCCGCGGGTTCAGCGCGGTCATCGCCGCCGCACCGATGCCGAGGCGATCGGCGACGCCGGGGCGGAAGGATTCCAGCATGACGTCGCAGCTGCGCGCGAGATCGTGCAGCGCCGCGAGATCGGTGGGATCCTTGAGGTTCAGGACAATGGACTTCTTGCCGCGATGGGTGTTGCGGAACCACACGCTCTCGCCATTGGCGCGCAGCCCGATGTTGCGCACCGGCTCGCCCGCGGGCGGCTCCACCTTGATCACCTCGGCGCCGTGATCGGCCATGACCGTGGTGAGATACGGTCCCGGCAGGAACAGCGAGAGGTCGAGGACGCGGACGCCTTGCAGCTTCATACCGGGTTCCGCGCGATCAGCTGCTTCGCGATGATGATGCGCTGCATCTCGTTCGTGCCTTCGCCGATGCACATCAGCGGCGCGTCGCGGTAGTAGCGCTCCACGTGGTACTCCTTCGAGTACCCGTAGCCGCCATGGATGCGCATCGCCTCCATGCTGTTTTCCACCGCGGCTTCGCTCGCGAAATACTTCGCCATGCCCGCTTCCATGTCGCAGCGCTCGCCCTTGTCGTAGGCGCGCGCGGCGTCGTAGGTCAGCAGTCGCGCCGCCTGCAGCCGCGTCGCCATCTCGCCGAGCTTCAGCTGGATCGCCTGGTGCTCGCAGATCGGCTTGCCCATGGTGCGGCGGATCTGGCTGTAGCGCACGGAATCCTTGAGCGCCGCGGAGGCCAGGCCGCAGCCGCGCGCGGCGACGTTGATGCGCCCGAGCTCCAGGCCCGACAGAGCGGCCTGCAGACCCTTGCCCTCGCCGCCGATCAGGTTCTCGGCCGGCACGGCGTAATCCTCGAAGACGAGCTCGGCGCTGTCGATGCCCTTGTAGCCCAGCTTCTCGAGCTTGCGGCCGACGCGGAAGCCGGGCCCCTTCGGGGCGAGAATCATGGACATGCCCTTGTGGCGCGGCTCCGCCTGCGGGTCGGTCTTCACCAGCAGGGCGAAGCAGGTGCCCTCGATGCCGTTGCTGATCCAGGTCTTGGTCCCGTTGATCACATAGCCTTCGTTGCTGCGGCGTGCGCGCGTGCGGATCGCCTGCAGGTCGGTGCCGCAGTCGGGCTCGGTCAATGCCAGGCCGCCGCGGATCTCGCCGGCGGCGAATTTCGGCAGCCACGTCGCCTTCTGCTCCTCCGTCCCCATGCGGGTGACGATGGCGGCCATGATGAGGTGGCTGTTGAAGATGCCGGAGAGCGACATCCAGGTCTCGGCGATCTTCTCGACGATCTTCGCATAGGTCGTGGCGGACAGGCCGAGGCCGCCATACTCGACCGGGATGGTCGCGCCGAACAGGCCGAGTTCCTTCATCTGCGCGACCATCTCATGCGGGTATTCGTCCGCATGCTCCAGCCGCAGCACATGCGGCCGCACGTCGCGCTCCAGCCATTTCTCGATGGCGTCGAGAAGGGCGTCGTCCTCCTCGGACTGGCGGGCGATGTTCACGTCCATGGCGGCCTCAAGCGGCATTTGTCCGGACAAATTAGCGCGCCCCGATGCACGGTCAACCGCGGCCCGCGAGCAGCGCGGGCAGGGCGGCGATGTCGGGCAGCGCCTCGATGCCAGCGATCATCTCGATCACGCGATGCGCGCGGTCGCGCGGCAGCGCAGGCTCGGCATGGCCGCAGCAGCGCAGGAATTTTTCTTCGTTCTCTGCGGCCGTCAGGGCCGCCTTCGGGTGCCCATAGGCATGGGGCAGCAGCATCTCATGCACGGCGCCGGACTTCAGCGTGATCACGAAGCGCTGCGGGTCCAGCGCGTTCTCGTTGGTGTTGCCGTCCGGCTCGTGTCGGATGCGCGCGGCATAGGCGTGCACGCGGGGGTCTCGCAGCGCCTCGCCGCGGAAATGCGGCACGTCGCAGGCGCCATGCGCGAGCCAGACGCCGCCGACGAAGGGCAGGCAGAGCTTGGCGTAGTTCGAGGCCGGGTCGGGCACGAGCGGGCGCCCGACCAGACGGCGCACCAGCGGCGGCGCGTAGCAGACCACCTCCGCGACGTCGTCGGCTGCGAAGCCGTGCTCGCGCATCATGTCGCGCAGCGCGTGCACCAGGCCATGCGTCAGGCGGCCGGAGGGGAAGGGCTTGTGCGAGAGTTGCTCGATCTCCCAGCGCTTGCCGAGACGTTCGGCGACGCGTTCCGGGTGGAACTGTCCGTCCTCGATCAGCACGTAGTAGCCGTAGCGGCCGTGAAAGACGTCGAGCGGGCCGGTCAGGCCGGCGGCGGCGAGGTCCATCGCGCCGATGGCACCGCGGGCGTTGTAGCCGATCTGCAGGCCGAGCGCGGGCGAGCCTTCGACATGCGCCTGCATCGTGCCGCAGGTCTGCGCGTACATATGCCCGAAGGCGCTGCGGATCGTGGCGGCGTCGAAGCCGGCCAGGTTGCCAATCGCCGCGGTGGCGCCGAAGCCGCCGGCGGTGGCGGGGCGGAAGAAGCGCAGCGGCGCGTCCGTCGCCATGCCGAGATTGCCCGCGACATCCACGCCGACCGCCATCGCCGCCAGGAACCGCTTGCCGTCCACGGGGCGGCCGCGCGCGGCCTCGCGTTCCGACCAGGCCATCAGCGCGGAGAGCAGCGTGGCCATCGGATGCACCACCGCGCCTTCATGGACGCAGTCGAATTCCAGGCAGTGGATGAGATAGGCGTTGGCGATGGCCGCCGACCCGGCCGACATGCGGTGCCCGCCGACCCAGGAGGTCGCCTCGTCGCCGGGCGCCCAGGAGCGCGCGAGTTCCAGCACCTGCGAGACGCCCGTGCCGGAACTGCCGGCGACGCCGACGCCGATCGTGTCGAGCAGGAAGGTTTTTGCTTTCGCGATGGCCGAAGGGCTGAGATCCGCGAAGCGCACGCGCGCTGCGTGCCGGGCGAGGGCTTCGGTGACGTCGTAGTTCATCGTGCGGCGGGCTCCGCGGGGGCGGGGGTGTGGGCGCCGAAGGCGCGCGCGATCTGCAGCCGCGTCGCGAACCATACGCCCGCCTTGCTGCGGGCATGCTGGACGAAGCGGTCGAAGGCACGGATGCGGCCCGGCCGGCCGATGATGCGCAGATGCAGGCCAAGCGACATCATCCGCGGCGCCGAACTTCCTTCCTCCCACAGCACCTCGAAGGTCTCGACGGCGTAGTCCAGCCACTGTTCCGGCGTGTAGCCGGGCGCGAGCCAGAACTTCATGTCGTTGGTGTCGAGCGCATAGGGCACGAGCATGATGGCGCGCGGCCCGGCATCCGTCTCCACGACATCCCAGCGCGGCACGTCGTCCGAGAAGTCGTCCATGTGGTACAGAAAACCTTCCTCCGCCAAAGTGCGGCGCAGGCGGGGCGAATGCAGGTAGCGCGAAAGCCAGCCGAGCGGGCGTTGACCCGTGGTGGCGCGGATGCTCTCCACCGCCTTACGGACGAAGTCGCGCTCGCGTTCCTCATTGTAGGAGAACTGGTGGATCCAGCGCCAACCGTGGCTGCAGGGCTCGTGACCACCCGCCGCGATGGCGCGGCCGATCTGCGGCGCGCGCTCCAGCGCCATCGCCGCGGCTGTGAAGGTCGCGGGGATGGCGTGCTTCTTCAGGATGGCGTCCACGCGCGGCCAGCCGGCGCGGATACCGTATTCGTAGTTGGACTCGTTGGCGAAGTTGCGGATCGGCACCTTCAGATGGACGCCGAGCTCGTCCACCGGCTCCGGCCCCTTGTCGCCGTCGCGCAGCGACATCTCGGCGCCTTCCTCGACATTCACCACGATGCTGAGCGCGAGCCGCGCCTCATCCGGCCACATGGCGGGTTCCCCGGAACTTGTCCGGACATTGCCTAGCGCGCGGCGTGGCGCGCGTGAAGTCTCAGCCTTCCTGCCGGCGCAGCCGCATGGCGTAGGCGAAACCCTCGGCCGGGTGCCAGTTGCGCGAGACCAGCAGCGTCGCGCCATCCGTCAGCACATGGCGGCGCGTCAGGAGCATGCCGGTCGCCCGCCGCTTGCGGTGCAGCGCGGCTGCGGCGGCGGCGGGCAGCGGGCCGGCAGAGATCTCCTGTACCACCTCGGCGACCTCCACGCCGAAGCGCTGCTCGATGGCGCGGTGGATCGCGCCGCGCTCGGGCAGGTCGGGGGCGATCGCGGCGAAGCGGGGATGGATCAGGATGTCGGTGGTGGCGAGCGGCCTGCCATCCTGGCCGATGCGCAGCCCCTGCACCGACAGCCACATTGCTCCGACAGCACCCTGCGCCAGCGCGGCCTCTTCCCGGCCGAGCGGCGCCATGGCGCGGTGATGGATCAGCAGGCGTGTGTCCTCGCCGTAGCGGTTGAGCCCGTCGATGCTGGGCAGCGCGAAGACCTCGCCGAGCGGCGGTTCGCGTGCGATGACGATGCTGCCCGCGCCCTGGCGCCGCTCGACCAGTCCTGCCTCGACCAGCCGGCGCATCGCCTCCCGCACCGTGTGCCGCGAGACCTTCAGCGTGGCGCAGAGCTCGGCCTCCGTCGGCAGCAGCGTTCCGACCGCGTAGCGGCCTTCGGCGATGGCATCACGCAGCCGCTGTTCGATGCGGGCATAGAGCGGGGCGCGCGGCGTGACGTCGCGCGGCGGCATGCCTCTCAGTGCTTCTCGAGCAGGGCGCCGAAGCCCTGCACCTTGTCCTGGATGCCGTTCTGCCGCAGCGCCCACCAGTAGGTCGCGGTGTTGATGGCGATCACCGGCTTGTCGAGCCAGAACTCCGCGATGGCGGCGAGCCGCGCCATGGCCAGGTTGGTGCCGACCTGCACGATCGCCTGCACGGAACTGTCGTTCAGCTCCAGGATGGCGTCGCGCAGCGTGCGTTCGGAGACATGCGCGATGGCGACCGGGCTCTCGCATTTCAGGCCCTTGAGCGCCGCCACCTCGTAGCCGCAATCGTTGAAGAAGCGCACCACCTGCTTGTCGCCCACGGGCTGGTAGGGGGTGATCACCGCGATGCGGGTGATGTCCGGCCCGAGCGTGCGCAGCGCGGCGCGGCAGGCGTCGGAGCCCATCGCGACCTTCACGCCGGCACGGGCCTCGATGCGCTTCTCGAGCTCGACCGAACCTTCCAGCCCGTCCCAGAAGGTCTCGGCCGACATGCCCATCACCAGGTAGTCGGGCTCGCAGGACATCACGGAATCCACGCACTCCATGATGGTGCCGCGGATCGCGTCCATCAGCGCGCTGAAATCCGCGTCGCCGGCGAGCTTCATGTTGGGGATGCGGATGCGGCCGAAATGGTTGGTGACGCCGGGCGGCCGCATGGCGTCGAATTCCGGCTGCACCGAGGTGTTGGTGGAGGGCGCGATGACGCCGAACTTGCGGCGCCAGCCGAGGCTGTCCGTCATGGGGCGATCCTTCCTGTCGCCCGCAGGCTAGCGCGCCGCTATTGTCCGGACAACTCGCCCGTCAGGGCCCCGCGACGGAGGGCAGCCACAGCGCGAGGCCGGGGAAGATCATCAGGATGAGGATCGCGAGGATGTAGGCGCCGACGAAGGGCAGCACGCCCACGAACAGGTCGCCGATCGGCTTGCCGTCGCGCCGCATTCCCTGCAGCACGAAGAGCACCGTTCCGAAGGGCGGGCTGATCAGCGCGATCTCCACCAGCATGGTGACGACCACCCCGAACCAGATCGGGTCGTAGCCGAGCGAGACGACGATCGGGAAGACCAGCGGCACCGTCGTGATGATCATGGAGAAGCCTTCCATGAAGGTGCCGAGCACGACGTAGAAGGCGATGATCAGCAGCATCACGACCCAGGGCGGGAAGGGCAGGCCATCCACCACCGAGGCGATCATCTGCGGCACGCCGAGCAGGCTGATGATGTAGTTCAGCACATAGGCGCCGAGCAGGATCAGCCCGATCATCGAGGTGCTGCGTGCGGCCGCCTCCGCGCTCTGGTGCAGCATGCGGAAGGAGAAGCGCCCCTCCAGCGCGGCGATGCCGAGCGAGGCGACGACGCCGAGCGCGGCCGATTCCGTCGGCGTGGCGAGGCCGGCATAGATCGTGCCCAGCACCACCAGGATCAGCAGGATGACCGGGATGAGGCCGACCAGCGCGCGCAGCTTGTCGCGCAGCGGGATGCGCTCCGAAGGCGGCGGCGCCGCCTTGCGGTTCAGGAGGATCACGCCGGTGAAGAGCAGGATCATCAGCAGCGCGGGACCGAGCGCGGCGAGGTAGAGCGCGCCGACGGAGGTCTCTGTCATCAGCGCATAGACGATGAAGACGATGCTGGGCGGGATCAGGATGCCGAGCGCGCCGCCCGCGGCGAGCGAGCCCATCACGACGCGCGTGTCGTAGCCCTTGCCCTGGAAATAGGGCAGGGCGACCGAGCCCATCGCCGCGGCCGTCGCGACAGAGGAGCCGGAGACGGCCGAGAAGACGCTGCAGGAGAGGATGTTGGTGTGCAGCAGTCCGCCGGGCGTGCGGTCCAGCCAGACGTTCAGCGCATGGTACAGGCGCGCCGAGAGTCCGGCGCGCAGCAGGATCTCGCCCATCAGCAGGAAGAGCGGCACCGAGACCAGCACGAAGGAGGAGGAGGGGCCCCAGGCCGTCTGGCCGAGGAAGGTCCAGAAAGGCCGGTCCGAGAAGGCGAAGCCGGCGAGGATGCCGAGCATGCCGAGCGCCGCGCCGACATAGATGCCGCCCGCAAAGAAGGCGGCGAAGACGCCGAGGACCATCACGGTCGGCAGCAGCGCGCCCTGCTCGGCACCCACCACGCCGGTCAGCGACAGGCCCAGGAACAGTCCGACGACGGCGAGGATGAAGACTGCGGCGATCACGGCTTCGTCTCCCGGCCGGCCTTGCCGTCCTTCAGCGCCTCCAGCGCTTCCTCGGCCTCCTCGCCATAGGTTCGGGAGGCCAGGTTGCGTTCCACCGCGCGCGCATCGCCGGCGATCGCGAGCAGCAGGTTCTCGAGCAGCATCGCGATGATCAGCAGGAGGAAGACGACGAGCCCCCCGGCCCAGAGGCCCTGCGGGATCGCCAGCGGCGTGCGCAGCGCGCTGATGTCGGAGGCACCGAACAGCAGGCTCTCATCCACCAGCATCCAGGCGCCATAGGCGAGGAAGCCGACGAACACCGCCAGCAGCGCCAGGGAGAGCAGGTGGAGCGGCACGCGCGCATGCCGCGGCAGGCGGTTGATGAGGATGTCGATGCGCACATGCCCGCGCTGCGTCAGCGTGCTCGCGAGCCCCCAGGAGAGGCCGAAGGCCAGCATGTAGCCCGAGATCTCCACGGTGGAGCCGGTGCTGACGCGCAGGAAGGCGCGCGCCAGCACCTCGACGGCGATGAAGAAGGCGCAGAGCACGAAGCCCCAGCCCGCGACGGCGCCCATCACGGTGGCGACGACGGTGATGCCGCGGCGCAGCGCCGTGGCGGCCATCAGCATCCTGCGGGCCCTCGCCGACCGGGGAGGGCCCGGCGCGCGTGTGTCACCGCGCCTCGTACCGGACGCCGGAGATCGGCGCGACGATGCGGTTGTAGGTCTCGCCGCAGGCGGCCCCGCAGCGGCGGACGAAGGCGGGCAGCACGTTGTTGGTCAGGATGCCGCGCAGCGTCTGCAGGTCCTCGGGCGTCGCGCGGGTGACGGTCATCGGCCGGTTCTCCACCAGCCGGCCGATCGAGCAGCCGGCGCGGGCGCCGGTGTTGCAGGCGATGCCGTCCTCGGTCGCTTCATCGCCGAGCTTCCACTGCGCGTCCTGCAATTCGGCGAAGGTGGTGGTGATCAGGTCGCGCGTCGGCGCGTCCAGGCGGTTCCACCAGTTGAGGTTGACGAAGTAGCCGAAGGTGGACCAGGCCACGGGCAGCGCATACATGTGCGTGGTCACCTCGTACCAACGCGCGCCGTTGCCGCTGCCGGTGCCGGTGATGGCGCAATCCACCACGCCGCGTTCCAGCGCGCCATAGACCTCGGGGAAGCCGATCCCGACCGCCTGGCCGCCCACCGCGGTCACGAAGTCGTTGATCGAGCCGCCGCCGGTGCGGATGCGCTTGCCGCGCAGCTCCGCCAGGCTGTTCACGCGCTCGCGGCAGAACAGCACCTGGGCGGGGTAGGGGGCGGTGGCGATGATGCGCACGCCGATCCGCTCCAGTCCGCGGTTGAGCTCCGGCGTCAGCGCCTCCGCCACGCGGCGGGCTTGCCCGATATCGGGGTTCAGGCCCGCGAGGTCGGGCATGTCGAGCAGCGGCACGTCGCCGGCCACCGTGTTCAGCGGCACGGCGCCGATGTCCACCTGCCCCGACCGCACCAGCCGCACGATCTCGGGCCCGTTCAGGCTGCGCTCGGGCCAGGAGGACAGTGAGACGCGCACGCGCCCGTTGCTCCGCTGCGGCAGGCCATCGCGCAGCATCGGGATGTCCACGCGCGTCCATTGCGGAATGGCCGGCGAGGGCTGCGTCACCGCCTGGATGTTCACCTGGCCCTGCGCCCGGGCGGGCCCCACGAGCATCGCGGCGCCCAACGCCGCGCCCAGCAGCGCGCGGCCCATCGTACCGATCCTGGTCATCATTCGCTCTCTCTCCCACCGGCCACGCGGTCTGGCCTTGCCCCAGGCAAACCTGACGGAGCAAGGCTCATGCCGCGGGCACGTTCTCCCTGGCGCGGCAGAGTGCCGCAGGGATGGCCGGCAGGGAAGCCGGGCGGCCGGCGCTATTGCGCGGTGATGTTCGCGGCGCGGATCACCCCGCCCCATTTCGCGATCTCGGCGCGCTGGAAGGCCGCGAACTGCGCGGCGGTGCTGCCGACGAGGTCGAGCCCGAGCGTCGCCGCGCGCTCGGCCACCTCCCGGTCGCGCAGGGCGGCGGCGACTTCCTGCTGCAGCCGCGCGATCGCGGCATCCGGCGTGCCGGCGCGGACCGACATGCCGTACCAGTTCTGCACCTCGAACTCCGGCAGCGTCTCCTTCAGCGTCGGCACGTTCGGCAGCGCCGCCATGCGCTTCGATCCGGTGGTGGCCAGCGCGCGGACGCGCCCGGCCTCGATATGCGGGCGGCCGATGGCGAAGGCGTCGAACATGAACTGCACGCGCCCGCCGATCAGGTCGGCATAGGCCGGCGCGCTGCCGCGATAAGGCACATGCACCGTGCGGATGCTCGCCTGCGCATTGAGCAGCTCGCCCGAGAGATGCGGCAGGCCGCCATTGCCGGAGGAGCCGAAATTGAGCTCGCCGGGCTTCGCCTTCGCCAGCGCGATGAACTCCGGCAGGGTCTGCGCCGGCACGGCCGGGTTCACCACCAGCACGAAATCCAGGGAGGCGACATGCGACAGCGGCGCCAGGTCGCGCAGCAGGTCCACCTTGTCGGGGTACAGCGCCTGGTTCACAGCCAGCACGCCCGTCGTGCCGAACAGGATCGCATGGCCATCGGGCTCGCCCCGCGTGACGGTCTCGGTGGAGAGCAGGCCGTTGGCGCCGGGGCGGTTCTCCACGACCACGGGCTGGCCGAGCTTCTCCGCCATCTTCGGCGCCATGAGCCGCGCCAGGATGTCGATGCCGCCGCCGGGCGGGAAGCCGATCACGATGCGCACCGGCCGGTTCGGCGCCCAGGCCTGGGCGGCGGCGCCGCGGCCGAGGAAGGGCAGGGCGCAGGCCGACAGCAGCAGGCCCCGTCGCGTCGCGCGCATCTCCATCTCGCGTCCTCCCGCTCATGCCGGATCGTCGCCGGCTGTTGAGATTTGCCGCATGCTGGGATTAGTTTGTGCAACCGGTCAAGGCCGAGCCGCGACGACCGGGCAGGAGGGAACGCTGGTGGCCGCACGCGATGCGACGCGCGAAGTGCATGTCTATGCCGGAACCGCCGGCCACTCCGCTTGGTTCAGCGACGACCTGGGCGAGAGCTGGGTGCATCCGAACAGCCACTCCGGCATGTATCTGGAGGCGCGCGTCTGGTCGCTGGCGAGCCATCCGGCACGGCCCGAGCGCCTGTTCGCGGGCACCGACATGGGCCTCTATCGCTGGGACGAGCCGAGTGCGCGCTGGGCGGCGCTGGACTCGCCCATGCAGGATGTCTGGGCCGTGGCGATCGATCCGAAGGATCCGGATGTGCTGATCGCCGGGACGCGGCCGGCCTCCTTCTGGCGGTCGGCCGATGCGGGACGCAGCTGGCGGCAGCTGCAGGCGCCGGGCCTCGCGCAGTTCTCCGAGCAGAACATGGGGCCGACGCGCGTCACGCAGATCCTGTTCGATCCGGTGGATGACGGCACGGTCTGGGCCTCGGTGGAGATCGGCAGCATCTACCGCAGCAAGGATCGCGGGCAGAACTGGGAGAGGAAGGATTCCGGCCTCGTCTCCGGCGACGTCCATGGCCTTGCGGTGATCGCGCTGCCGGGCGGCGGCAAGGCGCTGCTCGCCACCACCAATCGCGGCCTGCACCGCAGCGAGGACGATGGGGAAAGCTGGCAGCTGCAGGAGCTGCCCTCGCCCTGGCCCTATACCCGCGGCGTGCAGCCGCGCGCTGACAACTCCGGCGTGGTGTTCCTGGCCAATGGCAACGGCCCGCCGGGCAATGACGGCTTCCTGCTGCGCTCGCGCGACCATGGCCGGAGCTGGGAGGATGCGAAGCTGCCGGGCGTGCTGGAGAGCAGCGTGTGGTGCATCGCGACGGATTCCGCCGATCCCATGCTGATCTTCGTCTGCACCAATCTCGGCGAGCTGTTCCGCAGCACCGATGGCGGGGAGAGCTGGACGCGCCTGCCGCATGTCTTCGGGGAATTGCGCGCCTTGCACTGGCGATCGCTGCCGAAGGGCACGCGCCAAGCGGCGCATTCGATCACGCGGCCGACGCTGAAGGCCGTGCAGCTGGGCTGGAAGGCGGCATGAGCGCACGATTCCCCGCCGTCCCGCCGGAGGCGATGGACGAGGCGCAGCGCGCCCTGGTGGCCGAGATCGCCGGCGGGCCGCGCGGTGGCGTGCGCGGGCCGTTCCTGGCGCTGCTGCACAACCCGAAGCTTGCGCATCGCATCCAGGCGCTGGGCGAGCATCTGCGCTTCGGCACGGGCCTGCCGCAGCGCCTGGTGGAAATCGTGGTGCTGGCCACGGCACGGCACTGGACCTGCCAGTACGAATGGGTCGCGCATTCCCGCATCGCGCGGAACGAGGGCGTGCCGGAGCATATCATCGAGGCGATCCGCCTCGGCCGGCGCCCCGATCCGATGCAGGAGGATGAGCGGCTGGTCTACGACATCGCGCTGGCCGCGCATGACACAGGCGACCTGCCCGATGCGCTCTTCGCGGCGGCGGAGGCGCGGTTCGGCCGGGCGGCGATCCTCGATCTGCTGGCGCTCTGCGGCTACTATGCGATGCTCGCGATGGTGCTGAACACCGCACGGCCGCCGCTGCCCGACGGCACCGCTCCGCCGCTGCAACCGCTGCCGAAAGGTGCCGCATGAGCCAGACACTGCGCGTCGGCCTGATGGTGCCGGCGAACAACACCACGATGGAAGGCGAGCTGGCGGCCTGGCTGCCGCCCGGCGCGCAGATCACGCGTGTCGGCATCCCGCGCGGCGCCGGCCTGCTGACGAAGGAGACGATGCCGGCCTATCGCGACACGGCGATCGCGCTGGCGGCCCAAAACTTCTCGCCGGCGACGCATGACCTCGTGGCCTATGGCTGCACGGCCGCGGGCTTCATCTCCGGCCCCGCGGGCGACGCGGAACTGGCATCGGAGCTGGCGCGGGTGACGGGCCTGCCGGTGGTGACGACCGCGCGTTCGATGGTGCTGGCGCTGCAGGCGGCGGGTGCGAAGCGCATCGCGGTGGTGACGCCCTACCATGATGCGGTGAACGCGCAGCTGACCGCCTTCCTCGAGGATGGCGGCATCGCGGTGGAGCGGCTGGACAGCTTCCGCGCCGCGGATGTGCATGCGCTCGGCCGCATCACGGCGGAGGAGGTGCGGCAGCTCGCGGAGCGCACCATGGGCGATGATGTGGACGCGCTGTTCATCGGCTGCTCGCAGCTGCCGACGCATGCGGTGCTCGACGGCCTGGCGCAGCGCTTCGGCAAGCCCGCGCTGTCCTCGATCAGCGCGACGGCTTGGCAGGCGCGGCAGGTGATGCAGCAGCGCGCGGTGGCATAGCCGCTTCTCGTTTCCGCGCGATCAGCGCAGCGGCGAATGCGGCGCGGCCAGCACCAGGCTGCTCTCCACCTCCTCGACGAGCGACCCGTGCCGCGCCAGCACGCCGTCCTGGTGCCAGGAGCGGGCGAAGCGCGCGGACGCGTCGGGATGCGCCAGAAGCTGCACGACCTCGTTGATCGGCCCCGCGGTCGTGACCCAGACGCCGAGCGTGCCCGCCTCGCCATCCGCCGCCACGGTGCGCGCCAGTTCGCCCGCGCCGCCGGCCACGCTGCGGATCAGCCGGAATTCGTAGAGGCGCGAGGGCGTGGGCGGCGGGCGCAGCGGCAGCACCGCGTCCATGAAGCGCACCACCTGACGCAGCATCAGCGGGCGGACATGCGCAAGGTACTGCTCGCGCCAGGCGGGCAGCGCCTCCAATTCCAGCCGCAGCGTGCGGCGCGTCTCCAGGTCCTTGTGCCGCCACAGGTTGAACACCGCGTTCGCGGCGCCGACCTCGCCGGCCCAGAAGCCGAGCAGCACGCCAAAGCGGTCGCCGCGCACCGGCACGGCGACCTTCTCCGCGAGGTCCATGTAGCGTTCCATCGCGCCGGGCCGAAGGGTGTAGATGCGGAGTTCGTCCACCATGCCCGCGATCCTGAGCTTGATCGAATGCCGCATGGTGGGACATTCTTCCCGGTGCCGCAACGCGCGGCCCAAGGAGGAAACGCATGCGACGGCTGCTTGCCGCGGCGCTCGGCGCCGCCCTGCTGCTCGGTCTTGCGCCGGCGGCGATGGCCTTCCCCGACCGGCCGATCCGGCTGATCGTCCCCTACGGCCCCGGCGGCATCACCGACATCACGGCCCGCATCATCGCGCCGGCGCTCGGCGATCAACTCGGCCAGCAGGTGGTGGTGGACAACCGCCCCGGCGGCGCGGCGATGCTGGGCTTCGGCATGACGGCGCGCGCCCCGGCGGATGGCCACACGCTGGTGCTGGCCACCACCGCGCTGGCGGCGAACCCCGTGCTGTTCCGCGACATCCCCTATGACGCGCGGCGCGACTTCACGCCGGTGAGCCTGGTCGGGCTGGTGCCGATGGTGCTGGTGGTGCCGCGCGCGTCGCCGGCGGGCTCCATCGCCGAGTTCGTGGCGCTGGCGAAGCAGCGCAACGGCCAGATGAACTACGGCTCGGCGGGCAACGGCAGCGGCAACCACCTGACGACCGAGATGTTCATGCACGCCGCCGGCATCCGCGCGACGCATGTGCCCTATCGGGGCGGCGGGCAGGTGATGACGGACCTGGTCGCCGGCCGTGTCGAGTTCGTCTTCGCCGTGCTGCCCACCGCGCGCCCCTTCATCCTGGACGGCTCGCTGCGCGCGCTGGCCGTGACCGGCCGCACCCGCAGCGATGCGGTGCCCAGCGTGCCGACGGTGGCGGAGACGGTGCTGCCGGGCTTTGCGCTGTATGAGTGGCTCGGCCTGCTCGGCCCGGCCGGGCTGCCGGAGCCGGTGCTGGCGCGCCTGCACCAGGCCGCCGTCGCGGCCGTGCGCGATCCCGCGGTCGCGGACCGTCTGAAGGGCATCGGGGTGGAGGCGCAAGGCAGCGATCCCGCGACGCTCGCCACGCATCTCGACAGCGAGCTGCGGCGCTGGGACGACCTCGCCAGGCATGTCCGCTTCGAGGTCGCGCAGTGAGCGCCGCCTCGGTGGGCGTGCTGCGCAACGCCGCCGCGGTGCCCTGGATCGAAGGCCCGGGGCATCACGGCGGGGCGTTGTCCAAGGTGCTGGTCGCCGCAGGGGAGGGCGGGTCGCGGCTGACCGACTACCGCATCTCCTCCTACGCGCCCGGCGCGCATGTGGCGCGCCACGCGCATGAGACGAAGGAGCAGATCTATCATTTCCTGGAAGGCGAGGGCCTGCTGGAGCTGGGCGAGGCCGCGCATGTCGTGCGCGCCGGCGACTGCGCGCTGATCCCGCCGCATGTCCCGCACGCCTTGCAGAACACGGGCATGGGCCGGCTGGTGTTCATCGTGGTGACGGTGCCGCTGTAGCTCACCCGACCGCGCGCGCCGGCCGCGCGGCCTGCGGTTGTTCCTCGATCAGCCGCGCGCAGGCTTCGCGCGCGGCCGCCATCACCTGCTCCGCGAGGGCCGGCCTTGCGGCGGGCGGCACGCGGTTCGATTCCGTCGCGATGCCGAGGCTGCCCAGCACCTCGCCCTGTGGGTTGAAGAGCGGCGCGGCGATGCCGAGCACGCCGGGCTGGAACTCGCCGACGGTGACGCAATGCCCGGCCTCCCGGATCAGGCGCAGCGCCGTACGGAACGCATCCCAATCCGCGCCGAGGCCCGCCGCCGCGATGGTCGTGCGGTGCTTCGCGAAAAGCGTGCGCAGCCGGTGCGGCGGCAGATGCGCCAGGATCACCTTGGAGGCCGCGCCGGCGAAGAGCGGCCGTCGCTGCCCGCGGCTGAACAGCCCGGCCGGTGCGCCCGCGGCCGGCACGTCGTCCACGCACATCACGGCGCCGCTGAAGAGCAGGCAGAGCAGCCCGCTGAACCCGGTCTCCGCCGCCAGGCGCCGCATCGGCGGGCTGCCGCCCGCGCTCACCGGGTCGCAGAGGCGCATGGTGCGGTCCAGCTCGATGATCCGCGGCCCCAGCATCCAGGCGCCGCCTGCGACCGGCGACAGCAGCCCCGCCGCCTGCAGCGCCTTCAGGTAGCGATAGAGAGTGGAGCGGGACGCGCCCGAGTAGCGGATCAGGTCCTCGGTGGACCAGGCGGGCGCCGCCGTCGTGAAGACGTCGAGCAGGCCGAGCATGCGGTCGAGGCTGCTGCCGGAGCGACGCGGTGAAGAAAGTCCCGTCATGCTGGACATCCCAACGCAAGGCCCCTAGCGTGGCGTCGGTCATGAAGCGGCGCCACCAAGGGCGCCGCGGGGCAGGAGGAAGCGGTCATCACGGCCCAGGATACAGCCGCGAATCCGGCGCAGCGAAGGCTTGCCGAAGGCGGGACCGTCCTGTGCATGGGCGTGCGCCAGACCCGCACCCCCGACATCGCCCAGATCGCCGCCTCCTGCGGCTTCGACGCGCTGTATCTGGACATGGAGCACAGCCCGCTCTCGCCCGAGACGGTCTCGGCGATCTGCGTGGCGTCCGCGGGCCTCGGCATCGCGCCGCTGGTCCGGCCGCCCGGCCATGGCGCGGACTGGATCGGGCGGATCCTGGACGGCGGCGCGCAGGGCCTCATCGTGCCGCATGTCAACACCGCGGCCGAGGCCGAGGCGCTGGTGCGCGCCGCGCGCTTCCCCCCGCTCGGCCGGCGTTCCGTGATGGGGGCGGGGCCTGGCGTGCGCTATCGCGCCCTGCCGCTCGGCGAGATCAACGCCGCGCTGAACGCCAACACCACGCTCGTCTGCATGATCGAGACGCCGGAGGGTGTGGCGAATGCCGAGGCCATCGCGGCGGTGCCCGGCGTGGACGTGCTGCTGATCGGCTCCAACGATCTCTGCACCGAGATGGGGATTCCCGGCCAGCTCCGTCACCCCGACCTTCGCGCCGCCTATGAGCGCGTGGCCGCCGGCTGCGCGAAGCATGGCAAGGTGC
The DNA here is from genome assembly GCF_056682175.1 of Falsiroseomonas sp. RANM36. Taxonomy (NCBI): domain Bacteria; kingdom Pseudomonadati; phylum Pseudomonadota; class Alphaproteobacteria; order Acetobacterales; family Roseomonadaceae; genus Falsiroseomonas; species Falsiroseomonas sp. RANM36. Next base: position 329,981 of record NZ_JBWXTD010000002.1, read on the forward strand.
TGGGCGTAGGCGGTATCCGCGGCGATGCGGAACTGCAGCGCGACCTCATCGGGCTCGGCGCGCGGTTCCTGATCGCCGGCAACGATGTCGGCTACCTGATGGGCGCGGCGCGGGCCGACGTGGCGACGCTGCGGGCGCTCATCGGCGGCTGAGATGGCGGGCGGTCGCCTCACGCTGCTCTCGGCCGCCGAGCGCCGCTATTGCGAGCCGCTGCTGGCCAGCTTCGTTTCCGCGCATCCCGCGGTGGAGCTGGATTTCGTCTTCGGCATCAGCACCGCCCTGCACCAGCGCTTCCTGGCCGAGCGCGCCGCCGGCGGCGCCACGGCCGACCTGATCTGGAGCAGCGCCATGGACCTGCAGATGGGCCTGGTGCTGCAGGGCGAGGCGCAGCCCCATGGCGTCGCGCATGGCTTGCCGCACTGGGCGGCCTATCGCGACCTGGCGCTCTCCACGACGGCGGAGCCGATCGTCACCCTGATGCGCGGCCCGCCCGCGCCGGCGGGCACGCCCGGCGAGCTCGCTTCGCTGCTGCGCGCCCAGGCTGCACGCTTCCGTGGCCAGGTCGTGGTGCCCGATATCGAGGCGAACGGACTCGGCTTCCTGGCGATGCTGCGCTGGAACCTGGAGGAGCCGGAGTTCGACGCGATGCTGGCGGCTCTGGCCGCCGTCGCGCCGCGCCCGGTCGGCTCCATCGGTCAGCTTGCCGCGGCGATGGAGCAGGGGGCCGGGCTCGGCCTGCACATGCTCGGCGCCTATGCCGCGCGCGCGGCGGCGGCGCATCCCGATCTCTCCATCGCACCCTCCGCCGCGCCGCCGCCGGCGGTGGCGCGCGTGGCCTTCATCCCGCGCCGCGCCGCCAATCCGGAAGCCGCGGCGGCGTTCCTCGCGCATCTCGTCTCGCCGGAGGGGCAGGCGGCGCTTGGCGCGGCGGGGCTGTATCCGATCCTCGGCGCCGCGGCGCAGCCCGTCTCCTCGATTCCGCTGGATGAGGGTTTCGAGCGTCTCCTCGACCCGGGGAGCCGCGGCGCCGTGCTGGCACGCTGGCGCGCCGCTGTCGGCCGCAAAGATTCATGAAGGGAGGACACCACGCCATGAACCGTCGCACCCTGCTCGGCGCGCTTGCCGCCGCGCCGCTCGCAAGGCCGGCCTTCGCGCAGTCGGGCTGGCCGGACCGCTCGCTGCGCATCGTCGTGCCCTTCGCGCCGGGCTCCTTCACCGACACCTCCGCCCGGCTGGTCGCGGCCGAGATGTCCGGGCCGCTGGGGCAGCAGGTGATCGTGGAGAACCGCACCGGCGCCGGCGGCACGGTGGGCGCCACCGCCGTCGTCCGCAGCCCGCCCGATGGCTACACCATGCTGCTGACCGACAACTCGCTGGCGATCTCGCCGGGCCTCTACCACAACCTGCCCTATGATCCCCTGAAGGACCTGCAGCAGGTCAGCCAGATCGCCACCTCGCCCTCGATCCTGCTGGTCCGCCCCGGCCTCGGCCCGAAGACGCTGGCGGAGCTTGTCGCGCTGGCGAAGCAGAAGCCGGGCGAGATCAGCTTCGGCTCCGGCGGGCAGGGCTCGTCGGCGCATCTCGCGATGGAGCTGCTGCTGAACGTCGCCGGCATCCGCGCGCTGCACGTGCCGTTCCGTGGCGTCGCCGCGGCGATCCAGGAAGTGATCGCGGGCCGCGTGGACATGGCGATCGCGAGCCTCGCCTCCGGCGTCGCGCATGTGCGCGGCGGATCGCTGCTGGGGCTCGCCGTCAGCGGCGACTCGCGCAGCGCGATGCTGCCGGACGTGCCGACCTTCGCGCAGGCCGGGCAGCCCGGCTACACCATGTCCTACTGGTGGGGCATCGCCGTGCCCTCCGGCACGCCGGCGCCGATCGTCGCGCGGCTGAACCGGGAGATCGTCGCGGCCTGCGACAAGCCCGCCCTGCGTGAGGCCTTCTCGCGCCAGGCCGCGGTCCCCGTCACCTCCACGCCCGAGGCGATGGGCGCCTTCCTCACGCGCGACGTCGCGCTGTGGAAAGAGGTGATCGCCCGCGCCGGCGTGCGGGTGGAATAGGAGAGCCCGCTTGCACGCGAACGAACCGCCGCCCGCCTTCCACGCGCCGCCGCTGTCCTGCGACGCGCATTTCCACGTCTTCGGCCCTGCGGAACGCTACCCCTACGCATCGGCGGAGCCGCTGCGCTACGCGCCGCCGGTCGCGGAGCTTGCGGACTACATGGCGCTGGCACGGCATCTGGGCATCGAGCGCTTCGTCTTCGTGCAGCCCAGCGCCTATGGCCGCGACAATGCGTGCATGCTCGATGCCATGAAGGCCGTCGGACCGGCGCGCTGCCGCGGCATCGTGGATGTGGAGGAGAACGCGCCGGACGCGCTGCTGGCGGAGATGCACGCCATCGGGGTGCGGGGCGTGCGGATCAACTACTCGCCGGTGAAGCCGCATGTGCCGGGCTTCTCCGCCACGATGCTGCCGCGTATCCGTCGGCTGGAAGCGCGCTGCGTCGAGCTTGGCTGGCACCTCGATTTCCTCGGCCCGGGCTGGCTGACGGAGGAGCTGCTGCCGACGCTGGCCTCGCTGCGCTGCCCCTTCAGCGTGGCGCATATGGGCATGTTCCTGGCCAAGGCGGGCCCGGCGCAGCCCGGCTTCGTGAAGCTGCTGGAGATCGTGCGCGGCGGCGGCGTGCAGGGCTATGTGAAGTTCACCGGCACCTACCGCATGGCCACGCCGCCCGACTTCGCCGATGCGCTGCCGATGGCGCATGCCGTGATCGCGGCCGCGCCCGATCGCATCATCTGGGGCAGCGACTACCCGCACCTCTCCTTCGCGGACCAGGTCGGTTCCGTGCAGCTCTTCAACCTGCTCAAGGATTGGGCACCGGAGGAGGCGATGCGCCACAGGATCCTCGTGGAGAATCCCGCGGCACTGTTCGGTTTCTGACGATGTTCGGCGTCGGGGCGGACTTGACGCGACTGCGGCGACGTCCGAATGATCGAGCAAGATCAAGCAACCACGGCGCGAGGGAAGAATCCAGGATTGCCCGGGCCGAGCCCCGGCAAGCCGGCCCCTTGCGCGGCGAAGGGGAACGTGCTGGATGGTGCAGCCTGTGACGGGCGTCGAGCATTGGACGGACAAGGGCGATGTCCGTCTCTTCCTCTGGGAGAAGCGCTCGGTGGTGCCGGGTCCGCGGCGTGGGATCATCCTGTTCATCCATGGCTCCTCCATGGGCTCCCAGCCCACCTTCGACCTGCAGGTGCCGGGTCGCGACGATACCTCCGTGATGGATCTGTTCGCGCGCGCCGGATACGACGCCTGGTGCCTGGACAATGAGGGCTACGGCCGGTCCTCGAAGCATCGCGACATCATCTGCGACATCGCCACCGGCGCCGACGACATCGAGCGCGCGGCCGAGTACATCGCGGCGCAGCGCGGGCCCGAGAAGCTGCTGGTCTATGGCATCTCCTCGGGTGCGCTGAAGGCGGCGCTGTTCGCGCAGCGCCGGCCGGAGCGCGTGAAGCGCCTCGCCCTGGACGCCTTCGTCTGGACCGGCGAGGGCAGCCCGACGCTCGAGAAGCGGCGGAAGAAGCTGCCGGAGTACCAGGCGGGCGGAAAGCGCCGGCCGATCGACCGCGACTTCGTGCGCTCCATCTTCACGCGCGACCATCCCGGGACCGGCGACGAGACGCTGGTGGAGGCCTTCGCGGATGCGATCCTCGCCCTCGACGACAGCGTGCCGATCGGGACCTATGTGGACATGTGCCTGAACCTGCCGGTGGTGGACCCGGCGAGGATCACGGTGCCGACGATCGTGATGCGCGGCGAATTCGACGGCATCGCCGGCTTCGACGACCTGATCGAGTTCTTCAGGCGCCTGCCCAATGCGGACAAGCAGTTCGCGGTGATGCCCGGCATCTCGCATGCCAGCTTCCAGCAGAAGAACCATGCGCTGGTGAAGCACATCCTGGCATCCTTCTTCGCGCAGCCGGACCCGGTCTACCGGGGTGCGCCCGAAGGCCACTGAACGTCGCCGGCGCGCCGCCGGTCCAACGGGAGGAGAAAACGACGATGGGCTTCACCAACCGCATGATCGGCCGCCGCGCCTTCGGCACCGGGGCCGCCGCCGCCGCGCGCGGGGCCGCGTTGCCGCGCGGCGCCGCGGCGCAATCGGGCTTCCCCACGCGCAACTTCCGCGTGGTGATCCCGACCGGGCAGGGTGGCGGCGCGGACCGCCTCGCGCGCGCCTTCGACGACGCCTGGTCGAAGCTGCTCGGCGGGCGGCAGTTCGAATACGAGTTCTTCCCCGGCGCGGCCGGCCAGGTCGGCTACGAGCTCTACGTCAACCGGCGCGACCCGGACGCCTACAACCTGCTCTTCGGCAACATGGGGCCGGAGATGATCATGTATGCCCTCCAGCGGCCGCGCTTCCGCTTCCCCGAGGACATCTCCTATTTCTGCCGCACCGACATCGACGACAGCGCCATCTTCGTGAAGAACGACTCGCCCTTCCGGCGCGTCGAGGACATCGTCGCCGAGGCGAAGCGGCGCCCGCTGAACGTCGCGGTCAGCCGCATCCCGCACCCGGCCTCCATCGGCATGCTGGCGCTGGGCGAGGCGCAGGGCGCGCGCTTCAACCTGATTCCCTATGGCGGCGGCAGCCCGACGCTCGTCGCCGTGATGAACGGCGAGGCCGACATCGGCGCGCTGCCGGTCAGCGGGCTCACGCTGCAGCGCGGGCGCCTGAAGGTGCTCGGCGTCTTCGCGCGGGAGAACATCCTGGCCGACCTGACGGAGAATGCGCCGACCATCAACCAGGTGTTCGGCACCCGCATCCCCGACCTCTACTCCTCGCGGGCCTGGGCAATCCACACCCGCGCCATCGAGCGCTTCCCGGACCGCTTCCAGATCCTGCAGGACACGGCGAAGAAGGTCTTCGACGATCCGCTGTTCAAGGAATCGATGGAGAAGGTCGGCCAGCCGGCGCAGACGCTGCGCTTCGGCGACCGCGCGACCTGCACGGAATACGCGCAGGCGATGATCGAGCTGGCGAATCGCTACCGCCAGCAGCTTTCGGCGCAACGCTAGGCCCAACCCGGCCGGAGGGAGGTTCGGATGCAACGCCAAGGCAGCGACCCTCCGCCGATCGGGCAGGAGCTGATCATCCCTGCCCTCGCGGTCGGCTTCACCGCCTACTACTTCTGGACGGTGCAGGAACTGGCCTGGGAGGCCAAAGCCAACGGCATCGTCATCGGCGGCGTGCTGCTGCTGCTGGTGGCGCTGCTGCTGCTCCGCGTCGGCTGGCGAGTGGCGAAGCGGCAGGCGACGCTGCGCATCTCGCTCGGCGGCGACCCGGCGACGGACCGGGTGCGCCTGATGCTGATGGCGTTGATGGTGGCGTTCCTCGTCGTTCTGCCGCTGCTCGGCACCAGCATCACGCTCGGGCTGATGCTCTTCGCAGGCATGTGGCTGCTGGGCGGGCGGCACTGGCCGAGCCTGATCGGCGTCTCGGTCATCACGCCGCTGCTCGTCTGGGCCACGCTGATCGTCATCCTGGGCACGCGCTTTCCGCTCGGCCCCTTCGAGCATGCGATGGCAGCGCTCTTCGGCATCGGGCCGGTGGACTGATGGAACTCGACCTCGCGACGATCGCCGATCTCTTCGGCCGGTCCTTCTCGCTCTGGTGGGCGATCATCCCGGGCATCGCGCTCGGCCTCGCGGTCGGCGTGCTGCCGGGCTTCTCGCCGCAGAACACGCTGATCATCCTGCTGCCGGTGACGCTGGCGATGGATGTGGAGGCGGCGCTCGCCTTCATGATCTCGCTCTACTGCGCCAACCATCTGTCGGGCGGCATCCCGGCCATCCTGGTGAACATTCCAGGCAGCGCGGGTGCCGCCGCCACCTGCATCGACGGCTACCAGATGACGAAGAAGGGCCAGGCGCAGCAGGCGCTGATGCTGTCCTTCATCGCATCGGTCGCGGGCGGGCTGATCACCTCCGTCGCCGTGCTCGGCGTCCTGCCCTTCCTGGCGGAACTCGGCCTGATCCTGCGTTCGGTCGAGATGGTGGTGATCATCCTATTCGGCCTGACGCTGATTGCGGTGCTGGCCGCGAAGGACATGCTGAAGGGCCTGATCGGCGGGGCCTTCGGCCTGATGCTGGGCGCAATCGGCACCGACCAGGTCTATTCGACGCCGCGCGCCACCTTCGGCTTCCTGGAACTGTATGACGGCCTGCCGCTGGTGCCGGTGCTCATCGGCCTTTTCGCAGTCAGCGAATGCCTGGTGATGCTGGAAGAGAAGTTCGGCGGCGGCAGCAAGCCCGCCACGCAGCAACGCCCGCAATGGGCGGATACGCTGGACGGCATCCGGCTCTCCCTGCGCTATTGGTGGCAGATCGTCTGGACCGCGTTCCTCGGGCTTGCCATCGGCGTGATCCCGGGTGCCGGTGCCTACATCGCGTCCTTCGTGGCGTACCAGCAGTCGCGGCTGTTCTCCAAGACGCCGGAGAAATACGGCACCGGCTTCGCGCCCGGCGTCATCGCGCCGGAAAGCGCGAACAACGGCGTCACCTCCGGCACGCTGGTGCCGACCATGGCGATCGGCATCCCCGGCGGCTCCACCGCCGCGGTGATGATGATCGTGCTGCAGTACCAGGGCATCACGCTGGGGCCGCGGCTGTTCCAGGACAGCCCGAACATCGCCTATGGCGTCTTCGTCATGATGACGGTGGCCTACATCTTCATGATCCCGCTGATCCTGCCCATGGCGCGCTACGCCTCCAAGGTCGTGACCGTGCCGGTGCATGTGATCGTGCCGCTGATCCTGGGCCTGACTGTCATCGGCGCCTTCGCGGACCGCGAATACATGTTCGACATGGCCCTGGCGCTGATCTTCGGCGTGATCGGCTACATCGCGGTCAAGACGAACTACCACGTCACCTCGATCCTGATCGGCGTGCTGCTCGGCCCGATCTTCGAACGCTACCTGCTGCGCAGCCTGCGCATCGGGCAGGGGGACATCATGGTCCTGTTCTCCTCGCCCATCGCGAATGCGCTGTGGGTTCTGCTGGTGATTTCCGTCGTGCTGCCGATCTGGCGCGAGCGCCGGCTGGCGCGGCGCGCCGCTGCCTGAAGGAAGACGCAGGATGAGCGATGGCGCGGTTTCCGCGAAGGGCCTCAGGCTGATCGCCTGGCTCGACATGCCGGGCGGCGGGCAGGTCTATGTGGATGGCGGCTACGCCTATGTCGGGCACATGGAGCCGCCGCACGGCACCTCCATCGTGGACGTGTCGGACCCGCGGAACCCGCGCGTCGTCGCGCGCCTCGATCCGCCCTCCAGCGGCTCGCACACCCACAAGGTGCGCGTCGCGGGCGACATCATGGTGACGAATGTCGAGCAGGACCAGCGCCATGCGCTGCGCCGTGCGAAGCGGATCCCGGAGATCGAGGCGGCGCATCTCGCACAACACGGCCGCCCGATCACCGACGCCGAGCTCGCCGCCGCGATCAAGGTGAAGCCGGAGTTCCTGCCGCGCGCCCGCGCCTCCCTCACCGCGCCCGCCTATGCCGAGGGCGGATTCCGGATGTGGGACATAAGCGACCGCTCCAACCCGAAACTGCTGACGCACCACATCACCGGCGGCATCGGCGTGCACCGCTTCGACCTGGATGCGCGCTACGCCTACATCTCGACCGAGATGGAGGGTTATGTCGGCAACATCCTGGTGATCTACGACATCGCCGATCCGGCAAAGCCGCGCGAGGTCTCGCGATGGCACATGCCGGGCCAGCACATCGCTAGCGGCGAGGTGCCGAGCTGGCAGGGGCAGCAGCACCGCCTGCACCACACGCTGCGGCATGGCGACCAGCTCTACGCCGCGGTGTGGTATGCCGGCTGCCGCATCCTGGACGTCAGCGACATCACGAAGCCGAAGGTGATCGGCGAGTACCGCTACCACCCGCCCTTCCCGGAGCCGACCCACACGTTCATGCGCGTGCCCTTCCAGATCGGCGGCCGCGACATCGCCGTGGCGGTGGACGAGGAGCACGAGCATGTCGCGGGCCAGCTGCATGGCGGGCTCTGGGTGTTCGACGTGACGGACCCGGCGAAGATCCAGCCGCTGTCCATGTGGCACCTGACCGAGCTGGACAACCCCTACGTCAAGGCCGGGGGGCGCTTCGGCGCGCACCAGTTCCAGGAGCACATGGAGGACACCTGCCTCTACACCACCTGGTTCGGCGGCGGGCTGCGCGTGGTGGACATCGCCGATCCCACCGCGCCGAAGGAGGTGGCGCACTGGCTGGCGGAGCCGCCGCCCGGCCAGACCAGCCCGCAGGCGAACGACGTGGACACCGACGCGCGCGGCCTGGTCTATGTGCTCGACCGCAACCGCGGCCTCGAGATCCTCGAGCGCACGGCATGAGGACCCCGCCCGCCTTCTTCTGCGGCGCGATCAAGACCGCGGTCGAGCGGCTGGACTGGCCCGGTCATCCGGAGATCGCCTGGGGCACCGTCGGCGCGCTGCGCGACCGCGTGCTGGCGGGCGAGCGCCCGGCGGTGATCGTGGTGAGCGACGCCGCGCTGGAGGCGCTGGCGGCGAAGGGCCTGGTCCGGCGCGCGGCGATCCTGAAGCTCGGCCTGGCCGGCACCGGGCTTGCGCTGCGCGACGGCGCGCCCCGCCGGCCCGTCGGAACCCCCGAGGAACTGCGTGCCGCGCTGCTCGCCGCCGGGAGCATCGGCTGGGCCGAAGGCAGCAGCGGCGCCACGGCCGGCAAGCATTTCGAGTCAGTGATCGAAAAACTCGGCATCGCGGAGGCGGTGCGCGCCAAGGCCCGCCTGTTCCGCTTCGGCGTCGAGGCGGTTGCCGCCTGCGGCCGCGGCGAGGTCGAGCTTGCCGTCAGCCAGGTGACCGAGATCGTCAACCGTCCCGGCGTCTCCCTGCTCGGCGAGTTTCCACCGCCCCACGACCTCGCCACCGGCTACGCCGCGGCGCCGGTCGCGGAAGGCGCGCAGGCTGACGCGATCCTCGGCATGCTGCGATCGCCCGCGATGCGCGCCGCACTGGATGCCATCGGTTTCAGGCAGGAGGCCACGCCATGACCGCCCAACGCCGCCCCCTCGGCGCCAACGGCCCGCTCGTCTCGCGCATCGGGCTCGGCTGCATGTCGCTCTCCGGCGTCTATGGCGATGCCGACGACGCGGCGTCCGAGGCGCTGATCCATCACGTGCTGGACCAGGGCGCGAACCACCTCGACAGCTCCGACATGTACGGCTGGGGCCACAACGAGGAGGTGATCGGCCGCGCCATCAAGGGGCGCCGCGACCAGGTCTTTCTCGCCTCGAAGTTCGGCCAGATCCGGCGCGAGGGCGGCGGCAACGGCGTGGACGGATCGCCGGCGCATGTCGCGGCGGCCTGCGAGGCTTCGCTGAAGCGCCTCGGCGTGGACCACATCGATCTCTACTACCAACACCGCGTGGACCCGGCGGTGCCGGTGGAGGAAACTGTCGGCGCGATGAAGCGGCTGGTGGAGCAGGGCAAGGTGCGCTGGCTCGGGCTTTCGGAAGCCGCGCCGGACCGCATCCGCCGCGCGCATGCCGTGCATCCCATCAGTGCCGTGCAGACCGAATACTCGCTGCTGTATCGCACGGAGGCGGAGCAGACGCGCGAGGTGACGCAGGAGCTCGGCATTGCCTTCGTCGCCTATGCGCCGCTCGGCCGCGGCTTCCTCTCCGGCACGATCAACACGCTGGAGGATGTCGGCGGGCGCCGTGCGCAGCATCCCCGCTTCCTGCCGGAGAATTTCGAGCACAACCACGCGCTGGCGATGCGGGTTGCGGATTTCGCGCGGGAGAAGGGCTGCACGCCGGCGCAGCTCTGCCTGGCCTGGCTGCTGGCCCAGGGCGACGACGTCTTCCCCATTCCCGGCACGCGCAGCGCCACGCGCTTCGACGAGAATCTTGGGGCCCAGGACGTGGTGCTGACCGCGGAGGAGGCGGCGCGCATCTCCGCCACCATCCCACCCGGCGCCGCCGCCGGCACGCGCTATCCGGCCGGCGGCATGAAGGGCGTCTTCATCTGACGCAACCCCGTCAGGCCGCGGCCGGCCGGGACAAGCGCAGGCGCAACCCGGACAGCAGCGGCCAGACGGCGAGCACGATGCCCGCCGCCATGATCGAGCCCGACAGCCAGTTGTGGAAGAACACCGTCAGGTCGCCCTCGCTGATCAGCAGGGACTGGCGGAAGGCTTCCTCCGTGCGGTCGCCCAGCACCAGCGCCAGCACCAGCGGCGCCAGCGGGTAGTCCAGCTTCTTCAGCACATAGCCGATCACGCCGAAGGCCAGCATCAGCACGATGTCGAACTCGGCGTTGTTCACCGTGTAGGCGCCGATCGCGCAGACCACGAGGATCAGCGCCGCGATGACCGAGAAGGGCACGCGCAGGATCGCCGCGAACCAGGGCACGGCCACCAGCACGATCAGCAGCCCCGCCACGTTGCCGAGATACATGCTGGCGATCAGGCCCCAGACGAAATCCGGCTGCTCGACGAACAGCATCGGCCCCGGCTGCAGCCCCCACATGATGAGGCCGCCGAGCAGCACCGCCGCGGTGGGCGATCCCGGCACGCCGAGCGTCAGCATCGGCAGCAGCGCCGAGGTGCCGGCGGCATGGGCTGCGGTCTCGGGCGCGATCACACCCTCGATCCTGCCCTTGCCGAACTCCCCGCGATGCTTCGACATGCGCCGCGCCACGCCATAGGACATGAAGGAGGCGGGCGTGGCGCCGGCCGGGGTGATGCCCATCCAGCAGCCGATCAGCGCGGAGCGCAGCGCGATCAGCCAGTGCCGCGGCAGCTCGGCCCAGGTGCGCAGCACGACCTTCAGGTCGATGCGCGCCTTCTGGCCGCGGAAGCGCAGCCCGTCCTCGATGGACATCAGGATCTCGCTGATGCCGAACAGGCCGATGACGGCGACCAGGAAGTCGAAGCCGCGGATCATCTCCATGCTGCCGAAGGTGAGGCGGAGCTGGCCGGTCATCGCATCCATGCCGACCGCGGCCAGCAGGAAGCCGAGCATCATCGCCATCAGCGTCTTCAGCGGCGATCCGCGGCCCATGCCGATGAAGGCGGCGAAGGAGAGGAACATCACCGCGAAGAATTCCGGCGGGCCGAAGCGCAGGGCGAAGCCGGCGATCACGGGGGCGACGAAGGTGATCATCACCACCGCGACGAAGGCGCCCACGAAGGAGGAGGTGAAGGCCGCCGTCAGCGCCTCTCCGGCGCGGCCCTGCTGCGCCATCGGGTAGCCGTCGAAGGTGGTGGCCACGCTCCAGGGCTCGCCGGGGATGTTGAACAGGATCGAGGTGATCGCCCCGCCGAACAGCGCGCCCCAGTAGATGCAGGACAGCATGATCACCGCCGAGACCGGCGGCATCGCGAAGGTCAGCGGCAGCAGGATGGCGATGCCGTTGGCGCCGCCGAGGCCGGGCAGCACGCCGATCAGCACGCCGAGCACGACGCCGACCAGCATCAGCACCATGTTCTCCGGCTGCAGGGCCACGGCGAAGCCCTGCATCAGCAGGCCGAGTTCTTCCATCGTCCGCTCCGCGCGTCCTGTGGATCGAAGCCCCGGCTCAGTAGCCGAGGAATTCCTCGAGCGGTCCCTTCGGCAAGGCGACGAGGAACCAGATCTCGAACACCGCGAAGGCGACCACCGCCGTCGCGCCGCCCGGGGCGGCCCCTGGCGCCCCGCGGCTGCCCGCCCCGCCCGGGTTGTAACCC
>NZ_JBWXTD010000002.1:341850-365826 GCF_056682175.1 Falsiroseomonas sp. RANM36
GCGGGGCCCCCCCCCCCCGCCCGCGGGCCCCGCCCCCCCCGCGCCGCGCGCCGCGGGGGGGGGGGGCGGCATAGGCGATGCCGGCCAGGTTGGCGCCGCTCGCCGCCACCAGCACCACCCCGATCCAGAACGGGAAGTAGCCGGTCTGCGGCCCGTCCGCGGCCCAACCGGCGCCGAGACGCAGGCTGTCGAAGATCGCCGCCGCGCCGGCGGCCATGAAGCCGAGGGAGGCGACGACCTCCATCGTCCGCATGCGGATGCCGCGCGCGGCATCCGCGCCCGGCACCGTGATCGCCGGGGAGATCGCACCGGCCGCGGCACCGGCCGGCGCCTGCGGCGGGTGCCGCGGATCCTCTCCCGTCACGATCGGCATCAGCTCTGCCCGGCGAGGAAGCCGGCTTCCTCCATCAGTGCGCGGTGCCGCGCCTCCTCGCGCTCCAGCCAGGCGGCGAAGGCGTCGCCGGTCATGGTGGTCGTGTTGAAGGCGCCCTGCGTCATCAGCTCGCGCCACTCCGGCGTCTCCCGCACCTTGGCCAGCAGGTCGGCGTGGAAGGCGACCTGCGCCGGCGTGATGCCGGGCGCCCCCATGATGCCGCGCAGCATCAGGTATTCGACGTCGAGACCGCTTTCCGCCGCCGTCGGGATGTCGCGCCAGGCCATGGTCTCGGTCATCTTCTCGGTCCCCGACAGGCGCTGGCTGTCGAACACGCAGAGCGGGCGCAGCGCGCCGGCGCGCCAATGCGTCACCGCCTCGATCGGGTTGTTCACCGTGCTGTCGATGTGCCGGCCCACCAGCTGCACCGCCACCTCACCGCCGCCGCGGAACGGCACGTAGTTGAAGGACGCGCCGGTGGCGCGGGCGATGGCGGCGGTGATGATCTGGTCTTCCTGCTTCGATCCGGTGCCGCCCATGCGCAGCCGGCTCGCCTTCGCCGCGGCGATGTACTCGGCCACGCTGGTCCAGGGAGAGTCCGCATGCACCCACAGCACGAACTCATCGAGCGCCATCATCCGGATCGGCGTCAGGTCGCGCCAGCTGAAGGGCACGCCGGTGGCCATCGGCGTGGTGAAGAGGTTGGACAGCGTGATGATCAGCACATGCGGGTTGCGGCGAGCGCCCTTGGCCTCCAGGAAGCCCTCGGCGCCGGCGCCGCCCGCCTTGTTCACCACCACGATCGGCTGGCGCATCAGGTTGTGCTTGGAGACGATGCCCTGGATGGCGCGCGCCATCTGGTCCGCGCCGCCGCCGGTGCCGGCCGGCACGATGAGCTGCACGGGCCGCGTCGGCTCCCACCCCGCGGCCGAGGCGCTGCGCCCGCCGAGTGCTGCGGCGCTCAAGACACCGCCGAGGCCCAGCGCGAGGTTCCGGCGCGAGATCAGTTTCGACATTCCTGCGACTCCCTCCATCCGGCGCGCATGGCGCAAGGTTTCTTGTCTCCGCGGCTCGCCGGCCCCGGCCGGGGGCGACGGATGGGGCGGAAAGCACTGTAAATCAAAGAAAATCGTGTAAAGATCTGGCGCGCCCTTGCAGGATGCGGCGCGGCGCTGCCTCCTCCTGGCCGGCAAGGGGGAATGCGCATGGTCCTGTGGGTCCGCTACGCGCGCGACGGCGCGGAGGGCTTCGGCACGCTGGAGGGCGAGGCGATCCGCGTGCATGCGGGCGATCTCTTCGCCGGTGCGGCGCCGACCGGGGAGACCATCGCGCGCGCCGATGTCGCCTTGCTGCCGCCGGTGCGGCCGGGGCTCTTCATCGGCCTCTGGAACAACTACCGCGAGGCGGCGGCGAAGCAGAATCTCGCGCTGCCGGAGACGCCGCTCTATTTCCTGAAGTCGCCGCGCAGCGTGATCGGGCCCGAGGCGCCGATCCGCCCGCCGCCATCCTACACGGGCCGTGTCATCTACGAAGGCGAGCTTGGCTTGGTGATCGGGCGGCGCCTGCACGACGCCGACGAAGCCGAGGCTGCGGCGGCGATCTTCGGCCTGACCTGCGTGAACGACGTGACGGCGCTCGACCTGCTCAACGCCGACCCCTCCTTCGCGCAATGGGCGCGCGCGAAGGGTTGCGACAGCTTCGGCCCGATCGGACCGGCGATCGCCACCGGTCTCGACTGGGCCGCCTTGCGCGTGCGCGTGGCGCTGAACGGGCGCGTCCGCCAGGACTATGCGTGCAGCGACATGATCCTGCCGCCGGCGCGGATCGTCGCGCTGCTCTCGCGGGAGATGACGCTGGAAGCCGGGGACGTCGTCGCCTGCGGCACCAGCCTCGGCGCGCTGCCGATGCGGCCCGGCATGATCGTGGAGGTCGCGGTGGAGGGCATCGGCACCCTGCGCAACGCCTTCGCCCCCGAGGGGTAGGGCGGCAGAAAGACCGCCACGCGGCGGGATGGTTGAAACAAGTGTTCCTTCATCCCGTCTTTGGTTGACCGATCGTAAATGACGCGATCCAATCCGCTACCAGCCGCGCGCAAGCGCGTGCTGGCCTGCTGCGTTCGCGCCTCGGCTGCCGGCGACCGCAGGGGCATGACGTGCGGGGGGAAGTGCGATGTCGGGTGCCGTGAACCAGCCGCCGATCGTCGCCGGGCCGCTCGGCGCAAGGCTGGTGGAGGACGAGGGTCTCGTCGCCCTCGACCTGCTTGCCGGTGCCGCCGATCCCGATCCGGGCCATGCCGCCGCGCTGACGGTCACCCTGACCGGCCCGCTGCCCTCCGGCGTCTCGCTTGCGGCCGACGGCGTCTCCCTGCTGGTGGACACAACGGCGACGATCTTCCAGGTCCTGGCCGTCGGCGAGATCGTGACGGCGACGATCGGCTACACCATCGCCGATCCTGATGGCGCATCGGTTGCGCAGAGCATCGCCATCGACGTCACGGGCAGCAACGACGCGCCGGTGATCGCGGGCGGCGAGGGCGGCATGACGGCCGCCAACGCGCCGCTGAACGGCCGGCTGGTGCTGGACGACATCGATTCCGACGACGCGCCGGGCGACCTGACCATCCGCATCGTCTCCGGCCCGCCGGGCGGCACGCTCACCGTCGCGCCGGGCGGGGCCTACAGCTTCGATCCGGCGGGCGCCTTCGATCATCTCGATCCGGGCGAGACCGAGACCTTCACCGTGACGGTGCGCGCCGAGGATTCGCAGGGCGCGACCTCGGCGCCGCATGACGTCGCCATCACCGTGCTCGGCGTCGCGAAGCCGGAGGGACCCTTCGCGACGAGCGGCCCGGTGGACGAGCTGATGGCCGCCGTCCTGGCGCTCGATTCGTACAACCGCGGCTACGACACCGGGCTGCTGAACATGGAGGGGGTCGGCGCGCGGATCGGCGCCTTCACGCTGACCGGCGATTCGACCACGGTCTTCACCGGGCTGCGAGCCTCCGATGCGCAGTTCGGCGGCTTCTACGCCGCGACCTACGAGGGCGGCGGCGAACGCATCATCGCCTATCGCGGCACGGATGGCGGCTACGACGCCGTCACCGGCTGGTCTGGCGGGATGGGCATCCCCTCGCTCGGCACCAAGGTGCTGCTCGATCTCGTGGTCGAGAAGATCGGCGAGACGCTCGGCGAGAAGATCTCCGAGCTGTTCGGCGATCTCTCCGCCACCGTGGCCAACGCCGCCTTCGTGGATCTCGGCCTGCTGCTGGCGACGCTCGGCGCGCCACGCGCGGAGGACGTGAAGACCATCGTCGATGCCGCGATCGAGGAGTGGTTCGGCGTCGAATACCTGGCTGCCCGCCTGCTCGAGGAACTCATCAAGTCGGAGCAGCCGATCTCCGCCCTGATCTTCACCGAGCTGCTGATCGACGCGCTGGGCAGCGAGGTGGATCTCGGCCCCTTCGAGGACGAGATCCGCAAGGGCATCGAGACCGCGCTCGAGGCCGACCCCGTCAAGGCGGTGTTCTCCGCCGTGGACGCGCAGGCGGGCGCGCTGATCCTGGATGCCGTCACGCCGATCCTCGATCCCCTGCTCGCGCCCGTGCGCACCGACCTGAAGGCGGCGGCCGGCCAGGCGATCGACGCCGTCTTCGCGGCCGGCACCGATCCCGGCGTGGAGATGCTGCGCGCCGAGGTGCTGGACGCGCTCGATCCGTCCGGCGTGCTGGGTGCCGTGGCCGATGCGGTGGCCGCGCCAGGCGAGGCGACCGACAGCGTCGCCGGCCTTATCTCGGACATGGTCTATGGGATGCTCAAGGGCACGCCCTTCGACCGCGAATTCTCGCAGATGGCGCTGGCCCAGGAATACTGGCGCACCGAGGGCGGCGGCGCCGCGGTCACCGGCCATTCGCTCGGCGGCGGGCTCGCCGGCTTCGTCGGGGTGCTGGAAGGCACCTACGCGCTCGGCTTCGACCACATGCCGTTCGGCCTGGCGGCCGCGAATGCGAAAGGCATCGAGACCGCGGTGGACTTCGTCGAGGCCCTGCTCGGCTTCGCGGACTTCACGCCGGCCGTCACCGCCATCCTGACCGAGCTCGAGCTCGACGCCTTCCATGGCCAGGCGATCGATGGCGAGATCCTGGCGCAGGTGCGCAACGGAACCGTCGCGACCGGCGCGGCGGTGCTGACCGGCCTCGCCACCACGGCCGCGCTCTGGGCCGGCTACACCAGCGTCGCGAACGTCACCTACGCCTTCTACAACGAGGCCTTCAACCAGGCGATCTGGACGCCGGCCATCGAAGGCCAGCTGGACAACACGGATTACGACGCCTTCGCGGGTACGCGCGATCCGGTGAACCTGCACAGCATGGCGTACCTCATCCTGCTGAAGTTCGCCGAGGCCAACGACCACACCGCCTGGCAGACGCTCGGGAACGCGTTCTACGACGCCTTCTTCAACGCGGATGTCGCGAAGGCGGCCGGCGCCGCGCTCAGCCAGCACATGCCGGGCGCGGGCGGCGAGGCGAAGCTGATGCAGCACGCGATCGCCTATTCGGTGATCGATACGGGCGGGCTGGTCTTCGGCAATACCGGCGCGCCCGCCCTGTTCGACGACCTCGATGAATTCGCGGCGCTCAAGGAAGCCGGGCGCCTGCCGGAAGTTCTGCGCGGCCGCGAGACGGAGATGGTCGAGGCGGTGGTGCAGTTCGCCGCCCAGATGGCGCTGCAGAAGACCGACTACCGGAGCCACCAGGGCGCCGGCGTGATCGGGCCCGAGAAGGGGATTCTGCTGCTGGTGGACGGCAGCGGCCGGCCCGCCGATGCGGCCAGTGCCGACATCCTGGAACTCGACCTGTCCGAGACGCTCTGGCGCCTGAGCGGCCCGACCGGAAGCGCCGGCCCGCCCGACGTTGCCGTCCACGGCCTGGATGCGCTGCTCGACAGTTTCCTGAGCGCCACCGGGCCGGGCGGCGGGCTGCAGGCGGCGCTGCTGCATCTATACGGCTCCGACGCGACCGGCACGATCGACAAATGGGGCTTCTCCCTGGTGCCGGGGCCACTCGACCTGACGCTGCCGCAGCGCACGACGGACACCGGCGAATACGATCCGCAGCATGCGCGGCTCTTCGTGGCGACGGAGGGCGCCGACACGATCCGCGGCACCTTCGAGAACGACGTGATCCTGGGCGGGTCCGGCGACGACCAGCTGCATGGCGGGCTCGGCGCGGACATCCTGATCGGCGGACCCGGCAGCGACGTGATCGTGGATGCCATCACCCAGCCCGCCGACGGACAGTCCGGGCCGCATCTGCGCGACGACATCCATATCGGCAACGGCCAGGATGCCGGCACGGGGCTGTTCGGGCTTTTCGGCCTGATCGACTGGCTGACCACCGGGCGCGACACCGACACGGTGAAGTACACGCTCGCGCCGGATCCCGGCAGGCCGGACCAGTTCGTCGGCACCGGCCTGGATGTGCTGACGCTGCGCAGGACGGAGCTCGGCGGGCTCGAAGGCGTCGAGATCGTGCTGGAGCCGCAGGGCGGCGGCGACGGACCCTCCGCCGACATCCTGCTCGGCGTGGACCGCGTGCATCTCTCCGAGAAGCGCGACACGCTGGAACTGGATGCGGAGGCGCTGAAGGCCGCGATCTGGCTGGACATGGCCGACCCGGCAGGTCCGGACTACGGCAAGGCCGACTTCGACAGGCTCAGCTATGCCGGCGTCGGCACCGGCGTGGTGCTGGTGAACGGCGCGACGCAGGCGGCGACGCCGAACGGCCCCCTGCAGGGCGGCATCGAATCCATCGGATTGCTGCTCAGCCTGCTGCTGGAGGTGCCGCCATCGGCGCAGGCGGTGCTGGGCGGTCTGACCGCCAACGATCCGCTGCGCGTGACGGGGGCGGAGGACATCACCCTCACGCCGCAGGACGACGTGGTCTGGCACGCCGATCTCTCGACGGCCGGCGGCTTCGTCACGGGCTGGCCGAGCGATGGCGACTACCAGCGCTACGGGGAGCTCAAGATGGGCGCGGGCGACGACATCGCCTTCGTCAGCAACCCCGCCTACATCTTCGCCGGAGAGACGGTCGGCAACGAGGATGGCGAGCCGCTGCCCCTCGGCACCACCGCGACCGCCGGCGAGGATCTGCGCCTGGTGGTCAAGGGCGAGGCTGGCGAGGACCGCCTGATCGTCATCGGCGGCACCGGCGCGATCGTCTCGGGCGGCGAGGGGAAGGACTTCCTCTTCAACTCCTCCTTCAAGGGGCAGCTCTATGGCGGCAATTTCGACGGGCTGACCGCATCGGGCACGCCGGATGGCGAGACCGATGTGTTCTGGTTCCATCCCGGCACCTTCATCATGGATGCGGGGCCGGAGGACATCCTGCAGATGTACGGCGTGCCGCTGACCGGCGGCACGAACTCGCTCTTCGGGTTCGAATCCTACTCCAGCTCGATCGCGCGCGACTTCCTCCTGCCCTTCGTCTGGTATGGCGCGACCACCAGCGGCCAGCTGATCGTCTATTCCGAACTGCACGCGATCTTCGCGCCGCCGGAAGCGGAGGGGCCGCTGCGCGGCGGCATGATCGTCGAGAACTACACCTTCGGGGAAATCACCAACGAGGTCCTGGGCCTTCCCGAACGCGGCGACCTGAACCTCTCGTTCCGCATCATCGGCGATGGCGGGCAGGAGATCAGCGTCTTCCGCTCCGTCCTCGGGCAGCTCGTCTTCTATGCCAACCAGATCCTGGCCTTCGCCAAGCTGCTGGACTGGGAGACGGCGGATGATCCGCTGGTCCTGGACCTGGACGGCGACGGCATCGAGACCACCGACCTGAAGCAGGGCGGCGTCCACTTCGACATGGATGCGGACGGCTTCGCCGAGCGCCTCGGCTGGGTCGGCGGCGACGACGGCTTCCTGGTGCGCGATCTGGACGGCAACGGCCGGATCGAGAACAGCAGCGAGCTGTTCGGCGCGCCGGGCGTGCCGGGCTTCGCGGTGCTGCGCGATCTCGATCTCAACCTGGATGGCGTGATCGACGCGGCGGATCCGGGCTTCGCCACGCTGCAGGTCTGGCGCGACATCGACCAGGACGGCGTCACCGACGCCGGCGAGCTGTTCTCGCTCGCTGCGCTCGATATCGTCTCGCTCGGCGCCGTCGGCACCGCGCTGGATGTCGAGACGCCGAGCGGCAACCTGCTGCGCGAACGCGCCGGCTTCACGCGCGGGGACGGCAGCACGGGCAACGTCTTCGAGGCGATCTTCGACGCCGACCCGATCGACACGCGCTACCTGGGCGAGACGGCGCTCGCGCCCTGGGTCGAGACGGATGCGACGGGCGCCGCGACGATCGATTCGCGCGGCTACGGCAAGATGGCCGACCTGGCCGTCCACCGCTCCAACGACCTGCGGGTGGATGCCGCCGTCAAGGCCGCCGCGGCGGCGATGACCGAGCCCGACCTGCTGGCCCTGCGCGAAGCGGCGCGGCCGGTGCTGGGAAGCTGGGCGGCCTCGCTCGACCAGACGCGGGAGCTGACGCCGGTGCTGCTGCGTCCGGACGCGGGCGGCACGCAGGTGGCGGATCACGCGATCTATGTCGAGGACGGCGCGGGCGGCCACTGGGTGCTGGCAAGCGGCAAGCCGGTGCTGGCGACGGACGGCGGCGTCGTGGCACGCGCGCAGCTTGCCGACATCCTGGCGATGCCGCCGACCGAAGGCGAGGCCTGGCGGCTCGAGGAGATGTTCTCGCCCTCGACGCGCGCGGCGCCGGTCACGCAGCGCGAGGCCTACCACTACCTGGCGCGCGTGGCGGACGGCCGCACCGAGGTGCTGGATGTCGCGATCCGGTCCGATGCCGGCCACTGGACCCTGCTGAGCGGGGCGCCCGTTCTGGACCAGGCCGGCGCCGCCATCGCGGCCCCGACGCTCGAGCAGCTGCTGGCCGCGGCGCGGCCCGAGGGCGCCGAATGGCGCAGCGAGGCGCTGGGCCACGACGCCTTCACCGGCCTGCCCTTCGACCGCATGGCCGTCTATCTCGTGGATGGGATCGTCACCGAATACAGCGTGTATGTGGAGGACGAGCTCGGCGGCTTCCACGTCTGGTCCACAAACCTCGACCGTGCGCTGGAACTGCAGCACGCGCAGGGCCGCCCCGCCACCTTCGGCCTGCGCAACTACGCGATCGACCTCGACACGCTCGATGAAGCCGACAGCGCGGAGGACAGCGCCTACCGCGCCGAGGTGCTGACGATCGACGAGTTCCGCTATGCCAGCGAACTCTATGGGGTCGAATTCCGGCCGGAGCTGCTCTACGCGCCGCGCGACCCAGCGACCGGCATGCTGGTCTACACAGCCGGCGGGCTCGGCCAGGATGGCGCTCCGCCGCCTGGGGATGGCGCATATGCCAGCGTGGTGGAGCCCGCCCTGGGCCTGCTCGGCGACCTGATCCCGCAATACATCCACATGAGCCGCGCTGTCGCGATCCGGCTCGCCGCGCAGGGCGGGCTGGAGCAGTTCTTCTCCGGCCTCGCCTATGACGTGGCAGCCGATGTGTTCACGCCGAGCGCCGGACGCGAACTGGTGCCGATGTTCCAGGCCATCCTCGCGGCGGCGCCCGACGGCGAGGCGGAGACGCTGGACTACCTGACCGGCTGGAACGAGATCCTGCAGGTCCTCTATCCGGACTATCGGCCGGTGGCCGAAGAGCGGCTGACGGAGGAGTTCCTCTTCCAGATGCTGGTCGCCGCGCATGAGACGGTGCCGAGCGATGTCGGGATCGTCCAACTCGCCGAGCGGCTCGGCGTGACGGAGGAACGCATCCTCCTGCACCACCCCGCGGACCCGGTCTTCGACGGCACGGATGGCGACGACATCCTCTACGTCACCGGCGGCGACCAGCTCATCCGCGGCGGGTACGGCAGCGACACCTATGTCCTCGGAGCCGGCTTCGGCAACGACACGATTCAGGACCTCGAGGAACCGCTGCGGCCGCGCAGCCCCGACTATCTCCGCTTCGCGCATGTGACGTCCGAGGAGGTTTACGCGTTCAGGCGCGGACACGACCTGGTCATCCAGGTGCTCGGCACCGACGACGTCGTGACGGTCCGCGACCAGTTCGACGGCAAGTTCATCGGCCTGTTCGGCAACGACTTCTCGCCGGACACCGAGATGGTGACGATAAGCTTCGCGGACGGCGTGGTGTGGGACGCGATCGACATCGCGATGGCGACCAACCATCCGCTCGACACCGACGACGTGGTGATGGGCACCAACGCCATCGACATCCTGCAAGGCGGGCGCGGCAACGACATCATGCGCGGCGGCCGCGACTCCGATGCGTATATCTACGGTATCGGCGATGGCGTGGACCGGATCGAGGACGGCAACGACCAGATCCTGGTGGAGCACTACGACATCGTGCATTTCGGTCCGGGCATCACCAGCGGCAAGCTGCTGATCGAACGCCTCGGCCGGTCTGACGACGTCACCTTCCGCCTGCTCGACGACGACGGCAACGCCACCGGCGACGCGCTGACCGTCACCAACCAGTTCAAGAGCATCAACACCTGGGTCCTGGGCGTCCAGTGGCTCGACCGGATCGAGCGCTTCGCCTTTGCCGACGGTTCCTTCATGGACGAAGGGGCGGTGATGCGCCGCGCCGTGCAGGATGCGCGCACGGACGGCGCGGATGCGATCTTCGGCTTCCACAACGAGGACGTTCTGGATGGCGGGCCCGGCGAGGACTACCTCTCCGGCGGCGATCTTGACGACCTCTACGTGTTCGGCCGCGGCCATGGCGACGACGTGGTGGAGGACAACCTCGAGGACTTCCTCTCGTCCAGCTACGATGCGGTCGTCTTCACCCCCGACGTCGCCCCGGGCGATCTCGACCTTCTGCGCGACGGAAAGTCCCTGACGGTCGCGCTGCGCATCCGCGACACCGGCGAGACGCTGACGCTGCGCAACCAGTTCGAGCTGACCTCGACCGTGCTGTTCGGCGACTACTATTTCGACAACGCTGACGAGATCCGATTCGCCGACGGCACCGTCTGGGACATGGACGCGCTCGGGCGCATGTTCATCGAGCAGGCCGCGACCGATGGCGACGACACGGTCTGGGGCTTCCACAAGCAGGACACGATCTTCGGCGGGCGCGGCAACGACCGCCTGGAAGGCGGCGTCTATGGCGACACCTATCTGTGGTCGCCCGGCGATGGCGACGACACGATCCACGACGCCAGCGACCATCCGCTGCTCTCCGCGGGCTACGACCGCCTCGAGCTGGACGGCGTGGACTTCCTCGACGTCGTCTTCGGCCGCGACGGCGAGGATCTGATCCTCACCCTGAAGTCCAGCGGCGAGCGCATCGTGCTGGAGGGGCAGTACAACCGCCTCGGCGGCCAGGAGAACGCCATAGAGCTGATCGTCTTCGCGGATCAGGAGGTGCCCTACACCGATCTCAACCCGGAAGACATCGATCTGGTCGGCACGCCGGGCGCCGACACGCTGCTCGGCACCCACTTCCCGGAGACGATCGACGGACGCGGCGGCGACGACCTGCTGATCGGTTCCAGCGACGGCGACACCTACCTGTTCGATGTCGGCTACGGCGCCGATGTCATCCTGGACCGCGTCGAGGTCGGTGCCTGGGTCGGCGTGGACACGGTCCTGTTCGGCGACGACATCGGCCTCGGGAACGCGGTCTTTTCGAAGGATGGCCTCGATCTCGTCGTCAGCGTGGCGGATCGGCCCGACACCTTGCGCATTCTCGGCCAGTTCGGGCCGATCCATATGGGGGTCGAGCGCTTCGTCTTCGCCGACGGCACGAGCTGGGACATCACCGATGTCGAGGAGCTGCTGGCGATCAGCGGCGGCGGCCGCGGCGACGACGTCATCGCCGGACTGCCCGATCGGGAGAACGTGCTCGATGGGCGGCAGGGCGATGACCGCCTGATCGGGGGCGCGCTGTCCGACACCTACGCCTTCGACGCCGGCTACGGCCTGGACACGATCTTCGAATGGCAGGACGCGGACGCCGCGCCTGGCGCGACCGACACGGTCGTCTTCGGTGGCCTCGTGACGCCGGATGCCCTTACGGCCCGACGCCAGGGCGACGACCTCGTGCTCACGCTCTTCGCCGGGGGCGATGCGCTGCGCATCGAGGACGGGCTCGCGGGGCGCGGGATCGAACGCCTTCTCTTCGCGGACGGCACGGTCTGGACGGATGACACGATCCGGCTGGAGCTGTTGCGCGCCACGGATGGCGATGACGAGCTGATCGGTTTCGACGACAGCGCCGATACCCTGGATGGTGGCCGCGGCTCGGACGCGCTGCAGGGCGGACAGGGCGACGATGTCTATGTCTTCGCGATCGGCCATGGCGCCGATGCGATCCTTGAAGCCGGTGGCGAGGACCGGGTGCATTTCGGGGATCGCATCACGGCCGGGCTGCTCGAGCTGCATGCGGATGGCGACACGCTCGTCATCCGCTTCGCGGGCTTCGGCGACTCGCTCGCGATCCGGGACGCGCTCGGCCAGGGCGACGCCGCGCGACGCGTCGAGTTCTTCGACTTCGCGGACGGCACGACCGCGACCTTCGAGGACATGCGCGAGGTGCTGCTCGCGCAGCGCGTCACCTCAGGTGACGACGTCGTCATGGGCTTCGCGGATCGTGCCGACCGGCTGACCGGCGGCGGCGGCTTCGACCTGCTGGTCGGCCTGGGCGGGAACGACATCTACGAGTTCCGCGCCGGGGACGGCTTCGACATCATCGAGGACCGCGGTTCCTCCAATGGCGATCGGCTGCTGGTGCTGGACTACGCTTCGACCGACGCGATGGTCCGGCGGGTGCATCCGCAGCGCGCGGACGTGCTGCTGGCATTCCGCGACACGGACGATCGCCTCCTCATCCGCGACGGGCTCGCACTGGGCGCCGCTTCCGCCATCGAGAGCATCGCCTTCGCCGATGGCGTGACCTGGGCCATCGCCGACCTGCGCCTCGCCATCCTCGACGCGGCGGCCACCGGGGCGGACGACCTGATCGTCGGGTTCAGCGGCGCCGATACGATCGAGGGAGGCCGTGGGGACGACGAGAGCGATGGCGCTGCGGGAGGCGACACCTACCTGTTCACGCGCGGCGACGGCCGCGACATCCTGAACGACAGCGGGCCCGATGCCGGCGTGGATGTACTCCGCCTTCGCGGCTACACGCCCGATGACGTGCTCATCACGAGGCCCAGCGCCGCCCGCAACGACCTGCTGCTCGCCTTCGTGGGCACCGATGACGAGATCCTGCTGCGCCACCAGTACGACAGCGGCGCCGGCCGCGGCGTGGAGCGCGTCGAGTTCGGCGACGGCACCGTCTGGACGCGCAGCTTCCTGGTGGAGAATCTGAGTGCTGCCGGCGGGGATGGGTCGGATACCATCCTCGGCAGTCCCGGCCCGGAACGGATCGTCGGCGGTGCAGGCGATGACCTGCTCTCGGGTGGCGATGGCGGCGACACCTATGTCTTCCGGCGCGGCGATGGCGTGGATCGCATCCGCGACGGGGGCTTCGGCGACACCGATGCCGTTCTCTTCGAGGGCTTCGCGCCCGATGACCTGATGCTGGACCGCGTGCCCGGCTATCCGGCCGATCTGCGCATCCGCTTCGCCGACGCGCCGGACGAACTCTGGATCGCGAACACGCTCGGCGGCGATGTGCAGGACCAGATCGAGGAATACCGCTTCGCCGATGGCACGGCCTGGACCGCCGCCGATCTGCGCGCCCGTCTGCTCGCCGCAGCCGCCTCGCCGGGCGACGATGTCATTACGGGCTTTGCCTCGGCGGAGACCCTGGCCGGCCAGGGCGGCAGCGACACCCTCTCGGGTGGGGGCGGCGCCGATACCTATGTGTTCGCTGCGGGCGATGGCGAGGATCTGATCGACGACAACGGGCGCTCCTCCGGCGATGCGCTGCGCATCCTGGGGTATGATCCGTCCGAGGTGATCGTCGGGCGCTCCGTTCTCGATGATGGCGCGCTGGAACTGCGCTTCCGGCGCGGCGAGGACCGCATCACGCTGCTGGGCACGCTCGATGCCGATCCCCTCGACCAGGTCGAGGCGATCCTGTTCGAGGACGGCACGGTGTGGACGGCCGCAGAGGCGCGGGCGCGATTGCTGCTGCAGGAAAGCGCCGGGGCGTCGGAACTGATCGCCGGATCGCCCGGCGCCGATACGATCGCCGGCGGGCCCGGCGACGACACGACGAGCGGTGGTGGCGGCGCGGACACCTATGTGTTCGCCCGCGGCGACGGCCGCGATGTTGTCGATGACAACGGCTCCTCCGCCGGCGATGCGGTCCTGATCCAAGGCTATGCGCCGGACGAGGTGTTCGTCGGGCGCTCGGCGCTGGACGATGGCGCGGTCGAGCTGCGCTTCGCGGGTACCGAGGATCGCCTCACGCTGCTCGGCATGCTCGATGGCGCCAGTGCCGACCTGATCGAGCAAGTCCGCCTGGAGGATGGCGGCGTCCTGACGCCGGGCGATCTGCGCGCCCGCATCCTGGCGCAGGAGAGCGGCGACGCCGACGACCTGCTCCGTGGCTTCGCCTTCGCGGAGACACTCCGGGGCGGGGCAGGGGATGACACGCTGGCGGGCGGCGCCGGTGGCGACACATACGTCTTCCTGCGCGGCGATGGCGAGGACCTGATCGCCGATGGCTGGCCTTCGGCCGGCGACGCGTTGCGCCTGGAGGGCTACACCCCTGGCGAGGTGCTGCTCGGGCGTTCGCCTGTCGGCGAGGGCGGCCTGGAGCTGCGCTTCGTCGGCACGCAGGACCGCATCACGCTGCCGGGGCTGCTGGATGGCGACGCGCAGACCCTGCTGGAGGAGATCCGCTTCGCCGAGGGCACCGTATGGACGCCTGCGCTGCTGCGCGGCGCGATCCTTGCGCAGGAGGCCGGCCCGGGCGACGACCTCGTCATCGCCTTCCCCTTCGCCGACACGCTGGCGGGTGGCGCCGGCGCAGACACCCTCGCCGGCGGCCGGGGAGCCGACCTCTACGTCTTCTCGCGCGGCGACGGCCAGGACCTGCTGGATGACGATGGCAGCTCGGCTGGCGATGCGCTGCTGATCCGCGGCTATGCGCCGGAGGAGGTGCTCGTCTTCCACACGGTGCTCGACGGCACGGCGCTGGAGTTGCGCTTCCTCGGCACCGACGATCGGATCACCCTGCTCGGCACGGGGCTCGGCGGTTCTGCCGACCGCATCGAGGAGATCCGCTTCGAGGGCGGCGTGGTCTGGACCGCGGCCGAGGCTGCGGCGCTGGCGGCAGCCGCGCCGGTTCGGCGCGATGGCACGTCCGCGCCGGAAGCGGTGGCCAACGCCCCCGGTAGCCAGGTGTTGGCGGGCGGGGATGGCAACGACACCTATGCCTGGGCGCGCGGCGACGGCGATGACATCGTCGACGACACCGGCACCTTCGACGGGGCGGCCGACGCGCTGTCGCTGGCGGGAATCCTTCCGCGCGAGGTCGGCGTTGCGCGCATCGGCAACGATGTGGTCCTGGTGATCGCGTCCTCGGCGCCGGGCGCCGCGGGCGGGGGGCGCGGGGGGCGGCGCGGGGGCGTGGGCGCGGATTTCGAGCGCGGCGTCGAGGCCGTGCGCTTCGCCGATGGCAGCGCCTGGTCCCGCGCCGATCTGCGGGCTGCATGGCTGGCGACGCAGCCGAGCGGGGGCGCGGACAGCATCACCGGTTTCGCGGCTGCCGAAACCCTGGATGGCGGACAGGGCAACGACACCCTGGCCGGGGGGGACGGGAACGACGTCTATCTCTGGTCGCGCGGTGCCGGCGACGACGCGATCCTCGAGGCCAACACCTTCGGCGGCAGCGCGGACGAGCTGCGCGTGCTCGGCGTGCAGCCCTCGGACGTCACGGTGCTGCGTCTCGGCAACGACATCATCCTGCGGATTGCACCTTCGGCGCCGGGCGCCGAGGACGGCGGACGCGTGGTGCTGCGCGAGAGCTTCGACAGCTACTTCGAGCGCGGCGTCGAGCGCGTGGTCTTCGCCGATGGCACTGTCCGGACGCAGGCGGAGCTCCGCGCCCTGTGGCTTGCGGGCCAGCCGGGCGCGGGCGCCGACAGCATCGCGGGATCGGCCCATGCCGACACGCTGGCAGGCGGTGCCGGAAACGACTCCGTCGCTGGCGGCGACGGCAACGATGTCTATCTGTGGACGAGAGGCGATGGCGACGACGCCATCCTGGAGCCGAGTGCCTTCGGTGGCGCCGGCGACGAACTCCGCCTCATGGATGTCGAGCCCTTCCAGGTCATCATCGGACGCTGGGCCAGCGACGTGGTGCTCGACATCGCGCCTTCGGCACCGGACGCCGGCGATGGCGGGCGCATCGTCCTGCGCGAGAGCTTCGACAACTATTTCGAGCGCGGCATCGAGCGTGTGCTTCTCGCCGATGGCACGGCCTGGTCGAAGGAAGACCTGCGCGCACTGTGGCTTGGCGGTCAGGCCACCGGGGGCGCGGACAGCCTTGTCGGTTCGGCCGCGGCCGACACGCTGGCGGGCGGCGGCGGCAACGACACGCTGGCGGGCGGGGACGGCAACGACGTCTATGTCTGGCGTCGCGGCGATGGCGAGGATGTCGTCGCCGACCCGAGCGGCTTCGGCGGCGCCGCCGATGAGCTGCGCTTGCCCGATCTGCTGCCCGGTGACGTCGCGCTCCGGCGCTGGAACAACGATGTGCTGCTCGTCGTCGCGCCGGCGGGTGCCGATCCGGGCGGGCGCATCCTTCTGCGCGAGAGCGCCGATAGCTTCTTCGAGCGGGGGGTGGAGCGGATCGTCTTCGCCGATGGCGAGACATGGACCCAGGCGACGCTGCGGACGCGACTGCTATCGGATGCGGCAACAGTCGGGGAGGAGACGATCCTTGGCTTCGCCGGCGCCGACAGCCTGGAGGGCGGGCCCGGCGCCGATCTGCTGGCCGGTGGCGGCGGCAACGACACCTATGGCTGGTCGCGCGGCGATGGAGACGACGTCATCCGCGAGACCGGCGATGGGGCAGGCGCGGCCGATGTGCTGCGCTTGCGGGGCATCGAGCCGGGCGATGTCACGCTGCGCGACCATGGCGATGGCGACCTTATGCTCGTCATCGCCGAGACGTCGCCGGGTGCGGGCGATGGCGGTCGTCTGCTGGTCGAAGCGGCGCTCGACTTCGTCGCTGACCGCGGCATCGAGGCGATCGCATTCGATGACGGGACCGTCTGGAGCCAGCCGCAATTCGCGGTCCTGACGCTGGCCGGGCAGGCGACGGATGGCGGCGATCTCGTTCGTGGCAGCGCGCTGGACGACCGGCTGCAGGGCCTGGCCGGCAACGACGTCCTGCGCGGCGGGGCCGGGAATGACACCTATGTGTTCGCGCGTGGCGACGGCCGCGACCTGATCGAGGATGACGGCGACAGCGATGCCGACGTGATCGAGATCCTCGGCTATGCGGCGGCAGACCTGATCTTCCGGCGCGGCGGGGTGGGATCGGACGATCTCGTCATCCGCTTTGCCGGTGGCGGCGATTCCATCACCGTCGTGAACGGGCTGGCGGAAGCCGCGCAGGATCGCATCGAGCATCTGCGGCTTCCCGATGCCGGTGACGTCATCGCCTATGCGGACATCCTTGGCCGGCTGCTGATCGACGCCGCGACGGCGGGGGCCGATCTGGTGCTGGGCACGGCGGCGAACGAGCGCCTGGCCGGGGGGGCTGGCCCGGACCTGCTGGATGGCGGCGAGGGCGACGACATCGCGCTGTATCGTCGGGGCGACGGCGACGACCGGATCGAGGATGGCGGTGGCGGCGCGGGCGACGCTGTGGAGCTGCTCGACTATCTCAGCAGCGACGTCGTCTCCCTGCATCGCAGCCCGCCCGATGGGACGGACCTGATCCTCACCTTCAGCCAGGCCGGAGACCGGCTTGTGCTGGCGCAGGCGCTCGGCACGGACGCGACGGGCATCGAGGTGCTCCGCTTCGCCGATGGCGAGAGCTGGGGGCGCGCGGAGATGCGCGTGCGTGCCCTGGAAGCCGCAAGCACGCCGGGCGATGACCGCATCTGGGGCTTCGAGGGTCCCGATACCATGTCGGGTGGAGGCGGCGACGACGAACTGCGCGGTGGCGAGGGCGGCGATCTCTACCGCTTCATGCGCGGCGAAGGGCGCGTCGTCATCGAGGATGATGGCGGAGGCGGCACGGACCGGCTGGAGATCGGCGGCTACACCGCCGCCGAAGCGGCGGTCTCACGCTTCTACAAGGGCGATGACGGGATCGTGCTGGATTTCGCCGGCGGCAGCGGCGACCGGGTCGTGATTCTCAATACGCTCGCGGACACGCCCGACCGCATCGAGGAGATCGTCTTCGCCGACGGCACGGTCTGGACCATGGCCGAGGTCCATTCGCTGCTGGACAATTCGCGTCCCGTCGCGCGGGCGGATGGCATCTTCGCCGCGGTGCTGGGCGAGCCGCTTGTCATCCGCGCGGCGCAGCTGCTCTCGAACGACTTCGATGCGGATGGCGATGCTCTCGCCATCGTCGCGCTGTCCAGCGCCGAAGCCGGCAGCGTCGTGCTGGATGGCGCGGGCGACGTGGTTTTCACCGCACCATCCGACAGCGCCGAACCACTCGCCCGGTTCGACTACACGGCCTCGGACGGCAAGGGCGGTCTCGCGACGGCGACCGTCCAGCTCCGCCTGCGGCCGCCCGCCTTCGCACGCGATGATTCCGGCTTCGTCGTGGAGGAGGACGGCTTCCTCTCTCTGCACGTCGGGCAGCTTCTGGCCAACGACCAGGATGGCGACATCCTGGTGGTGGCCCAGGTGCTCGATGCCGTGCATGGCGTCGTCTCGCTGGCCAGCACCGGTGACATCGTCTTCACGCCGGATGCCGATTACGTGGGGCCGGCGAGCTTCCGCTACGTCGCGAACACGCCGCAGGGCGGGCGCGCCGAAGCCGTCGTCAGCCTTCAGGTGACCCCGGTGAACGATGCGCCGGCGGCGGGCGACGATGGCGGCCTCGTGCTGCTGGAGGGCGGGACGCTCGATATCCCGCTGGCGCGGCTGCTCGCGAACGACCGTGACGTGGATGGCGATGCGCTGCGCGTCGTCTCCGTCTCGGGCGGCGGACCGCTGTCGGCCTCGCTGGATGCGCAGGGCGGCTTCGTCACGGTCACGCCGGCCGCGTTCTTCTTCGGACCGGCGAGCTTCACCTATGCGGTCGCGGATAGTGCGGGCCTGCAGGATGTCGCGACCGTGTCGCTGCAGGTGCTTCCGGTCAATGATCCGCCCGAGCCGCAGGCGGACACCTTCGTCACCAACGAGGACACGCCGCTCTTCCTCGCTTCGGACCAGTTGCTGGCGAACGACATCGAGCGTGACGGCGACCAGTTGCGGATCGCGCGAGTCTTCGCGCCGGAGGGTGGGCGCGTCGCCCTGTTCGAGAACGGCACCATCCTGTTCGAGCCCGGGCAGGACTACTACGGCCTCGCCGGCTTCCGCTACGAGGTGGATGACGGCGAGGGCGGCCAAGCCAGCGCGCGGGTCTTCGTGCAGGTCAGCCCGGTCAACGACGCTCCGACCGCCGATGACGACAGCTACACCGCCGTGGACGGCGCGCCGCTGCGTGGCACGGAGGATGTGCCGCTGCTGATCGACCCGGCCTACCTGCTGGCCAATGACGGGGACCGCGACAGCCTGTCCGTGCGCCTCGCGACCGTCTCCAGCCCGCGGCATGGCGAGGTCCGGCTTCGGGACGACGGGCAGATCCTGTTCACGCCGGATCGGGACCACTGGGGCGAAGCCAGCTTCCGGTACGTCGTCACAGATCCCGAAGGCGCGGTGGACGACGCCCTGGTCACCTTGTGGTTCGACCCGGTGGCCGACGCGCCGCCTGTCGCCGGCGACGACACGATCACGATCTTCGAGGATGTCGAGACGCTGATCCCGGCGGCGGTGCTGCTGGCGAATGACAGCGATGTGGACCTGGATCCGCTCCGCATCCTCGGCACGCAGTTCGGCGGCACGGTGACGGCCACGGGCGACATCCTGTTCCGGCCCGCACCCGACTTCAACGGCACGACGCTGTTCCGCTACACCGTCACCGACGATGCGGACGGCACGGACAGCGCGACCGTGACCGTCACGGTCGTGCCGGTCAACGATGCGCCCCGCGCGACGAACGACGTGGCGACCACCAGCCTCGATGCGCCGCTGGTCCTGCGCATCGCCGACCTGCTGGCCAATGACACGGATGTCGATGTCGCGCCGGATCGCTACGCCGAGGTGCTGCGCTTCGTCTCGGCGCAGGCGCCGAGCAGCGGCACCCTCTCGATCCACGGCGATGAGTTCGTGGTGCTGGAGCAGCCGGCAGGCTTCTCGGGTCCGCTCGCCTTCACCTACACCATCGCCGACGATGCGGGCGCGACGGATGAGGGCCGCGTGGATGCGATCGTCGGTGCGGAGCGCGCCGACACGATCCGGGGCAGTGCGATCCGGGACCTGCTGATCGGCACGGCGCTCGGCGAGGCATTGGATGGCGGCGACGGCAACGACGAGCTGTTCGGCCGCGCCGGCGACGACACCTTGCGTGGCGGGGATGGCGCCGACCGCCTCGATGGCGGCGATGGCTTCGACCTGGTGACCTTTGCCGGCTCGAACATCGGCGTGCGCGCCGATCTTCAGGCGCGGCTTGGACAGGGCGGTCACGCCCAGGGCGATCTCTACGACGATGTCGAGGCGCTGGAGGGGACGGGCTTCGCCGACGAACTGCAGGGCAACGCAGGGGACAACCTGCTGATCGGGCAGGCCGGCGGCGATCTCCTGGAGGGCCGGGACGGCGCGGATACGCTGCGCGGTGACGCGGGCGCAGACACGCTCGTCGGCGGCGCGGGCGCCGATCTGCTGCAGGGCGGCGACGGCGCGGGCGATGCCGCGTCCTATGCGCTTTCCATCGCGCCGGTGGCCATCTCGCTGCTTGCCGGGACGGCGGCGGGCGGCGACGCCGCGGGCGACACGCTGCAGGGCGTGGAGAACCTCGTCGGCAGCGATGGCGCCGACCGTCTGGAAGGCGACGGCGCGGCGAACCTGCTGCAGGGCGGACGCGGCGACGACACGCTCCGCGGCCTGGACGGCGACGACGTGCTGGCCGGCGGCCGCGGTGCCGACTCGCTCGAGGGCGGTGACGGCGTGGACGTCGCCGACTATTCGCGCTCGGAAGCGGGCGTGCGCATCGACATGTCGGGACGCACCGCGGGCGGCGGCGACGCCGAGGGCGACAGCTTCGCGTCCATCGAGATCGTGCAGGGCTCGCTGCACGACGACGTGATCCTCGGCGATGACGGCGACAACATCCTGCGCGGCGGCGCAGGCGCGGACACGCTCGCCGGCGGCGGCGGGTGGGACACGGCGGACTACGCCACATCCGGCACGGCCATCGCGGTGGATCTCGAGGCCGGAATGGGCACCGCCGGCGATGCGGCCGGCGACATCCTCACGGGATTCGCCGCCGTCATCGGCTCGGTGCATGCGGACACGATCCGCGGCGATGCGGGCGCAAATGCGCTGGATGGCGGCTTTGGCGCCGATAGCCTGGCGGGCGGGGCAGGCTCGGACAGCTATCTGTTCGGCTTCGACAGCGGCGCCGATACGGTCGTCGAAGGCGGGGATGCCAACGAGCTCGACCGGGTGGTGATGGCCGCGGGCGCCCGCCCGGCGGATCTCGGCCTCAGCCGCATCGGCGACGACCTGCTGTTCGAGCTCGAGCATGACGACGGGTTGCTGATCGACTCGCTGCTGGTCGCCGGGCATTTCCTCGGCGCCGCGCAGGGCGTCGAGCAGGTCGTGTTTGCCGACGGCACGATCTGGGACACCGGCGAGATCGAATACCGGTCCGGCGGCGTGCGCTTCAATGCCGTTGACGACGTGATTCGCTTCGCCGACGAGGATCTTCCCTACCTCATCGCCGCGGCGCGCCTGCTGGAGAACGACAGCGAGACGCCGGAGGCGCTGGTGATCGCGTCGGTCGGCGACGGCATCGGCGGCATGGCGGTGCTGCAGCCCGACGGATCGGTGCTGTTCGTCGGTGCCCCGGACTTCAACGGCGACGCCTTCTTCGACTACACGGCGACCGATGGCCGCGGGCGCCTCTCGACCGCAAGGGTGGAGGTCGCCGTGCGGCCGGCCAACGATGCGCCGACGGCCGCGGATGACGGCGTCTTCGTCGGGCAGGAGGATACGCCGCTCTTCATCCCGCTCGCCGCGCTGCTGGCCAATGACGGCGATGTGGACGGCGATCCGCTGCGCATTGTCGCATTCGGCCCGCTGCTGGATGCGCAGGGCGCGCCGCTCTACCCGAGCCTGTTCGAGACCGGCTCGAACGGCGCGGCCCGGCTCGTTGAAGGTGGCGTGCTGTTCACGCCGGAGGAGGATCACTACGGCTTTGCCGGATTCCGCTACACCGTCGCGGATCCATCGGGCGAAACCGCCACCGCCGAGGTGCTGCTCGACGTCATCGGCGTGAACGATGCGCCGCGCACGGTGGAGGACGAGTTCACCACGCGCATGGACCAGCCGATCGCCATTCCCGTGGCCGAACTGCTGGGCAACGACCGCGACGTGGAGGGCGACCCGATCCGCTTCGTTCTGGCGCGGAACCCGTCGCGTGGCAGTTTCGTGGTGACGGGCGACGCGATCCTCTTCTCGCCGGAGACCGGCTTCGTGGGCGAGGCGGGCTTCCTCTACGTCGCAGCCGACGATCGCGGTGCGGAGGCAGCCGGCGAGGTGGTCGTGCATGTCCGCCCGCTGAACGATCCGCCGGTGGCTCGCGACGATGCGGGGTTCAGGACGAACGAGGAGACGGTCCTCCTCATCGATCCGCGCGACCTGCTTGCGAACGACCTGGACCCGGACGGCGACCGGCTGGCGCTGCTGCGGCTGGACCCGTTCCCCGAGAACGGCTCGGTCGCCCTTGCAGCGGATGGCCGCATCGCCTTCCAACCGCGGGAGAACTACAACGGCCCGGCAAGCTTCACCTATGTGGTCGGCGATGGCCGGGGCGGCGAGGACAGCGCGACGGTCCATGTCGAGATCCGGCCGGCGAACACGCCGCCGGTCGTTGCCGACGATGTCGTTGCCGGCGTCGAGGACCGCACCCTGCGCGTCGCCGCTTTCGAGGCCTTCGCGAATGACGGCGATGCCGAAGGCGACGTGCTGTACTTCAACGCCTTCGAGCTGATGGGTGTTCTGGTCGCCGACTTCACCACGCGCACCTCCATCGGCCAAAGTCTGGCGGCGCAGGTCTTCGAGGTCGCGGCCGATGCGGAGGCCGTCCTCGGGATGGCCGATGGCTCGGATCTGCCGGGCTGGCTGGCCTTCGATCCTGCGACCTGGACGCTGCAGGGCACGCCGCCGGTCGCCTTCGAAGGCATGCTTGCCCTGCGGCTGACGGCGACGGCGGCGGATGCCGCGAGCGGCGCGATCACCGTCGCGCGTCGCGAGATCCTGCTCGACATCCCGCCGGGCGGCGCACCCATCCTGCGCGCCTTCACCCCGGCCGACCTGCTGCCCGGTGCGTCGGCCACGCCCGAGGCCAGCATGGCGAATGGCGATGCCTTGCCCGACTGGCTCGTCTTCGATCCGGCGACGCGGACCGTCGCAGGCACGCCGCCGCAGGTCTATGTCGGGCGGCTCGACCTGCGGGCGGACGTCGTCACGGTCGATCCGGTCACCGGCGAGAGCACGCGCGTTTCGCACAGCTTCGAGTTCGTGGTGGACCCGGTGATCGCGCTGCAGAACGGCGCGCTCGACACTGCCTATCGCGGGCGCCCGCCGGTCGATGTCGCGGTGCCGGGGCTGACCACGGCGCCCGATGCCGGCTTCAGCGCGAACACGGCCGATGGCTGGCCGCTTCCGACCTGGCTCAGGTTCGACGCCGCGGCAGGCCGCTTCGTCGGCACGCCGCCGGACGGCGCCTATATCGGCGATCTGGACCTTGTCGTCACGGCCCGATGGACCGATCCGGCAAGTGGCGCGATCCAGACGCAGCGCGTGCCGGTCTCGATCCCGGTGGATCCGCGGATCGAGTTCGGCGGCGATCTATCGGCCGGTTTCGCGCTGTCTCTCGTCGGCGACGACATCGAGGTGACGGCGCCGCTCGACTTCACCGGCTCCATCGCGCTGCGCTACCGCGCCGAGGACATGAAGGGGACGCCGAGCGAGCATTGGGCGGTCGTCGTGCTCAACGTCCTTCCCGAACGGGAAGTGCCGACTCCCGCGGATGACGATGCTGCCACGGCCGAGGACGTGCCGTTGGTGCTGGAGATCGCCGCGCTTCTCGCGAACGACGTCGACAAGGATGGCGACCCGCTGCGCCTGGTCGCCGTGCATGACGCCGAGGCGGGCAGGGTGGAACTGGCGGGCCGTGCGGCGGCGCTTGACCTTCCGGCGGCGGCATCCGCCGGTCTCGATCCTGCCGGCCTCGGCTTCGCCGCGCCGCGCGCCGCTGGCGCGCCGCAGCCGGCCGGGCGGGCCCTCGCCCCCGCCCCCCGGCGGGACCCGGGCGGTCCCCCGAGGCC
>NZ_JBWXTD010000002.1:365926-380367 GCF_056682175.1 Falsiroseomonas sp. RANM36
GTCGGCGAAGCCCTGCATCATCTGCTCGCGCGGCACTCCCGCCAGGCGCTGCATCCGCGGCCCCGCCGCGGTGCGCACCGGGGCGGGGACGCGAGCCGGCCGCGCGAGCCCCGCGACCCCGGGCGCCGCCGCGACGCGCGCCGATGGCGCGCCGCTGCCTGCCTGGCTGGCCATCGACCCCTCCACCGGGCGTCTCCAGGGCGTTCCACCGATCGATTTCGAGGGCAGCCTGGACCTGCTCGTCACCGCCAGCAGCGGCGGCCGCGAGGTCGTGACCGCGGTCGCGTTCCTGGCGGATCCGCAGTCGCTCTACAGGATCGTCTTCACGCCGGATCCAGGCTTCCACGGGGAAGCGAGCTTCGCCTACACGGTCACGGACGACAGCGAGGGGGAGGCGGAGGCGCGCGTCGTCGTCATCGTCACGCCAGTGGCCGAACCGCCTGTCGCCATGCCGGACAGCGTGAAGGCTCTGGAAGACACGCCGCTCCTCATTCCCGTGCTCGATCTCCTGGCGAATGACGTCGACTACGATGGCGACCCGATGCGTATCGTCCAGGTCATCGCGGACGGCCTCGGCGCGGTCGAGCTTCTGGGCGATGCGATCCGCTATACGCCGCCGGCTGACTACGACGGCACGGACAGCTTCACCTATGTCGTCACCGACGATGTCCATGGCAGCAGCACGGCCACGGTGACGGTCACGATCACCTCGACCAATCGCGCGCCCGTCGCCGTGGAGGATCGGTTCGCCGGGCAGGAGGACACGCCGCTCGTCATCGCTCCTGCCGCGCTCCTCGCCAATGACATGGACGCCGATGGCGATGCGCTGTCGCTGCGCGACATCGCGGTCGAGGGCGAGCATGGCCGCGCCTTCCTGCTGCCGGACGGGCGCGTCTCCCTCGCGCCCGATGCCGATCACGTGGGCGAGGCCGTCTTCACTTATTGCATCACCGATGGCCGCGCCGAAGCCGAGGGCCGGATCGTCGTCAGCTATGCCGCGGTGAACGATGCGCCCGTTGCGCGTGACGATGCCGGTTTCCGGATCGGCGCCGGCACGGTCGCGACGATCGAGGTCGCCGCGCTGCTCGCCAACGACACGGAGAAGGAAGGCGAGGCGATCACACTGCTGTCGGTGGACGACCCGGTGAACGGCGTGGTCGTCCTGGATGGCGATGTGGTCCGCTTCACGCCGAATCCGGGGCATGTCGGCGATGGCGGCTTCACCTATCGCGTCGCGGATCCGCACGGTGCCACGGCCAGCGCCTTCGTCGCGATCGACATCCTGCCGCCCAACGCCTTCCCGGTCGCGCGCGCCGACGGGCCCTTCACGATGCTGGAAGACGGCCTTCTCGATCTGGACCCGGCGCTGCTGCTGGCGAATGACGTCGACCCCGAAGGCGGCGCGCTGCGGCTGCTGCGCGTGATGGATGGGGCGGTCATCACGCCGGAGGGGCTGATCCGCTACCAGCCTTTGCCGGACAGCAACGGCCGGCTCGGCTTCCGCTATCAGGTCGCCGATGAGGAGGGCGCGCGGGCCACGGCGCGCGTCGTCGTGGATGTGCTGCCGGTCAATGATCCGCCCCGGCCGGTGGACGACGCCTTCGGGACGGAGCGCGGCGTGCCGATCGTCCTGCCGGTCCTGGGATTGCTGGCGAATGACAGCGACCCTGACCGCGGCACCTTCCAGCTCATCGGCCTCAACGATATCGCAGGCGGCACTGCGCAGCTGGACGGCGTCGGCAATGTGCTGTTCACGCCGGCATCGGGCTTCGTCGGCGAAGCGCGCTTCGCCTATGTCGTCAGCGACGCCTTCGGCCTGACCGGCGAGGCCAT
The DNA here is from genome assembly GCF_056682175.1 of Falsiroseomonas sp. RANM36. Classification (NCBI taxonomy): domain Bacteria; kingdom Pseudomonadati; phylum Pseudomonadota; class Alphaproteobacteria; order Acetobacterales; family Roseomonadaceae; genus Falsiroseomonas; species Falsiroseomonas sp. RANM36. The sequence continues at coordinate 367,760 of NZ_JBWXTD010000002.1, forward strand.
CGTGCGGATCCTGGTGGCGACGGGCGAAAATCCGCCCGCGCTCGACGCCCCGCTGCCCGACCAGGTCGTTCCCGAGGATTCGGCCTTCGCGTTCCAGCTTCCGCCGAACGCCTTCCGGGACGCGGATGGCGATCCCCTGCGGCTTTCGGCGGAACTGGCCGATGGCGCGGCGTTGCCCGGCTGGCTGCTGTTCGAGCCTGTCACCGGCACCTTCGCCGGCCGGCCGCCGCAGGACGCGACACCGGTGCTCGCGATCCGCGTCACGGCCAGCGACGGCGCGGCGAGCACGAGCGATGTCTTCACGCTCACGGTCGTGCCGGTGCCGGATGCGCCCCTGGCCGAGGATGACGATCTGGCGGCAAGCCTTGCGGATGGCGCGCCGATCGTGATCGCAGCGGCGACGCTCCTGGCCAATGATCGCGATCCGGACAGTCCCGCCGACGCCTTGCGCATCGCCGCGGTCAGCGCGCCCTTCGGCGGCAGCGTCGCGCTCGATGGCGACGCGAATGTGGTGTTCACGCCGACAGGCGGCTTCGCCGGCTTCAGCTATACGGTCACGGACGGCGCGCTCGGTTCCGCGCCGGCACGGGTGCGCTTCTTCGTCGCGGATGCGCTCGTCGCCGGCAGCGACGCCGCGGAACGACTGGTCGGCACGCCGCGGGCGGATTCGCTTTCTGGCCTGGCGGGTGCCGACACCCTCGATGGCCTGGGCGGCGATGACGCGCTGGATGGCGGATGGGACTCCGATCGCATCGCGGGCGGCGATGGCGACGATCGCCTGCTCGGCCGCTTCGGGGCGGATACGCTGCTGGGCGAGCAGGGGAACGACATGCTCGATGGCGGGCTCGGTTTCGATTCGATGGCCGGGGGCGCGGGCAACGACCGCTATGTCCTGCGCGATGTGGGCGACGTCGTTGCGGAGGCCGACGACGCGGGCTTCGATCCGGGCGGGCAGGACAGCATCATCGCCTATGTCGGCGTGTCGCTGGACCAACCGGGCCTGGCCGCTCGTATCGAGATGGTCGCGCTCGCCGGCGAGGATCCGCTGTCCGTCACCGGCAGCGGCGGGACGGAACTGGTGCTCGGCAATGCCGGCGCCAACCTGCTCGTGGGCCTGGGCGGCGCGGACACGCTGATCGGCAGGGACGGGGACGACACGCTGCTCGGCGGACTTGGCGAGGATCGGCTGATCGGCGACGGCGGCGGCGATGTCTTCCGTTATGGGGCGGCGAACGAGGGCGGGGATGCGATCCTCCGCTATCGCGGCGCCGAGGACGCGATCGAGATCTCGGCGCAGGGCTTCGGCGGCGGGCTGTCGGCCGGCATGGATCTGCTCGCGGAAGGCCGCTACGCCGCCAATGCGCGCGGCGTCGCCACCAGCGCGGCAGGCGTCGGCCAATTCGTCTTCGAGACGGGGGCGAAGCGCCTGCTGTGGGATGCGGATGGCGCCGGCGACGCCGAGGCAGTCCACATCGCCACGCTGCGCGGCGCGCAGGGCTGGAGCGGGGCGGAGCTCGTCGTCATCGCTTGACGAGCAGCGCGCCCCGCAATCCGGTCAGGCGATCAGGATGTCGGTGCCCAGGACAAGCCCGCTCGCGCCGAGCAGCAGGACGCCGCCCGGATCGCCGGCGAAGCCGATCCACGTCCCGTTCGTCACCTCCCGCACGGCGAGGCTGTCGCCGTTGAGCGTGATGCGGATCGCGTCGCGTCCGGCCTCGAAGCCGCGCACCAGGTCCACGCCATCGGTGCCGACGGCATAGAGGAGCAGGTCCGCATCGCCGTCCGGCAGCGACAATCCCGGCGGGCGCAGGTCGATGTAGTCCGGGTCGGTGAGCACGGCGCGCAGTTGTCCGGCTGGACCGCGCAGCAGGGCTGTACCGGCGTCGCCACCGCCCGCCACCGTGTGCGCCCCTTCGCCGGCGACGATCACGTCGCGCCCGGTTCCGCCGGTGACCCAATCGTCACCGGCTCCGGCCGCGAGGCGATCGTCGCCTGCATCGCCGCGCAGCGTGTCGTCGCCGGCGCCGCCGGCAAGCGAATCGTCGCCATCGCCGCCCTCCAGGATGTCGTCGCCGCCGCGCCCCAGCAACGCGTCGTCGCCGCCAAGGCCACGCAGGCGGTCGTCGCTGTTGCGTCCGCCGATGCGCTCGTTCGCCTCGGTGCCGATGCGATCCCGGCCGACCTCGATGGCGAAGGTCTCGTCGTGGATTGCACCGGCCAGGTCCCTGGCGCGCAGCGTCACCGTCAGCAGCGCGCCATTGGTGAAGGGCAGGGGGCGTGCCAGTTCCAGCATGTCGCCGTCGATGGCGAAGAAGCCGCGCGGATTGCCGCCGGGCGCGAAGGAGAGCGCGACGATGTCGCCCGGGTCGGGGTCGGTCGCCGTGATCTGCGCGACGGCAGCACCGACCGGCAGATATGGCGCCACGTGGAGGTCGGAGAGCGCGATGCCGTCCGGCGCAGCGTTCGTTGGTCGGTCGTCATCGGTGAAGGTTCCGGTGGCGCTGAGCGGGCCGGTCGGGGACAGCGTGCCCTCGCTGGCGGTGAGCAGTGTCAGGACGACGCCCTCGTCGGCCTCCGGTACCGTGTCGCCGGCGGCGATGACGTTGATGAAGCGCTCGGTCTCGCCGGCGGCGAAGGTGACAGTGAAGATGCCGAAGCCGCTGCCGAGGCCGGTGCCGCCATCGGCGATGGTGGCGATGTCGTCGGTGGTGGTGCCGCCGCTGCCGCCGATCGAGAATGTCACGACCGAGGCGTAGGCGAGGTCGCCGGTTCGCGTGACCACGAACTGCAAGTGCCCGCCGATGGCGTTGCCCTCCGGCACGCTGCCGGCGCTGGCGGAGGACAGCCCGATCTCCGGGTAGACGTCGTCGTTCACGATGGTGAAGTCGAAGGTGGTGCCGTCCACCGTGCCGTAGGTGCTTTGCACGAGCGAGATGCGCACGCCTTCGTCCGGCTCGTCCTCGTCGTCGGGCATGATCATCACCGAGACGGTCGCGGTGGTCTGCCCTTCCGCGAAGTCCACGAGGACAGTGCCCATGCCGTCGGCGAGGTCGGCGAGCCCGGCGGCCGGTGCGGCGCCGCCCTGGACCTGGTAGATCACCTGCGCCGCGCCGAGATCGCCGCTGGTCCGCGTGATGGTGAAGGTGAAGGCGTTGGGTGCGCTCGGGTCCGTGCCTTCGGCGACGCTCCCCGGCCCCGTTGCAGTGATCGCGAAGACCGGCGGCGGCAGGTCGTCATCGGCGATCGTGAAGTCGAAGGTGGTGCCGTCCACCGTGCCGTAGGTGCTTTGCACGAGCGAGATGCGCACGCCTTCGTCCGGCTCGTCCTCGTCGTCGGGCATGATCATCACCGAGACGGTCGCGGTGGTCTGCCCTTCGGCGAAGTCCACGAGGACAGTGCCCATGCCGTCGGCGAGGTCGGCGAGCCCGGCGGCCGGTGCGGCGCCACCCTGGACCTGGTAGATCACCTGCGCCGCGCCGAGATCGCCGCTGGTCCGCGTGATGGTGAAGGTGAAGGCGTTGGGCGCGCTCGGGTCCGTGCCTTCGGCGACGCTGGTGGGCCCCGTCGCGGTGATCGCAAAGACCGGCGGCGGTGCTGCGCCCACCGTGACGCGGATCAGCGCGGAGGCGGACCCGCTCAGCGTGCCGCCCGGATCGCTCTTGTCGCTGATGAAGTACTGGAATGTCTCCGTCCCGGTCCAGGTCGGGTCGCGCGGGGTATAGCGCAGTTCGGTCGGCGCCGTGCCGGGCGGGCCGGCCACATACTCCAGCCGTCCTTCGCCCGCCTGGTTCTGGCTGGCGAAGCCGGTCAGCGCGAGGATCTGGCCGGCATCGATGTCGCTGTCATTGGCGAGAATGCTGGCGATCGGGATGATCAGGCTCGTTGTGCCGCCGCCCGGCGTGAAGACGAGGTCGTCGTTCACCGCCACCGGACTGGTGTTGGCGATGCTCAGGGTGACCGTTGCGCGGTCCTGCACGCCGGCGGCGTCCTCGATCACGTAGGTGAAGGTGTCGGGCCCCGCATAGGTCGAGCCCTGGCCGAGGATCGAACCGAGGGGGTTGAGGTTGATCAGCTGCGTCGAGCCGTCGGGGCCGAAGGTGCTACCCGGCGCCGCGTTCTGCAGGCCCACCAGCGTGCCCTGCGCGGTCGTGATGGTGGGCAGGATCAGGTCGTCGTCAGTGTCGGCCGTGCCGCGGTCGTCAAGAAGGCCGACGATGCGGATGTCGTTGCCGTCGTCATTGGCCAGAAGCCTGTTGCCGGTGACGAACCCGTAGCGGCCAATGGTCGCGACCAGCGGGCCGTCATCCTGCGCGGCGATCGGCTCAGCGACGGCGAAGGTCAGCGTCGCAGTCCTGAGGTTCGGCTGCGACTGCGCCCCGCCGAGGTCGGGGAGATCGGTGATCGCATACTGGATCGAGAAGCCGCCGGTGTAGCCGGCGACCGGCGTGAAGGTGATGCCGCCGAGGTCGGCATCGCCGAAGCCGGTCAGCGTGCCGAAGGCGCTGGTACCGGTGCCGTTGTAGAAGGCGAGCGTCAGCGGATCGCCATCAGGGTCGGCATGCGCGGCGATGCGCACGATGTCGGCCCATTCGAAGGTGTTGGCGACACCGGGCTGCACGTAGAGCGTCTGGTCGGTCGCGTCCGGCTGGGTGTTGCCGATGTCGATGGTGACGGCGGCGTTGTAGAAATTCCCGTCCGCATCCTCCGCCGTGTAGAAGAACTCCGCGGTCTGCGCGGCGCTGCCGAAGTGGTAGACGCGGAACAGCTCGAAGATCCGATCGATGGCGACGACATAGCTGCCGTCGGACGGGGGGAAATAGCTGCCGTCGGTGATGGTGACGCCGATGTCGTTGGCGAGAAGCGCGGCGAAGGGAATCACGATCTCCCCGCCGATGTTGCCACGGAAGCTGTCGTCCGCCACGCCCGGTGGGCCGCTCGGCACCGTGATGGTCACGGTCGCCTCGCTGCCGAGATCGACGAAGAATGTCCCGTCGATCTGCATCTGGGTGCGGTAGGTGAAGCGCAGCGGGGCGACGAGCGGCGCGTCCAGGTTCACCACCAGCAGGCCGTCAGGGTAGAGCGTCGAATCGTAGCCGGCAGCATTGATATCGCTGCTGGTGAGCAGGACGTCGAAGGAGGCGATGCCGGCGCCGCCGACGGGCAGCAGGTCGTTCAGGATCAGCGTGTCGCCATCCGGGTCAAAATCGTTCGCCAGCAGGTCGCCGATGTCGATCAGCACCTGGCTGTCGCCCGCGGTGCCCTGCACGGTGTCGCTGAACGACCAGTGCGGACGCCCGGGTCCGGCATTGGACGAGAAGTCGAACAGCGACACATAATCCACCAGGGTCAGCGGCGCCTCGCCGGCTGCCAATTCCTGCGCGGTCACGCCGAAGGCGACGAACTCGACATCCTCGACGCGCACGTTGACGCCGCTGCCGGGCCCGCTTGTCGGGATCGAGACCAGGTAGGGCTGGCCGAAGCCGTCGAACAGGATCTCGTAATCCTGCGGCGCGCCTTCCAGCGCCAGCACGTCGTTGCCGTCGCCGCCGAACACCTGGTCGTAGCCGATGGTGGTGCCGGCGCTGCCCGGCGCGAGCGTGTCGTCGCCCGGGCCGCCGCTGATGATGTCGTCGCCCCCGCCGCCGTCGATCACGTCGGCGCCTGGCAGGGTGTGGATCACCGGCCCGCCGAGGTCGTAGGCGTCGCCCGCGAGGTAGTCGGTGCCGGCATCGCCGATCAGCGTGTCGGCGCCCTGGCCGCCGACGCCCGTGTCGACCGCCGTGGCGCCGGCCACGATGCTGTCGTTGTCCGCGCCGCCCTCGACATATCCGAAGCCGCTGCCGGAGGTGATCAGCGTGTCGGCGCCGGCCTCGCCGAAGATGCCGTCGCGCTCGCCCGCGCCGGCGCCGCGGCCGTTGATCGAATCGCCGCCGGCATCGCCGAAGATCTCGTCGGGCAGGTCGACGCGGCCGGGGATTTCGTCAGGGTCGGGGGTGCCCAGGATGGTCTGCGACATGCGTCGGCGTGCTCCGTTCCGGCGCGCGATTGTCCGTTCCGGCTTCTCCGGCGGCTCCTTGCGCCATTACGGCTGCGCAAGGGGGGGGACTTCGCATCGCGTTAACGGGAGCATAACGAAATCGCACCGATTACGAAATGCCCGTGGCGTGGGAACGCCTGTCAGGCCGATCGTCGCGCCATCACATCGTCCTTCCAGCAATCATCGTGCGCCGACGCGCATGAGACAGCCGCTCGTAGTGCGTGCAACCTTCCTTCAGTAGCAGCCCGCTATCCTTGCCCGCGCACGTACCAGCCCGAGCACCGTCGCGCAGGTCGGCGCCGGCAGCCCCGTCAGCGCCGCGAACTCGACGATCACGCCGAGCAGCGCGTCGATCTCCATTGGCCGCCCGCGCTCCAGGTCCTGCAGCATGGAGGTCTTGTGCGCGCCGACCTCGGCTGCGCCGGCGATGCGCTTGTCCACGTCGATGCCGAAGCGCACGCCGAGAGCCTCGGCGATCGCCTGCGCTTCCACCATCATTGCCCGAGCGATGGGGCGCGTGTCGTCGCTGCCGGTCAGCAGGTCGAGCGTCTGCGTGGTCAGCGCGCTGAGCGGGTTGAAGGCTAGGTTGCCCCAGAGCTTCACCCAGAGCTCGTCGCGGATGCGCGGCCGCACCGGCGCCTTGAAGCCGGCGGCGATCAGCGCCTCGGACAGGGCGTTGACCCGTTGCGTGCGCTCGCCCGAAGGTTCGCCCAAGGTGAAGCGGTCGCCATAGGTATGCTCGATGACGCCGGGCTCGGGCACCTCGGCCGCGGGATAGACGATGCAGCCGATCGCGCGTTCCGGCCGCAGCAGGTCGGAGACGATGCCGCCGGGATCCACGCTCTCCACGCGGCGGCCTTCATGCGGGCCGGCGAGCTTGTGAAAATACCACCACGGAATGCCGTTGACGGCCGAGACCACCGCCGTCTCCGGCCCGAGCAGCGGCTGCATCTGCTGCGCCGCACCCGGCAGCGAATGCGCCTTGAGCGTGACCAAGACGTAGTCTTGCTGTCCCGCTTCCTCCGCCGAGCCGACGGCGCGCACCGGGATCACGCTCTCCTGGCCCTCGCTGCGCAGCGTCAGCCCCTTGGCCTGCATCGCCGCGAGATGCGGCCCGCGCGCGATCACCGTGACCTCGGCGTCGCCCTTCGCGGCGAGCTTCGCCGCCATCAGACCGCCGATCGCGCCGGCGCCGAAAACGCAGAGCTTCATGATGCGATCGTCTCCCCGAAGCAGAGCGTATGGCCCTGATCGTCGCGCAGCCAAAATTCGCGCCGCCCCCAGGGCGTGTCGTGCAGAGGCCTGGCCAGCGCCACGCCCTTGGCCTCGATCGCGGCCGCGAGCGCGCGCGCATCGTCGGTGTCGAGGTAGAGATGCAGGTGGTCGCCCGCCGTAACCCAGTGAATGGAGGGGTCGCGCCCATCGGCGTGCTTCAGGTGGATCAGTTGCTCCCCGGCCCAGAGCCCGGCGTAGAAGCCGCCATACTCGAAGGCGAGGCGCAGGCCGACCACCTCCGTGTAGAAGCGGATCGTTCCCGCCAGGTCCGTGGTGCGCAGCTGGGCGATCGCCGAGCGCGGGGTCATGCCGTGATGCCGAGCTTCTCGGCCAGCCCGATGCGCATCAGCTTGCCGGTCGCGCCCTTCGGGATCTCCGGCACGAAGACCACCTTGCGCGGCACCTTGAAGTCCGCCAGCGACTTCGCCGCGAAGTCGCGCAGCTCGCGCTCGGTGCACTCGCAGCCCTCGCGCAGCACCACCGCCGCGCCGACTTCCTCGCCGAGTTTCGGATGCGGGATGGCGAAGCACAGCACCTGCGCGACGGCGGGATGGCCGGAAAGCACGCCATCCACCTCCAGCGGCGACACCTTCTCGCCGCCGCGGTTGATCAGCTCCTTCAGCCGCCCGGTCAGCTCCAGGAATCCGTCCGCGTCGAACATCCCCTGGTCGCCGGTGCGGAACCAGCCATGGGTGAAGGCCTTGGCGTTCGCTTCGGGGTTCGCCTCGTAGCCCTTGGTCACGTTCGGGCCGCGGATCACTACCTCGCCGATCCCGCCCTGCGGCAGGATCCTTCCGTCGTCGTCCATGATGGCCACCTCGGGGCCGGCGGCGCGGCCGACCTTGCCGGGCTTGCGCGGGCCTTCCAGCGGGTTCGAGCACATCTGGTGGCTCGCCTCGGTCATGCCGTAGCTCTCGACCAGCGGGCAGCCGAAGACCTGTTCGATCTGCTCCATCACCGGGCCGGGCAGGGAGGCCGAGGAGGAGCGGATGAAGCGCAGCGGAACCCGCGCGATGATCTCCTTGTTGCGCTCGGCGCGCGAGAGGATCGCCTGGTGCATCGTCGGCACGGCGGTGAACCAGGTCGGCTTCTCCTCGTCCATCCAGCGGAAGAAGCGCAGCGCGTCGAAGCCCGGCGTGCACACCACGGCGCCGCCGGCGCCGAGCGAGCTCAGCACCGCCGCGATCAGCCCGTGGATGTGGAACAGCGGCATCACGTTGAGGCACGCATCGCCCGCTGTCAGCGAAAGCGACGCGCCGATGTGGCGGGCGGAGGCGCAGACATTGCCATGCGTCAGCGGCACGATCTTGGGCCGCGCCGTGGTGCCGGAGGTGTGCAGCACCAGCGCGACGTCGTCCTCCTCCGCCAGGCCGGGCGTCGCCGCCGCGGCATGCGCGCCGCCTTCCAGCGCGAAGTCGCCCGCCGCGGCGCCAGGGATCAGCTCCAGGATCGGCACGCCGAGTTTTTCGGCCGCCGCGCGGGCCGGCGTCTCGGAGCCCTTCAGCACCACGAGCGCCTTTGCCTTCAGGTCGTCGATGTAGAAAGCAAACTCATCCTCGCGGTAGGAGGGGTTGAGCGGTGCGGTCGTGGCGGCGCAGGCGATGGCGACGAAGGCCGCCGCCATCTCCGGCCCGTTCGGCAGCACGATCGCCACGCGGTCGTTGCGCCCGATGCCGATGCCGTTGAGCGTCGCCACCGTCTTCCGCGCCAGTTCCCGCAGCGCGCCATAGGTCAGCGGCGGGCGGCCCTCCGTGGCGCGCAGCGCCGGCCGTGGCGCCTCGCCGCGTTCGAGCAGTTGGGCGACGGTGCGAAAGGCTGTCATGCGACGTCTCCGTATTTGCCCAGGTCTATATCGGCGTGCGCAAGGGCCTGGAAGACCGGCGGGTCAGCGCGGGTAGGTCTGGTCCCGCACCGCCTCGATCGGCACCGGCTCCATGCCGGCCGGGGCCACCGTGATGGTCTCCACATGGTCGGCGTGCAGCCGGTGGAGCAGGGCGCCTGGGCCGCGGCCGCCGGCCATGCCGGGCTGGTCGGCCGGATCGCAGTAGAAGGAGAGCGCCGGCGCCCAGGCATGCAGAACCGGTCCGCGCCGGACCTCGTGGTGCAGGTGGATGTGGCCGGAGGCGACCAGCCGCAGGCCGGGATGATCCAGCAGCGGGGCCAGCGCGCCGCGCGCTTCCGGCGCCACCGACCAGGGGTTCCACGCGGCCTCGTCCAGCGTGGCGAGGAAGGGCGGCTTGTGCAGGAACAGCGCGATGCGCCGCTCGCCCGCGCCGGCGGCCGCCTCCGCGATGAAGGCCGCCTGCGCCGCTTCCTCCGCATGGCCGCTGCCCATCACCTCCGAATTCAGCCCGACGATGCGCCAGCCAGGCAGGTCGAGCACCGCCCGGCCATCGCCGAGATGGCGCCGCCAGCGCGCCAGCCGCGCATCGTTCACCGGCTGGCGCGCCGCAAGCCGCGCCTCGCTGCCGACATCGTGATTGCCCGGCAGCGCAAGCAGGCGCCCCGGCAGGGCGCGATGCGTGGCGGCGGCGAAATCCAGGTCGGCGTCCTTGTCGGCGCCGTCGAGCGAGAGGTCGCCGGTCGCCACCACGACATCGGGCGACAGCTCCGCCGCGGCGCGCGCCACGCGCTCGAAATTGCCGCGGAACAGCGGGCTGCGCGGCGACAGATGCGCGTCGGAGACCTGCAGCAGCGTGATCACCGGCTCAGCCCCGGTCCGGCGCCGGGCCGGCGGTGCTGACGCCGATCAGCGGATAGATCGGGCAGACGCCGGTGATTCCGGTGACCAGCGGCAGGAAGCCGATCACCCCCCACCAGCCGAGCGGCCCGAAGATCCACATCATCACCATCGCCGTGCCGAGCCCGATCCTGACGGTCCGGTCGAGCGAGCCGACATTGCGTCCCATGCGGCGCGATCCCCTGTGCTGCCGCGATCACACACCGATCCCCCGCCCGCCGTCCAGCGGTCGCACCGTTGCGAGGCTGGACGGCCCTGCGGCGGAGGGGCCATGCTCGCGGTCGCATGGAGGAAGGGCGCATGGCGATCGAGGTCTGGTCCTGGCCGACGCCGAACGGGCACAAGGTCCATATCGCGCTGGAGGAGCTCGGGCTGGCCTATACGGTGGTGCCGGTGAACATCGGCGCGGGCGAGCAGTTCCGGCCGGACTTCCTGGCGATCACGCCGAACCATCGCATCCCCGCCATCGTGGACCCCGACGGGCCCGGCGGGCAGCGCATGACGCTCTTCGAATCCGGCGCGATCCTGATCTATCTCGCGGAGAAGGCCGGCGCGCTGATCCCGAAAGACCCCGCCGCCCGCTACGCCTGTCTGCAATGGCTGATGTTCCAGATGGGCGGCGTCGGCCCGATGTTCGGCCAGTACGGCCATTTCCACACCTATGCGCCCGAACGCATCCCCTACGCGATGGACCGCTACGCGAAGGAGGTGCAGCGCCTGCACCGCGTGCTGGACAAGCGCCTGGCCGAGGCGGAATGGCTGGCCGGGTCCGAGTACTCGATCGCCGACATCGCGACCTTTCCGTGGATCCGCCTGCCGGAACGCCGCGCCATCGACCTGGCCGACTATCCCAACGTGAAGCGCTGGCACGATGCCATCGCCGCCCGCCCGGCGGTGCAGCGCGGCGTTCAGGTGCTGGCCGAGCGCCAGCGCAAGGGCAACATGACCGACGCCGAGCGTGAGGTCCTGTTCGGCGCAACCCAGTTCCAGGCTCGATGATCCATGGCAGAGATCGACCACATCGTCGTCGGCGCCCGCACCCTCGCGGAAGGGGCCGCCTATGTCGAGGCGCATCTCGGCGTGAAGCCCGGCCCGGGCGGCACGCATGAGGGCGTCGGCACGCACAACCTGCTGCTCGGTCTCGGCAAGAGCTGCTACCTCGAGGTGATCGCCCCCGATCCGGCGCAGCCCGAGCCGCCGCATCCGCGCCCCTTCGACCTCGACAGTCCCGGTGTGCGCATGATGCTGGAAGCCGAGCCACGGCTGCTCGCCTGGGTTGCGCGGACGCCGGTGCTGGATGCCGTCGTCACCCGCCTCGGCGCCCACCATGCGGGCGAGATCCGCGCGATGAAGCGCGGCCGGCTTTCCTGGCGGATGGCCATGCCGCCGCAGAACCAGGACATGAGCAACCTGATCCCCGCGCTGATCCAGTGGGACGACGGCAAGGGCGCGGCGTCGCGGCTGCCGGATTCAGGCGTGCGGCTGGTGGCGCTGGAAGCGGAGCACCCCGAGGTGGACGCCGTCCGCCTTGCCCTGTCGGGCCGCGGGCTGGACGAGGCCATCCGGCTCCGCCGCAGCCCGCATGCGCGCCTGGTGGCACGCTTCACCCGCGCCGACGGCACGGAGGCGGTGCTCGCCAGCGCCTGAGAAGCAAACGCCCAGGGCGCAACAGGCATGGCCCCGCTTTCGCGGCAATGGTAAAGGCGAGGGCGCCGCAAGGCGGATCAGTGGAAGGAAGAGGATGCCCTTGCGGCTCGCCGCGTCACCGGATCGGCTGGTAGCGCCAGACGCTGGCAGGCGGCAGGTTGAGCGGCGTCCAGGCCTCGCGCTTGGCGGCGAGCCCGAGCTTCCGGTAAGGCAGCGGCGAGGTGACGCAATAGGTATAGAGCAGGAAGCCCTTGCCGGGCGCCACGTCCTCCACCGCAGCCACGAAGCGGCGCTGCTGTTCCAGCGGCAGCAGCACCAGCGGGATGCCGCAGATCGCCGTGCCCACCTTGCCGTGCAGGCGTTCAGGCAGGTCGCGCGCGAGCTCGAAGGCATCGCCCTGGATCACATGGACGCCGGGCAGGACATGGCGCAGGTGATCGGCCATGTCGGGGACGATCTCCACCACCACCAGTCGTTCGGCCGGCACGCCCGCGGCGAGCAGGGCGCGGCTGATCACCCCGGTGCCGGCGCCGAGCTCCACCACCACCTCGTCGCCGTCACGCTCGATCAGGGCCGCGATGCGCCGGCACAGCGCAGGGGAGGACGGCACCACGGATCCCATCTGCAACGGATTGGCCAGCCAGCGGCGCAGGAACAGGCTGGTGTTCCTGACCTTGGCCTCCGGCTGGCCGCCTCTTGCGGCCTCGGGGTTCGGGCCATCCGCGGCGATGTCCGACATGCGGTGCTCCTCTACAGAAACGTGACAGGGATGCGGCACCGCTACCGGGGGTCGTGCGACGCTGCGCGCACGCATCGGCGTCAGTGCCGTGACAAGTCGCTGACGGCCCGGCGCCGTGCGCCCCCCCGCCCCGCCCCCCCGCCCGGCCGGGGCGGCCGGCCCCCGGCCGC
>NZ_JBWXTD010000002.1:380467-395357 GCF_056682175.1 Falsiroseomonas sp. RANM36
GGGGGGGTGGGGGGTTTTTTTTCCCGGGGGGGGCCCGGGGGGGGGGCCCCGGGCGGCGAAGGCGTCGTGCTTCGCGCCGATCTCCTCCACCAGGATCGGATCGCCGGGCCAGCCCGCGACGCCGGCGCGCACCGCCTCTGCCACCAGGGGCGAGACGGCGACCACGGGCCGCAGCCCCGGCACGCGCTGCGCGAGCAGGCGCAGCGTTGCGCCGAACAACGGCAGCAGGCGCTGCACCTCCATCCGGCGGCTGCCCGGCATGACCAGCAGCGGCCGCGCTTCCGGCCCGAGGCCGTGCGCCGCGCGGAAGCGCGCGGCATCGCCGGCATCGGCGCCGCTTTCCAGCACCGGATGGCCGACGAAGGTCGCCGGGATGCCGGCATTCTCGAAGATCACCGGCTCGAAGGGCAGCAGGCACAGCACGCGCGCGACGCGCTCGCGGATCTTGCGCACCCGGCCGGGGCGCCAGGCCCAGATCTGCGGCGCGACGTAATGGATCACCGGGATGCCGAGCGGCTGCACCCGCTCCGCCAGGCGCAGGGTGAAGCCCGGGCTGTCGATGGTGACGATGACAGCCGGGCGGCGGGCCGCGATGTCCTCCGCCGTCTGCGTCAGGCGCCGCGCGACGTTGCGGATGTTCGGCAGCACCTCCAGCAGCCCCATCAGCGCCAGCTCGCGCATCGGGAACAGGCTGGCCACGCCCTGCGCGGCGAGCAGCTCGCCGCCGATCCCGGCGAAGTCGAGGCCCGGCTCGCGCGCCCGCAACGCCGCCACCAGCCGCGCGCCGAGCGCATCGCCGGACGCCTCGCCGGCGACGATGTAGATCAAGGGCGCGTCGGTCATGCGAACTCCGCGGGCTCCGGCGGCGGGACGGGGCGCTTCGGCCAGTCGCGGTGGTTGCGCACCGCGCCATGCTCGCGCACCGCGTCGAGCAGCGCCGGATCGAGGTCGCAGAACACCCACCCCGCCGCATCCAGCCGCCCGGCGGCGAGCACGCCATCCTCCGGGAAGCCGCCATCGGCCGGGCCGAACACCGCCGCATGGCCGCGGTTGACGTCGAGCGCGGCGGACCAGGGCGCCGCGCCCACGGTCGGCGTGCAGGCGACGTAGCACTGGTTCTCGATCGCCCGCGCCGCGGCGGAGACGCGCACCCGGGTGAAGCCGTGCAGCGTGTCGGTGCAGGAGGGGGCGAGGACCAGCCAGGCGCCGGCCTCCACCTGCACGCGGACCAGCTTCGGGAATTCCACGTCGTAGCAGATGGCGATGCCGAGCCGTCCCCAGGGCGTGTCGAAGACGCGCGGCGGCGCGCCGGATTCGATGCCCCAGCGCTCGGTCTCGAAGCGCGTCATGCTGCGCTTCTCCTGGAAGGCGATGCGGCCATCGGGGGCGATCAGCGGCGCCCGCGCCACCACCCGCCCGCCCTCGCGCATCGGCAGCGTGCCGGCCAGCAGCCAGGTGCCCGCGCGCATCGCGGCCGCGCGCATCGCGCCCAGGATGTCGGGCGCATGGGCGACCATGGCGGCGAGCTCGGCCGGCTCGTCGGTTGCCGCTGGCGGCGCGGGGCCATGATCGGGGCGGCCGACCAGGGCGGCGCCGAGCTCGACGCAGGCATATTCGGGCAGCACCAGCAGGTCGGCGCGCGGCGCCGCCTCGGCGAGCCAGCGGTCGAGCTTGGCGCCGAATTCCGCCACGCTGCCCGGCCGCTCCACCGGATATTGCAGCAGGCCGAGGCGGATGGGCCGCGCGGGCGGCGCCGTCATGGCCCGAGCTCCTTCAGCCAGAAGGAAAGGGTGTGCGGCGTCTCCGCCGCGTCGCCGATCTCCTTCCAGTCGAAGGTCACGGTCAGGTCGGGCCGCGGCGTGTAGCCCCCCCGGCGCCAGAAGCCGTCGAGCGGGACATGGTCGGGCGGCCGGCGCGGATCGGCGGGGTCGCGGACCACGCCGCAGAAGGCGGCGCGGCGCAGGCCGAGGCTTCGGGCATGCGCCTCCCGCTCGGCGAAGAAGCGCACGCCGGCACCCCGGCCGCGACAGCGGCCGAGCAGCACCGATTCGCCGAAATAGCAGAACTCCGACGGGTCGAGGCCGGCGGCGGCGAAGGCCTGCTGCACCTGGCGGTGGCTGGTCGCCATCGGCGCGCAGGTCGCCGCGCCCACCACCGCATCCCCGTCGCGGCAGACCACCACGGCCGCGCCGGGATCCTGCGCATAGGTCCGCAGATAGCCGCGCTCATAGGTCTCGTCGCCCTCGTAGAGATAGGGCCATTCGCGGAACACCGCGATGCGGAGCCCGGCGAGGTCCCGCAGCAGCGGCAGCAGCGCCGGCCCGGCGAGGGTCGCGAAGCGCAGATGGACGTCCGACATCGGCGGATGCATAGGCAGCCGCCCGTTGCGGGGAAAGGGGATCGTCGCGTGGATCCGGTGGAACTGGTCGGCCTGCTGGCCGGCGTGCTGACGACCTCGGCCTTCGTGCCGCAGGCGGTGCAGACCTGGCGGACGCGATCGGCGCGGGACGTCAATCTCGGCCTGATCGTGCTGCTGGTGGCCGGCAACGCGCTGTGGTTCGCCTATGGCGCGCTGGTGGGATCCTGGGGCCTGGTGGCGGCGAACATCGTCACCGTCCCGCTCTGCGTGCTGATCCTGTGGGTGAAGCTCCGCGCCGCCGCCCCGTAGGTCACCCGAGCGAGGCCGCGGCGGCGTCCGGGGTCGGGTGGATCTCCAGGATCTTGTCGAAGCCGCTGATCTCCAGCACCTCGCGCACCGAGGGCTGCGGGCCGGCCACCGCGAAGCCGCCGCCCGCGACGCGGGCCATCTTCGCCGCCTTGAGCAGCACCCGGAGCCCCGCCGAGGAGACGTAGTGCACCTCGGTGAGGTCCACGACCAGGGCGTCGCCGCCGGCCAGCATCTCGAGCAGCCGGGTCTCGGCCGCCGGGGCGGTCGCGGTGTCGAGGCGGCCGCGAAGGCCGGCCACCCTTGCCTTTCCGGCCGTGCTTTCCGTGATGTCCATGCCGGGGTCCCGTCCGCTCATCCGTCGAGGCGGTGAGCGGAAAGCGTTGCGCGGGCCGTCCCGGCTGTCAACGCGCGGCGCCCGCGGCGAGAAAGGCGCCCAGCCCCTCCTGCACCACCTTCGGTTCGAGGTCGCGCAGGATGAACACCAGCCGCGACCGCCGCGGCTGGTCGGGCGGCCAGCCGGCGAGGCGGCGCGGCGGGTGGAACACCCCCTGCACCCCATGCACCACGACCGGCTGCGATTCGCCGATCAGGTCCAGCACGCCCTTGACCCGCAGCAGCGATGCCCCGCGGGTCATGCCGAGCATCTCCAGGAAGCCGGCGAGCCCGTCCCAGGGCAGCGGCGCCTGATACTCCAGGCAGAGGGCCCGGATGCGGGCGTCGTGCCGGTCGGGGTCGTGGGCGTGGTGGTGGTGGTGAGCATGCTCCCCGGGCGCCGCCGCGCCGATCCAGCGCGCCACGTCGGGCGCCTTGGCCGCCGGGTCGAAGGGGCCCGCGCCGAGGATCGCCGCCCGCGCCCCCCCCCCCCCCCCCCCCCGCCCCCGCGCGAGGCCGGCGATGACGGCCCGCGTCCTCGTCGTGGACGACATCGTCGCCAATCTCCGCCTGCTCGAAGCCAAGCTGCTCAACGAGTACTACGAGGTCACGGTTGCCAGCTCGGGGCAGGAGGCCTTGTCGCTGGTGCAGCGCTGGCAGCCGGATGTCGTGCTGCTGGACGTGATGATGCCGGGCATGGACGGCTACGAGGTGTGCCGTCGGCTCAAGGCGCAGCCCGCCACCGCCCATATCCCCGTCGTGATGGTCACCGCGCTGACCGACCAGACGGAACGGGTGCGGGGGCTGGAAGCGGGTGCGGACGACTTCCTCTCGAAGCCGGTGGACGACGCCACGCTGTTCGCCCGGCTGCGGGCGCTGCTGCGGATGAAGCAGGTGCTGGACGCCTGGCGCCTGCGTGCCGAGACCGCGCGCGACCTGGGCTTCGAGCCGCCGCCCGGCCCCTCGGCCTCGGTCGCCGGGGCGCGGGCGCTGATGGTGCTCGGCGATCCGGCGGAGGCCGAGCTGCTTGGCGACATGCTGCGCCGGGACGGGGTCGAGGCCAGCGCCAGCCGCGATGCGGCGAGCGCCTGGGACGCGATGCTGGCGAACCTGCCGGATGTGGTGCTGATCAGCCTCGCCCCGGATGGCGGGGACGCGCTGCGGCTCGCGTCCCGCCTGCGGGCCGAGACGCTGACCCGCGACGTGCCGGTGGTGCTCGTTGCCGACCCGCCGCAGAAGGGCCTGGTGCTGCGCGGCTTCGACCTCGGCGCCAACGACCATGTGCTGCGCCCGGTGGACAGCAACGAGTTGCGCGCGCGCATCCGCAACCAGATCCGGCGCAAGCGCTACCAGGAACGGCTGCGGGCCGAGCTCGACCGCTCGCTGGAACTGGCGGTGACCGATCCGCTCACGGGCCTGCGCAACCGTCGTTACGTCCGCCGGCACCTGGACGCCGTCCTGCGCGGCACCGGGGCGGCGGTGCTGCTGCTGGATGTGGACAACTTCAAGCGGGTGAACGACACCTACGGCCACGCGGCCGGCGACCAGGTGCTGCGGGAAGTGGCCGAGCGGGTGCGCGGGCATCTTCGCGCCGCCGATGTCGTGGCGCGCTATGGCGGCGAGGAATTCATGGTGGTGATGTCCGGCGCCACGGCGGAGGACGCCCGGCTTGTCGCCGAGCGCCTGCGCGGCGCCATCGACTCCGCGCCGATGATGGTGGAGGGCCACGCGCTGCGCGTCACCGCCAGCGTCGGCGTGGCGGCCGGAGAGCCCGGGATCGGCTGCGACGAGGTGGTCGGCGCCGCCGATGCCGCGCTCTACCGGGCGAAGAACAGCGGCCGGAACCGTGTGCAGGCCGCCGAGGCCCGTGACTGGCCGCCGGACTCGATCAGCGCCCGTCGGACGCGCGTCGGCAGCTGAGGGCGAGGGGCCTCGCCGGGCGACCCGCCCCGCACGCCGCTGCCGCATGCCGGAAGCGCGGCGCGCCATCCGGACGCGAAAAGCCCGGCCATTGGCCGTGCTGCCTAGGAAAGCCGGCGAAGGCGGGCCGAAGGCCCGCCCGGATCACTTGATCTTGGCCTCGCGGAACGGGACGTGCTTGCGGGCGACCGGGTCGTACTTCTTCAGCTCCAGCTTGCCGGTCGCCGTGCGGGTGTTCTTCTTCGTCACGTAGAAATACCCGGTGTCGGCACTGCTGACGAGCTTGATGAGAACGGTATTGGCCTTGGCCATGGTCAGGGTTCCAGCGGATAAAACACAGGCACCGCGCGCACCGACGGTGGCCCGGCAGGAGGGCGGAACATAATCCGGCGCCGCCGCAGGTCAAGGCAAAAGGGCGGCGCCCCGGCCGGTTGCCCCGGCCGCGCCCGGCAGTGGGCGCCCGGCACCTGTTGCGCCGCCTACTGCGGCAGGGAGCGCAGCGCCGTCTCATAGGCGCGCGGGCTGTCGATCAGCGCCCGTGCCGCCGCGAGGTCGGCGGGCCGGCCCTCGGCCGGCGGGCAGGCGCTGCGCAGCGCCACCACTTCCGAAGCCAGCACGGGCGGGCGGGCCGCCTGCTGCCGTGCCAGCGCCGCCCCCATCGGGGCCTGCCCGGCGGCGAGCGCCTGCAGCCCCGCTGCCAGCGCCTCCGGCCCCAGGCTGGTACAGAGCTCCGGCAGGACGCCCAGGCCCTGGAGCGGCCAGCCGGCCGGCGAGACCACCTGCGACCAGGTGATCAGCAACTCCGCATCATTCGCCAGCGGCGCGACCAGCTGGATCAGCCCCTTCCCGGTCGTGGCGCTGCCCACGATGACGGCGCGGGGGCGCGCCGCCAGCGCCATCGCGACGATCTCGGCGGCGGAGGCGGTGCGCCCGTCCACCAGCACCACCACCGGCCGGCCCTGCGCCAGGTCCCGCCCCCCCGCGACGTAGCGCCGCGCCGCATCCGGGTGCCGGCCCTCGGTCCGCGCCACCTCGCCCGATGTCAGGAATGCATCCGCCACCGCCACGGCCTGGGTGAGCAGCCCGCCCCGGTTGCCGCGCAGGTCCAGCACCACGCCGCGGGGCGGATGATCGTCGAAGCCCTCGACCAGCGTGGCGATGATCCGGTCCTCGGTCTGCGAGGAGAAGCCGGAGACATTTATCCACAGGATGTCGTCCCGGCGCTCCGCGGTCACCGTTTCCGGCACCACCAGCTCGCGCACCAGCGTCACCTGCAGGCGGCGGGCGCCGCGGGTGAGGCTGAGCGTCACCGTCGAGCCCTCCGGCCCTTCGAGCAGCGCGGCGGCCCGCTCGGGCTCGGCGGCGCTCAGACGCCTGCCGTCCACGGCGAGGAGACGGTCGCCGACGCGCACGCCTTCTTCCGCCGCCGGGCCGCCGGCCGTCACCGCGACCACCCGCAGCGAATTGCCCCGCACCGCGATCCGCAGGCCGAGGCCGGACTGGCCGACCCGCCTTTCGCGGCTGATCCGGGCCTCGGCGCCCATGACGTAGCGGCTGTAGGGGTCGAGATGGTTGAACACCTCGTCGAAGCCGGAGGCGATCACCCGGTCCGCGCCCGCCCGGCGCAGCACCGGCGAGACGTTCCAGGCCGCCTCGTAGGTCTCGGCGAGCAGCGCGCCGAGCGCGGCGCCGGCTGCCTCCGGCGTCGCGGCGGCGGCCAGCCGGGCGACGGGAAAGGCGGCCAGCGGCTTGTCCTCCACCGTCACGCGCAGCTGCCCGTCCCGCTGCACCACGTCGAATCGCGGGTCCAGCACGCCGAGGCCGCGCAGCGACCAGAGCGCCAGATCCGGCACGGCGGCCGATTCCAGGTGCCGTTCCAGCACCAGGCGCATCGCTTCGCCGATCACGCGCTGCGCCAGGGCCCGCGGAAACCCCTCGATCTGCGCCAGAGCCGGCAGCGGCGCCGCCAGCAGCCAGACACTCAGCGCCGCCGCGACCGCCCGGAGGACCTGCCAGCGGAGCCGCGCGGCCGCGCCCGGCCGAGACGCGGGTCGCCCTGCATCAGGCGGAACACCATGCCGCCGGTGCGCGGCGTGGCGGAGACGAGCTCCACCTCCACCGCCTGGCCGAGGCTGAAGGTGAGGCGCGTTCTCTGACCGGTCATCGCATGCCCGGCACCATCCAGCTGCCATCGGTCGTCCGGCAAGGACGCCAGCGGGACGATTCCGCTCGCGCCGTTCGTCTCTACAGTTACGAAGAGACCGAAGCGTGTCACCCCGCTGATTCGCGCATCGAACATGTCGCCGACGCGGTCCGCCATCCAGGCCGCGAGATAGCGGTCCACCGCGTCGCGTTCCGCCATGGCGGCGCGGCGCTCGGTCTGGGTGATGTGCTCCCCCGTGTCGGGGAAGCGCGCGGCCTCCTCCTCCACCAGGCCGTCGCGGCCGAGCCGGAGGCCGGAGACCAGGGCGCGGTGCACCAGCAGGTCCGCGTAGCGCCGGATCGGGCTGGTGAAATGCGCGTAGCGCGCCAGAGCCAGGCCGAAATGGCCGATGTTGTCGGGGCTGTAGGCGGCCTGGGACTGGCCGCGCAGCACCGCCTCGTTCACCAGCCGCGCCTCGGGCCGGTCCTTCACGATCTCCAGCACCTGGGAGAAGTCGCGGGGGTGGATGCGGTCGCGCGGCGCCAGCTTGATGCCGAGCCCCTGCAGGAACTGGCGCAGCCCCTCCAGCTTCTCGTCCGAGGGCCGGTCGTGGACGCGGTACATGCAGGGCTGGCGGAGCCGTTCTAGTTCCTCCGCCGCGCAGACATTCGCGGCGACCATGAACTCCTCGATCAGCTTGTGGCTGTCGAGGCGGGAGCGCGGCACCACGGCCTGGACATTGCCCTTCTCGTCCAGCAGCACGCGGCGTTCCGGCACGTCGAGATCCAGCGTGCCGCGGCGTTCCCGCTCCGACAGCAGCGCCCGGAAGGCGCCGTAGAGCCTTAGGACGTGGCCGGCTTCCAGCCCTTCGGGGTCGGTGCCGGCATCCTGGTGGGCCTGCACCTGCTCATAGGTGAGGCGGGCGGCGCTGCGCATCAGGCCGCGGCCGAAGCGGTGGCCGGTCTTGGTGCCGGCCTTGTCGAAGCGCATCTCCACGAACAGGCAGCCGCGATTCTCCTGCGGCCGCAGGCTGCACCAGCCGTTGGAGAGGGCCTCGGGCAGCATCGGCACGACGCGGTCGGGGAAATAGACGCTGTTGCCGCGCGCCCAGGCCTCCCGGTCCAGCGCCGAGTTCGGCTTCACGTAGTGGGCGACATCGGCGATGGCGACCAGCACGCGCCAGCCGCTCTCTCCCTCGGGGCCATCCGGCTCGGCGAAGACGGCGTCGTCGAAGTCGCGGGCGTCCTCGCCATCGATGGTGACGAGCGGAATGCCGCGGAGATCCTCGCGCCCGCGCACGGTCACGCCTTTGGCGCGCTCGGCCTCCTGCACCGCCTCGGCGGGGAAGATGTCGGGGATGCCGTGGGCGTGGATGCAGACGAGGGAGACGCTGCGGGGCTCGCCCATGCGGCCCAGCACCTCGACGATGCGGGCGGGGCGGGGGCCGAAGGGGCGGTGCTGGGGCAGGGGCTCGGCCAGCACGATGTCGCCGGCCGCGGCGCCGCCCGCATCCGCAGGCGCGACCATCCAGTCGGCACGCTGGCGCCGGTCGGTCGGGATGATCCGGCCTTCCTCGAAGACGCCGAGGATTCGGGCCGGCGCGCCGCTGCCGGCCAGGCGCTTGAAGGTGCGGCCTTCGTATTTCGTGCCGCCCAGGAACCGCAGCCGCGCCAGCACGCGCTCGCCGGGTGCGAGCGCCGGCTGGCCGCGGGCTTCGGGACGCATGAAGATCGCGGGCGGCGGGCCGTTCGCCTTGTCCCACTGCACCGGGCGCGCGATGGCGTCGCCATCCGCATCGCTGCCCACGATCTCCACCACCGTCATGTCGGGTAGCCGGTCGGGGGCGGCGAAGCCGCGGCGGCCCGCGGGTGCGGCCTGGCCGGTCTCCTTCAGCGAGCGCAGGAGTTCGCGCAGGGCAGGGCGCTGGTCGGAGGTCAGGCCGAAATGCCGCGCGATCTCGGTCTTGCCGACGCGGCCGGGCGCGTCGCGGAGGAAGGCGCGGAGTTCCTCGCGGCTTGGCAGCCGCGGCTCGCCCTTCTCGCCCTTGGGCTTCCGCCGCGGCGCCTTGGACGGTGTTGCCCCGAGCCGCTTTGCGTCTCCCTCCCCCGCAGTGCGGGGGGTTCGACGCTCCGCGTCGGACGCCGCAGCGGAGCGCAGGCCGGGCGGGGTGGGAGCGGCGCGACTGTCGGGTGTCGCCCGAACTCGCTTCCGCGCGGCATGTCCCTTCTTCGGCGGCCCGCGGCGCGGCACCTTATTTCGCCTTGCGCGCTGCTGTCTTCGCGGCGGGCTTCTTCGGTGCCGGCTTGCGCGCCGGTGCCGTCTTCGCCGCCGGCTTGGCCACGGTCTTGCGTGGCGCGGCCTTGGGCTTCGCCTCGCCATCCGGAGCGGCCACCTTGCGCGCGGCGGGCTTCGCCTTGCCCTTCGCACCCTTCGCGCCGCGCGGCGGCAGCGCCTTGCCCTTCTCGGCGAGCAGCACGACGACCTCGTCGAGCGTCGCCGCCTCCATCTCCATGCCGCGCGGCAGGTTGGCGACCATGCCGCTGTGCAGGGCGTAGGGGCCGAAGCGGCCCTTGCGGACCTCGACCGGCTGCCCGTCCTTGGGATGCTGCCCCACCAGCCGGACCTTGGCGCGCGCCTTGGCCAGCAGCTCCATCGCCCGGTTCATGCCGAGCGTCAGCACCTCGTCGCCCGGCTCCAGCGACTGGTAGACATTGCCGAGGCGGACATAGGGGCCGAAGCGGCCGATGCCGGCGGTGATCTCCTCGCCCGTCTCCGGGTCGCGCCCGACCACGCGCGGCAGGGAGAGCAGGCCGAGCGCGGCCTCGAGGTCCAGCGTCTCCGGGTTCATGTCGCGGGTGAGGCTGGCGCGGCGCGGCTTCACCTTCTTGCCGTCCTGCTCCGTCTCCTCGCCGAGCTGCACATAGAGGCCGTAGGGGCCGCGCCGGAGCGTCACCGGCTGGCCCGTGGCGGGGTCAACGCCCATCTCGCGCTGCCCTTCGTTGAGCCCCGCCGCGCCATCCGCCTCGGCGCCCGGCACCGCCAGCGGCCGCGTGTAGCGGCATTCGGGATAGTTCGAGCAGCCGATGAAGGCGCCCTGCCGGCCGAGCCGCAGGCCAAGCTTTCCGTTCGTGCAGGCGGGGCAGGTGCGGCCGTCGGACCCATCGGCCTTCTGCGGGAAGAAATGACGACCCAGCTCCTCGTCCAGCGCGTCGATGACGTCGCTGATCTTGAGGTCGGTCGTGGCCGCGATCGCCGCGGAAAAATCCTCCCAGAAGGCGCGCATCACCGCGCGCCAGTCGGCCCGCCCGCCGGAGATGTCGTCGAGCTTCTCCTCGAGCCCGGCCGTGAAGCCGTAGTCCACGTATTTCTCGAAAAAGGCTTCCAGGAAGGCCGTGACCAGCCGGCCGCGGTCCTCCGGGATGAAGCGGCGCTTGTCCAGCCGGACATATTGCCGATCCTGCAGCACCTGCAGGATCGAGGCATAGGTCGAGGGCCGGCCGATGCCGAGTTCCTCCAGCTTCTTGACCAGCGTCGCCTCGGAATAGCGCGGCGGCGGCTGGGTGAAGTGCTGCGTGGCGGCGACGGCGCCGGTCTTCAGCGCGTCCTTCTCCCGCATCGGCGGCAGTGTCTTCTCGTCGTCGTCCTCGGCGGCGGCCGTCGCGATGCCGGCACGGGCATCGGCGGCGCGGTCGTCCTCGTCCTCCCGATAGAGACGCAGGAAGCCGTCGAAGGCGACCACCGAGCCGGTGGCGCGCAGCCGCGTCCGGCCGCTCTCGTCGGCGATCTCGACCGTGGTCTGGTCGAGCTCGGCCGACTGCATCTGGGATGCGACGGCGCGCTTCCAGATCAGCTCGTAGAGCCGGCGCTGGCGGTCATCGAGAAAGGGGCCGACCTGCTCCGGCGTGCGGCTGACATCGGTGGGGCGGATCGCCTCATGCGCTTCCTGGGCGTTCTTCGCCTTGCTCTGATACTCGCGCGGCGCGCCGGGGACGTAGTCGGCGCCGAAGCTGTCCTTGACGTGGTCGCGGATGGCGAAGATCGCCTCGCGGGCCATCTGCACGCCGTCGGTGCGCATATAGGTGATCAGACCGACCGTCTCGCCGGCGATGTCCACGCCTTCATAGAGCTGCTGCGCCAGCCGCATCGTCGCCTGGGCGCCAAGGCCGAGCTTGCGCGACGCCTCCATTTGCATGGTCGAGGTGGTGAAGGGCGCGGGCGGATTGCGCCGGACACGCTTCTTCTCGACGGAGACCACGCCGAAGCGCCCGGCCTCGACCGCGCGCTTCGCAGCCAGCGCCGCCGCCTCGTTCGGCAGGTCGAACTGCTCGAGTTTTTTTCCTTCGTGATGCGTCAGGCGCGCGGTGAAGGGCGCACCGGCCGGGGTCTGGAAGCGCGCCTCCACGGTCCAGTATTCGCGCGCCCGAAAAGCCTCGATCTCGGCCTCGCGCTCGCAGATCAGGCGCAGCGCGACGGACTGCACGCGACCGGCCGACTTCGAGCCCGGCAGCTTGCGCCACAGCACGGGCGAGAGGTTGAACCCCACCAGGTAGTCCAGCGCGCGGCGCGCCAGATAGGCCTCGATCAGCGGCGTATCGAGGTCGCGCGGGGCGGCGATCGCGGTCTGGATGGCGCGCTTGGTGATCTCGTTGAAGGTGATGCGGTTGACCTCGACGCCCTTCAGCGCGCCGCGCCGGGCCAGCATGTCCTTCACATGCCAGGAGATCGCCTCGCCCTCGCGGTCGGGGTCGGTCGCCAGGAACAGCCGCCGCGCGCCCTTCAGCGCCTGGGCGATCTCCCGCACCTGGCGCTCGCCCCGGTCATCCGCCTCCCAGTCCATGGCGAAGTCTTCCTCCGGCCGGACGCTGCCATCCTTGGGGGGCAGGTCGCGGACATGGCCGAAGGAGGCGAGGACGCGGAAATCCCGGCCGAGATACTTGTTGATGGTCTTGGCCTTGGCCGGGCTCTCGACCACGACGACGTCGGTCATGCTTGCGGTTTCGCCCAGTTCTTCGGGCGCCGCGGATCAGCTTGCGGCGCGCGCGACGCGGTTTCCCGGCAGGGCGTCCACGAGACCCGAAAGCTCCAGGTCCAGCAGGATGGCCCGCACGGCAGGCGCCGAGAGGTGGCAGCGCCGGACCAGATCGTCAACGGCTACCGGGGCATGGCCAATCATTTCAAGAACTTGCGCTGCCGCGTCGGAGGCTGGCGGCGGCGCGGCGACCTCCTCCGGTTGTGGGCCGGGGTCTTCCCGGGGGCGGAACAAGGGCAGTTCGCGGGGCGATTCGGGCAGATGGGCGAAGACGTCCTCGGCCGTCTCGACGAGATGCGCGCCCTGGCGGATCAGGTCGTTCGAGCCCCGCGCGCGGGGATCGAGCGGGCTGCCCGGCACCGCGAAGACCTCGCGCCCCGCTTCCAGGGCCAGGCGGGCGGTGATCAGGCTGCCGGAGCGCAGCGCGGCCTCCACCACGACCACGCCCAGCACCAGCCCGGCGACGATGCGGTTGCGGCGGGGGAAGTGGCGGGCAAGGGGGGCGGTGCCGAGCGGCGCCTCGGCCACCACGGCCCCGCCCTCCGCGGCGATGCGTGCCTGGAGCTTGGCGTTCTCCGGCGGGTAGGGCTGGTCGAGCCCGCCCGCGACCACCGCGATGGTCCGCCCATGCGCCTCCAGCGCGCCGAGATGCGCCGCCGCATCCACGCCGCGGGCGAGGCCGGAGGTGACGACGAGGCCGCCGGTGGTCAGGCCGGCGGCGAGTTCCTCTGCGATGCGCCGGCCGCCGGCGGATGCGGCGCGGGCGCCGACCAGCCCGACCTGCCGGCGCGGCAGGATGGAGGCGTCGCCGAGCACCGCCAGCACCGGTGGCGCATCCTCGGTCAGGGCCAGAAGCGGCGGATAGCCGGGGCCGTCCAGGTGCAGCCAGGTGCCGCCAAGCTTCGCCACCGCGTCGGATTCGCGCTCGGCGGCCTCGGCGGGGAAAGGGGTCAGCGCGCGGCCGCTCTGCGCCGCGATCCGGGGCAGGGCGTCGAGTGCCGCGCGGGCGGAGCCGTGGCGAGCGAGCAGGCGGCGGAAGGTTGTGGGGCCGATGCCCTCGGTACGGGCAAGGCGGAGGCGGGCGAGGTGGTCCGGGTCCCCCACCCGGCTAGCCCTTCGACCCCACCCGTGGCTCGGTCCCCGCCAGCAGGCGCTGGATGTTCGCCTTGTGCCGCCAGGCGATCAGCGCGGCGAGCAGCACGGCGAACAGCGCGAGCTTCGCGCCGCCGAAGAGCAGCGCCGCCAGCGGCGCCACCGCGCAGGCCGCCAGCGCGCTGGCCGAGGAGATGCGCGTGATGGCGAAGACCGCCGCCCAGGTGGCGAGCGCCACGGCGCCCAGCCACCAGGCCGCGCCGAACAGCACGCCTGCCCCGGTGGCGACGCCCTTGCCGCCCCGAAAACCCAGCCAGACCGGGAAGGCATGGCCCGCCATCGCCGCCACGCCCGCGACCAGCCCGGCATCCGCGCCCCAGAGCCAGCGCGCGATGACCAGCGCGGCGAGGCCCTTCACGGCATCAAGCACCAGCGTCGCCGCGGCGAGGCCCTTGTTGCCGGTGCGCAGCACATTGGTCGCGCCGATATTGCCCGACCCGATGCTGCGGATGTCCCCGAGCCCCGCCGCCCTGGTCAGCAGCAGCCCGTAGGGCACGGACCCCAACAGGTAGCCGAGCCCGGCAGCGAGAACAAAAATCATCCGAACACCCGCCGCCCGGCCTTCCAGGTGCCGAGCACCTTTCCTTCCAGCGCCCGCCCGTCGAAGGGCGTGTTCTGGGCCTTGCCCGGCAGCTTGCCCGCCTCCACGCGCCAGCCGCGCTCGGGGTGGAACAGCACCAGGTCCGCCGGCGCGTTTTTCGCCAGTGTGCCGGCTTCGATGCCGAGCAGCCTGGCCGGCCGCGCGGTGAGCAGGTCCAGCGCCTGCAGCAGCGT
This sequence comes from Falsiroseomonas sp. RANM36, assembly GCF_056682175.1. Taxonomy (NCBI): domain Bacteria; kingdom Pseudomonadati; phylum Pseudomonadota; class Alphaproteobacteria; order Acetobacterales; family Roseomonadaceae; genus Falsiroseomonas; species Falsiroseomonas sp. RANM36. The sequence continues at coordinate 394,526 of NZ_JBWXTD010000002.1, forward strand.
CAGGTCGCCGGCATGGACGCGGGCCAGCGTCACGGCCAGCAGCGTCGCCAGACCCGCGCCGCCGGCCTCCGCCTGGGCGAAGGGCAGGCGCTTGTCGTCGGCGTCGCGCGGCTGGTGGTCGGAGGCGATGGCGTCGATCGTGCCATCCTTCAGCGCGGCCACCACGGCCAGCCGATCCTCGTCCGAGCGCAGCGGCGGGGACAGCTTGGCGTAGGTGCGGTATTCGCCGATCGACGTCTCGTTCAGGTCGAAATAGGGGGGCGCGGTGTCGCAGGTCACGCGCAGCCCGAGCGACTTCGCCGCGCGGATCTGCGCCAGCGCCGCCGCGGTGGAGACATGCGCGAAATGCACATGCCCGCCCGTGATCTTCGCGAGCTCGATGTCGCGCGCGACCAGCATGGATTCCGCCGCAACGGGGATGCCGGGCAGGCCCATCCGCGTCGCGCGCTCGCCTTCCGTCGCCGCGCCGCCGATGGCGAGGCTCGGCTCCTCCGGGTGCTGCACGACGAAACTGCCGAAGGCGCGCGCGTAGGACAGCGCGAGCCGCATCGTGCGCGCATTGCCGATGGCGTGCCGCCCATCGGTGAAGGCGACCGCGCCGGCCTCCTTCAGCAGGCCGAACTCGGCAATCTCCTTGCCCGCGCAGCCGGCCGTGGCGGCGGCATAGGGCAGGATGGTCAGGCACCCCGTTGCCTCGCCGCGGCGGATCACGAACTGGATCAGCGCGGCGTCATCGAGCGGCGGGTCGGTGTCGGGCAGGGCGCAGAGCGTGGTGATGCCGCCCGGGGGGCGGGGCCGGCGGCGGGGGGGGGGGGGGGGGGGGGGGGGCGGC
>NZ_JBWXTD010000002.1:395457-402288 GCF_056682175.1 Falsiroseomonas sp. RANM36
GGCTGGCCGCGGCGGTTAACGAACTGGAGCCGCGGGGCGTCATCGCGCGGCGGGGCGGGGGCGGGCCGGGCGCAGCGCGGGGGGCCGCCGCCCGCCGCCGCGGCCTGCGCGGCGGAGGCGATGGTCTCGCGGTGCTCCGCACCGGGCTCGCCGAGGGCGGCGCGGAGATCCACGAGGCCGGGCGCGAGGCAGGCGCCGGCGCAATCCACGACGACGGCGCCCTCCGGCGTGCCGAGATTGGCGCCGTGATCCAGGATGACGCCGTCCCGCACCAGCAGGCTGCCCGGCGCGTCGAGGCCGCTCGCGGGGTCCAGCAGCCGAGCGTTGGCGAAGAGAAGGTCGGTCATGCGTTGCGCAGAAGGTTGCGCGACAGCAGGTCCAGCACCGCCATCCGCACCGCCACCCCCATCTCCACCTGCTCGCCGATCACGCTGCGGGCGGGATCGTCGGCCACCGCGCTGTCGATCTCGACGCCCCGGTTCATCGGGCCCGGATGCATGACGATGGCATCCGGCTTGGCATAGGCGAGCTTCGCCGCATCCAGCCCATAGAATCGAAAGAATTCGCGCGCCGAGGGCACCAGCCCGCCGGTCATCCGCTCCTTCTGCAGGCGCAGCATCATCACGACGTCGGCGCCCTCGAGACCCGACGTCATGTCGTGATGCACCGAAACCCCGAGCCGCGCCGCCTCGGCGGGGATCAGCGTCGGCGGCCCGACGATGCGCACCCGGGCGTTCATCGTCAGCAGCAGGTGGATGTTGGACCGCGCCACGCGCGAATGCAGCACGTCGCCGCAGATCGCGACCGTCAGCCCCTCCAGCCTGCCCTTGCGGCGGCGGATGGTCAGCGCGTCCAGCAGCGCCTGGGTCGGGTGCTCATGCGTGCCGTCCCCGGCATTGATCACCGCCGCGTCCACCTTCTGGGCCAGCAGCGCCGGCGCGCCCGATTGGCCGTGGCGCACCACCAGCAGGTCGGTCCGCATCGCGTTCAGCGTGGAGGCGGTGTCGAGCAGCGTCTCGCCCTTGTTCACGCTGCTGGTGGAGACGGACATGTTGACGATGTCGGCCCCCAGCCGCTTGCCGGCCAGCTCGAAGCTGGTGCGGGTGCGGGTGCTGTCCTCGAAGAAGAGGTTGATCAGCGTGCGGCCCTTCAGCAGGTCGCGCTGCGTCGTGCCGCGCCGGTTCTGCAGGGCGTAGTGGTCCGCCAGGTCCAGCAGCTCGGCGATATAGGGCGGTTCCAGGCCTTCGATGGCGAGGAGATGGCGGAAGGGCAGGGGCACGGGCCGCAGACTACAGGCCGGGCAGGGGATTCGGCCAGAGCGCCGGCCGGCCGCTCACAGCCCGAGGGCGCGGCGCAAGCGGCCGGCATCGTGTTCGACCGACTGGCGGCGATGCCCCTCCGCCACGGCGAAGCGCCGCCCATCGGCAAGCTCCAGCCAGCAGCGGAAATAGGGGTCGCCGTCGCTGTCCTCGCTTTCCTCGATGCGCAGCGCGGCGACGTCGCCGCGCTGCAGCGTCTGCCGCCGGCGTCCGAGCGGGCCGAGCTCGGCGATCCGCACCGCGCCGGCCGGTGTGACCTCGACCGTTACCGGGCGCTTGCGCAGCGCCAGCGCCGTGCCGGCGATCCCGCCAGACCAGAAGAACAGCAGGAACAAGCCAGCCCAGAGCGGCGGAACGCCCGGCAAAGGCCAGTCGCGCCAGGCGACCCAGGTGACGATGACCAGCCCAAGCCACCACACCGCCAGCAGCCCCCAGGCGAAGAAGGGCGCGCGGTTGGTCAGGATCATGACGGCCCTGCCGCGGGTCGGGCCGCCGTGGCGTCCAGCGCCGCCTGCAGCATGTACGCCGCCGCCGCCGCATCCACCCGGTCCGCCCGCTTGGCGCGCGACAGGTCGGCCTCGATCATCGCCCGGTTGACCGCGGCGGAGGAGAGCCGCTCGTCCCAGAAGGCCAGCGGCAGCCCGGCCGCCTCGGCCAGCGCCCGGCCCCAATCCTTGGCCGCCTGGGCCGCCGGGCCGAAGCTGCCATCCATCCCGATGGGCAGGCCGACCACCAGGCCCCCCGCGCCTTCCCGCCGCGCGATGGCCGCCACCTCGGCCGCCGCCGCGGCCAGCTTGCCGCGCTTCAGCGCGCCATAGGGGGAGGCCAGCGTCAGCGTCACATCCGACAGCGCGACCCCGATCAGCTTCGCGCCCGGATCCAGCCCGATCAGCCGGCTGGCGCGGGGCAGGGCGGCGCGGAGCTCGGCGACGGTCAGCGGCGTCATGCGGCGGCAAGGAGGGGATCGCGCGCCGCGGGTCAAGCGGCTCCGGTCTCCGGCCCTTGACTTCCACCGGATCGGGCGCTTCCTGCCCCCACCCCTCAGTCTGGAACAACGCCCCGCATGTCGCTCGACGCCGCCACCGTGAGGCGCATCGCCTCGCTGGCCCGCATCCGCCTGGAAGAGGACGAGGTCGGCCGCATGCAGGCCGAGCTGAACGGCATCCTGGGCTGGATCGAGCAACTGCAGTCCGTGGACACCGAGGGCGTGGAGCCGATGGCCGGCGGCGCGCCGGAGGGTCAGCCGGCGATGCGCATGCGCGACGATGCCGTGACCGATGGCGGCCAGGCGGATGCCGTGCTGGCGAATGCGCCGGACCGCATGGGGGCGTATTTCGGCGTGCCGAAGGTGGTCGAGTGATGCGCCTGACCGATCACACGCTGCGCTCCGCGCTGGATGCGCTGGAAGCCGGCGAGACGACCTCCGTGGCGCTGACCGAGGCCTTCCTGCAGGGCATCGCGACGCTCAACCCGCGCCTGAACGCCTTCATCACGGTGATGGCGGACCAGGCGCTGGAGGCGGCGAAGGCCAGCGACGCCCGTCGGGCGGCGGGGCAGGCGGGGCCGCTGGAAGGCGCGCCGCTGGCGATCAAGGACCTGTTCTGCACCCAGGGTGTCCAGACCACGGCGGGAAGCGCGATCCTGCGGGGCTTCACACCGCCTTATGAGAGCACGGTCACCCGGAACCTGCTGCGCGACGGCGCGGTGTTCCTGGGCAAGGTGAATCTCGACGAGTTCGCCATGGGTTCCGCGAACAAGACCAGCGCCTATGGCGCGGTGGAGAACCCCTGGTCGCGCGCCAACGACCCCGACACGCGTCTGGTCCCGGGTGGCTCCTCGGGCGGATCGGCGGCGGCGGTGGCGGCGCATCTGGCGCTTGGCGCGACGGCGACCGACACCGGCGGCTCCATCCGCCAGCCCGCGGCCTTCTGCGGGATCGCGGGCATCAAGCCGACCTATGGCCGCTGCTCGCGCTTCGGCATCGTGGCGTTCGCGAGCTCGCTGGACCAGGCGGGGCCGGTGGCGCGCACGGTGGAAGACTGCGCGATTCTTTTGCGCAGCATGGCCGGCTTCGACCCGCGCGACGCAACGAGCGCGGACCTGCCGGTGCCGGATTTCGCCGCCGCCTGCGCGCGCCCGGTGAAGGGCCTGCGCATCGGCGTGCCGCGAGAGTACCGCCTGGACGGCATGGCGCCGGAGATCGAGGCGCTGTGGCGGCAGGGGCTGGACTGGCTGGTGCAGCAGGGCGCGACGCTGGTGGACATCAGCCTGCCGCACACGAAATACGCGCTGCCGACCTACTATGTGGTGGCGCCGGCCGAGGCCTCCTCCAACCTCGCGCGCTATGACGGCGTGCGCTTCGGCCTGCGGGAGACGGCGCAGAACTCCGACCTGCGCGACCTCTATGAGCGCACCCGCGCGAAGGGTTTTGGGCAGGAAGTGCGGCGGCGCATCATGATCGGCACCTATGTGCTGAGCGCCGGCTACTACGACGCCTACTACCTCAAGGCGCAGAAGGTGCGCGCGCTGATCCGCCGCGACTTCGAGGAGGCCTGGGGCAAGGTGGACGCCATCGTGACGCCGGCGACGCCGAGTGCTGCCTTCGGGATGGACGAGAAGCAGGACGACCCGGTGACGATGTATCTGAACGACGTCTTCACCGTCACGGCGAACCTGGCGGGCCTGCCCGGCATCGCCGTGCCGGCGGGGCTGGACGCGCAGGGGCTGCCGCTCGGGTTACAGGTGATCGGCAAGCCCTGGGACGAGGAAACCTGCTTCAGTGTCGGCGCGGCGATCGAGCGCGCGGCGGGGTTCAATGCGGTTCCGGGGATCCGCGCATGAGCTACACCATCGAAGGCAACACCGGCCCCTGGGAGCTGGTGATCGGGCTGGAAGTCCACGCCCAGGTCATCTCCCACTCCAAGCTGTTTTCCGGCGCCGCGACCGCCTTCGGCGCCGAGCCGAACAGCCAGGTGTCGTTCATCGACGCCGGCTTCCCCGGCATGCTGCCGGTGATCAACCGCGAATGCGTGGCGCAGGCCGTGCGCACCGGGCTCGGGCTGAATGCCGAGATCAATCTCTGGTCCCGCTTCGACCGTAAGAACTACTTCTACGCCGACCTGCCGCAGGGCTATCAGATCAGCCAATACGCCCACCCGATCGTCGGCAAGGGCGAGATCGAGATCGAGCTTGCCGACGGCGCGAAGAAGATCGTCGGCATCACGCGCCTGCACCTCGAGCAGGACGCGGGCAAGTCGCTGCACGACCAGCATCCGACGAAGAGCTTCATCGACCTCAACCGCTCCGGCGTCGCACTGATGGAGATCGTGTCGGAGCCCGACATGCGCAGCCCGGAAGAGGCGGGCGCATACCTGACGAAGCTGCGACAGATCCTGCGCTATCTCGGCACCTGCGACGGCAACATGGACGAGGGCTCGATGCGCGCCGACGTCAATGTCTCCGTCCGCAAGGCCGGCGAGGGCTATCGGACGCGGTGCGAGGTGAAGAACGTCAACAGCGTGAAGTTCGTCATGCAGGCGGTCGAGGCCGAGGCGCGGCGCCAGATCGAGGTCTGGGAATCCGGCGGCACCGTCGAGCAGGAGACGCGCCTGTTCGATACGCAGCGCGGCGTGACGCGCTCGATGCGCTCCAAGGAGGACGCGCATGACTACCGCTACTTCCCCGAGCCGGATCTGCCGCCGCTGGTGCTGGAAAAGTCCTGGGTCGAGCAGCTCAAGGCGTCGCTGCCCGAGCTGCCGTATGTGCGCCGCGCGCGCTACGTCGCCATGGGCCTCACGCCCTATGACGCGCATGTGCTGACGCTGGAGAAGGAGACCGCCGCCTTCTTCGAGACGGTGGCCAAGGGCCGCGACGCGAAGCAGGCGGCGAACTGGGTGACGGGCGACTTCTTCGCCGCGCTGAACCGCCTCAAGCGCGACATCACCGACCCGCCGGTGACCGCCGAGAACCTCGGCGGCTTGCTCGACTTGATCGCCGACGGAACCGTCAGCGGCAAGCTGGCGAAAGAAATATTCGAGATCATGATCGAGACGGGCAAGGCGCCCGGCGCGATCGTGGAGGAGCGCGGCCTGCGCCAGGTCACCGACACCGGCGCCATCGAGGCCGCGGTCGCCGATGTGCTGGCGAAGAACGCGGACAAGGTCGCGGAATACCGATCCGGCAAGGACAAGCTGTTCGGCTTCTTCGTCGGGCAGACGATGAAGGCCATGCAGGGCAAGGGAAATCCGGCCCTGGTGAACGAGGTGGTCAAGAAGCTCCTGGGCTGACAACCTCCCGGCGGGCGCGCCGCGCCGCCGCCCGCAGGGGAGATTCGCGGTCATGGACCAGCCACCGCCGCCGCAGCCGGGCCTCGCGCCCATCATGGAGCGCGGCCTCGCGATCCTCGCGGTCGGCGGCGTCGTGCTCGGCATCCTGGCGACGCTGCAGCCCTTCGCGACCTCCATCATGTTCGGGGCGATCCTCGCCATCGCGCTCTGGCCTTTGCGCGACGGGCTCGTGCGGCGCGGCCTCGGCCGCGGGCTTGCCGCGACGCTGCTGATCATGCTGGTCGTGGCCGCCATCGTGGTGCCGACGCTCGCCATCGCGCCGGGGCTGGTCGAGGCCATCAACGCCGGCATGGGATGGGCCCGGGACGCGCTGCTGCGCGCGCCGCTGGAGCCGCCCGAATGGCTGGCGAACCTGCCCCTGGTGGGCGGCAAGATCACCGCCGGCTGGCCGCAACTGCTGGAGGCGCGGCACAATCTGGGCGCCGTCATCGGCCCCTACCTGGTCCGCTTCCAGTCCGTGCTGCTGACTGTCGCCGGCGGGCTGGCGGACAGCCTCATCCAGATGCTGCTCGCACTCGCGGTCGCGGCGATGCTGTGGACGTCCGGCGAAGCGATCGCGGACGCGCTGCATCATGCCGCGCGCCGCATCGGCGGCCCGACCGGGTCGGACGTGCTGGCGACGGCCGGCGGCGCGGTGCGCTCCGTGGCCTATGGCGTGGTCGGGACCTCGATCTGGCAGGGCGTGGCGGCGGCGATCGGCTATGCCATCGCGGGCGTGCCCGCCGCTTCGCTGCTGGGCTTCCTGACCTTCGTCTTCTCGATCAGCCAGGTGCTGAGCCCGCTCGTCGTCGCGATGTGGATCGGCGCCGCCTGGTGGCTGTTCGACCAGGGCCAGACGGGCTGGGCGATCTTCATGGCCGCCTGGGGCCTGACCGCCATCTCCTCCGCCGACAATCTGATCCGGCCGCTGCTGATCCGGCGCGGCGTGGACATGCCGCTGTCCATCGTGATCATCGGCGTGTTCGGCGGCTTCGTCGCCTTCGGCTTCCTGGGCCTTTTCATCGGCCCGGTGCTTTTGGCCGTCGGCCTGGTGATGCTGCGGGCGTGGCGGGCGGCGACGCCGGTCTAGCGTCCGGTCCGCGAAGGCGGACTCGCCGGAGCGGTGAACCGGCCGCCGGAACAAGGCGGGGGGGGGGGGGGGGGGGGTGGGGCGGAGAACGCACCCC
>NZ_JBWXTD010000002.1:402388-412446 GCF_056682175.1 Falsiroseomonas sp. RANM36
CCCCCCCGGGGGGGGCGTTTACCCTGGGTTTGTCACCCCCCCGCAGCGCGGCCGCCCGTCGCGGTCAGGCCTGCCGGACGCCCCAGGGATAGGGCATGCTGCCCTTCTGGAAGCCGGTGAGGTTGCGCCGGTAGGCCGTGCGCATCGTGAACTGGCCGAGCGGCACCGTCGCCACGTCGTCCTGCGCCAGCTTGTTCAGCTCATTCGCGAGAGTGAGCTGCTTGTCGGCATCCGGCGCATCCAGCCACGCCTCCACCAGCTCCATCGAGCGCGGGCTGGTGTACCAGCCGAACCAGCCGGTCGGGCCGGGGCCCTTCACGATCGAGGAGATGGCCGGGTTCAGATAGGCCAGCGCGGAGCCATAGGTGTGGAAGATGCTCCAGCCGCCCTGGTCCGTCGGCTGCTGCCGCACGCGGCGCTGCACCACGGTGCCCCAGTCGGTCTCCACCAGCTCCACGTTGAAGCCGATGCGCTTCAGCCGGTCGGCCGTCACCTGGCCATGCGGGCCGATCAGCGGGAAGTCGGTGGGGTTGATGATCACCACCTTCTCGTTGTTGTAGCCGCTGGCCTGCAGCGCGGCGCGCGCGCGATCGAGGCTGCGCGGCGGCGCGTTGACGGGCGAGAGATCCTCGGTGCCGAGCGGCGTGCCGCAGGGGAACAGGCTGTGGCACTCGCGCCAGACGCTTCGGTCGTCGCCGAGCGTCGCACGCATGTATTCGGTCTGGTCCACCGCCAGCGCCACCGCCTGCCGGATCTCCTTCTTGTTGAAGGGTACCTGCAGGTGATTGAGGCGCATGATGGACATGATGCCGTAGGGGTTCAGCACATCCACCGTGACGTTGCGGTTGCGCTGCAGCGTCGGGATCAGGTCGGGCAGCGGCTGGTCCAGCCAGTCCACCTCGCCGGCCTGCAGCGCGGCGGCGGCGGTGGCGGGATCGGGCAGGATGTGCCACTCGATCCGCGGCATATGCGCGATCTTGCCGCCCGCCGCGCCGTCCACCGGCTCGCTGCGCGGGCGGTAGCCGTCGAACTTCTCGTAGACCAGGCGGCTGCCGGCGACGAATTCGTCGTTCTTGAAGCGATAGGGGCCGCTGCCGATCGTCTCGTTGATCTGCGTGTTCGCGTCGGTGCGCGCCACGCGCTCCGGCATCATGAAGGGCACGTTGGAGTCGGGCTTGCCGATCGCGTCCAGCAGCAGCGGGAAGGGCTTCGTCAGCTTGATCTCGATGGTGCGGTCATCGGCGGTGCCCCAGCTCGCCACGCGCTGCGCGAGGATCTGGCCGAAGGGATCGCGCTTCGCCCAGCGCGCGAGGGAGGCCGCGCAATCCTGCGCGCGCACCGGCTCGCCATCGTGCCAGCGCAGCCCTTCGCGCAGCCGGATGCGCCAGGTGCGGCCATCGGCCGAAACCTCGTGCCCCTCGGCCATCTGCGGCCGCGGGCGCAGGTTCGTGTCCATGGCATAGAGCGTGTCGTAGATGTGGTAGCCATGCATCGAGGTGACGATCGCCGTCGTCCAGACCGGATCGAGCGTCGCGATATTCGCCTGCGGCACGAAGCGCAGCGTCATCGCGCGCGTGTTCTGCCCGAGGGCGGGCGCGACGAGACCGCCCGAGGCTGCCAGCCCCGCGGCGGCGGTCATGAAGCTACGACGACGCATGATCTTCCTCCTCCTGCACTTATCGTTGTCCGCAGGCTAGGCGTGCGAAGCGCCCTCGGTCAACGCGCTGCGGGCGGCGCGGTACTCCGCCGTGAGCCGCGCCACGACCTCGCCGGCCGGCAGCACCTCCGCGATGCCGCCGACGCCCTGGCCCGCGCCGAAGATGTCCTTCCAGGGCCGCGGCCGGTTCGCGCCGTAGCCGCTGCGGGCCTGCTCCGCGGGCAGTGCGTCGGGATCGAGCCCCTGCGCGGCGATCGAGGGCTTCAGGTAGTTGGCGGGCACGCCGCTGAAGAAGGGCGTGTAGAGGATGTCCGCGGCGCGGCTCTCCACGATCATCGCCTTGTGGCGGTCCTGCGCCATGGACTCCGTCGTCGCGATGAAGCGCGTGCCGACATAGGCGAGGTCGGCACCCATCGCCTGCGCCGCCAGGATCTGGCGCCCCTGCGTGATCGCGCCGGAGAGCGCGATCGGCCCGTCGAAGATGCGCCGCACCTCGTCCACCAGCGCGAAGGGCGAGAGCACCCCGGCATGCCCGCCCGCGCCGGCCGCCACCAGCACGAGCCCGTCCACGCCGGCTTCCAGCGCCTTCTCGGCATGGCGCAGCGTGGTGACGTCATGCAGCACGATGCCGCCCCACCCATGCACGGCCTTGGCGATCTCGCCGGGCGCGCGCAGCGAGGTGATGACGATCGGCACGCGATGGCGTGCGCAGGCGGCAAGATCATGCTCCAGCCGCGCGTTGCTGCCATGCACGATCAGGTTCACGGCGAAGGGCGCGTCGCCTGCCTGCAGGCCTTCGCGGATGCGCGCCAGCCAGACATCCAGCTCGGCCTCCGGTCGCGCATTCAGCGACGGGAAGGAGCCGACGATGCCGGCGCGGCACTGCGCGATCACGAGTTCCGGGTTGGAGACGAGGAACATCGGCGCGCCGATCACCGGCAAGGCGAGGTTCTGCAGAAGGGGCGGCAGGGGCATGCACGGGGTCCGGCTCGGTTCCGGCCGGAGCATGACGCTCGTTCGGGCCTGCGTCCAATCGCCTTGACCCGTCCCGGGGGGCGGGCGATCAAGCAAGCCGGAAAAGGGCAGGCGGGAACTCGCTCCGCCGGAAGCTGGGGAAGCGCAACATGACCGGTCCCGTGCGGTTCGAGATCGCCGAGGGCATCGCCATCGCCACCATCGCGAACCCGCCGGTGAATGCGCTCTCCGCCGCGCTGCGCGGCGCGCTGGCGGAGGCGGTGAGCCGTGCCGCGGCGGAGCCGGCGATACGCGCCCTGGTGATCGCGGCCGAGGGCCGCACCTGGATCGCGGGCGCCGACATCTCCGAGTTCGGGAAGCCGCCGGTGGCACCCACCCTCGCCGATTTGATCGCGCTGCTGGACGGCTGCCCGAAGCCGGTGGTCGCCGCGATCCATGCCGCCTGCCTCGGCGGCGGGCTGGAGGTGGCGATGGCCTGCACGGCCCGCCTGCTCGGCCCCGCCGCGAAGCTCGGCCTGCCGGAGGTGAAGCTCGGCCTGCTGCCGGGCAGCGGCGGCACGCAGCGCGCGCCGCGGCTGATGGGGGCGGGCCCCGCGCTGAAGCTGATGGCGCAGGGCGACCCGCTGGATGCGAAGGCGGCGATGGCGGCGGGGCTGGCCGAGGCGGTGGAGACGGGCGACCTCGTCGCTGCGGCGCGCGCGCATGCGGCGAAGCTGGCAGCCGGGCCGCTGCCGAAGCCGGTGTCGCAGCGCGACGAAGTGCTCGGCCGGCGCGACGACTTCGAGAAGGAAGCGGCGCTGCTGGCCAAGCGCGCCGCGACCGAGCCGCAGGTCGCCGCCATGATCGCCTGCGTCCGCGCCGCGTTCGAAATGCCCTTCGCCGAGGCCGTGGCCGACGAACGGAAAGCTTTTCTCGACCTGTTGCAGGACCCCCGAAGCAAGGCGCTGCGCCATGTCTTCTTCGCCGAGCGCGAGGCGGCGAAGATCCCCAACCTTCCCGAGGGCACGAAGCCGCGGAAGGTGGAGCGCGCCGCGGTGCTGGGCGCCGGCACGATGGGCGCTGGCATCGCGATGTGCTTCGCCAATGCCGGCATCCCGGTGCGCGTGATCGAGACGGACGAGGCCGCCATGAAGCGCGGCCTCGATCGGATCCGCGCCACCTACGAGGCCAGCGTGAAGCGCGGCAGCCTGACGCCCGAGAGGCGCGACGCGCGCATGGCGCTGATCGAAGGCGCGGTGGGGCTGGAAGCCGCCAACGACGCGGACATCGTGATCGAGGCGGTGTTCGAGGAGATGGGTCTGAAGAAGCAGGTCTTCGCCACGCTCGACAAGGTCGCGAAGCCGGGCGCGGTGCTGGCCTCCAACACCTCCTATCTCGACATCGACGAGATGGCGGCCGCCACCGGCCGGCCGGGCGACGTGCTGGGGATGCATTTCTTCTCGCCGGCGAATGTCATGCGCCTGCTGGAGGTGGTGCGCGCGAAGCGCACCGCGCCGGATGCGCTGGCGACGGCGGCGGAGATCGGGCGCAGGCTCGGCAAGGTGCCCGTCGTGGTCGGCGTCTGCTTCGGCTTCGTCGGCAACCGGATGCTGTCGCGCCGCACGCAGCAGGTGGAGCGGCTGCTGCTGGAAGGCGCGCTGCCGGAACAGGTGGACAAGGCGCTCACCGATTTCGGCTTCCGCATGGGTCCCTGCGCGATGAGCGACCTGGCGGGGCTCGACATCGGCTGGCGCATCCGCAAGGCGACCGGCAAGCGCGCGCCGGTGGCCGATGCGCTGGTGGAGGCCGGTCGGCTCGGCCAGAAGACCGGCAAGGGCTTCTTTCTGTATCCGGAAGGCGCGCGGGCCGGCGTGCCCGATCCCGAGGTTGCCGCGCTGATCGCGAAGGTCAGCGCGCAGGAAGGCGTCGCGCGCCGCGCCTTCGACCAGGCGGAAATCCTGGACCGACTCCTGCTGCCGATGGTGAACGAGGGCGCGCGCATCCTGGAGGAAGGCATCGCCGCGCGGCCGGGCGACATCGATGTGGTCTGGCTGCATGGCTACAACTGGCCGGCCTGGCGCGGCGGGCCGATGCATTGGGCCGATGCCCGCGGTCTGAAGGAGGTGTTCGCGCGCCTGACCGCGCTTGCGCGCCAGACCGGCGACGACAGCCTGGCGCCGGCGCCGCTGCTGGCGCGCCTGGTCGCGGAGGATCGTGGCTTCGCGAGCCTGCGATGAAGTCTGCGGCAGCGCATCCCTGGGAGGCGAGCTACCCGCCCGAATGCCGCTGGGACGCGCCGATCGGGCAGGGCACGCTGCCCGGCTTCCTCGACGAAGTTGCGTCCCGCTACCGCGACGCGCCGGCGCTGGAATATCGCGGCCATGTGCTCGGCTACGCCGCGCTGCAGCGCCTGTCGGACCGCGTCGCGGCCGGGCTGATGGCGATGGGGATCGGGCGCGGCGACTGCGTGGCGCTGTATCTGCCGAACACGCCCTGGCATCCGGTCTGCTTCTTCGCGGTGCTGCGCACCGGCGCGCGCGTGGTGCATCTCTCGGCGCTCGATGCACGACGGGAACTGGCGCACAAGCTGCGCGATTCCGGCGCGACGCTGCTGATCACCACCGGATTCGCGCCGCTGGTCGTGCAGGCGGCCTGGCTGCTGGCGGAAGGCGCGGTGGCGCGCGCGCTGCTCGCGCCGGAAGCGCGCTGGGGCGGGGAGGATGCGGAGAGCGACCTGCCTCGCCTGCCCGAGGCCGATCCGCCGCTGGCGTGGCCCGCCATCGCGCCCGAAAACCTCGCGCTGCTGCAATACACCGGCGGCACCACGGGCACGCCGAAAGGCGCGATGCTGACGCATGGCAACCTCACCGCCGCGGTCGCGATCTACAAGGCCTGGCGCGACCGCACGACGATCCCGCAAGGGCGGGGGCGCTGCCTGGTCCTGCTGCCGCTGTTCCACATCTTCGCCCTCACCGCCGTGCTGCTGCGGCAGATGTCGGAGGGCCATCTCTGCCATCTCCGCCCACGCTTCGACGCGGCCCAGGCGGTGCAGGATTTTCGGACGCTCGGCATCACCACCTTCTCGGGCGTGCCGACCATGTGGATCGGCATCCTCAACACGCCCGGCGTGACGCGGGAGGACTTCGCGACGCTGCGCCAGGTCTCCTCCGGCGGCGCCCCGATGCCCTTCGAGGTGCAGCAGAAGCTGGAGGCGCTGGTCGGCCTGCGCATCGGCGGCGGCTGGGGGATGACCGAGACCTGCCCCGCCGGCACGCGCATCCCGCCCGATGCGCCGCGTCGCCCCGGGCTTATCGGGCTGCCGCTGCCGGGCATCGCGCTGCGCATCGTAGACCCCGACAACCCGACCGTCGAACGACCGGTCGGCGAGGTCGGCGAGATGGCGGTGCGCGGCCCGAATGTCTTCTCCGGCTACTGGAACCGCCCGGCGGAGGAGAATGCGCGCTGCTTCGCCGATGGCTGGTTCCTGACCGGCGACATGGGCTGGATGGACGAAGGCGGCTTCTTCACGCTGGTGGATCGCCGCAAGAACATGATCCTCTCCGGCGGCTTCAACGTCTATCCTGCGCAGATCGAGCAGGCGATCTACGAACACCCGGAGGTCGCCGAATGCATCGTGATCGGCGTGCCGGACGACTATCGCGGCCAGGCCGCGAAGGCCTATGTGGCGCTGAAGCAGGGCGCAAGCGGCTTCACGCTGGAGGAACTGCGGGACTTCCTCGCGGATCGCCTGGGCAAGCACGAGATGCCCGCCGCGCTCGAACTGCGCGACAGCCTCCCGCGAAGCGCGGCCGGCAAGCTTCTGGCCAGCGCGCTGCGCGACGAGATCAGGGAGTAGGTGGCATGGATCTGCGCTACACCGCCGAGGAGATCGCCTTTCGTGACGAGTTGCGGCAGTTCTTCCGCACGCGAATCCCGGCCGAGATCCGCCGCAAGGTCAGCGAGGGCCGCGCATTGGCGCGGGAAGACTACGTCACGTCCCAAAAGATCCTGCACGCGCATGGGCTGGCGACGCCGAACTGGCCGGTGGCATGGGGCGGCAAGGACTGGTCGCCGGTGCAGCGCTACATCTGGGTGGAGGAACTGCAGGCCAACGCCGTGCCGCAGCCGCTCGGCTTCAACGTGACGATGGTCGGCCCGGTGATCGCGACCTTCGGCAGCGAGGCGCAGAAGCAGCGCTTCCTGCCCGGCACGGCGAGCCTGGACATCTGGTGGGCGCAGGGCTTTTCCGAGCCCGGCGCCGGCAGCGATCTCGCCAGCCTGAAGACCACCGCGCGGCGGGAGGGCGAGCATTTCATCGTCAACGGCCAGAAGACCTGGACCACGCTCGGCCAGTACGCCGACTGGATTTTCTGTCTCGTGCGGACCGATCCCGGCGCCAAGAAGCAGCAGGGTATTTCGTTCCTCCTGATCGACATGAAGACGCCGGGAATCACCGTGCGGCCGATCATCACGATCGATGGCGGCCACGAGGTGAACGAGGTCTTCTTCGACGAGGTGAAGGTGCCCGCGGAGAACCTGGTCGGCGAGCTCAACAAGGGCTGGGACTACGCGAAATTCCTGCTGTCCAACGAGCGCATCGGCATCGCGCGCATCGGCATGACGAAGGAACGCCTCGCCCGCGTGAAGCGCCTGGCGCAGGAGACGCCGGCGGGCGAGGGCACCGTCTGGGACGACCCGGATTTCCGCCGCCGCCTCGCTTGGTCCGAGATCGAGCTGAAGGCGCTGGAGATCACCCAGCTGCGCGTGGTCGCCGCGCAGCGGACGCGCGCCGCCGACAAGCCCGACCCGTCGAGCTCGATCCTGAAGATCAAGGGCAGCGAGATCCAGCAGCAGGCGACGCAGCTGCTGATGGACGTCGCCGGCCCCTACGCCGCGCCGCGCCCCGACCGCGAGGAGGAGGGGCTGAACCTGCCCTCCGTCGGCCCCGAATGGGCGGATGCGGCGGCGCCGCTGTTCTTCAACTTCCGCAAGGTCTCGATCTACGGCGGCTCGAACGAGATCCAGCGCAACATCATCGCGAAAGCGTTCCTGGGGCTCTGACGCCAGATGGATTTCGACCTCACCGACGAACAGCGCCTGCTGGCCGAGAGCGTCAACCGCTTCGTCTCCGACCGCTACGGCGACTTCGAGAAGCGCAAGGCCTATCGCGCCGAGACCAAGGGCTACGCCGCCGCCAACTGGTCCGCGATGGCGGAGATGGGCCTGCTCGCCCTGCCGCTGGCCGAGGAGGAAGGCGGCTTCGGCGGCGGGCCGGTGGAGACGATGCTCGTGATGGAAGCCATCGGCCGCGGCCTGGTGGTGGAGCCCTATCTCGCCACGGTCGTGCTCGGCCTCGGCCTGCTGCGCGGCGCCGGCGGCCAGGCGGGGCTGCTGGCGCAAGTGGCCGCCGGCGAGGCGACGCTCGCCTTCGCGCATCAGGAACGCCAGGCGCGCCACGATCTGCACGACATCGCCACCACCGCGCGCCGCGACGGCGACGCCCATGTCCTCGACGGCGCGAAGGGCGTCGTGCTGAACGGCGACACGGCGGATCGCCTCATCGTCTCCGCGCGCCTCTCCGGCGCCCGGCGCGACCGTGGCGGCATCGGCCTGTTCCTGCTCGACCCCGCGGCGCCCGGCGTCGCCCGCCGCGGCTACGCCACGCAGGATGGGCTTCGCGCCGCCGAGATCGTGCTCGAAGGCGCCCGCGCCACGCTGCTGGCCGAGGAGGCGCTTCCGCTGATCGAACGCATCGCCGACGAAGCCATCGCCGCGCTCTGCGCCGAGGCGGTCGGCGCCATGGAGACGCTGCGCGACCTCACCGTGGACTACCTGAAGACCCGCCAGCAATTCGGCCGCGCGATCGGCGAGTTCCAGGCGCTGCAGCATCGCGCCGCCGACATGCTGGTCGCGACCGAACAGGCGCGCAGCATGGCGATGTATGCCGCGATGATGGTGCAGGAACCCGACGCCGCCGCCCGCGCCACTGCGCTCTCCGCCGCCAAGGCGCTGGTCGGCAGGCTCGCGGACCAGCTCGGCAAGGAGGCGATCCAGCTGCATGGCGGCATCGCCATGACCGAGGAATACAAGGCCGGCCATTACTTCAAGCGGCTCGCCATGCTGGGCGCGCTGTTCGGCGACGTGGACCATCATCTGCGCCGCGTGGTGGCGGCCGGCGGCCTGCCGGACTGACGCGGCGGCCCGATCCGGCTTCGCCATGCGGTCTTGGCCGGCGGCGGCGTCGGTCCACCGATGCGCCTGCGCAGGCCGCATTCGCCGCGCCCTGGCCGCTGGGCTGACGCAGAGGGCCGCGGTTCCAATGGCTGGGACGCCTTCTGAAGGCGGAAAGGGCGGATGACCCGCCAAGTTGTTGATATGAACTTTCGGTTGCACAGTTTGCGGCCTTTACATTCCTTATTCCTGTCTCTTTATCGTTGCGATGCGAGCGGTGCCTTGGCGCGGCCTCTGGGCCCGGCGGATCGCAATGTTGGGGACACGAGACGAGATGCCCGACGGCCTTGTGCAGGCCCAGGCCATTGCGGCGCGCGCGCCGCGCCAGAGTGCCGCACTGCCCATCCTGGGCAGCGGCCCTGCGCTCCGCGTCGTGCTGATCACCAGCCGCGAGACGCGGCGATGGGTGATCCCGAAGGGCTGGATCGAGCCGCGCGAGGCGCCGCACCGCAGTGCCGCGCGCGAGGCCTTCGAGGAGGCCGGCCTCGCCGGGGAGGCGGAGCCCGATCCGTTCGGCGTCTATGCCTATCCGAAGCGCCTGGCGGGCGGTGCGGTGCGCCCGACCGAGGTGCTGGTCTTCCGCTATCGGGTCGTGCGCCTGCTGCACGACTGGCCGGAGCGGCGCGAGCGGGAGCGCAAGCTCTTCACCCCGGAAGCGGCCGCGGCGGTGGTGAAGGAGCCCGGCCTCGCCGCTCTGCTGCGCGGCCTTCGCGCTGGCTGAGTCCTCGGCCGGAACCGCCGCCTGCGAGAAAGTGGTTGTAATCGCGCTGCGAAGCTCTATCTTCCTCTTGTCAGCCTCGTTTGGTTCGGCCTGCTCTCCTTGCTCGTGATCGAGCGCCGAGCCTGCTGCCCGCTCCCTTCAGATGTTTGACCCGCCGTGCGACGTTCGCGCGGCGGCACATCTTGTTCGATCGGAACAATCCTATGTCCAACGGCACCATCAAGTGGTTCAACGCGACCAAGGGCTATGGCTTCATCCAGCCCGAGGACGGCACGAGCGACGTGTTCGTCCACATCAGCGACATGCAGCGCTCCGGCATCGCCGAGCTGCGCGAGGGTGACAAGATCACCTACGACGTGCAGCGCGGCCAGCAGGGCAAGATGTCGGCCTGCAACCTCCGCCTCGACTGACCGTCCTCGCGCCAAGGCGGCCCGAGGGCCGCAGGCGCGGGAACAACCGGGGGGGCGCCCCCCCGCCCCCCCGCGCGGGCCGGCC
>NZ_JBWXTD010000002.1:412546-426970 GCF_056682175.1 Falsiroseomonas sp. RANM36
GGGGGGGGTGTTATATTGGCGGGGGGGGGGGGGTTGGTCGGGGGGGGGGGGGGCGCCTATACCCCCCCCGCGGGGGGGGGGCGGCCGGCGGGGGGGGGGCGGCGCCGGTACCCAGCGCGGCGCCGGATCCACCCAGTAGCCATAGGTCGGCCGCGCGTCCCGGCCCTTCCGCCCATCGGCCTGCGCAGGGGCGGCGAGGCCGAGCGCCAGGGCGCCGGTCGCGGCAAGCAGCAGCAGCCTCTTCGGGAACGGCATCGCGATTCGCCTCCTCCTTCATGCCGGGATGTAGGCGCGGCGCGTGGCGAGAGCGGGGCAGCGCCGCCGCATCCTCGCCATGCGCGATCACGCCCCGGCGAGGACGCGCGCGAAGATCGTCTCCACCTGGCCGAAGTCGCGCGCCGGATCCATCGCCGCGCGCAGCGCCTGCGCATCCAGCCGCGCCGCGACATCCGCATCGGCCAGCAGGTTCGTGGCGAAGTCGCGGGCCTCCGGCGTGCCGAGCGCGTTCCAGGTCGCCATCGCGGCACGCTGCACGGCGGCATAGGCGGCCTCGCGGCTCATGCCCGCCTGGGTCAGCGCCAGCAGCACCTTCTGCGAATGCACGACGCCGCCGAGCGATTCGAGGTTGGCCTGCATCCGCCGCGGATACACCGTCAGCCTCGTCATCATCCCCGCCGCGCGGTGCAGGGCGAAATCCAGCGTGACCGTCGCATCCGGCCCGATCATGCGTTCCACGCTGGAATGGCTGATGTCGCGCTCGTGCCAGAGCGCGACGTTCTCCATGGCCGGCACGACATAGCCGCGCACGATGCGCGCGAGGCCGGTCAGGTTCTCGCTCAGCACCGGGTTGCGCTTGTGCGGCATCGCCGAGGAGCCCTTCTGGCCCGGATGGAAATACTCCTCCGCCTCGCGCACCTCGCTGCGCTGCAGGTGGCGTACCTCGGTCGCCAGCCGCTCGATGCCGGAGGCGACGACGCCGAGTGCGGCGAAGAACGCGGCGTGCCGGTCGCGCGGGATCACCTGCGTGCTGACCGGCTCCACCGCGAGGCCGAGCTTGCGCGCCACATGCGCCTCGACGCGCGGATCCACGCTGGCGAAGGTGCCGACCGGGCCGCTGATGGCGCAGGTCGCGATCTCCTGCCGCGCGGCGAGCAGCCTGTCGCGGTTGCGCCGGAACTCGGCCCAGTGGCCGAGAAGCTTGAGCCCGAAGGTGGTCGGCTCGGCGTGGATGCCGTGGCTGCGGCCGATGGTCGGCGTGTGCTTGTGCTCGATCGCGCGCGCGCGCAGCGCCTCCAGCAGCGCATCCACGCCGCCGACCAGCAGGTCGGCCGCCTGCGTCATCTGCACCGCCAGGCAGGTGTCGAGCACGTCGCTGCTCGTCATGCCCTGGTGCATGAAGCGCGCGTCATCCCCGATCCCCTCGCCGAGCCAGGTGAGGAAGGCGATCACGTCGTGCCGCGTCTCCCGTTCGATCGCGTCGATCCGGTCGAGGTCGGCCTGGCTGATCGCCGCGACGCGCGGCGCCCCGCGCTCGCGGATCGTGCGGGCGGCGGCGGCCGGAATGGTGCCGAGTTCCGCCATCGCCTCGGCGGCCAGCGCCTCGATCTCGAACCAGATTCGGAAGCGGTTCTCCGGCGACCAGATGGCCGCCATGTCCGGGCGGCTGTAGCGCGGGATCATGGATGCGTTCCGTGCGTTGGGGTGGCTGTGATCGGCGGCGCCGCCTCTTCGCGCGGCGGGCAGCCAGTTGACAAGCCCGCGGCATCGCTACTCATGTCCCGCATGTAAGGTCCGGGGATCAGGCTGCCAGAACATGGATTTTTCTTCATTCGGCCCTCAGCTCGAGGCGCTCGTCACGGTGCTGTTCATCGACATCGTGCTGGCCGGCGACAACGCCGTGGTCGTCGGCATGGCGGCGGCCGGGCTGCCGGCGGAACAGCGCCGCAAGGCGATCTTCTGGGGCATCGTCGCCGCCACCGTGATGCGCATCGCCTTCGCGTCCATCACCGTGCAGCTGCTCTCCATCGTCGGGATCGTGCTCGCCGGCGGCATCCTGCTGCTCTGGGTCTGCTGGAAAATGTATCGCGAGTTGCGGGAAGGCGGGAACCACAACCCGCCCGAGACGACCGAGATGGCCGACGGGGTCGCCGCCCTCGAAGGCGGCCAGCCGCAGGCGCCGCGCAAGACGCTGCGCCAGGCGATCACCCAGATCCTCGTCGCCGATGTCTCGATGAGCCTCGACAACGTGCTGGCCGTGGCCGGCGCGGCGAAGGACCATCCCTACATCATGATCATCGGCCTCGCCTTCTCGGTGATCCTGATGGGCGTGGCGGCGACCTTCATCGCCAAGCTGCTGGACAGGCATCGCTGGATCGCATGGCTCGGCCTGCTGCTGATCCTCTACGTCTCGCTGCAGATGATCTGGGAAGGCACGCACCAGATCGCCGAGGAGGTGCCGCATGCCTATGGCTACCTGTTCCTGCCGCTCGGCTGGATGGCGATCCCCGCGGGCGCCACGACATTCCCGATCGGTCTCTGGGCGCTTGCCACGCTGTTCCAGGTGGTCGTGCTGACGATCGTGGCGACGGTGGTCGCCGACCTGACCAAGCAGCTGCTGCGGCGGCGCTCATGAGGGGCGGCGCGGCGACGCTTCTCGGGCTGTTGCTGCTCGCCGGCGGCTGCGCGCAGCAGGGCGGTGGCATCGCCGAGAGCTTTTCCGGCCGTCCGACGCTGGAGGCGGCGGCGGCGCGTCTCCCCGCCTCGGTCGCCGGCTTCGCGCGCGGCGACACCGTCTGGCACGAGCGCGAGCGGCCGGGCCAGGGCGTCGCGGTGGACTATGCCGGCCCGGGGCGCGCGGCGGTGGCGACGGTCAGCCTCTATGACCGCGGGCAGGGCGCCGTCTCCTCACAGCCTGGCGATGCGCGGGTGGCACAGGAATTCTCCAACGCGGTGGCCGAGGTCCTGGCCCAGGCCGACCGGCGGACCAGCCACAGCCTTGCCGAACGCAGCCGGTCGCAGCTGGCCGTGCCGGGCGGCCCGCCGCTGTCCTGCGCGAGGCTGGACGGCACCTATGGCCGGCAGGAGGTCGGCACCTTGGTCTGCCTGGGCGCCGCCGCGGGGCGCTTCCTGAAGGTGCAGGTCACCTCCTCGGCGCGTCCGGTGCGGCCGGTGGATCCGGAGCCCTTCGTGATCGGCATCGCCCAGGCCGCGCGCGGCTGAGGGAAGGCGCCGCGCGTGGCGCGGCGCCACGCGGCCTAAGGCGCCACGAAGCCGTCCGGCGTGATGCCGCGCGGCTTCACGAGGTCGTAGGGGCCGCGGGGCAGGTAGCGGCCGCTGCCGGGCTCGGCCTGGACCTTGCCGTCCCGCATCACCACCGCGCCGCGGCGGAGGGTCATGGTCGGCCAGCCGGTGACCTCCAGCCCCTCATAGGGCGTGTAGTCGATCGCGTGCTGCATCAGCGCGTTGGTGATGGTCACCCGCTTCGCCGGATCCCAGAGCACGAGGTCGGCGTCGCTGCCGGGCTGGATCACGCCCTTGCGCGGATAGAGGCCCATGATCCGCGCCGGATTGGTCGCGGTCAGCTTCACGAACTCCTCGAGGCCGATGCGGCCCTTGGACACGCCCTCGCTGAACACGATGGGCAGCCGCGCCGCGAGGCCCGGGATGCCGTTCGGGATATCCCGGAACACCGCGTCCCGCCCGTTCTGCGCCTTGCCGCGCGTGCCCTCATAGCTGAAGCCGCAATGGTCGGAGGAGACGACGTCGAGCGTGCCGCGGCGGATCATCTCCCAGATGCGCGCATGCTCGGCCATGTCGCGCGGCGCGGGGCTGCACATGAACTTCGCGCCCTCGAAGCCCGGACGATCCATGTGGGCGGCCGTCAGCGTCACGTACTGCGGACAGGTCTCGCCCCACACCTTCAGGCCGCGCGCCTGGGCTCGCGCGATCTCCTCCGCCGCCTCCTCGCAGGACACATGAAAAACCTGGATCGGCTGGTCCACCAGCTCGGCCAGCGCGATGGCACGGTGCGTCGCTTCCCGCTCCACCACGCGCGGGCGCGACCAGGCGTGGTATTTCGGCGCGGTCATGCCGGCTTCCAGCAGCGCGCGGGTGCGCCAGCCGATCGCGTCGTAGTTCTCGCAATGCACCGTGACCAGGCAGCCATGCCGCCGTGCGGCGAGCAGCACCTTGAGGAACTCGGCATCGGTCAGGTGCAGCGGCTCATACGTCAGGAAAACCTTGAGGCTGCGCACGCCCTCCGCCACCACCTTCGGCACTTCCTCGTTGATCACCGCATCGGTCGGGTCGGCGATGATCTGGTGGAAGCCGTGGTCCAGCATGCCCTTCGCGGCGCGCGCCTTGTAGTCCGCGAAGCGGTCCAGGATGCCACCGCCCTTGAACTGCGGGATGAAGCAGACGGCCGAGGTGGTGCCGCCGGCGAAGGCGCTGGCGGAGGCGGTGACGAAGCTGTCCTCATGCACCGTGCCGTTCGCCTCGGGCTGCTCGATGTGGCAATGCGTGTCCACGCCGCCCGGCAGCACATAGAGCCCGTCGGCCTCGATCACCTGCGCGGCGTCGGTGATGGTCTCGGCGATGGCGGCGATCCGGCCGTCCTTCACGCCGATGTCGCAGCGTGCGGCGCCGAAGGCCGTGGCGACCAGGCCGCCGCGGATCGCGATGTCGTACTCGGGCATGGCGGGTCTCCTATCTGCGCGTCGGGGCGCTCATCGTCGGTCGGCGCGGTCGGCGGCATAGGCGCGACCGTAGCGTGCCTCGAGCCGTCGTTGCACGAAGTCCCAGGCGGTCGTCATCACGAGGTACCAGATGGCCGCGACGATGAAGAGCTCGAGCACCATGAAGCGCTCCTGGATCAGGATCTGGGTCCGGCGCAGCAGCTCCTCCATCGAGATCACGCTGGCGACGGAGGTGGTCTTGAGCAGGCCGTTCACCGAATTGCCGAGCGGCGGGATGATGATGCGGAAGGCCTGCGGCCAGGTGATGGTGCGGAACACCTGGGACTTGGACAGGCCGAGCGCGAAGCCCGCCTCCTTCTGCCCCTTGCCGACCGCGAGGATGCCGGCGCGGACGATCTCGGACAGATAGGCGGCCTCGTTCAGGGAAAGGCCGAGCAGCGCGGCCTGCGTCACGCTGAAGCGCAGGCCGAACAGCGGCAGCCCGGTGTAGATGATCAGCAGCTGCACGAGCAGCGGCGTGCCGCGGAACAGCCAGCAATAGGTCGCCGCGATGCCGGACAGCGCCCGGTTGCCCGACAGGCGCATCAGCGCCAGCGCGATGCCGAGCACCAGCCCGCAGACCAGGGAGGCCACGGTCAGCCACAGCGTGGTGACCGCGCCTTCCAGCAGGAACGGGTTGAAGAGGTACTCGAAGAACCCCGACCAGGACCAGACGTGCATGGGCCCTCAGATGCCGCGTGCGTCAGTCATGCCGCAGCGGTGCCGATGCACGAAATCGGCCTGCGCGAAATGCGCAGGCCGCCCGTTCCTGTTCTTCACTGCGGCCCGACGATCGCGAAGGCGCGGTCGGCGATGCCGACGCCGTACTGGTCGAACAGCCGCTCCAGGCTGCCATCGGCCAGCATCTGCTGCAGCGCCCAGGAGGTCTCCTCGGCGAGCTTGCGCGAGCGGAAGGCCAGCGCGGCCGGCGTCGCGTTCAGCCCGTGCAGCACGCGCGGGAAGTCGCCGCGGCGGTCATATTCGGCGGCGACGGCGTCGATGCTCGTCACCGCGTCCACCTGGCCAGCGCGCAGCGCCTGGAAGGCGACGGCGAAGTTGTCGAAGGTGCGGATGTTGATCGCCGCCTTGCCCGCCTGGGTCAGGCGCTGGCTGATGGCGCGCAGGCTGCGTTCCTCGAAGCCGCCGATCTCGACACCCACGGTCGTGCCGGCCAGGTCGTCCTCGCTGCGGATGTTCTTCGGGTTGCCGCGCGCCGCGCTGATCGCCACCGCGTTGTTCTCGTAGCGGATCATCTGCATCATCCGCGCGCGCTCCTCGGTGAAGAAGATGCCGGTGTTGATCATGTCCCACCGGCGCGCGGCGAGGCCGGGGATCATCGCGCTGAACTCGATGCGGACATATTCGGGCGTCAGGCACAGCCGCTTCGCGATCTCGTTGCCGAGTTCGATCCGCATGCCCTGCAGCTGGCCCTGCGCGTTGACGAATTGCAGCGGCGGCAGGGTCGGGTTGGTGGACATCACCAGCGTGCCCGGCTTGACGAGCTCGCTCGCCGGCACGCGCGGCGTGCAGCCCTGCGGAGCCTGCGCGAAGGCGGGCGTTGCGATCACCGCCGCGACAGCGGCCAGAATCAGACGACGCATCATGCTTTCTCCCTGTGCTTCCCCGGACCTATGCGGCCTGCCTGGCGCCTTCGGCCAGCAGGCCCATCCCTTGCAGCACCGCGGCGAGCCGCGGCATGTCCGCCCCCGGCAAGGGCAGCCGCGGCGGGCGCGGATCGCCCACGCTCATCCCCATCAGCCGGAAGCCCGCCTTGGTGCCCGAGACGTAGCGCGGCCCGCCCACCCAGGGCAGCAGCGGCGCGAGGCGCCGGTAGAGCGCCAGCGCGCGGTCCATGTCCTTGTCGAAGGCGGCGGCGTGGAACATCTCCGTGCTGAGCCGCGGCGCCAGGTTGGAGCACACCGCCACCCAGCCGATCGCGCCGAGCCAGGCGCTCTCGTAGCCCAGCACGCCGGCGAAGACCTCCATCCGGTCGCCGCAGAGCGCCACGATGTCGCGCACGCGGGTGACTTCCAGCGTGCTCTCCTTCACGTAGCGGCAATTCGGGATGCGGCTGATCTCGGCCAGCATCTCCGGCGTCATGTCCACATTCGCCGTCGCCGGGTTGTTGTACACCATGATCGGGATGCCGATGGCCTTCGCCACCGTGTCGTAGTGATGCACGAGCTCCGCCAGCGTCGGCACCGAGTAGAAGGGCGGGATGATCATCACGCCGTCGGCGCCGAGCGCCTCGGCCTCCTTGCTGGTGCGCACGACCTCGCGCGTGTCCTCGGCGCCGGTGCCGACCAGCACCGGCACGCGCCCGGCGGCGGTGCGCACCACCGTCTCCACGATGGCCGTGCGTTCCTCCGGCGAGACCGAGAGGAACTCGCCGGTCGAGCCGAGCGGGATCAGGCCCCGGATGCCTTCGCGGATCTGGAACTCCACCAGGCGCTCCAGTGCCTTGATGTCCACCGCGGCGCCGCCTTCGGTGAAGGGCGTGACGAGCACGGTGTAGCAGCCGCGGAAAGGCTCACGTGACGCCTTTGGGGCCATGGCCGAGGGGCTCCCTGTCGTGCCAGGACATGTCGTGCGAACATCCGACCGCCATTCGACCGGTACGACAACCCCCCTGCGATGCGATTGACCCACCCGCACATCACGCCGTCTGCCGCAGCGGTGGGCATCACCTTCGACGGTCGCCCGCTTTCCGCGCTGCCCGGCGAGACGGTTGCGGCGGCGCTGTCCGCCGCCGGCATCCTCGCCTATCGCCGCACCGCAAGCGGCGCGCCGCGCGGTCTGTGGTGCGGCATGGGCGCCTGCTTCGACTGCCTCGTCACCATCGACGGCCGTGCCAACCAGCGCGCCTGCCTCGTGAAGGTCGCGCCCGGCATGGTGGTGGAGAGTGCTCCGCCCGCAGCGCCCGCGGCGCTCGCGCCCGAGCCGGCGCCGCAAGCCGCGGAGATCGCGCCGGATGTGCTCGTGGTCGGCGCGGGGCCGGCCGGCCTTTCCGCCGCCATCGCCGCGGCCGAGGCCGGATGTGCCGTCGTGGTGCTCGACGAGCGCGACGCGCCGGGCGGGCAGTATCTAAAGCCGCTCGCATCCAGCCACGCGCACGCCGCGCCGGATCGCCAGTTCCGTCAATCGGCCGCGCTGCGTGCGCGCGCCGAGGCAGCGGGCGTCGTCTTCCATCATGGCGCGACGGTGTGGGGCGCCTTCGCGCCGGATGAACTCGGCGTGCTGGTCGGGGGCCGCAACATGGTCGCGCGCCCACGCCGCCTCATCCTCGCGCCCGGCGCGCATGAGCGGCCTGTGCCGATCCCCGGCTGGACGCTGCCCGGCGTGATGACGACGGGGGCGTTGCAGACACTCGCGCGCGCCAACCGCGTCTCGCCGGGGCGGCGCGTGGTGGTGGCGGGCAACGGCCCGCTGAACCTCCAGCTTGCCTGCGAATTGGTCGAAGGCGGTGTCGAGGTGGCCGCCGTGCTGGAGGCGGCGCCGAAGCCCGGCTTCCGCACCTGGCGCGAGGCCGTGGCGCTGGCCGCGCGCGCGCCCGATCTCGCCTGGGACGGCGTGCGCTATCTTGCCGTGCTGCGCCGCGCCGGCGTCCGGATTGCATGGGGCGCGATGCCCGAGCGTATCGAGGCAGCCGGAGACGCGCTCATGCTCCATGCCGTCACGCCGGGCGGCCCGCTTGCGGTCGCGGCGGAGGTCGTCGCCCTCAACCTGGGCTTCCAGCCGGAGACCGGACTCGCGCGCGCGCTCGGCTGCGCGCATCGCTTCACCGACAGCGGCCTCGGCCGGCTCGAAACCGCCATCGACCGCGATGGTCGCACCAGCCTCGCCGCCGTCTTCGCGATCGGCGATGGCGCGCAGATCGGCGGCGCACGCATCGCCTTCGCGCGCGGACGGCTCGCGGGGCTCGCCGCGGCGCGCGACCTTGGCCGCGCAGTGCCGGAGGATGCCGCGACCCGCGCCGCGCTCGCTCGTGCGGAAGCGTTCCAGGCCGCGCTCTGGCGGCTGTTCGCGGTGCCGGGCTTCGATGCGGCGCGGCTTGCCGACGAGACCATCGTCTGCCGCTGCGAGGAGGTGAGCGCCGGCGCGCTGCGTACCGCGCTGGCCGAAGGCGCGGCCTCCTCCGGTGCGCTGAAGAAGGCGACGCGCGCCGGCATGGGCCGCTGCCAGGGCCGGATGTGCGCCGCCACTGTCGCACGCCTTTCCGGCGCGGCCGCCGAGCCGGACTGGGCCGCGCCGCGCGCGCCGGTGAAGCCCGTGCCCGCGCTGGCGCTGGCGATGGAGAAGCCGGAATGGACCGAGGCCCCCGGCATCGAGGCATTCTCCCTCCCCCGCAATGCGGGGGAGGGTCCGGGTGGGGGCCGCGCTCCCTCCGAGACCGCCTGTGACCTTCTGGTGATCGGCGCCGGCGTGGTCGGCCTCGCCATCGCGCGCGCGGCGGCGCGGGAGGGGCTGCACGTCATCGCGCTCGATCGCGGCGAGCCGGGGCAGGGCGCCTCCACCGCCAATGCGGGCAGCCTGCATGTGCAGCTGCACGCCTATGACAGCGCCGGCGCCGCCGAGGGACCGGAGAGCGCCGCGGCGCAGATCCTCGCCCTCGGCCCACGCTCCGTCGCGCGGTGGCGCGACATCGCCCGCGAGTCGGGCGAGGCGCTGGCGATCCGTACCGAAGGCGGGCTGATGCTGGCGGAGACCGAGGCCGGACTCCGCGCGCTGGCCGACAAGGTGGCGATGGAGCGCGATTTCGGCGTGACGTCGTCGCTGCTCGGCGCCAACGAGCTCTACGCCGCCGCGCCCTGGCTCGCGCCGGGCTTCGCGGGGGCCGCCTTCTGCGCCGAGGAAGGGCAGATGGACCCGCTGCGCGGCCTCTCCGCGCTGCTGCGCCTGGCGCGCGCGGCGGGCGCGGAGATTCGTGGCGCCACGCCCGTCACCGCCCTTTCACGCGTGGGCAGCGTCTTCCGCGCCGAGACGCCGCATGGCGCGATCCGTGCCGCGCGCGTGGTGAATGCCGCCGGTCCATGGGCCGGGCAGATCGCGGAAAAACTCGGCGCGCCGATCCCGGTGCGCGCCACCGTGCAGCAGGTGATCGCGACCGAGGCGGCGGGCGCCGAGCTGCTGCGCCCGCTTGTGCTGCATGCGTCGCGCCATCTCAGCTTGAAGCAGGGCGATGCCGGGCACCTGATCCTCGGCGGCGCCTGGCCGGGCGAGCTCGATGCGGCGGGTCGTCCGCGCAACCTGCGCGCCAGCATCGAGGGGAACCTGGCGGTGGCGTACAGCGTGCTGCCGGCGATCGCCGGGCTGCATGTGATCCGTGCCTGGACCGGGCTGAACGTGCTGATCCCGGGCCCGATCCTCGGCGCCGATCCGCGGGTGCCGGGCCTGTTCCACGCCGTCACCTTCAACGGCTGGACGTTGGCGCCGGTGATCGCGGAGCTGATCGCGGAAGCGCTGCGCGGCGGCAAGGGGCCGTCGGCGGTGTTCGCGCCCTCGGCCTATGGAAGCCGGTCGTAGATCACGTGCAGCGCGCCGCCGCTGCGCGGGGTGCAGGACCGCAGCGCGAAGCGCGTCTCCGGCGTGCCCTCGGAGAACAGCGCGATGCCGCTGCCGAGGACGATCGGCAGCACCGCCATCTCCAGCACGTCCAGCCGGCCGATCTGCAGCATCTGGCGGATCACGGCGCCGCCGCCTTCCACCCAGACGCGCCGGCAGCCCCGCGCCGCGAACGCCGCCGCGATCGCGGCCATCGCGCCGCCACCGGCCTCGACGCCGGACGGCGGATCGGGCAACGGCCGTGTCGTCGCCACCACGGTCCGCTTGCCGGCATGGGGCCACGCGCCCATCCGCAGCACGGTGTCGTAGGTCGCACGGCCCATCAGGATGGCGTCAACGCCCGCATAGAATTCGGTGAAACCGAATTCCTCCGGCGGCCCGGTCATCTCCAGCCAATCCACCGATCCGTCCGGCCGCGCGATCTTGCCGTCGAGCGACACGGCGATGTGGCAATGGAACAGTGTCATCGGGCCGCGGCCTTGCGGACTGAGCGGCTCAATGCAGCCGCGGGGCCTTGAGGAAGCTGGCGCGGTCGGCGCTCGCGATCGGCAGGTCGAAGCGCCGCCCGTCGCGTTCGGCCGAGAGCGTCACCTTCACGCCCGCAGCCCCGCAGGACCACAGGCTGCGCCACAGCCCCGCCAGGTCGGTCGCCTGGTGCCCCTCGATCGCCAGGATGCGGTCGCCGGCGCGCAGCCCCGCGCGCTCGGCCGGCCCCTTGCTCGCAACGGAGGCGACCACCACGCCCTCCTCCTGGTCCGCGGCATAGACGCCGAGCCAGGGCCGCGCCGGCTTGTTCACCCGGCCGAATTGCAGCAGGTCGTCCAGGATCGGATGCAGCAGCGCCACCGGGACGCACATGTTGAGGTCCATCCGCCGGCCGCGCTTGTCGCGGTGCTGCAGCACCAGCGAGCCGATGCCGAGCAGCGTGCCCTCCGGCCCGATCAGCGCCGCGCCGCCCCAGGAAGGATGCGCCGGCGCGGTGAACAGCGCCTCCTCCAGCAGGTATTCCCAGTAGCCGGCGAAGGGTTCCCGGGCGACGATCGAGCAGGCGATGGCCCCCGGATCGTCCTCCGATGCGGCGGCGGCCAGCACGGTCTGCACGCCGGCCTCGGGCGGGGTGGCGGGGCCGAGCGGCATCGCCGGCGCCTCCAGCCGGCCGAGCGACTGCACCAGGCCGAATCCTGTCTCGAAATCATACGCCAGGGCATGGCCCGGCACGACGCGGCCGGAGGCGGTGGTGATCCAGATGCTCTCGGATTCGCTCACCAGGTAGCCGATGGTCAGCACCAGACCGCTGTCGCGGATCACCACGCCGCTGCCCTCGCGCTCCGTGCCGAGGGTGCGGGCCGAGAAGGCGTCCGGCGGCACGCGCGACTTGAGGGCCACCACCGACCCCAGCGCCGTCCCGAGGTCATAGGCATAGTCGGCCGGATCGGGTCGCAACTCCTCCGGGATCGTCCAGTCCTCGTCCGCCATCGGGTGTCCTGCTTCCGGGGGGCCAGCCTAGCCAAGACCGGCCCGCAGGCGAAGCCGGGGAGGCGCCGCGCCTAGCCGGGCTGTTCCTCCAGCAGCTCGATCTGCCATTGCAGCTCGGCCGGCGAGAGGGTCCAGCCGCCTTCGACATTGGCGCGCAGCTGTTGCGGACGGGGCACGCCGAAGGCGCCCTGCACCGCCTCGGCAAGGTCCGCGGTCCAGCCGGCCCGCCAGCACAGGGCCACGATCGCCCGCGGGCTGCGCAGCGCCAGCGCCGCCTCGACCCGCGCCTCGCCGAGGCCGGTCGCGGCGGCGAGCAGGGCGCCGAGCGCCGCCCGGTCGCCGCTGCGCGCCGCCGCGCGCGCGGGGCCCTGGCTGGCGGCGGCCTCGGCCCGCCAGGCCTCGATCCCTGGCCGCAATTGATCGGCCCGGCCCTCGGGCAGGTCCGGCCCGCCCGCCCCCCCCCCCCCCCCCCCCCCCCCCCCCCCCCCCCCGCGCGCGCGCGGCGGGGGGGGGCCCATGCCGCCGACTTCGGAGTCCTGTTCGGCCGTCTCGCTCACCCGCTGCTCCCCTGTGCGAAGGGCGCGGGTGGTCGCACGCTTGGCAGCCACGCTCAAGCCCCCGGGTCAGTGGCCGGGATTCGCGGCGGCGAACTTCGCCTTCTGCTCGGCACTGGCTTCCTTCTGGTACTGCGCCTGCCACTCCTTGTAGGGCATGCCATAGACGATCTCCCGCGCATCGGGGTCGGAGAGCGGGATGCCCTTCTCCTCCGCCGCGGCGCGGTACCATTTGGACAGGCAGTTCCGGCAGAAGCCGGCCATGTTCATCAGGTCGATGTTCTGCACATCGGTCCGCTCGCGCAGATGCTGCACGAGGCGCCGGAAGGCCGCGGCCTCCAGCTCGGTCCGGGTCTGCTTGTCCATCTCGGGTGCGGGCATGGGGTGGTCCTCCTCGCCCCCTATCTGGGGCCGGCGGCGGGAGTGGTCCAGCACCCTCCCGCCGGCCTACCCGCCCGCCGGCTTCAGGCGCTCCAGGCGGCCCTGGTCGCCAGCGCGCATTCCCGCATCACGGTCAGCGCCCGCTGCGTGGTCTCCTGGCCGACGACGAAGGGGTTCGGCCGGCCGGGCTCCTTGCGCGCGAGCTTGGGCACCGCCTCGTCCCACAGCGTGTGGTTCGAGAGGAAGACATCCACATTCTGCCGCGCCGCCATCCGCTGCGCCGTGACCGTGGAATCGATATAGGCCTGGATGCGCTCCATCCGGCGCGGCATGCGGCCGAAGTTGAAGGCGGTGCCGCCCCAGAGCATGGCGCGATGCGTCCGCCCGCCCTCCTTCACGTCCAGCAGCAGCGAGACCGTCCCCCAGGTGTGGCCCGGGGTGAACAGGATCTCGATCGCCGTGTCGCCCAGCCGCACCACGTCGCCGTCCTGCAGCACGATGTCGCGGCGCGGCGGCCGGCCGAGCTCCGGCCGGTCGTATTCCAGCCGCGTCTCCATCATCGTCCAGTCCACCTCATGCATCGCCACGCGGCTGCCATAGCGGCTGGAGAACCAGTTGGCGCCGCCGTAATGGTCGGCATGGCCATGGGTGACGATGATCGTCTTCACTTGCGCCGGATCCAGCCCGACCTTCCGCAGCCCCGCCTCGGCATGCGTCTCGGCTTCGTGGTCGTTGTTCAGCGTGTCGATCAGGATGATCCCGTCCGAGGTCGGGATGGCCCAGGTCGTGACGTAGTGGTTGCCGACGAAGATCAGGTTGTCGAAGGCGGGCTTCGGCGTGGGCGGGGTCATGGCGCGCAGCGCCGCCCGGTCGGGCTCGCGGAAGCCGAGCTCGGGCGCGGCCGGGGCCAGCAGCCCGAGCAGCACGCGCAGATCCTCCCCGGCGGCGGCCCGGGCCAGCGCGATGTGCTCCTGCACCGCCGGGATCTGCGCCGCGGCCGGCGTGATGCCGAGCCCCGATCCGGCGCAGCAGGCGCAGAGGCCTGCGAGGAAGCCGCGGCGCGTCGGTGCGACGGCCTCGGCGCGCAACGCGGTGGTCGGGCGGCGCTTCAAGAACGACATCGGGGCGTCTCCTGTCCCTCTCGGTGTCCGGCGGCCGGTTTCCGGCCCTGGTGGCGCCGCACGGGGGCGACGCGATGGCCGCATCCGCGGCGGTCAGTGGTGTTGCCGCATCCGCGGCGGGCGCTGCCTCGGAGCGCGCGGGCGAAGCTGTTAGCCTGGAGCGCATGGAAGGCTCGCCACGCCCGCCCCGCATCCGCCCCGCCCCGGCCGCCCCGGCCAGGCCGAGCCTCGCCGAATCGGCCTATGCCGCGCTGAAGGCGAGCATCCTGGAAGGCCTGCTGCCGCCCGGGCACGAAGCGGTGGAGCAGGCGGTCGCCGAGCAGCTGGGCATGAGCCGCACGCCGGTCCACGAGGCCGTGCTGCGGCTGCAGCATGAGGGCTTCCTGCGCGTGCTGCCGCGCCGCGGCGTGCGGGTGCTGCCGATCGACCCCGAGGATCTGCGCCAGACCTACGAGGTGCTGATCGCGCTGGAAGGTGCCGCGGCCGCGCTGCTCGCCGCGCGCGGCGCGGCGGCCGGCGCCGCGCGGCCGGCCAGGGGCGGCCCGCCGGCCGAGATTGGGGGCCCCCTCGCCCGCCGCGCCCCCCCCGCGAGGGCGG
>NZ_JBWXTD010000002.1:427070-427858 GCF_056682175.1 Falsiroseomonas sp. RANM36
GGGGGGCGCCCCGCCGCGGCGGGGGGCCCGGGGGGGGGGGAGGCCTCGGCCAGCCTGGCCTCGATCCGTGGCCGCAATGTCTCGGCCAGGCCCTCGGGCAGGTCCGGCCGGCCGGCCAGCGCCTCCAGCAGATGCGCGGCGAGGATCTCGCCGAGCGCCCGCGCCGCCTTGGCGGGCAGGCGCGGCCGGCGGACCAGCGCCGCCTGCCAGGCGTGCTGCCCGGCCGAGCCGGCGGCGAGCCGGTCCAGCGTTGCCTCGCGGATCGCGGCCGAGGGGTTGGCCAGCAGCGCGGCGATGGCGGGCGCATCGGCGGTGCCGGCGCTCGCCTCGGCGACCGGCTCGGCCCGGCGCGGCCGCGCGGCGACCAGCCGGCGCGTGAAGGCCGCCGGCGGCGCGGCGACCAGCGCCAGCAGCTCGTCTTCCGTGAGCAGCGGCGAGAGCCGCAGCACGGGTTCGGCCACCGGCAGCGCGGTGTCGCGCGCCAGGCGCAGGATCAGGTCGCGCGGCGCATCGGGCAGGCCGGCCACGGCATCGGCCAGCGCGGCACGCACCGCCACGGCCGCGTCCGCCCCGAGATGGCCCAGGGTCGCGCCCGGCCTGCGCGCCAGGCGGTCCTGGGCCGCGGCGGTCAGGCCCGGCGCCCGCCGGCCAATGCGGCGGGCCAGCGCCTCGCGCACCGCGGCCTCGGAATCCTCGGCCAGCAGAAGGCCGGCCTGCGGCGGGGGGGCGGGGGGGGGGGCCGGGCGCCCCCCCCCCCCCCGCCCGCCCCCCCCCCCGCCGCCCGGGCG
>NZ_JBWXTD010000002.1:427958-440092 GCF_056682175.1 Falsiroseomonas sp. RANM36
TTCGCCCAGGGCTTCGACAACCTTGCCGAGATCGAGCCGCCCGAATTCGCCCGCCGCGCCCGCACCGCGACGGTTCCGCTGCCGGCGAGACGGCGGTTGAGCAGGCCGGTCAGCGGATCGGTGCGCGCCGCCGCCGCCAGCTCGGCCTGGCGCGCCGCCTCGGCCTGCAGCCCGGCCAGGGCGGGGGCGAGGGCGGCCAGCAGCTCCCGCTCCTCGGCATCCGGCGGCGCCGCGCGCCGGAGCCGCAGGCGGAGGCCGTTGCCCAGCGGAAGCGTGGCGGCCGGCCCGCTGTCCGCCTCCCCGGCCTGCGCGAGCGGCGCCGCATCCTCCGGCGCATCCGGCAGCAGCGCCGCTTCCCGGAAGCCGAGCGCCTGGCAGAGCCCGGCCAGCAGCGCCGCGAGGGCCGGTCCGGCGGCGCCCTCGCTGGCGCGGCCGCGCTCCGCGAGGCCGAGCAGCCGCGCGACAGCGGTGGCGCGCCGCAGCATCCGCGCCGTGGCGAGGCCGTCCCGCTCCTCCGCCGTGACATCGCGCGCCACGCCGCGCAGCCCGCCGGCCTCGAGGGTGCGCGCCGTCACCTCCAGACAGGCCGCGTCGCCCTCCGCGGTGCGGAACCAGGCGCGCAGGCCGCGCGGCGGTGCTGCTGCATCGAAGGGATCGGACACCTCCGTCTCGGCCAGCAGGCTGCGGGCCGGTTGGCCAAGCAGGACCTCGGCGGCATGTCCGAGCACCTCTTCGGGCGCGAGGAAGGTGAGGCGGCCCTCGGCGTCGGTCTCGAACAGCAGGTCGGACGCCAGCAGCGCCAGATCGCGCCAGCGCGCGCGGCTCTCCAGCAGCGCGGCGGCAAGCGGATCGGCGGGTCCGGCGGTCATGGCGACCAGGATAGGGCGCGGCGCTGAACCGCTGGTTGACGCCGGCGCCGCCCGTCGCGCCATGCCCGGCCGCGTTGACAGGGCATCGCCCCTCTTCCAAACCTCGCGGCCCGCCCATCAGCCCAGGATCAGGATCACCATGGACAAGACCGCCCTGCAGGCGCGCATCGAGGCGCTCTGGGCCCGCCGCGACACGCTGAACGCGCAGACCACCGGCCCCGACCGCGCCTGCGTGGAGGAAGCGCTGGCGATGCTCGATTCCGGCGGCGCGCGGGTGGCCGAGCCGGACGGGAAGGGGGGGTGGAAGGTCAACCAGTGGCTGAAGCAGGCGGTGCTGATGAGCTTCCGCCTCAACGACAGCGCGCCGATGGACACGGCGGCTGGTGCCTACGACAAGGTGCCGCTGAAGTTCGAGGGCTGGGGCGAGAACCGCTTCAAGGCCGCCGGCTTCCGCGCCGTGCCGGGCGCGGTGGTGCGCCGCAGCGCCTATATCGCGCCGGGCGTGGTGCTGATGCCGAGCTTCGTGAATGTCGGCGCCTATGTCGATTCCGGCACCATGGTGGACACCTGGGCGACCGTCGGCTCCTGCGCGCAGATCGGCAGGAACTGCCACATCTCGGGCGGCGCCGGCATCGGCGGCGTGCTGGAGCCGCTGCAGGCCAATCCGGTGGTGATCGAGGACGAGTGCTTCATCGGCGCGCGGTCCGAGGTGGCGGAAGGCGTGATCGTGGAGCGCGGCAGCGTGCTCTCCATGGGCGTCTATCTCGGCGCCTCGACCAGGATCGTGGACCGCGCGACGGGCGAGGTCTTCTATGGCCGCGTGCCGGCCTATTCCGTGGTGGTGCCGGGCGCGCTGCCCGGCAGGCCGATGCCCGACGGCTCGCCGGGGCCGAGCCTCTACTGCGCGGTGATCGTGAAGCGGGTGGACGAGAAGACACGCAGCAAGACGAGCATCAACGAGCTGTTGAGGGATTAGCGCGTGAGAACCCCCACCCCGACCCTCCCCCGCTTCGCGGGAGAGGGAGCAGGGCATGCTGGGCGATGCGGGGATGCGTCATGACCACCGACCCCGTCCCCATCGCCCAGGCGCTGATCCGCTGCCGCTCCGTCACGCCCGCCGATGACGGTGCGCTGAACGTGGTGCAGCGTTTCCTGGAGCCCCTCGGCTTCGCCTGCACGCGCCTGGTCTTCGGCCCCGACGACTACCGCGTGGACAACCTCTTCGCCCGCCGTGGCACGGAGGGGCCGCACTTCTGCTATGCGGGCCACACGGATGTCGTGCCGCCCGGCGACGTCGCCGCGTGGCGTGACGACCCGTTCTCCGCCGCCATCCGCGACGGCGTGCTCTATGGACGCGGCGCCTGCGACATGAAGGGCGGGATCGCCGCCTTCCTCGCCGGCCTGGCCGACTTCCTCGCCGCCAATCCTGCGCACAAGGGGTCGGTTTCGCTGCTGATCACGGGCGACGAGGAGGCCCGGTCGGTGGACGGGACAGCCAAGGTCCTCGAATGGATGCAGGCCAACGGCCAGATTCCGGACATGGCGCTGGTCGGCGAGCCGACCAGCCGGCAGGCGCTCGGCGACACGATCAAGATCGGCCGCCGCGGCAGCCTCAACGCCTGGGTGACGGTGGAGGGCATCCAGGGCCACAGCGCCTATCCGGCCGCCGCCGACAACCCGATCCATCGGCTGGTCGCGGCGCTCGGCCCGCTGCTCGCCGCGCCGCTCGACAATGGCAGCACGCATTTCCCGCCCTCGACCCTGCAGGTCACGGGCTTCGACGTCGGCAACAGGACGAGCAACGTGATCCCGGCCGCGGCCAGGGCGATGCTCAACATCCGCTTCAACGACCATCACACCAGCGCGCAGCTTACCGAACGGCTGCACGCCGCCTTCAAGGCCAGCGGCGCGCGCTACACGATGCGCACCGAATGCTCCGGCGAGAGCTTTCTGACGTCACCCGGCCCCTTCGTGGACGGGCTCTCGCGCGCCATCGCGCGGGCCACGGGCGTGACGCCGAAGCTGGATACGGGCGGCGGCACTTCCGATGCGCGCTTCATCGCGCGCTATTGTCCGGTGGCGGAGTTCGGCGCGGTCGGCGAAACGCCGCACCAGGTGGACGAGCGGGCGCCGGTCGCGGAACTCCAGGCCCTGGCCGGCGCCTATCGCACCATCCTCGAGGAGTTCCTGACCTGAGCGGGACGCAGCCGCCGCCGATGCGCGAGGTGATCGTCGCCGGCCTCGCCGGCGCCTTCCTCCTCGGCCGCGGGCGCAGCGAGGGCTTCGCCCTCATGGAGGATACGCCGCAGGGCGCCTGGCGCTCCTTCGTCGCCGCGCTGATCTGCCTGCCGGCCTTCCTTGCGATCCGCTTCTTCGCCTGGGCCGATTTCGGGGCGCCGGAGGGCGGCCTGCTGCGGGGGCTGCTGGCCGAGCTGATCGGCTACAGCATCGCCTGGACAGCCTTCGCGCTGCTCTCCCTCGGCATCGCGCGCGCCTGGGGGCGGGATGAGGCGTGGCCGCGCTTCATCTCGGCCTGGAACTGGACCAACATCGTTCAGTACCTGGTCCTTCTGGCGCTCATGGTGCCCGGTGCGGTCGGCCTGCCGGGCGTGCTGTCGCAGGTGCTGACCCTGGTCGGCCTCGCCTATGCCGTGTGGCTGGAATGGTTCGTCACACGCCGCGCGCTGGGCGTGGATCCGGGCCGCGCGGCGGTGATCGTCGGGCTGGACCTCGTGCTCGGGCTGTTCCTGGGCGGCCTGATCCGCACGCTGTCCGAAGGATGACCGGCATGCTCCACGCCGCGGCCTCGCTCCTGCGCTTCGCCACCGCCTGCTGCCGCGCCGCCGGCCTGCCCGAGGACAAGGCGCGGGACGTGGCGGAGGTTCTGGTCGAGGGCGACCTGATGGGCCACGACACCCACGGCCTCGCGCTGCTCACGCCCTATCTCGACAGCCTCGCCGCCGGCGAGATGCAGGCCGAGGGCGAGCCGGCGACGGTCTCCGCCACGCCGGTCGTGCAGAGCTGGGACGGGCGGAAGCTGCCCGGGCCGTGGCTGGTGCGCCGGGCGATCGCCGTGGCGGACCGGGCGGCCGAGACCTTCGGGATCGGCGCCGTCGCCATCGCGCGCAGCAGCCATATCGGCTGCCTCGCCGCCTATGCGCCGCCCGTGGTGGAGCGCGGGCGGATGCTGGTGCTGACCTGCTCCGATCCCTCCACCGCCTCGGTCGCGCCCTGGGGCGGGACGCGGCGGGTGATCACGCCCAACCCGCTCGCCGCCGCCTGGCCGACGCCCGAGGGGCCGGTGATCCTCGACGTCTCCATGTCCATCACGACCAATGGCATGACCGGCCGCCGCCGCGCCGAGGGCACGCGCTTTCCGGGCCAGTGGCTGCTGGATGCGGAGGGCAGGGCCACCGACGATCCCAACGCGTTCTTCACCGATCCTGCCGGCACGCTGCTGCCGCTCGGTGGCATGGAGGCCGGGCACAAGGGCTGGGCGCTCGGCCTGCTTGTCGAGGCGCTGACCAGCGGCCTTGCCGGCCATGGCCGGGTGGAAGGCCGCACCGATTGGGGCGCGAGCGTGCTGGTGCTGGTGCTCGATCCCCGAAAATTCGGCGGCGCGGAGGCCTTCATGGCCGAAGCGGGATGGATGGCGCAGGCGGTGCGCAGCAATCCGCCGCGGCCGGGCATGACGCCACGGCTGCCGGGCGACGCGGCGATGGCGCGGCGCGCGAAGGCGCTGGCCGACGGGGTCGCGCTGCATCCATCGATCCCGCCGGCGCTGGCGACGCTGGCGGCGCGTTTCGGCGTGGCGCCGCCGGATCAGGTCCAGTCGGGCTCCGGCGCATAGCGCGCGGCCACGAAGACCAGCCCTTCGGCGGGCGCGGTCTGGCCGGCCTGCGTCCGGTCCCGCCCATCCAGCACCTGCCGCGGCCAAGCCACGCCCCGCTTGCCGGCGCCGACCTCCACCAGCGTGCCGACCAGGTTGCGGACTTGGTGGTGCAGGAAGCTCCGCGCCTCCGCGCTGACCACCACCTCCTCGCCGAAGCGGCTCACCTCCAGCCGATCGAGCGTGCGCAGCGGCGACTTCGCCTGGCAGGCGGCGGCACGGAAGGCGGAGAAGTCGTGCCTGCCGAGCAGGCGCTGTGCCGCCGCGTGCATCGCGTCGGCGTCGAGGCGGCGCTTGACGTGCCAGAGCCGCCCTACCTCCAGCGCCGGGCGCGCGCTGCGGTTCATGATGCGGTAGCGATAGGCGCGGCCGATGCAGGCGAAGCGCGCCGACCAGTCATCGGCCACGCGCGCGGCGGCGAGCGCGACGACGGGATGCGGTACGGTGCGGGCGTTGATCGCCTCCCGCACGCGCTCCGGCGGAAGCTCGGCGGCGAGCATCAGGTCCACCACCATCGCCTCGGCATGCACGCCGGCATCGGTGCGGCCGGCGGCGGTGGCGAGCGGCGCTTCGCCGCGGTTCAGCGGCGCCGCGGCCTCCTCGATCACCTGTTGCAGGGAAACCCCGTCGGCCTGGCGCTGCCAGCCGACGAAGCCGGTGCCGCAGAATTCCAGCTTGAGCGCGTAGCGGGGCATCTCAGCCCAGCACCGTTCCCGGCGGCAGCGGATAGCCCCGCAGGAAGGCGCCGGCCTCCGTCGCGGCACGCCCCGCGCGCTGCAGCCGCAGCAGGCGCAGCGCGCCGTCGCCGCAGGCGATGGTCGGCACCGCATCCAGCACCGTCCCCGGCGCGCCGGTGCCTGCCGCCGGCTCTGCGGCCAGCACGCGGATGGTCTCGCCGCCATGGGAGAAGAAGCAGCCCGGCCAGGGGTTCAGCGCCCGCACCCGCCGGTCCAGCGCCGCCGCCGGCTGCGTCCAGTCGAGCCGACCGTCCTCCTTCGCGATCTTCGGCGCATAGGTGACGCCGGACGCGGGCTGCGGCGTCGCCGGCGGGTCTTCCTCCAGCGCCCGCAGGATCAGCGCGGCGCCAAGCGCGGCAAGGGCATCGTGGATCTCGGGGGTCGTGGCGCGTGGCCCGATCGGCACCGCGGCGCGCAGCAGCATCGGCCCGGTGTCGAGGCCTTCCTCCATCCGCATGATGGTGATGCCGGTCTCCGGATCGCCCGCCAGGATCGCGGCCTGAATCGGCGCCGCGCCGCGCCAGCGCGGCAGCAGGGAGGCATGGATGTTGAGGCAGCCGCGCCGCGGCGCATCGAGCATGGCCTTCGGCAGGATCAGCCCATACGCCGCCACGACCGCCACATCGAGACCGAGCGCCGCGAAGGCGGCGTGCTCCGCTTCGTCGCGCTTCACCCGCGCCGGCGTGCGCACCGGCAGGTCGAGTTCCAGCGCGGCGCGGTGGACGGGGCAGGGGGTCTCCTTCTGGCCGCGGCCGGCCGGGCGCGGCGGCTGCGCATAGACGCAGGCGATCTCATGCCCGGCCGCATGCAGCGCGCGCAGCGCCGGCACCGCGAAGTCCGGGCTGCCCATGAAGGCGATGCGCATCAGGCGGCCGCCGCAGGCGGGCGACGCCGCGCATGCGGCCCGCCGCTCGTGCGGCGCGGCCAAGGCCGCGGACGCGGCCGCCCGGCGTCTGAGGGCATCGGAAGATCCCTACTCCCTGGCTTTCGCTTTCAATTCCTTGGCCAGCTTGCGCAGCAGCATGTTCCGCTTGAGGGCGGAGATGTGGTCCACGAAGAGCACGCCATCCAGGTGGTCGATCTCGTGCTGCAGGCAGGCCGCCATGAGGCCCTCCGCCTCCATCTCCTGGCGCGCGCCGGCCAGGTCCGTCCATCGCGCCTTCACCCGTGCCGGGCGCGTCACATCGGCGAACTGGCCGGGCAGCGAGAGGCAGCCTTCCTCGCGCATCGCCAGCTCCTTGCTGGCCGCGACGATCTCGGGGTTGACCAGCACCATCGGCTGCGGCGTCTCCTCCGGCCGCAGGTCGATCACCACCAGGCGCAGCAGCTCGCCAACCTGCGGGGCGGCCAGCCCGATGCCGGGCGCCTTGTACATCGTGGCGAGCATCCGCTCGGCCAGCGCCGGCACGCGCGGATCGCCCGGCTCGACCGGCTTCGCCTTGGCGCGCAGCCGCGGGTCGGGGACGTAGAGGATGGGGAGGAGCTCGGCTTCGGTCATCACAGCGGTCCGCAGGAAGCCAGACCTAGCCCCCCGCCACCCCCCTTGCAACGGCATGAGACAGGGCCAAAATCCCGTCCTGCAGGGCGCTTCGGGCCCTGCGGTTTGGATGCCTTGCCCAGCACATCCAGGCCGGTGGCCGCCGGCAGGGATGGGGGAGGCCAGGGGAACCCAGCATGTCGCGTCCCTCGCTGTTCGGCTCGCCGCTCTTCCTCGGATTCGACCATCTCGAGCAGATGCTCGACCGGGTGCAGAAGAGCGCCGACGGCTACCCGCCCTACAACATCGAGCAGACCGGCGACACGCGGCTGCGCATCACGCTCGCGGTCGCGGGCTTCTCGATGGACGACCTGCAGATCACGCAGGAGGACAACCAGCTGGTGATCCGTGGCCGCCAGAAGGAGGACACGGAGGGCCGCGTCTTCCTCCATCGCGGCATCGCCGCCCGGCAGTTCCAGCGCGCCTTCGTGCTGGCCGAGGGCATCGAGGTCGAAGGCGCATGGCTGGACAACGGCCTGCTGCATGTGGACCTGCGCCGGCCGCTGCCGGAAGCGCGGGTGAAGACCATCAAGATCGCATCCCTCGGCAGCGGCGCGCAGCGCCCTGTCGTCGGTGGCATGGCCGAGCCGCTCGCGGACGGCCGCATCAAGGAGGGGTGACCAACGCACCCTCGTCGCACGGGGCACGGGCCTCTTCGGGACGTGCCGGAAGGAGTGAAGCATGAACGAGCATGACGGCGGTGCCGAGATGGGCCGCATCCACGCCAGCGCCGCGGCGCTGCGCAACCTCTCCGTCCAGGACTTCGCCCGCCTCGGGCTGGAGCAGATGGCCTATGTGCGCCCGGTCGTGCTGAACGGTGCGCGGGCCTTCTCGATCCACGCGGCCGATGGCACGCCGATCGGCGCCGCGCCGAGCAGCCAGCTCGCCGCCGCGGCCATCCTGCAGCACGAGATGGAGCCCGTCGCGGTTCATTGACCCCGAGTCGCCCACCCCCCTAGGCTGCCCACAAAGGCAGGAGGGAGGAGCGGGCCATGCGGGTCGGAAGACGGGTTCTGCTGGCGGGGACGGCATTGCTCGCCGCCCCGCGGGCCTTCGCACAGGCGCCGGCGCTTCGGATCGTCGCGCCCTTCCCCCCCGGCGGGTCGGTGGACCTCGTCGCGCGCATCGTGCAGCCGAAGGTCGCGGAGCTGCTCGGCGGCAGCGTGGTGGTCGAGAACCGCGGCGGCGCGGGCGGCATGCTCGGAGCCGAGCAGGTGGCGCGCAGCGCACCGGACGGCAGCACGGTGGTCTGGGGCAACATCGCCACCCATGCCCTGAACGCCGCGGTCTACAGCCGCATGCCCTACGACCCCATCGCCGATTTCGCGCCGGTGACGCTGGCGGCGCAGGTGGAATTCATGCTCGCCGTGCATCCCTCCGTGCCGGCGCGGAGCGTGGCCGAGCTGGTGGCGCTGGCGAAGGCGGAGCCGGGCAAGCTGAACTACGGCACCGCCGGCGCCGGCAGCCTGCCGCACCTGCTGACCGAGATGTTCAAGCGGGCCGGCGGCGGGCTGCAGATCGAGCACGTGCCCTATCGCGGCGGCGGGCCGATGCTGGTGGACCTGCAGGCGGGGCACATCTCCATGACCATCGCCGATGTCGCGAACATCCTGCCGCTGCTGCAGGCGGGGCGGCTGCGCGGCATCGCGGTGGCGGGCGCGCAGCGCAGTGCGGTGCTCCCCGATCTGCCGACCATCGCGGAGACCCTGCCCGGCGTGGTCGGCACCGCCTGGCACGCCATCTTCGCGCCGGCCCGCACGCCGCCCGAGACGGTGATGCGGCTCAACGCCGCCTTCGTCGGCGCGATCCGCGACGCCGAGGTGCAGCAGCGGATGCGCGCGGCGGGGACGGTGCCCGTCGGCTCGACGCCGGAGGAACTGGCGAGCTTCCAGCGCGCCGAGATCGCCAAGTGGACGGAGATCGCGCGCGCGGTGGGCGCGAAGGTGGAGTAGGCCCGCGCCCTCCCCCGCGCCGGCGGGGGAGGGACGGGTTCCCCGGAAGCCGCTATCCGGCCTTCGCGTCGATCCAGCCGACATGGCCGTCGGCGCGGCGGAACACCACGTTCATCGCGCGCGAGGCGCGGTTGCGGAACATCAGCGCCGGCGCCTGCAGCAGATCGAGCCGCATCACCGCCTCGCTGACGGTCAGCTCCTCGATGCTGGTGATGGATTCCGCGATCACCGCCGGATGGTCCTGGCCGCTCGCGACCGCGGCCTCGGCCTCGTCGGCCGCCTCCTCCGGCTCCTCCTCGGTCTGGCGCAGCACGATCTGGCGCGCCGGCTCGCCGAGCGGGCGGTCGCGCTCGGCCGCCAGGCTGCGCGCGTGGTCGTTCACCCGGCGGCGATAGCGGCGCAGCCGCTTCGCCACGTGCTCGGCCGCTTCCTCGAAGGCGCGATGGGCGTCGGGGCCCTCGCCCTCGCCGCGCATGAACAGGTCGCGCCCGGCCTTGAGGTTGATGTCGCAGACGAAGGCGTGGCCCTTGCCGTTGCGGCGGAAGGTCACGTTGGCCTCCAGCGCGTGGTCGAAATACTTCCGCGCGATGGTGCCGAGGCCTTCGCGGACATGGGTCTGCAGCGCTTCGCCGGTCTCGACCTGCTTGCCCGCGACGGTGATGTGCATGTGGGGTGAACTCCGCTCCAGAGGTCGGAGAGGGCCACCCACGGTCAGGCCGGGACGGCCTTCTCCCGCTTGCGCTGCACCGATGAGGGAATACGCAGCGCCTCCCGGTATTTGGCCACCGTTCGCCGCGCGATGTCCACACCTTCCTTGCGCAGACGCTCGACGATCGCGTCGTCGGAGAGGATGTCCTCCGGGCCCTCCTGCGCGATCATCTCGCGGATCCTGAAACGGATCGCTTCCGCGGAATGCGCCTCGTTGCCGGAGGTGCCGGCAATGGCGGTGGTGAAGAAATACTTCAGCTCGAAAGTGCCCCGCGGCGTCGCGATATGCTTGTTCGCGGTCACGCGGCTGACCGTGCTCTCATGCATGGAGACGGCGTCGGCGACGTCGCGCAGGATCAGCGGGCGCAGATGCGCCACGCCGTGGCGGAAGAACGCGTCCTGGCGGCGCACGATCTCGGCCGCGACCTTCAGGATCGTGTTGGCCCGCTGCTCCAGCGACTTCACCAGCCAGGTCGCGCTCTGCAGCCGCTCGGCCAGGAAGGCCTTGTCGTCCTTCGACTTCGTCCCGACCACGGCGCGGGCGTGGAAGCCGCGGTTGACCAGCACCCGGGGCAGCGTCTCCGGGTTCAGCTCCACGCTCCACTCGCCGTTCTCGAGCCGGCGCATCAGCACGTCGGGCACCACCATCGGCGGCGGCGCGGCGTCCCAGTTGGCGCCCGGCTTGGGATCGAGCCGCTTGAGTTCGGCGATCATGTCGGCGAGGTCTTCCTGATCCACGCCGCAGACCTTCATCAGGCCGCGCAGGTCGCGCCGGCCCAGCATCTCGAGATTGTCGAGCAGCGCCTCTATGCAGGGGTCGAGGCGGTTCCGCTCGGCCAGCTGCACGGCCAGGCATTCGCGCAGGTTCTGCGCGAACATGCCCACCGGATCGAGGCGCTGCAGGCGGCGGCGGACCTGCACCACCATCGCCTCCTCGCATCCCATGGCCGAGGCGATCGCCGCATCGGTCACCGGCAGACGGCCGGCGGCATCCACCATGGCCAGCATCTGCGCCGCGATCAGCCTTTCGCGCGGATCGTGGAAGGTCAGGCGGATCTGCTCGCCGAGATGCTCGCGCAGCGTCAGGCGGGCATCGGCCAGCTCCTCGATGCCGGAAAGGTCGTCCTCGAAGTCGCCGCGCCCGCCGCGCCCGATCCCGCTGCCGAGGCCGGCCCCGCCGTCGCTGTCATAGACATTGTCCCACTCGGCATCGAGCGGCGCGGCGCTCGCGCTCGGCAGCGCGTCGGAGGTCGTGGCGGCATGCGCGTCGGTCGGCTCCGCGGCGGCGGGTTCCGGTGCGCGCTCATCGGCCAGGGTGCGCGGCTCCGCCCGCTCGTCGCGCTCGAGCAGCGGGTTGCGCTCGAGTTCCTCCTCGACGAAGGCGGAGACCTCGACATTGGAGGATTGCAGCAGCTTGATGGCCTGCCGCAGCTGCGGCGTCATCACCAGCGACTGCGATTGCCTCAGGTCAAGGCGCGGACCTAGCGCCATGGCGACCCGTTCCGCTGCGGCCTGCGGTTTCCCCCACCCATCGGCGCGCCCCTAGAGGGAAAACCTTTCCCCGAGGTAGACGCGCCGGACGCCCTCATGCTCGACGATGTCGCGCGGGCTGCCCTCCATCAGCACCTGGCCTTCGTGCAGGATGTAGGCGCGGTCGATGATCTCCAGCGTCTCGCGCACGTTGTGGTCGGTGATCAGCACGCCGATGCCGCGATCCTTCAGGTGCTTCACCAGGTCGCGGATCTCGCCCACCGCGATCGGGTCGATGCCGGCCAGCGGCTCGTCGAGCAGGATGTAGGCGGGCTGGGTGGCCAGCGCGCGGGCGATCTCGCAGCGCCGCCGCTCGCCG
This sequence comes from Falsiroseomonas sp. RANM36, assembly GCF_056682175.1. Classification (NCBI taxonomy): domain Bacteria; kingdom Pseudomonadati; phylum Pseudomonadota; class Alphaproteobacteria; order Acetobacterales; family Roseomonadaceae; genus Falsiroseomonas; species Falsiroseomonas sp. RANM36. Next base: position 439,500 of record NZ_JBWXTD010000002.1, read on the forward strand.
CCCGACAGCGCCAGGGCCGGCGCGCGGCGCAGATGCGCGATGCCGAACTCGGCCAGCAGCGCGTCCAGCATCTGCTCGCGCCGGTCGCGGATCGGCTCGATCACCTCGAGCGCGGCGCGGATGTTGTCCTCGACGCTGAGCCCACGGAAGATCGAGGCTTCCTGCGGCAGGTAGCCGAGGCCGAGCCGCGCGCGCCGGTACATCGGCAGGAAGGTCACGTCGTGACCGTCCATCATCACCTGGCCTTCGTCGGGCTGCACCAGGCCGGTCATCATGTAGAAGGTCGTGGTCTTGCCGGCGCCGTTCGGGCCCAGCAGGCCGACCGCCTCGCCGCGCTTCAGGTTCACCGAGACGCCGCGCACCACCGGGCGCTTCTTGTAGCGCTTGCCGAGCCCGATCGCGACAAGGCCGGCATTCTGCGCGGCCAGGCGGATGGCAGGCCCGCCCTCGGCGCGGGGGCTGTCCGGCGGGGTCATGGCGCGGTCCCCGGCGGGCGGGGCTGGCGCGGCTGGCGCGCCGCGCCCTGCGGCGTGGCGGGCGGCGGCCGCCGCGCCCCCCCCGGGGGGGCCGGCGGCGGGCCCGGCAGGGCCCGC
>NZ_JBWXTD010000002.1:440192-440550 GCF_056682175.1 Falsiroseomonas sp. RANM36
GCCCGCCGGGGGGGGGGCGGGGGGGCGGCCGCGGCGCCGCGCCGGGCTGGCCCTGCTGCGGCACGATCAGGCCCTGGACGCGCTGGCCGGGGGCGGAGACGAGCCGGGCGATGCCGCTGCGCAGGTTCACGATGGCTTCCTGGCCGTTGAGCTGGTTGTCGCCGCGGGTGATCCGCACCGCGCCGAGCAGGCGCGCCATCCCGGTCTGCGGCGAGTAGAGGCCGCGGTCCCCGCGCACCACTTCCTCCGGCGTGCGGATCTCGACCTGGCCGAAGGCCTCGACGCGGTCGATCTTGCTGCCCTCGCCGCCCCCCCCCCCCCCCCCCCGGCCCGGGGCGGCCCGCGCCGCGCCCGGGGC
>NZ_JBWXTD010000002.1:440650-444558 GCF_056682175.1 Falsiroseomonas sp. RANM36
GGGGGGGGGGGGGGGGTTCCGGCGGGGGGGGGGGCCGGCGGGGGGGGGGCGGGCCGGGGGGGGGGGGGGGGGGCGCCGGGCGGGCGCGCCGGGCTGGCTGGCGGGCTGGGCGACGGGCTGGGTGGCTGGCGCCTGGCCGGTAGCATTCTCGACGAAATGCGCGACCAGCGTGTCGGCGGTGATGCGGCGATTGTCGGTGGTGGTCACCACCGCCCCGCCACGCGCCACCGCCATGCGCCGCTGCGGCCAGTATTCCAGGCTCTCGCGCGCGGTGATGCGCTGGTCCGGCGTGTCGAGCGCGAGGCCCTGGCCGGAGAGCACCATCACCGCCTGGTCCATGTCATAGACGGCGCGGCTGCCGGTCGCCTTCTCGCTGGCCGAGGTGATGCGGACATTGCCCTCCGCCTCCAGCCGCCAGATCTCGCTGCCCGAGACCGGGCTGGTCGTGGACTGCGCCTCGCGCGGCGCCGCGGCGCCGCTGCGCGGGCGGTAGCGGGCGATCAGGCGGTCGGCGTCGATCGTCACGCCGTCGCGCGCGGCGCGCGCATTGCCCTGCGCGATCACCGCCTGCTCCTGCTGGCGCCACTCGATGCCGTCCTCGGAGGTGATCTCGATCGGCCCGCCCTGGGTCAGGTCGAGCGTCTGCGCCCGCGCCGCGGCGGGCGCGGCCAGCAGGGCGGCGAGCAGCAGGGCCCGGGCCGTCCTCACGGCGTGCCCTCCAGCACGGCGCGGGCCTTGCCGGTGAAGATCACCACCTGGCCGCGGTCGCGCAGCCGGAAGCCTTCGGCGGTCAGCGTGCCGAAGGGGCCCTGCGCGGCGACCGGCATGTCGCCTTCCGCGTTGCCGCCGGCCACGTCGATCGCGGCCTGGTCGGTGACGAATTGCGTGCCGTCGTCGTGGTGGATGGTCACCCGGCCGGCGAGGTCGAGGTGATTGCGCGGCCGGTCGTAGCGGCCCTCGCGCGCCTGCATGTAGAGCCAGCCGCCATCGGTCAGCAGCAGGTCCGCGCGCGGCGCCTGCAGCTGCACGATCTCCTCGTTGCCGGCCTGCACGGCGGTGTCCGCGGTGACGGTGTAGGGCCGGTTCTGCTCGTCGAGGCCCTGGAAACGCGGCCGCACGACGCTCAGCGCATCCGGCCGGACCTCGGTCACGCGCTTGAAGGCGACGCGGCCGCGATCGGCGGCGCTCTCGAACTCCGGCCACAGCGCGATCGCGGCCAGCAGGCCGACCGCGGCAAGCGGCAGGATCCGCTTGGCGACCGCCACCGCCAGCCGGCGCCGCAGCAGCTGTCCGGCGGTCGGCGGGCGCCGCCGGCGGGAGGGCGGCGGCAGGCGGCTGGCGGGCGGGCGTGCCGCCGCGGCCGGCGAGGCGCCACGCGCAGGGGTGAGAGGAGGCGACTTCACCGGGCTTGTATGGGCTTCGGGATGGCGAGGGTCAACGCGGCAAAGCGATCCGACAAGAAATGTGCCACTTTGTGGCAGGTGCGCGTTCACGATTGCTGGAGGCGGCTGATTGGGGCTTGACGCGCGCCCCGCCAGATCAGTGCGCGAAGAGGTCCGGATCCTCGTAGCCGAGCAGGTCCAGGCGGCCGCGCGTGGGCAGGAAGGCGTAGCAGGCCTCGGCCAGGTCGAGTCGCCCCTCCCGCTCCAGCAGCGCCTTCAGCTTCGTCCAGAGCGCGTGCAGGTGCAGCACGTCGGATGCGGCATAGGCGAGTTGCTCCGGCGAAAGGTCCGGCGCGCCCCAGTCGCTCGATTGCTGCTGCTTGGAGATCTCCACCCCCAGCAGCTCCTTCAGAAGGTCCTTCAGCCCGTGCCGGTCGGTGAAGGTGCGCACCAGCTTCGAGGCGATCTTGGTGCAGACCACGGGCGAAACGGTCACGCCCAGCGCATGGTGCAGCATCGCGACGTCGAAGCGGGCGAAGTGGAAGATCTTCAGCACCGCCCGGTCTTCCAGCAGGCGCCTGAGGTTCGGGCAGTCCGCCCCGCGGCCGCCGAGGGAGGGCGGGATGATCTGGACGCAATGCGCCGTCCCGTCCCCGGCGGAGAGCTGCACCAGGCAGAGCCGGTCGCGCCGCGGGTCGAGGCCCATCGTCTCGGTGTCGATGGCGACGGCGGCGCCGAGATCGAGCCCGTCGGGCAGGTCGTGCTTGTGGAGGCGGATCATGGCGCCTTGGGTGAACAGGGTCTCGCCCATTGGCCGCGACCGCCTCTCGAAACCCCGCTGGTTGCGGGTGGTGCCCAGGAAAGGACTCGAACCTTCACGGCCTCGCGGCCACAGGTACCTGAAACCTGCGCGTCTACCAATTCCGCCACCTGGGCAGGTGCGCGAGGCCCCGGCGTTTAGGGGGGCGTCACGGAGGCGTCAAGCGGGGGACAGCCCCTTATGTGGCCCCGATCGCGTTCAGCCGCCGCTCCTCGTCCACGATGTAGTCGCGGATCACCGGCACGTCGTCACGGCGTTCGGAAATCAGGATCTGGAAGACGAAGTTGGAGCCGTGCAGGAAGCCCAGCTCCACGCTGGCCAGGTAGAAATCCCACATCCGGCAGAATCGCTCGCCCATCTTCGCCACCGCCTGCTCCCGCACGGCGTCAAAGGCCTCCCGCCAGTGCTTGATGGTCCAGTAGTAGTGCAGGCGGAGCATCTCGCAGTCGGCGCACCAGGTGCCGGTGCGCTCGAGCGAGGCGAAGACCTCCGACATCGCCGGCACGTAGCCGCCGGGGAAGATGTATTTGCGGATGAAGGGCGCGGTGGTGCCGGGGGGCGACTGGCGGCCGATGCAATGGACCAGCGCGAATCCGCCCGGCTTGGTCAGCGCCTTGATCTTGCGGAAATAGGTGTCGAACTCGTCGATGCCGATCGCCTCCATCATCGCGATGGAGACGACGCGGTCATAGGTGCCTTCCAGCAGGCGGTAGTCGAGCTCCCGGAACTCCACCAGGTCCGTCACGCCCTCGTCCACCGCACGCTGCTTCGCGATGGCGCATTGCTCGGGCGAGAGGGTGACGGAGACCACCCTTACCCCGTAGTTCCGCGCCAGGAAGGTGCCGAGCGCGCCCCAGCCGGAGCCGATCTCGGCGACCGTCATTCCCGGCTCGAGCCTGAGCTTGGCCGCGATGTGGCGCAGCTTGGCGAGCTGCGCCTCATGCAGCGTGGCGTCCGGCGTCGGGTAGTAGGCGCAGGAATAGGTCATCGTGGGGTCGAGCCACGTCCGGTAGAACTCGGGCGGGATGTCGTAGTGGTGGCGGATGTTCTTCGCGGCCAGGCCGAGCGGGTTGCGCTGGTGCCAGCGCCGCGCCGCGCGCCAGGCCTTGCGCAGCGCCTGCTGCACCGGATGCGCCGCGAGGCCGGAGCGGTTCACGGAGAACAGGTAGAGCAGGTCGAACACCCGCTGCCCGCCCTCCATCACGAGGCGGCCGTCCATGTACGCCTCGGCGGCCTTGAGCTCGGGGTTGAGGAAGATCTCGTGCTCGACCTTCTTGTCGGTCAGGCGGATGGCGACATCCGGCCCGTCCTGGCCGCTGCCGAAGCGATGCACGACGCCGGCATGGTCGGTGACGGTCAGGCTGCCGCGCTGGACGAAGCGGTTGAGCAGGCTGGAGAGGAGTCGCATGGGCCCGTTCCGAGATGCGGGCCCTGTATGGCGGCATGCGGCCGGCGCGGCCACCCCGACGGGCCCGCTTGGCGTGTCCAGGATGGGCTCATATGGTCCGGCCCGCGAAGGTTGGGGAGTTGACCATGCGGGGAGCGCTCGAGCGCAAGGTGGCGACGGTGTTCGGCGGCTCCGGCTTCATCGGCCGCTACGTCGTCCAGCGCCTGGCACAGCAGGACTATGTCGTGCGGGTGGCGGTGGGCGGCCCGGCCCGGGCCCGGGGCCGGGCGGCCCCCGGGGCCGGCGCCCCGCGGGTGGG
>NZ_JBWXTD010000002.1:444658-464829 GCF_056682175.1 Falsiroseomonas sp. RANM36
ATGCGCTGCTCGGGCTGTTCCCCGGGCTGGCGCGGCTGCTGCCGCGGCCCGGGGCGGGGGTGGGGCGGGTGCGCCCGGGCCGGGGCGTCCCGGGGCGGGGCGGCGCGGGGGGGGGGGGGGGGGGGGGCGCGCCCCGGCCGGGGCGCGCTTCCTGCAGACCCAGGGGCGCGTCGGCCAGATCGTGCCGCTGGCCGCTCCGATCACCGATGCCGCAGGGGTGGCCCGCGCCGTCGAAGGCGCGCAGGTGGTGGTGAACCTCGTCGGCATCCTGTTCGAGCGCCGCCCGGGCGATTTCCGACGGATCCAGGGCGAGGCGCCGGGCGCGCTCGCCCGCGCCGCGGCGGCGGCGGGCGTGGAGCGGATGGTGCATCTCTCGGCGATCGGCGCCGACGCCGCCTCGCCAAGCCTCTACGCGCAAACCAAGGCGCAGGGGGAGGAGGGGGTGCGCGAAGGCTTCCCGGCGGCGACGATCCTGCGCCCCTCGGTGGTGTTCGGGCCGGAGGACGGGTTCTTCAACCGCTTCGCCGCGATGGCCTGGCTGCCGGTGATGCCGGTGGTCAACGGCGACACGCGCTTCCAGCCGGTCTATGTCGGCGACGTGGCAGAGGCCGTGGCCGCCGCCCTGGCGCGGCCCGAAGCGCAGGGCAGGACCTATGAGCTCGGTGGCCCGCGGGCGATGACCATGCGGGAGGTCCTGCGCTTCATCCTGGAGGTCACGCGGCGGCGCCGGCCGATGCTCGACATGCCGCCCGGGCTGATGCGGTTCCAGGCCGGGCTGCTGCAGCGCCTGCCGACGCCGCCGCTGACCCAGGACCAGCTGCTGCTGCTGGAGCGCGACAATGTCGTGACGCCCGGCATGCCGGGCCTGGCGGAGCTCGGCATCCCGCCGACCGCGATCGAGAGCGTGGTGCCGGGGTATCTGAAGCGGTTCCGGTCCGGTGGCGGGCGTCGCGAGGCCGCATGAAGGTCCGATCCGGACCTTCATCAGCATTGCTACAGGCGCCCTCCCACTGTTGGTAGGCGCCGCACGCCGAAAAGAGACAGAAAAACTGTCCTTGTTGGCCAGAACGGACTCGCAACCCGGCCCGGCTTGTTGTAGACGCCCGCCCCGATGGGCGCGTCCGTATCGCCCAGGGAGGGTCTCGCCACCATGGCCGAACGGATGCTGCAATTCGTGCGCCTCGACCAGCGCCAGCCCGAGAAGCGGGCGGCCGACACGCGCCGCGCCGATTTCGGCGAGATCTACAAGGAATTCGAGCCGGACGCGGCGAAGTCCCAGGCCAGCCGCTGCAGCCAGTGCGGCGTGCCGTTCTGCCAGGTGCATTGCCCGCTCAACAACAACATCCCCGACTGGCTGAAGCTCACCGCCGAAGGCCGGCTGGAGGAAGCCTATGAGGTCGCCTCCGCCACCAACACCTTCCCCGAGATCTGCGGCCGCATCTGCCCCCAGGACCGCCTCTGCGAGGGCAACTGCGTCATCGAGAAGGGTTTTGGGAGTGTCACCATCGGGTCGGTGGAGAAATACATCACCGACACCGCCTGGGAGCGCGGCTGGGTGAAGGCGCCGAAGCCGCGGCGCGAACTCGCCCAGAGCGTCGGCATCATCGGCGCCGGCCCGGCGGGCCTTGCGGCGGCGGAGCGGCTGCGGGTGCGCGGCTACCAGGTGCACGTGTATGACCGCTACGACCGCGTCGGCGGGCTGATGATCTACGGCATCCCGAACTTCAAGCTGGAGAAGGATGTCGTGCTGCGCCGCTGGAAGCAGTACGAGGAAGGCGGCATCCACTTCCACCTGAACACCGCAATCGGCACGGACGTCTCGCTGGCGGAACTGCGCACGCGGCATGACTCCGTGCTGATCGGCACCGGCGTCTACAAGGCGCGCGAGATGTCGGCGCCGGGCATCGGGCTCGACGGCATCGTGCCGGCGCTGGATTACCTGACGGCCGCCAATCGCGTCGGGCTCGGGGAGGCCGTGCCGGCCTTCGCATCCGGCGCGCTGGACGCGACGGGCAAGCATGTGGTGGTGATCGGCGGCGGCGACACGGCGATGGATTGCGTGCGCACCGCGGTGCGCCAGGGTGCCGCCTCCGTCACCTGCCTCTACCGGCGCGACAAGGCGAACATGCCCGGCTCCATGCGCGAGGTGTACAACGCCGAGGAAGAGGGCGTGCGCTTCGAATGGCTCGGCGCGCCCGAAGCCTTCCGCGGGGAGGGCCGCGTGAAGGGTGTCGTCGCGCACCGGATGCATCTCGGCCTGCCCGACGCGACCGGCCGCCAGCAGGTCACGCCCATGCCCGACAGCCGCTTCGAGTTGCCGGCGGACCTCGTGATCATGGCGCTCGGCTTCGACCCGGAGGACCTGCCGACGGCCTTCGGCGAGAAGGAGCTGCCGGTGACGCGCTGGGGCACGCTGAAGGTGGACCACCGCACCATGATGACGGCGCTGCCCGGCGTCTTCGCCGCCGGCGACATCGTCCGCGGCGCCTCCCTCGTGGTCTGGGCGATCCGCGACGGCCGCGACGCGGCCGAGCAGATGGACCTCTACATGCAGCAGAAGGCGAGCACCCTCGCCGTCGCCGCGGAGTGACGCAGATGGCCGACACCCACGAGACCGGCGCCGATTTCGCCGCCCGCTACGCCGCCAACCGCGACCTGCTGGCCGGCGCCGCGCATCTGGACGTGACCGAGCACGATGCCTGCGGCGTCGGCCTCGTGGCCGCGCTGGACGGCAAGCCCAGCCGCAAGGTCGTGCAGGCCGGCATCGACGCGCTGAAGGCCGTCTGGCATCGCGGCGCGGTGGATGCCGACGGCAAGACCGGCGACGGCGCCGGCATCCATATCGAGATCCCGCAGGATTTCTTCGCGGAAGTCGTCGAGCGCGGTGGCGACCGCGTGCGGCCCGGCCGCATCGCCGTGGGCATGGTCTTCCTGCCGAAGACCGATCTCGGCGCGCAGGAGCGCTGCCGCCAGATCGTCGAGACCGAGGTGCTGAACGCCGGCTACCAGATCTATTCCTGGCGCCAGGTGCCGATCGACGTCGCCTGCATCGGCGAGAAGGCGAACGCGACGCGGCCGGAGATCGAGCAGATCCTGATCTGGGATCCCGAGCAGCGCGACGAGGCGACCGCCGAGCGCGACCTCTACGTGATCCGCCGCCGGATCGAGAAGCAGGCGATCGCCGCGCAGATCCCCGAGCTCTATCTCTGCTCGCTGTCCTGCCGCTCGATCATCTACAAGGGCATGTTCCTCGCCGAGAGCCTGACGGAGTTCTACCCGGACCTGCTGGACGAGCGCTTCGTCAGCCGCTTCGCGATCTACCACCAGCGCTACTCCACCAACACCTTCCCGACCTGGCGCCTGGCGCAGCCTTTCCGCACGCTCGCGCACAACGGCGAGATCAACACGCTGCACGGCAACGCGAACTGGATGAAGAGCCACGAGACGCGGCTCTCCCACCGGCTGCTCGACAGCTTCATGGACGACATCAAGCCTGTGGTGCAGGCGGGCGGCTCCGACACCGCGACGCTCGACAACGTCTTCGAGCTGCTGGTCCGCGGCGGGCGCGACGCGCCGATGGCCAAGGCGATGCTGATCCCGGAGAGCATCGGCAACAACGCCACGATGCCGGAGGCGCATCGCGAGCTCTTCCTCTACTGCAACGCGGTGATGGAGCCCTGGGACGGCCCGGCGGCGATCTGCGCCACCGACGGCAACTGGGTGATCGCCGGGCTCGACCGCAACGGCCTGCGCCCGATGCGCTACACCGTCACCGACGACCGGCTGCTGATCGTGGGCTCCGAGACGGGGATGGTGAAGCTGTCGGAGGACGCCATCCTGGAGAAGGGGCGCGTCGGGCCCGGCCAGTGCATCGGCGTGGATCTCGGCACCGGGCGGTTCTACGGCGACGGCCCGCTCAAGGACATGCTGGCCGCGCGCAAGCCCTTCGGCGACTGGACCAAGCGCACGACCCAGATCGACGGCATCGTGAAGGGCGGCTGGGAGGAGCTCTCCCGTTTCTCCGGCGAGGAACTGCGCCGGCGCCAGCTCGCGGTCGGCTACACGCTCGAGGAGCTGGAGACCATCCTCCATCCGATGGTGGAGGACGCGAACGAGGCGGTGGGCTCGATGGGCGACGACACGCCGATCGCGGTGCTGTCCGGCCAGTATCGCGGCCTGCACCACTATTTCCGCCAGTCCTTCAGCCAGGTGACCAACCCGCCGATCGACAGCCTGCGCGAGACGCGGGTGATGACGATCAAGACGCGGCTCGGCAATCTCGGGAACATCCTCGACGAGGACCCGACGCAGTGCGACATGCTCATGCTGGACAGCCCGGTGCTGTCCAACGCGGAGTTCTCCGCGATGCGCGCGTATATGGGCGACACCGCCTGCGTGGTGGACTGCACCTTCCCGGTGGCCGAGGGCGAGACCGGCCTGCGCCGGCACATCGAGCGCATCCGCCGCGAGGCCGAGGACGGCGTGCGCAGCGGCTGCACCCATGTGATCCTGACCGACGAGCACCAGGGCGCGGAGCGTGCGCCGATCCCGATGATCCTCGCGGTCGGCGGCGTCCACACGCATCTGGTGAAGAGCTCGCTGCGGACCTTCACCAGCCTGAACGTCCGCTGCGCCGAGGCGATCGACGTCCACTACATCGCCGTGCTGATCGGCGCGGGCGCCACCACGGTGAACGCCTATCTGGCGCAGGAGAGCATCGCGGACCGCCACCGCCGCGGCCTGTTCGGCAAGCTGTCGCTGCAGGATTGCGTCGCCCGCTACAAGAAGGCCGTGGACAAGGGCCTGCTGAAGATCATGTCCAAGATGGGCATCGGCGTGCTGTCCTCCTATCGCGGCGGCATGAACTTCGAGGCGATCGGCCTCTCCCGCGCGCTGGTGGCGGAGTTCTTCCCCGGCGTGCCGAGCCGCATCTCCGGCATCGGCCTGTCGGGCATCGCGCGCCGCGTGCTGGCGCTGCACGCCAAGGCGTGGGACGCGGATGCGGTGACGCTGCCGGTCGGCGGCCTGTACAAGCTGCGCCGCCGGGGCGAGAACCACGCCTTCGACGGCAGCCTGATCCACACGCTGCAGAAGGCGGTGGAGACCGACAGCTACCAGACCTTCAAGCGCTATTCCGAAGGCGTGCGGAAGCTGCCGCCCGTGGCGCTGCGCGACCTGCTGGACTTCCGCACCGAGGGCCGCGCGCCGGTCGCGCTCGAGGAGGTCGAGAGCATCACGGAGATCCGCAAGCGCCTGGTCGCGCCCGGCATCTCGCTCGGCGCGCTGTCGCCGGAGGCGCATGAGACGCTCTCCATCGCGATGAACCGTATCGGCGCCCGCTCGGATTCCGGCGAGGGCGGCGAGGATCCGGCCCGCGCCCGGCCGCGCGCCAATGGCGACAACGCGAACAGCGCGATCAAGCAGATCGCCTCCGGCCGCTTCGGCGTGACGGCGGAGTATCTCAACAACTGCCGCGAGATCGAGATCAAGGTGGCCCAGGGCGCGAAGCCCGGCGAGGGCGGCCAGCTTCCGGGCTTCAAGGTGACGGAGCTGATCGCGAAGCTGCGCCACTCGACGCCGGGCGTGATGCTGATCAGCCCGCCGCCGCATCACGACATCTACTCGATCGAGGACCTGGCGCAGCTCATCTACGACCTGAAGCAGATCAACCCCGATGCCACCGTCTGCGTGAAGCTGGTCGCGCGCAGCGGCATCGGCACCATCGCGGCCGGCGTGGCGAAGGCCAAGGCCGACGCGATCCTGGTCTCCGGCCATTCCGGCGGCACCGGCGCCTCGCCGCAATCCTCGATCAAGTATGCCGGCCTGCCCTGGGAAATGGGCCTGTCCGAGACGCATCAGGTGCTGCAGCTCAACCGCCTGCGCCACCGCGTGAAGCTGCGCACCGATGGCGGCATCAAGACCGGCCGCGACGTGGTGATCGCGGCGATGCTGGGCGCTGAGGAATTCGGCATCGGCACCGCCAGCCTCGTCGCCATGGGCTGCATCATGGTGCGGCAGTGCCATTCCAACACCTGCCCCGTCGGCGTCTGCACCCAGGATGAGGAGCTTCGGAAGAAGTTCACCGGATCGCCGGAGAAGGTGATCAACCTGTTCAGCTTCGTCGCCGAGGAGGTGCGCGAGATCCTCGCCGGGCTCGGCTTCCGCAAGCTGACCGATGTGATCGGGCGCACCGACCTGCTGCGCCAGGTGTCGCGCGGCTCGGAGGACCTCGACGACCTCGACCTCAACCCGCTGCTGGTCAAGGCCGATGCGGGGCCCTTCGCCTCCTACTGCACGACGGAGGGACGCAACGAGGTGCCGGAGACGCTCGACGCCGAGATGATCCGCGACGCCGAGGCGCTGTTCCGCCACGGCGAGAAGATGCAGCTCGCCTACAACATCCGGAACACGCACCGCGCGATCGGCACCAAGATCAGCTCCAAGATCGTCCGCAAGTTCGGCATGAACGGGCTGCAGCGCGGCCACCTGACCGTGCGTCTGCGCGGCTCGGCCGGGCAGTCGCTCGGCGCCTTCGCGGTGCGCGGGCTCAAGCTCGAGGTCTTCGGCGACGCCAACGACTATGTCGGCAAGGGGCTTTCGGGCGGCACCATCGTGGTGCGGCCCGCGCCCTCCTCGAAGCTGGTCTGGAACGAGAACACCATCATCGGCAACACGGTGCTCTATGGCGCGACCGGCGGCGCGCTCTTCGCCGCCGGCCAGTCCGGCGAGCGCTTCGCGGTGCGCAATTCCGGCGCGCTAGCGGTGGTGGAAGGGTGCGGCGCGAATGGCTGCGAGTACATGACCGGCGGCTGCGCGGTGATCCTCGGCCCGGTCGGCGACAATTTCGGCGCCGGCTTCACCGGCGGCATGGCCTTCGTCTACGACGCCGACGGCACCTTCGAGCAGCGCATCAATCCGGAGACGCTGCTGTGGCGCCGCCTCGGCGGCAGCACGCACTGGGAGGAGGTGCTGCGCGACCATATCGGGCGGCATGTGCGCGAGACGGGCAGCCCCTTCGCCGCGCGCCTGCTGAACAACTGGGCGGTGGAGCGCGCGCTGTTCTGGCACGTGGTTCCCAGGGACTATGCGCGCTACCTGCCGAAGCCGATGGAGGATGCGCCGGCCGTCGCGGCGGAGTGAACCGGCGCGCGCGTGGCGGCGGAGAGATGCTTCCGCCGCCATGACCAGGCCGTTCCGCCCTCGGCCCCGTTGGCCGGGCGGCGCGCGCGTGCGATAGGAAAGCGGATCAGACTCGCGCGAGGCCGATGCGGATCCTCTACCACCTTCCCCTGTCGCCCTTCTCCCGCAAGGTTCGCCTCGCGCTGGCGGAGAAGCGCATCCCGTTCGACCTCAGGGTCGAGCGCGTGTGGGAGCGCCGTGCGGAATTCCTCGCGCTCAATCCCGCCTGCACGGTCCCCGTGCTGCAGGACGCGAACGGGCTCGTGCTGGCCGATTCGAACGCCATCTGCGAGTATCTCGACGAGGCCTATCCGGACCTGCCGCTGCTCGGCCGTACGCTTGCCGAACGGGCGGAGGTGCGGCGGCTGGTTGCGTGGTTCGACCACAAGTTCAACACCGAAGTGACGCGCAACCTGCTGCACGAGCGGCAGATGAAGCGGCTGCTCGGGCGCGGCAATCCCGATGCCGGTGCGATTCGCGCGGGCTATGCGAACCTGAAGCCGCATCTGGACTATATCGGCTGGCTGGCTGAGACGCGCGCCTGGCTTGGCGGTGGCAGCCTCAGCCTCGCCGATCTCGCCGCGGCCGCGCATCTCTCCGCGCTCGACTATATCGGCGACGTGGACTGGTCGCTGAACGACGGCGCGAAGGACTGGTATGCGCGCATCAAGTCGCGCCCGTCCTTCCGCGCCGTCCTGGCGGACCGCCTGCCCGACCTGGCCCCGCCCGCGCATTACGACGATCTGGATTTCTGAACGGCAACCTCGTCGGTGCCGGCACGTTCTCCGGCGGCCTTTGTCCGGAGGGAACGCGGGTGCGCGCGATCCGGACCGGCCGATCGGCGGCGCGCCGGAAATGAGCCGTCCGCCGCGATAGGCGGCGCCGCAGGGTGTCGCCCCTGCCGCAGCCTCACCGCCGCGCCGGACCGGCTTCGCTGAGCGACAGGTTCTGCGTGGCAAGGTCGGCGGCTGCGCTGCCGGGTGCCACGGTGATCACACGCTCCCAATCGCGCCGCGCGCCGTCCGGATCGCCGGCGAGCTGGCGCAGTATGCCGCGCTCCAGCAGGCCCTCGGCATGGTCGGGCTCGATCGCCAGTGCCCGCTCCACGTCGCGCCGCGCGAAATCGAGCCGGTCCAGCTGGCGCAGCGCGGCGGCACGGAACACCAGCGCCTCGGCGCGGTCAGGGTCCAGCGACAGCACGCGGTTGAGATCCTCCAGCGCCTCGCGGTAGCGGCCGAGCGTGCCGAGCGCCACGGCGCGATCCACCAGCAGGTCGAGATCCTCGGGCGTCAGCGTCAAGGCGAGTGTGGTGGCGCCGAAGGCGCGGTTGGCGTCGCCGGCGAGCAGCCAGGCCTGTGCCGCCTGCGCGAAGAGCGCCGCCTTCGTCGGCCGGTCGCCGGCGCCGCGCACGGCGATCGCCTCCAGCCGCGCGGCGGCTTGCGCCGGGTCGCCGAGCGCGAGCGTGGCCAGCGCCTCGCATTGCTCGGCGGGAACGCCGCCCTGCGCGCCGCGCCACTGCGCGGCGAAGCTGCGGGCGGCATCCGGGTCGCTCCGCAGCAGCGCCCGGCACTGCTCCGCCTCGGTGGCGGCGCCCGCGACCGGTTCCGCCGGTTCGGTCATCGGCATCGCTGCCGCCTCGGGTGGCGGCCCGGGCGGGGCCGGCGGGCGCAGCCATGCTGCCGCCACGACCGTGCCGAGCAGGGCCACGGCGGCGGCACCAAGCAGCAGGGCGCGGACGCTTGGAGGCATGGCGCGCAGCCTATCCCCGGGCCCGGCGGGCTGCCAGCCTCGCGCATGGCCGCGACCCCTTCACGGAAGGCGGAGGACGGCGCATCTGCGTCGCATGCATGCGCAGATGGTGGTGGCCGGGATCGGCTATGCGGGCAGGGCGGTCGCGGCGGAGGCCGCGGCGCGCGGCTTCGCGGTGACGGGGACGGCGCGGGATGCCGCTGCGGCCCGTCCGCCGGCAGGCGTCACGGTGGTGGATTTCGCGGCGGCCGGTGATGCGATCCGGCAGGCGACCCATCTCGTCATCACCGCGGCGCCGGAGCAGGGTGGCGATCCGGTGCTGGCGGCGCATGGCGGCGCGATTGCCGGGGCGCCGGCATTGCGCTGGATCGGCTATCTCTCCACCACCGGCGTCTATGGCGATCGCGACGGCGGCTGGGTGGAGGAGACGACGCCGCCCGCGCCGGGCCAGGCGCGCTCCGCCCGGCGGCTGGAAGCCGAGCAGGCCTGGCGCGCGGTGGCCGCCGCGCGCGGCGCGGCGCTCGATCTGTTCCGGGTGGGCGGCATCTACGGCCAGGGGCGCAGCGCGCTGGAGGAGGTGCGGGCCGGCGTGGCGCGCCGCGTGGTGAAGCCCGGCCACGCCTTCAGCCGGATCCATCGCGACGACATCGCGCTGGCCGTGGTCGCGGCGGCGCTGCGCCCGGACGGGCAACGCGTGCTGCACCTGGTGGACGACGAGCCGGCGCCGAGCGCCGAGGTGGTGGAGGAGGCGGCGCGGCTGCTCGGCGTCGCACCGCCGCCGGCGATCCCCTTCGAGCAGGCGCGAACGGGCATGTCGCCGATGGCGCTTTCCTTCTGGTCTGAGAATCGCCGCGTCGCGAACGCGATCACGAAGCAGGCCCTCGGCATCGCGTGGCGGTATCCGACCTATCGCGAGGGGCTGCGCGCCATCCTCGCGCTCGGCGCTCAGGGCTGAGCGGCCAGAGCGTCCAGCGTCTCAGCCAGCAGGCGGAGATCCTCGGGGCGGCTCAACCGGTGGTCGCCATCCTTGATCAGGTGCAGGCGCACATCCTCGCCCGCGATCGCGTCCACCAGCTTCAGCGCGTGCCGCCAGGGCACGTCGGGATCGCGCATGCCCTGCAGGATGCGGACGGGGCAGGCGAGGGGGATCGGCGCATCCAGGACGTTGTGCCGCCGGCCATCCTCGATCAGCGCGCGGGTGACGGGGGTCGGTTCGCCGTACTGGCTCGGCAGGTGCAGCACGCCCGCGCGCATGATCTCGGCGCGCTGTGCCTCGGTGAAGCCGGGCCACATCAGCGTCTCGGTGAAGTCGGGCGCCGGCGCGATGCCGATCAGGCCCGCGATGCGCTCAGGCCGCGCGCGGGCGAGCAGCAGCGCGATCCAGCCGCCCATCGAGGAGCCGACCAGGATCTGCGGCCCCGCCGTCAGCGCGTCGAACACGGCAATGGCGTCGGCCGCCCAAAGGCCGATGGTGCCGTCCTCGAAGCGGCCGGCGCTCTCGCCATGGCCGGAATAGTCGAAGCGCAGCAGCGCCCGGCCGGTCGCCGCGCAATGCTCGCGCAGCGCCAGCGCCTTGGCGCCCTGCATGTCGCTGCGGTAGCCGGGCAGGAAGACCACGCCGGGGCCGCTGCCGGGAAGTTTCGACCAGGCGAGGCGGCCGTCGAGGCGGCCGGTCTCCTCCTTCACCGCGGCAGGCCGCGGCGCGAAAGGTTTGCCATCAGCGCGCCGATGCCGAAGGTCCAGGGCGGGCATTCGTCGGTGCGGTCCACCTCGTTCTCCAGCGCGCCGAGGCGCGGGCTGGCGATGCGCACCACGTCGCCCTCCTTGTGCGTGAAGCCCATGCCCGGCGCCCCGCGATCCTTCACCGGCGAGAAGGGCGTGCCGAGGAACAGCACCGCGCCATCCGGATACTGGTGATGCGCGCCGATCATCTGGCCGACGACATCGGCCGGATCGCGCGCGATCGCGCCGACCGGGCCGCGCTCGTCCAGCGTGAAGCCGTCCCGGCCGGTGATCGTCACGCGCAGCTCCGCGCGGCGCACATCCTCCAGCGTGAAGCCGGCATCGAACAGGCGGATCATCGGGCCGAGCGCGCAGGAGGCGTTGTTGTCCTTCGCCCGACCGAGCAGCAGGGCGCTGCGCCCCTCCACGTCGCGCAGGTTCACGTCGTTGCCGAGCGTGGCGCCGACAATGCGGCCATGGCCGTTGACCACCATCACCGCCTCGGGCTCCGGGTTCGACCAGGAGCTCATCGGATGCACGCCGACCTTGGCGCCCGCGCCCACGGCGGACAGCACCGGCGCCTTGGTGAAGATCTCGGCATCCGGCCCGATGCCGACCTCGAGATACTGGCTCCACCATCCCTTGGCGACCAGCGCCTCCTTCACGCGCGCGGCCTGCGGGCTGCCGGGGACGAGGTTCGCCAGATCGTCGCCGATGATCGCGCGCACCTCGGCGCGCACCGCCTCGGCCTGGGTGGCGTCGCCGCGGCAGCGCTCCTCAATCACGCGCTCGAGCATCGACCGGACATAGGTCACGCCGGCGGCCTTGATCACCTGCAGGTCGATCGGCGCCAGCAGCCAGGGCTTCTGGGCATCGCGTGCCGCGTGATGCGCATTGGCCAGCGCGGCGGGCAGGTCGAGCGCGGAGGGCACGCCGTCGCGCCGGATCGCGCCGAGCGGATCCTCGCTGTTCAGCCAGGCGCTGCAGGTGCCGAAGGCCGGCGTCATGTCGAAGCTCGCGCCGCCGAGGATCGCGAAGACCGAGGGCCCGTCCTGCGTCATCACCCGGAGCGCGAAGACGCCGTCGCGCCAATCCTGCGACAGCGCATCGGCGGACCTTGCGGCATGGCTCATCGTCGCGTTCCTCCCCCTGAGTTGCCGCAAGCCTAGAGCAACGACGCGCATGCGGAAGGGGGGGCGACGATCACGACGCAAGCCGTGTCACGCGCGACATGGCGGTGAAACCTCTTTCGGGCGGCGGCGCAATCGCACGGAAACACGCCGCGCCTAGCACTGCCGCCATCCGGCGCGGTGCGACCAGGGATGCGGGGCGGGTGCCCTGCGCATCCGCGTGGCCCGCAACCGCCCGCAGACCCGAGCGAAGGGAGAAAGAGAGATGCCGCACACCGACATGCACGGCAACGCCGTGTCCACCGCCAACCGCGCCGCGATCGCGCGCCTCGACGAAGCGACCGGGCTGATGCTCGGCTTCCGCGCCGATCCGCTCGCGGCGATCGACGCCGCCATCGCGGAGCAGCCGGATTTCGCGATGGCGCATGCCTTCCGCGCCGGGCTGATGGTGATGTCCATGGAGCGCGCAAGCGTGGCCGAGGCCGAGGCGAGCATCGCCGCGGCGTGGGACCTGCCGGTCGCGAACGACCGGGAGCGCGCGCATCTCGCCGCCGCGCAGGCCTGGTGCGAGGGCGACTTCGTCGCGGCGCATCGCGGCTATGCGGCGCTGGCCGCGGCGCATCCGCGCGACCTCTTCGCGCAGCAGGTGGCGCACCAGTTCGATTTCTTCCTGGGCAACCCCGCCGCGCTGCGCGACCGTCCCGCCGCCGCGATGCGCGCCTGGCGCACGGGCGAGGACGGATTCTCCTGGCTGCTCGGCATGCAGGCCTTCGGCCTCGAGGAGAATGGCGAGTACGCCGCCGCCGAGGATGCGGGGCGCATGGCGCTGGCGCTGCAGCCGCGGGACGCCTGGGCGGTGCATGCCGTCGCGCATGTGATGGAGATGCAGGGCCGCGACCAGGAAGGCGCTGCCTTTCTTGCCGCGCGGGAGGCCGACTGGGCGCCGGCGGCGATCCTCGCCGTGCACAACTGGTGGCACCTGGCGCTGTTCCACCTGGAGCGCGGCCAGTTCGACCGGGTGCTCGGCATCTACGACCGCGCCGTGGCGCATGGAATCGCGAAGGGCGAGGCGCAGCCGGCCATCGACCTGGTGGATGCCTCGGCCATGCTGTGGCGGCTGCTGTTGCGCGGCGCCGACACCGGGCGGCGCTTCGCGCAGCTCTCCACGGCCTGGCAGCAGGCGGGCGGCGAGGGTTTCTATGCCTTCAGCGACCTGCACGCGATCATGGCGCATCTCGGCGCGGGGCGGGAGGACGCCGCGGCGCAGACCCTCGGCGCGATGCGCCGCGCCGCGGCGGGGCAGGGCACCAATGCCCGGCTGACGCGCACGGTCGGGCTTCCGCTGGCCGAGGGTTTTGGCGCCTTCGCCCGCGGCGACTACGGCACGGCGGCGGAGTTGATCGCGGCGGTGCGGCCGCGGGCGCGGGAGTTCGGCGGCTCCAACGCGCAGCGCGACGTGCTCAGCCTGACGCTGCTGGAGTCGGCGCTGCGCGGCAAGGACCGTTCCCTTGCGCAGGTGCTGGCAGGCGAGCGACTGGCGGCGAAGCCGGACAGTCCGCTGGCACAGGAGCTGTGGGGCCGCGCCGGCGGCGGCCGAATGGCGGCCTGACCCGGGCGCGGGGCGTGGCGCGGGTCGCGCCCCGCGGCAGCATGGCGGAATGAGCGAAAAGGTTCCCGTCATCGATATCGCCGGCCTGCGCAGCGCGGTCGAAGAGGACCGGCGCGCAGTGGCCGCGGCGCTCGGCGCCGCCTGCCGCGGGCCTGGCTTCTTCCTGGTCACCGGCCATGGCATCGCGCCGGCGGTGATGGCGGGGATGTTTGGCGCCTCGCGCGCGCTCTTCGCGCAAGACGCCGCGGCGAAGGCCGCGCTGTCCATCCGGCGCTCGCCGCACAACCGCGGCTATGTCGCGCTGGACGAGGAGCAGCTCGACCCGGAGAGGCCGGCCGACCGGAAGGAGGCCTTCAACATCGGCCTCGATCTCGCGCCCGACGATCCCGAGGTGCTGGCCGGCAGGCCGTTCCGCGGCGTCAATCTCTGGCCCGACCTCCCCGGCTTCCGCGCGGCCGTGCTGGCCTATTTCGACGCCGCCTGGGCGCTCGGCCGGCTGCTGCATCGCGGCTTCGCGCTCGATCTCGGCCTGGAGGAGGCGTGGTTCGAGGACAAGCTCGACCGGCCGCTGGCGACGCTCAGGCTGCTGCGCTATCCGGCGGCGCGCGACGGGGCGGCGCCGCTCGGCGCCGGCGAGCACACCGACTACGGCAACGTCACCGTGCTGGCCACCGATGGTGTGGCGGGGCTGCAGGTGAAGCGCCGCCAGGGCGGATGGGAGGACGTGCCGCAGGTGGCGGGTGCGATGGTCTGCAACATCGGCGACTGCCTGATGCGCTGGACCAACGGCGTCTATGCCTCCACCCCGCACCGCGTCCGCGCGCCGGCCGCGGAGCGCCATTCGGCCGCCTTCTTCCTCGATCCCAATCCGGATGCGGTGGTGGCCGCGCTGCCGTCCTGCACGGCGCCGGGCGAAGCGCCGCGCTGGCCGCCGATCTCCGGCGCGGCCTATCTGGCGGAGAAGCTGGACCAGACCTACGCCCATCGCCGCGGCGCGGGGGGATAGCCGCCGCCCGAGCGGGGCGGTAACGGAACGCCGATGCCCCGCCCGCCCGCCATCCTGCAGGTGCTGCCCGCGCTCGTCTCGGGCGGGGTGGAGCGCGGCACGGTCGAGATCGCGGAGGCGATCGCCGGCGCGGGCTGGCGCGCGCTCGTCGCCTCCGCCGGCGGCCCGCTGGCGAAGGAGGTGGAACGCGTCGGCGGCGCGCATGTGACGCTGCCGCTCGACACCAAGTCGCCCTTCGGCATCTGGCGCAACGCCGCCGCGCTGGCCGGCCTGGTCCGGCGGGAGGAGGTGGCGATCCTGCACGCCCGTTCCCGCGCCCCGGCCTGGTCGGCGCTGCTGGCGGCGCGGCGCGGCGGCGCGCGCTTCGTCACCACCTATCACGGCGCGTACAACGAAGGCCTGCCGGGCAAGCGGCTCTACAACTCCGTGATGGCGCGGGGCGAGCGGGTGATCGCGATCAGCGGCTTCATCGCGTCGCTGATCCGGGAGCGCCACTTCACCCCGGTCGAGCGCATCCGGGTCATCCCCCGGGGGGTGGACCCGCGGCGTTTCGATCCTGCCGCCGTGCCGCCCGGGCGGGTGCTGGCGGAGCGCGAGGCCTGGGGCGCCGCGCCCGGCCAGCCGGTGGTCCTGCTGCCTGGACGCCTGACACGCTGGAAGGGGCAGGGCGTGCTGGTGGAGGCGCTGCCGGGCCTGCCGGGCGTGCTGGCAGTGCTGGCCGGCGGCGGCAACGACGCCTTCGCCGAGGAACTGCGCGCGCGCGCCGCTGCGCTCGGCGTCGCCGACCGCCTGGTGCTGGCCGGCCATGTCGATGCGCTGGATGTCGCCCTCTCGGCCGCCGATGTGGTGCTGCATGCCAGCACCGATGCGGAGGCCTTCGGCCGCACGGTGATCGAGGCGCAGGCGATGGCGCGGCCGGTCGTCGCCTCCGATCTCGGCGGCCCGCGCGAGACCGTGGAGGAGGGTGTCACCGGCTGGCGCGTGCTCCCTGGCGACCCCTCGGCGCTGGCCGCCACCCTCGGCCGGGTGCTGGCGATGCCGGAGGCCGAGCGGGCGGCGGTCGGCGCGCGCGCGCGGCAGGCGGTGCTGCGCAACTACACCACCGCGGCGATGCAGCGCGCGACGCTCGCGGTCTATCGCGAGCTGCTGCCATGACCGGCACGGCCGCCGCGGTGGCGGAACCCCGCACCGATCACGGCGACATCCTCGTCATCCGGCTGGGTGCGCTCGGCGATTTCGTGCAGTCCTTCGGACCCTTCGCGGCGATCCGCGCGCATCATCCCGGCGCGCGCATCACCCTGCTGACCACGCCGCCCTATGCCGAGCTGGCTCGCCGCAGCCCGTGGTTCGACGCGGTCTGGGCGGATGGCCGGCCCTCCTGGCGGCAGCCCGGCCGGCTGCTGGAACTCGCCGCCCGGCTGCGCGGGGCGCGGTTCGAGCGGGTCTATGACCTGCAGACCTCCGCCCGATCCTCCCGCTATCGCTGGCTGGTCGGGCGGGGGGCCGAGTGGTCCGGCATCGCCCGCGGCGCCTCCCACCCCCATGCCAATCCCGGGCGCGACGCCATGCACACGGTCGAGCGGCAGCTGGAGCAGCTGGAGATGGCGGGCATCCGGCACTTCCCGCCGCCCGCGCTGGACTGGCTGGACGCCGATCTCTCCCGCTTCGCCCTGCCGCCCCGCTTCGGGCTGCTGATCCCGGGCGCATCGCCGCTCCGGCCGCTGAAGCGCTGGCCGGCCGAGTCCTTCGCGGCGTTCGCCGCCGGCGCCGGGATTCCGGTCGCGGTGCTGGGCGGCAAGGCGGAGGCCGGGATCGCGGCGCGCATCCTGGCCGCCGCGCCCGGCGCGCTGGACCTCACCGGCCGCACGAGCTTCGCCGAGGTGGCGGCCATCGCGCGACGGGCGGCCTGGGCGGTGGGGAACGACACCGGCCCGACCCATCTGGTTGCCACCGCCGGCTGCCCGACCCTCGCCCTGTTCGGCGAGGACAGCGACCCCGCCCTCTGCGCCCCGCGCGGGCCGGCGGCGCAGGTGCTGCGCCACATGCCGCTGGCGGAACTCGGCCCGGACGCCGTCCGAGCCGCGCTCGCCGCACTGCCGCTACGCGGCTGAGGCGCCTTGACGCCACCGGGGCGGGCTGGCCATGTCGCGCTTTCCTGCAAACCCTGCGGAGCACGGACGAAGACCAATGCCTGCGATCACCCTGCCCGACGGTTCCGTCCGCACCTTCGACGGGCCCGTCACCGGCACGACGGTGGCCGCGGCGATCGGGCCGGGCCTGGCCAAGGCCGCGCTCGCCATGCAGGTGGACGGGCAGCTGCAGGACCTGTCGCGCGAGATCGCGCACGACGCCGCGCTGCGCTTCATCACCCGCAAGGACCCGGAGGCGCTGGAGCTGATCCGCCACGACGCGGCGCATGTGCTGGCGGAGGCGGTGCAGGCGCTGTTCCCGGGCACCCAGGTGACCATCGGCCCGCCGATCGAGAACGGCTTCTACTACGACTTCGCCCGCAACGAGCCCTTCACACCGGAGGACTTCGCCGCGATCGAGGCGAAGATGCGCGAGATCGTCGCGCGCAACGCCGGCTTCGAGCGGATCGTGACGACGCGCCACGAGGCGATCGAGCTCTTCTCCGCCAAGGGCGAGAAATACAAGGTCGAGCTGATCCAGGACCTGCCGCGCGGCGAGACCATCACGCTCTATCGCCAGGGGGAGTGGGTGGATCTCTGCCGCGGGCCGCATATGCGCGGCACTGGCGATGTCGGCACCGCCTTCAAGCTGATGAAGGTGGCCGGCGCCTATTGGCGCGGCGACCACCGCAACGCGATGCTGTCGCGCATCTACGGCACCGCCTGGCGCGACCAGAAGGAGCTCGACGCCTACCTCACGCAGATCGAGGAAGCCGAGAAGCGCGACCACCGGAAGATCGGCAAGGAGATGAACCTGTTTCATCTCCAGGAAGAGGCGGTCGGCTCGGTGTTCTGGCACCCGAAGGGCTGGAAGCTGTACCGCACCGTCGAGGACTACATGCGGCGCCGCCTGGACCAGGCCGACTACCTGGAGGTGAAGACCCCGCAGCTGGTGGACCGGAAGCTCTGGATCGAGAGCGGCCACTGGGAGAACTACCGCCCGCACATGTTCATCGCGACCGTCGAGGACGAGTCCGAGAAGGACCGCGTGCTGGCGGTGAAGCCGATGAACTGCCCCTGCCACGTGCAGATCTTCAACCAGGGTGTGCGCAGCTACCGCGAGCTGCCGATGCGCCTGGCGGAATTCGGCGCCTGCCACCGCTACGAGCCCTCGGGCGCGCTGCACGGCATCATGCGCGTGCGCGCCTTCACCCAGGACGACGCGCACATCTTCTGCACCGAGGGGCAGATCGCTGCCGAGACCGTGCGCTTCGTGGAGCTGCTCTCCGGCATCTATCGCGACCTCGGCTTCAGCGATTTCCGCGTGAAGTTTTCCGACCGGCCCGACAAGCGCTCGGGCAGCGACGCGGTGTGGGACCAGGCGGAAGGCGCGCTGAAGGAGGCGTGCCGGATCGCGAATGTGGACTACACGCTGAACCCGGGGGAGGGCGCCTTCTACGGCCCGAAGCTGGAATTCGTGCTGCGCGACGCGATCGGGCGCGACTGGCAATGCGGCACGCTGCAGGTGGACTTCGTGCTGCCGGAGCGACTCGGTGCGGAATACGTTGCCGAGGATGGCAGCCGGAAGCGGCCGGTCATGCTGCATCGCGCGATCCTGGGCAGCTTCGAACGCTTCCTCGGCATCCTGATCGAGCAGCATGCCGGGCGCTTCCCGCTCTGGCTGGCGCCGGTGCAGGTGGTGGTCGCGACCATCGTCTCGGATGCCGACGACTATGCGCGCGAGGCGGTCGCCGCGCTGCAGGCCGCGGGCATCCGCGCTGAGCTCGACCTCCGCAACGAGAAGATCAACCGCAAGGTCGTGGACCATATCGACCAGCGCGTGCCGGTGCTGGCCGTGGTCGGCCGGCGGGAGGCGGAGGAGCGGACGCTGGTTCTGCGCCGCCTGCCGGGGCGCGACCAGGAGGCGATTGCCCTGGCCGACGCGGTCGCGCGGCTGGCCGCCGAGGCGACGCCCCCCGACCTTCGGGTTGCGTCGGCCTGAGCGTAACGCCATAAAGATGGCATACTGACCAAAACTTCGACAGGAGAGCGCCATACCCCGAGGTCCAATGCCCGCCCAGCTGCCGACGCGTGACGGCCCGCGGGTCAATGAGGAGATCCGTGCGCCGCAGGTGCGCCTGATCGACCAGGACGGCGAGATGCTGGGTGTGATGAGCGCGCGCGAGGCGCTGATCCGCGCCTATGACGTCGGCCTCGACCTGCTTGAGATCAGCCCCAACGCCGTGCCGCCGGTGGTGAAGATCCTCGACTACGGCAAGTACAAGTACGAGCAGCAGAAGAAGGCGAACGAGGCCCGCAAGCGCCAGAAGGTCGTCGAGATCAAGGAAATCAAGGTCCGCCCGAACATCGACGACCACGACTACGAGGTGAAGATGCGCCAGATGAAGGAATTCATCGGCGAGGGCGACAAGGTGAAGGTCACGCTGCGCTTCCGCGGCCGCGAGATGGCGCATCAGGACCTCGGCCTCAAGGTGCTGGACCGGATCCGGACCGAGATGGCGGAGACCACGAAGGTGGAATCCATGCCGCGGCTCGAGAACCGCCAGATGATCATGGTGCTGGCGCCGAAATAGCGGCGCCGGCCCGGCCCCGCGCGATGCTCGCCCGCTTGCGCGCGCTCTTCGCCGGGGCCGCCGTCGCGCCGCCGCCGGCCGCCCCGGCCACCCTCCCGGGCCTGGCGCCGCCCGATCCGCTGGCGCGCGACCCGGCGCTGCGCGGCGTTGCACCGGCCTTGCGGGCCGGACTGCACGAGGCGCTTGCCGCCGTGGATGCGGCGCTCGCCGGACTCGAATCCGAGCGCCGCCTGCGCCCCGACCAGCTCGACTATGCCCGCCTGCACCGGCGCCGCTTCGCCGAGGCCGCGCAGGCGATCCGCGCGCTGCTGGGCGACGATCCCGCCTGGCCCGCCTGCCGTGTGGTGGAGATCGGCTCCTCCATCACGCCGATGCTCTACAAGCGGCTGTTCCCGGCGCTGCGGCTCGGCTCGGCCTGCCTGTTCCGCCACCCGCAGCTCGACGGCGTCGTGGAGGAGGCGGCGCAGATCGACCTGGAGAAGGCCGAGCTGTGCGAGGGCGCGGTGCTGCCGCATCGCGACCAGCACATGGTCATGCTGTGCGAGGTGCTGGAGCACCTGGTGGTGAACCCCTCCAGGCTGTTCCGCGCCCTGGCCGGCAGCCTGGCGCCGGGCGGGCTGCTCTATGTCACCACGCCCAACTTCTTCCGCGCCGAGGCCCGGGTGGCGCTGCTCGCTGGGCGCAACCCGGTGGCGATCTATCCGCCCGCCTTCGGCCCGGCGGACCGTTTCCACCACCATGTGCGCGAATACGCCATGGCCGAGCTGCTGGATGCGCTGCGGGATGCCGGGCTGACGGTGGCGGCGGCCTGCTACTCCGATTGCTGGGACGCGCCTGAGGCGGCGGCGCGCCTGCCCGCGGACGCGCTGGGCAACCTGGTGGTGGTCGGGCGGCGGCCGCCCGGCTGAAGGCCGGCCTTGACCCGGGGGGGCTCGGGGCCTAAGTCCCGCCCGCACGGGTTGGTCCCGATCGCATGTCGTCCCGCCGCGGCGGGCCGGCGCCGGCCGCCCCCCGCCCCCCGCCCCGCCGGGCCCCGAGCGGTATGGGGGGGGC
>NZ_JBWXTD010000002.1:464929-482711 GCF_056682175.1 Falsiroseomonas sp. RANM36
GGGGGGGGGGCGGGGGGCATACGCCCCGCCCGCCGGGGTTGGCCCCGTGGGCATGGCTCCCCGCCGCGGGGGGCCGGCGCCGCCGCTCCGCGAAGGCTCGCGCAGCGGCGCAATTGCGTTTGGGGCCGCCGCAACCGAAGGAACCACCGGACCTCATGGTCGAGGCGCCCCTTGTTTGAGGCTTTGGGAAACAGGCTGACCGGGGTCTTCGACAAGCTGCGCCGCCGCGGCGCGCTGTCGGACGCCGATGTGCAGGAGGCGCTGCGCGAAGTGCGCGTGGCCCTGCTGGAGGCCGATGTCGCCCTGCCGGTGGTGCGCGACCTCATCGCCAAGGTGCGCGAGCGCGCGGTGGGCGCGGAGGTGATCCGCTCCGTCTCCCCAGCCCAGCAGGTGGTGAAGATCGTCAACGACGCGCTGGTCGAGGCGCTGGGCGGCGGCGCGGCGGAGGCCGGGGGCGAGGCGCCGAAGCGCGGCCTCGACCTGAACGCGCCGGCGCCGGTGCCGATCCTGATGGTCGGCCTGCAGGGCTCGGGCAAGACGACGACCTCGGGCAAGATCGCGCTGCGCCTGCGCGCGCGGGAGCGCAAGAAGGTGCTGCTCGCCTCGCTCGACGTGCACCGCCCCGCGGCGCAGCTGCAGCTGCAGACGCTGGCGCAGCAGGCCGAGGTCACCTCGCTGCCGATCGTGGCCGGCGAGACGCCGCTGCAGATCGCGGCCCGCGCGATGGATCTGGCGCGGCGTGAGCTCTACGACGTGGTGGTGCTCGACACCGCCGGCCGCCTCGCCATCGACGAGGCGCTGATGGCCGAGGTGGCGGAGGTGAAGGCCTTCGCGAAGCCGCATGAGACGCTGCTGGTCGTGGACGCCATGACCGGCCAGGACGCGGTGAACACCGCGCGCGCCTTCCAGGACAAGGTCGGCGTCACCGGCGTGGTGATGACGCGGGTGGATGGCGATGCGCGCGGTGGTGCGGCGCTGTCCATGCGGGCGGTCACCGGCGCGCCGATCAAGCTGCTCGGCGCCGGCGAGAAGCTGGATGCGCTGGAGGACTTCCACCCCGACCGCATCGCGAACCGCATCCTCGGCATGGGCGACATCGTCTCCCTTGTTGAGAAGGCGGCGGAGCAGCTCGACCAGGCCGAGGCCGAGAAGCTTGCGAAGAAGATGCAGAAGGGGTCCTTCGACCTCGAGGACTACGCGCAGCAGCTCAAGCAGATCAACAAGATGGGCAGCCTGTCCGGCATGCTCGGGATGCTGCCGGGCGTCGGCAAGATGAAGAAGCAGATCGAGGAGGCGAACCTCGATCAGACCGTGCTGAAGCGCCAGGCGGCGATCATCGGCTCCATGACGCCGAAGGAGCGCCGCAACCCGGACCTCATCAAGGCGAGCCGGAAGAAGCGTATCGCCGCCGGCAGCGGCACCTCCGTGCAGGAGGTGAACAAGCTGCTCAAGCAGTTCGACGACATGTCCGCGATGATGAAGCGGATGAACAAGCTGGGCCAGAAGGGAATGATGCGCGGCGGATTGGGCGCGCTGATCCCTGGCCTTGGAAACCGCAGACCTTTCTGACCAAGGAGAGTATCCACACCATGGGCCTGAAGATCCGGCTTGCCCGCGCGGGCGCGAAGAAGCGGCCGTACTACCACATCGTGGTCGCCGACAGCCGCAGCCCGCGCGACGGCCGCTTCATCGAGAAGCTGGGCAGCTACAACCCGATGCTGCCGTCCGACCACCCGGACCGCGTGCGCCTGTTTGCCGAGCGCATCAACCACTGGAAGTCGCAGGGCGCGCTGCCGACCGAGCGCGTGGCGAAGTTCCTCGGCCATGCCGGCCTCGCGCCGATGCCCGTCTTCGCCGA
Organism: Falsiroseomonas sp. RANM36; assembly: GCF_056682175.1. Classification (NCBI taxonomy): domain Bacteria; kingdom Pseudomonadati; phylum Pseudomonadota; class Alphaproteobacteria; order Acetobacterales; family Roseomonadaceae; genus Falsiroseomonas; species Falsiroseomonas sp. RANM36. The sequence continues at coordinate 466,788 of NZ_JBWXTD010000002.1, forward strand.
GCAGCCCAAGAAGTCCGCGCCGAAGAAGAAGGCGCAGGAGCGGGCTGCCGCGGCCGCCGCGGCGGCGGGCTGACGGACCGCGCCTGAGGGCCCGACGTGACGAAGCGTGTTCTTCTTGGCGAGATCGGGAGGCCGCACGGCGTGCGGGGCCTGGTGCGTCTGCACGCCTTCACGGACGACCCGATGGCGATCGGCCGCTACGGCGCGCTGACCGACGCGACCGGCACGCGGAGCTTCGCCGTGCAGGCGCTGCCCGGCGGCCTCGGCCGCATCGAGGGCGTCGCGGATCGCGACGCCGCGGCGCGGCTGACGGGCACGAAGCTCTATGTCGCGCGGGAAAGGCTGCCGGCCTCCTCCGATCCCGACGAGTTCTTCCTCTGCGATCTCGAGGGCCTGACCGCCTTCGATGCGGAGGGGCAAGCGCTCGGCACGGTGCGCGGCGTGGAGGAATACGGCGCTGGCCCCTTCCTGGTGATCCAGGATGGTGCGCGCGAGCTGCTCGTGCCCTTCACCAGGGCCGCCGTGCCGGCAGTGGATGTGGCGGGCGGGCGCGTGACCGTGGTGCCGCCGCCGGAAGTCGTCGTGGAACCGCGTCCTGGCGAGGAGGCGGCCTGATGACCTGGCGCGCTTCCGTCCTGACGCTGTTCCCGGAGATGTTCCCCGGGCCCCTGGGCCTTTCGCTCGCCGGCAAGGCGCTGCGCGAGGCGCGCTGGGCGCTGCAGGCGCTCGACATCCGCGGCTTCGCCACGGACCGTCACCGCAGCGTGGACGACACGCCCTTCGGCGGCGGCGCGGGCATGGTGATGCGGCCGGACGTGGTGGATGCCGCGCTCGGCGCCGCCGTCGCGGCGACCCCGGATGCGCGGCGGATCTACCTGACGCCGCGCGGCAGGCTGCTCGACCAGGCGCTGGTGCGCGAGCTCGCCGCCGGGCCGGGCGTGATCCTGCTCTGCGGCCGCTACGAAGGCGTGGACCAGCGCGTCATCGAGGCACGGGAACTGGAAGAGGTCTCGGCCGGCGATGTCGTGCTCTCTGGCGGGGAGGTGGCGGCGATCCTGCTGCTCGATGCCTGCGTGCGGCTGCTGCCGGGCGTGATGGGCGCGGCCGACAGCGCCACCGAGGAAAGCCACGGGCCGGAAGGGCTGCTGGAATATCCCCACTACACGCGGCCCGCCGAATGGCAGGGCCGCACCGTGCCGGAGGTGCTGCTCTCCGGCCACCACGCGGAGGTCGCGAAGTGGCGCCGCGCGCGGGCCGAGGAGGCCACGCGCACGCGCCGCCCCGATCTCTGGGCGAAGCATCTGAACCGAAACGCGGGCGAGGGCGGGCGGCTGGACGGCCACCCGGCCGCCGCCTAGATGACCTGACAGAAGGAACCACTCCGATGAACCTGCTTCAGCAGTTCGAGGCGGCGCAGCAGGCGCGCCTCTCCGCCGCCCGCGCGACGCCGGATTTCGCGCCGGGCGACACCGTGCGCGTGATGGTGAAGGTGGTCGAGGGCGAGCGCACTCGCACCCAGGCCTATGAGGGCGTGTGCATCGCGCGCTCCAACCGCGGCCTGAACAGCAACTTCACCGTGCGCAAGCTGTCCTACGGCGAGGGCGTGGAGCGCGTCTTCCCGCTCTATTCGCCGAACGTGGCGGAGATCCAGGTCGTGCGCCGCGGCCGCGTGCGCCGCGCGAAGCTCTATTACCTGCGTGGCCGCACCGGCAAGTCCGCGCGCATCCAGGAGCGGGCGCGCGAGACCACGGCCTCTGCCGAGGGCTGAACCGAATCACCCGCGCGATCCGCAAGGTCGCGCGGGACTTGCTGGAGAGGTGACGAAACCATGTCGGCACAGAAGCCGCGCACGCTGTTCGACAAGATCTGGGACGCCCATGTCGTCGAGACGCTCCCGGACGGCACCGCGCTGCTCTACATCGACAAGCACCTCACCCATGAAGTGACCAGCCCGCAGGCTTTCGAGGGCCTGCGCATGGCCGGGCGAAAGGTGCGCCGGCCGGATGCGACGATCGCGGTGGTGGACCACAACATCGCAACCGACGCCTCCCGCTACGGCACGATCGAGGATCCCGAGAGCCGCACCCAGGTCGAGACGCTAGAGCGGAACGTCAAGGAATTCGGCGTTCCCTACATCCCGCTGACCGACAAGCGGCAGGGCATCGTGCATGTCATCGGCCCGGAGCTCGGCCTCTCCCTGCCGGGCATGACGATCGTCTGCGGCGACAGCCACACCTCGACGCATGGCGCGCTCGGCGCGCTCGCCTTCGGCATCGGCACCTCCGAGGTCGAGCATGTGATGGCGACGCAGACGCTGCTGCAGAAGCCGGCGAAGAACATGCGCGTCAGCGTGGACGGCACGCTCGCTGTCGGTTGCACGGCGAAGGACATCGTGCTGGCGATCATCGGCCGCATCGGCACCGCCGGCGGCACCGGCCATGTGATCGAATATGCGGGCGAGGCGATCCGCGCGCTCGACATGGCCGGGCGGATGACCGTCTGCAACATGTCCATCGAGGCCGGCGCGCGGGCCGGGATGGTGGCGCCGGACCAGACCACCTTCGACTACGTGAAGGGCCGCCCCTTCGCGCCGAAGGGCGAGGCCTTCGAGCAGGCGCTGGCGTGGTGGAAGGCGCTGCCTTCCGACGCCGACGCGCATTTCGACACGGAAGTGCGGCTCGACGCCGCGCAGATCGCACCGCAGGTCACCTGGGGCACCAGCCCGGAGGATGTGCTGCCGATCACCGGCAGCGTGCCGAACCCGGCCGAGGTCGCCGACGAGGCCAAGCGCGCGCGGATGCAGCGCATGCTGGACTACATGGGCCTGACCGCGGGCCAGCGCCTGCAGGACCTCAAGGTGGACGTGGTCTTCATCGGCTCCTGCACCAACAGCCGGATCGAGGACATCCGCGCCGCCGCCGCCATCGTGAAGGGCCGCAAGGTGGCCGATGGCGTGCGCGCGCTGGTCGTGCCCGGCAGCGGCCTGGTGAAGGAACAGGCCGAGCAGGAAGGCCTCGACCGCATCCTGAAGGAGGCCGGCTTCGAATGGCGCGAGGCCGGCTGCTCCATGTGCCTCGGCATGAACCCGGACAAGCTGAAGCCCGGCCAGCGCTGCGCCAGCACGTCGAACCGCAACTTCGAGGGACGCCAGGGCCCGGGCGGCCGGACGCATCTGCTCTCGCCCGCGATGGCGGCCGCGGCGGCGCTCGCCGGGCGGCTTGCCGATGTGCGCGACTTCCAGCCGAAGGGGACGGTGTGATGCGAGCCTTCACGACCCTGACCGGCATCGCGGCGCCGATGCCGGAAGCGAATGTGGACACCGACAAGATCATCCCCGCGCGCTTCCTGAAGACCATCGCGCGCACCGGCCTCGGCAAGAGCCTCTTCGCCAACCTGCGCTACCGCGAGGATGGCGGCGAGAACCCGGATTTCATCCTGAACCGCGAGCCCTACCGGAGGGCCGAGGTGCTGATCTCGCACGAGAATTTCGGCTGCGGTTCCTCGCGCGAGCACGCGCCCTGGGCGCTGCTGGATTTCGGCATCCGCTGCGTCATCGCGCCCTCCTTCGGCGACATCTTCCACAACAACAGCTTCAAGAACGGCATCCTGCCGATCCGCCTGCCGCGCGAGGTCTGCGACCAGCTGATCGAGGATGCGAAGCTCGGCCAGAACGCTCGCGTCACCGTGGACCTTGAGCGCCAGGTGGTGGTGCGCCCGAACGGGGAGGAAATCCGCTTCGAGGTGGATCCGTTCCGCAAGCACCTGCTGCTGAACGGCCTCGACGACATCGGCCAGACGATGCAGCACGCGCCGTCCATCGACGGCTACGAGGCGAAGCAGAAGGCCGCGCAGCCCTGGCTGTATTCGACGGCACCGGGGGTCTGAGATGCCGGCGAACAAGAAGCTCCTGATCCTCCCCGGCGACGGAATCGGCCCTGAGGTCGTGCGCGAAACGCGCCGCATCATCGAGTGGCTCGAGCGCCGCCGCGCGATCACCTTCGAGATCGAGGAAGGCCTGGTCGGCGGTGCGGCGATCGACGCCACCGGCTCGCCCTGCCCGGACGAGACGGTGGAGGCCGCGAAGGCCGCGGATGCAGTGCTGTTCGGCTCGGTCGGCGGACCGAAGTGGGACAGCCTGCCCTTCGAGCAGCGGCCCGAGCTCGGCATCCTGCGGCTGCGCAAGGATCTCGGCCTCTTCGCCAACCTGCGACCGGCGGTGGTGCTGGACCCGCTGCTCGACGCCTCGGCGCTCAAGCCCGACCTGGTCCGCGGCCTCGACATTATGATCGTGCGCGAGACCACGGGCGGCGTCTATTTCGGCGAGCCGCGCGGCGTGACCACCGGCCCTGACGGCAAGCGCACCGGCGTGGACACCCAGGTCTACCACGAGGACGAGATCGCCCGCGTCGCCCGCGTGGCCTTCGAGCTGGCGCGCAAGCGGCGCAACAAGGTCACGAGCGTCGAGAAGGCGAATGTCATGCAGACCGGCCGCCTCTGGCGCGCCGTGGTCGGCGAGGTCCACAAGGCCGAGTTCGCCGATGTCGAGCTCGAGAACATGTACGCCGACAACTGCGCCATGCAGCTGGCGTCGAAGCCGAAGCAGTTCGACGTCATCCTCGGCGACAACCTGTTCGGCGACGTGCTGTCCGACCTGGCGGCGGCGCTGACGGGCTCGCTCGGCATGCTGCCCTCGGCGACGCTCGGCGCGGTGCAGCCCACCGGCAAGCGGCATGCGCTGTACGAGCCGATCCATGGCTCGGCGCCGGACATCGCCGGCAAGGGCATCGCGAATCCCTCGGCGCAGATCCTCTCCCTCGCGATGCTGCTGCGCATCTCCTTCGGCATGGAGGAGGACGCGCTGCTGCTGGAGCGGGCGGTGGAGAAGGTGCTGGCCGGCGGCCTGCGCACCGCCGACATCATGGCGCCCGGCATGGCGCGGATCGGCACCAGCGTGATGGGCGAGGCGGTGCTGCGGGAGCTCGAGAAGCTCGCCGCATGAAGTCGCCGCCCGGGGGTTGCGCCCCCGGGCCGGCCCCGCTACATCGCCGTTCCCGGCAGGACCCGTAGCTCAATTGGATAGAGCACCAGACTACGGATCTGGGGGTTAGGGGTTCGAATCCTCTCGGGTCCGCCAGGATACGCGCCGCAGGCGCTGGCTTCACGGACGCATCGGCGCTTGGCGCGGAGTGTTCCATCGGTGGTCGCACTGCTTCCCGCCGCTTCGCCGCTGCACTTCTCCGGACAGCCGCCCGTGCCGCGGGCTGCCAGCCGGTCGCCCCGGCCATGAGCCGGCGGCCGGCGCAGCGCCGCTGCGGCAGCGTCGGCCTCGCAGACCCGTTCCATTCCTGCTGCGACGCGACGCGGCGCCGCGCATGAGCCTGCTGCCCGAAGTCCCGACCGGGCTGCAGGAGCGCATCGGCGCCCATGCGGCGCTGCGCGCGCGTTATCTTGCCCGGCCGCATCCCGGCGCGCCGGCCATGCGCATGCTGCGGCTGCTCGCCGGGGCGGCGCGGGGCGCCGGGCGCTGGCTTTTCCTCGGCCTGGCCGGCGCGGTGGTCCTCACGGTCGTCGGGCAGTTGCTGGTGAATCTCCGCATCACGACCTGGAACGCGGATTTCTTCGATGCGCTGGAGCGGCGCTCGGCGCCCGAGCTGTTCCGCCAGGCCTGGATCTTCCTGGTCATCGTCGCCGCCTGGATGGTGGTGGTGACTGCGGCGCTCGTCGCCAAGCGCCACCTCGTCATCGAGCTGCGGCGCCATCTCACGCTGGCGCTTACCGGCACCTGGATGGATGCCGGCCGCCACTACCGCCTGCGCAACATGGAAGGCAGCCACGACAACGAGGACGGGCGCATCGCGGAGGATGCGCGCGTGGTCTGCGAGACGGGCGTGGAGTTCCTGGCCTCCCTGCTCGCGGCCGTGCTGCAGTTCGTCGCCTTCGTCGGGCTGCTCTGGATCCACTCCGGCACCGCGCGGCTCATGATCGGCCGCGTCGAGCTCGTCATCCCGGGCTACATGGTCTGGATCGCGCTGATCTACGCCTTCCTCGGCGCCGCGCTGGCGATCTTCGTCGGCCGCCCCCTGGTGCGCGCGACGGATCGCCGCCAGGCGGCCGAGGCCGATTTCCGCGCGAGCCTGCTCGCCGGCCTCGCGCATTCCCCGGTGATCGCCCTGACCGGCGCCGAGCCGGGCGAGCGGCGACGCCTTTCGACAGCCTTCGCGCGGGTGCGCGCCAGCTGGAACGTCCAGACCGGCTCCTTCCGCAACCTGTCCTTCCTCTCCTCAGGCTTCGGCCTGCTGACCGCCGGACTGCCGATGCTGGTCCTGGCGCCGGGCTACCTGGCCGGCGAGATCAGCCTCGGCACGCTGATGCAGCTCACCATCGCCTTCGGGCAGGTGGTCGGCGCGCTGCTCTGGCTCTCGGACAACTACCCGACCATCGCGCAGTGGGAGGCATCGGCCGAGCGCGTGCTGGCGCTGCACGATGCGCTCGCCGACCTTCCCAGCGAGGCTTCGGCCGCCGAGCCGGGCCGCGTCTGGCGCGCGGCGGAGAAGGGGCCGGAACTCGTCTTCCGCGAGGTCACGCTGCTCGGCCCCGCCGGCGAGGTGCTGCTGTCGCGCTTCGACACCGTGATCCGCCCCGGAGAGCGCGTGCTGCTGGAGGCGCCGCCACAGGTCGCCGCCGCGCTGTTCCGCGCGGTGGCCGGGCTTTCGAGCTGGGGGGCCGGGCGCATCGAGCTGCCGGAGAACTCATCGCCCTTCTTCATGGGCGAGCGCCCCTACCTACCGCGCGCCACGCTGCGCGAGGCTGTGCTCGAGCCCCAGGCGGCCGGGGACGTGGCCGACGAGTCGCTGAAGGCCGCGATGCTCGCCACGGGCGTCCCGCATCTCGTCCCCATGCTGGACGCGGTGGCCGATTGGGAGGAGGAGCTGGGGCTCGAGGAGCAGCAGCGCCTGCAATTCGCGCGCTGCCTGGTGCAGCGCCCGGGCTGGATCATGATGCACGACGCGACCAGCGCGCTCGGCGCGGTTGAGGAAGCGCGCCTGCTGGCTGCGCTGGCGCAGCACCTGCCGGAGGCGGCGATCATCTCCATCGCTCATCGCCCGATCGCCGAGGGGCTCTACCAGCGGCGCATCACGCTCCCCGCCGCGGCGTGAGCCTCGCTGCCCGTCAGCGCGGCGTCCTGCCCGCGGTGAAGGCCGCGGCGCCCTGGCGCCATTCGCCATCCGCGAGGCAGCGGTCGATCGCCAGCATCTCATAGGCCTGGCCGGTGCGCAGGTCGCTCTCCATGCCGACATCGATGCAGCGCTTGGCGAGCTGCACCGAAAGCGGGAAGGCCTGCAGGATCATGCCCACCGTCTCCTGCACCGCGTTCTCCAGTTCCTCCGGCGCGACGACGCGGTTCACCAGGCCGACGCGCAGGGCCTCCTCCGCGCCCATCACGCGCCCGGTGAAGAGCAGCTCCTTCGCCAGCGCCTTGCCGACGATGCGCGGAAGCCGCTGCGTGGCGCCGACCGAGCCGCGCACCGCTTCCGGGTAGCGGAAGGAGACGCGGGAGGAGGCGAGGATGAAGTCGCAGGCCGTTGCGATCTCGCAGCCGGAGCCGATGATCGGCCCTTGCCCCACCGCGATGCAGGGCTTCGGGCAATACTGGATGGCGTCATAGGCGGCGAAGGCCGCGAGGCGGCGGTTGCGCAGCCATTCCTCCGTCACGCCCGCGCGTTCCTTCATGTCGGCGCCGGCGCAGAAGGTCGGGCCGGCGCCGCGCACCAGGATCACGCGCACCGTTGCATCCGCTTCCAGCGCCTTCACGGCGGCCTGGAGATCGAGCGCCATCTGCAGGTTGAGCGCGTTGCGCTGGTCGGGCCGGTTCAGCGTGATCGTGCCGACGCCGTCGGTGGCGTCGCACAGCACCGTCTCGAACTGGCTGCCCATCAGATCGCTCCTTCCGCGCGCAAGGCCGCGATGGCCGCCGTGTCCAGGCCCAGCCGCTCGCGCAGCACCTGGTCCGTGTGCTCGCCCAGCATCGGCGGGCGCGCCACCTCCAGCCGGTCGTAGCCGGAGAAGCGGAGGGGCACGGGCAGCGCCGGGAATTCTCCCAGCGTGGGATGCGCGAAGGCCGAGACCATGCCGCGCGCCTGCACATGCGGGTCCTGCACGACTTCCCGCACATCCAGCACCGGGCCTGCCGGCACGCCGGCGGCGACGCAGGCCTCGACGAAGGCATCGCGCGTCCAGCCGCGGATCGCCTCCGACAGGCGCTGCATCACCTCGGCGCGGTTATCGAGGCGCGCGGCATTCGTCGCCACGCGCGGATCGGCGCCCCATTCGGACAGGCCGAGCAGCTTGCACAGCGGCGCCCAATGCGGCTCGTTGCAGGTGATCTGCACATGGCCGCCATCGGCGGTGGCGAAGGCGGCCGAGGGCACGCGGCCCGGATGCTCCGTGCCCATCCGCCCCGGCACCTCGCCCAGCGCGAACCAGCGCGCGGCGGCGATAGTGAGCAGGCTCACCTGGCCGTCGAACATCGAGAAGTCGATATGCGTGCCGCGGCCCGTCGCGTTGCGCCCCATCAGCGCCGCGAGCACCGCGATCGCCGACCACAGGCCGGAGGAGAGGTCCGCCACCGGCAGCCCCGCCTTGCAGGGCGCGCCGCCCTGCTCCCCGGTGAGCGAGAGCATGCCGGTCATCGCCTGGAACACCGTGTCGTAGCCGCGGCGCTTCGCATAGGGCCCGTCCTGGCCGAAGCCGGTGACGGAGAGATAGACGATGCGCGGATTGACCTTCGCGATGTTGTCGTAGTCGAGCCCGTAGCGCTTCAGCGTGCCGACGGTGAAGTTCTCCACCACCACATCGGCGCCGGCCGCGAGGTCGCGCACCAGCTGCTGCGCCTTCCTGTTCCGCAGATTGGCGGTGATGGATCTCTTGCTGCGGTTGGCGGTGAAGCCATAGGCACTCTCGCCCTGGACCATCGGCTCGTAGAAGCGGATCTCGTCGCCGGTGCCGGGCTGCTCCACCTTGATCACCTCGGCACCCATCTCCGCCAGCAGCATGGTCGCATAGGGCGCGGCCAGCACGCGGGCGAGATCGAGGACGGTGATGCCTTCGAGCGGCTTCATGCCGGTGTTCCCTGCGCTTCAGCCGAGGCCGAGATCGGTGAGCGCGAAGTCGCGCAGCCTGTTCTTCTGCACCTTCGCGCTGGCGGTCATGCCGATATGCTCGAAGCTCTCCACGACGCGCAGGTGTCGCGGCACACGGAAGCCGGCGAGGCGTTCGCGGCACCAGGCGAGCAGGTCGTCGGGCGATGCGGCGCCGGGCGCGCGCAGGATCACATAGGCGGCGGGCACCTCGATCAGCCGCGGGTCGGGCACGCCGACCACCTGCGCCTGCATCACGGCGGGATGCGCGTGCAGGACATCCTCCACCTCGGCCGGCGCGACATTCTCGCCGCCCACCCGGATCAGCTCCTTCGCGCGGCCGGAGAAGCGCAGGCGCCCCGCCTCATCCATCACGCCGAGATCGCCGGTGTGCAGCCAGCCTTCCGCATCGATCGCGCGGGCCGTCTGCTCGGGCATGTTGTAGTAGCCCTTCATCAGCGCCCAGCCGCGCACGAGGATCTCGCCGAGTTCGCCGGGCGCGCAGTCGCGCGCCTCCTCCGGGTGGCGGATACGGACCTCGAGGCCGGGCAGGGGGAAGGCATAGCCTTCCAGGCGCTTCGCGGGGTCGTCGTCATGCGGGCCCATCGCGACATTCGGCGAGGCCTCGGACTGGCCATAGGCGCAGCAGATGCCGGGCATGCCGAAGCGTTCCTGCGCCTGGCGCATCACCAGGCCTGTCGCCGCGGCCCAGCCGCCGCGCAGCGCGATGCGTTCCTCGGGCGGACGTGGCTCGCCCAGCATCATCAGGAACATCGTGTCGTTCCCGCAGATATGCGTGCAGCGCTCCGCCTGCAGCATGCGCAGCGCGAGCGCGGCATCGAAGGTCGGCGTGGTGACGTAGGTCGCCCCGGCGGTCAGCGCGGCGAGGAAGGAGAGGGTGACGCCCGCCACATGGAACAGCGGCCGCTGGCTGAAATAGCGGTCGCCCGGCCGCAGCCCGAGCCGCTGCCCGACATGGAAGGCATCGCGCAGCATGCTGTCATGCGACAGCATCGCGCCCTTCGGCGCGGAGGTGGTGCCGGAGGTGTACTGGATCAGCGCCGCGTCCTCCGGCTGCACGCCGAGGCAGGCGGGATCGAAACCGGCCTCGGGCTCGCGGTCGAGCTCGGCATGCGGCAGGGAAGCGGCCGGCAGGTCGGCGCCGAGCACCGCAATCCGACGCAGCCGCGGCAGCGCCGCGCCTGGCAGGGCGCCGTCGATCGCCGGCTCGATGCCGCGCAGCATCGCGACGAAATCAACCTTGAGCAGCCTGTCCTGCATCACCAGGAAGGCCGCGTCGGATTGGCGCAGGCAGTAAGCGATCTCGGGCGGGCGAAGCCGCGTGTTCACCGGCACGACCACTGCGCCGAGCGTGCCGGCGGCGAGCAGCAGCGCGGTCCACTCCACCGAATTGCCCATGCAGATCGCGATGTGGTCGCCGCGCAGCAGGCCGAGCCGGTGCAGATTTGCCGCGCGCCGCAGCACCAGCGCGCGCAGGCTGGAGAAGGTGATGCGCTCGCTGGGGAGGACGACGGCCTCGGCATCCGGCCAGAGGCGCGCCGCGCGATCCAGCGCGCCCCAGTAGGTTGTCTTCGGCCAGTCCGGCGACGGTCCGGCCACGTCCATGCTCAACGCCCGCGCTCTGCCCGCCAGGCCTTGAACTCATCCAGGCTTGCCGGATCCGTGGCCGGATAGAGACCGCGGATGGAGCGGCCTTCCGCCACCTTCTCGGCCACGAAATCCTCATAGGCCGTCATCTCGGTGCCCTCGGCCGCGATCTCCTCGGCCAGATGCGCCGGGATCACGATGACCCCGTCGGCGTCGCCCACCAGCACGTCGCCCGGGAAGACCGGCGCATCCCCGCAGCCGATCGGCACATTGATGTCGATGGCGTGGTTGAGCGTGAGGTTGGTCGGCGCGGAGGGACGGCTGTGATAGGCGGGGATGCGGAGCGCGCCGATCTCCGCCGAATCGCGGAAGCCGCCATCGGTGACGACGCCCGCGACGCCGCGCGCCTTCAGCCGCCCGACGAGGATCGCGCCGGCCGAGGCCGCGCGTGCATCCTTGCGGCTGTCGAAGACCAGCACCGCGCCGGGCGGGCACTCCTCGATCGCCTTGCGCTGCGGATGCGCGGGGTCCCGGAAGACCTCGAGCGTGTTCAGGTCCTCGCGCGCCGGGATGTAGCGCACCGTATAGGCTTCCCCGACCATGCTCTCGCCGCCGGCCGGATGCAGCGGCAGCACGCCCTGGATCATCTGGGTGCGGAAGCCGCGCTTGAACAGGGCGGTCGCGATGGTGGCTGTGCTGATCCGGCGCAGCTTCGCGCGGGTTTCTTCGCTCAGCGGCATCGGCTTCGGCTCTCGCTCAGTAGATCACGGGTTCGGGGACGGGCGCGCCGAAATCCGTGCGCAGGAAATCGAAGTCGCAACCCTCGTTCGCCTGCTGGATGTGCTTCGTGAAGGCAAAGCCGTAGCCGCGCTCGAAGCGGGCAGGGGGTTTTGCCCAGGCGGCGCGGCGATGCGCCAGTTCGTCCTCGCTGACGCGCATGGTGATGCTGCGCGCATCCACGTCCACCTCGACGATGTCGCCGGTGCGCAGCAGCGCCAGCGGCCCGCCGACGAAGCTCTCCGGCGCCACATGCAGCACGCAGGCGCCGTAGCTGGTTCCGGACATGCGCGCATCGGACATGCGCAGCATGTCGCGATGGCCTTCCTTCAGCAGGCGCTTCGGCATCGGCAGCATGCCCCATTCCGGCATGCCCGGCCCGCCCTGCGGCCCCGCATTGCGCAGCACCATCACGGTGTCGGGCGTGAAGGGATAGCTCTCGTCGTCCACCGCCTTCTTCATGCTGGGATAGTCGTCGAACACCACCGCCGGGCCGGCATGCTTCAGAAACTTCTGGTCCATCGCCGCCGGCTTGATGACGCAGCCATCGGGTGCCAGGTTGCCCTTCAGCACCGCCAGCGAGCCCTCGCCATAGATCGGGTTGGACAGCGGGCGGATGACGTCGTCGTTGTAGACCTTCGCGCCCGCGATGTTCTCGCCCACGGACCTGCCGGAGACGGTCATGCAGGACAGGTCGAGATGCTCCGCCATCGTGGCCATCAGGCCGCGGATGCCGCCGGCGTAGTAGAAATCCTCCATCAGGTAGGTCTTGCCGGAGGGCCGCACATTGCCGATCACCGGCACCTTGCGGCTGGCGCGCTCGAAATCATCAAGGCCGATCTCATGCCCCGCGCGGCGCGCCATCGCGATCAGGTGGATGATCGCATTGGTCGAGCAGCCCATCGCCATGGCAACGTTGATCGCGTTCAGGAAGGCCGCGCGCGTCTGGATGCGCCTTGGCGTCACGTCGTCCCAGACCATGTCCACGATACGCCGGCCGCTTTCGGAACAGAGGCGGATATGGCCGGAATCCGCGGCGGGGATCGAGGAACCGCCGGGCAGCACCATGCCCACGGCCTCCGCGATGGCGGTCATGGTGCTGGCGGTGCCCATGGTCATGCAGGTGCCGTAGCTGCGTGCGATGCCGGCCTCCACGCCCAGCCAGTCCTGCTGCGTGATCGTGCCGGCGCGCAGCTCGTCCCAGTATTTCCAGGAATCGGAGCCCGAGCCGAGCGTCCTGCCGCCCCAGTTGCCGCGCAGCATCGGCCCGGCGGGGATGAAGATCGCCGGGATGTCCATGCTGGTCGCGCCGAGCAGCAGGCCCGGCGTGGTCTTGTCGCAGCCGCCCATCAGCACGGCGCCGTCCACGGGATGGCTGCGCAGCAGCTCCTCCGTCTCCATCGCCAGCATGTTGCGGTAGAGCATCGTGGTCGGCTTCACGAAGCTCTCGGAGAGGCTGAGCGCCGGCAACTCCACCGGGAAGCCGCCTGCCATCAGGATGCCGCGCTTCACATCCTCCACGCGCGTCTTGAAGTGGACATGGCAGGGCTGCAGGTCGGACCAGGTGTTGACGATCGCGATCACCGGCCGGCCCTGCCATTCCTCCGGCGCGTAGCCCATCTGCATGGCGCGGGAGCGATGGCCGAAGCTGCGCAGGTCGGCCGGGCCGAACCAGCGGCGGCTGCGCAGCGCCTCGGGCTGCTTGCGGCGGGACGTCTCGGTCATCTCTTGGCCTCTGGCGTGGTCGTGGCGCGCGACACTGTCGGACAGGCGACCGCCGAGGGGAAGCGGGGCAGGGGCGGGGCCCGCCCATGCCGCCGCCTCCTTGCCAGACGACTATCGCAGGGTCAGGCCGATCGCCTTGACGATCGGGTCCCAGGTGGCCCGTTCCTCCTGGAGGAAGGCGGTGAGTTGGGCTGGGCTGCTCGGCACGGCGTCCGCGCCCTGCCGTGCCAGGGCGGCGCGCACCGCCTCGTCCTGCTGCGCCGCCGTCACCGCCGCGGCGATCCGCTCCAGGATCGGCGCCGGCGTGCCGGCGGGCGCGAGCAGGGCCTGGAAGTTGCGCACGCGCAGCGCGGGGAAGCCGAGTTCCGCGGCGGAAGGGATGTCGGGCGCGAGCGCCGAGCGCGTGTCGCCGGTGATCGCCAGCGCCCGCACGCGGCCGCCGGCCAGCAGCGGCAGAACGGCGGAGATGTCGCCGAACAGGCCATCGATCTTGCCCCCGACCAGGTCGGGCAGCGCCGCGCCGGTGCCGCGATAAGGGATGTGCTCGAAACGCACGGAGGCGATGCGACCGAGCAGTTCCATCGCCAGATGCGGCGTGGTGCCGATGCCGGCGGAGCCCATGTTCAGCCCGCCGGGGCGCGTGCGCGCCAGCGCGACGAATTCGGCGAGCGTCGTCGCCGGAAGGTCGGCATTCACCGCAAGGATCTGCGGGCTGCTCGCGATCAGCGCGATGGGCGCAAGCGCCTGCAGCGGGTCCGGCGCATCGGCGCTGGCCGCGGGGGCGATCACCAGCGGGCCGGGCGATCCGACCAGCAGCGTGTAGCCGTCGGGTCGCGCGGCCGCGACCAGGCGCGTGCCGACGACGCCGCCCGCGCCGGCACGGTTCTCCGCCACCACGGGCTGGCCGAGCTGGCGCCGCAGCCCGTCCGCCAGCGGGCGCGCGACATTGTCGACGGGACCGCCCGGCGCGAAGGGCACGACCAGCGTGATGGCGCGGCTGGGCCATGTCTCGGTCTGTGCGGTTGCGACCGCAGGCAGCAGCAGCGATGCCAGCAGGGCGCGACGGGGAAGGGCGCTCATTGGATGCTGATCCCGCCGCGGCGGATCACGGGCCCCCAGCGATCCGATTCCTCCTTCACGGCCGCTGCGAGATCCGTCGGCGTGCCGCCCAGCTTCTCGATGCCGAGGATGCGGAAGCGGTCGGCGACGACGGGCAGGTTCAGCACCGCATTCACCGTGGCGTTCAGCCGCGCGATGATCTCCGGCGGCGTGCGGCCCGGCGCCAGCAGGTAGTTGAAGGACGCGTCGTGATAGCCCGGCAGGGTGCGCGCCAGGGGCGGCAGCTCCGGCGCGGCGGCGGCGGGCTCCGACGTGCTGACGGCGAGTGCGCGCAGCTTGCCCTCACGCACCAGCGGCAGCAGCGTGGCGATGTTGTCCATCATGAAGTCCACCCGCCCTGCCATCACCTCCTGCGCGGCCGGGGCGGTGCCGCGGAAGGGCACGTGCAGCAGCTCCACATCCGCCATCTGGCCGAGCATCGCCGAGGCGAGATGGCCGGAGGAGGCGACGCCCGCGCTGGCATAGCTCAGCGGTTGCGGCGCCCGCTTGGCCAGCGCGATCAGCCCGGCCGGGTCGCGCGCCGCGAAGTCGGGGCCGACGACGAGCAGCTTCGGTGCGCGCATCAGCGCGATGACCGGGGCGAAGTCGGCGACCGGGTCGTAGGGCAGGCTGCGCATCAGGAAGGGATTGAGGATCTGCACGTTCGGCGTGGCGTAGAGCAGCGTGTGCCCGTCGGGTGCAGCGCGCGCGACCGCGACGGCGCCGATGGTGGTGCCGCCGCCCGGGCGGTTCTCCACCGTGACCGGCTGGCCGAGTTCCTGGCCCAGCGGCTCGCCGATCAGTCGCGCGATGGTGTCGGCGGCGCCGCCCGGCGCGAAGGGGACGACCAGGCGTATGGGCCGGTCCGGCCGCCAGGCCTGCGCGCGCAGCGGCAGCGCGACGCAGCTCGCGGCCAGGGCCAGAAGCAGGGCGCGTCGGTTCCGGTGATGCGGCTTTACGCCCATGACATTCCCCCTCGCTCTTAGGTCGTTAGGTCAGTCCTATGACCTTATGGCGTCGTCGCCCGTCGTGTCCAGGGCAGGACCACGCCTCCTCCTTCCTCGCGATGAACCGCAACAAGCAACGCATCGCGCTCGACATCGCGCCATCCGAAGGTCAGGCGACGCTGCACGCTCGTCGCTCGTGCCGCTCTTCCGAGCCCCCGAGCGACGCCGCTCGGCTTGAAAATGCGCTACCGCAGCTTGATGTCGATCCGCACGACGTCGCCGCGATAGATCCCGTCCGCCACCAGCACCAGCACGCCGCGCTGGTCCACCGCCGCCCGGCGCACATGCGCGACCGGCGCGTTCAGCGGCACCCGCAGCGCGGCCGCCGTCTCCACGTCGGCGGTGCCGATGGTCAGCGTCTGCCGCGCATCGCCGACCCGCACGCCCGGCAGGCTCGCCACCAGCTTCAGCGCGGTCTTGGTGCGCAGGTCCTCCTCCGTCACCTTCGGCGCCAGGCGCTCGTCCAGATAGACATCGGCGAGCAGGAAGGGCTGGCCGTCGCGCCAGTGGCGGCGGGGGAAATGGCGATAGAGCGCGGCGGGGGGGGGGGGGGGGCGGGGGGGGGCGCGGGG
>NZ_JBWXTD010000002.1:482811-485768 GCF_056682175.1 Falsiroseomonas sp. RANM36
CCGCGGCCCGATCCCCCTCGGCGAGCTGGACGGGCGGGCCGGCGCGCCGGGGGCGGCGGGGGAAATGGCGCTCGCGCGCGGCGGGCCGGCCGATCTCGGCCGGCGGCACGGCGGTGGCCGGCAGGTCCGCGCGGATGCCGAGCGTCTCGATCTCCGCCCCTTCGCGGGAGCGGAGCAGGCCCGACCAGTCCGTCTCCACCTCGCACCAGAGGCGCCCGGCCGAAGGCGTGCTGCGCACGAAGGTGCCCTTGGCGCGGAAGCGCTCGATCAGGCCGTCATGCTCCAGCAGGTCCAGCGCCTGGCGGATGGTGGCGCGCGCCACGCCGCATTCGGCCGCGAGTTCGTCGACGGTCGGGATCTGCTGGCCCTGGCGCCAGGCGCCCTGCTCGATCCGCCGGCGGAACAGGGTGGCGAGCTGGATGTAGCGCGCCACCGCGCTGCGGCTGAGGTCCAGCCCGGGCGGCGGAACGTCTCTCTTTGCGGCAAGCGGCATGCTGCGCCCCTACCGCGCCGCCGCGGCGGCGTCGAGGAACGCGCGACCTTCGCGGAAGGCCGCGATGTCGCCGAGCATCCGCGCGATGATGGCCTGCCGGGTTTCCAGCGTGATGGAGGCCGAATGCGGCGCCAGCACGACGTTCCCGAGCGCGAGGAAGCGCGGGTCGAGCGCCGGCTCGGTGGCGAAGACATCGAGCCCCGCGGCGGCGATGCCGCCCCGTTCCAGCGCCGCGATCAGCGCCGGCTCGTCCACCACAGATCCGCGCGCGACATTGACGAAGATGCCGCGCGGCCCGAGCGCCTCCAGCACCGCGGCATCCGCCATCCGCGCGGTGTCCGACCCGCCGGGCACCGCCATGACCAGCACGTCCGAGAGCGCCGCCAGGTCGCGCAGGGTGGCGATGCGCGGCCAGGGCAGCTCCGGCTTCTCGCGCGGCCCGGTCCACGCCACCGCCATGCCGAGGCCGGCGGCACGGCGCGCGATGGCCTGCCCGATGCGCCCCATCCCCGCGATCCCCACCGCCTTGCGGTGCAGGCTGAGTGAGGGCGGCATGCGCTCCCCGCCCCAGCGGCCGGCGCGCACGAAGCGGTCGGCCTCCGCGATGCGCCGCGCGGCGGCATACATCAGCCCGATCGCGGCATCGGCCACATCTTCCGTCATCACGTCCGGCGTGTAGGCGACGGCCACCCCGTGCCGCGCGGCGGCGGCGAGATCGAGCTTCTCGAGCCCCGTCCCCTGGCTGACCACGAGCCGCAGACCCGCCAGGCGATCGAGCTGCGCCGCGGTCAGGCCGGCCATCGCCGTGATGACGGCGATGCGGATGCCGGGCGGCAGCGGGGCATCCGGCCTGTCCTCCACCAGGTCGTGCCGCTCGGCCAGCGCGGCGCGCAGATCGGCCGGGATCGGGCAGAGCAGCAGGATCGCCTCGCGCGCGGCCATGTCAGCGCCCCTTGAACACGGGCTTGCGCTTCTCGGCGAAGGCGCGCCACGCCTCCTGCGTGTCCTCGGTAGCGGCCAGCGCCACGGTCTGCGACTGTTCGAAGCGGTAGCCCTCGTGCAGCGGCAGGTATTCGGTGACCTGGAAGCTCCGCTTCGCCGCCTGCACGGCGAGCGGGACCTTGGCCGCGATCTCCGCGCCGATCTTCAGCGCCTCCGCCAGCAGCGCCTCCCGCGTCACGCACATCGAGGCGGCGTTCATGCGCAGCAGGTCGGGGCCGGCGATGCGCCGCGCGGTGTAGATCATCAGCCGCGCGTCGGACTCGCCGAAATGCCGGCGCACATGCTTCACGCCGCCGGCCAGGCCGACATCCACCTCGGTCATGGAGAGGTAGGCATCCTCGGCCACCAGGATGATGTCGGCGCTGAGCGCCAGCACGCAGCCCGCGCCGATGGCCAGCCCGTTCACCGCCGCGATCACCGGCTTGCCGCATTCCATCACGCTGTCGAAGACGGCGCGCGTGAGGCGGTTGTGCCGCGGATAGGCGCCGGGATTGCCGGCGATGCTCGGCCGCTCCTTCAGGTCGGCGCCGGCGCAGAAGGCCTTGCCGGCGCCCGTGAGCACCACCGCGCGGACGTCGTCGCGGTCGTGCAGTTCGTCGAAGACGCGCACGATCTCCTCGCGCATCGCGCGGTTCATCGCGTTGACGGGCGGGCGGTCCAGCGCGACGGTGGCGACGAAGCCCGCCACCTCCAGCCGCAGCGTCTCGTAGGTGTCGGTCATGGGCTATTCCAGCTTCACGCCCGTCGTCCGCACCACCTCGCCCCAGGCGTCGTAGGTGCTGCGGATGAAGGCGGCGAAATCGGCCTGGCTGCTGCCGACCACGCGCCCGCCCTGCTCGGTCAGCAGGCGCTTCGTCTCCGCATCCTCGAGCGCGCCGCGCGCCGCGCGCGATAGGATCGCCTGTCGGTCAGCGGGGATCCCTGCGGGCCCAAAAATCCCGTACCAGGTCTCGCTGACCATCCCCGGCACGCCGGCTTCCTGCGCCGTCGGCACATCCGGCAGCAGCGGCAGCCGCTCCGCCGAGGTGACGGCCAGCGCGGGCAGCGCGCCGGCGCGCACCTGGCCGAGCAGCGCCGGCACATCCGCCGCCAGGATCTGGATGCGCCCGCCCAGCAGGTCCGTCACCGCGGGCGCGGCGCCGCGATAGGGCACGTGGACGATGTCGATGCCCGCGCGCAGCTTCAGCATCTCGCCGGCCATGTGCAGCGAGGATCCGATGCCGGCCGAGCCGAAGGAGAGCTGGCCGGGCCGTGCCTTGGCCATGGCGATCAGTTCCGCGAGCGTCTTCACGCCAAGGCCGGGGGCGACGGAGACGATCTGCGGCACGCTCAGCACCTGCGTGATCGGCGCCAGGTCGCGGTGCACGTCATAGGGCATGCGCGGCTGCAGATGCGGCTGGATCACGATGGCGCCGCTGCTGGCCAGCACGAGCGTGGTGCCGTCCGGCCGCGACTTCGCGGC
>NZ_JBWXTD010000002.1:485868-489357 GCF_056682175.1 Falsiroseomonas sp. RANM36
GCCTTCTTCGCGGCCGGCTTGCGGGCCGTCTTCTTCGCGGCAGCCATGGCCATCGCCTGGGCGCGCGGCTCGGCTTCGGTCTCGGTGGTCTCGACGATGTCGGTCATTCTGTCAGGTCCTTCGTGTGTGACGCGGTGATGTTCCGAAGGCGGCGCGCCGGCGCGGAAGCAGGGCGCGGCGTCCGCCGAGGCAGTCCGTCTGGCGTCGTCACGGCCGGCGCGGATCCCGTATCGCGCCAGACCGCGGCATGCGCCGCCCATTCCCGCGCAGGCGCCAGCGACGACGCGCGCTGCGCTGCATGGCGCCTGGCGCGTGTTCCGGCATCTCTCCCGCCGGGGCGTGGGGGGGGGGGGGGGGGGGGCGGGGCCCCCCCGCCCCCGCGTCCACGCCGATCAGCCCGCCGGCCCCGGCGCGCGATTCCACGACCACCGGCTGCCCCAGCTTCTCGCCCATGCTGCGGCCGACGATGCGCGCGATGATGTCGGCCGGTCCGCCGGTGGCGAAGGGCACGATCAGCTTGACCGGCTGGTCGGGGAAGGCCTGGGCGCGCGCGCCGCGCGCCAGCGCCGGCAGGGCCAGTGCGGCTAGGGCGATCCTGCGGGTGATCATCGTCGTCCTCCCTTTGTCAGTCCTCGAAGCCGAACAGCCTTGCCGGGTTCTGCATCAGGATGCGCCGCGCCAGGGCGTCGTCCGCGATCCAGTCCAGGCAGAGGTCGAGCATCGCGCCGGCATCCGGCGCGGGGTCCATCCGCACATAGGGCCAGTCCGAGCCCCACAGCAGGCGATCCGGGTTGGCGGCCAGCAGCCTGTCATGCAGCGGCCGCAGCGCTGCGATGCCGCCGGCCTGCGCGGCGCGGCAGAGCGTGAGCTTCACCCAGAGATCGCCGTCGCGGAGATGGCCGAGGATCGCGTCGAAGGCCGGATCGTCGGCGCCCTGCGGCATCGCCAGATGGTCCGCCACCAGCGGCACGCCGAGCCGCGCAAGGCCGGGCAGCAGTTCCGCGCATTGCGCGGCGCTCGCCCAGAGATGCGCCTGCCAGCCCAGCGCGCGCAGCCGCGGCGCAAGGGCATGCAGCGCCTCCACTCCGATCGCGCCGGGATAGCGGCCGCTGCCGCCGGGCGCGCGCATCTCGACGAAGCGGAGCGCGCGGATGCCGGCCTCGTGCCAGCCTTCGAGCGTCGCGTCGGCCACGCCCGCATCGGCGATCATCACGCCGCGCAGCCGGCCTTCCGCATGCGCCAGCGCATCCAGCAGGCAGGACGGGTCGCGCCCGTATGGCGCGGGCTGCACCAGCACCGCGCGGGCCAGGCCGAGCGTCGCGCGCATCGCGGCATGCACCTCGAGCGCGGCGAGCGGCAGCGCATAGGGCGAGGGGCCATTCGGGAAGCGCGCGTCGAACACATGGGTATGCGTGTCGCAGGCGCCCGGCGGCACCGCATGGCGCGGCCGCGAGACCTCCGGCGCGGGGCTTCGCGCGGTCATCCCGGCGCCGCGGGCGGCAGCCGGAACAGGCCCTTCGGCGGCGGCTGAAGCTGATCCGGCACGCCATCGGGCAAGGGCACGCCATGCGCGTTCAGCGTCATCGAGACCATGGTGTAGTAGCCGATCAGCGCGGTCAGCTCGACCACGCCCTTCACGCCGAAGGCCTCGCAGGCGCGCGCATGCAGCGCATCGGGCAGGTTGCCCTCCTGCTGCAGCAGCCGCGCGAACTCATAGACCAGCGCCTCCTGCGCATCGCGGAAGACCGGGGGGCGGCCTTCGCGGATCGCGTCGAGGATGTCCGGCGCGATGCCCGCATCGGCGGCGACGCGGGCATGGACGTACCACTCCACCTGGCTGCTCCAGCGCCGCCCGGTGACGCAGATGGCGAGTTCCGAAAGGCGCTTCGGCAACGAGGTGCCGAAGCGCAGCGCCTCGCCCAGCGCCGACCAGCGGCCCGCGAGCTCGGCATTGTGGATCGCCGCGCGCAAAGGCCCGATCACCTGGCCGCGCGGGCCGGACACCACGCGGTCCCAGACCTCGCGCTGCGCCGCGTCCAGCTCCTCGCGGCCGGGCAGGGGGATGCGCGGTGCCATCAGATCACCCCGTCGCGCGCAAGCTGCGCGCGTTCCGCCTCGCCGATCCCGAGTTCGGCCAGCACCTCCGCGGTGTGCTGCCCGAGCGTCGGCGGCGGCGTCTCGAAGGAAAGCGGCGCGTCCTGGAGGCGGATCGGGCTGACCACCTGCCGCACGCGCCCGGCCAGGGGATGCGGCAAGTCGCGGAGCATCTCCCGGTGCCGCACCTGCGGGTCGGCGAAGACATCGGGCACGGTGTTGATCGGCCCGCAGGGCACGCCGGCCGCGTCCAGCAGGCCCGTCAGCTCCGCGCGGGTGAAGTCGGCGAAGCGCTCGGCCAGCAGCGGCGTCAGCACGGGGTTGTTGCGCACGCGGTCGGCGTTGCGGGCGAAGCGGGGATCGGCGGCCCAGTCCGGCCGGCCGATCGCCTGGCACAGCTTGGCGAACTGCCCGTCATTCCCGACCGCGAGCACGATGTGGCCGTCCTTCGCCGGGAACACGTCCTGCGGCTGGATGTTGGGATGGCGGTTGCCCGCGCGGTGCGGCACCTTGCCGCCGACCAGCCAGTTCATCGCCTGGTTCGCCAGGAACCCCGCCTGCACATCGAGCATCGCGAGGTCGATCGTCTCGCCCTGGCCGGTCCTCTCGCGGTTCGCCAGGGCGGCGAGGATCGCGACCGCGGCGTACATCCCCGTCATCAGGTCCACGATCGGCACGCCGACCTTCTGCGGCGCGCCGTCGGCCTCGCCGGTCACGCTCATCAGCCCGCCCATCGCCTGGATCATGAAGTCGTACGCCGCCTGGTCGCGCCGCGGCCCGTCCTGGCCGAAGCCGGTGACGGAGCAGCAGATCAGCGACGGCTTCAGCGCGCGCAGGCTGGCCGCATCCAGGCCGTATTTCGCCAGCGCGCCGACCCGGAAATTCTCGACGACGACATCGGCGGTGCCGGCGATGCGCCGCACGAGCGCCTGCCCCTCGGGCTTGGCGATGTCGAGCGTGACGCTGCGCTTGCCGCGGTTCACCGCCAGGAAATAGCCGGCCTCCTTCGTCGGCGTGCCGTCCTCCGCAGCCAGGAAGGGCGGGCCCCAGCTGCGCGTGTCGTCGCCCGCGCCCGGCCGCTCGATCTTGATCACGTCGGCGCCGAGATCGGCCAGGATCTGCGTCGCCCAGGGCGCCGCCATGATGCGGCCGAGGTCGAGCACGCGGATATGCGAAAGCGGTCCGGGCATGCGCGTCAGGCGTCCACGATCGGCGTCGCCAGCATGGACGGGCGCTGCGCGAAGCCCTCCTGCCAGGCGGAAAAGCGCGGGCAGCGGTCGCGCCAGCCGAGGTCGCCGAAGCGGAAATCCATGTAGGCGCCGGCGGCCCCCGGCGGGGGGGGCGGCCCCCCCCCCGGGCCCCGCGGGGGGGGCGCGCCGGGAACCCACCCGCCGC
>NZ_JBWXTD010000002.1:489457-505649 GCF_056682175.1 Falsiroseomonas sp. RANM36
CCGCCCGCGCGTGCCCCCCCCCGGGCCGCCCCGCCCGGCCCGCCCCCGCGGGCCCCCCCCGCCCCCCCCCCCCCGGCCGGGGTCCACCGGGCATGTAGTCCGGCGGCAGCGACGGGACATTGTCCTTCGGTGCCGATCGCGTGTCGAGGATGAACTGCGGATCGTCGCCGAGGCGGACAGGCCGGGGGCGTGAGGCGAGCCGACGTGTGCTGTGGCCTTGGCGCAGGCAGGTCCGATCGGGCGCTCTGTCGGCGGAGGTGACGCCCGCCATCACGCCGGCGTGCATCTTGCCGGAACGGACGGCGATCCGGCGATCGAACGCAACGGCCGCCTTGAGACCGTGCTGCCGGACGGCACTGCGCTGCGCGTCGGGGAATCGTCGCCCGCAAGGCGTAGAGGCACTCGTTCAGCCGCCGCAGCCTGTGACGGCGGAATGCCATCATGATGGCGTCCTGCTCTGCCGACAGGATATTTGGGCGACGGGCCTTCGGATCTGTGGGCTGGTCGGTCACGGAGGAGCGGTTGCGCCACTTGGCGACAGTCTTGGGCTTCACCCCGTAGCGCCGTGCCAGGTCCCTCAGGCTCGCTGGACCATGCCGGATCGCGCAACGGGCCGCCTCTGTCGTGCGGGCGCTCCCGTGCAGAACCTGGCCGACAGCGCGTCCTTCCATGGCTGCGAAGGGACTGCACCGCCCAACCCTGGGACCACGGACCTAGGCGAGCTCGCAGATCTCCAGCATCGCCAGCATGTAGATGCGGATCATGTCGAGGAAATCCGGGGTATCCACGCGCTCGTCCGGCATCGTGTTGTAGCGGCCGCCGGGGCCGCAGACGATGCCCTCCATCCCCGCCGCATACTGCAGATGCGCGGCATCCGTGCCGTAATAGCCGGGCGGGCGGATCGCGCCGGTCGGCTGCTCCGCGCCGCGCACGGTGCGGTAGGCGCGGTTCACCGCGCGGACGATCGGGCTGTCCTTGCTCACCTCGAAGGTCGGCATCATCGGTCGTCCAAGCTGGTGCTCCGGCGTCAGCACCGCCTTGAGCCCTGGGAAGCGGCGCTCGAGATCGTCGAGCACCGCGCGCATGTCAGCCAGCACCGCCGCCTCGGTCTGGCCCGGCGCGTAGCGACAGGAGCCCTTGAGCCTCACGTAGTCCGCCACCTGCGGCGGCCGCCATTCCGCCAGCTCCTTGCCGAGCGCGCCATGCACCACGCCGACATGGCAGCGGTTGATCGAACGGTGTTCCTCGCTCGGCGCGCCGGAGAAGGTCATGGCGTTGAGGCGCGGGATGACGTCGCAGGCGGCCATGATCGCATCCACCGCCTCCTCCCGCTTCGACAGATGGCGGGTGATGCCGGTCAGCTCGATGATGAAGGTGAAGGCCGCGGCATGCATGGTCAGCGCCTGCAGGTCCGTCGGCTCGGCGTTGATGAAGTAGTCCGCGCGCAACCCCTGGCGGATCATCGCCAGCGTGCCGACGCCGCCCTGCAGCTCGCCGACGACGAAGGTCAGGATCACGTCGCCCCTCAGCCGGACGCCCGCCTCCTTCAGCGTCCTCACCGCGCAGTAATAGGCCGCGTCGCCTGCCTTCATGTTGGAGACGCCGATGCCATAGATGAAGCGATCATCCACCAGCCCGGCATAGGGATCGACGGTCCAGCCCTCGGTCACCGGGTTGGTGTCCACATGGCCGTTGAACAGCAGGCTCTTGCCGCCGCCGGTGCCGCGCCAGCGCCCGATCGCGTTCACGCGCTCGCCCTCGACCGGCGCAAGCTCGGCCTCGAGGCCCATGCCGCGCATGCTCTCGGCCATGAACTCCGCGAGCTTGCGCTCGCCCGGCGTCTGCGAATGGCTGGCGTGGCGCACCATGCGCGACAGGAAGTCGAGGCAAGCCCGTTCGTCCACGCGGCGGATCAGCTCCTCAGGGGACATGTGGCGCTCCCGTGTTCAGCCGCGGCACGGCGGCGATGAGTTGGGCGGTGTAGGGATGGCTCGGGCCGCGCGCAGCGAGAACCTCGGCTTCGATGGTCTCGACCAGCCGGCCCGCCTGCATCACCACGATCCGGTGCGCGATCTGCCGGACCAGGTTGATGTCGTGCGAGATGAAGAGATAGGCCGCTGCGGTCTCCCGCTGCAGCTCCATCAGCAGCCGCACCACAGCAGCCTGCACCGAGACGTCGAGCGAGGACGTCACCTCGTCGCAGATCACGAGGCGCGGCCGTGGCGCGAAGGCGCGCGCGATGGCGACGCGCTGTTTCTCGCCGCCCGAAAGCTGATGCGGGTAGCGATCGGCGAAGTCGCCCGGCAGTCGCACGGATTCGAGCAGCGCGCGCATCGAATCCTCGATCCGCCCGCCATCGGACCCGTAGAGACGCAGCGGCCGCGACAGGATCTCGCGCACGCGCTGGCGCGGATTGAGCGAGCTGTCGGGATGCTGGAACACGATCTGCACCTGGCGCCGATACTCCCGCCCCATCTCGCCCGCGCCGGCGATCGGCGCGCCGTCGAAGCGCAGCGCGCCCTCGAACGACGCGAGCCCGGTCAACGCGCGCGCCATGGTGGACTTGCCCGAGCCGGACTCGCCGACCACGCCGAGGATCTCGCCGGGCCGCACCGTGAGCGACACCTCGGCGGCGCCGACCACGCCGCGTGCCTTTCGGCCGAAAAGCCCGTCGAGCAGCGATGGCCGGCCATAGCGCACCGTGACCTTCTCGGCCTCGACGAGCGGCGCGCCCGCTTCAGGCGTTGTCGTGGCAAGCCGCTCCTCCGGCCGCGGCACGGCGGCGAGCAGCGTGCGCGTATAGGCGTGCAGCGGCGCGCCGAAGACCGCCTGCGTCGCGCCCTGCTCCACAATGCGCCCGCGCTGGATCACCGCGACGCGCTGCGCCAGGCCGGAGACGATCGCAAGGTCATGCGAGATGTAGAGCGAGGCGACACCCGTCTCCCGCTGCAGCTCGGCGAAGAGGTCGAGGATCTGCCGCGCCGTGACGACGTCGAGCGCGGTGGTCGGCTCGTCGAACAGGATGCATTCGGGGCGGCAGGCGAAGGCGGTGGCGATCACCACGCGCTGCTTCTCCCCGCCCGAGGCCTCGTGCGGGTAGCGCCGCATCATCCCCGTGGGGTCGCGCAGCCCGACGCGGCCGAACATCGCCTCCGCCTCCGCCCGCGCCGCGGAAGGCGAGAGGCCGCGATGCTGCTCCAACGCCTCGGTGATCTGCCGCCCGAGCGTCAGCGTCGGGTTGAGCGAGGTGGAGGGGTCCTGGAACACCATGCCGATGCGCGCGCCGCGGATCGCCGTCAGCTCGCGCTTCGCCAGGCCCTGAAGGTCGAGTCCCGAGAGACGCAGCGTGCCCGCGCGCTCGATCGCATTCGGCGCCAGGTAGCGCATGATCGCCCAGGCGAGCGAGGTCTTGCCCGAGCCGGATTCACCCACCAGGCCCACCACCTCGCCGCGGCCAACCGAGAGCGAGATGTCGTCCAGCGCGCGGAAATCGCCGTGCGGCGTCGCGTAATCCAGCGTGTAGCGCGCGATGTCCAACACGGCGCTCATGTGCGCGGATTCAGCGCGTCGCGCAGCCCGTCGCCGAGCAGGTTGAAGCCGATCGCCACCAGCGCGATCGCGACCGAGGGCCAGACGATCATCCAGGGGCTGAGATGCATGAAGCGCCGCGCCTCGCTCACCATCAGCCCCCATTCCGAGGCCGGCGGCTGCGCGCCCAGGCCGAGGAAGGAGAGCGTCGCGAAGAGCATCACCGCGAAGGCGACGCGGATGCTCATCTCGACGATGATCGGCGCCACCACGTTGGGCAGCATCTCGCGCAGCACGATGTAGCCCGCGCCCTCGCCGCGCGCGACGGCGGCGTTGACGTAGTCCTGCCGCCGCACCGCCAGCGCGACGGAACGCGTGATGCGCGCCATCCCCGGTGTGAAGGCGATGGCGATGGCGAGCACCGCATTCTCCGCCCCGCGCCCGAGCACCGAGACGATCAGCAGCGCCAGCAGCAGCGAGGGCAGCGCCATCACCGCATCCACGGTGCGCATCACCGCCTCGTCCACGCGCCCGCCGAGGAAGGCCGAGGCCGTGCCGATCAGCGCGCCCGCCAGGCTGCCGAGCAAGGTCGCGAGCAGCGCCAGCAGCACTGTCGCGCGCGCGCCCGCCAGCAGCCGGCTCAATATGTCGCGCCCGAGCTGGTCCGTGCCCAACCAGAACTCCGGCCCCGGCGGGCGGTAGCGCCTGAGCGGGCTCAACGCCTCCGGGCTGTGCGGCGCGAGCGAGGGCCCGGCGATCGCCAGCACCAGCACGAGCGCGACCAGCACCACGCCGATGCAGCCCTGCGGCGAGCGGAGCAGGCGGCGCAGCAGCTCAGGCATACTGGATCCGCTTGTCGAGCGCGGCGTAGCCGAGATCGGCCAGGAAATTCATCACGCAATAGGTCGTGGCCATCACCAGAGCGCCGGCCTGGATCATCGGCAGGTCGCGGTTCTGCACCGCCACGATCAGCGTCCGCCCGATGCCCGGGATGGCGAAGATCTCCTCCACCACGATGATGCCGCCGAGCACATAGCCGACATCCAGCGCGACGATGGTGATGGTCGGCAGCAGCGCGTTGCGCAGCGCATGCCGGCGCAGCACCAGCCGCTCCGGCAGGCCCTTGAGGCGCGCGGCGCGCACATAGTCGGTGTGCAGCACGTCCACGAGCTCCGAGCGCACCATGCGCGAGACATGCGCGACAAGGATCAGCGAGATGGTGACGACCGGCAGCGCCAGGTGCTGCAGGGCGCGCAGCGGGTCCTCTGCCAGCGGCACGTAGCCCGTCGCCGGCAGCCAGCCGAGCAGATCGGCGAAGACCATGATGGCGACCGTCGCGGTGACGAATTCCGGCAGCGACACGCCGATGTAGGAGAAGAGACCGAGCGCGACGTCACCCACGCCGCCGCGGCGCACCGCCGCGATCACGCCGAGCGGCAGCGCGACCAGCAGCATCAGCCCGATCGAGAGCGCCGCCAGCAGCAGGGAACGCGACAGCGCCTCCAGCACTTGCGGCAGCACCGGGAGGCCGGTGCGCATCGAGATGCCGAAATCGCCCGACAGCACACCGCCCAGCCAGCGCAGATATTGCGTCCAGACCGGATCGCCGAGCCCGAGGCGCTCGCGCAGCGCCGCGAGCTGCTCGGGCGTCGCGTTCTCGCCCATCAACATCACGGCCGCATCCGCCGGCAGCACCTGGGTGATGCCGAAGACCAGAAGCGACACGACGAGCAGCGTGTAGAAGATCAGCCCGGTGCGGCGGAGCAGGTAGCGCGCCGACACGGCTCAGCCCCGCCGCGGCGCGCCCTCGCCCAGCCAGACATGGTCGATCCGGAACACCGCGCCACGCGGATGCAGCCGGTAGTTCTGGACGTAGCCGCGATGCGCCGCCAGCAGGTCGAAGAAGACCGGGATGATGGAGGGAACCTCCCGGTGCATCATCGCCTGGGCCTCGCCGTACAAGTCGCGCCGGCGCGCCTGGTCGGCGGTGCGGCGTGCGGTCTCGACCAGGCGGTCGAAAGCCTGGTTGTTCCAGCGTGTCTCGTTCCAGGCCGCGTTGGAGGTGTAGAGCAGCGAGAAGATGCCGTCGGCGGTCGGCTGCATGTTGTAGAAGCCGATGTAGAAGCTGCCCTTGCGCCAGACCTGCTCGAGATAGGTGGCGTGCGGCATGGTCTGCACCTCGATCTCGAATCCGGCCGGCCGCGCCATCTCGCGCAAGGCGACCGCGAGCTGCGTGCGCACGGCCGGCCGTTCGGAG
This sequence comes from Falsiroseomonas sp. RANM36, assembly GCF_056682175.1. NCBI lineage: Bacteria > Pseudomonadati > Pseudomonadota > Alphaproteobacteria > Acetobacterales > Roseomonadaceae > Falsiroseomonas > Falsiroseomonas sp. RANM36. Next base: position 495,243 of record NZ_JBWXTD010000002.1, read on the forward strand.
GCGATGATCGTCGCGCGCAGCCCGTTGGCGTGTCCGGCCTCGGCCATCAGCCGCCGCGCCGCCGCGATGTCGGGCCGCTTGAGCGGCAGGTCACGATGATAGGTGTAGGCGCCGTTGAGCGGCGTGTCGTTGCCAGGCGTGCCGTAGCCCTCGGCGACGAAATCCACCATCGCGGCGCGGTCCACGGTGAGCGCGAGCGCCTGGCGGACCCGGATGTCGTTGAAGGGCGCGCTGTCGCAGCCGAGGTTCACATTGCAGAACTGGCCGGATGGGGTGCGCAGCACCTTCACGCCGCTCGCGCGCTGCAGCCGCGCATACTCCGTCGGCAGCACCGTCATCATCACGTCGGTGCTGCCGGAGGCGAGCGCGGAGCCCTCCGCGGTCGGGTCCGGATACACCACCACCTCCACCCGGTCGAGGAAGGGGCGCTGCCGGTCGTAATAGGCCGGGTTCCGCTCCACGACGACCTGCCGCTCCGGCTCGAAGGAGACGAGGCGGAACGGGCCCGTGCCGACCGCCTCGCGGTCCAGCCTCGCCATCGCCGGCGCCTTGGTCAGTGCGGCCGGCACGATGCGCGCATTGGTGTAGGCCAGCATGACCGGCAGGTCCGCATAGGAGCCGCGCAGCGTGAAGACGACAGTGCGCGCGTCGGTCGCGGTCACGCGCGCAATCGGGCCGATGTTGTTGCGCGCCGGAGAGGCGGTGGCCGGGTCGAGCATCGCCTCGAAGGAGGCGACGACATCGGCAGAGGTGCAGGCCGAACCGTCGTGAAAGGTCAGGCCGGGGCGCAGCACGAAGGTCCAGGTGACGAGATCGTCGCTGGAGGACCAGCTCTCCGCCAGGTCCGGTTCCGGCGTCATGTCGGTCGAAAGGCGCGTGAGGCCGCTGTAGAGCAGCTCCGCCACCATGTATTCCGGGTTCACGCGCACCAGCAGCGGGTTCAGCTTCGCCACGGCCTGGTCCACGCTGAGGCGAAGCGTGCCGCCGCGGCGCCGCCCCCCCCCGGCCCCGCCCCCCCCCCCCGCGGCGGTGATCTGCGCCAGCCCGACGGGGCCGGCGGCGATCGCCTCGATCTCCGCCTCGATCGCCGGAAGCACGGCATCGGTCTTGAGCGCGAAGGCCTCGATCAGCTCCGCCAGCGGCTGCGGCCGATCGCGCTCGTTCCGCCAGAGGATCAGCAGGTCGAGGAAGCCATCCAGCAGCGCGTGCCGCCGCAATTCCTGCCAGCGCGCCGCGCCGCCGGCCGGGATCAGCCTGCCCCCGCCCGCCAGATTGTCGAGATACTCGATGATGACCTGGCTTTCGTAGAGCACGGTGCCGTCCTCCAGCACCAGGGTCGGGATCTTGCCGAGCGGGTTCTCCGGCAGCAGCTCGCGCGCCGGCCGGCGCATGGCGACGACGGTGCGCACGGTGCGGATGCGGTCGGCCAGCCCCAGCTCATGCGCGGCGACCATGACCTTGCGCACGAAGGGCGAGCGCGGCGACCAGTGCAGCTTCATCATGCGCCCCGCGCAACCTCCCCTTCAGCCTAAAGGTCAGCTTTATGACTTAAGCTCTTTTCCGCCGCATGGTCCAGCCCTAAACTCCCGCCATCTGCCCCGCCACCCGGGAGGAAGCGCGTGCATGCCGATCACCTATGCGGCGGTGAAGGATCTCTCGGCCCGGCTCTACGACTGGTCGCTGCGCAAGGTGCCGGAGGACACCAAGGCCGGCCTGGAGACGGCGCTGGCGCGCGAGACGCATGAGGGCGCGCGCCAGGTCCTGCGCATGATGCTCGGCAGCGCACGGCGCGCCGAACAGGAGGAGCGCTTCGTCTGCTCGGATGCCGGCGTGCCGGTCTATCACGTCACGATCGGCACCGCGGCGCGCCTCGAGGGCGACATCCGGCAGGCGATCGGCGACGGCTTCGACGAGTTGGTGGCCACCATCAGCCCGCCGCTGCTCAAGCATGTGACGAACCCGCTGACGAATGAGCGCGGCTACAAGGGCAAGGACATGCCGCTGATCACCTGGGATGTCGCGGGCGGCGCGGATTGGGTGGAGATCCTGTGCCAGCCCAAGGCGCTCGGCTCGGGCCGCTGGGCGGCGCTCGAGACCTTCTCCTTCCCGACGCTCGCGCAGATCGAGGAATACGTGATGAAGGTGGTGCTGCAGGCAGGATCGCAGCATTGCCCGCCGGTGATCATCGGCGTCGGCATCGGCGGCAGCTTCGACGTGGCGGCGAAGATCGCGAGCAAGGCGACGATGCGCCCGGTCGGCAGCGCCAATGCCGAGCCGGTGCTCGCGGCGATGGAGGAGCGGCTGCTGCGCGCGGTGAACGCCACGGGCTTCGGTCCGATGGGCACCGGCGGCGACACCACGGCGCTGGCGGTGCATGTGGATTACGCCTCGGGGCATGGCTACACGCCGGTCGCGGTCTGCTTCAACTGCTGGATCAACCGCCGCACCCGCGCGCGACTGCATGCCGATGGCAGCGTGGAGCGGTTTGAATGAGCGCTTCCGATGACCGAAGGGCGGAGGCGCCGGAGGCGACGAGCACCGGAGGCCTGAATCGGATGCGAAGGATGCGCTTCCCGATGACGCGCGAGGATGCGCGAAGCCTGCGTGCCGGCGACATGATCCTGGTGGATGGCGAGATCGTCATCACCGCCGGCCTGCCGACGCATCACCGCCTGCTGGACTGCGCCGATCGCAACGCGGCGCCGCCGATCGTGCTCCAGGGCGGCTCGCTGCTGCATCTCGGCTCCTACAGCCGCGACACGGCGGATGGCGGGCTGGAGGTGCTCTACATGAACCCCACCACCAGCACGCGCTTCAACGCGCTGATGCCGCGGCTGATCCGCCACTACGGGCTGACCGCGGTGGGCGGGAAGGGCGGGCTCGACGCGGCCTGCGCCGCGGCGATGCAAGAAGTGGGCTGCGTCTATCTGTCCTTCCTCGGCGGCGGCGCGCCGCTGCACACCGCGGCGATCCGCGCGGTGCGCGCCGTGGCGTGGAACGACCTGGTCGCGCATTACCGCCTGGTGCGCCTGGCGGTGGAGGGGCTCGGCCCGCTCACGGTCGGCATCGACGCCCATGGCAACAGCCTGTTCGACAGCCTGCAGGCCGGCGCCGCGGCGCGCATGCCCGAAATCATCGCGCAGCTGGAGCGCGACCGGAAAGGAGCCTCCGCATGACCGCGCTGCCCGACGGCATCGAGCCCGAGGTGCCGGTTCCCGGCTATCCGAACACCTGGACGCACACCCCGGCGCAGCCGCTGCTGCCCCGACCGGCGGGCCGCGCGGAGATGGCGGGCCTCGTCGCGCTGCACCGCAAGCTCGTGCCGGGTGCGGTGAACCTTGCCGAGGCCACGCCCGGCCGGCCGGCGATCGGCCAGCTCATGCGGATCGGTGGTCGCATCCTGGACGAGGACGGCCGGCCGGTCGCCGGTGCCGTTGTGGAGCTCTGGCAGGCCAATGCCGCGGGGCGCTATGCGCACGCGAATGACGGCAGCGCCGCGCCGCTCGATCCGAACTTCTTGGGCCATGGGCGCGCGCTGACCGACGCGGATGGGCGCTATGCCTTCACCACGATCAAGCCCGGCGCCTATGCGGTGCCGGTGGAGGAGACCTGGTGGCGCCCGCCGCACCTGCATTTCTCGGTGCACGGCCCGTCCTGCCTCGCGCGGCTGGTGACGCAGATGTATTTCCCCGGCGAGTCGCTGAACGCGCTCGACCGCATCCTGAACGCGATCCCCGACCCGGCCGCGCGGTCGCGCATGATCGCGCGCTTCCTGCCGCCGGCTTCGGTCGGCGACCTGTTCCTCGGCTTCACGCACGACATCGTGCTGCGCGGCCGCCATGCGACGCCGGAGGGCTGACGATGGTCCCGACCTCCCAACAGACCATCGGCCCGTTCTTCCCGGCGGATTTCTTCGGCCCGGCCGACCACGACCTCACGCGCGTCTCGGCGGATGCAGCTCCGACGCGGCGCGGGGAGACGGTCCTGCTGCGCGGACGCGTCACGCGGCAGGACGGGCTGGCGTGCGTCAACGCGGTGCTGGAACTCTGGCAGGCCGATGCGTCAGGCCGCTTCGCCGCGCTGGATGCCGGGGCGGATCCGGACTTCCTGGGCTGGGGCCGCACGCGCACCGATGACGAGGGGCGCTACGCCTTCCGCACGGTGCTGCCCGGCGCCTTCGCGGATGCGCTCGGGCCGCGTGCGCCGCATGCGAACCTCACCGTGCTCGGCAGCGGGCTGATGCGCCGGGTGCTGACCACCGTGTTCTTCCCGGGCTTCGCCGCGGAGCAGGAAGGCGATCCCGTGCTGGCGCTGGTGCCCTCGGACCGCCGCGCGTTGCTGCTGGCCGCGGCGGATGGCGAGGCGGACGGGCTGCGTGCGTTCCGCTTCGACATCCGCCTGCGGGGAAAGGCGGAGACGCCCTTCTTCGCGGTGTAGCCGGAAGTTGCATTCGGGGCGCGCCACGGACAATGTGCGGGCGTGACCGGCTTGTTCTCGGGGGCGCCCAGTGTCCTTCCTGTACCGCGCGGCTTGGGCGCGACCGATCCTGCTCGCGGTGCCGCTGCTCGCCCCGGCCCCGGCTCTGGCGCAGGGCGGCCTGCTGGAAGGCATCCGGGACGAGATTGCCGATCGGCTGGAGGCACGGCGCGACGCCATCGCCACGCGCCGCGGCGGCGTTCTCGGTCTTATGGGCTACAACATGATCCCGGACGGCTCCGCCAACGCCATCCAGGTGAATCGCTCCGAGGCTTCGCGCTCCGGGCTCGGCGACAACACGCTGACCCTGGGCCAGCTCGGTTTCGGCTTCACGCTGAGCGAATCCTTCCCGCTGTGGATGGAGGGCTACATCGGCTATGCGCGCTACGACCCGCGAGCCGTTTTCAGCGGCTTCGAGAGCGCGCGCGCGACGCCGCTGCGCTGGAACAACGTGGCGATGACGCTGGGCCTCGGTTATGACATCCCGCTTGTCGAGAACCTTTGGCTGCGCCCCATCGTGAACGTCGCCGCCGGATATGCCGTCGGCGATGCCTCCCTTTTGGGCAGCTTCATCAACTTCCGCACCGACCGCGACATATCGTTCCTGACCGATCGGCACATGAACATCTTCGGCGTCGGCGGGGCGCTGATGCTGGCGTACTACGACTACCGGCCGGCGCGCGATATCGACATGGAACTGCGCTACACGCATCTGCAACTGCAGACCTTCGGCGACACGCCCGAGATGTTCGCCGGCGATGCCACCGCGCAGACGCTGAGCCTCTGGGCCCGCTACCGCTGGCCGACCGGCCTCGAGGCCTTCGGCCGCCCGGTGCGCTGGGTGCTGGAAGGCAATGCCAGCCGCTATTTCGGTGACCAGGAACGCGCGCTCGGCTTCGCCTGGGCCGCGAAGGTCGGCGGCGGAATCGAGCTGGACACCGGGCGCTTCGAGCTTGGCGCCGCCGGCATCTACCTCAACCGGGTCCGGCTGGTGGCGCGCTACCTCTTCGCCGACGACAACATCACCGGCTATTCGATCGGCATCGGGATGAGCTTCTGAAGCGGACGGATCGCGTCCGCGGGCCTTTTCCAGCGGCCTTTCAGAAGCGGAAGGTCACGCCGAGGAAGGGCCCGCTCATCGCGACATCCACCTCCGCATCGGTCCTGTTCCGGTCGATCGCGATGTAGCGCCAGCCGGCGCGGGCCACGATGGCCGGGGTGATCCGCCAATCGAGCGAGCCGATCGCCTGCCAGGTGAGCTTCGAGCCGGTGTCGAAGCCGCCGACATCGCCATAGGCGGTGAGCGAGAAGCTCTCGCTCAGCCGCACCTGGCCGCGCGCGGCGACCAGCGGATCCACCCAGTTGGACGAGGTGCTGGCGGAGCGGCCGGCGAGCAGGCCCTGATTGGCGCTGATCCGCGTGTCCAGCCACCAGGCCCGCAGGCCGGCGCCGACATCGAGCCAGTAGCCCGGCTCCTCCACGGCGCGGAACAGGCCGACCACCGAGGCCTCGGTGGTGGTCATCCGGGTATCGCCCCCGCGCACGGCGATGCTGCGGGGCGTGTTGAAGCCTTCCTCCGTCTCCAGGTAGAGGAAGTCCACCAGGATGCCGAAGCGGTCGCGGCGGGCTTCCGCCGTCGCCATGGCGGCGAATTTCAGCGTGTCGAAGATGTCACCGAAATCGGCGCTGAAATCGCGGGTGCCGCCACGCGGCAGCGTGACGTCGCCGCTCACCCCGGCGAACCAGACATAGGGGGTGAGGGAGAACCGCCATTCCTCGGCGGGTGCCTGCGCGACCGCCTGCGGCGCCGCCATGGCCATGCCGGCCAGGAGCAGGCAGGCCGCGCCTGGCGCCCTGGCCAGCCTCGCCAGGCTGTGGTCCTTCGCTCGTCCAGCACGCCGTTCGGCCATGATCCCACCCCGCGCCAGCCGATGCGGCGCCCATCCCTGAACGTCGCCGCGATCGCGATCACACTTAGGGCAGCTTCGCACGACCGGCAGCGGGATGCGCTATCCGTTTCGGGCGAAGCGCCTCGCGAGGCGCCGTGCGGCGCAATCGGATGAAGGTTGCAATGGCGCCCGAGGGCGGTGCCTTATGGGGGCGCTCCCTTTCGGCCGTTCTATATTGCGCTTCGTGCATGCGATTGCGCTCGGCCATTCAGCGTCTGGAGGTCTCGGCGTTTGGGTTTTCTGCATGATGCGGCGGCCGATGCGGTTGTGCGCAGCACGACCGAGCCGGATGAATACGCCGCTGCTCTGGCAGGCGGCGAGTTCGAGTTCGTGCCGCTGCCCGGAACGCGCTTCGCCGCGCGGCACCGCCTGCTGCGCGTCTCGGACATGCTCGTCCAGCAGGCCGACTGCACGCAGCATACGATGCGTGGCGCCCTGCATGCGGGGCTGAGCGCGCTGCTCGTGCCGCTCCACTACACGGCCGGCCCGGCGCGGATGAACGGGTCGGAGGTGAACGCTGGCGGGGCCTTCCTGCTGACCGGCGGGGTGGAGTTCCGGGCGACCTCCACAAGCCCGGTGTCCTGGGCGGCGCTCGCGGTACAAACCGATCGCCTCGAGACATGGCTGGAACTGGCCGAGCCGGCGATTTGCACTGCCGGGCAGGCAGCCGTCCTGGGCCTGCCCGAAGCGGCAAATGCGCATCTGCTGCGGATACTCTCGGTGGCCGCCCGTCTTGCCGAGGACCCACCGGAGGCGCTGCGCGATCCCGCGTGCTGCGAGAGTCTCGGCCAGTCCCTGGCGGACGCCATGCTCGATGCGATGACCACGGGCGCGGTGCTGCTGCCGCAGCCGCGCGCGGCGGCGGAGGCGCATCGCGTGGTCCGCATGGCCGAGGACTACCTCCAGTCGCATATCGAACGGCCGGTGTACCGCGAGCAGCTCTGCGCCGCGCTCGGCATCTCGCTCAGGAAGCTGCACGACGCCTTCGTGGCCGTCACCGGCGCCGGCCCGCAGGTCTATCTGAAGCTGCGCCGGCTGCTGCTGGTGCGGCGCACCCTGCGCGCGGCGGCCGACCGGCCCGCGCTTGTGAAGTCCGTGGCGCTGTCGCATGGCTTCTGGCACCTCGGTCACTTCGCGCGGGATTATCGCCGCCTGTTCGGCGAGTCGCCGTCCCTGACGCTGACCGCGGAGCCGCGCCGCGGCGTCCGGGAACACGAAGCCGTGCGCAAGGTCGCATGAAACTTCCCCGCCGATTTGCCCATCGCGGATAGTCGAGGGCCGCCATCCGCCGCTGCCGCCCACTATGATCGGTCCCCCGGCGTCGGATCGCGGACGCTTTCGTCGCCGGCTGTTCGGCAGGGTTGGAGGATCGATGGTGCTGTTCGCAGGTCTGAGGCGTGCCGCGCTGCTCTCGGCAGCCGCGACGATCGCCCTGGGCGGTCCCGCTTCCGCCCAGGTGGTGCGGGGAACGCCAGGAACGCCGAGCGCGGTCATCACGCCGCAAGGGCTGCAACTGCCGGCCCCGACACCGCCCTTCACCGGCACCATCATGCCGAATGCCGTGGACAGCCAGCCCGCCTGGCCGCCGCAGGTCATGCCGCCCGCGCGCGCGCCCAACGTATTGCTGATCCTGACTGACGATGTCGGCTATGCGGCGCCCTCCACCTTCGGCGGCGTGATCCCGACGCCAACGCTCGACCGCGTGGCGCAGGCGGGGCTGCGCTACACCACCTTCCACACCACCGCGCTCTGTTCGCCCACCCGCGCCGCGCTGCTGACCGGGCACAACCACCACCAGGTCGGCTTCGGCAACATCAGCGAGCTGTCCACCGGCTATCCCGGCTACAACTCGATCATCCCGCGGGAGACCGCGACGGTCGGCGCGATCCTGCAGGAGAACGGCTACGCCACCGCCTGGTTCGGCAAGAACCACAACGTGCCGCCCTGGGAAGCCTCCGCGGCCGGCCCCTTCACCAACTGGCCCATCGGTCTCGGCTTCGACTATTTCTACGGCTTCGTCGGCGGCGACACGAGCCAGTGGCAGCCCGGCAACCTGTTCCGCAACACCACGCCGATCCACCCCTATCTCGGCACCAGGCCGGGTGAGTGGAACCTCACCACCGCCATGGCCGACGACGCCATCACCCATATCCGCACGCAGACCGAGATCGCGCCCACCCGTCCCTGGTTCATCCACTACGCGCCCGGCGGCACCCATGCGCCGCACCACCCGACGCGCGAATGGGTGCAGCGGATCGAGGCGATGCACCTCTTCGACGAGGGCTGGGAGAAGCTGCGCGAGCGCATCTTCGCCAACCAGCAGCGCCTTGGCGTGCTGCCGGCGAATGCAGAGCTGACGCCCTGGCCCGACTTCCTGCAGCGATGGGACAGCCTCTCGGATGTCGAGAAGCGGCTCTTCATCCGCCAGGCCAATGTCTACGCCGCCTACCTCGCCTACACCGACCACGAGATCGGCCGCGTGATCGCCGAGGTCGAGCGGCTCGGCCAACTCGATAACACGCTGATCATCTACATCAGCGGCGACAACGGCTCCTCGGCGGAGGGCTCGCTCGCGGGCACGCCGAACGAGGTGATGTATTTCAACGGCGTCTTCCTGGACGCGGAGCGGCAGATGCGCTGGTACGATGCGTGGGGCACCGACCAGACCTACAACCACATGGCGGTCGGCTGGACCTGGGCCTTCGGCACGCCCTATCGCTGGACCAAGCAGGTCGCCTCCTTCTTCGGCGGCACGCGCAACGGCATGGCGGTGTCCTGGCCGGCGCGCATCACCGACCGCGGCGGCATCCGCCATCAGTTCCACCATGTCAACGACATCGTACCGACGATCCTCGATGCCGCCGGCATCCCGCAGCCGCGCTCGGTCAACGGCATCACCCAGCGGCCGATGGCCGGATCCAGCATGGCCTACAGCTTCGCGCGCGAGAATGCGGATGCGCCCTCCACGCGGCGCACGCAGTATTTCGAGATCCTCGGCAACTATGCGATCTACCATGATGGCTGGATCGCCAGCACGGTGCCGCCGGCGCCGCCCTGGGAATCCATGGCGCCGCGGCCGACCGATGTGATGAACGGGCTGCGCTGGGAGCTTTTCGATCTGCGCGCGGACCCGTCGCAGGCGCATGACCTTGCGGCGCGTGAGCCCGACCGGCTGCGGGCGATGCGCGAATTGTTCATCATGCAGGCGACGGAGAACCAGGTCTTCCCGCTCGACAACTCGACCCTCACGCGGATGATCCAGCCCCGGCCGGGGCCGGCGGCGGGGCGGCGGCAATTCGTCTATACCGGGCCGTCCTGCTGCACCCAGGCCAACGCGGCGCCCGGGATCATCAACCGGTCGTACCGCATCACCGCCGAGATCGAGGTACCGACCGGCGGCGCGAACGGTGTGCTGGTCACGCAGGGTGGCCGCTTCGCCGGATGGGGCTTCTACCTGAAGGAGGGCCGGCCGGTCTTCACCATGAACCTGCTCGACCTCGAGCGGGCGAAGTGGGAAGGGCAGCAGGCGCTGCCGCCGGGGCGCCACACGCTCGTCTTCGACTTCACGCTGAACCCGCAGGGCCCGATCCCCTTCGGCCATGGTGGCACCGGCGTGCTGACGGTGGACGGGCAGGAAGTCGCGCGTCGCACGCTGCCGCACACCGTGCCCTTCACCTTCGCCTGGGACGAGACCTTCGACGTCGGCATGGACACCGGCACGCCGGTGGATGACGGCGACTACCAGGTGCCCTTCGCCTTCACCGGGCGGATCGGGCGCATCACGGTGGACCTCGGCGACAGCCCGGTGAACGCCGAATCGGTCGCCGGCTTCCTGCAGGAGATGGCCGCACGCGCCGGCGCCGCGGGACGCGCCGCGGCACCGGCCAGCCAGCCGGCGCGCTGACGCCGGGCCTGGGGGGGGGGGGGGGGGGGGGGGGGGGGGCGCCGGGCCGCGGCCGGAGCGGCGGGGAGGCGGCGCGCC
>NZ_JBWXTD010000002.1:505749-515844 GCF_056682175.1 Falsiroseomonas sp. RANM36
TTCCGCTCCCACCCCACGGCCCTGGCGCGGCCCGCCCTGGGCGGCGGGGGCGCGTTGGGCCGGCTGCATCCCCTTCCCGCGCGCTGGGGGGGGCTCACGCGCGCGCGCGCCGATTCCGGCGCGCTGCTGAACGACGCGGTGCATTTCGCCGACCTGATCCCCTGGATGGCCGGCGAGGCGCCTGCGCGCGTCTTCGCGACACTTGCCGATCCGCTCGGCCGTGGGCGCGAGGATCTGGCGCTGATCCAGCTTCTGTTTCCCTCCGGCGCCACCGGCTTCATCGAGGCCGGCTGCGTCCTGCCCGGCGAACATGACGACGCGGTGGTGCCCGGCGCAGAGACGCGCAAGCTGCTCGCTGTCGCCGGCCGGGATGCGCTCGCCGAACTCGACTTCGCCGCGGAGCGTCTGGCGCTGCGCCGCGGCCGGCACGAACCCGCACCGGGCGGCGCCTGGCTGCCCGCCCATGCGCCGCGCGAGATCGTGCCGGCGCCGGCGCTCGATCCGGTCGGCGTCGTCGCTGCGCAGCTCGAGGCCTTCATCGCCGCGCTGCGCACGCGCATCCCGCAGGGTCCGGACCTGCAGGAAGGCGGCGTTGCGCCGTTGGCGATCCTGGACGCGGCGCGGCGTTCGGCGCAGGAAGGCCGCGTGGTCGCGGTCGGGGAGGGGTGATGCGCATCGCGCTGTGCAACGAGGTCGTCGCCGGCCTGCCCTTCGCCGAGCAGGCGCGGCTGGCCGCCGGGCTGGGCTATGCCGGGCTGGAAGTCGCGCCCTTCACCCTCGATGCCGAAGCGCCGCACCTGCTGCCCGCCACGCGCCGCGCGGAGTTGCGCCGCATCGCGGAAGGGGAGGGCGCGCCGATCACCTCCCTGCACTGGCTGCTCGTCGCGCCCGCCGGGCTATCCATCACCAGCGCCGATCCCGCCCTGCGCGCCCGCACGCTGGATGTGATGCAGCGGCTGATCGGGCTCGCCGCCGATCTCGGCGCAACGCTGCTGGTGCATGGCTCGCCGAAACAGCGCCAGGTGGAGGCGGATGGCGATGCCGGGCGCGCGGAGGAGGCGATGGCGATGGCCGGCGCCTGGGCCGCAGGGCACGGCCTGACCTATTGCCTGGAGCCGCTGGATGCGCGCCAGACCAACTGGGCGCGCACCGTGGCGGAGGCCATCGCGATCGTCGAGCGGATCAACGCGCCCGGCCTCAGGACGATGCTGGACGTCAGCGCCGCCGGCAATGGCGAGGCCGAGCCGGTTGAGGCGCTGCTGCGCCGCTTCGTGCCCACCGGCTGGATCGCGCATGTGCATCTGAACGACCGCAACCGCCGCGGCCCGGGGCAGGGGGATGACCGCTTCGGGCCGGTGCTGCGCGCCCTGCGCGAGACGGGCTATCGCGGCTTCTGCGCGGTGGAGCCCTTCGACTACCTCCCGAATGGCCCGACCTGCGCCGCGCGCGCGATCGGCTACCTCTCCGGCCTGATGGAGCAAGCCTGATGGACGCGCCGCGCTTTTCGCTGATCGAGACGCAGCGCCTGGAATGGCCCTTCCGGTTGCGCATGCCCTTCCGCTTCGGCGTGATCACCGTCACGCATGGTCGCCAGGCCGTGGTGCGCGCGCGCATCCGGCTGGAGGACGGCACCGAGCACTGGGGCGTGGCCGCCGAAACCCTCGCGGCGAAATGGTTCGACAAGGACCCCGCGCTCTCCGACGCGCAGAACGAGCAGCAGCTTCGTCGCGCGCTGGAAATCGCGACCGAGGCGACGCGTGCCGCCGGCACCGACTCTGCCTTCGGCCATTTCGCCGACACCTACGCGCAGGTCACGGCCGCAGGCGGCGCGGAGAAGCTCAACCCCCTCGTCGCCAGCTATGGCCGCGCGCTGCTGGACCGCGCGATGCTGGATGCGCTGCTGAAGGCGAAGGGCGTCTCCTTCTGGGCGGGCATGCGCGCCAACATCGGCGGTATGGCCCCGCACGCCATCCTGCCCGACCTCGCCGGCTTCGATTTCGCCGCGATGCTCGCCTCGCTCGATCCGCTGCGCCGCATCCATGCCCGCCACACGGTGGGCCTGGTGGACCCCATCACCGCGGCGGACCAGACGGAGCGCGTCGATGACGGCTTGCCCGAGACACTGGAAGACGTCGTCGCCACCTATCGCCACCGCTACTGGAAGCTGAAGGTCGGTGGCAACGTGAAGGCCGATGTCGAGCGCCTGTCGCGCATCGCCTCCGTGCTCGACCGTCTGCATGGCGGCTACCACGCCAGCCTCGACGGCAACGAGCAGTACGAGGATGCCGAGGGCGCGCTGGCGCTCTGGCGCGCGATGGAGGCCGAGCCGCGGCTCGCGAAGCTGCGCAACTCCATCCTGTTCATCGAGCAGCCGGTGAAGCGCGCCCGCGCGCTGGAGACGGGCATGGGCACGCTGGCCGCCGCGCGCCCCGTGATCATCGACGAGAGCGACGGCCCGCTCGACGCCTTCGTCACCGGCAAGGCGCTCGGCTATGCCGGCGTCTCCTCCAAGGCCTGCAAGGGCGTCTGGCGATCCCTGATCAACCTGGCGCGCTGCCGCGCCTGGAACGCGGCGGAAGGGCGCGACCGCTATTTCATGTCGGCCGAGGACCTGACGACGCTTGCCGGTGTCTGCGTGCAGCAGGACCTGGCGCTGGTCTCGCTGATGGGCCTGCCGCATGTCGAGCGGAACGGCCACCATTTCGTGGACGGCTTCGCCGGCCGGCCGAAGGCCGAGGCGGTCCGCTTCATGGAGGCGCATCCCGATCTCTACGCCGACACGCCGCGCGGCCCGCGCCTTGCGATCCGCGATGGCGTGCTCGACATCGGCTCGCTGGACGTGCCGGGCCTCGGCGCCACCACCGAGCCGGACTTCGCCGCCATGGAGCCCATGCCGAAGGCCGCCTGGCCCTGAAGGGCGCCGCCCGCCCGTCTGGCCCTGGCGCCGCCGGCCGGGCAGAGTGCGCCGCAAGGAGCCGAGGAGCGTCGCCATGATCGACCTGCATGCCAAGCGGATGGACGGACCCGTCATCCGCCTGCACCCGGATGACAATGTCGTCGTCGCCCGCGTGGACATCGAGCCCGGCACGCCCATCCCGGGCGAGAACATGGTGGCCCGAGAGAAGGCGCCGGCGGGCTACAAGATCGCCACCCGGCACCTGCGCAAGGGCGATCCGGTGCTGAAATACCAGGTCACCATCGGCTTCGCCGCCGCGGACACGCCGCCCGGCACCATGCTGCACGGCCACAATATCGAGTTCCGCGAATTCGACCGCGACCCGGCCATCGGCCGCGACTTCCGGCCCGTCGCGCCCGTCCCCGAGGCCGAGCGCAAGACGTTTCAGGGCATCGTGCGCGCCGATGGGCGCGTGGGCACGCGGAACTTCATCGCGGTCGTCTCCAGCGTGAACTGCTCCGCCACCGTCAGCCAGGCGGTTGCCGACTGGTTCACGGAGGAACGCCTGGCCGAGTACCCGAATGTGGACGGCGTCGCCGCCTTCACGCATTCCACCGGCTGCGGCATGGAATTGTCGGGCGAGCCGATGGACCTGCTGCGCCGCACCCTCGGCGGCTACATGAAGCACGCCAATGTCGCGGGCGTGCTGGTGATCGGCCTCGGCTGCGAGCGCAACCAGATCAAGTCCATGCTGGAAAGCCAGGGCCTGACACCCGGCCCGATGCTGCGCACCATGGTCATGCAGGAAGTCGGCGGCACGAAGAAGAGCATCGAGGCCGGCATCGCCGCCGTGAAGGAGATGCTGCCCGAGGCGAACCGCGCGACGCGCAGCACGGTCAGCGCGGCGCATCTCTGCATCGGCCTGCAATGCGGCGGCTCCGACGGGTTTTCCTCCATCACCGCCAATCCGGCGCTCGGCGCGGCGGTAGACCTGCTGGCCCGGCATGGCGGCACCGGCATCCTTTCGGAGACGCCTGAGATCTATGGCGTGGAGCACACGCTGACGCGCCGCGCCGCCAGCCAGGAGATCGGCCAGAAACTGCTCGAGCGCATCCGCTGGTGGAAGGATGTCTACGCCGCGGGACGCGACACGCAGATCAATGGCGTGGTCAGTCCGGGCAACCAGGCCGGTGGGCTGGCCAACATCCTCGAGAAGTCGCTCGGCGCGATGATGAAGGGCGGAACCGGCCCGCTGATGGGCGTTTATCACTACGCCGAACCGGTCACCGCGAGGGGCTTCGTCTTCATGGACACGCCGGGCTTCGATCCCGTCTCCGCCACCGGGCAGATCGCCGGCGGCGCCAACATCATCGCCTTCACCACGGGCCGAGGATCCATGTATGGCGCCAAGCCGGTGCCGAGCGTGAAGCTCGCCACCAACACGCCGATGTTCCGCCGGCTGGAGGACGACATGGACATCAATTGCGGCGAGATCCTGGACGGGAAGGCGACGCTGCCGGAGATGGGCGAGCGCATCCTGGACCTGCTGCTGCGCATCGCCTCGGGCGAGAAGAGCAAGAGCGAGGAACTCGGCGTCGGGCGGCACGAATTCGCGCCCTGGCAGATCGGCATCACGGGCTAGGCGCGTCGCATGGCGACGGGCCTTCTCGCGCTGCTCGACGACATCGCCGGCATCGCCAAGATCGCGGCGGCCTCGGTGGACGATGTCGCGGCGCATGCGGCCAAGGCGGGTGCGAAAGCCGCCGGCGTCGTCATCGACGATGCCGCGGTGACGCCGCGCTACGTGGTCGGCTTCGCCGCGGCACGGGAGATCCCGATCGTCAAGAAGATCGCCATCGGCTCGCTGCGGAACAAGCTCGTTTTCCTGCTGCCGGCAGCGTTGGCGCTGAGCGCCTTCGCACCCTGGGTGATCATGCCGCTGCTGATGCTGGGCGGCGCCTTCCTCTGTTACGAGGGCGCGGAGAAGGTCTGGGAGAAGCTGTTCCCGCACGCCGCCCATGCGCACGAAAAGGAGGTCGGCGTCGCGCCGCAGGACCCGCAGGCCTTGGAGGATGCACGCGTCGCCGGCGCGATACGCACCGATTTCATCCTGTCGGCCGAGATCATGGCCATCTCGCTTGCCGCCATCGAGACGGATTCGTTCGTGATGCGCGCCATCGTGCTGGCCGCCGTCGCCATCGGCATCACCGCCGTCGTCTATGGCGCGGTCGCGCTGATCGTGAAGGCGGACGACGCCGGCGCGGCGATGGCGCGCCGCGGCGGCCCGCCGATTGCGGCGCTCGGGCGCCTGATCGTGCGCGGGATGCCGCCCTTCCTGGCATTTCTCGGCGTGGTCGGCACGGCCGCGATGCTGTGGGTCGGCGGCGGCATCGTGCTGCATGGCCTCGACGAATTCGGCTTCAGGTCCATCGGGCATTTCCCCCAGCATCTTTCGCACGCATTGCTGCCCGCCGGCGGCTTCGCGGCCTGGCTGATCCAGGCGGTGGTGGCCGGCATCTTCGGCATCCTGCTCGGCGCCGCGATCATCCCCCTGGTCCAGTTCCTGATAGCGCCCCTCGCGCGGCGGGGGGGGGGGGGGGGGGGGCGCCGCGGGGCCCCCCGCCCCCCCCCCGGCCGCGAAGCGGCCCGCGCACCATGAGGCATCGCCACCGGCGCGCCCGCGGCCTGTGCGCCAGCCAAGCCCCCGGAGGAGGGCGCCGGCGCCTGAGGCCAACTATAGCGTGAACGGCTCCTCGTTCACCGCGGCGACGCGCCAGTCGGCGCCGATCTTCTCCAGCCGGCTCAGCGACAGGTTCCTGATCGAGAAGCTGAGGACCGCGAGGCCGGGCACGCCCATGGCATGGGCCAGCGCCGCGCGGATCGAGCCGCCATGCGCCACGATCACCAGGTCGCCGCCGGCATGCGCCGCGACCAGCCGGTCCAGCGCCGGGCCGACGCGGGCGATCACGTCGGCGAAGCTCTCGCCGCCGGGCGGCCGCTCCTCGGCATGGATGGACCAGAAGGGGTGGGGCGGATGGCGCAGGCGTTCCAGGAAGGCCTCGTGCGGCAGGCCCTCCCATTCGCCCAGGCGCTGCTCGATCAGCGCGGCCTCGGTGTGCAGCGGCGCCTCCGGGTAGCCGGCGGCGAAGATCGCGGCGGCGGTGGCGCGGGTGCGGGAGAGCGGCGTCACCAGCCAATGGGCCGGCTGCGGCAGCCGGGCGGCGAGCCAGCGATAGGCCGCGGCTTCCTGCCGGAGCGCCAGCTCGCACAGGCCGACATCCATCGCGCCGTACATGGTCAGCCGCGCGGAGGGCTCCACCAGCGCGTGGCGGACGAGGAAGAGGCGGGTGGTGGTGCTCACGCCGGGCATGTAGCGCGGCCGCTCGGCCGGAGCCACCGGGCGGGACGGCGGCGGCTACTCGCCGATGTTCAGCAGCGCCCCGCGCACCCGCGCGCCCTCGAACTGGCCGAGGAACAGCCGGCCCATCGCCGCCAGCCACACCAGGTCGAGCGCGAAGGCCGCCGCCAGGTGGCCCCAGGCGATGCGCCCGTCCAGCAGCGCGGCGCGCATCCCCTCGAACACATGCGCGGCGGGGATCATGTAGGCGACGGGATGCAGCCAGTCCGGCAGCACGCTGACCGGATAGAACACCGCGGCGAAGGGCGTCAGGCCGAACAGCACCGACCAGGCCAGCGGCTCCGCCCCCGCGCCGTGGCGCAGGATCAGCGCGGTGACGCCGAGCGCGACCGCCCAGCCCATCATCATCAGGCAGGCGAAGAACGGCACCAGCACCGGCCCCATCGTCCACAGCCCGAAGCCGTAGAGCGCGAAGGCAAGCAGCATGGCCGGGATCACGCCGGCGAACATGCGCAGCATGCTCATCCCCACCAGCCCCGCGACGAGTTCCAGCGGGCGCACCGGGCTGACGAAGACATGGCCGAGGTTGCGCGACCAGATCTCCTCGAGGAAGGAGATGGCGAAGCCCATCTGGCTGCGGATCGCGACCTCCCACAGCAGCACGCCGCCGAGCAGCACGCCGGCGGCCACGCTGGCGACGTTGTTCTGCACCCCGGCGAGATAGGCGGTAACGAAGCCCCAGACGATCATCTGCAGCACCGGCCAGTACATCAGCTCGATCAGCCGCGGCCAGGAGCGGCGGTAGAGCGCGAGGTGGCGATACATCAGGCCCCAGATGCGTCGTGCGGACAGCACGCCTGCGGCGTGACGCAGCGCGAGGGCTTGCGGCCCCCACCCGGCCGCTGCGCGGCCACCCTCCCCCGCCTCGCGGGAGAGAGAGTCCTCCGGCGTACTCATGCCATGCCCTCGACCCGCTGACGGTCGCGCGCGATGTCCAGGAAAACCTCCTCCAGGTCGTCGCGGCCGTAGCGTTGCAGCAGCGCGGCCGGGCTGCCCTGGTCCACCACGCGCCCCTGCTTGAGCATCAGCACGTGGTCGCAGAGGCGTTCGACCTCCCCCATGTTGTGGCTGGCGAGCAGGATCGCGCAGCCGGTCTCGGCCCGGTAGCGCTCGAGCCAGCTGCGCACCCAGTCGCCGGTGTCGGGGTCGAGGCTCGCGGTCGGCTCGTCGAGCAGGAGCAATTCCGGACGGTTGACCAGCGCCTTGGCCAGGGCGACGCGCGTCTTCTGCCCGGCGGAAAGCTCGCCCGCCGGGCGGTCCAGCAGCTCGGTCAGCTGCAGTTGCTCCGCCAGCTCGCGGATGCGCGCCTCGGCCCGCCGCACGCCGTAGAGATGCGCATAGACGCGGAGATTCTCCGCCACGCTGAGCCGGTGCGGCAGCGCTACGTACGGGGACGAAAAGTTCATCCGCGCCAGGGCGGCGAAGCGGTCGGTCGCCATGTCGTGACCGAGCGCCAGGATGCGCCCGGATGTCGGCACCAGCAGGCCGAGCAGCATGGCGATGGTGGTGGTCTTGCCCGCGCCGTTGCCGCCGAGCAGCCCCCAGGTGGCGCCGCGCGCCATCTCGAAGGAGAGGTCGGCCACGGCCGGCGGCGCATCGGGCCTGTAGCGTTTGCTCAGCGCCTCGACGCGGAGTGCGGGGGTGGCGGTCATCGCGCCGGCATAGGCGAGCCGGCAGGGCGGCCGCAACCGGGTGCCGCCCGGACGCCGCGGGTTAACCCGAACTTCAATCGCGCGCCGCATCCTGCGCCGGGGCCGCGCCGGGCGGTCCGCGCCACAGGGGACAGGACCATGCTTCGCCGCCGATTTCTCGCGCTGCCCGTGCTGACCGCCGCGCTGCCGGCCCTTGCGCAGGCCGATGGTGCGCCGCGGGCGCGGCCGATCCTGCAGGTGACGGGCCGCATTGGCGCGGCCGAGGGGATGCGCTTCGACCTTGCCGGGCTCGAGGCGCTCGGCCGCGCCGACCTCGTCACGCGGACCGCATGGACGGGCAATGCGCCGCGCCGCTTCACCGGCGTGCCGTTGGCGCGGCTGCTCCAGCATGTCGGGGCGCAGGGGCAGATGCTGCGCGCGGAGGCGCTCAACGACTACGCCATCACCGCGCCGGTGCCTGAGCTCCTGCAGCACGGCGCCTTCCTCGCGACGCGGGAGGAGGACGAGCCGTTGCGCATCCGCGACCGCGGGCCGGTCTGGATGATCTTCCCCTGGTCGCAGCGGCCCGATCTCGATGTCGCGCTGGTGCGCGAGCGGTCCATCTGGCAGATCCGGACGATCACGATCGCCTGATCCCGCGCGATGCCAAGCCCGCTGCGCCGCCGCGCGCCGCTGCTGCTCGGCGCGGCCGCGGCGCTGCTCTTCGCCGCCTCCGTCGGGATCGCGCTGCAGCAGGCGGTGCAGCAGTTCAAGCTCGAGGCGCAGACGCAGCGCATCTCGGTCTGGTACAGCAGCCAGGCGCTGGTGGAGCTGCATCGCACGCGCAGCGTGCTGCTGCGCATCGGCGAGCCGGACGCCGCCGCGACCGAGGACACGCTGCTCGACCGCTACGAGATCCTGCTGAGCCGCATCGCGCTGATGACGCCGGACAATGCGGAATCGGCCGATGCGCTGCACGGCCGGCTCGACATGGTCGCGGGGCTGCTGGAATCGCTGGAGGCGATCGAGGGAGACATCCTCGGCTTCCACCTGGACGATGCCGCGGCACGGGCGCGGATCGGCGCGGTGCTCGACGCGGTGGAGCAGCGGCTGACGCGCCTGAACGTGACGCTGCACACCGACCGGGCGGAGGCCGTGACGCGGGCGCAGGCCAGCGCGTCGCGCCTGTCGCTGATCTTCACCGCCTGCATCCTCGGCATCGCGCTGAGCTCCGCGCTGCTGATGGCGCTGCTGCGACGCGGCATGCGGCGCGCTGAGGAGACCGAGCGGACGCTGCGCGTGCTGGTGGATGCGCTGCCGGTGGCGGTGACGGCGGTGGATGCCGATGGCCGCGTCGTGCTGGCCAATGGCGCGGCGCGCGACATCTTCGCGCCGCCCGGCCCGGACCATGCGCTGATCGGCCGCAGCGCCGCCGAGATCGGCGCCGCACCCTGGCTGGAACAGGATGCCGCCGCCGTGCTCGCCGCCGGCGAGGCGCGCGGCGCCGCCGCGCGGGAGGTCGCGACCCCCGATGGCGGCCGGCGCACGCTGATGACCACGGCCGCACCCGTGCTGGCCGGCGGCAAGCAGGTGGTGCGCGTCGTCTCGGTCGGGCTCGATGTCAGCGAGCGGCGCGAGGCCGATGCGCGCATCCGCTTCCTCGCCGAGCATGACGTGCTGACCGGCCTGCCCAACCGCGTGCTCTTCGCCGAGCGCCTGCGGGAGGCGCTGGCGCCGGAGCGGCTGCGGCGGATGGTCGCGGTGCACTGCCTCGACCTCGACGACTTCAAGGGCGTGAACGACAGCCTTGGCCATCCGGTGGGCGACCAGCTGCTGGTGGCGGCGGCGACCCGCATGGCGTCCACGCTGCGCGCCGGCGACGTGCTGGCGCGGCTCGGCGGCGACGAATTCGCCGTGATCCAGCCCGACATCGCCGGACCCGAGGAGGCAGCGGAGACGGCGGCAAGGCTGGTGCAGGCGCTGTCGCGCCCCTTCCGCATCGCCGGCTACACGCTGCGCAGCGGCGGCTCGGTCGGGACCGCGCTGGCGCCGCTGCACGGCACCACGGCGGAGGCGCTGCTGCAGCGCGCGGACATCGCGCGCGATGGCGGCGAGTCCGGCGGGCGGGGGCGGGGCGGGGGGGGGGCGCC
>NZ_JBWXTD010000002.1:515944-516634 GCF_056682175.1 Falsiroseomonas sp. RANM36
CCCACCACCACCCCCCCCCCCCCCCCCCCCCCCCCCCCCCCCCCCGCGGGGGGGGGGGGGGGGGGGGGGGGCCCCAGATTGGACGACAGCACCCCGACCCATGGCCGAACCACGAAAAAAGGGCCTGATCAGCCACGGCGTCGCCGCGCAGAACCGCAAGGCGCGCTTCGACTACAAGATCAACGACACGATCGAGGCCGGCGTCATGCTCGTCGGCCCCGAGGTAAAGAGCCTGCGCGCCGGCCGCGCCACCCTCGCCGATGCCTGGGCGGGCGAGCGGGACGGCGAGATCTGGCTGTTCAACGTCTACATCCCCGAATGGCAGGCCGGCAGCTTCGTCGCCCGCTTCGAGCCGCGGCGCCCGCGCAAGCTTCTCCTCCACAGGAAACAGGTGCGCGAGCTCATCGGCGCCATCACGCGCGACGGCACGACGCTGGTGCCGATGGACATCCACTTCAACGAGCGCGGCGTGGCGAAGGTCACGCTCGGCCTCGCGGAAGGCAAGAAGAAGCATGACAAGCGGGGCCGCGAAGCCCCCCCGCGACGTGGGCTCCGAGGGCGCCTGATGGACACGCCCCCTCCCACCAGCGCACCGATGCCTGCAGAAGGCTCCGGCTGCCATGGCGGCCGGGAAACGCAGCAGGCGGCCGCGCGGGCCGCCGGCAAGAGCGAGCCGATGGATCGTCTCGC
>NZ_JBWXTD010000002.1:516734-522145 GCF_056682175.1 Falsiroseomonas sp. RANM36
CCGCCGCGCGCCCCCCCCCCCCCCCCCCCCCCCCCCCCCCCCCCCCCCCCCCCCCCCCCCCCCCCCCCCCCCCCCCCCCCCCCCCCCCCCCCCCCCCCCCCCCCCCCCCCCCGCGACTGGCAGCGCGACAAGGCGCGGCTGATGCGGGAGAAGGGGTGAGGCCCTGCCTCGCGCTGCTGCTCGGTGCAATGCTCGCGGCGCCGGCGCGGGCCGAGACGCTGCCCGCGCCCTTCGGCGCTCCCGGACCGTCCCGGCCGCTCTCCGCCCGCCCCTGCCCGGCGCCGCCGCCGCCGGTCGTCTCGCTGCAAAGCCAGGGCTTCTACACCGATGCGCGCGCCTCCATCCCCGATCCTGTGCGCGTCGCCGCCGACCGGGAGGCGTCGCGGCCGCTGACCGAGTGGCTGAACGCGTTGCAGCGGCCGACGGAGCGCTGGGTCGCGCTGCGCGACCCGGCGGAAGCGGCCTGCGCGCTGGCGCTGCTGCAGGCCTGGGCCGAGGCCGGCGCGCTGGTCGGCGAGTTCAACACCCAGGCCGCCTACCATCGGAAATGGACGCTGGCGGGTGCGGCGCTCTCCTTCCTCGCCTTGCGCGACGCGCCGGCCGCCCCGGGGCAGCAGGCGCGCATCGCCGCCTGGCTGGCGCAGGTCGCCCGCGCCGTCCGCCCGCCCTATGACCGGCCGCCGCCGAACCACGTGCCGAACAGTGTGCTGAACAACCATGTCGCCTGGGCCGGCCTCGCCTTGGCCGCCGCCGGCGTCGCGGCTGGGGACCGGGCGCTGCTGCGGGACGGCATGGGTTATGGCCGTCGCTTCCTCGCCGCCGTCACGCCGGACGGAGCGCATCCGCAGGAGCTGGCGCGCGGCCGGATGGCGCTGCACTACCATCTCTTCGCCCTGGCGCCGGTCGCGGCCCTCGCGCGCCTCGGCGCCGCGGCGGGCGAGCCCTTCGCGCCGGAGGAGGCCGCAGCGCTGGATCGCTTCGCGCGCTTCACCCTGGCGCAAACACGCGACGCCAGCCGCATCGCGCAACTCGCCGGCGCGCCGCAGGGCCATTTGGCCGACCCGGCGCGACCCTGGCTGGCCGATGGCCAGGGCTTCGAGATCCTGGGCCTTGCGCCGGAGGCCCTCGCGCCCTTCCGGCCCTATCGGCAGCGCTGGCTGGGCGGGAACGTGACCCTGCTCTGGGGTGGCTGACCCCTTGCGCCCGGGACCATGGCGCGCACCTATGCCGCGCGAGGAGAGCGCATGGCCGAGGACGACGCCGTCCCGCTGACCGGCAAGGTCAAGGACAAGCTGATCGCGACGAAGCAGGACTGGGCGCGGGAAGGCCGGCTGCTCACCGGCATGCATGCCGACCCGCTTGCCGAGCGCCTGCCGCCGGGCCAGCGCCTGGTGCAGGACTTCCCGGTGCTCGACCTCGGCGTGCAGCCGGACGTGAACCCGCAGAACTGGCGCCTGCGGATCGAGGGGCTGGTGGCGGTGCCGGTGCGCCTGACGCTGGAGGAGTTCCGCGCCTTGCCGCAGGTGGAGCGCGTCAACGACATCCACTGCGTCACCCAATGGTCGCGCTACGACAACAGCTGGCAGGGCGTCGCCGTCGCGACGCTGTTGGAGATGGCCCGCCCCAAGGAGGAGGCGCGCTTCGTCGCGCTGACCAGCTACGACGGCTACACGACCAACCTCGCCATGGCGGACTTCGCCCGCGCGGAGAACCTCTTCGCCCATTCCTGGGCGGGCGCGCCGCTCGAGCGCCGGCATGGCGGGCCGGTGCGCCTGGTGGTGCCGCATCTGTATTTCTGGAAGAGCCCGAAATGGGTGACGCGGATCGAAGTGCTGCGCGAGGACCGGCCCGGCTTCTGGGAGGTGCGCGGCTACCACAATCGCGGCGATCCCTGGATGGAGGAGCGGTATGGCTGATGCGCTGCGATGCGCCGAGGGCGCAGGCGAAGCCGGGCACCGGAGCGCTGGATCGCAACGCGCGGCATTTGCGCGCCGAGCGATCCTGGCGAGCCCGCTGCTGATGGCAGCCGCGCCCGCGCCCACCGTCTTCGACTTCACGCTCGACGCGCTGGAGGGCGGGACGCTGCCGCTCGCCGATCACCGCGGCCAGGCGTTGCTGATCGTCAACACCGCGAGCTTCTGCGGCTTCACCCCGCAATATGCCGCGCTGCAGCGCCTGCATGACCGCTTCGCCGGCCAGGGCTTCGCGGTGATCGGCGTGCCCTCCAACGACTTCGCGCAGGAAAGCACCGATGCCGCGCGCATCCGCCAGTTCTGCGACACGATGTTCGGCATCACATTCCCGATGGCCGGGCTGACCCGCGTCCGCGGGCAGGGCGTGCACCCGCTCTTCGCCTGGCTCGCCCAGCGCGCCGGCGGCCCGCCGCGCTGGAATTTTCACAAGTATCTGGTCGCGAAGGACGGCCTCGCGGTGCGCGCATTCCCCACGGCGACCGAGCCGGACAACCCGGCTGTGCTGCGCGCGGTCGAAGCGGCGCTGGCCGGGCGGCCGCTGGCGTAGGGCGCCGCGACGGGCGATACCGTCCGCGTGTCTCTGCGCCGCGTCCTGCCGCTGCTGCTCGCCGTTGCCGGCTGTTCCACCGGCGACGCGCTGATGGTCAACCAGGCGCGGCAGTCCCTGGTCGGCCTGCCGGCCGACGATCTGCGCCTCTGCGCCGGCATCCCGGACCGGGAGGCGGCATCGCCCGGTTGCACCTTCTGGACCTATGACCGCGGCGCGCCGGCCTCGGCCCTGTCGGGCGGGCTGCCCTGGGTGGATGTCGGCGTCAGCATTTCCGGCAGCGGCGAGTGCCGCACCACCTTCCACCTCGTCGAGGGGCGGGTCCGGCGCATCGGCTACAGCGCGGCGCGCGAGGCCGGCCTGATGACCGATGCCGCCTGCGCGCCGGTGGTGCGCGGCTGCATGCGGATGTTGCGAGAGGGTGCGATCACCAACCGGTAGGCGCGGTCAGAGCCGCGCGAGGACGGCCTGCACCACCGCCTCGAACATCTCCGTGGTGAGGCGCCCGGTCTGCGTGTTGTAGCGGCTGACGTGATAGCTGTCGGCCAGCAGCACCCCGTCGGGCAGCGCGTGCAGCGCGCCATGGGCGAAGCGCAGCCGGGCGGCAGGGATGCGGTAGGTCTTGAGCAGCGCGTTGTGCGCGACGAGGCCGAGCGCCAGCACCGCCTTCAGCCGCGGCATCGCCGCCCGCTCCGCCGCCAGGAAGCGATTGCAGGTGGCGATCTCGGCCGGGGTGGGCAGGTTCTCCGGCGGCACGCAGCGCACCGCGTTCACGATCCGCACCGCGGTCAGTTCCATGCCATCCCGCGGGTCTTCCCGGTATTCGCCGCGGGCGAGGCCGTATTTCAGCAGGGTGGCGTAGAGAAGCCGCCCGGCATGGTCGCCGGTGAACGGCCTTCCGGTCCGGTTGGCGCCCTTCACCCCCGGCGCCAGCCCCAGCACCATCAGCGGCGCGTCCGAGGGGCCCCAGCACGGAACCGGGGCGTTGTGCCAGTCCGGCCATTTCGCACGATTGGCGCCGCGATAGGCGACGAGCCGCGGGCACAGGGGGCAGTCGGGGCCGGGGAATTGGGCGGTCTCGCTCATGCCGGGGGGCATAGCCCGCGCTGCGCTACTCGGGCAGGTCCACCGGGTCACGGAAGGGATCGGCCGGCGTGGCGCGGGTGCGTTCGGGCGGCCGCACCGCGGGCGGGCGGGCCCGCGGCTCGGTCTGGCGGCGCGTGATGTCCGGCGCGAGTTCGGCCAGATCGATGAACTGGTCCGCCTGCCGGCGCAACTCGTCCGCGACCATCGCCGGCTGGGTACGGATGGTGGAGAGCACGGACACCCGCACCCCCTGCTGCTGGACCGCCTCGACCATCCGGCGCAGGTCCCCGTCGCCGGCGAAGAGCACGACATGATCCAGCCGGGGGGCCAGCGTCAGCACGTCCACGGCCAGTTCGATATGGATGTTGCCCCGAACACGGCGGCGGCCTGCGGAATCGGTGAACTCGCGCGCGGCCTTGGTGACCACGCAGTAGCCGTTGTAGCCGAGCCAATCCACCAGCGGCCGCAGCGGCGAGTACTCCTCGTTTTCCAGCAGCGCGGTGTAATAGGCGGCGCGGACCAGCCGCGCCTGGCGGCGGAAGAAGCCGAGCAGGTCCTTGTAGTCCACGTCGAAGCCGAGGTTGCGGCAGGCGCCATAGAGATGCGCGCCGTCTATGAAGAGCCCAAGCCTCTCCTGGGGATCGAAATGCACGTCCGGGTCTTTCGCTCTCTGCTTTCGGACCATAATGAAACTGCATCGCAGCGTCACCCACCCGTCAGCGGGGACGGCGGCGCGTGATCCTGATCGGCATCGGCGCCAACCTGCCGGGGCCGGACGGCGCCCCGCCGCTCGAGACCTGCCGTCGCGCCGCGGTGGCCTTGGATGGCCTGCCGGGGCTGCGGCTGCGCGCGCTCTCGCGCTGGTTCGCCAGCGAGGCGGTCCCGGCCGGGAGCGGCGCGCCGGACTACGTGAACGGCGTCGCGCTGCTCGTGCCGGCGCCCGGTGTCGCGGCACCGGATCCGGCCGCGCTGCTGGCCGGGCTGCAGCGGATCGAGGCTCGCTTCGGCCGGGTCCGCCCCTATCCCAACGCCCCGAGGACCCTCGATCTCGACCTGCTCGACCTGGACGGCCTGGTCCGCGCGCGGCCCGACCCGCTGCTGCCGCATCCCCGGCTGCAGGACCGCGCCTTCGTGCTGGCCCCGCTTTGCGACCTGGCGGCAGGCTGGCGGCACCCGGTGCTCGGTCGGACGGCGGCCGAACTCCTGGCCGGGACGGGAACGGCCGGGGTGCGGCCGCTTGCCGTGCCGCTTGCAGCGGCCCGCGCCGATGGCTACATGGAGGTTTCACCGAGTTAGGGGAGGGGTTGGCCGGGCCGTTGTGCGCCTGGCCGGCCGCCGCACCCGCAGAGCTGGAGTTGCCATGGCACGCGTCACGGTCGAGGACTGCGTCCTCAAGGTGCCGAACCGCTTCGAGCTGGTCCTGCACGCAGCCCAGCGCGCCCGCAACATCAGCCGCGGCGAGGAGCTGACCGTCGAGCGGGACAACGACAAGAACCCCGTCGTCGCGCTGCGCGAGATCGCCGAGGCGACGGTGGACCTCGACAACCTGCAGGCCGACCTGATCAAGTCGCTGCAGCGCGCCCCGGAGCCGGAGCCGGCCGAGGAGGAGGTGCTGGACCTCATCGCCACCGACGAGAACATCTTCGGCGTGATGGACGTCAACGAGGAGCCGGTGGGCGACGGTGCGGGCCTCGAGGATCTCTCGGCCGACGACATCGAGGCGGCGATCGCCGCCGAGCTCGGCGGGAAGCGCTGACGCCGCGACGACCCGGCGGGGGCGCCGCCCCCGCATCCCCGCCCCGCCC
>NZ_JBWXTD010000002.1:522245-541125 GCF_056682175.1 Falsiroseomonas sp. RANM36
CCACCACCAGCATCCCAAACATGACCCCCGGCATCACCGAGAGCCAACGTGAACCCCTTCACCAGAGGGGTCCCTTTTGGACGCCGATCACCCCTCTCAGGGGGGCCTTTTTCCACGCCGATTCACACGGGTAGCGCCGCATTCGTAAGCCGTGACGCGCTTTCAGGTGGTTGTTGCGCAAGCTGGCAAACGCTCCTGGCGCAACGCCAAGGCAGCGGCGTTTCGGAGACAGGCGAGTGTCGAAGGCGAAACACTGGTAAGCTTCAGTGAGACTGCCACATCATGACAAGCAATGAGTGCATGATGTGCTACGTGCCAATTCCCAAGTTCAAGTGCGACAAAGCCTGTGTAAAATAAGCGCATGTAAGAGCCGGGATTGCCAATATGCCAAATTCCGGTCGAGCCTATACTGTCTCTGATGTCTGACCGAAGAAGAGCAAGGAATCCTTCAAGGTCGTCCGTTTCGGAGAAAAACGGCAAGACGCGCCTCGCTACCGTGTTCATGGTGTCGGTCAGCACCGCCGCGTTCTTCGGCCCATGCAGATCGACGAACCACAGATTGGTCGCGGTTTTCACTTCGGGCTGAAAGATACCGCGTTCAACCCAAAGTCGAACCTGCCCGTCCAAATACGAACGCGGCCGGCGTTCGGTCCGACAACACGGACACTCCTGGGTGTCCTTGGGTGGGACAAATGGGAGGAAGCACCCAGCCTCAAGCGCAAATGAACCAAACGGTACATTCCACTTTTGGCAGACCGTCTTGCGGATCAGCTCAATTGTCAGCATGTCCCATTTGCGGTTGGTTCGGCGCCGCGCTGTCCTGCCCGACCATTGGAAGCCTGCTGCGGCTAGCTGTGCGTATAGCGGCTGGCCTAGCCAGTCCGGGATGCGTGTAAGCGTCGCCATGATCTACTTCGCTGGTCGCGACGAAAAAGTGCCGGTAATGGCGCCAGCCACGCCGCCCGCGGCTGCAGCGCTGCTTCTTGTCAGTGAATATACACCTTGATTGCTGACGCCCGGAAGGAACCGCTGCACCGCCGCGCCGCTACTCAGTAAGTCGTTGATGCGCGATACGTCGGTGTTCTGCCTAGTAAATACCCGCACGGGGTCGAGTTGAGCTTGCCGACTGAACTCGACGTAGTTTCTAATCTGCGCTGCATCGCGACTGCTGATTACGCCGACGTTCTTCGACTCCTCCAACACGTTACTCAGGACCCGATCAGGATAAAGCCGGCGTGCGCCAAGCTGAATGGAGACGCGCCCGCTTGCCCCGATGGCCTCCTCTCCGAGCGCGCCGACATATCGGCTCCGCGCGATGCCGGTGCCAGCCGCTGCGAGTTGGCGTGCCGTGTTCAGCCTAGACGCGATGCCTGCGCCGACGACCCCCAGCGCGGCGTCAGCCAAGGCGTTACGAAGCGTGTATTGTTGTCCGGTAACGGCGGCGATGCTGTAACCGATCGCCACGCTGCCGATTGCGCCGAATATGCCGAACTCGCCTGTTGGATCCACTGCATTCAGTGGATCGTTCTCCACGTAGGCGTAGAGGTTCAGGCCCCCCTCTGTTCCGATGGGGTCTGGCTGCATGAAGCGCCCGATGCCGGCCGCGTAGGCTCTGGCGCGCATGTCGTAGAGCGTGGCGGGCGCGGCCGGCTCCAGTCGCCGCCCGAGCCAGCGGAAACCGTCCTGTGCCGTCCCCGACCCGGGACCCGTCAGCCCGTAGGGCGTGTAGGTGTAGCGCTCCGCCGCCGCCGGCAGCATGCCCATGCCGTCGCTGCGCGCGATCACCGAGCCCTGCGCGTCGGCATGATGCCACACCCGCACCCGGCTCGCCGGCGTTCCCGTCACCGTCGCCAGCGGCTCGTCCAGCCCGGGGCCGGGCACATGCCGCGCCGCCAGCGTCCCCGGCGCCGCACCCGTGTATTCGGCGATCTCCTGCCCCATGGCGTAGAGGTAGTTCACCGTCGCCCCGCCCGCCGTGCGCGACGCCCGCCGTCCCTCCGCATCGTAGGCGTAGCTCACCACCGTCGAGCCCACCGTGAACCCCACCAGCCGGTTCTGCGCATCGTAGCGGTAGGTCGCCGCCCCGTCGCCGGTCAGGTTGCCGTTCGCGTCGTAGCTGAAGCTCGCCCCGCCGACCGAGGCATACTGGTTCATCTCGTTCGTGGCATAGGGCGTGACCGCCTGCACCGGCGGCACCGCCTGCCAGGCGGCGTCGCTGACCAGCCGGCCTGCCACTTCCGCCGCGCGGCGGGCTGCGCCAAGTAACGCCCATGCGCCCCCGCCATGCCGCCTGAGCCCGTGCCGGACCCCGCCGACCTCGCCCATATGCAGGCCGCGCTGGCGCTCGCGCGGCGGGGGCTGGGCAACACCTGGCCCAACCCGGCGGTCGGCTGCGTGATCGTGCGCGACGGCTCGGTGGTCGGCCGCGGCTGGACCCAGCCCGGCGGGCGCCCGCATGCGGAGACGGAGGCGCTGCGCAGGGCAGGGGCGCTCGCCCGCGGTGCCACCGCCTATGTCACGCTGGAGCCCTGTTCCCATCACGGCCGCACGCCTCCCTGCTGCGACGCGCTGATCGTCGCGGGTGTCGCCCGCGTGGTCTGCGCGCTCCGTGACCCCGACCATCGCGTGGACGGCCGCGGCTTCGCGCGGCTGCGGGAGGCCGGGATCGCGGTGGAGGAGGGGCTGTGCGCGGCCGAGGCGCGGGCCGTCACCGCCGGCTTCATCAAGCGCATCACCCAGGGCCTGCCGCTGGTCACGCTGAAGCTCGCCACCACGCTCGATGGCCGCATCGCCACCCAGGCCGGCGAGAGCAAATGGATCACCGGCCCCGAGGCCCGGCGGGAAGCCCATGCGCTGCGCGCCCGGCACGACGCGATCCTCGTCGGCTCCGGCACCGCGCTGGCGGACGATCCGGACCTCACCTGCCGCCTGCCCGGCGCCACGCCGCGCCAGCCGCTGCGGGTGGTGGCCGATGCCCGGCTGCGCACACCGGTCACGGCCCGGCTGGTCGCCACGGCGCGAGACACGCCGACCCTGATCGTCACCGCGCCCGGCCACCCTCCTTCCGTCCGCGCCCCCTACCAATCCGCCGGCGTCGAGCTGGCCACCGTGCCGCGGGCGAGGGAGGGGCTGGCGCTCCGCCCCCTGCTGGAAGCGCTGGCGCAGCGCGGCGTCACCCGCGTGCTGGCCGAGGGCGGCGCCGGGATCGCGGCGGGGCTGCTGCGGGAGGGGCTTGTCGATCGGCTCGCCTGGTTCCATGCCCCCGGCGTGATGGGGGGCGACGGGCTCCCGGCCGCCTATCCCCTGCCGGTGGACGCGCTGGCCGCCATGCCCAGATTCCGCCGGGTCGCCGCGCGCCCGCTCGGCGAGGATTGGCTGACCGAATTCGAGAGGGAGTGACGAAGGATGTTCACCGGGATCGTCACGGACCTCGGCACCGTGCGGGAGGTGCAGCCGATCGGCGGCGGCCAGGACCACCGGCTGATCATCGGCACCTCGCCCGCCTTCCTGGCCAATCCGCCGGTGGCGCTCGGCGCCTCCATCGCCTGTTCCGGCGTCTGCCTGACGGCGGTGGAACTCGGCGCCGACTGGTTCGCGGTGGAGGCCTCGGCCGAGACGCTCTCGAAGACCACGCTGGGCGGCTGGCAGGCGGGGACGCGGGTGAACCTGGAACGCTCGCTGAAGATGGGGGACGAGCTCGGCGGGCATCTCGTCGCCGGCCATGTGGACGGCGCGGGGGAGGTGGTCTCCGCCACGCCCGAGAACGGCTCCGTCCGCTGGCGTTTTCGCGCGCCGCGGGAGCTTGCGCCCTTCATCGCGCCCAAGGGGTCCATCGCCATCGACGGCGTCTCGCTGACGGTGAACGAGGTTGCGGGCGAGGAATTCGGGGTGAACATCATCCCGCACACCGCCACCATCACCACCTTCGGCATGCTGCAGCCCGGCAGCCGGGTGAATCTCGAGATCGACATGATGGCGCGCTACGTGGCCAGGCTTCGGGAGTACCAGCGGTGAAGGTCGAGACCACCCAGACCAGCTTCGCCGAGTTCCTCAGCCCCGCCGAGGAACTGCTGGAGGAAGCCCGGCGCGGGCGCATGTTCGTCCTGGTGGATGACGAGGACCGCGAGAACGAGGGCGACCTGGTCATTCCCGCGCAGTTCGCGACGCCGGACGCGATCAACTTCATGGCGCGCCACGCCCGCGGGCTGATCTGCCTGGCCATGACGCGCGCGCGGGTGGAGCAGCTCGGCCTGCCGCTGATGGCGCAGTCCAACGGCACGCGCCACCAGACCGCCTTCACGGTGTCCATCGAGGCGCGCGACGGCGTCACCACCGGCATTTCGGCGGCCGACCGCGCGCGCACCGTCGCGGTTGCGATCAACCCGGAGCTGGGGCGGGAGCACATCGTCACGCCGGGCCATGTCTTCCCGCTGGTGGCGCGGGACGGCGGCGTGCTGGTGCGGGCCGGGCACACGGAAGCCGCGGTGGATTTCGCGCGCATGGCCGGGCTCAACCCGGCCGGCGTCATCTGCGAGATCATGAACGATGACGGCACCATGGCCCGCATGCCGGACCTCGTCGCCTTCGCGCAGCATCACGGCCTGAAGCTCGGCACCATCGCCGACCTGATCGCGCATCGCCGCCGCACCGAACGCCTGGTGCGGCGCGTCGAGGAAGGCGCGATGGAAGGCGTGGGCGGCAGCTGGCGCGTGGTGGTCTATGCCTCCACCCTCGACCATGGCGAGCATCTGGCGCTGGTGAAGGGCGATCTCTCCCGGCCCGGCCCGGCGCTGGTGCGGATGCACGCGGCCTCCATGCTGCACGACCTCGTGGCGGGCCGCGCCGAGCATGAGCTGCACCGCGCCATGCGCCTGATCGAGGCGGAGGGCAGGGGCGTCGTGGTGCTGCTGCGCGACTGGCGGCCCGACGGTCTCTCGCAGGCGGTCCGTGCCGGGCGCGAGCGCCGCGCGACGGCGCCGGAACTCCGCGACTACGGCATCGGCGCGCAGATCCTCGCCGATCTGGGCTTGCGCGAGATCATCCGCCTGTCGGACAACCCCCGCCCCGTGGTCGGCCTGGAAGGCTATGGGCTGACCGTGGTCGAGAGCCGACCGATCCTGAAGGATTCCGCGTGAGCACGAAGGACTCTCCCCAACGCGACAGGGTTGCGCTCGAAGGCCCGGCGCCGCGCGTGCTGGTCATCCAGGCGCCCTACTATGCCGACGTCGTGGGCGGCATGCTGCGGGGCGCGCGCGGCGTGCTGGCGGAGGTGGGTGCAACCGTGGAGGTCGCCAACGTCGCCGGCGCCTTCGAGCTGCCGGCGGCGCTGCGCATGGCGCTGCGCATGGCGTTGCGCAACGATCGCTTCGAAGGCTTCCTGCTACTCGGCTGCGTCGTGCGCGGGGAGACCGACCACTACACCTTCATCTGCGAGGCGGTGTGCCAGGGCGTGATGGATCTTTCCGTCGAGACGGGCGCGCCGCTCGGCTTCGGCCTGCTGACGGTGGACACGATCGAGCAGGCCATCGCGCGCTCCCGCGACGACCGCATGAACAAGGGCGCCGAGGCGGCGCATGCGCTGGTGCAGCAGATCGCGCTGGCGCGGCGGTTCGCGTCGTGAGCGGCAAGGCGCAGATGCAGCGCGGCCGCCCGCGCACCGGCGCGCGCGTCGCCGCGGTGCAGGCGCTGTTCCAGTCCGAGCAGGCCGGCGAAAGCCCGGAGGCGGTGATCGAACAGTTCGTCCGCCATCGGCTCGGTCCCAATGAGGCCGAGGAGGGCTTCGGCGAAGGTCGCGTTCCGGAGGCCGATGTGCGGCTCTTCGCGAAGCTGGTCCGCGCCGCGGCGAGCAACATCGAGCCCATCGACGGCGCATTGGCCGAGGTGCTGGCGAAGGACTGGCCGCTCGAGAAGCTCGACCCCGTGCTGCGCGCCCTGCTGCGCGCCGCCGGCGCCGAGTTGATGCAGAAGAACGACCCGCCGATGCGCGTGGTGATCAACGAGTATCTCGACATCGCGCACGGCTTCTTCGCCGGCGACGAGCCGAAATTCGCCAATGGCGTGCTGGAGGCGCTGGCGCGGAAGTTCCGGGCGGATGAGTTCGCCCGGCCGGGCTGACGTGGCGCTCCCGCCCGAATTCGCCCTGATCGCGCGGCATTTCCGCCCCCTCGCCGGCGCCGGGGCGCTCGACCTGTCGGACGACGCCGCGCTGCTGGACCCGCCGGCCGGGCGCCAGCTTGTCCTCGCAGCCGATGCGATGGTCGCCGGCGTGCATTTCCTCCCCGACGACCCGCCGGACACCATCGGGCGCAAGCTCTTGCGGGTGAACCTGTCGGACCTCGCCGCCATGGGCGCGTCGCCGCTCGGCTACCTGATGACCTGCGCCTTTCCGCAGGGCACCGAGGATTCGTGGATCGCGCAGTTCGTCGCGGGCCTCGCGGCGGACCAGGCGGAATTCGGGCTCGCGGTGCTTGGGGGCGACACGGTGGGCACGCCGGGGCCCGCCACCTTCTCGCTGACCATCATCGGCACGGTCGAGCCCGGCGGCGCGCTGCGCCGCGCCGGCGCCCGGCCCGGCGACGAGGTCTGGGTCTCCGGCACCATCGGCGATGGCGCCCTCGGCCTGCTGGCGCTGACCGGCCGCCTGCCGCCCGACCCGCACCTCGCCCTGCGCTACCGCGTGCCGACGCCCCGCCTGGCGCTGGGCCAGTCGCTGGCGGGGATCGCCCGGGCGGCGATGGATGTCTCGGACGGGCTGGTGCAGGACCTCGGCCACCTCGCCCGCGCCGCCGGCTGCGCGGCAGTGATCGAGGCGCCGTCGGTGCCGCTTTCCGGTCCCGCGTGCGCGGCCCTGGCGGCGGACCCGGCCCTGCTGCCGCGCATCCTCGGTGGCGGCGACGACTACGAACTGCTCTTCGCCGCCGATCCGTCCGACGCCGCGCGCATCGAGGCGGCCGCGCGCGCAGCGCAGACCCCCGTTGCGCGCATCGGTCGTTTCCTGGACGGACAGGGCGTGATCGTGCTGGATGCCCGGGGGGAGGCGATCGCGCTGCCCCGCGGCGGATGGAGCCACTTCGCGTGAGCATCGCAGCAACCGGCCCGCAGGATGCCGCCGCCGAGAAGCGGATGAAGCTCGACGTCCTGCTGCTTTTCTTCTGCCAGGCCTCGATGAACGCCTCCATCGTCGGCCAGGTCGCGATGAGCGCGCTGATCGGCTACAGCCTGGCCGAGGACAAGGCGCTCGCAACCCTGCCTTTCGCGCTGCAGATGGTGGCCACCATGGCGGCCTCGATCCCTGCCGGCGTGATCTTCGCCCGACTCGGCCGGCGGGCCGGCTTCACGCTCGGCGCGATCGCGGCGCTGACCGGCACGCTGATCTTCGCCGCCGGGATCTGGCGGCACGATTTCTGGCTCTATGTGGCCGGCGGCCTGCCGGCCGGCATCGGCTTCGGCATCGCCCAGCACTATCGCTTCGCGGCCGCCGAGGTCGCCTCGCCCGCCTATCGCCCGCGCGCCATCGCGCTGGTCATGGCCGGCGGCGTGCTGGCCGCGATCTTCGGGCCGGAGATGGTGAAGCACAGCAAGGACATGGTGGCGCCCTTCCTGTTCCTCGGCACCTACCTGATCTTCGCCGCGCTGCCGCTGGTCTGCCTGGTGCTGCTGCATTTCGTGCGGCTGCCGCCGGCACCGGCCCGCCAGGCCAGCCCGACCCCGGTGATGGAGATCGTCCGCCGGCCCGCCTTCCTCACCGCCGCCGCGGCCGGCGCCATCGGCTATGGCGCGATGAACCTGGTCATGACCTCGACACCGCTCGAGATGATGGCCTGCGGCTTCGCGGTGACCGCCAGCGCCACCGTCATCCAGGCGCATGCGGTGGCGATGTTCGCGCCCGGCTTCTTCACCGGGCGGCTGATCGCGCGCTACGGCGCGCGGCGCATCGTCGCGGCCGGCGCCGCGCTCAACATCGCCTGCATCGCGGTGGCGGTGATGGGGCTGAGCTTCGGGCATTTCACGGTGGCGCTGGTGCTGCTCGGCCTCGGCTGGAACTTCATGTTTACCGGCGCCACCGCGCTGCTCGGCGAAAGCCACAGCCCGGCGGAGCGCGTCCGGGCGCAGGCGGCGAACGATTTCATCGTGTTCGGCACCGTGGCCTGCACGGCGCTGGCCTCCGGCGCGGTGCATGCCGGCTTCGGCTGGAACGTGCTGAACCTGGCGCTGCTGCCGGCCCTGGCGATCGCCTTGGTGCTGGTGCTGCGCAGCCGACCGGTGCCGCGCCTGGCGTAGCGCGCGGCTGTCGGCTCCGGCCGTTGCGCGCTACTGCCCGCTGCCGGGGCTGGAGACGCCCGGGCCGCGCTGCTGCTGCTGGCCCGGCACGCCGACGCGGCCGATATTGCCGAAGAGCTGCTGCAGCACGCTGCGCTCCGTCCCCGGGGAGGGCGTGACGCGGGACACCATCGCGATCTCCCGCCCGTCCTCTTCGCCCAGCCGGCGGACTTCCTGGACCGTTCCGGCCGGATCGAAGCGCACCACCACCACCGTCTGCTCGGTGACGCCGAGGCGGCGCGCCGGCCGCTGCCGGGTGATGGCGCTGATGTAGTACCACTCGCCGGGGTCGAAGGTGCCGCTGGCGGAAGGCGAGCCGAGCAGGGTCTCCACATCGTCGCGGGAGGAGACGCCGGGGGTGATCTGGCCGAGCTGCTCCTCGCTCACCGCGTGGCCGCGGAACTGGCGCGGCGATTCGAACAGGCCCGCGCCCGGCACGCCCGGCACCGCGGCGGTGGGAAGATAGGAGCAGCCGGCCAGCGCCAGGGCGGCGGCGGCCAGCACGGCGTGGCCCGGCCGAATGCGGCGGGGGCGCCCGGCCAGGGGCCCGAACGGCACGTTGACCATCCTGCGGTGGCGCTCCATGTGGGCCGCATGCCATTGCGCCGGCCGCCGGTCAATCCGCGCGGCGGCGCTGGCAAGGATCGCGGAGTTCCACCCATGGGCCTGCTCGGCCTCTTCACCCGCAAGCCGCATGAGAGGGCGGGTTTCGCACTCTATGGCGCGGCCGTGGAGGCGGCGCGCCAGCCGGTCTTCTTCGCCGATCTCGGCGTGCCCGACACGCTGGACGGCCGTTTCGACCTGGTGGCGCTGCATGCCGGCCTGCTGGTCTGCCGCATCGCGCGCGACCCCGACCCGCGGGCGAAGGACCTGGCCCAGGCCGTGTTCGACGCGATGTTCGCCGACATGGATGTAAACCTGCGGGAGATGGGGGTTGGCGACCTGGCCGTCGGCAAGCGGGTGAAGCGCATGTGGGAGGCGTTCCACGGCCGCTCCCAGGCCTATGACGCGGCGCTGCGCGCGGGCGACGCGGCCGGGCGCGCCGCGGCGCGGGCGCGCAACGTGGGGCGCGGCGAGCCGCCGGAGGGCGCGGCGGAGCGGCTGGCCGCGGTCGCGGTCGCGGCCGATGCGGCGATCGCCCGCATTCCCTTCGCCGATCTGGTTGCGGGGCGGGCGGATTTCCCCGCGGTGCCGGCATGACCGGCCCCGAATTCTCCCGCCTGGTCCGGCTGGTGCCGGAGCGCCGCGAGGTGGTGCTGGAAGCCGACGCGGCCGAGCGCGCGGCCCTGGCGGCGCGCTTCGGCATCCTCGGCATCGCGGCGCTGTCGGCACGGCTGCGGCTGGAGCCCGAGCCGGGCGGCGCGGGGCGCGCCCGCGGCCAGCTGGAGGCGGCGGTGGAGCAGGCCTGCGTCGTCACGCTGGAGCCGGTGGCGCAGCAGGTCTCGGCGCCGATCGACCTGCGGATCCTGCCGGACGGCGTGGAGCCCGCCGACGACGACCCCGACAGCCCGGACGAGATCGAGAGCGCCGGGGGGCAGGTGGACCTGGGCGAGGCGGTGGCCGAGCAGCTTGCCCTGGCGCTCGACCCCTATCCCCGCGCCCCCGGCGCCGTGCTGCCCGCGCTGGACGGGACGCCGGAGCCCGAGGCCGCGCCGCAACGGCCGAACCCCTTCGCCAAGCTTGCAAAGCTGCGCGAAGAATGATCTTTGCCCGGCCTCACCGGGTTGATGCTTGCGGCCCGAAGGGGGCGGTGCTACTGCGCGCGGCTCACTCAATCTTGCAGTTCGTTGAAGAGAAAGGCTCGGCGCCATGGCCGTCCCGAAGAAGAAGGTTTCGCCCTCCCGCCGTGGGATGCGCCGGAGCCACCACGCCCTCAGCGCCGCGGCGCATCACGAGTGCTCGAATTGCGGCGAGCTCAAGCGGCCGCACCATGTCTGCTCCCATTGCGGCCATTACGATGGGCGCGAGGTGGTGTCCGCCGAGAAGGCCAGCGGCGCCGTCCGCCTCTGAGCTGCGCATGAATCGCGCCGCACCGATGTGGCGGGGCGGACAGGGGAGTGCGGACGGTGCCTGACGACGTGGTGCCGCCGGCCACCTCCACCTTTTCCCTGGCGGTTGACGCCATGGGTGGGGACCATGCGCCGGAGGTCGTGCTCGACGGTCTCGAACTGGCGGCGGAGCGGCATCCCCATGCGCGGTTCCTGCTGGTCGGGGACGAGGCACGGCTCGGCGCGCTTCTGGCGCGTCGCAAGCGCGCCGCCAAGGCCTGCAGCGTGCGCCACGCTCCCGAGGCGATATCGGGCGACATGAAGCCGACCGCTGCGCTCAGGGTCCGCGGCTCCTCCATGCGGGTCGCGATCGACGCCGTCGCCGCGGGGGAGGCGGCCGGCATCGTCTCGGCGGGGAACACCGGCGCGCTGATGGCGCTCGCGAAGATCGTGGTGAAGACGCTGCCGGAGATCGACCGCCCGGCGCTGGCCGCCATCGGCCCCTCGGCGCGCGGCGACGTCGTGATGCTCGACCTCGGCGCCAACGTCCAGTGCGACGCGCGCAACCTCGTGGAATTCGCCGTGATGGGCGACGCCTTCGCGCGCTCCGTCCTCGGCCTGACCCGCCCGACCATCGGCCTGCTGAATGTCGGGTCTGAGGAGCTGAAGGGCGACGAGCGCGTGCGCCAGGCCGCCGAGACGCTGCGCGATTCGCTGTTCGGCGAGAATTTCCGCGGCTTCGTCGAAGGCCACGACATCGCCGCCGGCACGGTGGACGTGATCGTCACCGACGGGTTCACCGGCAATGTCGCGCTCAAGACCGGCGAGGGGGCGCTGAAGCTGATGCGCGACCTCCTGCGGCAGGTCTTCACCAGCTCGATCCCCGCGCGCGTCGGCTATCTGCTGGCGCGGCCCGCGCTGGATCGGCTTCGCGAGTGGATGGATCCGCGGCGCTACAACGGCGCGGTGCTGATCGGGCTG
Source organism: Falsiroseomonas sp. RANM36 (assembly GCF_056682175.1). NCBI lineage: Bacteria > Pseudomonadati > Pseudomonadota > Alphaproteobacteria > Acetobacterales > Roseomonadaceae > Falsiroseomonas > Falsiroseomonas sp. RANM36. The sequence continues at coordinate 533,534 of NZ_JBWXTD010000002.1, forward strand.
AACGGCGTCGTGGTGAAGAGCCATGGCGGCACCGATGCGCTGGGCTTCGCCCATGCGGTGGACGTCGCGATGGACATGGTGACGCATCGCTTCAACGACCGGATCCGCGAGGGGCTCGCCCGGCTGTCGCAGGCGGCGCCCCGGCTGACCGACGCGCCGCGCTGAAGGAGGCACCCATTCCCGCGTTGCGCGCCCTGGTCGCGGGCACCGGCGGCTACCTGCCGGCGCGGTCCCTCGACAACGACGAGCTGGCCGCCTGGAAGGGGCTCGACACCTCCGACGCCTGGATCCGCGAGCGGACCGGCATCCGCCGCCGCCACATCGCGGCCGAGGGCGAGGCCGCCTCCGACCTCGGCCTGCGGGCCGCGCTCGCGGCGCTCGCCCAGGCCGGCGCCGCCGTGGAGGAGGTGGACGCGATCCTGGTCGCGACCTCCACGCCCGATTCCGCCTTTCCCTCCACCGCCGCGCGCATCCAGGGCAAGCTCGGCGTCACGCGGGGCTTCGCCTTCGACCTGGCGGCGGCCTGCACCGGCTTCATCTACGCCCTGGGCGTGGCGGATGCGCTGATCCGCGCCGGCCAGGCGCGCGGCGTGCTGGTGATCGGCACGGAAGTCTATTCGCGCATCCTGGACTGGACCGACCGCGGCACCTGCGTGCTGTTCGGCGATGGCGCGGGGGCGGTGTTCCTGCGCGGCGTCGCGGCGGAGGAGACCGGCGGCCGTGGCCTGCTCTCCACGCACATGCATGCCGATGGCCGTTTCGGCGACATCCTGGTGGTGGATGGCGGGGCGGGCTCGACCGGCGGGACCGGCGTGGTGCGGATGGCCGGGCGCGAGGTCTTCAAGCATGCGGTGACCAAGCTCGCCGCCGCCGTGGACGAAGCCCTCGCGGCCAATGGTCTCGGCCATGCCGATGTCGCCTGGCTGGTGCCGCACCAGGCGAATCTCCGCATCATCGAGGCGATGGGCAAGAAGCTGCACCTGCCGCTGGAGCGCGTGGTGGTCACGGTGGACCGGCACGCCAACACCTCGGCGGCCTCGATCCCGCTGGCGCTGGCGGAGGCGACGCGGGACGGGCGCATCCGGCGCGGCGACCTGGTGCTGATGGAAGCCATCGGCGGCGGCCTGACCTGGGGCGCGACGCTCGCGCGGTTCTGACGGCGTCTGCGGCAGGAATTATTATTTTTCAAAGAGTTTTTGCGTTTCCCTCCATCGCCGCACGAGGCGGGGAGCGGGCGGTGCGAAGCGTGCAGTTGACGGCTGGCTCGCAGATCGGTTTTGTAACCGGTTGAAGGACTTGCGGCGACCCGCTGCGACCGTGGCAACCGCTGGGATGGTTCGCTCCATGAGGGCTTTCGGATGAAGACCATCACGCGCGCGAACCTTGCGGAGGCGATCTATGCGCAGGTCGGCCTCTCCCGCAACGAGAGCGCCGCGCTGCTCGAAACGGTGCTCGAGCGGATGTCGGCCGCGCTCGAGGCCGGCGAGGCCGTGAAGATCTCGGCCTTCGGCTCCTTCGTGGTGCGCCAGAAGGGCAAGCGCGTCGGACGCAACCCGAAGACGGGCATCGAGGTTCCGATCCTGCCGCGCAAGGTCCTGTCCTTCCGGCCGTCGCAGGTGCTGAAGGCCCGCCTCAACCCGGGCCAGACCTTCGGCCCCGACGACGACGCATGATCGGATGACGATGACCGAGGACATCGGCGCGGAGGAGGCCGAAGGCACGCGCGCCCGGCCGCGCAAGGCCCCGACCGCCTTTCGCACGATCAGCGAGGTGGCGGACGATCTTCAGATCCCGCAGCACGTGCTCCGCTTCTGGGAGACGAAGTTTCCTGCGCTGAAGCCGCTCAAGCGCGGCGGTGGGCGGCGGTATTACCGGCCGGAAGACATCGCCCTGCTGCGGCGGATCTCCGACCTGCTCTACACGCAAGGCTACACGATCAAGGGTGTGCAGCGCCTGCTGCGCGAGGGCGGCCTGGCCGAGGAGGGCACCCCGGAACTGCCGCTCGGCCAGCCCGACCGCGAGGAGGCCGAGCAAGACGAGGCGGAGGCCGCGACGCTCGCGCTTCGGGCCGCACTCGAGACGCTGGAGAAGCTGGCGGATGAACTGCGGGCGCTCGCCCTGCAGAGCTGACGGGATCCTCGCGGCAGGGTTGGCGGCGCGGGCCCGCGGATGCTATGCCCCGCCCAGTCGGAGCGTAGCGCAGCCTGGTAGCGCATCAGTCTGGGGGACTGGGGGTCGTGGGTTCAAATCCCGCCGCTCCGACCATCCGCGACCATGCGACGGTCTCGATTGGCACCCGAACCGTCTCGGTCGCGCCAAGGGCGGGGCACCCGCCGGATTGGGATACAGGTTCGGGGTACCGACATCCGTCCGCGGTGCCTAAGACCGATCCACGCGGGACATCCGGGGGGATCGGTGCATGGGAGCGTGGGAGCAGGACTGGGCCGCCGGCGCCGCGCTCACCGTCGCGACGGTCATCGTCCATGTCGTCGGCCTGGGACTGATCCACCGCATCTTCCTGTGGCTCCGCGGATGGCTGCGTGGAGACCTGCAGCACAACGCGGTCCGCTTCGGGCTGATCCTGCCGCCGACGGTCGCGGCCATCTTCGTGCTGCATGCGCTGGAAGTTCTCGGCTGGTCCGCCGCCTATCTGCAACTGGGCGCGTCGGAAAGCTGGCGCAGCGCGGTGATCTATTCGATGGGCGCCTTCTCCACCTATGGCCATGCGGGCGTCTATCTGGCGCCGGCCTGGCAGCTGCTCGGCGCGATCCAGGCGCTGAACGGGATGCTGATCTTCGGCCTGTCGATCGCCTTCCTCGCCGCCGTCATCCGGCAGACCTGGACCTCGGCGCCGCTTTAGGCCGGCGCCGGCCAGGATGCTCCGCGGCGCCCGGCGGTGCGCGCCATCCCCGCCAGGCTCGCCGCGATGGAATCGGACAGCGCGCCGAGGGCGGCGCTGGCGGCCGCCACGAACGCCGCCGTGTCCCCGCCCGATACCGGCGCCGTCACGCTTTCGCCGCGCGCGAGCTCGCGGCGCGACGCCGCGCGCTGGGCGATCGCCACCTGCGCCGCCAGCGTGAGGATGGCCGGGCTGGTGAGGCCGAGCCGCTGCACATTCACCTCCAGCACGGCATCGGCCGGGGAGGAGATGGCGCCGCCCGTCGCCACCACGCTCGTGCCCGGCAGGCGTTGCGCCAGGTTCTCGACCAGCACGCGGGTCAGCATCGCGTCGAGTGATTCGGCCCACCAGTCATTGCCCGAGACCTCCAGCCGGTATTCGGCCGCGGAGCGGACGATCTGCGTCCGGTCGAGATAGCGCGCCAGCGAGACCTCGCGCACCGAGACGCTGCGCGGGCCACCGCGCAACGGCGTGCCGGGCACGGGCAGGAGCGTGTAGAGGTTCGGCTCGGCCGAGCGGCATCCGGCCAGCGCGGCGAGCGCCCCGAGCGCGGCGTGGCGACGGCGGAGAAGCATCGCCTCAGGGTCCCTGCGTGGCCCGGCCGCGGATCAGCGCCTCCGGGTTGCGGTTGAGCTGGTCCGCAAGGCTGCGCAGCGAGCGCGCCGCGACGGTGATCTGCTCCAGCATCCGGTCCAGGTCGCGGCGGAACTGCGATTCGTCGCCATAGCCGCGGTTGGCCGAGAGCATCAGCCGGTTCGCCTGCGTCGCCGCGGCGTTCAGGCTGTTCACGAGCTGCGGCAGCGTACGCAGCGCCGGCGCGGCGGCGGTGTCGATGCGGCGCAGCGTCTCCTCGGCGGTGGCCAGCGTGCCCTGGAGCGAGGCGATGGCGGCCTGCAGCTCCGGCCCGCGCACCAGCGTGTTGATCCCGGCGATCGTCTCGTTGAGGTTGTCGCCGATCTGCTGCAGCGGCAGGCCCTCGATGCGCGCGATCACCTGGTTCACGCCGTCGAGGATGGAGGCGAACTGGCCGGGCGCGCTCGGCATGACGATGACGCCGTCCACCATCTGCACCTCCGCGGGCGCCGCGTTCGCCACGATCTCCATCGAGATCAGCTGCTGGCCGGTGAGGAGGTTCGCGCTCGCCAGCCGCGCGCGCATGCCCTGGCGCACCAGCATCTGCGCGTTCTCGAGCGGGCCGCGGCCCTCCGCCGTGTCGGATCCCGCGATGCGCTCGGGCTCGATCTCGTAGCGGACGGGGATGCGCAGGCTGTTGGTCGCGGGGTCATAGACCAGCTCGTAGCCGGTGACCTCGCCGATGCGCACGCCCTGGAACTGCACCGGCGCGCCGGGGGCGAGGCCGCTGACGGAATCCGTGAAGTAGGAGACCAGCGGGATGCGCCGCTGGCTTCCGGCGCTGCGTGCGGCATCCTGGCTCGCATAGAGCGGGAAGATCTGTGCCGGCGAGACGCCCGCCCCCTCCCGCGCGCGTTCCGACGTCTCGAAGGCGATGCCGCCGAGGACGAGGGCGCGCAGCGATTCCAGCTGCAGCTGCACGCCCTCCGCCCCGAGCTTCAGCGCGACGCCGGAGGCGTTCCAGAAGCGCGTGCCCTCGCGCACATAGCGGTCGAAGGGCGCGCGGATGAAGGCGTGGATGGTGACATGCTCGGCCATGTCCGAGAGGTCCCAGCCGAGCACCTGGCCGACGGTGAGGTCGCGGAAGAACACCGGCGAGCCGAGGCTGATCGAGCCCAGCCGGTCGGCGCGCAGCAGCACAGTGCGGCCTGGTGCGTCGGAATCGAGCAGCGGCGGATCCTCGAGCCCGGTGAAGTTGCGCGCGGCCTCGGCCCCCGTCGTGCCGGGCGCAAGCTGGATGTAGGAGCCCGACAGCAGCGTGCTGAGCCCGGAGATGGTGCCGGCGAAGAGCCGCGGCTTCACCACCCAGAACCGCGCATCGCGGGTCAGCAGCGGCTCGGCTTCGCGGTTCATGCGGATGGTCACCTCCACCCGCTGCCGATCCTCCGACAACGCGATGCCCTGCACGGTGCCGACCGGCACGTCCAGCAGGCGCACCTGCGACTGGCCGACCGTCAGCCCCTCCGCGCTGCGGAAGGTGACGGTGATGCTGGGCCCGCGGCGGGCGAATTCGTGCCAGACGAGATAGCCGGCGATCAGCACCGTCACGATCGGGATCGCCCAGATCGGCGACAGCCGGCTGCTGCGCCCGGTGCGGGCACGGACGACCGCTTCCGGGTGCGGGCTGTCGTTCATCGGTGCGCGTCCGCCTCTTGCCGGTCGGGGTTCTCGCCGGCGGCGTCCCACATCAGCCGCGGGTCGAAACTCTCGGCCGCGATCATCGTCAGGATGACGACGCCGCAGAACGCCACGGCGCCATAGCCGGGCTGGATGCTGACCACCGCGCCGAACCGCACCAGCGCCACCAGGATCGTCTCCATGAAGATGTCGATCATGGACCAGCGGCCGATCGCGTTCACCACGAAATAGAGCCGGGTGCGGTCGCGCAGACGGCCCCGCCAGCCGGCCTGGGTGGAGCCGAGCAGCAGGCCGAGCCCGAGCACCTTGAGCAGCGGCACGGCGACGGAGGCGAAGAACACCAGCAGCGCGAGCGGCAGCAGGCCGGCATCGAGCAGTTCCACCACGCCGCCGAGGATGGTGCTGGGCTGGCCGGAGCCGAGCTGGATGAAGGCCAGCACCGGGAAGTAGTTGGCGGGAATGTAGAGGATGGCGGCGGCGATCAGCAGCGCCCAGGCGCGGCCGACGGCGTTCGGCTTGCGCGCATGCAGCCGGCTGCCGCAGCGCGGGCAATGCGCGTCATGCTCGTGCGGCAGGCCGACCAGGCCGCAGGTGTGGCAGGAGACGGCGCCGTGCTCGGGGCGCAGCAGGATGCCGGCCGCGTGATCGATCTCGCCATGCGGCACGCCGCGGCGCTCCATCTCCTCCCACACGGCCTGGCGGTCCAGCACGGCCTCGGCGGCGATCATGGTCAGCATCAGGATGAACAGCGCATAGAGCGCGACGCCGAGCTCGATATGCACGAGGTCCACGAGCTTGGTGTAGGCGACGGCGACGCCGAGCAGGAACACCTCGATCATGGACCAGGGGCGGAGGTGCTCGACCAGGGCGTAGACGCGGCGGATGTGGCGCGGCGGGCGCGCGAGGCGGAGCCCGGCCAGCACATAGACCATGGCGAGGAGCTTCAGCACGGGCGCGACGACGGTGGTGAACAGCACCACGACCGTCAGCTCCCACAGGCCGTCGCGGCCCATGTCCACCGGGCCGGTGAAGAGCGACGCGTCGCGGACCATGCCCGCGGTGCTGACCGTCATCAGCGTCATCACGCAGGCGATGGCGAAGATGGACAGCGCCGCGATGTTCAGCGCGAGCGCGCGGCCGAGCGGCTCCACCACGGCGCGCCGCAGGCGGCTGCCGCAGCGCAGGCAGGTCGCGCTCTGGCCCGGCAGCAGGGAGGGCAGCGTCTGGAACAGCCCGCAGCTGGCGCATTCGCAGAGCCGCGCGGGGGTGCGCCAGGCCTCGGCCTGCACGGCGGGACCCGCGGCGGGGGAATCGGCGATCAGCATGAGCGGATGCCCTTGGTGGCGCAGGCAGCCTGCCGGGCGGGCGATCGCAGGGATGGCACGCGGCCGGACCTCCTTGCCGGGCCGGTGCCGCTCCCTCGCGACGCCCCGGGCCCGTTCAGTTGTAGTAGTTGTTCACCACCGTCGTCGGCTGGCCGTAGTGGTAGACGGAACTCGCGGCGGCGCTCGCGCTGGCGGCTCCGACTGCCGCACCCGCCGCGGCGCCGGCGGCGAAGGCGCCCACCGGATGCCACGGATGGTAGTAGGGCACCGGCGCCACCGGCACGGGAGCCCGATAGTAGCCACCGTAATGATACCCGGAATAGCCGTGCACATAGGTCGCGCCGCCATAGCCCGGGTGATAGGCGCTGCCCCAGCGATAGCCCGTGCCGGTGCCCCCGGCATGCCAGGCGGTGCCCCAGCGCGTGACGCCGCCGGCGTGCCAGTAGGCCCCGGCGGGCGGGATGGCGAGCAGGCCGCCGAGGGCCGTCGCGATCAGGATCCTGCGCATGCGCCTGTCTCCGTCGGGCTGGGGTCAGCGGTCCTGCAGGCCGTGGTCCTGCAGCAGCTTGCGCCAGTCGGCCAGGCTGCGCTCGCAGAAGGACCGGTCCACCTCATGCGAGGCGCCGGCACCGAAGGAACTCGCGAAGCGGAAGGCGGCATTCGCGCCCATCTCCGCGACGAGGATGCCGTTGAAGGCGAGCAGCCGGCGCTGCGCAACCTCCCGCTCCGGCTCCGGCAGGCACTGGAAGGCGTGGCCGGCCATCAGGCCGAGATTGATCAGGCCGCGGTCCATCGTCTCGACCGTCGGCGGGCCGGGCGGCGGGGCAGGGGCCTGCGCCCGTGCCGGCACTGCCGCCGAAACCGCGAGGAGGGCCAGGCCCAGCAGGGGCATGCGCATCGTGGCTCGTCTCCGGATGCCGGGCGGCCGCCGGGGCCGCGCGTCTCGCTCCGCAGGCTAGGCGGGGCGAGGCGGGGCTGCGGAGGCCAAACGCTATCCGTTTTGGGTGAAGCGCGTCGCCGCGCGGCCGGGGCGCGGGGGCGGGGCGGCGCGATGCAGCCCGGCTGCAGCGGGAGAGATGGGATGGCTGGACCCGGCC
>NZ_JBWXTD010000002.1:541225-543778 GCF_056682175.1 Falsiroseomonas sp. RANM36
GGCCGCGGGCGGCTGGGGGGGGGGGGGGGGGGGGGCGTCGCCCAAAGGCTTTCCGTTTGGGGTGATGGCCAGGGCCGCGCGGCGGGGGCGCTGGGGCGGCGATGCGCTATCCTGCCCGGATGCAGCGGGAGAGATGGCATGGCTGAACCGGACGGCGCCGCGCCCTGGCGGCGCGTGGGCATGCTCATCCCTTCCTCCAACACCTCGATCGAGCGCGAGTATCCGGCCTGGATGCCGGCCTCGCTCTCCTTCCATTTCGCGCGCCTGCCGATGACGCGGCTGGATGCCCCGGGCATGGCGGAGCAGCAGGCGGAGATGCGCCGCGCGGTGACGAGCCTCGCCGATGCGCGGGTGCATGCGGTGCTGCTCTGCCAGACCGCGGCCAGCTTCTGGATGGGGGCGGCGTGGGATGCGGAGATCCGGCAGGAGATGCAGGGCTGGGCCGGCGTGCCGGCGCTGACCGCGGCGCAGACGGTGTTCGACGCGCTGGCGGCGCTCGGCGCGCGCCGCATCGGCTTCGCGGCACCCTTCCCGGAGGAGATCGGGCAGGCCAGCCTGCGCTACCTGGAGGCGGGCGGCATCACCGTGCTGCGCAGCGCCTTCGGCGGCCTGCGCGACAACTTCGCCATCGCGGAGATCGCGCCCGACCAGGTGTTCGACCTCGCCGCCCGCGCCGACCACCCGGAGGCCGATGCGCTGCTGCTGCCGGGGGGGAACATGCAGTGCCTGGCGCTGGCCGATGCGATCGAGGCGCGGATCGGCAAGCCGGTTGTCTCGACGAACTCGGCCGGCATGTGGGCGCTGCTGCACCAGTTCGGCCTGCGCACGAAGCTGCGGCGCGGCGGAAGCCTGCTGCGGGAGTTGCCGGCGCGGCGCTAGGGCCGCGCCGAGAGGAAGTCCAGCAGCGCCGCCGTGCAGGCCTCGGGCGCCGCGTCGCCGATATTGTGCGGCATGCCCTCCAGCGAGAGCAGACGCGCATCGGGGATCAGCGCCTGCATCCGCTCATACTGGTCGTGCGAGCCGATCGGCTCGTGGCCGGGTGCCACGATCAGCGTGGGGCAGGCGATGCGCGGCAGCTCATCCTCCCAGTCGCGGCTGCTCATATGCGCGACGAAGCGGCCGATGAAGGGCAGGTCGTTCCCGCCGGTCTGGCGGCAGAACCAGTCCACGAGGCCGGGATCGGCATCGGCCGGGAAGCGATCCGCGACGCCCGACCGCATGAAGGCCTCGAGCCCCATCGCGGCGGCCTTGGCCGGCCAGGTGCCCGCCTGGCTGTTGCGCAGGCCGGGCGTGGAGGCGAAGAGCGCGAGCGTCACGACGCGAGCGGGATGCTCCATCGCCAATCGCTGCCCGACATAGCCGCCGGCCGAGAGCCCCACCGCATGCACGCGCGGCATGCCGAGATGGTCGAGCAGCTCCAGCACATCGGCGACCAGCCGTTCGACGGTCAGCGGCTGCGCCTCGGTCGGGATGTCGGAGGCGCCGTGGCCGCGCAACTCAAGACTCAGCACCGTCCGCTGCCGCGCGATGTCGGGGATCCATGAGAACCAGCGGCGATAGGACCCCATCGCGGCATGCAGCAGCAGCACCGGCACCTCCGGCGTGCGCCAGGGCGGCGTGAAGTCGTCCACGCGCCAGGCGAGGCGCACGCCGTCGCTCGCCGTCAGGAAGGACATGTTCGGTTGCAGCCTGCTCATCGCACCCGTCGCGCAGCGTGACCCTGCATCGTCACGCGGCGCGCGGCGTTGCGCAATGCGCGCCGAGGACTACGATGATGGGCAGGACCGGGAGAGGAAGGAGAACACGATGATCCGCCGTCGTCACCTGCTGGCTGCCTCGGCCGCCCTGCCCGTCGCGCGCGGCGCCGCCGCGCAAGCCTATCCGGAGCGTCCGCTGCGCGTGGTCGTCCCCTTCGGGCCGGGCGGCGGCACGGACAACCTGATGCGCGTGATCGAGCCGCCGACGCGCGCTGCCTTCGGCCAGTCGCTGGTGATCGAGAACCGCGCTGGCGCGGGCGGCACGATCGGCACCGATCTCGTCGCGCGCGCCCCGGCGGATGGCTACACCGTGCTGGTGGTGGACAGCAGCTACGCCATCAACCCCTCGCTGTTCCCGAGCCTGCCCTACGATCCCGCGAAGGACCTGGTGCCGGTCGGCCTGCTGGCGACCGGGCCGGTGATCCTGCTGGCGCATCCGTCCCTGCCGGTGAACACGGTGCAGGAGCTGGTGGCGATGGCGAAGGCGCAGCCCGGCGCGCTGAACTACGCCTCGGGCGGCAACGGCGCCTCCACGCATCTCGCCGGCGAGCTGCTTAAGATGGTGGCCGGCATCGACCTGGTGCATGTGCCCTATCGCGGCACCGGGCCGGCGACGACCGATGTGGTGGCCGGGCATGTGAAGCTGATGTTCAACGGCATCAGCGCGGCGCGGCCGCATGTGGATGCGGGGCGGCTGAAGGCGCTGGCCGTCACCGGCGCGGGGGGGGGGGGGGGGGGGGGGGGGGGGGGCGGGGGGGGCCGCGGCCGCCGGGCCGGCGGGGGGGGGGCGGCGGGG
>NZ_JBWXTD010000002.1:543878-547571 GCF_056682175.1 Falsiroseomonas sp. RANM36
GGGGAGGCGGCTCCTACCCGCTTCTCGGATTGGCCCGGCATATGTGGCGCCGCGGCGGGGGCGGCGCCGACGACCTGCGCGGCGGCTTCGGGCGGGACACGGCAAGCTACATCACGGCCTTCGACGGCGTGACGGCAGTGTTGGCGCTTCGGCGCGGCACCGCCGGCGATGCGCTCGGCGACACGTACGTCTCGATCGAGGACCTCGAAGGCAGCGACAACAACGACACGCTGATCGGGGATTCGGACCCCAACGGGCTCTACGGCCGCCGCGGCGACGACAGGCTCGAGGGACGCGACAGCTACGACACGCTCGATGGCGGTGCGGGCAACGACACCCTCGTGGGCGGCGAGGGTGGCGACTCCCTCAACGGCGGGAGCGGGACCGACCTGGTCAGCTACGCCACCGCGCCGACCCGCGTCGTCGCGGACCTGCTCTATCCCTTCTACAACCAGGGCGACGCGAATGGCGACACGTACGTTTCTGTCGAGGACATCGAGGGATCCAACGGGCCCGACATCCTGAACGGCGACCACCGCGCCAACCGGATCAGCGGCGGGTGGGGCCAAGACACCATCGCAGGACGCGGCGGCGCGGATTCGCTCGTCGGCGGTGAGATGGGCGATTCGCTCCTCGGCGAGGCTGGCGCCGATACGCTGGTCGGCGGGAACGACGGCGACACGCTGGACGGCAGTTCCCCCATCGCCTCCGACAACAGCGCCGACCTGCTGGTCGGCGGCTTCGGTGACGACGTCTACTTCGTGGACAATGACGTGGACCGCGTACGGGAGGACCCCGGCCGCGGCTACGACCGCGTCTTCGCCCGGGGCAGCTTCACCCTCCACCTGAGGCTCGCCGCGGTGGAGGAATTGCGTGCGCTGGACCCCGCCGGGACCGATGCGATCTCCCTGGCCGGCAGCCAGACGGACAACCTCATCGTCGGCAATGCAGGCGACAACGCAATCGACGGCCGCACCGGCGCCGACACGATGATCGGGCTCGCCGGCGACGACACCTTCGTGGTGGACGATCCCGGCGACGTGGTGGTCGAGGCTGACGAGCCGGGCACCGACCTGGTGCGGAGCTCGGTCACCTTCAGCCTGGAGGCGATCTTCGCCGAGCACCTGACCCTGACCGGCACCGCCAACGTCGACGGGCGCGGCAACAGCCTCAACAACAGCCTCGGCGGCAATATCGGGGACAACGTCATCTGGGGCTTCCAGGGCCGCGACACGATCCATGGCAACAGCGGCAACGACACCCTGACCGGCGGCGACGGCAACGACATCATCTTCGGCGACGCGCATGACGATCAGCTCTTCGGCGATGCCGCCAACGACACCATCTACGGCGGCACCGGCTTCGACGAACTGTTCGGCGGCGACGGCAACGACCTGCTGCGCGGCGGCCCGGATGCCGACACGCTCCTTGGCGGCAACGACGTCGATGTCGCTGACTATCGCCTCTCCCCGGCCGGCATCTCCGTGAACCTTGCCACCGGTCTCGGCTTCGGCGGCGAGGCGTCGGGCGACGTGCTCGACGGCATCGAGCGTGTTTACGGCTCTGCGCAGGCGGACAGCATCGCCGGCGATGGCGGGGCGAACCTGCTGCTGGGCAACAACGGCTTCGATACGCTTGACGGCGGCGCAGGCCCGGACACGCTCATGGGCGGCGCCGGCAACGACCTGTTCTATGTGGACAGCGGTGACCGCGTGGACGGTGGCGCCGGCTACGACCACGTCGCCGCCGTGGCCGCGACCGCCAAGGCCGGCTTCGCCTTCACCCTGACCGATGCCATGTCCGTCGAGCTGATCCAGGGGCACGACGGCAACGACCGCATCGACGCCTCGGCGATGACGACCACCATCTCGATCTACACGCATGGCGGCGCCGACACGGTGCTCGGCGGCAGCGGCGACGACGCGGTGCAGGCCTTCGCCGGCGACGACTATCTCGATGGCGGGCTCGGTTTCGACCAGCTCAATGGCGGCGAGGGCAACGACACCATGATCGGCGGCGGCGGCCCGGCCAATCCGCCTTTCGGCGACTGGCTCTATGCCGGGCCAGGCGACGACCTTCTTTTCGGCAGCGGCTATGGCGCCGTGGTCGGCGAAGGCGGCAACGACACCATGACCGGCGGCATCCGGGACATCATGAACGGCGGTGACGGCAATGACAGCATCACCGGGACCGCAGGCTTCCAGCAGATCCTGCCTGGCACGGGCAACGACACCATCCTCGGCGGCGCCGATGGCGACCGCTTCGACTTCTACGATGCCTGGGGTGACGACCGCATCCTCGACTACGAGCCGGGGCGCGACAAGATCGGGCTGTTCGGCGTGACGGGGCTCGACCTGTTCTCGCAGCTCTCGCTGACCGACGGGCCGGATGGCGTCGTGATCGGCTTCGCGGGCAACACGCTGTTGCTCGCTGGGCTGACGAAGGACCAGTTGGCGGAGACGGACTTCCTGTTGTAGCCGTCTTCACGCCGTCGCTCGACGTTCACCGGTTGTCGCTGGCGCCGCGGCACCGCGGCATGGGCTTGCCGATGCGGCTGGTGGGCCAGACCGGCTTCGGTCGCTTGGTCACGAGCGCGCGGAACCGTGCGGGGATCACGCCGGGCCGCTCCGCCGCGGCGACGCCGATCGCCGCCTCCCGAACGCCATCGATGCGCTCGGCAGGCACGACAGCCAGGCGGGCTCCTGCGTTCGGTTCGTCGCTGGGCTTGAGTTCTCGGTGCGCGAAAGGGCGCAGCGTCCGGGCTGATCAAGCAGGCCGGCGCACAAGCCGGTGGCGCAGGGCATCCCGGTCGGCGCGCTTGCCGCGCGGGGCGATGCGCTTCGGGCTCACCCCGCGGCAGCGCGCGACTCAAGCCAGCCGGGCGCGCTCTTGACGGGCGCCTTGCGTGGCGTCCACCGTCTCCCCTCGGGGGCTGCCGCGATCGCCCCGTCAGGCTCAGGCCCAAGCATCGCGTCCACCCTTCGCTGCTGAGCATCGGAGGAGAGACGCTCATGCCTGCGTTCCTTCTGGGCCGCTTGCGTCAGCCCGTCACGCAAGGCGGCGGTTGGGGGCCCCCCGGGGGGGGGGGGGGGGGCGCGGGGGGGCCCGCGGGCGGCGGCGATCGCGAAGCTGTCCGCGTCCTTCCGTGCCGGCGTGACCGATCCCGGCGTGCAGGAGCGCCTGCGCAGCCTGGGCTTCGAGCCGATCGGCGGCGATGCCGCGGCCTATGCCGAGAACCTGCGCACCGAGACCGCAAAATGGGCCGAGGTGGTGCGGCGGGCGAATGTGAAGCTCGACTGAGCCCGCGCGTCGCATCGCCGCGCGCGGCGTGACCACGCCCTGGATCGCCGCCTTGGGGGCGACCCTGCTCATGCAGGTGATCGCCTCCTTCATGGCGCACAGCCTGCCGGTGGTCGCGCCGCTGCTCACCGACGACCTGGGGCTGGCGGCGCAGGCCATCGGCAGCCTCTCGGCGCTGAACGCCTTCGGCACGGTGCTGTTCCTGGCCTTCGGCGGGCCGTTCCTGGCGCGGCTCGGGCCGGTGCGGATGCTGCAACTGGGCGCGGCGATGTCCGCCGTGGGGCTGCTCGCGCTCGCCATCGGCACGGTGCCGGCGCTGGTCTTCGCGGCGCTGCTGCTGGGCGTCGGCTATGGCCCGAGCCCGCCGGCGGGCAGCCGCATCCTGGCCGCGAC
>NZ_JBWXTD010000002.1:547671-552336 GCF_056682175.1 Falsiroseomonas sp. RANM36
GGCGGCCCCCCCCGCGCGCGCCGCCCGCGCGGGGGGGGGGGGGGGGGGGGGGGCGGGCGGGGCCGCCGCCGCCGGCCTCGCGCACGGCCTCCGCGGCACGCTCGGCGCGCGCGGCGTCGAGGTCGCAGGCGGCCACGCGCGCGCCGGCGGCCGCGAAGGCCAGGCAGGCTGCGTGCCCGATGCCGCCGCCGCCGCCGGAGATGAAGACGGCCTTGCCGTCGAGCCGCGCGTTCATGGCGCCGCCTTCGGGTAGCCGAACTTGACCGTGAGGAAGGCCAGGATGTCGGCCACGCAGCGATCCGCCATCATGTCCGCGATGTTGTGCGGCATGTGCGGATACTCGACCATCGTCACGTCCGGGATGCGCTCACGCATCGTCTCGTAGCTGTTGGCGGAGCCGACGGTCTCGCCGCCCGGATAGATCACCAGCGTCGGCGCCATGATGCGCGGCAGTTCCGCGCTCCACTCCTGCGTCGCCATGTAGCCGATGAAGCGCGCGATGTAGGCGGGATCGTTCTGCCCGGTCTGCTGCAGGAACCAGCGGATCATGCCGGGATCGGTGCGCTCCACGTCGAAGCGCATCGCGATAGTGCGTGCGAGGAAGGGGGTGAGGCCTTCCTGCTCGATCAGCGGCAGCCATTCCAGCGCGCTCGGGCTCAGGCCCGGGGTGGAGCCGATCACCGCCAGGCCCAGCACGCGCTCCGGCCGCGTGATGGCCAGCCGCTGCGCCAGGTAGCCGCCGGCCGAGTTGCCGACGAGATGCGCCTGCCGCGCGCCGACGGTGTCCATCAGCTCCTCCACGTCGCGGACGAAACGCTCCATCGAAAGCGGCGTGTCCGGCTTCGGCACCTCGGACGCGCCATGGCCGCGCAGGTCCATCCGCACCACCCGAAAGTGCCGCGCCAGGCCGGGAACCCAGGAGTAGAAGCGCTGCGAATTGCCCATCGCGGAATGCAGCAGCAACAGCGTGGGCGGCGTGGTCCAGGGATCCGTGAAGTCGTCCAGGTGGTAGGCGATGCGCAGCCCGTCGCTGGCGGTGAAGCTCAGGCCTTCGGTCATGCCGGACGATCTCCCTGCGTCACGATGCGGCGGTGAGGGTGATTGCGGCGATGGCCGATGTAAACCGCCCGGCCCGGCCAGAACCTGCGCCGGCGCGGGGCGTTGCAGCCGGTCAGGGAGGGCCGTCCGGCCCGCCCGATGTCCGATCAACGCAGCCGAGGAGCACCGACGCCATGGGCCTGTTCTCGAAGAGCATCAAGACGCTCGACGATCTGTTCGTCCACACCCTCCAGGACATGTATTACGCCGAGCAGCAGATCGCGAAGCATCTGCCGACGATGATCGGCAAGGCGACCGATCCGAAGCTGAAAGAGGCCCTGCAGCACCACCTGGCGGAGACGCAGACCCACATCGCCCGCCTGGAGCAGGTGTTCCGGATGCACGGCCAGCCGGCGAAGGGCACCACCTGCGCCGCGATGGACGGCATCCTGGAGGAGGCGAAGGACATCCTCGGCGTCGCCAACGACAACGACGTCGCCGATGCGGCGATCATCTCCTCCGCCCAGGCGGTGGAGCACTACGAGATCACGCGCTACGGCACGATGGTGGCGTTCGCCAGGCAGCTCGGCCGGAGCGACTGCGCCTCCGTCCTGCAGCAGACGCTGGACGAGGAACACGCCGCGGACCGCAAGCTGAGCGAGGTGGCCGAGGCGCGGGTCAACCGCCGCGCGGCCTGATCCCGGAAGGCGTCGGCCCATGGCCGGCGCCGTGCCGGATCAGCCGGCCAGTTCGCGCCGCACGATCGCGGCGCCCTCGGCCAGCGCCTTCAGCTTGCCGAAGGCGCGCTCGCGCGGCAGGTATTTCATCCCGCAATCCGGCGCCGCCACCAGCCGCTCGGCGGGAACGTGGCGCAGCCCCTCGCGCAGCCGCGCCGCGACCGTCTCCGCCGTCTCCACCTCGGCCGCGCCGAGGTCCAGCACGCCGAGCATGATCGTCTTGTTCGACAGGTCCCGCAGCATGCCGAGATCGAGCTTCGGCTGCGCCGCCTCGATCGAGATCTGCGCCGCGCTGCTGTCCGCCAGCTGCGGCAGGAAGGAGTAGCCCGAGGGCTTCTCGCTGACCACGGCCGCATAGCCGAAGCAGAGATGGACGATGGTCGGCCCCGCCACGCCTTCCAGCGCGCGGTTAATCGCCTTGACCCCATAGCGCTTCGCCTGGTCGGGCTTCGCCTGCAGCCAGGGCTCGTCGAGCTGGATCACGTCCACGCCCGCCGCCTTCAGGTCGCGCGCCTCCTCCGCCACCACCTCGGCATAGGCCATGGCGAGCGCTTCCTCGTCGCCATAGTGCTCGTCCTTCGCCTGCATGGAGAGGGTGAAGGGGCCGGGCAGGGTGATCTTGGTGACGCGGTCGGTGTTGGCACGCAGGAACTGCACGTCGCGCACCTCCACCGGGTGGCGGCGGCGCAGCGCGCCGACCACGCGCGGCACCGGCGTCGGCTTGCCCATGCGGCCCACCACGATCGCCGGCTGGTCCACGTCCACGCCTTCGAGCGCGAGGGCGAAGCGGTTGGAGTAGCTCTCGCGCCGCATCTCGCCATCGGTGACGATGTCGATGCCCGCCCGCTCCATGTCGCGGATCGCCAGCACGGTGGCGTCGTCCTGCGCCTGCTCGAGCGCATCCTCCGGCACGCGCCAGATCTCCTTCACGCGCACGCGCGGCACGACATTGTTCTTCCGCAGCATGGCCTGGTCCACCAGCCAGGCCGGTTGCGGATAGCTGCCGACGACGGTGGTGGGCATTAGGGTGGCGTCGGTCATAGCGTGTCCTCATTCGGCATGCCGCATGCGGGCGCGGCGCAGGCGGAAAATGCGGCCCCGCGGCCAATGCCACAAGCCCGACCGCACCCTCCGGGCATGGCCTGCCGGCGCGCGGCGGGGTAAATGCAGGGGCGGGCCGTCCAGGCCGCGCCGCGACAGGAGGGAATCGTGCAGGACCTCGATGCCAACGACATCACCGATGCGGTGATCGCCCAGATGGCGACCACGCCGGACCCGCGGCTGCGCGAGATCATGGACGCCGCGGTGCGCCACCTGCACGCCTTCGCGCGCGAGGTGCGGCTGACGCCGGACGAATGGCTCAAGGGCATCGCCTTCCTCACCGCCGTCGGCCAGATGTGCTCGCCCGTGCGGCAGGAATTCATCCTGCTCTCGGACGTGCTCGGCCTCTCGCGCCTGGTGAACGTGATGCATGACTCCACCGGCCGCGAGGCGGCGGGCACCGAGACCAGCCTGCTCGGCCCCTTCTTCCGCGAGCAGGCGCCGGAGATCGCGCTTGGCGAGAGCATCGCGCGCGTCTCCAGCGGGCCCGAGATCGTGCTCTACGGCCAAGTGAAGGACGCCGCCGGCAAGGGCGTCGGCGGCGCCTGGGTGGATGTGTGGCAGACCGATGCCGATGGCCTCTACGACCTGCAGGCCCATGCGCCGGAGGTCATGGACATGCGCGCGCGGCTGCGCTGCGACGCGGAGGGACGCTTCCATTTCCGCACGCTGAAGCCGCTCGGCTATTCGATCCCGATGGACGGGCCGGTGGGCGAGCTGGTGCGCAAGCAGGCCCGCCACGGCTTCCGGCCGGCGCATATCCATATACTGGTGGCGGCACCCGGCTATCGCGAACTGGTCACCGCGCTCTACTTCGGCGACGACGCGCATGTGGACAGCGACACCGTCTTCGGCGTGTCGACGTCGCTGGTCGTCACCGCCCGCAACGACCTGCCGGATGCGCCGGTGCCCGGCAAGCCGAGCGTGCGCTACGACTTCACGCTGTCGCGCGAGACCGAGGGCGGCGGCGGCCGCGTGGGGTCCGACCCCTCGAAGCTGGTGCCGACAGGCGGCTGAGAGCCGCGCGCCTTCGTCACAAGGTCAGGCTACGGCAGGAAATGTCAGGATTGCGCGGCGGCGATTGAATACGCTGGCGTTACGCTGAATGGTCGGCGAAGGACGGCGCGGGGGAATTGTGCCCCGCGCCTACACGCAACGCCTGACCAGCAGGGTGCCGGCCCATGCCGATCATCGGCGAAGACATCGACGACGTGCTCGAAGGCAGTGCCGAGGCGGACACGCTGATCGGCCTCGGCGGCAATGACCGCCTCTACGGCTTCGGCGGCGCGGACAGCATCGTCGCCGGCGAGGGCAACGATGTCGGCCTCGGCGGTTCCGGCGCGGACACGCTCGATGGCGGGCCGGGCGCGGATACGCTCGAGGGCGGGACCGAGGATGACGACATCTCGGGCGGTCCCGGCCCCGACACGCTGGCCGGCAATGCCGGCGCCGACACGCTGCGCGGCGGGGCCGACAACGACCGCCTGACCGACACGGAGCAGGCCAATGCGATGTTCGGCGATGCCGGCGCCGACACGCTCACCGGCACGGGCCTGCTCGATGGCGGCGCCGATGACGACGTGATCCGCTACGTCGCCGGCGCCGGCACCACGGTGCAGGGCGGCGCCGGCAACGACCACATCGCCCGTCACACCGGCACCGCCAGCGGCACGCTGCTCGATGGCGGCGAGGACGACGACACGATCCTCGGCACCGTCGGGGGGGCGGCCGCGCGGGCGGGGGGGGGGGGGCGGCCGCGCGGGGGGGGGGGGGGGGGGGGCGCGCGCGG
>NZ_JBWXTD010000002.1:552436-557341 GCF_056682175.1 Falsiroseomonas sp. RANM36
CGCTGCTCGGCGGCGGCGGGGCCGACACGCTGGATGCGGCGGCGGGGCATGACAGCCTCGGCGGCGGCAGCGGCGGCGACACGCTCTCCGGCGGCACGGGCAACGACACGCTGGACGGCGGCGAGGACGCGGACACGCTGAGCGGTGGCGCCGATCGCGACAGCCTCGATGGCGGGGCGGGGTCGGACACGCTGTCGGGCGGCGCCGGGCACGACACGCTCGATGGCAATGCCGGCACCGATGTCGCGATGTTCAGCGGGAACATCGCCGACTATGCCATCGCGATCGACACGCTGGCCGGCACCGTCACCATCGAGGACCTGCGGCCGCTCTCGCCCGACGGCACCGATGTGCTGCGCAACATCGAGGTGGCGAGCTTCGCCGATGACGACCTGGTGCTCGTCCCCGGCGGCGGCGTGACGCTGATCGGCGGCGACGGCCCGGACACGCTGGAAGGCGGCCCCGCGGAGGACAGCATCGCGGGCCTGGCGGGTGCCGACAGCCTCTCCGGCCTCAGCGGGCCCGACACGCTGCTCGGTGGCGCCGATGCCGATACGCTGCTCGGCGGCACCGGCTCAGACCTGCTGGTCGGCGAGGGCGGGCCGGACAGCCTGGATGGCGGCACCGGCCGCGACACGCTCGATGGCGGCGACAGCGCCGATACGCTGGCCGGCGGCGGCGGAGCGGATTCGCTGCATGGCGGCCTCGGTGCCGATGTCCTGAGCGACAGCGAAGGCGCCAACAGCATGGACGGCGCGGGCGGCGCGGACACGCTGACCGGCGGCGGCCTGCTGATGGGCGGCGAGGGCGACGACGTCATCGAGTATGTCGCCCTCGGCGCCACCACGGTGCAGGGCGGCGTCGGCCGCGACCGCATCAGCCGCAAGGAGGCCGCGGCCGGCGGCGCGCTGCTGGATGGCGGGGATGACGAGGACACCGTCATCGGCACCAGCCACGCCGAGACGCTGCAGGGCGGCGGCGGCGACGACACGCTCGATGCCGGCCGCGGCGACGACGTGATGCAGGGCGGCGCCGGCAACGACACGATGGATGCCGGCTTCGGCGACGACACGATTGATGGCGGCGAGGGCGACGACCTCGTCGTCTTCGGCAGCGCCATCGGCAACTACACGATCCTGCGGCGGGGGATCGACGCCGACGGCGGCAGCCGGCTCGCGGTCTTCGACAACCGCGACAACAGCCCGGACGGCGTGGACTTCCTGGATGGCGTCGAGGCCCTGGCCTTCGGCGGGAAGACCTACTTCGTCGCGGATATGAGCTTCGACGGCTACCTGCTGATCGGCACCGACGCCGACGACCTCATGGAAGGCACGCCCTTCTACGACTGGATCCTCGGCCGCGCCGGCGACGACACGCTGCAGGGTCTCGACGGCAATGACCGGCTGGAGGGCGAGGAGGGCGCGGACAGCCTGCTCGGCGGCGCCGGGCGGGACCTGCTCGATGGTGGCGGCGGCAACGACACCGCCGATGGCGGCAGCGGCGAGGATACGCTGTTCGGCGCCGAGGGCGACGACCTGCTGCGCGGCGGCACCGAGAACGACCGGCTGCTCGGCGAGGAAGGCGACGACACGCTGGAAGGCGGCGACGGGGCCGATACCCTGTTCGACGACGAGGGGTGGAACGCGCTGTACGGCGAGGCCGGCGCCGACACGCTGGGCGGCCTCGGGCTGCTCGATGGCGGCGACGGCAACGACCTGTTCCAGTACATCGCCTCCGGCGCCACCACCGTGCTCGGCGGGGCCGGCAACGACCGGATGCTGCGGCTGTCCGGCAATCTCAACGGCACGGTGCTGGATGGCGGCGCCGACGACGACAGCATCGCCGGCTCCCGCTTCGCCGATGTGCTGTTCGGCGGCACCGGCGCGGATTCGCTGGATGGCGGCGACGGCGCCGACAGCATGGAGGGCGGCGACGGCGCCGACACCATCGAGGCCGGCGGCGGCAACGACACGATCGATGGCGGCGCCGGCACGGACCGCGTGATCTTCACCGGCCGGCTGGAGCAGTACACAGTCCTGCGCGACGGCGACGACCTGCTGGTGCTCGACAATCGCCCGATCCCGGCCGATGGCGACGACAGGCTGCGCGGCGTGGAGGTCCTCGGCTTCGCCGATGGCGTGCTCTTCGCGCCGGGTGGCGCGAATACCGGGCTGCTGCGGCTCGGCGGCGCGGCGGCCGACACGCTCGCCGGCAGCGATGCCGGCGACCTGATCGAGGGGCGCGAGGGCAACGACGTGCTGGTCGGCCTCGCCGGCCATGACCGGCTGCTCGGGCAGGACGGCGCGGACAGCATCCTCGCGGGCGACGGCAACGACTCCGTCCATGGCGGCGCCGGCGCCGACACGCTGGACGGCGGCGCGGGCGACGACCGGCTGGACGGCGGCGACGAGAACGACCTGCTTCTCGGCGGCACGCAGAACGACACGCTGGTCGGCGGGCATGGCGCGGACACGCTGCGGGGCGGCGAGGGCGCCGACTCGCTCGAGGACACGAGCGGCGTCAACGCGATGTTCGGCGAGGGTGGCGCGGACACCATCGCCGGCAGCGGCCTGCTCGACGGCGGCGATGCCGACGACGTGCTGCGCTACATCGCCGCCGCGACCACCACCGTGCAGGGCGGGGAAGGCAATGACAGCATCGCGCGCCTGTCGGGCAATGGCGGCGGATCGCTGCTGGATGGCGGCGGCGGCGACGACACGGTGCTCGGCTGGATCCTCGGCGAGACGCTGCGCGGCGGCGAGGGCGCCGATTCGCTGTATGGCGCCGACGGCGACGACAGCCTCGAGGGTGGCAGCGGCGCCGACACGCTGACCGGTTGGGGCGGCTTCGACACGCTGCGCGGCGGCGAGGGCATCGACATCGCGATCTTCCGCGGCAGCCGCGCCTTCTACACCGTGGTCGGCGACCAGACCGGCATGACGGTCTACGACAACATCGAGTTCACGCCGGACAACACCGACGTGCTCTACGACATCGAGATCGTGATCTTCAGCGACCAGGTCGTGCAGGTGGCGGATGGCTTCTCCGGCCTGCTGGTGGATGGCACGCCGGGCGACGATGCCGGGCTGACCGGGACCATCCTGAACGACACGATCCGCGGCTTCGACGGCGACGACAGCATCGTCGCCATCGCCGGCGCCGACTCCCTGGAAGGTGGCGCCGGCGCGGACACCATCTCCGCCGGGGCGGGCCATGACGTGGTCGATGCCGGCGACGGGGACGACCTGGTCTCCGGCGGCGCCGGCGCGGACAGCCTGCTGGGCGGGCAAGGCGCGGACAGCCTGGCGGGCGAGGCCGGGGCGGACACGCTCGATGGCGGCAGCGGCGCCGACACGCTGGAAGGCGGGGAGGGAGACGACCTGTTCCTCGCCGACGACGCGGCGGATGTCGTCATCGAGGCGCCGGGCGGCGGCACCGACACGCTGCGCACGGCGCTGTCCTGGACACTCGGGGCCGAGTTCGAGAACCTCGAGCTCACCGGCGCGGCCGCGGCCATCGGCACCGGCAACGGCCTCGCCAACCTGCTTGCCGGCAATGCGGGCGCCAATCGCCTCCGCGGGCTCGGCGGGGCCGACACGCTGCTGGGCGGGCATGGCGACGATACGCTGGATGGCGGCAGCGGCGCGGACCGGATGGAAGGCGGCGCCGGCAACGACATCTACACGGTCGAGAATGCCGGCGACGTCGTGGCGGAGGAAGCCGGCGCCGGCCTCGACCTCATCGTCGCGACGCTCGGCTGGACCCTGTCCGAGCATGTCGAGAACCTCACGCTGCTCGGCAATGCCGCGATCGACGGCACGGGCAATGCGCTCGGCAACCGCATCATCGGCAATGGCGCGTCGAACCGCCTGGCCGGCGAGGATGGCGCGGACACGCTCGAAGGCGAGGCGGGCGACGACACGCTCGACGGCGGCGAGGGCATGGACCGCCTGGTGGGCGGCGCCGGCAACGACGTGTTCGTCGTCACGCCGGGGGACGTGATCGTGGAGGCGCCGGGCGGCGGCGTGGAGACCGTGCTGTCGGCCACGACCTGGTCGCTTCGCGCCACGCTCGAGAACCTGATCCTGACCGGCGGCGATGCGGCCAATGGCAGCGGCAACACGCTCGACAACCTGCTTCGCGGCAATGACGGGGCGAACCGCCTCTTCGGGATTGCCGGCGCCGACACCCTGGAGGGCGGGGCGGGCGACGACACGCTCGATGGCGGCATCGGTGCCGACCGCGCGGAAGGCGGGCTCGGGAACGATCTGTACGTGGTTGACGATGCCGGGGACGTGGTCGTCGAAGCGGCCGATGGCGGGCTCGATGCGGTGATCGCCACCCTCTCCTGGACGCTGACGGAGGGTCTCGAGACGCTGCTGCTGCGGGGCGGGGCGATCGCCGGCACCGGCAATGCGCTCGACAACCGGCTGGTCGGCACCGGCGCCGCCAATCTGCTGCGCGGCGAGGAGGGTGCGGACACGCTCGACGGCGGCGGCGGCGCGGACACGATGCTCGGCGGGGCAGGGGACGATACCTACCTGGTGAACAGCGTCCTGGATGTGGTGGCGGAGGAGCCGGGCGCGGGCATCGACACGGTGCGCACCACCGTCTCGCTCGTGCTGTCCGACGGCGTCGAGCGCCTGGTGCTGATGGGCGATGCGCCGCTGCAGGCCACCGGCAATGCGCTCGGCAATGCGATCTCCGGCACCGGCGGTGCGAATCTGCTGGCCGGGCTCGGCGGCAACGACATCCTCAACGGCTTCGACGGCGCGGATACGCTCGAGGGTGGCGAGGGCCGTGACCGCCTGCTTGGCGGCGCCCCCCCCCCCCGGCGGGTCGGCGGCGCCCGGGGGGGCCCCCGGACGGGCGGCGCCGGGGGGGGCCGGGTGCGCCTCGCCCCGC
>NZ_JBWXTD010000002.1:557441-564499 GCF_056682175.1 Falsiroseomonas sp. RANM36
GGCGCGCCCCCCCCGGGCCGGGGTCCCCCCCCCCGGGCCGCTGCTCTAGGCGGCGAGCAGCGGCGCCTCGCCTTCCAGCGTGGTGCGGTGCATGCGGCGGGTGTAGCGCGCCTCGTCGAAGGGCGTCGCGCAATGCTGCGTGCAGCGGTTGTCCCACAGCACCGCGTCACCCGGCCGCCAGCGATGGCGATAGAGGAAGCGCGGCTGCTGCGCATGCGCGCAGAGCTCGGCGATCAACGCCTTGCCCTCCTCGGGCGCGATGCCCTCGATCTCCACCGCCCAGCGTCCGACATAGAGCGCCGTGCGGCCGCTGCGTGGATGGCGGCGCGCGATCGGGTGCCACACATCCGGCCGCTCGCGCTTCTGCGCCTCGGTCAGCGGCGGCAGGTGCGGGTAGTTGATGCCGTGCATCTCGATGCGGCTGAAGCGCGCGCGGCGTCCCTGCAGCCGTTGCCGCAGCGCGGCGGGCAGCGCATCCCAGGCGGCGTACATGTCGGCGAAGATCGTATCCCCGCCCTCCGGCGGCACGGTGACGCCATAGAGGAAGGAGCCCGCATTCGGGATCGCCTTGTCCTCCCCGTCGCTGTGGAACCCCATCCCGGCGCGGCGCAGGCCGACCGCCTTGCCGCCTTCCTCGGCGTTGCCGACGACGAAGATCTCCGGATGGCCCTCGAGGTTGTATTGCGGCGGCATCATGACGTGCAGCGGGCCGAGGCGCCGGGTGAAGGCGATCTGCTGTTCCGGTGTCATCGCCAGGTGGCGGAACACCAGGATCGCGTGGTCCGACCAGGCCTGCTCGACCCGGCGGAAGTCGGCCTCGTCCAGTTGCAGCGTCGGATCGGCGCCCGTCACCTCCGCGCCGAAGCCGCTGGCCGAGAGCGGCGTGATGAGCAGGGACATGGGCACCTCCGGCGGCCGGGCGCATCGCCGCGACGGCGCGGCGCGGGCGCATTGTGGCGCAAACGGGCGCGGGGGCGTCAATCGCCCGCGCGGGGCGGTCAGGCCTGGGTGGCGAGGAAGCGCTCCACCTCCGCCCGGCGCGGGATCGGCGCCACGGCGCCGTAGCCGCGGGTGGAGAGCGCCGCCGCGGCATTGGCGTAGCGCGCGGCGCCCGCCCAGTCCGCGCCGTCCAGCCGGCGGGCCAGGAAAGCGCCGGCGAAGGTGTCGCCCGCGCCGGTCGCGTCCACCGCCTGCACCCGGAAGCCCGGCACCCGCATGCGCTCCTGCCGCGTGGCCATCAGCACGCCTTCCGGGCCGAGCTTGAGCAGCACGCGCGGGCAGAACTCGAGATAGGCGTCGGCGATCGCGTCCGGCTGCTCCAGGCCGGTCAGCGCCTGCGCATCCTCGAGCGAGGGGAACATCAGATCCGCCATCGCCGCCGCCGCATGGATGCAGGCGCGGGCGCGCGCGAGCGGCCAGAGCCGCAGCCGCAGATTGGTGTCGAGGCTGACCAGCGCGCCGGCGGCCCGCGCGATCTCCATGGCGCGGAAGGCGGCGTCGCAGGACGCCTCGGAGATGCCGAGCGTGATGCCGGAGAGGTGCAGCACCTGCGCCCCGCGGATCGCCGCCTCGGGCAGCGCCTGCGGCCCCAGCCGTGCGGCGGCACTGCCCTTGCGGTGGAAGGTGAAGTGATGCCCCTGCGCGTCATGCGTGACGAAGTAGATGCCGGTCGGCGCGGCGGGATCGGTCGGCACCGTGCTGTCGTCCACGCCCTCCTCGCGCCACAGCGCCCGGAAGGCGTCGCCGGCGCGGTCGGCGCCGAGGGCGGTCACCATGCCCACGCGCGCCCCGCTGCGCGCAGCCGCGATCGCGGCGTTGGAGGCGTCGCCGCCAAAACCTTCCAGATAGAGCCGGCGCCCGTCCGGCCCGACCGGCATCTGGTTGAACTCCAGCATGGGCTCACCCACGCAGAGGATGCCGCTCATGCCTGGACGATCCCGAGCGCGTCGCGCGCCGCCTGCTCCACCGCGGCGCGGTCGCCGCGCGCCAGCAGCGCCTCGTCCACCAGCCGCCCGCCCATGCCGACGAAAGCCGCGCCGGCGGCGAAGTAGTCCGGCGCGCTGCGCGCATCCACGCCGCCGGTCGGGCAGAAGGCGACATCGGGGAAGACCGAGCGCAGCGCCCTGATGTGCGCGGGACCGCCGGCCGAGGATGCCGGGAAGATCTTCACCGCATCGGCGCCGGCGGCGAGCGCCGCGCGCACCTCGGTCGGCGTCATCGCGCCGAGCAGCGCGCAGGCGCCCTTCCCGTGCGCGGCCTCGGCGACCGCGGCATCCACCCAGGGCGCCACGAGGAATTGCGCGCCGGCCTCCAGGCATGCCTCGGCCGCGGCCCGGCCCGGCACCGTCCCGGCGCCGACCAGCAGCGCCGGGTCGGAGGAGAGGCGGCGGATCAGGCCGGGCGCATCGGGCACCGTCATGGTGATCTCGAAGACCGTGATGCCGACGCCGCGCAGCCAGTCCACGGCGCGCTCTGCCAGGTCGGCGCGGCTGGTGCGGACCACCGGGACGATCCGGGCGGCGGCGAGACGCGGGATCAGCGGATGCATCGGTCGGGTCTCCTGGCCGGCGTCATCGGTGGCGGGCTGCACGGGCCGGGTGGCGGGGCACCCGCCGGGCGCCGCGCACGTGGCAGCGTGCGGGGGCCGCCGGTCCAGGGATCCGCGCCCCGGCAACGGGGGCTCCCTTTCAGGCCGCGAGGCTAGAACAGCATCCGACCGATGGGAATCGATCGGGCGGGAATGGCCGCGGCGCGGGTCAGCGCTGCGTCGCGCCCTCGAGCGCGGCGGCGGTGTCCCGCAGCCGGAGCGCGGCGGCATGGGCCCGCCCGGTCTCCGCCGCGGCGTCGCCGAGCGCGTCGCGGAGGTGGTCCGTGCTGTCGCCGAGACCCGCCACGGCGGCATTCAAGGCCTGGACCTGGGCGCGGAAGGCGGCGACCGCCTCGCGCTGCTCGGCCAAGGCCGCGTCGAGCTGCCGCAGCGCCCGGCGCAGCCGGCGCTCCGGCGTATCGGGGAAGGCGAGCAGCGCCGCGTCCCGGGCGGCGTCGTCGGCGGGGGGCATGCGGGCGGCTCCGTGGTTAACCAAACCCTACCACGGATCGCTTTTTTTGGACAATCCCCGATCTGCGTTCAAACGGCCAATGCGCCGAGCAGCAGAGAGCCCGCTGCGCCGGAAGAGAGCAGCCAGCGCAGCCGCAGATAGTCTCGCCCCACCAGCCCTGCACGCCGTGCGAGCGTCTCGACCCCCGCGGTGCCCAGGATGCCGGTCGCCAGCAGGACCATTCCGGCCGGCAGGGGCAGCAGCAGGGCGACCCAGGCGACCAGCGCCGGCACCACGCCGAGCCCCAGCCGCAGGGCGGCGGCGCCCTGCTCCGCGGGCGGCGCGCGCAGCGCCAGGCCCCAATGCACCGCGCCCAGGAAGGCCAGGATGGTCGCACCATAGGCCGCGAGCGCAGGAGCCGCCGGCGGCCACCCGGCCAGCGACGCTGCGGCGAGGCCGAGGAAGGGGAGCAGCCCGGCGAGGCCGAGGGGCAGGGCCGGGGCGGGGAGGGGCGTGTCCGTCATCCGCCCACATCTTTCCCCGCAGCCAGCGGGCGCAAGCCCCGGCGTTTCCCTACCGGCCGCGCATCGCCTAGACAGACGCGCGACACCCGAACCGGAGATGCACATTTTCATGGCCATGGGCCTCGAGATCCTGCTGATCCTTCTGCTGGTTCTCCTCAATGGCGCCTTCGCGATGAGCGAACTGGCGATCGTCTCGGCGCGCCGGCTCCGCCTCGTGGCGATGCAGCGGCGCGGCAGCCTCGGCGCCGCCGCGGCGATCGCCCTGGCCGACGACCCGCAGCGCTTCCTGCCGACGGTGCAGATCGGCATCACCCTGGTCGGCATCCTGGCCGGCGCCTTCGGCGGCGCCCGGCTGTCGGGCGGCATCGCCGACCTGCTCTCCGGTGTCCCGGGGCTCGAGCGTTTCGCCACCGAGATCGCCTTCGCCCTGGTGGTGGTGCTGATCACCTATCTCTCGCTGATCTTCGGCGAGCTGGTGCCGAAGCAGCTCGCGCTGCGCCATCCGGAGCGCATCGCGGTGCTGGTCGCGCGGCCGTTGTCCTGGCTCTCGCGCGCCACCAGTCCCGTGGTGTGGCTGCTCTCCACCTCCTCGGCCGCGGTGCTGCGGCTGTTCGGTCGCTACGACCCGTCGGCCCAGGCGGTGACCGAGGAGGAGGTCAAGGCGGTGGTGGCGGAGGGCGCGACCTCCGGCGCCATCGAGACCGAGGAGCGGCAGATGATCGAGCGCGTGCTGCGCCTGGCGGACAAGCCGGTGCGCGCGCTGATGACCCCGCGCACGGAGCTGGAATGGATCGACCGCACCGCGCCGCCGCAGGATGTCGTCGCGCGGCTGCGCGCCTCCAACGTCACGCGCTTCGTCGTCTCCGACGGGCGGGTCGATAATGTGGTGGGGGTGGTGGCCGCGAAGGACCTGCTCGACCAGATCCTGGAAGGCGCGCCGCTCTCCGTCCCCGCCGCGATGCGCCAGCCGCTGGTGCTGCCGGACACGCTCTCGGCGCTGGACGCGCTGGAGCGGATGCGCGGCGATCCGATCGGCATGGCGCTGGTGCTCGACGAATACGGCAGCTTCGAGGGCGTGGTCACCGCCTCCGACCTGCTGGAGGCGATCGTCGGCGAACTGGGGCCCGAGGCGCCCTCGGAATCGCAGCCCGCGGTGAAGCGCCACGACGGCAGCCTGCTGCTGGACGGGATGATGGCGAGCGATGAGCTGAAGGCGCGGCTCGACCTGCCGGACCTGCCGCGGGAGGGCACCTATCACACCGTCGCCGGTCTGATGCTCGCGCTGCTGCAGCGCGTGCCGAAGGAGGGCGACCGGATCGTCTGGGCCGGCTGGCGCTTCGAGATCGTGGACATGGACGGCCGCCGCGTGGACAAGGTGCTGGCCGCGAAGGAGGAGGTGGCGGAGGGGCCGCCCCCGCCGGGCTGACAGGCCGGCGCCGGTTCAGCCCCCGTTGGCGTGGGACTTGGCGATCGGCGCCACGAATTGCGGCTCGGTGTCCCAGGGGAACAGGATCCAGGTGTCCTGGCTGACCTCGGTGATGAAGGTGTCCACCAGGGGCTTGCCGGCGGGCTTGGCGTAGACCGTGGCGAAATGCGCCTTCGGCAGCAGGCCGCGGATGACCTTCGCGGTCGTGCCGGTGTCCACCAGGTCGTCGATGATGAGCCAGTCCTGGCCAAGGCTCTCCAGCGCCGCGGCCGGCGGCTTCACCACGCTCGGCTGGCCGCGCTTCTCCTCGTCATAGGTGACGATGGAGACGGTCTCGATCAGGCGGCATTCCAGCTCGCGCGCGATGATCGCGGAGGGGATCAGCCCGCCTCGGGTGATCGCCACCATTCCCGCATAGGGGCCCTTGTCCACCAGGCGCCAGGCCAGCGCCTTGGCGTCGCGGTGCAGCTGGTCCCAGGTGACGGTGTAGTAGCGGATGGCCATGCGGTTTCCCCTGGTCAACCCTCTGCCCGCGCTTCGTTGGCGGCCCGCCGCATGGCGGGCCGAGGCCGCGAATGCGGCCCGCGGCGCGTGCCGCGAAGCCAAGGCCGCGAATGCGGCCGCCTGGCGTCTGAGGGCACAGAAAGCTTCAAAACATCTTCCCGCCGTCGGGCACCTTGATGTCCGGGCGGAGCAGCACGACCGCCCCGTTCTCGTCCGGCAGGCCGAGCACCAGGATCTGGCTTTCGAAGCCGCCGATCCGGCGGGGCGGGAAATTCACCACGGCCAGCACCTGCCGCCCGATCAGCCGGTCCGGCGTGTAGTGGACGGTGAGCTGGGCCGAGGATTGCTTGACGCCGATCTCGCCGCCGAAATCCACCCACAGCTTGATCGCGGGCTTGCGGGCTTCCGGGAAAGGCTGGGCGTCCACCACCGTGCCCACCCGGATGTCCACCCGCTCGAAATCGGCAAAGGCGATCTGGTCCATGGCGCGTCATAGCCCGTGGCGGGACGGCTTGGAACTGCGCGCGCGCGGACTTGCGCCGGGGCGCGGCGCGGTTCATTGACCGCGCCGGAGAAAGGAGTGCCGATGACCCTGCCGATCACGCCGAGCTTCCGCCTGGACGGGCAGCGCGCTCTGGTGACCGGCGCCAGCAAGGGCATCGGGCGCGCCGCCGCGGTGGCGCTGGCCACCGCCGGCGCTGCGGTGGTGCTGGGCGCGCGGAGCCTTGCCGAGATGGAGCAGACGGTCGGCGAGCTCCGCGCGGCCGGGCACCAGGCCAAGGCGGTCAGGCTCGACGTGACGGACCGCGCCGCGGTGCGTGCGGCGGTGGCGGCGGAGGGCCCCTTCGACGTGCTGGTGAACAACGCCGGCACCAATATCCGCGAGCCCTTCCTGGAGCTGAAGGACGACTCGCTGGATGCGCTGCTGGACCTGAACCTGCGCGCGATGTTCACCACCGCGCAGGCCGTGGCGCAGGGCATGGTCGCCGCCGGGATCAAGGGCTCGATCATCAACCTGTCCTCGGTGAACGGCCATGTCGCGGGCGCCAACCGCAGCGTCTATTCGGCGACCAAGCACGGCGTCGAGGGCATGACCAAGGCGATGGCCTTCGAGCTCGGCCCGCATGGCATCCGGGTGAACGCCATCGCGCCCGGCTTCGTCGAGACGCCGCTGACGCGCCCGGTGCTGGACGACCCGCAGTTCCGCGCCCGCGTGGTGCGCTCCATGCCGCTCGGCCGCGTGATGACCGTGGAGGACATCATGGGCGCGGTGGTGTTCCTTGCCGCGCCGGTGAGCGGCATGGTCAGCGGGCTCAGCCTGGTGATCGACGGCGGCAGCCTGACGCATTGATGCCTGCAGCATCGATGCGTCAGCGAGTCTTTCGCGCGCCCTCGGACGCCGGGCGGCGGCTCCGCCGCCCTGCCTTCGCGCAGGGCGCTCTTGCGCCAGTTCCGCTGTCGGGCTGTGCGCGGGGCGCCGTGGCGGCCGGGGGGGGGGGGGGGGGGGGGGGGGGGGGGGGGGGGGGGGGGGGGGGGGGGGGGGGGGGGGGGGGGGGGGGGCGGGGC
>NZ_JBWXTD010000002.1:564599-586889 GCF_056682175.1 Falsiroseomonas sp. RANM36
GGCCGCCGCCCCGCCCCCCCCCCGCGGCGCGCGCCGCGCGGGGCCCCGCGACGCCGGAGGCGCTGCGCGCCGCCGGCCTCACGCAGATGGAGCCGCTCTCGGCGCATTCCGTGACGGTGCCGGGCGCCGTCTCCGCCTGGGAGGCGCTGAACCGGGCGCATGGAAGCAAGGGGCTGGACGAACTGCTGCAGCCGGCCATCCGCTACGCGGAGGAGGGATTCTTCCTCTCGGGCCGCGTCGCGCATGACTGGGCCTCCGCGGTCGGGAAGCTGTCGAAGCATCCGGCGACGGCGCGGCGGTTCCTCAAGGATGGCGAGCCCTATGCGCTCGGCGACCGCTTCGTGCAGCCGGAACTCGCCGCCACGCTGCGCGCCATCGCCAAGGGCGGCGCCAAGGCCTTCTACGAGGGCGCCATCGCCGCCGATATGGTGGCCACCCTGCGCGAGGCCGGCGGGACGCATACGGAAGCGGACTTCGCCCGCGCGGCTGCCGGCGCCGACTTCGTGGAGCCGATCCGGCGCGCCTGGCGCGGCATGGACATCTACCAATGCCCGCCCAACGGCTCCGGCCTGATCGCGCTGATGATCCTCGGCATGATCGAGCGTCTGGGCACCGCGGAGGGCGGCTTCCTCTCGGCCGAGCGGATGCATCGCCACATCGAGGCCGCGCGCCTGGCCTATCGCGACCGCGACGCCTTCCTGGCCGACCCGGGGCAGGTCGAGGTGCCGGTCGCGCGACTGACCTCCGATGCGTATCTGGAAGGCCTCGCGAAGCTGATCCGCGACGACCGCGCGATGGCCGAGATGCCGCCGGCGGGCGAGGCGGATTGGTCGCGGCACAAGGACACCGTGTATCTCTGCGTGGTGGACCGCGACGGCAACGCCTGCAGCTTCATCAACTCGCTGTTCGAAGGCTTCGGCAGCGCGATCCTCGCCGAGAGGTCGGGCGTGATGCTGCACAACCGCGGCTTCGGCTTCCGCCTGCAGGAAGGCCATCCGAACTGCATCGCACCGGACAAGCGGCCGATGCACACGATCATCCCGGGCATGGTGATGAGGAACGGCGAGGCGCTCATGCCCTTCGGCGTGATGGGCGGGCATTACCAGCCGATGGGCCAGAGCTGGTTCCTCGCCAACCACTTCGAATACGGCCTGGACGTGCAGGAGGCGCTGGATGCGCCGCGGCTGTTCCCGCGCCTCGGCAAGGTGCAGGTCGAGCGCGGCATCCCCAACGCCGCCCTCGACCGGCTCAACCGCCTCGGCCATGTCTGCGAGCTGATCGAGAAGCCGCATGGCGGTGGCCAGGCGATCCTGATCGATCGCGCCCGCGGCTGCCTCGTCGGCGGCTCCGACCCCCGCAAGGATGGCTGCGCGCTGGGCTATTGAGCCGCCCCGCCAGGCCAGCCTCCGCTTCGCAAGAAGGACCCCGTCGCATGACCGAACCCTGCGACCTTTCCGCCGTCGCCGCCCGCCGCATGATCGGCGCGCGCCAGCTCAGCCCGGTAGAGCTGTTGGAAAGCTGCCTGCGGCGCATCGGCCAGGTGAACCATGCGGTGAACGCCATGGTCGCGCTGGACGAGGAGCGCGCCCGCGCCGCCGCCAAGGCCGCCGAGCAGGCGGTGATGGCGGCTGAAAAACTCGGCCCGCTGCATGGCCTGCCCATCGGGATCAAGGACCTCGAGGAGACCAAGGGCCTGCGCACCACCTGGGGCAGCCCGCTCTTCGCCGAGCACATCCCCACGCGCGACGAGGCGATGGTGGCGAATCTCCGCGCCGCCGGCGCCGTCGTGGTGGGCAAGACGAACACGCCGGAATTCGGCGCCGGCGCCAATACCCGCAACACGGTCTATGGCGCGACGGGCAATCCCTTCGATCCGACGAAATCCGCCGCGGGATCCTCCGGCGGCTCGGCGGTGGCGCTGGCGACGGGGATGGTGCCGATAGCCTCCGGCAGCGACACCGGCGGCAGCCTGCGCAACCCGGCGGCCTTCAACGGCATCGTCGGCTTCCGCCCCTCGCCGGGCCTGGTGCCGAGCGAGCGGCGCGGCCTCGGCTGGTCGAACCTGCCGGTGCTCGGGCCGATGGCACGCACCGCCGAGGATTGCGCGCTGCTGCTCTCCGCCATGGCCGATGACGACGCGCTCGACCCGCTGGCCTACAGTCTGCCGGGGCGCGCGGTGCGCAAGGGCGACCGCGACCTCTATCCGCCGATGCCGGTGGACCTCTCGGCGCTGCGCGTGGCGGCGACGCCCGATTTCGGCTTCGCGCCCACCGAGAAGCACATCCGTGAGGTCTTCGCGGACCGCGTCGCGAGCCTCGCGCCGATGTTCGGCCGCGTCGCCCAAGCCACCCCCGATTGCCGCGGCAGCGACGAGGCCTTCGAGGTGCTGCGGGCGGCGAACTTCCTGCAGGCGCATCTCGAGAAGGCGCGGAAGACGCCGGACATGGTCGGGCCGAATGTCCGCGCCAATGTGGAGGAAGGGCTGCGCTACAGCCTGGCCGACTATGCCCGCGCCGCGGCCGAGCAGACCCGGCTCTATCGCGTCTGGCAGGCCTTCTTCCGCGACCACGACGTGATCGTGACGCCGGCCATCACCATCAGCCCGCGCAACTGGCGCGAGCTCTATCCCGCCGAGATCGACGGCCAGCCGACCCGGACCTATTTCCACTGGCTCGCCATGGCCTATGCGGTGACGCTGGTGGGCCATCCGGCGATCAGCATCCCGCTCGGCAAGGACCGCGCCGGCATGCCCTTCGGCCTGCAGATCGTCGGGCCGCGCGGCGGCGACGCGCTGGTGATGGCGGTGGCGGCGGCGATCGAGGCGGCGGTGGCGGGCGACGCCACGCTCGCCCGCCCGGTGCCCGACATCGCCGCGCTGAAGGCGGCGCGGCCGATCGCGGAGATGCCGGAGTTCCGGACCTGGGGCTGAGCTACCAGCCCCGATAGTAGGGCCGCGGCCGGTAGCCGTAGCCATAGGCGGGCCTGCCATATCCATAGGCAGGCCGCCCATAATAGTAGTTGTTGGTGTAGCGGGGGCGGTCATTGGCGACCGAGGCGATGGCGAGCCCCGCCACCGCGGCGCCGGCACCGAGCGCCAGCGTCGCGGGCACGTCCAGGCTCCCGTCGGGGTTGGTGCAGGCGCCGAGCAGCACGGCGCCGGACAGGGCGAGGGCAGGCATCACGCGCATCGTCTGTTCCTCCAGCCCATGCAGTCTCGGCGCCGGGCGCGGCCCCGATCCGGCGGGGGTGTGGCCGGACGGCGTCGAATGCGGCGGCCCGGAGGCAGGCCGGCCCCGGTGCTCAGCCCCGGCCGCCGGAGAAGGCGTTGAAGGTCTGCAGCGTGTAGGTGTCCTTCACGCCGGGCACGCTCTGCACCCGTTCCACCACGAACAGGCCGATATCCTCCTCGGCCTCCAGGTAGAACTTCCCGAGCAGGTCGTACTGGCCGCTGATCGAATGCATCTCCGAAAGCTGGGTGATCGAGTCGGCCATCTCGCGGGCGACCTTGTAGGCCTGCCCCATCTCGCACTTGATCATCACGAAAATCGCACGCATCGCCTCTCGCTCCCGCAGTTTTCGTCCCCACATTGGCGATGCGGCGGGCGACGGGCTAGTGGCCTGCCCGCGAGGCCGGCTGCATGTCGCGGCGGACCGAGCGGGTTCGGCAGGCCACTGGAAACATGGCCAGCGGTCCGAGTGCGAAGGCCGGGCGCCTTCCTATTCGGGCCGCTGGTCCCCGTCCCTTCGGCGCGGGCGGCACGTTTCTTGATTGGCGTTGCGCGGCAAAGGGGGCTGCCACGGTTTCGGCCCGGCCCATCCAGGGTCGTGCCCGCCGGCCGGTTCTGCTTCGTCTGCGTCCAGCTTGGTGGGACCAGCCCCGCCGGGCGAAACAAACCGACACGAATCGGCCCTTGCCGGAACGTCGCGGTCGCGCGAGAAGTTCGGGGATCAGGATAGATCGCATGCGAACACTCCCCCAGCTCGCCATCCTGGCCCTCGTCGGAGGGCTCGGTGCCGCGTGGCACATCTATGGCGAGCAGATCGGGCTGCCGCGCCCGCTGGCCCTGGTGGGGCTGGAGGCGGCGCCCCCGCCGGGCCGGCCGCGGGGGGGGGGGGGGGGGGGGCGGGGGGGGGGGGGCGTCGCGCGGGCGCGCCCCGGCACGGTCGTTGACCGGGCCGAGAGCGTGGGCACCGTCCGCGCGCGGGACGCGGTGACCATCACCGCCAAGGTGACCGGCATCGTCCAGGCGATCCGCTTCCAGGAAGGCCAGCGCGTGCAGGAAGGCGAGATCCTGGTGGAGCTCGATGCCGCGGCGCTCCGCGCCGAGCTCGACCAGGCCCGCGCCCTGTTCGACGACGCCCGCAGCCAGCTGGTCCGCGCCCGCGGCCTGCAGCCGGGCCAGACCATCACCGCCCAGCGGCTGGAAACGCTCGAAGCCGTCACCCGCCAGGCGGAAGGCC
This sequence comes from Falsiroseomonas sp. RANM36, assembly GCF_056682175.1. NCBI lineage: Bacteria > Pseudomonadati > Pseudomonadota > Alphaproteobacteria > Acetobacterales > Roseomonadaceae > Falsiroseomonas > Falsiroseomonas sp. RANM36. The sequence continues at coordinate 569,061 of NZ_JBWXTD010000002.1, forward strand.
GTGTGCGCCAGGCCCAGGCCCGGCTAGAGGAGCTGCGCGTGAACGCGCCCTTCAGCGGCCGCGTGGGGCTGCGGCAGGTGAGCGTCGGCGCGCTGGTCCAGCCGGGCACCGTGGTCACCACCCTCGACGACATCTCCCGCGTGCGTGTCGAGTTCTCCGTGCCCGAGATCTATGTCGCCCGCGTGCGCGAGGGCAGCGCCGTCACCGCGCGCGCGGCGGCCTTCGGCGACCGGCGCTTCCAGGGCCGCGTGGCGGTGGTGGATACGCGGATCGACACCACCACCCGCACGGTGCGCGTCATCAGCGAGTTCGAGAACGCGGACGAGGCGCTGAAGCCGGGCCTGTTCATGACCGTCGAGATCGAGATGGAGCGCCGCGACGACGCGCTGCTGGTCGCGGAGGAGGCGCTCGATCCGCTGGGCGACCGGAACTTCGTCTATGTGATCCGCGAGAACCGCGCCCGCCGCGTGGAAGTCCGCCTCGGCCAGCGCCTGCCCGGCGAGGTGGAGGTGCTCTCCGGCGTGCGGCCGGGCGAAGTGGTGGTGGTGCGCGGCATCCAGCGCCTGCGCAACGACGCGCCCGTGCGCGTGACCGAAACGCTGACGCGGCCGACCTCCTGACCGGGGGGCAGGGAAGGCACACGCCATGGTTCTTTCCGACATCTCGATCAAGCGCCCGGTCTTCGCGACCGTGGTCAGCCTGCTGCTGATCGTGCTCGGCCTCGCTTCGCTGTCGAAGCTGCCGATCCGAGAATATCCGAAGATCGACCCGCCGGTGATCTCGGTCACCACCACCTATCGCGGCGCCTCGGCCGCGGTGATCGACACCCAGATCACCGAGTTGATCGAGGCGGCCGTCGCGGGCATCGAGGGGATCAAGTACATCACCTCCCAGTCGCGCGACGAACGCAGCCAGGTCACCATCGAGTTCCGCCTGACGCGCGACGTGGACGCCGCCTCGAACGACGTGCGCGACCGCGTGGCGCGGACCCTGGCGCGCCTGCCCGATGCTGCCGACACGCCGATCGTCGCCAAGGTGGACGGCGATGCGCGCCCGATCCTCTGGATCGCGCTCGTCTCCGACCAGCTCTCGGGCATGGAGCTGACGGAGATCGCCCGCCGGCGCTTCGCCGACCGCCTCGCCGTGGTGGACGGCGTGGCGCAGGTGCTGGTGCTGGGCGAACGCAAGCCGTCCATGCGCATCTGGCTCGACCGCCAGGCGCTCGCCGCCCGCGGGCTGACCGCGCAGGACGTCGAGGACGCGATCCGGCGGGAGAATGTCGAGCTGCCGGGCGGGCGCATCGAGAGCCAGGCGCGCGAGCTGACCGTGCGCACCGACACGCGGATGAGCCGGCCCGAGCAGTTCCGCCAGGTGGTCATCAGCCGCGTCGGCGGGGCGCATGTGCTGCTCGGCGATGTCGCGCTGGTGGAGGTCGCGCCCGAGGACACGCGCGGCGGCTACCGCATCAACGGCAAGCCGGCGGTCGGGCTCGGCATCCTCCGGCAATCCACCGCGAACACGCTCTCCGTCGCGAACGGCGTGAAGGAGGAGGTGGAGCGCATCCGCGGCTCCGTCCCCGAAGGGGTGGAGGTGGTGGTCGGCTACGACGAGAGCCTGTTCATCAGCCAGTCCATCTACGAGGTCGAGCATGCGCTGATGATCGCCCTGCTGCTCGTCGTGGTGGTGATCTTCTTCTTCCTGCGGTCCTGGCGCGCCACGATCATCCCCGCGGTGGCGATCCCGGTCTCGATCATCGGCTCCTTCATCGCGCTCGCCGCGCTCGGCTTCTCGATCAACGTGCTGACGCTTCTCGGCCTGGTGCTGGCGATCGGCCTCGTGGTGGACGACGCCATCGTGGTGCTGGAGAACATCCACCGCCGCATCGAGGAAGGCGAGGATCCCCTGCTGGCATCGCTGCGCGGCGCGCGGGAGATCGCCTTCGCGGTCATCGCCACCACGCTCGTGCTGGTATCCGTGTTCCTGCCGCTCTCCTTCATGGGCGGCAACACGGGCCGGCTGTTCACCGAGTTCGGCTTCGCGCTGGCGGCTTCGGTGGTGTTCTCCGGCCTCATCGCGCTGACGCTGACGCCGATGATGTGCTCCAAGCTGCTCAAGCCGCATGAGGGCGAGAGCCGGCTGGTGCGCTGGACCGAGCCCTTCTTCCTCGGCATGAACTGGCTGCTGCGCGTGACGCTGAAGCGCGCGCTGGCGGCGCCGCTGATCACGCTCGGCGCGATGGGTCTGGTCTGCGCCCTCGCGGTGGCGCTGTTCCAGATCATCCCGAAGGAGTTCGCGCCGACCGAGGATCGCGGCGTGGTCATCATCCCGACCACGGGGCCCGAGGGCGCGAGCTTCGCCTACACCGGCGAGCATGTGCAGCGGATCGAGCAGATCGTGCGCCCCTATGTCGAGAGCGGGGAGGTTGAATCCATCTTCGCCACGGTGGGCGGCTTCCAGCGCCCGGCGCAGGGGAATGTGGCGAACGTGTTCGTGCGCCTCGCGCCCTGGCACGAGAGGGAGCGCAAGCAGCAGCAGATCACGGCCGAGATCATGCCGCGCCTGCTGCAGATCCCGGGCGTCCGGGCCTTCGCGCTCAACCCGCCCTCGCTCGGGCAGCGCGGCTTCCAGCCGCCGGTGCAGTTCGTGATCGGCGGCACCGACTACACGACGCTGGTGCAGTGGCGCGACCGCTTCCTGGCGCGCGCGCGGGAGAACCAGCGGCTGCTCAACCTCGACAGCAACTTCCGCGAGACCAAGCCGGAGATCCGGGTGGACATCGACCGGCGCAAGGCGGCGGAGCTCGGCGTCTCGATCCAGGCGGTGGGCCGCACCATCGAGACGATGCTCGGCTCCCGCGAGGTCGGCACCTATGTGCAGGGCGGCGAGGAATACAAGATCCTGCTCCAGGCGCGCGAGGAAGACCGCGCGACCCCGTACGACCTGCAGAACATCTTCGTGCGCACCAGCGCGGGCGGCGCCCTCGGGCTGATCGGCACAGGCGGCGCGCAGCAGGGCGGGCTGGTGCCGCTGGCGAATGTCGTCAGCCTGTCCGAGCGCGCAAGGCCGCAGTCGCTGGCCCGCGAGGACCGTGTCCGTGCCATCACCATCTCCGCCTCCCTCGCGCCCGGCTACACGCTCGGCGAGGCGCTGGCGTTCATGGAGAGCGTCGCGCGCGAGGTACTGCCGCCGGAGGCGCGGATCAGCTATCGCGGCCAGAGCCTGGAATTCAAGGAAAGCTCCGACGCGCTCTACATCACCTTCGCCCTGGCGCTGCTCGTGGTGTTCCTGGTGCTGGCCGCGCAGTTCGAGAGCTTCGTGCATCCCTTCATCATCCTGCTCTCGACGCCGCTCGCGGTCACCGGCGGGCTGCTGGCGCTGCACCTCACGGGACAGTCGCTCAACGTGTTCAGCCAGATCGGCATGATCCTGCTGATCGGGCTGATGGCGAAGAACGGCATCCTCGTGGTGGAATTCGCCAACCAGCTCCGCGACCGCGGGCTGTCCATCCACGACGCGGTGCTGGAGGCCTCGGTGGTGCGGCTGCGGCCGATCCTCATGACCTCCATCGCCACCGTCTTCGGCGCCGTGCCGCTCGCGATGGCGACCGGCGCGGGCGCCGAGAGCCGGATGGCGATCGGCTGGGTGATCGTCGGCGGCGTCTCGCTTTCGACCTTCCTGACCCTTTACGCGGTGCCGGCGCTGTATCTGCTGCTGGCCGGCTACACCAAGCCGATCGGGGCGATCGCCGCGAAGCTGACGGAGCTCGAGAAGCGCGACGCGGTGCCGCATCCGGCACCCGCCGAGTAGGCGCGACGCAGTAGGCGGGTCACCCGCCCTGGGCTAAACCTCCGCCCCGTTGGTGCGGAGGACGGCTCATGGCGGATGCGGCGCGACAGGAAGGGCGGACCGGCGGACAGTTGCTGGCGGATGCGCTGGTGGCGAACGGCGCGACGCATGTCTTCGCCGTGCCCGGCGAGAGCTATCTCGACCTGCTCGACGGGCTCTACACCCAGCGCAACCGCATCGAGCTCGTCACCTGCCGCTTCGAGGCCGGCGCCGTCCACATGGCCGAGGCCCAAGGCAAGCTGACGGGACGGCCCGGCGTCGCGGTGGTCACCCGTGGACCCGGCGCCTGCCACGCCGCGATCGGCGTGCATGTCGCACAGCAGGACAGCACGCCGCTGGTGGTGCTGGTCGGGCAGATCCCGGTCTCGGAGACCGACCGCGAATCCTTCCAGGAAGTGGACTACCGCCGCTTCTTCTCGCCCATCGCGAAATGGGTGACGCAGATCGACGAGGCCGCGCGCATCCCCGAGTTGATGGCCCATGCCTTCGACGTGGCCGTCAGCGGCCGCCCCGGCCCGGTCGTCGTGGCACTCAGCGAGGAGATGCAGAAGCACCTGGCAACCGTGCCCGACATCGGCCCCCAGCCGGTGCTGCCGCCGCATCCCGCGCCCGATGCCATCCCGCGCCTGATGGCGATGCTGGCGAAGGCGCAAAAACCGCTCGCGATCCTGGGCGGCACGCGCTGGAGCGAGGAGGGTCGCGCGGCGATCCGCGACTTCCTCGTCGGCAACGATATCCCCGTCGCCGTCGCCTTCCGCCGACAGGGTCTGTTCGACGGAACGAGCCCGCACTACGCGGGCGATCTCGGCGTGGGCGCGGATGCGCAGCTCGTGGCGAAGGCGAAGGAAGCCGACCTCATCCTCGCCATCGGCACGCGGCTCGGCGAGCCGGTCAGCCAGGGCTACACGCTGTTCGACCTCGCCGGCAGCAAGCCGATCGTGCATGTGCATCCCGAGCAGCGCGAGATCGGGCGCGTGCATCGCGTCGCGCTCGGCGTCGTCTCCGACCTCAACGCCTTCGCGCAGGCCGTCGCGCCGCAGCGCGTGGCGCAGCCGCGCTGGGGCGCCTGGCGCCAGGCCGTGCGCGCGGCGCGGGAGGCGCAGGCGAAGGCGCCGGACTACGAGGGGCCGCTCAACCTTGCCGTCGCGCTGCAGCAGCTCGAGACGGTGCTGCCAGACGACACGATCTTCACCACCGACGCCGGCAACTTCGCCACCTGGCCGACGCGCTTCATGCATCTGCGGGCGAGGCAGGAGTTCCTCGGCCCGACCAATGGCGCGATGGGCTACGGCGTTCCCGCCGCCATCGGCGCCGCCATCACCAATCCCGGCCGCTGCGTGCTCTGCTTCGTGGGCGACGGCGGCGCGCTGATGACGGGGCAGGAGCTCGCCACCGCCTTCCACCACGGCGCGGCGCCGATCATCATGGTGTTCAACAACGGCATGTACGGCACGATCCGGATGTATCAGGAGCGCGTCTATCCCGGCCGCGTCTCCGGCACCGCGCTCACCAACCCGGACTTCGCCCGCTTCATCGAGAGCTTCGGCGGCCATGGCGAGGTGGTGACCGCCACCGACGAACTCGTCCCCGCCTTCCAGCGCGCACGCGCCAGCGGCAAGCCCGCGATCATCGAAGTGCGCACCAACCCGGAGCAGGTCACCAACCGCGCGACCATCGCGCAACTCCGCGCACAGGCGGCGAAGGGATAGCGGCTATCTCTGCGGCTCGAGCACCATCTTCAGAGCGGCCTGCTTCACCGCTTCGTTGCGGTTGCTCCAGCCGGTGCCGAATGTGTCGAAGGTCGCCAGCCCCCGATAGTGCTTCATCCGTTCCTCCGCCATGCGGTTCACCAGGTTCGCCGGCTGGTGGGCGCGGATGGCGGCAAGCGTGATCGGGCCTATCGAGCCGTCGTCGGTGACGCCCGCGGCGCGCTGCAGGGCCTTGATGGCGGTGCGTGGGCCGGCGTTCACGCCGAAGTCGAAGGTGATGAGGTCGATGCCACGCGGCAGTTCGTTGCAGCGCATGGGGTTCCAGTAGTTGGCGCGATAGATCTCCCTCGCCTCGTCCTTGGCGAGGTTCTGCACATCCTCCTTGGTCGTGGGCTTCTCGCGGAACTCGGACAGGGTCTTGAGTGTGATTCCGAACTTCGTCGCGCCGCCAGGATCCGCCGGGTGGTCCGAGAAGCCGCCTTCCTGTTGCAGCACGACATCGAGGCACGCGCCGAAATTCTCGGAAGCCGCGGCCCCGGCGGCAGTTCCAGCGGCAGCCCCCGCGGCGGTTCCGGCGGCAAGCGCCGCGATGGCGAGCGGCGCGGAATTGTCCACCGGGCGCGACGCGGCGGTCTGCGCGACCTCTCGCATCTCGCGCAACGCCGTGTTGGTCGTATTGGCCTGCGCCGCCTGCAGCGTCCGTACGGTCTCGTCCTTGCTTCGCGACCCCTCGGAGGAGCCAAGCCAGTAGTTCACGACGGCGGTGAAGGACGCGACCAGCGCACCGATCACCACGTTCAGCAACTGGATGGTGAGTTGCGCGCTCTCGTCGAACGGCTTGAAGATCATCATCAGCAGCACGATGAAGAAGCCGGCCGTGATGATGGTGGACATCACCGGCGCGCCCCAGGCGATCGCGCTGCCCTGTCGCGCCAGTTCCAGGGTCTTCGCGCGCGCGTCGCCGACGTCGGCGGTGCGTGCCTTCAGCTCCTCGAGTTCCGCCTGCCGCCGCTTGTCCTCGGCATCTCGCTGGATGCGCTGCTGCTCAAGCGCGATTTCCGCGAGCCGGATGCGCAGCTCCGTCGCCTTGGAGGGATCGGCGGTAAGCGCGGCCTGCGCCTGCGCCGGGTCGTCCGTGCCGGTCACGGTGCGCACGGCGTCCGCCACCTGACTGGCGGCCGTGCCGGCGCGATCGCCGGCAATGAGACGGACGAGCTCAGGCAGGACGGAAGCAGCAATGGCAACGAGCGGAACGGGCATGGGCACGCTCCCTACCGGCCGCGCCAGGCGCGGCGAACGCCACGACGATAGTTTGGAGTGGGCTACGACCTCAAGCGCTAATCGCGGGGCGACACGCCGTCATCGCCCCACCGCGTAGCCCTGCATCCCGCGCGGGTTCGCGCCCGCGAAGAGTTGGCCGTCCGGCTCCTGCCGCGCGCCGGTCAGGCGTCCTTCGGACCAGTCGGCGCCCACTTCCGCCAGGTGTCCACGGTCGCGCAGCGCCATCGCGATGTCGGGCGCGAACCGCCCCTCGATCACCACCTTTCCGGGCTTCGCCGCGCGCGGCCAGAAGGAGGAGATCCAGTGTTCCGTGTGGAAGGAGGGCGCGTCGATCGCCTGCTGGATCGTCATCGCGTGGTCCACCATGCGCGCGAACATGATGGGCTGCCACTGGTCCTGCTGCTCGCCGCCCGGCGTGCCGAAGCTCATCCAGGGCCGCCCGTCCTTCAGCGCCATCGCCGGGGAGAGCGTGGTGCGCGGGCGCTTGCCGGGCGCCAGGCCGTTCGGGTGCTTCTCGTCCAGCCAGAACATCTGCCCGCGCGTGCCGAGGCAGAAGCCGAGTTCCGGGATCGCCGGGGAGGATTGCAGCCAGCCGCCGGAGGGCGTGGCGCTGACCATGTTGCCCTGGCTGTCGATGACGTCCACGTGGCAGGTGTCGCCGCCCGAGGCGCCGAGCCGCGCCACGGTCGGCTCGCCTGCGCCGGCCGCGCGGGTGGTCCACTCGCTGCGGGCGACGGCGGCGGCGAAGTCGGGCGCGGGCCGGTCGAAGCCGGGGATGCTGCCGGGCCGCAGCTCCATGGAGGCGCTCTCGCCGATCAGCTTGCGGCGCTCGGCGATGTACTCTTCGGACAGCAGCGCGTGGATCGGCACGTCGCAAAAATTCGGGTCGCCGTAGAAGGCCTCGCGATCGGCGAAGGAGAGCTTGAGGCATTCGACGACGGTGTGGATGAAGCGCTCGCCGAGCGGGTCCATCGCCGCGACGTCGAAGCCCTCGAGCAGCGCCATGGTCTGCAGCATGGTGGGCCCCTGGCTCCACACGCCGCATTTCAGCAGCGTGGTGCCGCGGTAGTCGCGCTTCAGCGGCGCCTCGATGCCGGCGCGCCATTTCGCCATGTCGTCACCGGTCAGCACGCCCCTGTGGCGGCGGCCGGAGGTGTCGAGGATCTCGTTCGCGCGGAAGAAGCGGTCGATCGCCTCGGCGACGAAGCCGCCATACCAGGCGTTCCGCGCCGCCTCGATCTGCGCCACGCGGTCATGGCCGGCGGCCTCGGCCTCGCGCAGCAGGCGCTCCCAGGTGTCCGCCAGCGTCGGGTTGGCCCAGAGCCTGCCTTCCTGCGGCCCGCCATCGCGCAGCCACAGCGCGGCGGAGGTCTTCCATTCCTGTTCGAACATCGGGCGCACGGTGTTGAGCGTGGCGATGATGCGCGGCACGTAGTGCACGCCGCGCCGCGCATAGCCGATCGCGTAGGAGAGCACGTCGCGCAGGGACCAGGTGCCGAAGTCGCGCAGCATCAGCACCCAGGCGTCGAAGGCGCCCGGCACCATCGCGGGCAGCAGCCCCGTGCCCGGCACGAGCTCGAGTCCGAGTTCGTCGCGCACATGGCCGATGGTGAGCCCCGCGGGCGCGACGCCCTGGCCGCAGATCACATGCTGCGCGCCGGACTTCGCGTCGTGCACGATGATCGGCGCGTCGCCGCCCGGCCCGTTCAGATGCGGCTCCACCACCTGCAGGCAGAAACCCGCCGCCGCCGCCGCGTCGAAGGCGTTGCCGCCGCGCTCCAGCACGCTCATCCCGACCTGGGATGCGATCCAGTGCGTGGAGGCGACGACGCCGAAGCTGCCGGCGATCTCGGGGCGGGTTGTGAACATGCGATGAACCTTCGTGGTCGTCCGCTTGAGGATGCGGATAGGCGCAGGCAGAACGGCACGGGTCAAGACGGAGGGATCGCGTGCTTGTCGCGGTGGTCGGCCCTTCGGGCGCCGGCAAGGATACGCTGATGGCCGGCGCCCGGGCGCAGCTGGCCGGGGAACCGCGGATCCATTTCGCCCGCCGCGTGATCACCCGCCCGGCCGAGGCCGGGGGCGAGGACCATGTTCCGGCGACGGAGGCGGAATTCGGCAGGCTGCGCGATGCCGGCGGCTTCGCCCTGTGGTGGCAGGCGCATGGCCTGTCCTACGGCATCCCCGCCGAGGCTGCGGCCGCGATCGCGCGGGGCATGGTCGTCGTCGCCAATCTCTCGCGCGGCGTGCTGCTGGATGCCGCCGCGCGCTTTCCGCTCAGGGTGCTGGAGATCACCGCGCCGCCCGCGGTGCTGGCCGCGCGCCGCGCCGCGCGGGGACGCGAGGCGGCGGAGGACGTGGCGCGGCGCCTGGCGCGGGAGGCGCCCTTGCCGCAAGGGCTGACGGTGCATCGCGTGGTGAATGACGGTCCGCGCGAGCAGGGGGTGGCGCAGGTGGTGGAAGCCCTGCGCCTCGCCGTGAGTGCGGTCGTGATCGCGCGGCCCTGAAACGTCAGCCCAGCAGCGGCAGCCGCTCCGCGATCAGGAAGGCCGCACCGGGCGCCGCCTGGGTGAACAGGCAGAGCTCCGTCACGCGCCGGGGCAGGGCGGGGGCCTTGCCGAGATGGGCGGCGAGCGCGGGCTGCACCACGGCGCGCTCGGCCTCGGTCAGGCGCCGGCTCAGCGTGACGTGGAACCACCATTCGTCGAAGACATAGGGGTAGCCCCAGCGATGGATGTGCTCGCGCTGGCGGGGCGTCGCGCGGTCCGGCCGGCGGCGCGCGATCTCCTCGGGCGTGGGCGCGGCGCGATGGTGGTCGAGCGCCTCCACGCAGGCGTCGCAGAGGGCCTGCAGCGGCGCCGACTTCCCGGATTCGAGCAGGGCCAGGAAGCCGTGATGCTCGGCCAGGATTAGGGGCGGCAGCTGGAAGGGCCGCATGCGCGCGGCGAGCGCCATCGCGTCGGCGCGGAAGCCGTGCCAGTCGGTCGCGAGCCGGAAGGGCGGCTTCAGCGTGCCATGCAGGCCATAGCCGCGCGCATCGGCGGTGATCTCGGCGATGTCGAGGCCGGGAAGCGCCGGCTGCGGCAGCGTTGCGCCGGTTTCCGCATCACGCCCCAGCCAGGCGGAGCCGAGGCGATGCAGCGGGTCCTCCAGCCGCGGCGCCCAGTAGAGCGCGACCCTCATCGCCGCGCCCCGGTGGACAGATGCATCAGGCCACGCGCTCCCCGGCGCGCCAGACCTTTCGCACGATCGCGTGGCCCTCATGCGGGCGGATCTGCACCAGGTCGGCGCGCAGATCTCGCTCGATCCGACCGCGATCATGCAGGCCGACCATGCGCGCCGCACGGTCGGTGATCATGCCCACGGCCTGCGGCAGCGTGATCGCGCCGCTGCCGGCGCTGAGCCACGCGGCCTCGATCATCGCGGGCGGCACATAGTCGCTCGCCAGCACATCCACCGCGCCCGCCCGCACCAGGTCGGCGGCGGCGACGTTGCCGGAATGGCTGCCGCCGCGTACGATGTTCGGCGCTCCGGCGATCACCTCGACGCCGAGCTTCTTCGCCTCCTGCGCCGCCTCCATCACCACGGGGAACTCGCTGATCATCACCCCGTCCGCGGCGTTCTGCCGCACGCCTTCGGGCGTGTCGTCGTCGTGGCTGGCCAGCGGCAGCCTGCGATGCGCCACGCGGTCCAGCAGCCAGCGCCGCTGCGTCTCGCGCAGGCGGCTGCGCTGCTCCAGCAACTCGCCGATGCGCTTGTCCACCTGCTCGGCCGTCTGACGCTGCTGGCGGATGCGCATCTCGCGGTAGCGGCCGATGTCGCGGTACTGCCCGACGCCGGGCGAGTGGTCCATCAGGCTCACCATCCGCACCAGCGGGTGATCGGCCACCATCTCCACCAGTTCCGGCATGTCCTTGGCCGGCAGTTCGCAGCGCAGATGCAGGAAATGCTCGCTCTTCAGCAGCCCGGTCGGCGCCAGCGCATCGAGGTCGGCGACCCCGTCGCGGAAGGTCTGGGTGCGGCCGACATCGAAGCCGAGATCGCCGAGGCAGAGCGCGTCCAGCACCGTCGTCACCCCGGCCGCGATGGTCTGGGTGTCATGCGCCAGCATGGCCGAGCGCGAGGGCCACCGCGCCGTGGCGCGCGGCTGCACCTGGCGTTCCAGGTTGTCCGTATGGACGTCCACGATGCCGGGGATCAGGTGGTCGCCATCCAGGTCCTGCGCGCCGGCCAGGTGGCTGCGGCCGGGCTGGACCTCGGCGATGCGCGCACCGCGGATCACCACGGTGCCGGCGATCACCTCATCGGGCAGCACCAGCAGGGCGTTGGTCAGGACGGTTTCCTGGGTCATGCGGCCTCGTGCAGGGGGGCGACGTCGAACAGGCGGTCCGCGACGCGGTCGCGCACCTCGGCATCGTGGAAGATGCCGACGATGGCGGCGCCGCGCGCCTTGGCTTCGGCGATCAGCCCGATCACGACCTCGCGGTTGGCGGCATCGAGGCTGGCGGTCGGCTCGTCGAGCAGGAGCACGGGATAGCCAGGGGCGAAGCCGCGGGCAAGGTTCACCCGCTGCTGCTCGCCGCCCGAGAAGGTGGCCGGCGGCAGGTGGTGCAGCCGGGCCGGCAGGTTCAGTCGCGCCAGCAGGGCCTCGGCGCGGGCCAGCGCCGCGTCGCGCGCGACGCCGCGCGCCATCAGCGGCTCCGCCACGATCTCGATCGCCGGCACGCGCGGGATCACGCGCAGGAACTGCGAGACATAGCCGAGCGTATCGCGCCGGACCTCCCGCACCAGCCGCGCATCGGCCGTGGCGAGGTCCACGGATGCGTCGTGATGACGGATCAGGATGCGTCCGCTGCCCGCGCCGTAATTGCCGTAGAGGCAGCGCATCAGCGTGGACTTGCCGGCGCCGGAAGGCCCCGACAGCGCGACGCATTCGCCCGGCGCGACGCAGAGGTCCAGCGCGCGCAGCACCGGCAGCGTCACGCCGCCCTGCAGGTGCAGCGTGAAGGATTTCCCGAGCCCCTCGGCGCGAAGCGCAAAACTCATGCCGCCAGCACCGAGGTGACGAGAAGCTGCGTGTAGGGATGCTGCGGGTCGTCCAGCACGCGGTCGGTCAGGCCCTGTTCCACCACCTGCCCGTGGCGCATCACCAGGATGCGATGCGCCAGCAGCCGTGCCGCAGCGATGTCATGCGTGACGAGCAGCACCGAAAGCCCGAGCTCGGCCACCAGCGCCCGGATCAGGTCGAGAAGGCGTGCCTGCACGGAGACGTCGAGGCCGCCGGTCGGCTCGTCCATGAAGACCAGGCGCGGATGCGTCACCAGGGTGCGCGCGATCTGCAGGCGCTGCTGCATGCCGCCCGAGAAGGTGCGGGGCAGCGCGTCCAGGCGGTCGGGGTCGATCTCGACGCGGCGCAGCCAGTCCGCGGCCGTGGCGCGGATGCTGCCGTAGTGCCGCGCGCCGGTCGCCATCAGCCGCTCGCCAATGTTGCCCCCGGCGGAGACGCCCATGCGCAGGCCGTCGCGCGGGTTCTGGTGGACGAAGCCCCATTGCGTGCGCATCAGGTGGCGCCGCGCGGCCTCGCCCATGCCGAGCACGTCCTGGCCATCGAACATCACGCTGCCGGCATCCGGCGGCATCAGGCCCGACAGCACGCGCAGCAGCGTCGTCTTGCCGCTGCCGGATTCGCCGACGATGGCGACGACCTCCCCGGGCCAGATGTCGAGATCCACGCCGTCCAGCGCGGCGATGCGACCGAAGCGCAGTTCCAGGCCGCGCGCGGAGAGAAGCGGGCTCATTCCGCCGCCTCCCGCGCCGACCGGCGCTGCGCGCAGTAATCCGTGTCGGAACAGACGAACATCTTGCCGCCGCGGTCGTCGGTGATGACTTCGTCCAGGTAGCTCTCGCGCGAGCCGCAGAGCGCGCAGGCATGCGGCGCGCGGATCGGGCGGAAGGGATGGTCCTCGAAATCCAGGCTGCGCACCGCGGTGTAGGGCGGCACGGCATAGATTCGCTTCTCGCGCCCCGCGCCGAACAGCTGCAGCGCAGGCATGCGGTCCATCTTCGGATTGTCGAAGGCGGGAATGGGCGAGGGCGACATCAGGTAGCGCCCATCCACCATCACCGGGTAGTTGTAGCTCGTCGCGATATGGCCGTGCCGCGCGATGTCCTCGTAGAGCTTCACATGCATCAGCCCGTAGTCGGCGAGCGCATGCATCCGCTTCGTCTCCGCCACGCGCGCCTCCAGGCGGAACAGCGGCTCCGGCATCGGCACCTGGTAGACCAGGATCTGGCTCTCGGTGAGTGGCTGCTCCGGGATGCGGTGGCGGGTCTGGATCACCGTCGCCTCCGCCGTGCTCTCCGTCGTCGCAACGCCGGCGACGCGGCGGAAGAAGGCGCGGATCGAGACCGCGTTGGTCGTGTCGTCCGCGCCCTGGTCGATCACCTTCAGCACGTCGGACGGCCCGAGGATGGAGGCCGTCACCTGGATGCCGCCCGTGCCCCAGCCATAGGGCAGCGGCATCTCGCGCGAGCCGAAGGGCACCTGGTGGCCGGGGATCGCGACGCCCTTCAGGATGGCGCGGCGGATCATCCGCTTTGTGGACTCGTCCAGATAGGCGAAGTTGTAGCCGGGGTGGGCGTTCATTCGGCCGCCGCCTTCATCGCGCTCTCGCGCATTGCGCGAACATTCTCCAGCTCGCTCTGGAAGTCCACGTAATGCGGCAGCTTCAGATGCTCCACGAAGCCGGTCGCCTCCACATTGTCGCAGTGGTACAGCACGAATTCCTGCTGCTGCGCCGGCGCGTCGGCTTCCTCGCCGAGTTCCTCCGCGCGCAGGCCGCGGTCCACCAGCGCCATCGCCATCGCCTTGCGCTCGCCATGGCCGAAGACCAGGCCGTAGCCGCGGGTGAATTGCGGCGGCTCGGTGCGGCTGCCCTTGAACTGGTTGACCATCTGGCACTCGGTCACGCCGATGTCGCCCAGCTCGATCTCGAAGCCGAGCTCGGGCGGCGTGTAGCAGACCGCGACCTCGCCCACGCGGATCTCGCCGACGAAGGGATGCGCGTTGCCGTAGCCGCGCTGCGTGGAATAGCCGAGGCCGAGCAGGAATCCCTCGTCGCCACGCGCCAGCGCCTGCAGCCGAACGGCACGATCGGCGGGGAAGCGCAGCGGCTCCCGCGTCAGGTCGCCGGGCTCGGCCTCGCCCGGCTGCTCGCGCTGCATCAGCCCTTCGCGCGCCAGCAACTCCGTCACGCGCGGCGCCGGGTCAGGGTCGGGCGCAGCCTCCGGCGTGGCTGCGGGCGGCGCATTCTCCGCGGCGAGCGCGAAGTCCAGCAGCCGGTGCGTGTAGTCGAAGGTCGGGCCGAGCACCTGGCCGCCGGGCAGGTCCTTGTAGGTGGCGCTGATGCGGCGCCGGATCCGCATCGTGCCGGTGTCGAGGGTTGCCGTCGCGCCGAAGCGGGGCAGGGTGGTGCGATAGGCGCGCAACAGGAAGGCGGCCTCGATCAGGTCGCCCTTCGCCTGCTTCACCGCCAGCGCCGCGAGCCCGCGGTCGTGGCAACTGCCTTCCGCCATCACGCGGTCCACCGCGAGGCCGAGCTGCTCCTCGATCTGCGCGACGGAGAGCTCCGGCAGCGCCGCATCGCCGCGCCGTGTCTCGGCCAGCCAGGCATGCGCGGCGCCGATCGCCTGCTCGCCGCCCTTGGTGGCGACATACATGCGCTAGGCCTCCTCGATGCGGACGCTGCGCGGCAGCGCGGCGATGCGCGTGCCGGCGCAGAGGATCGCGTCCACGCCGCGCGGGAAGCGCGCATGGTTGCGCGCCCAGTCGGCGACGAAGTCCGGCGGCGCGCCCAGCACGCGCAGCCGATGCCCGTCGCGGATGCCGGGGCCGCGCAGGCGCCAGCCGCCGGCTTCCTCCAGCGCGGCGACCTCCAGGATCAGGGTCGCCCCGCGCTCCGGTTCCTCATCGGTGCCGGCGTCCAGTTCCATCAGCCTCGCGCCGGGATCGAGCACGAAGGCCGCGCCCTCCTGCACGAAGGGGCAGCCGCAATGGAAGCGGACCCAGGCTTCCGCCTCGGCGCCCGCCGCGAGGCGCAGCGGCGTCGCGGCATCCACCAGCGTCAGCAGCACCGCGGCGGCGGCGGGCGAGAGGCCGGGCGGGATCTCGGGCGGAGGCAGCACGGATTGCAGCCGGCCCGGGCGGCTCATCGCCTCCAGCACCGCGCGGAAGCAGGCCTGCGCATCGAGGACGGGATCGGCGAAGCCGGGAAAGCGCGTGTCCATCAGCGCATCTGCGTCATGGTGAAGAAGTTCACGCGCGTCGCCGCCGCCTTGCGCGCCTCCGCCTCGCGCGCCGCCTGCTGCGCCGAGGCGAGCGGCGCGATGACGGCGTCGGCCACCGCGGGCCGTCCGGCCTCGTCCAGCATCAGCGCATCCACCAGCGCGGCCAGCTCCGCCTGCCGCCCGTCGCGCCCGGCGACATAGGCGTGGCCGACGCGGCCATCGGCCAGGCGCACCGCGCAGCGCGTGACCGTCATTTCGCCGAGGTTGAAGGCCGCGCCGTCGCCGCCGGCGCGGCCGCGCACCATCACCAGCCCGGTCTCGGGCCCGCGCAGGCGCGCATGGGCGGGAAGCGGGGCCAGCGCGGCCAGGCGGAGCTCGATCTCGGCTGCGCTGGCACGGGCGAGCACGCCCATCCAGTGGCGTCGGGCGCCGGCCAGATCGCTGTCCGCTGCGGGGGAAATGGGAGGCATGGCCGGGTCCAAATTCATCTAGACGACTAGTCATCCGCCTATTTATGGTCAAGACGAAACTGCCAGCCGGAGAGGCGTCGGAGGTTGAACTTTCCATGACGGCCGACCTTGCCACGCCGGACGCGGCCACAGGCCTCACACGACGACAGGGCATCGCCCTCTGGCGCCAGATCCAGCACGCGCTCGAGGCCGAGATCGCAAGCGGCCGCCACAAGCCGGGCGCCCGCCTGCCGACCGAGGCCGAGCTCTCGGCCCGCTTCGCGGTCAACCGGCATACCGTGCGCCGCGCGATGGAGGAGCTGCAGGGGCGCGGCCTGGTGCGCATCGAGCAGGGGCGCGGCAGCTTCGTCGCCGAGGACGTGGTGGATTACCGCCTCGGCCCGCGCACGCGCTTCTCGGAGAATATCCGCCGGCAGAACCGCGAGCCGGCGGGCCGCATCCTGCGCATCGCCGAGGTGGCGGCGGAGGCCGCCCTGGCCGAGGCGCTCGGCGTCCGGCGCGGTCGCGCGGTGATCCTGGTCGAACGCCTGGCCCTGGCCGATGGGCGCCCGGTGGTCATCGGCACGCATCACTTCCCCGCCGCGCGCTTCGGCCGGCTGCCGGAGCTGCTGGCGCAGAACCCCTCGATCACCGCGGCCCTCGCCGCCTGTGGCGTGCCCGACTACCGGCGTCGCGTCACCCGCATCACCGCCCGCCTGCCGACGCCGGAGGAAGCCGAACTGTTGCAGCAGCCGCGCGGGCGGCCGGTGTTGGTGACGGAGGCGGTCAACACCGATCCCGCCGGCGCGGTGGTGGATGTCACGCATTCCCGCTACGCCGCCGGCCGGGTGCAGCTGGTGGTGGAGTCCTGACGGGACATGGACTGGACGATCGGGGGCGGCCGCGTGCTGCGCGCCGCGGGCCTGGAGGCGGGCGATCTCGCGCTGTTCGGCGGGCGCATCGCCGCGGCGGCGTCGCCCGGCGCGCGGCAATTCGATGCGACCGGGATGCTGGTGCTGCCGGGGATCGTGGACATCCACGGCGATGCGCATGAGCGGCAGATGCAGCCGCGCCCCGGCGTGGATTTCCCGCCCGCGGTCGCGCTGCGCGACAGCGCGGCGCAGCTTCTCGCCGCCGGCATCACCACCGCCTTCCTGGGCGTCACCCTCTCCTGGGAGCCGGGGCTGCGGGGGATCGAGGCCTGGCGCGCCACGCTCGACGCCGTGGACGCCGCGCGGCCGGAGGCGGGCGTGGACCTGCGCGTCCATTGCCGCTTCGAGGCCGACAATCTCGACGCGCTCGACGAACTGCTGGCCGACATCGCGGCGGGACGCGTGCAGCTGCTCGCCTACAACGACCATACGCCGAGCATCATCCGCAAGCGCGGCGACGCCGAGGCCATGGCGAAATATGCCGGCCGCGCCGGGCTGACGGCCGCGGATTTCATCGCGCTGGCGGAGCGCGCCTGGGCGCGCCGGCCCGAGGTGACGGCGGCGCGGGCCCGCCTCGCGCAGGCCGCGCGCGCGGCGGGCATCCCGATGCTGAGCCATGACGACGCGACGCCGGAGGCGCGCCGCGAGTTCCGCGCGCTGGGCGCTGCGATCTGCGAATTCCCGATGTCGGAAGCGGTGGCCGAAGCCGCGCGGGAGGCCGGCGAGCATGTGGTGATGGGCGCGCCGAACGTGGTGCGCGGCGGCAGCCATCTCGGCTGGTCCGCCGCCGCGCCATTGGCCGAGCGCGGCCTGGTGACGGTGCTGGCCTCCGACTATGTCTGGCCGGCGCTGCTGCAGGCTGCCTTCGTGATGGAGGCCCGCGGCGTGCTGGACCTGGCGCGCGCCTGGGCGCTGGTCTCCGCCAATCCGGCGCAGGCCGCGGGGCTTGCCGATCGCGGCCTGATCGCGCCGGGGATGCGCGGCGACCTCGTTGTGGTGGACCCCGCGCGGCGCGCGCCGGTCGCGACCTTCGCCGGGGGTCGGCTCGCCTGGCTCTCGCCCGCGGGCGCCGCGCGGCTGCATTAGCGCGCGACGGGCGCGGCCGCGCATTGCGTCGTCCGGCCGGCGTGCGTATTTCTATAGCAGACGCTATAGATCCTTGGACGCTCCCGACACCGCATGGCCCGCCCGCGCGCCTTCGACGAGACCCTCGCCCTCGACGCGGCCACCGACTGCTTCTGGCGGAGCGGCTATGCCCCGCCCCCGGGGGGCGCCCCCCCCGCGGGGCGGGGGGGGGGCGCCCGCCCAGCGGGCCCGCCACCCCAC
>NZ_JBWXTD010000002.1:586899-617451 GCF_056682175.1 Falsiroseomonas sp. RANM36
CGCGCCCCGCGCCCGCGCCGCGCCCCCCGCCGGCTGCGGGCGGCGCGGCTTCGCCGCGACCGCGGGGCGCGCCCGCGGCGCGGCGTGGGGGCGCGGCGCGCCGAGCCTCTACAACGCCTTCGGCGACAAGCACGCGCTCTTCACGCGCTGCCTCGACCGCTATCTCGACGCCAACATGCGCGAGCGCATCCGCCGCCTGGAAACCGGCCTTCCGCCCCGCGCCGCGATCGAGCGCTTCCTCGAGGAAGTGGTGGCGCGCTCGCTGGCCGATCCGCGCGGCTGCCTGCTGGTGAACACGGCGCTGGAAGTCGCCCCGCATGATGCGGTGATCGCCCGGCTGGTTGCGGATCGCCTGGGCGAGCTGGAGGGCTTCTTTCACCGCTGCGTGGCCGCCGGGCAGCGCGACGGCAGCATCGCCGCGGCGCGGCCGGCGCGCGACGTGGCGCGGTTGCTGCTCACCACGATCATGGGCCTGCGCGTGCTGGCCCGCGCGCATCCGGAGCCGGCGCTGCTGAAGGGCGCCGGGCGCC
The DNA here is from genome assembly GCF_056682175.1 of Falsiroseomonas sp. RANM36. Lineage (NCBI taxonomy): Bacteria > Pseudomonadati > Pseudomonadota > Alphaproteobacteria > Acetobacterales > Roseomonadaceae > Falsiroseomonas > Falsiroseomonas sp. RANM36. The sequence continues at coordinate 587,430 of NZ_JBWXTD010000002.1, forward strand.
AGGCGCTCAGCCTGCTCGACCCCGCCCCGCCGAACTGATCCGCGAACCGAAAGCCGAGGACCATGGCCCGCCAGCTCTACGAACTCTGCGGCACCGACGCCGCGCGCATCTTCAGCCCCTTCTGCTGGCGCAGCCGCATGGCGCTGGCGCATAAGGGCCTCGATTTCGAGAGCGTGCCCTGGCGCTTCACCGAGACGGACCGGCTCGCCTTCGCGCAGCACGAGAAGGTGCCGGTGCTGGTGGATGGCGAGCGCGTCGTCGCGGATTCCTGGGCGATCGCGCAGTATCTCGACCAGGCCTATCCGGACCGGCCGAGCCTGCTGCACGGCCATCCCGCGGGTTACCGCTTCCTCGCCGCCTGGAACGACAGCGTGGTGCTGGCCGGCATCGGCCGGATGATCGTCTCCGACATTCCCGCGCTGCTCGGCGAGAAGGAGCGCGCCTATTTCGTCGAGAGCCGCGAGAAGCGCTTCGGCATGACGCTGGAGCAGGTGACCGCCGACCGCGAGGCGCGGCTGCCGGCCTTCCGCGCGTCGCTGCAGCCGATCCGGCTGATGCTGCGCGAACAGCCCTTCTTCGGCGGGGCGGCGCCCGACTACGCGGACCATATCGTCTTCGGCAGCTTCATGTGGGCCCGCAGTTGCAGCCCGCTGCGCCTGCTGGAGCCCGACGACGCCGTGCATGCCTGGCGGGAGCGGTTGCTCGACCTGCATGGCGGCATGGCGCGCCGCGCCCCCTGCTTCGGCGGCTGAAGCGGGCCGAAGCCCGGTTGTTGGGCGGGGAGGGCACCGTTAGGCTCCCCCGATGCCACCGCCCGCAACGGACAGCGCGCAGTTCATCCCGCTCGGCGACGCCGCCGCGCGGCTGCGCGCGCTGGAAGGAAAGCTGGCCGAGGATCTCGCCTTCCTGAATCTGCCGGCGAAGCCCTGGGTGCCGGAGACGGGATTTGCGCAGGGCGAGTTGCTCGACGTCGCGATCATCGGCGGCGGGCTGAACGGGCTCTGCGCGGCGGCGGCTCTGCGGCTTGCCGGCATCGCGCGCATCGCGGTGCTGGATCGCGCGCCGGCGGGGCTGGAAGGCCCCTGGGTGACGACGGCGCGGATGAACACGCTGCGCACTGCGAAGGAAGCCGCCGGACCGGCGCTCGGCATTCCCTCGCTCACCTTCCGCGCCTGGTTCGAGGCGCAGTATGGCCGCGAGGCCTGGCAGCGCATGCTGCGCATCCCGCGCGCGATGTGGATGGACCACATTGTCTGGTACCGCCGCGTGCTGGACCTGCCCGTGCGCAACGGCATCGAGGTCACCGCCATCCGCCCGCAGGGTGGTGATGCGCCCATCGCGATCGCGTTCCTGGACGCGAACGGTGCCGGCCTCCTGCATGCCCGGCGCGTCGTGCTCGCCACCGGCATAGACGGCCTGGGCGGGCCGGCGGTGCCGGCGGTGGTCGCCTCGCTGCGCCGGAAATTCTGGGCGCATTCCTCGGACCACATCGCGATGGCGGCGCTGGCCGGCAAGCGCGTCGGCGTGGTCGGCGCCGGTGCTTCGGCGATGGACAATGCGGCGAGCGCGCTGGAGGCCGGCGCGACCTCGGTGGATCTGCTGATCCGCCGCGCGGAGATGCCCCGGGTGGACAAGTTCACCGGCATCGGCAGCAAGGGGATGGCGCATGGCTATCTCGGCCTGCCGCGCGCCGACAAATGGGCGCTGTTCCGCCTGGCCAATGCCGCGCAGCTGCCGGCGCCGCGCTCCTCCGTGCTGCGCGTATCGCGCCACCCGAATGCGCGCTTCCACTTCGCGAGCCCGATCCTGGCGGCGGAGGAGCAGGGGGGCGCGCTGCGCGTGACGACGCCGCAGGGCGTGCATCGTCTGGACTTCCTGATCCTCGCCACCGGCTTCGAGATCGCGCCGGAGACGCGGCCGGAGCTCCGCGCCGTCGCCCCGCATCTGCGCCGCTGGGCCGATGCCTTCACCCCGCCGCCTGGCGAGGAGGACGAAGGCCTCGCCGCGCATCCGGATCTCGGGCCGGGCTTCGAGTTCCAGGAGCGCGTGCCGGGCGGCTGCCCGGGCCTCGATCGCATCCACTGCTTCGCCTATCCGGCCGTGCTGAGCCACGGCAAGGTGACCAGCGGCATCCCCTCCGTCACCGAGGCCGCGCGGCGCCTGACCGAGGCGATCGCGCGCAGCCTCTTCGTGGAGGACCGTGCCAGGCTGCACGCCGCCTTCGCCGCCTATGACACGCCCGAATTGCTGGGCGACGAATGGACGCCCTGGACCGACCCGGTCGGAAAGGACAGCGATGCCGCCGCCTGAACTTCTCGTCTTCTACGGCATCTCCTCCCCTTGGGCGTATTTCGGCGCGCCGCGCGTGCGGAAGATTGCGGCGCGGCACGGCGCGCGCGTGGTGCTGCGCCCGATCCGCGTGATCGAGGCGAATGGCGGCATCCCGCTGCGCACCCGCGCGCAGCCTCGGCAGGATTATCACGCGCTGGAACTGGCGCGCTGGCGCGCGCATCTCGGCATGCCGCTGAACCTGACGCCGCGCTTCTACCCCTGCCGCACCATCGAGACCGCGGCGCAGGCGGTGATCGCGGTGCAGGAAGCGGGGCTCGACGCGCAGTCCTTCACCTTCGCCGTGCAGCGCGCGCTCTGGGCCGAGGAGCGCGACATCGCCGATGTCGCGACGCTGCAGCAGCTCGCCCGCGCCACGGTGGGGGAGGCGGGTGCCGCGCTGGTGCGCGATCCCGCGCTGCCGCGCCATGTCGCGCAATGGCAGGCCAATCTGGCTGAGGCCGAGGCGCGCGGCATCTTCGGCACGCCGACCTACATCGTGGATGGCGAGCTGTTCTGGGGCCAGGACCGGCTGGATTTCGTGGACCGCGCGCTGGCGAAGGCCGCCGCCTGATGCTGGCGCATGACGACCCCGACCTCATGGCGCGCGCCGCCGCCCTGCACGCGCGCGCCCTGGTCTTCGACGGCCTCTCCACCTGCAACTGGAGCCGCACGATCTTCCAGGAGATGCGGGACGGCGGCGTCACCGCCGTGAACGCAGCTTCCGTCCTGTGGGAGGATCTGCGCGGCGGGCTCGACAACATCCTCGCCTGGAAGCGCATGTTCGAGGAGCATGCCGACCTGATCCGCCCGGTGAGGACGGTCGCCGACATCCATGCGGCCAAGGCGGAGGGACGCACCGGCATCAGCATCGGCTGGCAGAACACCTCGCCCATCGAGGACCGGCTGCAGGACATCGCGATCTTCAAGGATCTCGGCGTCGGCATCATGCAGCTGACCTACAACACCCAGAACTATTCGGGCGCCGGCTATCTCGAACTGACGGACTCCGGCCTCACCGGCTTCGGCCGCGAGGCGGTGCATGAGATGAACCGCGTCGGCGTGCTCTGCGACCTCAGCCATGTCGGCGAGAAGACGAGCTTCGACGCCATCGCCTGGTCGAAGCAGCCGGTCTGCATCTCGCATGTCCTGCCGCGCGCGCTGCACGACGTGCCGCGCAACAAGACCGACGCGCTGCTCGCGGCCTGCGCCGAGCGCGGCGGGATCATCGGCATCAGCCTCTTCGCGCCCGGCCTGCGCGCCGGCAACGACGCGACGGTGGAGGACTACCTGGACGCGATGGCGCATGTGATCGCGCTGGTCGGCGAGGACCATGTCGGCCTCGGCTGCGACTTCAGCCTGGATCACCCGCGCCCCGGCCCGTACCAGACCTATGCCAGCCGGGACAAAGGATACGCCCGCAACCTGACGGAGTTCGCCACGGCGAAGATCAACAAGCCCCGCGGCATCCAGCGCATCCACGAGATGCCGCACATCACCGCGGCCATGCTCCGCCGCGGCTGGGGCGAGGCGACGATCCTGAAGCTGCTGGGCGGCAACTGGCTCGCGCTGCTGCAGCGCGTCTGGGGCGCGCCGGAATGAAAGAGGAGGCAAGCAACATGCTCTCACGTCGCATCCTGCTCGGCGCATCCGGCGCGGCGCTCGCGCTGCCCGCGGCGGCGCAGGAGGCCTGGTCTCCGACGCGCCCCGTGCGCATCATCGTGCCCTTCCCGCCGGGGCAGGGCGGGCACTTTATCATGCGCTGGTTGGCGCTGCGCCTGCCCCCGGGGCTCGGCCAGCCCGTGGTGGTCGAGAACCGGCCCGGCGCCGGCGGCACCGTCGGCATGGAATACGCCGCCAACCAGCCAGCCGACGGCACCGCGGTGGTGATGGGCGGGAGCGGCCCGACCACCATCGCGCCGAGCCTCTATCCGCGCCTCGGCTACGACCCGCTGAAGGACATGACGCCGATCGCGCTGATCGCCTCCGTCCCGCAGCTCTTCGTGGTCAACAAGGACTTTCCGGTGAACACGATCGGGGAGCTGGTGGCGCGGGCGCGCGCCAATCCGGGCGCGATCTTCTACGCATCCTCCGGCAACGGCACGACGCAGCACCTGAACATGGAGCTGTTCGCCAGCATGACCGGCGTGCAGCTGACGCATGTGCCCTATCGCGGCTCCGGCCCGGCGCTCGCGGACCTCATCGCGGGCCAGGTGCCGCTGATGTCGGACACGCTGGCCGCGCTGACCGGCCCGGTGCGCGGCGGCCAGGTGCGCGCCATCGGCGTCACCTCGGCGGAGCGCTCGCCCTTCTTCCCCGATGTGCCGACCATCGCGGAGCAGCATGTGCCGGGCTACGCCTCCGTCGGCTGGATCAGCCTGCTCGGCCCGCGCGGCCTGCCCGATCCGATCGCGGCGCGCTTTGAGCAGGAGATCGGGAAGATCCTGCGCCAGCCGGAAGTGCGCGAACGCCTGGCGACCGCGGCCTTCACGACCACCTTCCTCGATCGCCGCGCCTTCGCCGCCTTCATCGCCAGCGAGACGGCGAAGTGGCGGGAGGTGGTGCAGAAGGCCGGCGTGAAGCTGGACTGACCCGCGCCGCGGCACGGCGGCGACCCCTTCCTTTGCGCCGCGCCGCGCCCTAGCCTTCGTTCCGCGAGCCCGGCGAACGGGACGCGGTGCCGGCGCCATCGCGCGCGGCAGGCAAGGGGGAAGGAAACCGTCATGCTGCGTCTCAGCGTGAACGGGCGCACGACCGAGGTCGAGGTGGACCCGGCGACGCCCTTGATCTTCGTGCTTCGCAACGACCTGGAACTCAACGGACCGAAGCTGGGCTGCGGGCGCGCGCAATGCGGCGCCTGCACCGTGCTGGTGGATGGGCGCGCCGTGCGCTCCTGCCAGATGCGGGCGGGCGACGCGGTCGGCCATGCCGTCACCACGCTGGAAGGGCTCGGCACGCCCGACCGGCCGCATCCGCTGCAGACGGCCTTCATCGCCGAACAGGCGGCGCAGTGCGGCTACTGCACCAACGGCATGATCATGCAGGCCGCGGCGCTGCTGCAGGAACGCCCCGCCAGCCTGGACGAGGCGACGGTGAAGGAGGTGCTGGACCACAATCTCTGCCGCTGCGGCACGCAGCCGCGCGTGGTGCGCGCGGTGCTGCGCGCGGCGAACGGGCGGGGGGCCTGACCATGGGCGCCGAGATGCCGTCCCGCCGCGCCCTGCTGGGCGCCTTCGCCGCCGGTGCCGCCGGCCTCGCCATCGGCTTCCGCTGGCAGGAAGCAGCCGGACAGGCCGCGCCGGCCCCGGTCACGCCGATGCTGCGCAGCAATCCGCGCCTCGACAGCTGGGTGCGCATCACCCCCGATGGGCGCATCGTCGTGCTCACCGGGCGGGTCGAGCTGGGGCAGGGCGTGCTGACCGCCATGCGCCAGATCGCCGCCGAGGAGCTGGATGTCGCGCCCGACCGGATCGAGCTGATCTCCGGCGACACCGCGCAGACCGCGAATGAGGGCGTCACGGCCGGCAGCCAGTCCATCCGCTACGGCGGCGAGGCGCTCGGCGTCGCCTGCGCGGATGCGCGCGCCACGCTGCTCGGCGTCGCCGCGACGCAATGGAGCATGGAGCGCGCGGCGCTCGGCGTCCGCGACGGCGTGATCGAGGGGCTGGGCGGCCGGCGCATGACCTATGCCGAGGCCGCGTCCCATGTCTCGCTGGTGCGGCCGGTGGACACGACCGCGCGGCGCAAGCCGCCGATGGCGGCGACGCTGATCGGCACCTCCATGCCGCGCACGGACATCCCGGCGAAGGTGTTCGGGCAGCAGGTCTTCATCCACGACATGCGGCCCGAGGGGATGCTGTTCGGCGCCGTGGCGCGGCCGCCCGGCTATGCGGCGAAGCTCGTCTCGCTCGACATGGACTGGGCGCGCGGCCTGCCGGGCGTGGCGGCCGTGGTGCGCGACGGGTCGTTCGTCGGCGTCGTCGCGCGGCGCGAGGAACAGGCCAACGACGCGGCGCGGAAGATCGTCGCTGCCGCACGCTGGCAGGACGGTGCGGCGCTGTTCGGCGGCAAGGCGGTGTTCGACCATCTGCTGAGCGCACCGGCCGAGACCCGCACCATCCACACGACGGATGCCGGCCCCGCCGGCGCGCGCAGCCACCGGGCCGAGTATCGCCGCGGCTTCCAGGCGCATGCCTCGATCGGTGCTTCCTGCGCGCTCGCCCGCTGGGATGACGGGCGCCTCACCGTCTGGTCGCACACCCAGGGGCCGTTCCCGCTGCGCGGCGACCTGGCGCGCGGCCTGCGCCTGCAGCCGGATACGATCCGCGTGATCCATGCGCAGGGCTCGGGCTGCTACGGGCATAACGGCGCGGACGACGTCGCGCTGGATGCGGCGCTGCTCGCCCGCGCCGTGCCGGGCAAGCCCGTGCGGGTCCATTGGACGCATGAGGAGGAGATGGTGTGGGAGCCCTGGGGCTCCGCCATGATCGTGCGGCTGGAGGCCGGGCTCGGCGCCGACGGCGGCCTCGCCTCCTGGTCGCATGATGTCTGGTCCTTCCCGCATTCGACGCGTCCCGGCGGCCGGGAAGGCTGCAACCTGCGCTCGGCCTGGTATCTGGAGAACCCAGTGCCGCCGCCGCGCGCGACCGACGGCGCGCTGCCGAACGGCGCCGCGGCGCGCAACGCGGTGCCGATCTATGCGGTGCCGGGACAGAAGGTGACCACCCATTTCCATGCGGAGATGCCGGTGCGCACCTCCGCGCTGCGCACCCTCGGCGGCTACTTCAACGTGGTCGCCGCCGAGATGTTCATGGACGAGTGCGCGGCGATCGCAGGGCAGGACCCGGTCGCCTACCGCCTGCGCCACCTGCAGAATCCGCGCCTCGTCGCGGTGCTGCGACGCGCCGTGGAGATCTCGGGCTGGCAGCCGCGCCCCGTGACGCTCGGGCGCGGACGCGCGCAGGGGACGGAACTGGTCGGCACGGGCGTTGGGCTGTCGAAATACAAGAACTCCGACAGCCATGTGGCGGTGGTGGCGCGGGTCGCCGTGGATGTCGGCAGCGGCGCGGTGCGCGTGCAGCGGATGTGGGCGGCGACAGAGGCCGGGCGCGCGGTGAACCCGGACGGCATCACCAACCAGATCGAGGGCGGGATGGTGCAGTCCGCGTCCTGGACGCTGATAGAGGAGGGCCGCTGGGATGCGCAGCGCATGACCAGCGAGGACTACCACGCCTATCCGATCATCGGCTTCGGCCAGGTGCCGCCGATCGAGAGCGTGCTGATCGATCGGCCGGACCTGCCCGCGCTCGGCGTGGGTGAGGGCAGCCAGGGACCGACGGGCGCCGCGATCGCGAATGCGATCCTGGCTGCGACGGGCCGGCACGTGCCGGAGGTGCCCTTCACGCCGGAGCGCGTGCTGGCAGCGCTGCGCGGGTAAGGCCCGATGACCGAAGGGGCGCAAGCCCCGGAGGTCTGAATCGGTCCGCCACGTGAATGGCGACCCGATGACCGAAGGGGCGCAAGCCCCGAAGGTCTGAATCGGCCCGCCCCATAGGCAAGGCCCGATGACCGAAGGGGCGCAAGCCCCGAAGGTCTGAATCGGCCCGCCCCACAGGCAAGGCCCGATGACCGAAGGGGCGCAGGCCCCGGAGGTCTGAATCGGTCCGCTCAGGAAAGCCAACTCACCGCCGGCCGAGGATCTTCCATATCCCGCTGGCGGTGAGCACGTCGGTGCCCTCCGAGGTCAGCGCGCCGCGCAGGAAGATCACCGACATCGTCCGGCGCACCACGATGCCGCGCGCCTCGATGAAATGGCCCGGCCGTGCCGGGGAGAGGTAGTGCAGGTCGAGCTGGATCGTCGCGACCGGCTGGTCTCCCGCGGCACGACGCGCCACCCGGCCCATCGTGTGATCCACATAGGTCGCGAGGATGCCGCCATGCACGACGCCGAGGCCATTGGCCTGGGTGGCGTCGGTCTCGAAGCCATAGGCGATGCCCTCGCCCTCCTCGCGTTCCCAATGCCGCAGCATCACCGGCGGCAGGGCCGGGTCGTCGAAGGGCTTCCAGCCCATCGCCGCGGGATCGAACGGCATGCCAGGCACCTCTGCGCGCGGGGGGCGCGAGCGCGACAGCATCATACGTCGCCGCGCCCCGCAACCGACCTACGATTGCGCATGGCCGCCGTGATTCGTCCAGACGGCGAAGCGCTCGTTACGTCGCCGTCGCGCGCGGCGCGGCGCGGCGCTCCCGCGCATGGCGCAGCAGCGCCAGGCCGCGATACACGCCATGGACCATCTTGCTGTACGGCATCGCGACGAACAGCGCGAGCACCAGGCCGAAATGCAGCGCGAGCAGCAGGCCCATCGCGCCGGTGTGGCGCAGCGCCAGCAGCAGCAGCCCGGTCGAACCGACGAGGAACAACAGGACCAGCATGGCGTATTCGCCGCCCATGAGCTGGCGCGCGACCGGGACCGGGTCGGTGATCACCTTCACCCAGACAAGCCCTGCCGTGCCGATGCAGAGCAGCACGCCGCCCCAGGTGCCGAGCTGCACCGGCAGGCTCCAGAAGGCATGCGGCGATTTCCAGCCGAGGACGTGGTGATAGACGGCGCCCGTGCAGGTCGCCGCGAAGCACAGCAGGAAGCCGTAGAACATCGCCTGGTGCAGCCAGCGGCGATGCATCGCGAAGCTGTCGTCGAGGTCGTTGCAGCCATGCCCGCCGCCGCCGAGGTTGCGGAGCGTGAGGATGTCCACCGTCGCATCCACCGCCGCCGCCTTCGGCACCGGTCCCGCGCCGCCGGCCGTGCCACGCCAGTAGCGGATGCCGCCCATGGTCATCGCCAGGATTGCATAGCCGAAGGTCGCACCGGCCAGCAGGTTGATCAGCCAGAGCGGGATGATGCGGAAGAAGGCGCCCTGGCCGGTCTGCGGCGTATAGAGCACCGCCGGGTCCTTCAGCGCGACCGTGGCCAGCAGCACCAGCGTCACGATCAGCGCCGCGGCGAGCGAGACGACGGTGCCGTTGCGCTCGAACAGGCGGCCCATCGGCGCGGGCCAGGCATGCGCCGCGTAGCTCTCTTGGCGGATCTGCGCGAAGGTCGCGGGGATGTTGATCTCGAAGGGATGCGGCGGCGCGTATTGGCAGGCGTGGTAGCAGCCCTTGCAGCCATGGCAGAGATTCGCCAGGTGCGTCAGATCGCCCTCGCTGAAGTCCCGCCGCATCGCCATGGCCGGGAACACCGCGCAATAGCTCTCGCAATAGCGGCAGGCGTTGCAGACCTGCATCTGCCGCCAGGCATCCTGCATCGCCTCGCTGGGGGCGCCGGCGGGTGCGGCTTCAGTTGCGGACATGGCGCGCGGCCTCCTCGCCGGCGATGCGGCCGAACACGGTGCCGAGCGTCATCCCGAAGCCCGCCAGGTAGCCCTGGCCGAGGATGTTGCCGGACATGATCTCGCCGGATGCGAACATGTTGGCCGATGGCTTGCCGTCCGCCATCAGCACGCGCGCGCGGTCGTTCACCTTCAGCCCGAGGAAGGTGAAGGTGATGCCGGTGCGCAGCGGATGCAGGATGAAGGGCGGCTTCTCGATGCGCCGCGCCCAGTGGCTCTTCGGTGGCGTCAGCCCCTCGGTGCGGCAATCGTCGGGCACCATGGGGCGGAAGGTGCCGGGGCGCACGGCGGCGTTGTATTCCGCCACCACGCGTTCGAGCTTCGCGCCGTCGATGCCGGCCATCGCGGCGACCTCGGCGATGGTGTTCGCCTTGTAGGGCGGGAAGACGCTCGGCAGGTAGTCGAGCTCGGCCTGGCTGTCGGTGATGGCGAAGGCGCATTGCCCGGGCTGCTGCGCGATCAGGCGGCCCCAGATCGCGTAGCGCTTCGGCCAGACATCCTCGCCCTCGTCGTAGAAGCGCTCGACATTTCGGTTCACCGCGATGGCGAAGGGGATGCAGTCGAGCCGCATGGCCAGCCCCCCAGCCTCCATCGGCGCGCGGGCGTCGTTGGCGACAGCATGGAACTGCGTGGGGTCGCCCACCTCCTGCACGCCCTGGTCCAGCAGGTCGCGCAGCACGCGGCCCTGGGCATAGGGCGTGCCGCGGATCTGGAACTCGTCGGCAGCGCTGCCCCAGTACTGCCGCAGCCATTCGCGGTTCGCCTGGAACCCGCCGGAGGCCGCGACCAGCGCCTTGAAGCGGATGCGTTCGGGGAAGCCCTTGTGGGAGACGATGGCCTCGGTCGCGAAGCCGTCCTGCACCGAGATGTGCTGCACTTCCGTGTCGTACAGGATCTCGACCCCGAGCGTCGTCGCGGTGCGGTACAGCGCGTTCAGCAGCGCCTTGCCGCCGCCGAGGAAGAAGGCGTTGGTGCGCGAGAGCGAGAGCGTGCCCGACAGCGAGGGCTGGAAGGTGACGCCGCAGGAGGCGAGGAAGGCGGGCGCGTGCTGGGAGGCGCGGATGCACATGCGCGCCAGGTGCTCGTCGGTCTTGCCGCCGGTCACGCGCAGCAGGTCGTCCCAGTATTCCTCTTCCAGATAGCTTTCGGTCTGCACGTCGGTCGGCGCCGGGTGCAGGGCGCGGAGGTTGCGCGTGTGGCGGGAATTGCCGCCGCGCATGGGCGGGGGCGCGTGCTCGGCCAGGATCACCGAGGCGCCGGCCCGCCGCGCCTCGATGGCGGCGCAGAGCGCCGCGTTGCCGCCGCCGGCGACCAGGACGTCATAGGTCCGGGAGAAGTCGGGCATGGGGTCCCCGCGATTTCCGCTGGCCTTGTATCCAGTTGTATCCCATGATGTCCAGAGCCATGGACCTGCCCCCCGCGCCGCCGCCCGGCCTGCCGCATGCCCCCCGGGACCTCGGCCAGGAAGCCTATGACCGCATCCGCGACGCGGTGCGGGAGGGGCTGCTCGCGCCCGGCCTGCGGCTGACCGAGACCGATCTCGCCACCCGCTTCGGCGTCTCGCGCACGCCCGTCCGCCAGGCGATCGCGCGGCTCGAGGCGGAGGGGCTGCTCACCCGCGACCCGCGCCGCGGCCTGGCCGTGACGCGCCCCGACCACCAGCAGGTGGTCGAGCTCTATGTGATGCGGGAAATCCTGGAGGGCGCGGCCGCGCGCCTCGCCGCGCAGCACGCCACTGAGACCGAGTTCGACGCCATGGCCGAGCTGATCGAGGCCGAGCCCGCCGCCTTCGAGGATCCGGCCGCGCTGTCGGAGCTCAACCAGCGCATCCACGGCATGCTTTATCTGGCCGCGCATAATCGCTACCTGCTGCGCAGCCTGGAGCAGATCTCCACCACCATCGCGCTGCTGCCGACGCTGCTGACGCTCGGCGGGCGCGCCGCCGCGGCCCATGCCGAGCACGGCGCCATCCTGGCCGCGCGCCGCCGGCGCGCCGGCGACGCGGCCGAGGCGGCGGCGCGCGGACACGCCCGCGCGGCCCAGCGCCACCGCCTCGCCTGGCTCGGCCGGGCGGTCGGCATGCCGGTGGCCGCGCCCGTGGCACGGCGGCCGGAGCGATGAGCGGCATGGGCGCCCCGCCGGATCACGGGCTGCTGCCCGGCTTCGAGGCCCTCGACATCGAGACCTCCGGCGGCGCGCGCATCCATCTGCGCCATGCGGGGCAGGGGCCGCCGCTGCTGCTGCTGCACGGCAATCCGCAGACCCATGTCTGCTGGCACCGCATCGCCCCGCGCCTCGCGGAGCGCTTCCACGTCGTCGCCGCCGACCTGCGCGGCTATGGCGACAGCACGGGACCCGACCCGGCAACGACGGAGAACTACAGCTTCCGCGCCATGGCGCGGGACCAGGTGGAGGTGATGCAGGCGCTCGGCCATGAGCGCTTCTTCCTGGCCGGGCACGACCGCGGCGCGCGCGTCGGCCACCGCATGGCGCTCGATCACCCCGACCGGGTGCTGCGCCTGGCGCTGCTCGACATATTGCCGACGCTGCATGTGTGGCGGAACGCCTCGGCCGAATGGGCCATGAAGTCCTGGCACTGGGTCTTCATGCCGCAGGAAGGCGACCTGCCCGAGACGATGCTCGAGAGCGTGCCGGCGCGCTGGTACATGGAACGGAAGATCGGCAAGAAGGGCGTCGGCCTCTCGATCTTCCACCCGCGGGCCTTCGAAGAGTATGTCCGCTGCTTCACGTCCAAGACGATCCGCGCCTCCTGCGCCGACTACCGGGCGGCGGCGACGGTGGACCGGGCGATGGACGAGGCGGATGTCGCGGCCGGCCGGCGGATCGCCTGCCCGACGCTGGTGCTGTTCGGCGGCGGCAGCCACACCGGGCAGGTCTTCGACGACGTGACCGCGGCCTGGCGGGACTACGCCACGGAGCTGGTCGGCGTGCGCCTGCCTTGCGGCCATTACGTGCCCGAACACGCCCCGGAGGAGACCCTGGCCTGGTTCCTCGAATTCTTCGGCGCCGGTCCCGCTTGACACGCCCTCCGGGGCCGCGCCATGCGACAACAGACAGAACGCGACACGGGAGGCTCATAAATGGGTAGCGACTTCGAGGCCCGCGGGCCCGGGCGGCGCAGGCTGCTCCAGGGGACCGCGGCACTTGGTGTGGCCACGCTGCTGCCGGCGGCGGCCGTGCGGGCGCAGACCAACTTCGCCGGCAAGACGATCGAATGGGTGATCCCCTTTGCCGAGGGCGGCGGCAGCGATGTCTGGGCGCGGTTCATGTCGCCCTACCTGGCGAAATACCTGCCGGGGCGGCCGAGCGTGATCGTGCGCAACGTGCCGGGCGGCGGCTCCATCACCGGCACCAACGATTTCTACCAGCGCGCGCGCAACGATGGCTCGACCTTCATCGGTACCTCGGGTTCCACGCAGTTCCCCTTCCTGCTGGGCGACCGGCGGGTGCGCTACGACTATCGCAACATGCCGCCCATCCTGGTCTCGCCGACCGGCGGCGTGGTCTACCTGCCGGCGCGCTTCAACGTCGCGAACGCCCGCGAGCTCGGCAAGATCAAGGACCAGGAGCTGGTCTATGGCAGCCAGGGCGCGACCTCGCTCGACCTGGTGCCGATGCTGGCGTTCCACCTGCTCGGCCTGAAGGTGCGCCATGTCTTCGGCATGCGCGGCCGCGGCGAGGGCCGGCTGGCGCTGGAGCGGGGCGAGGCGACGATCGACTACCAGACCTCCTCCGCCTTCCTGACCCAGGTGCGCCCGATGATCCAGGCCGGCAATGTGGTGCCGCTCTTCTCCTGGGGCGTGCTGGATGCGCAGGGCAACGTGGCGCGCGACCCGACCTTCCCGGACCTGCCGCACTTCGTCGAAGCCTATGAGATGATGCATGGCCGGAAGCCCTCCGGCGTCGAGTACAACGCCTATCTCGCCTTCTTCGGCTCGGGCTTCGCGGCCCAGAAGCCGGCGATGCTGCCGCGCGGCACCGCGCCCGAGATCGTCGCCACCTACCGCCGCGCCTTTGCCGAGGCGGTCGCCGATCCCGACCTGCAGGCGAAGAAGGAGGAGGTGCTCGGCGACTACGAGCAGGCGGTGGGCGACAACATCCAGCGACTCTACGAGGTTGCGACGACCATCGACGCGGATGCGCGCGAATGGGTGCGCAACTTCCTCAGCACCAACCACAACGTGCGCTTCTGACGCACCTGGCCGCCGGCGCGGGCCGGCGGCCTCCACAGGGAGACCATGCCATGTTCCGCATCGGGAGGCGCGCCCTGCTGGGCGCCGCCGCAGGCGCAGCCGTCCTGCCCGGCCGCGCCGGCGCGCAGGTGAGCTTCGCAGGCCGCACGATCGAGTTCGTCATTCCCTTCGCCGAGGCCGGCGGCAGCGACGTGTGGGCGCGGTTCCTCGCGCCCTACATCGCGAAATACCTGCCCGGCCAGCCCACCATCATCATCCGCAACATCCCAGGCGGCGGCTCGATCACCGGCGCCAACGAGTTCGCGCAGCGCGCGCGGCCGGACGGGCTCAGCTTCTTCGGCTCCTCCGCCTCCACCCAGCTGCCCTTCCTGCTGGGCGACCGGCGCGTCCGCTACGACTATGCGAACTGGGTGCCGATGATCGTCTCGCCGACCGGCGGCGTGGTCTATGTCTCCTCCCGCACCGGGATCACGCGCGGCGACCAGATCGCCCAGCTCAAGGACAAGGAGCTGATCTTCCCGAGCCAGGGCGCGACGGGCCTCGACATCGTGCCGATCCTCGCGCTGCACATGCTCGGGCTGAAGGTGCGCTACGTCTTCGGCATGCGCGGCCGCGGCGATGCGCGGCTGGCCGTGGAGCGCGGCGACGCCTCGATCGACCACCAGACGACGCCCGCCTGGCTGACCCAGGTGGTGCCGATGGTGCAGTCCGGCGCGGCGGTGCCGCTCTTCTCCTACGGCGTGCAGGACGAGAACGGGAAGATCGTGCGCGACCCCTCCTTCCCGGAAATCCCGACCTTCGAGGAGGTCTATCAGGCGATGCAGGGCAAGGCGCCCTCCGGCGCCGAGTACGACGCCTACCTCGCCTGCGCGGTCTCCGCCTTCGCCGGCCAGAAGCCGGCCGTGCTGCCGAAGGAGACGCCGGCGCCGATCATCGCGGCCTATCGCAAGGCCTGCGAGGATGCGGTGAAGGACCCCGAGCTGATCGCGCGTCGCGGCGACATCCTGGGCGACTACCGCCAGGCCGTGGGGCCGGCCGCCGATCGTCTCTACGCCACCGCGACCAGCATCTCGCCCGAGGCGCGGGCCTGGGTGCGGCAGTTCCTGACCACCAACCACAACGTCCGCTTCTGAGACTGCCCGGCGCGCGCCGGGGAAAGGCCTTTCGCCATGATGGACATCATCCTCGGCGCGCTGCTCGAACTGCTCACGGTCGAGCGTCTCATGTTCATGATGCTCGGCGTCAGCGTGGGGCTGGTGATCGGGGTGCTGCCCGGTCTCGGCGGCATCGCCGGCCTCTCCCTGCTGCTGCCCTTCATCTACGGCATGGACGCGACCTCGGCGCTCGCCATGCTGATCGGGCTGATCGCGGTCATCCCGACCTCCGACACCTTCTCCTCCGTGCTGATGGGCATACCGGGCTCCTCGGCCTCGCAGGCGACGGTGCTGGACGGCTTCCCGCTGGCGCGGCAGGGGCAGGGGGCGCGGGCGCTCTCGGCCGCCTTCACCGCCTCGATGATCGGCGGCTTCTTCGGCGCGCTGGTGCTGACCTTCTCGGTGATGGCGGCGCGGCCGATCATCCTGCTGTTCGGCTCGGCCGAGCTCTTCATGCTGACGCTGTTCGGGCTTTCCACGGTGGCCGCGCTCTCGGGCGGCAACCTGGCGAAGGGCGTCGCCTCGGCCTGCCTCGGGCTCGCCTTCGGCATGATCGGCGCGGCGCCGGCCACCGGCGAATACCGGATGGACTTCGACACGCTCTACCTCAGCGACGGCCTGCCGCTGGTGATCGTGGGCCTCGGCATCTTCGCCCTGCCTGAGCTGTTCAACCTGCTGCGCAGCGGCGGCGCCATCGCGCAGCACAACCCGATGGGCACCGGCTGGCTGCAGGGCGTGCGCGACGTGTTCCGCAACCCCTGGCTCGTGCTGCGCTGCTCGGGCATCGGCGCGCTGATCGGCGCGATACCGGGCATCGGCGGATCGGTCGTGGACTGGATCGCCTACAGCCATGCGATGCAGACCTGCAAGGACACGCGCAACTTCGGCAAGGGCGACATCCGCGGCGTGATCGCGCCGGAAAGCGCCAACAACGCCACGCAGGGCGGCGCGCTGTTGCCGACGCTGCTGTTCGGCATTCCGGGCTCCGGCTCGATGGCGATCTTCCTGGCCGGGATGATCCTGATCGGGCTGCAGCCCGGGCCCGCCATGGCGGACCGCAACCTCGACGTCACCTATGTGATCATCTGGTCGCTCGCGATCGCGAATTTCGCGGGCACGCTCATGTGCATCCTGCTCGCGCCTGGCATCGCGAGGCTGACCACGATCCGCTACGCGCTGATCGCGCCCTTCATGATCATGATCATCAGCTTCGCCGCCTTCCAGGCGACGCGCAGCGTCTACGACATGATCGCGCTCTTCGCCGTGGGCATCCTCGGCCTGTTCCTGCGGCGCTTCGGCTGGTCGCGGCCGGCCTTCCTGATCGGCTTCGTGCTGTCGCTCGGCGCGGAGCGCTATCTCTACCAGGCGGTGCAGTTCTCCGGCTTCGACTTCCTGACCCGGCCGGTCGCGCTGATCATCCTGGCGCTGACGATCCTCTCGCTCTGGGCGGGTCTGCGGCGGAGCCAGGCGGCGGTGAACACCGAAGGCGCGGCGGACGAATCCCGCGCGACGGTGCTGACGCCGCAGATCATCTTCACGGTCCTGCTGCTCGCCTTCTTCGGCTGGGTGATGTTCGAGGGGCTGCAGAACTCCTACCTCGCGGCGCTGATGCCGGCCGTGGTGGCGAGCGTCGGCGGCGTCTCGGTGCTCTACGTGCTGGGCATGCAGGCACGCGGCGCCAAGGCGGCGGGCACGACCAACTTCGACCAGGAAGCCCATGCCACGGATTCCGGCCCCTGGCCCTTCGTCGGCTGGGCGCTCGGCTTCCTCGGGCTGACGCTGCTGGTCGGCTTCTTCGCCGCGCTCACGCTGTTCTTCCTCGCCTTCCTGCGCATCGTCGCGCGCTGCGGCTGGCTGCAGACGCTGCTGCTGACCGCGGCAGCCTGCGGCTTCATCCTGCTGATGGCGCACTCCCTCAACCTGGTCTTCCCCGGCGGCCTGCTGCAGGACCTCTACGACCTGCCCTGGCCCTTGCGCTGAGAACACCGTCCATGACGCTCCAGACCGCGATCCCCTGCACCTTCATGCGCGGCGGCACCAGCCGCGGCCCCTACTTCCTGCGCTCCGACCTGCCGGAGGACCGGGAGACGATGGGGCAGGTGATCCTCGCCGCCGTCGGCTCCCCCGATGCGCGCCAGATCGACGGCATCGGCGGCGCGACCACGCTGACGACGAAGGTCGCCATCGTGTCGAAGGCCGCGCCGGGGCAGACGCAGCAGATCGACTACCTCTTCGCCCAGCCCGCCGTGGACCGCGCCTTCGTGGATTGGGGCCCGACCTGCGGCAACATGCTGGCCGGCGTGGGCCCCTTCGCGATCGAGAGCGGCCTGATCCCGGCCGAGGAGGGCGAGACGAAGGTGCTGATCCGCGCCGTCAACACCGGCGCGCTGATCGAGGCCGTGGTGCAGACCCCCGGCCGCCGCGTGCGCTACGACGGCGACACGGCGATCGCCGGCGTGCCCGGCACCGCCGCGCCGATCCTGCTGAACTTCGCCGACGCCGTGGGCGGCGCGACGGGCAAGCTGATGCCGACCGGCAATCCGCTCGACCGCATCGAGGGCGTGGACGTCACCTGCCTCGATGTCTGCATGCCCGTGGTGATCGCGCGCGCGAAGGACCTCGGCAAGACGGCGCGGGAGACGGCGAAGGAACTCGACGCCGACAAGGCGTTCATGGCGCGCATCGAGACGATCCGCCGCGCCGCGAGCCTCGCGATGGGCATGGGCGATGCGGAAGGCCGCGTGATCCCGAAATTCGCCATGGTCGCGGAGCCCGCGACGCCCGGCGGCTCGGTCCTCGCGCGCTACTTCACCCCGCTCGCCTGCCATGAGGCGATGGCGGTGACGGGCGGCATCTGCATCGCCTCCGCCTGCAAGCTGCCCGGCACGGTGGCGCAGGGCCTCGCGCGCGTCACCGACGCGATGCGCGAGGAGGTGGTGATCGAGCATCCCACGGGCACGATGGAGGCGGTGATCAGCATGGCGACCGGCGCCGACGGCAAGCCGACCATCGCCGCCGGCGGCACGCTGCGCACCGCGCGCATGCTGATGAAGGGCGAGGTCTACGTGCCCGGCCGCGTCTGGGCCGGGAAGTAGGAAGCCGGCTCCACGCCGCAGAACCGCGCGATCTCCTCCGGGCGCTCGAAGAAGGCATCCGGCGCCTCGGCGCGCAGCCGGGCCGGATGCGCATAGCCCCAGGCGACCGCGCCGGCCGCCATGCCCACCGCGCGCGCCGCGGCGATGTCGCGCAACTCGTCGCCGACGGCCAGCGCCTGGCCTGCCGGCATCCCGGCCGCGCGCAGGATGCGACGGAACCGCGCGGCCTTGCCGAACAGGCCCGCTTCCGCCGCGAGATGCCCGATCCGCGCGCAGAGCGCCGGTCCGAGCGTCCGGCGGATCTGCGGCGCCGAGTTGGAGCTTGCGATGCCGAGCACGACGCCTGCGGCGGCCAGGCGCTCGAGCATCTCTGGGATGCCGGGGAACAGCGGCGGGGGCGGCGCTTCCCGGGCGAGCCGCCGCAACTCGACGGCAATCGCCGGCAACCGCCATCGCGCGACGCCGAGCCGCCGCAGGGCCGCCGCCGTGTCCTCGGCGCGCAGCGCCTCGACCTCCGCGTGGCTCGGCGGGGCGAGGCCGTGGCGCGGGGCCAGCGCCTCCAGCGCCTGCAGAAGCCAGGGCCAGGTGTCCGCCAGCGTGCCGTCGAAGTCGAGGATGACGAGGCGAGGGCGCAGGCCGCGGTCTCCGCTGTCAGGCTGGGCGATGCTCTGTCTGGCAGGGTCAGGGGCTGTAAGGAAGGTGCCGGGCTGGCTCAACAATCGACCGGAACGGAATTGCATTTCTTGAGGAATATCTGACAGTAAACGAAGTATAAACCACCCACAACATTGTGATAAGATGTGATGAACGGCGGTAAATATAGCACCGCTGATTGACGCGCATAGGTTGTTCACCCCTTTCTAACGACCAATTGATAGTGGCGGTTGCCACATCGGTCGTTTCAAGGGAACTGATCCATGCAGCAGCCCGGATTCCTCGGCCAATACTCCTGGGAACTCGTCGAGGAGGGATCGGAAACGGCTTCGGCCGCTGCCGTGCCGCCGCCGGCGAACAACGCCCAGAACGGCGGCGGGGAGCTTCTGGCCGCGCTGTTCGCGGCCGTTCCGCAGCCCGCCGACACCACCGATGTTGCGACCGCTTCAGGCTTCGAGGCGACGCAGGTGCCGGCCGGGGACAGCGCGTCGCATGGCGGCGCCTGCGCATGCGGCGCCTGCGCGATGCCCGGCTACGACGATGCGGCGCTCAACGGCTTTCCCGCCACCGACCTGGCGGCCGGACCCGAGGGTGCCGTGATCGACGCCGCCGTCGCGCGCGATGCCGTGCCGACGGGCGGCGTCGGCATCGCCTATGGCGACACCTTCAAGCTGCACAGCAATCCCGGCTCCAAGCTGACCGTCTATCTCGACTTCGACGGCCACACGACGACCGGCACCGCCTGGAATTCCTACTGGGGCAACACGAGCTTCTATTCCTCGGCCTTCTCGACCGACAGCTCCGAGACCTTCAGCGCCAGCGAATTGCTGCGTATCCAGCAGATCTGGGCGCGCGTCGCCGAGTATTTCTCGCCCTTCAACGTGAATGTCACGACCGAGGATCCGGGCCTCGAGGCGCTGCGCTACACCGGCAGCTCCGACCAGGCCTACGGGATCCGGGTGGTGATCACCGACGAGGGCGGCAAGAACTTCGGCGGCATCGCCTACAAGAACAGCTTCATGTGGAATGTGGACACGCCCGTCTTCGTCTATGCGAACCGGCTGGCCGACAACGTGAAGTCCATCGCCGACGCCGCCGCGCACGAGATCGGCCACTCCATGGGCCTCGACCATGACGGGCGGAACGCCTCCGAATACTATTACGGCCACGGCTCGGGCGCGACCGACTGGGCGCCGGTCCTCGGCGTCGGCTACAACGCCAACATCGTCCAGTGGAGCAAGGGCGAGTACAGCGGCGCCTCGAACACCCAGGACGACCTCAGCATCATCACCACGCGCAACGGCGCCGTGACCTATCGCGCCGACGACCACGGCAACACCTTCAGCACCGCGACCGCGCTCGGCGGCAGCGTCGCGGGCGGGGTCGCGACGGTCGAGACCTTCGGCGTCATCACCGGCTCCGGCAGCCGCAACGACGTGGACATGTTCAGCTTCCGCATGGGCGGCAGCGGCGCCATCGACCTCACCGTCTCGGCCTGGACGCGCGCCTATGTCAGCGGATCGGCCACGCCGGTCTACACCGCCTCGCCCTTCAGCATGCTGGACGTGGCGATGACCCTGTACAACGAGAAGTTCCAGCAGGTCGCCGCCTGGAACGACGTGGCGCGCATCGACGGCGTTCTGAAGCTCTCCGGGCTTACCGCCGGCACCTACTACCTGGCGCTCGACGGCGTCGGGATCGGCGATCCGATGGCCGCGACGCCCACCGGCTACACCGAATACGGCTCGCTCGGGCAGTACATGATCCGCGGCACCTACACGGTGACGGACAGCGGCGGCAGCGGCGGCACCACGGGCGGCACGAGCAGCGGCACGAGCAGCGGCACGGGCACTGGCACGGGGACCGGCACGGGCGGCGGCACCACCGACACCTCCGGCGGCGGCACCACCAGCGATCCGGGCGTCTCCGGCGGCGCCAAGGCGCTCACCGTGGATCGCACCAGCCTGACGACGACCGAAGGTGCGACGGAATCCTTCACGCTGCGCGCCACCGGCGCGACCGGCGACGTGGCGGTCTCGATCGGGGGGCTGAACACCGCCGAAGGCAAGCTGGCCGCCGGCCAGGTCCTGCTGAACGCGGGCAACAACTGGACCGCGGTCGTCGGCATCACCGGCGTCGAGAACCGCAACGCCGAGGGCGATGTCGCCTACAGCCTTTCGCTCAGCGCGGACGGCTACGCCGTGCAGACCGTGAGCGTGCTCAGCAAGGACGACGACATCGCCGCCCGCGAGGCCGGCACCGTGGTCGGCAGCTACAAGAACAATCCGGGCGTCAGCAGCCGTACGGTCACGCAGCAGAGCGCCGACGACGGCAAGGCCACCACCTGGCGCGAAGGGATCTTCCGCGACGGGACGGCGGGGCTCGAGCTGCGCTGGCAGTTCGACGGGCTCGAGGCCGGTGACAAGCTGGTCCAGCTCGATGCCTGGTCCGCCGACGAGCAATTCCGCTTCGAATACTCGGTAGACGGCGCCTCCACCTGGCAGCGCTTCGCCGGCACCAGCGACGGCGCGCTCGCCTGGAACGGCAACTACCTCGCGACCGGCGTGGACACGAGCCTGTGGGTACGCCTGCTCGACACGGTGCGCAGCGGCGACAGCAAGGCGTCGACGATCGCGCTCGACCTGATCACCGTCACCAATGCGCCGACCGGGTCCGGTTCGGGCGGGGGCACGGGCGATGGCGGCAGCGGGTCGGGCAGCGGCGACACGGGCACCGGCGGCGGCGGCACGGGCACGGGCGGCGGCGGGTCTGGCAGCGGCGATGCGGGCGGCGGCGGCTCGGCCGGCCCGTCCCTGATCCTCGATCGCACGGCGCTCACCACCACCGAGGGCGGCTCGGCGAGCTTCGCCCTGCGCGCCGCGGGCGCGACGACCGACGTGCTGGTCTCGATCGGCGGCCTCGATGCGACCGAGGGCCGGCTCGCCGCCTCCGAGGTGCTGCTCAACGAGGCGAACGGCTGGAGCGCCACGATCGAGGTCGCCGGGCTCGAGGACCGCGACGCGGACGGCAACGTCGCCTACACCCTCAGCTTCGACGCCGAAGGCTTCGGCACCCGGACGCTGGCGGTGACCAACATGGACGACGACGTCGCCCCCGATGCGCGCGCCTCGGCCGTCGGCAGCTACGCGACGCGCCCGAGCAACAGCAACCACAGCCTGACCGCCACTTCCTCGGACGACGGCAGCGCGACGCTCTGGGCCGAAGGCGTCTTCGCCGATGGCAGCGCGGGCCTCGACATCCGCTGGAAGTTCTCCGGCCTCACCGCCGGCAACAAGCTGGTCCAGGTGGATGCCTGGTCGGCCGCGGAGGCGTTCCGCTTCGAGTATTCGACGGACAACGCCGCGAGCTGGCGCCGCTTCGAAGGCGCGCCCGACAGCCAGCTGGAGTGGAACGGCGATCTCCTCGCCACCGGCGTCGGCTCGACGATGTGGGTGCGGCTCGTGGACACCGACCGCAGCGACACGACCGTGGACCGGCTCTGGGTGGACCTCCTCACCGTGACGGCCGCGCCGGACCAGATCTTCGCCTGAGCGGAACCGGCGCGGCCTGCGCCGCGCGGGGGCTCAGCCTCCTCGCGCGCCGACCTTGCCGGGCCGCCCTCTTCCGGGGTCATGGCGCGCGCAGAACGCCTCCGCATCCAGGGTGCGGAAGTCCTGCAGCGCCTCGGCCAGGCGCTCGCGCGGCCAGTCCCACCACGCGATGCGCAGCAGGGCGTCGCGGACCGGCTCGGGAAAGCGGAAGCGCAGCACGCGGGCCGGATTGCCGACCGCCACGGCGAAGGCGGGCACGTCCTTGGTCACCACCGCGCCGGCGCCGATCGCCGCCCCGCTGCCGATCGAGACGCCCGGCAGCACGATCGCGCCGTGGCCGAGCCAGACATCGTGGCCGAGCACGACGCGATGGCTGCGCCGCCAGTCGAAGAACCCCGCCTCGTCCGGGCCGAGCGCATAGGCGCTGGCCCGGTAGGTGAAGTGGTTCAGCGCCACGCGCTCGAGCGGGTGGTTGCCGGGGTTGATCCGCGTGTGGCTGGCGATGGAGCAGAACTTCCCGATCGTGGCGTAGATGATCTGCGCGTCATGCACCACGTAGGAGTAGTCGCCCATCTCCACCTCGGCGAGCGTCGTGCGGGCGCCGACCTCGGTGTAGATGCCGAGGCGCGAGTCACGCACGCTCGCGGTCGGGTCGATGAAGGGCTCGAGCCCGAGCCGCTTCTTCGCCGTGCCCGGGTCCTGGTAGCTCGTCGTCTCGGTCATGCGCGGATCAGCCTCAGCCGGATGCGCCGGCTCGCCCAGTCTATCGCGGCCACGGCCGCCAGGATCATCAGCACGATGAAGGCCGCCTCGTCCCAGTTGTTGATGCGCATGCGGTCGGCCAGCGCCAGCCCGATGCCGCCCGCGCCCACCACGCCGATGATGGTGGCCGAGCGCGTGTTGCTCTCGAAGGTGTAGAGCACCTGCGCCAGCATCACCGGCGCGGCCTGCGGGATCAGGCCGAAGCGGATGGCGTGCAGGCGCGAGCCGCCGGCGGCGCGCACACCTTCCACCGGGCGGCGGTCGGCCGATTCCAGCGCCTCGGAGAAGGTCTTGGCCAGCGTGCCGATGTCGGGCACGGCCAGCGCCAGGATGCCGGCGAAGGGCCCCATGCCGACGGCGGAGACGAAGATCAGCGCCCAGACCAGGCTGTCCACCGCGCGCAGCCCGTCATAGCTGCGGCGCACGGTGAAGCGCGCCAGCCGGCTCGCGATCACGTTGCCGGCGCCGAGGAAGGAGAGCGGCAGCGCCACGGCCGCGGCGAGCAGCGTGCCGAGGAAGGCCATCGCCACCGTCTCGGCCAGCGCTTCCAGCAGGTCGTGCAGGCGCCCGCCGGGCGTCGGCGGCCACATCAGCGTCAGCAGCCAGCCGAGCTTGCCGAGCCCGTCCCAGATGCGCAGCGGCGAGGCGTCCACGCGCCACAGCCCGACCAGCAGCAACAGGAAGCAGAGGGCGAAGAGCGCGTGTGTCCGCGAGATCATCATGCCGCGCGCAGGTTCTCAGCCCCGATCACCCGCCGGCGCAGCGCCGCGCAGAGCAGGTCGATCGCGGTGACGGTGACGAGCAGCAGCAGCAGGATCGCCGAGATGTCCGGGTAGCTGAACTGCCGGACGGAGAGATAGAGCTCCTCGCCGATGCCGCCCGCGCCGACGATGCCGAGCACGCTCGCCTCGCGCACGTTGATCTCGAAGCGCAGCAGCCCGAAGGAAAGCAGGCCGGGCAGGGATTGCGGCAGCACCCCGAAACGCATCGCCTCGCCCCAGCTGCCGCCGGCCGCCCGCACCGCCTCGACGGGGCGGAGATCGGCATTCTCGTGCACCTCGGCGAAGAGCTTGCCGAGCGCGCCCATGCTGTGCAGCGCGATCGCCAGCACGCCGGCCAGCGGTCCGAGGCCGAAGGCGTAGACGAAGATCAGCGCGAAGACGAGCGTCGGCACGGTGCGCGCCAGTTCGAGCAGCCGGCGCGAGCCGGCCACGGCCCAGCGCGGCGCCAGGGTGGAGGCGGCGGGGAAGGAGAGCAGCAGTGCCGCCGCGGCGCCGAGCACGGTGCCGGCATAGGCGATCAGGATGGTGTCGAGCAGCAGCAGGACCCAGTCCTGGAGGCCCCACATCCATTCGGCGAGGTCCTCGCCGAGGCTTGCCCAGCGCAGCGTCGGGATGGTGCGCCAGACATAGTCGGCGGCCATCGGCAGCCCGCCGGCGAGGCGGCCGAGGCTGACCTCGCCGATCTCGGATGCGGCGGCCACGGCGAGCAGGAACAGCCCGGCCCAGACGGTGAGCGAGATCCGCCGGCCGCGCTGGCGGCGCAGCCAGGCCTGCTCCGCCGCGCGCACGGCCTCGCCGCCGGGCAGCGCGCCGGCGGCGAGGATCGGCGTGCTCACGAGCGCTGGCGGCGGCGCTGCAGGTTCTCCTCGACCACCGCGATCACGTCGAGATAGTCCTCGTGCCGGGTCGGCACGACGCCGCTGGCGCCGGATGCGGCGACGGCGAAGGCGGCCGGGTCGCGTTCCGGCATGACGAAGACCGCCGCTGCCCAGTCGCGCTTCAGATCCTCCGGCAGGTCGGCGCGCATCACCCAGGGCGAGTTGGGGATCTGCGGGCTGGTCCAGATGATGCGCGTGGAGCCGGCCGGGATCATGCCCTTCTCGACCATGCGCTGGATGTTGCCGCGGCTCTCGTTCGACCAGAAGGTGGCGCCGGCGTCGAAGGTGCCGTTGAGCACCGCGATCACGCTCTGCTCATGGCTGCCGGAGAAGCCGGTGCGGCCGAAGAAGCTGTTCGGCTCGAATCCGGCCTTGCGCAGGAAATAGGCGGGGAAGGCGAAGCCGGAGGTGGAATTGGGGTCGGCGAAGGCGAAGGACTTGCCGCGCAGGTCCTCGATCCGCCGATAGGGGCTGTCGGCCTTCACGAAGACGACCGAGTAGTACCCGGTCTCGCCCTGGTTGTCGCGGTCGCGCGCGAAGGGGACGACCCGCTCGCCCATAACGCGGCGGGCGAGCGCGTAGTTGGCCGGGCCGATGCGCGCGAACTCGATCTGCCCCGACCGCATCGCCTCCACCACGCCGGCATAGTCGGTGGCGCGGAACACGCGCAGCTTTACGCCGAGCGTGCGCTCGACATAGTCCTGGAAGGGCTGCTGGCGGGCGATGGCGTCGCGCTCGTTCTCCGCGGAGGAGATGCCGAGGCGGAGTTCGCGGAACTGCGCGCGCCATCCGGACTGCGCACGCGCCAAGGCCGGCAGCGCGAGCAGGGCAGACGCCGAGAGGAGGATGCGGCGGGTGGTCATCGGGGATCTCCTGCAGGGCGCAAGCGGCTTAGCGGGCACGGAGGAACGCGGGCACGCGCAGCAGCACGAACTCGTTGTCGTCGGCGCGGAAGAAGTGGCGTCCGGCGCTGAAGGGGAGGTTGTTGTCGTTGCCGACGATGATGTGATCCTCATCCACCATCGCCACGTCCTCGATGGTGAAGAAGGGGAAGGTGAACCGGTCGCGCGGCGCATCGGCGGGGACGTCGCCGCGCTGGCGGGCGATGCCCTCGCCGTCGCGGATCGCCATCAGGTCGATATGGCCGATCTTGCGGACGAAGCCTTCGGCATCGGTCTGCGCCATGTCCACGAGATAGACGCGCTTGAAGCGCGCGGGGCTCGGGAAGCAGGGTGCCTGGGCCGTGGGCTGCACGCCCTGGGCGCAGGCGAGCCCCGGATCGCCCTCGCCATTGTCGCGCTCGATCACCAGCGCGCGCGTCGCGTCGATGAAGTTGAAGTCGCCGATCGCCGTCGCGCCGGGCTCGAGCCGGTAGCGCAGCGTCCGGCCGGTCCAGTCCATGCGCGCCACGCTGAACTCCAGAACGCGCAGGAACTGGCCTTCCGGCCGGTCGGAACCGGGGGCGAAGAGCGGCTGTTCCAGCATCGCCCACAGCGTCTGCCCGTCCGGCGTCAGGGCCATGCCCTCGTAGCCGCCGGAGCGCCGCACGCGGAAGGCGACACCGGCGGTCGGGCTGGCGGCGACCTGCAGGGAAGGGTTGTCCGGCCCGATCAGCAGTTGCCCGTCCATGCGGGTGTCGAACACGCGCTGCACCACGCCATCGGCGCCGGCATGGATCAGGAAGGGGCCGAACTCGTCGCCGATCATGAAGCTGCCATCCGGCAGTTCCTGGATGCTCTCGAGGTCGAAATCGGCGCCGGTCAGGTAGCGCGCCTCCGTGCCCTCATAGGCGATGCGGAAGGGGATGCGGCGCAGCGGGTCGCTGAGGAAGGTCGTCTGCAACAGCGCGACCTGGCCGGTCCGCCAGTCCGGGCGCACCTTGTGGAACATCAGCAGCGCGTCGGGGCTGTTGCGACGGTTGCCGAAGCCGTTGTCGGTCAGCACCCAGTAGCTGCCCGCCTCGTTCGCCACCGGCTTGATGCCGGAGAAGCCCTGCACGGGCTGGCCGATGAAGGGAAAGGCGATGCCGGTCGGGCGGCGGCCATGCACCGGGCCGGTGTCGCCCGGAATGGCGCCGGGGCGATCCACGCGCAGGTTGCCCGGCCCGGCGAACTTGCCGGAGACCAGCGCATCGCGCGGCGCGTCGGCCGGCGGCAGCGCCATGGTGAAGGCGGGCAGGATGGCGTGGCCGGCCAATGCCGCGTCGAAGCGCTGGTCGGCCAGCGCCGGCGGCGCCAGGGCCAGGACGGTGGCGGCGAGGAGGAAAGCGCGCATGGCGGAGTCCGGGGCTGTGTGGCGGGAGCGCTCTAGCCCCGCGCCGTTGCAGCCGCGTGACGGCGCCATGACCATGCCGAGACGGCCCATGCGCGCGCATCTCCCGCGCCGGGTGCGACCTTTCGTGATGTCGGAAGGATGGCTCCGGCGGTTGGATTCGAACCAACGACCAACGGATTAACAGTCCGCTGCGCTACCGCTGCGCCACGCCGGATCAGCCGAGGGGCGGGCCTATAGCAACCCAGCGCCCCGCGGTGAAGCCCCCAACGGATCAGCCTCGCTGGCGGCAGAAGAAAGGCCGCGGCCGGAATCGAACCGGCATTCACGGATTTGCAGTCCGGTGCATCACCACTCTGCCACGCGGCCACGCGCGCCGCCTCTATCCGGCAGCGGCCGCCCCGGGTCAAGCAGCCCGCGGCTTGGCCGCGCCGGAGGGCGACCGTATAACCGCGGCGAGGCAAGGTGCGGCGACGATGCAAGGCGATGTGATGCAGGACATGGCGGAGGCCCGCCGCCGGATGGTGGACGGCCAGCTCCGGCCGAACCGTGTGACCGACGCCCGCCTGCTCGCCGCCATGGGCGCGGTGCCGCGGGAGCGCTTCCTGCCTCCTGGCCTCGCGGCGCGCGCCTATGCGGATGAGGATGTGCGCCTGCCGGGTGGGCGCGGCCTGATCGAGCCGATGGTCATCGCCCGCATGCTGCAGTTGCTGGCCATCCGGGATGGCGACCGTGTGCTCGTGGTGGGCGCCGGCACCGGCTATGCCGCCGCGGTGGCGGCCCGCTGCGGTGCGCGGGTGGTGGCGCTGGAACAGGATTCGGCGCTCGTTGCCGCCGCGCGCCGCGCCCTGATGGGGATCGTCGCGGCGGACGCGGTGCGGCTGGTCGAAGCGCCGATCACCGGTGGCTTCCCGCAGGGCGCCCCCTATGACGGCATCCTGATCGAGGGCGAGGTGCCGGAGGTGCCGGCCCGCATCACCGACCAGCTGGCCGAGGGCGGCCGGCTGGTGACCGCGCTTGCCCCGCGCGAGCGCGGCCTGGCGGCCCGCGCCGTGCTCGGGCGCCGCATCGCCGGCAGCTTCAGCGTGACGCCCGCCTTCGATTGCGCAACGCTGCCGCTGCCGGCCTTCGCGCGGCCGGCCGGCTTCGTGTTCTGAGCCATGCCCCCGGGGGCCTGGTCGCCGCTCCCTCGGCCGGCCGTGCCGATGCTGCAGGGCGCGCTTCTGGCCCGGGCGATCCTGCTGTAGGATCGACGCGATCGCGGAGAGAACTGCATGACGTTGTCGCCCCGCCTCGCTTTCGCCGCCGCGCTGTTCGCCGCCCCGGCGCTCGTCCAGGTCCGCCCGGCGGCAAGCCAGACGCTGCAGGAGGCGCTGGCTCTCGCCTACTCGAACAACCCGACGCTCCAGGCGGCCCGCGCCCAGCTGCGCGCCGTTGATGAGAATGTGCCGCAGGCCCTGGCCGGCTGGCGCCCGACGGTGCAGTTCACCGGCTCGGCCGGCCAGCAGACCGGGTCCACCACCGGCACGCCGGCGTTTCCGCCGAACGCGCAGCGGCAGTCCACGCCGTGGCGCTCGCGCGACATCTATACGATGCAGGGCTCTGTCAGCCAGCCGCTCTATCGCGGCGGGCGGACCGTGGCCTCGACCCGGCGGGCGGAGAACCAGGTGCTGGCGCAGCGCGCCCGTCTCTTCGCCA
Source organism: Falsiroseomonas sp. RANM36 (assembly GCF_056682175.1). NCBI lineage: Bacteria > Pseudomonadati > Pseudomonadota > Alphaproteobacteria > Acetobacterales > Roseomonadaceae > Falsiroseomonas > Falsiroseomonas sp. RANM36. The sequence continues at coordinate 616,206 of NZ_JBWXTD010000002.1, forward strand.
CCGAGCAGCAGGTGCTGCAGGACACCATCAATGCCTATGTCGCCGTGATCCGCGACCAGGAGGAGGTGCGCCTCAACACCAACAACGAGCAGGTGCTGGTGCGCCAGCTCCAGGCGACCAACGAGCGCTTCCGGGTCGGCGAGATCACCCGCACGGACGTCGCGCAGGCGGAGAGCCGCCTTGCCGGCGCAAGGGCGCAGCGGGCCGATGCCGAGGGCCGCCTGCAGGCCTCCCGCGCCACCTTCACCCGTCTCGTCGGCCAGCCGCCGCAGCGCCTGACGCCGCCCCAGCCTCTGCGCACGCCGCTGTCCAGTGCCCGGGACGCGGCCACCTACGCGTCGCAGAACAACCCGAATGTCGTCGCGGCGCTGTTCGACGAGGCGGCGGCCAGGGACTTCATCGACGTGCAGTTCTCGCAGTTGATGCCTCAGCTCAGCCTCAACGGCAGCGTGTTCCGCCAGGACAACCAGACCACCGACGGCCTGCGGCAGAACGGCACGGCGGTGACCGCCAACCTGACGGTGCCGATCTTCCAGGGCGGCGCCGAATACGCTCAGGTGCGCCAGGCCCGCCAGCAGGCGCAGCAGGCCCGGCAGGTGGTGGAGGACCAGCGCCGCGCCGCCACCCAGCTCGCCACCCAGGCCTTCGAAGTGCTGCAGGCCGCCCGCGCCCAGGCGGATGCCAACCGTGCGCAGATCCGCGCCCAGGAAATCGCGCTGGACGGCGTGCAGCGCGAGGCGATCGTCGGCAGCCGCACCACCCTCGACGTGCTGAACGCGGAGCAGGAGCTGCTGAATGCCCGCGTCAGCCTGGTGCGGGCGCTGGCCAACCTGGTCACCGCCTCGCACAGCCTGGCCGCGGCGGTCGGCCGCCTCACCGCGCGGGACCTCAACCTCCCGGTCGAGCTTTACGACGCCGAGGCCTATTACCGGGCCGTCCGCAACCGCTGGGTAGGCTGGGGCGACACCTCGGCCGACCGGGTCGCCGATCGGGGACGCTGACAGATGAGTGCTGCACCCGAAGCGCCCAAGCAGGGCGGCCCCGACCCGGCCATGGACGACATCCTGGCCTCGATCCGGCGCATCCTGAACGAGGATGACGGCGCCGCGCCGACGCGGCCGCCCGGCGAGGAGGCCGGGGCGGGCGACCTGCCCGAGGCCGAGCCGCTGCAACTGACCGAATCGATGCTGGTGCAGCCGCCCCCCGGCGCCGCCGAGCCCGCGCCGGCCACCCCGGCCGATGAGGC
>NZ_JBWXTD010000002.1:617551-617990 GCF_056682175.1 Falsiroseomonas sp. RANM36
CGCGCGGCCGCGCGGCGGCAACGCCCCGAAGCGAGGCGGGGGCCCCCGCCCCCCGGCGCCGCCGCGCCCGCGCGGGCCACCCCGGCCGAGGCGGGGGCGACCGGGCCCGGCGCCGAAGCCCTGCAGGCGGCGGCCCTCGTTGCCCCGGCGGTCGCCGCCGCCACCCCCGCCGCCGGCGGCAAGCTGCGGCGCCCCGGGGCGCAGGAGCGCGCCGCCACCGTCCATCGCGGCGGCCCCACCATCGAGGACGTGGTGCGCGAGGAGATCCGGCCGCTGCTGAAGGACTGGCTCGACCAGCATCTGCCGCCGCTGGTCGAGCGCCTGGTGCGCGCCGAGATCGAGCGGGTGGTCGGGCGGGCGCGTTAGCGCCCGCCCCCCGCGGCGCGCCCCCCCCCCCCCCCCCCCCCGCCCCGCGCACCCCCAGGCGGCCGCCCCCCCC
>NZ_JBWXTD010000002.1:618090-634711 GCF_056682175.1 Falsiroseomonas sp. RANM36
CCCGGCGGGGGGGGGGGCCCGTGTGGGGGGGGGGGGGGGGGGGGGGGGCCCCCCCCCCCCCCCCGGGCGGCGCGCGCCCCGCGCGCCGTCCCCATGCGCGGCGAAGCCCTTGACGGCGCCCGACCGGCGCGGAAGGGATGCCGCCATGCTGACGAAGACCTTCGATCCCGCGGCCGTCGAGCCGCGCCTCTATGACCTGTGGGAGAAGCTGGGCGCCTTCACGGCCGACCCCGCTTCCTCCGCGCCCCCCTTCGTCATCATGATCCCGCCGCCCAATGTCACGGGCAGCCTGCATATCGGCCATGCCCTGACGATGTCCGTGCAGGACATGCTGACGCGCTGGCGCCGGATGCAGGGGCGCGACGCGCTGTGGCAGCCCGGCACCGACCATGCCGGCATCGCGACCCAGATGGTGGTGGAGCGGCTGCTGGCCTCGCAGGGCCAGGACCGGCGCGCGATGGGCCGCGAGGCCTTCCTCAAGCATGTGTGGGAGTGGAAGGCGCAGTCGGGCGGCGCCATCACCCGCCAGCTGCGCCGCCTCGGCGCCAGCCTCGACTGGCCGCGCGAGCGCTTCACCATGGATGCCGGCTTGTCGCGGGCCGTGCTCAAGGTGTTCGTCACGCTGCACCGCCAGGGGCTGCTCTATCGCGACCGGCGCCTGGTGAACTGGGACCCGGTGTTCCAGACTGCAATCTCCGACCTCGAGGTCGAGAGCCGGGAGGTGAAGGGCAGCCTCTGGCACCTGAGATACCCGGTCGAGGGCGAGCCGGGCCGCTTCCTGGTGGTGGCGACGACGCGGCCGGAGACGATGCTGGGCGACACCGCCGTCGCCGTGCATCCCGAGGATGCGCGCTTCGCCGATCTCGTCGGCAAGCACCTGGTGCTGCCGCTGACGGGCCGGCGCATCCCCGTGGTGGCCGATACGCATTCCGACCCCGAGAAGGGCAGCGGCGCGGTGAAGATCACGCCCGCGCATGACTTCAACGATTTCGAGGTCGGCAAGCGCCACGCGCTGGCCATGCCCTCCGTGCTGGACGCCGACGCGAAGGTGATGGTGGCCGAGATCGAGGCTGAGCTTGCGGAGGTGCCCGGCATCGGCGATCCGTCCTTCGTGCGCAGCCTCGACGGCCTCGACCGCTTCGAGGCACGAAAGAAAATCCTGGCGCGGCTGGAGGAGCTGGGGCTGATCGAGAAGATCGAGGCCCATACGCACATGGTCCCGCATGGGGACCGCTCCGGCGTGCCGATCGAGCCGCGGCTGACCATGCAGTGGTACGTGGATGCGAAGACGCTTGCGCAGCCCGCCATCAAGGCGGTGGAGACCGGGCAGACGGTCTTCGTGCCGCGCCAGTGGGAGAATACTTTCTTTGCGTGGATGCGGGACATCCAGCCCTGGTGCGTCAGCCGGCAGTTGTGGTGGGGCCACCAGATCCCGGCATGGTACGCGCCGGATGGCGAGGTGTTCGTCGCGGAGTCCGAAGCGGAAGCGGCTGCCGCCGCGCGGGAAAAATACGGCCGCGACGTCACGCTGATCCGCGACGCGGACGTGCTGGACACCTGGTTCAGCTCCGCGCTCTGGCCCTTCAGCACGCTCGGCTGGCCCGACGAGACGCCGGAGTTGCGGAAATACTATCCCGGCAGCGTGCTGGTGACGGGCTTCGACATCATCTTCTTCTGGGTCGCCCGCATGATGATGATGGGCATCCACTTCATGAACGAGGTGCCGTTCCGCCACGTCTACATCCACGGCCTGGTCCGCGACGAGAAGGGCCAGAAGATGTCGAAGTCCAAGGGGAACGTGATGGACCCCCTGGAGCTGATCGAGGCCTATGGCGCCGATGCGCTGCGCTTCACCATCGCCGCGCTGACCGGGCCGGGCCGCGACGTGAAGCTCGGCCGCAAGCGCGTCGAGGATTTCCGGTCGTTCGTCACGAAGATCTGGAATGCCGCGCGCTTCCTGGAGATGAACGGCATCGCCGCGGATGCCGCCTTCGATCCGGCGAGCGCCAGGACGCCGCTCGCGCGCTGGATCCTCGATGCGTCGAACCGCGCCGTGGCGGAATGCACCGAGGCGCTGGAGGCCTATCGCTTCGACGAATACGCCGCCGCCGCCTATCGCTTCGCCTGGGGCAGCTACTGCGACTGGTTCATCGAATTCGCGAAGCCGGTCCTCAACGGCCCCGACGGCGCGGAGAAGGCCGAGGTGAAGGGCGCCGCGCAGCATGTCTTCGGCACCATCCTGAAGCTGCTGCACCCCGCCATGCCCTTCGTCACCGAGGAGCTCTGGCACCTGTTCTGCCATGGCGAGCAGGGCAGCCTGATCCGTGCGGCCTGGCCGGGGCCCGTGAGCGTGCAGGATGCCGAGGCGGCCCGCGCCGAGCTTGACTGGGTGGTGGCGCTGATCGGCGAGGTGCGCGGCGCGCGCGCCGAGATGAACGTGCCGCCCTCCGTCACCGTGCCGCTGCTGCTGCAGGGCGCCTCGGGCACGACGCTGGCGCGCGCCGAGGCCTGGATCGACGCGATCCGCCGCCTGGCCCGCGCGACGGAGGTGAAGCCGCTCGACGGCGCCGCACCGAAGGGCGTTGCGCAGGTGGTGGTGGGCGAGGCGACGGTGATGCTGCCGCTGGCCGATGTGATCGACCTCGGCGCCGAGCGCACGCGGCTGGCGAAGGCGCGCGGCGCGGCGGAGGGCGAGGCCCGCAAGCTCTCGGCCAAGCTCGGCAACGCGGACTTCGTCTCGCGCGCGGCGGAGGAGGTGGTGGAGGAGACGCGCGAGCGCCTTGCCGCCGCCGAGGCCGAGATGGCGCGCCTCGACGCGGCGCTCGCGCAGATCGCGGGGTAGGGCAGGGCGATGGACGCCGGCACGCTGAAGCTGCTGGTGGCGATCGTGCTGTTCTCGGTGCCGGTGATCCTCTGCGCCGAGACGCTGCCGAAGCGCGAGGTGATGGGCCGGCGCCTGACGCGCCCGCAGGCGCAGGCGGTCGGCGCCGTCATCGGGCTGGTGATCGGGGTCGGCTTCCTGCTGGCCACAGGCTAGAGCGACGCCCCCTTATCGCCCGGCGCGCGATGTGGCAGGCAAGGGCACTGCCCGAGATAAAGGGAACACTGTCAGATGACCAAGTGGGACAAGTCGAAGCTGCCCAGCCGGCACACCACCGTGGGGCCGGAGCGCGCGCCGCATCGCAGCTACTACTACGCGATGGGACTGACGAAGGAGGAGATCGAGCAGCCCTTCGTCGGCGTCGCCACCTGCTGGAACGAGGCCGCGCCCTGCAACATCGCCCTCTCGCGCCAGGCGCAGAGCGCCAAGAAGGGCGTGAAGGCGGCCGGCGCCACGCCGCGCGAATTCACCACCATCACCGTCACCGACGGCATCGCCATGGGCCACCAGTCCATGAAGTCCTCGCTGGCGTCCCGCGACCTGATCGCGGACAGCGTGGAGCTGACCATGCGCGGCCATTGCTACGACGCGCTGGTCGGCCTCGGCGGCTGCGACAAGACGCTGCCCGGGCTGATGATGGCGATGGTTCGCCTGAACGTGCCGAGCGTCTTCATGTATGGCGGCTCGATCATGCCGGGCAAGTTCCGCGGCAAGGACGTGACCGTGCTCGACGTGTTCGAGGCGGTGGGCCAGCACGCGGCGGGCAACATGTCCGACGAGGACCTGCTCGAGCTCGAGCAGCATGCCTGCCCCGGCGCCGGCGCCTGCGGCGGCCAGTTCACCGCCAACACGATGGCCTGCATCTCCGAAGTCATCGGCCTGGCGCTGCCCGGCTCCGCCGGCGCCCCGGCACCGGACCAGAACCGCGACTACTGGGCCGAGAAGTCGGGCGAGGCGGTGGTGGAGCTGATCCGCCGCAACCTGCGCCCGCGCGACATCGTCACCAGGGACGCGCTGTTCAACGCCGCGGCGATCGTGGGTGCGACCGGCGGCTCCACCAATGCCGGCCTGCACCTGCCGGCCATCGCGCATGAGGCGGGGATCAAGTTCGACCTGCACGACGTCGCCGAGATCATGCGCGCCACGCCGCATATCGCGGACCTCAAGCCGGGCGGGAAGTATGTCGCGCTCGACGTGTTCAACGTCGGCGGCGTGCCGGTGATCATCAAGGCGCTGCTCGATGGCGGCTACCTGCGCGGCGACGCGATGACGGTCACGGGCAAGACGCTGGCGGAGAACCACCGCGAGGTGATCATCCCGAAGGACCAGGACGTGGTCCGTCCGACCTCCGACCCGGTCAGCCCGATCGGCGGCGTGGTCTCGCTGAAGGGCACGCTGGCGCCGGAAGGGGCCATCGTGAAGATCGCGGGCATGAAGACGCTCCGCTTCGAAGGCACCGCGCTCTGCTTCGACTGCGAGGAGGATGCCTTCAAGGCGGTGGAGATGCGCGCCTACAAGCCGGGCGACGTGATCATCATCCGCTACGAAGGCCCGAAGGGCGGCCCGGGCATGCGCGAGATGCTCTCCACGACCAGCGCGATCTACGGCCAGGGCATGGGCGACAAGGTGGCGCTGATCACCGATGGCCGCTTCTCCGGCGCGACGCGCGGCTTCTGCATCGGCCATGTCGGGCCGGAGGCCGCGGTGGGCGGGCCGATCGCGCTGATCGAGAACGGCGACCGCATCATCATCGACGCCGACAAGGGCACGATCGACCTGATGGTGGAGGAGGCGGTGCTGGCCAGGCGCCGCGCCGCCTGGAAGCCGCGCAAGACCGACTACAGCTCCGGCGCGCTCTGGAAATACGCCCAGCTCGTCGGCCCGGCGCTGAACGGCGCGGTCACGCATCCGGGTGCGGCCGAGGAGAGCCACGTCTACGCCGATCAATGACGCGTGAGCGCGGATCGCGCAGGGCCGGGATCAGCCCGGCGCGTGAATCCGCCCTGCAAACAAGGACCTGGGGCCGCTTTCACGGGTGAAAGCGGCCCCGGGGGGGGGCCCGGGCCCCCCGCCCCCCCCCCCCCCCCCCGGACCCCCCCCCCGCGCCCCCCCCCCGCCCCCCGCGGCGCGTCCCTGGGGGCGCGCGGCGGTCCAGCCCGCTCAACCGGCCGCCGCGCCGGAGAGCCCCATGCAACGCATCCGCCTGTTCGGCCTGCTGGCATTCGTCCTGCCGCTGGCGGGCTGTGTCATCGCCGCCGAAACCGGGCCGGTCTATGGGTATGGCTACGGCCCCGCCCGGCCCTACTACGTGCCGGCACCGGCCTATCGGCCGCCGGTCTTTTATGCGCCCGCGCCGGCCTACCGGCCCTATTACGGCCGGCCCTCATATGGCCGCGGCTTTTACGGCGGACCCTATGCCCGTGGCGGGCCCCGATGGGGCGGGCCTCCGGGATGGGGGCCGCGCGGCCGGGGGCACGATCGGCGCTGGTAGCCGCGGATCGCCCGGCTCAGGCGGACAGCTCGACCACGACCGGCGTGTGGTCGGAGGGGTTCTCCTCGCTGCGCGGCATCACGTCCACCTCCGCGCCCGTGAGCCGCTCCGCGAGCTCGGGACTCAGCAGCGCGTGGTCGATGCGCAGCCCGACATTCGCGTCGAAATTCGCGCCGTAGTCCCAGTAGGTGTAGAGCCGTTCGCCCGGATGCAGCGCCCGCACCGCGTCGGTCAGGCCGAGATGCTCCAGCGCGCGCCAGGCGGCCCGCGTCTCCGGCCGCACCAGCGCATCCGTGGGCTGCAGGGCGCGGGGTGCCAGGTCGATCTCGGTCGGGCAGACATTGAAGTCGCCGAGGATGGCGAAGGGCAGGAACGCATCCAGCCGCGCCTTGGCCAGTTCCCGCAGCCGCGCCATCCAGCCCAGCTTGTAGCCGAAACCCTCGTCGCCGCCGGAATTGCCGTTCGGCAGGTAGATGCCCGCCACCCGCATGCCCGCGGCCGAAACCTCGATGTAGCGGGCCTGGGTGTCGGCGTCGTCGCCCGGCAGCGCCTCCGACACCACCTCGAAGGGGATGCGTCCGAGCACCGCCACGCCGTTGCGGCCGCCCGACTGCCCCACCGCGTGCAGGCGGTAGCCGCTGCCCTCGAATTCCAGCGCCGGGCATTCCTCGGTCTTGCACTTCAGCTCCTGCAGGAACAGCAGGTCGGGCTGCTTGCGGTCCAGGAAGCGCCGCACATGGCCGGCGCGGCGGCGGATCGAGTTCACGTTGAAGCTGGCGAGGCGCATGGCCCGGACACTGCCCGCGGCCGGGCGGCTAGTCGAGGGTCTGGCGATAGCGCGCGATCGCCAGCGCCGAGGCCGCCAGCAGGAAGACCAGCATCGGCCAGATCTCGGCCGAGACCTCCGCGAGGCCGCTGCCCTTCAGCATCACGCCGCGCACCAGGCGCAGGAAATGCGTCAGCGGCAGCGCCTCCCCGATCACCTGCGCCCAGCCTGGCATGCCGCGGAAGGGGAACATGAAGCCCGACATCAGGATGGAGGGAAGGAAGAAGAAGAAGCTCATCTGCATCGCCTGCAGCTGGTTGCGGGCGACGGTGGAGAACAGGAAGCCCACGGCCAGGTTCGCGGTGATGAAGACCAGCAGCCCGAGCAGCAGCGCGAAGGGATCGCCTTCCATCGGCACGCCGAACAGCAGCCGCGCCGCCGCCAGGATCAGCAGCACCTGCAGCGCGCCCACCAGCACGAAGGGGGCGAGCTTGCCGATCATCACCTCGATCGGCCGCACCGGCATCGCCAGCAGGTTCTCCATCGTGCCGCGCTCGCGTTCCCGCGTCATGGCGAGTGCGGTCATGATGATCATGGTCATCGTCAGGATCGTGCCGATCAGGCCCGGCACGATGTTGTACTGCGTCAGCCCTTCCGGGTTGTAGCGGCGGTGGATGCGCAGCTCGACGGGCGCGGGGCCGCGCGCGAGGCCGGCAAGCTGGCCCTCCAGCAGCGGCGCCAGCGCGGACTCGACGATGCGCTCCAGGGCGCCGACCGCATTGCCGGTGGCGGAGGGATCGGTCGCGTCGGCCATCACCAGCAGGGCAGGGCGGTCGCCGCGCAGCAGGTCGCGGCCGAAGCCGGCGGGGATCTGCACCGCGAACTGCACCGCGCCGCGCGCGAGCATGTCGTCCAGCGCCGCGGCATCGGCGGGCGGCGGCACGATGCGGAAATAGCTGCTGGTCTGCAGCCCGGCGACGACCGCGCGGCTGAATTCGCTGTTGTCCGCGCTGAGCACCGCCGTCGGCAGGTTGCGCGGGTCGGAATTGATGGCGTAGCCGAAGAGCGTCAGCTGGATCAGCGGGATGCCGACCAGCATCGCGAAGGTCAGCCGGTCGCGCCGCATCTGGATGAATTCCTTCACCACCATCGCGACCAGCCGCTGCCAGGACCGATGCAGCGCCCTCATGCGCCGCCGCCATTCGCGAAGTTGTCCGTGGCGCCGGACATGAGCTGGATGAAGGCGTCCTCCAGGGTCGGCGCGCCGCGCTGCCAGTCGAGCGCCGCTTCCCCGCGGAAGGGCGCGACGGCCGCGTCCAGCATCGCCGAATCCTGCCCGCTGACATGCAGCGAGGCGCCGAAGGGCGCGACCATGCCGACGCCCGGCCGCGCCGCCAGTTCCTGCGCCAACCGCGCGATGCGCTGGTCGGGACCGTGCACGAGCCAGGTGGACAGGCCCGATTGCGCGATCACCTCCTCGACCGTGCCTTCGGCCAGCAGGCGGCCATAGGCGATGTAGGCGATGCGGTGGCAGCGCTCGGCCTCGTCCATGTAGTGCGTGCTCACCAGCACCGTCATCCCGTCCGAGGCCAGCGCGTGGATCTCGTCCCAGAATTCCCGGCGCGCCTTGGGGTCCACGCCGGCCGTCGGCTCGTCCAGCAGCAGCAGGTCCGGCCCGTGCAGCACGCAGGCGGCCAGCGCCAGGCGCTGCTTCCACCCGCCGGAAAGCGCGCCCGCCAACTGCCCCGCGCGGTTGGCGAGGCCGAGCCGCTGCAGCGCCGCATCCACCCGCCCGCGCCGGTCGTTCAGCCCGTAGAGGCGTGCGACGAAATCCAGGTTCTCCCGGATCGTCAGGTCCTCGTAGAGGCTGAAGCGCTGCGTCATGTAGCCGACGCGCTGCTTGATGCGCCGGCTCTCGGTGCGGATGTCGAGGCCGAGGCAGCTGCCCTCGCCCTCATCCGGCACCAGCAGCCCGCAGAGCAGGCGGATCGTCGTGGTCTTGCCGCTGCCATTCGGCCCCAGGAAGCCCTGGATGCGGCCGCGGCCGACCTCGAGGTCCACATGGTCCACAACGGTGCGCCCGCCGAAGCGCTTGGTCAGCCCGCGCACCGCGATGACCGGCGCTTCCGTCATCGCCGGGCGACCGTCACGGGCTGGCCGGGGGAGGGGGCGCCGGGCACGCGCGCGACCATCGCCTCCATCCGCCAGACCAGCTTGGCGCGGGTCTCGCGGCTGTAGATGACGGGTGGCGTGTACTCGGCCTCGGTCGCGATGCGGCTGACGCGCGCGGTGAGGCCATCCGGGCAGCCGCTGCAGGTGACGGCGACGGTGTCGCCCATGTGCAGCGCCGCGCGCTGCGCCTCCGGCACGTAGAACACCACCTTCGTCGCGCCGTCCGGCAGCAGGCTGATCACCGTGCCGCTCGCGGGCACCCATTCGCCGGGGCGGCGCAGCACGTCGTCCACCACGCCGATGGCGGGGCTGGCGATGCTCCGCTGCGCCAGCCGCCATTCCGCCTCGGCCAGGTTGGCGCGCGCCACCTCCACGCCCGCCTCGGCCGCCTTGATCCGGTCGGTGCGCGCGGGCAGGCGGGCGGTGGCGAGGTCGGCGCGGATGCGGTCGCGGCGGGCTTCCGCCTGGCGCGCCTGCGCCCGGGCCTCGTCCAGACGCGCCTGCGCCGCCACCTGGGACTGCGCGAGCTGGCGCTGGCGGTCCAGCGTGAGTTCGGCAAGCCGCAGGCTGGCCTCGGCCTCGTCGAGCTGCGCCGCGATCGCGGCAATCTCGTCCGGCCGCGCGCCGGTGCGCAGATCGGCGAGCTGGCTCTCGGCCTGGGCCAGCGCGGCGCGCGCTTCGGCGACCGCGGCGCGCTCGCGCGTCGCCTCGAGCGTGAAGAGCGACGCGCCTTCGGCGACATGCTCGCCCTTTGCGACGGCGACGGAGACCACCCAGCCGGCATCCGGCGCCGCGATGTGGAGATACTCGCCCTCCGCATAGCCCTGGAACCCGGTTGGCGGCTCCTCGCAGCCGGCGAGCAGCGCGAGCAGCAGCAGGGCAGGGGCGCGCCTCACCGCACGGGCTCCGCGGCGAGCCCGCGAAGCAGCGTCTCCAGATGGAGGTCGAGCAGCGGGCCGGGCGGCATCGGGGTGTCCTCGACCGGTGCGAAGGTCGCCTGCCACAGCGCGGCCAGCAGCAGCGGCGCGAAGAACAGGCGTGCGGCCTGCTCCGGCTCCACGGGCCGGAACTCGCCGGCCGCCACGCCGCCCGCGATCACGCCGCCGACCAGGCGCAGGCCGCGGGCGATCACCTCCTGCCGGTAGAAACGGGCGAGTTCTGGAAAGGTGCCGGCCTCGGCCAGCACGAGCCGCGGCACGGCGACCAGCCGCGGATTGGCGACCACCGCCGCAGCGGCGCGCGCGATCAGGCGGAGCGTCTCGGAAGCGGGGCCGGGGGCGGCGGCGACCATCGCCTCGATCCGCTCCAGGTTGGGCAGCAGGGTCTGGCGGACCAGCGCCTCGAAGATCGCCTGCTTGGAGGGGTAGTAGAGATAGACCGTGCCCTTCGCGACGCCGGCGCGGGCGGCGATGTCCTCGATGCGCGTGGCGGCGAAGCCCTTGGCGACGAAGGTGTCGAGCGCGGCCGCCAGCAGCTCGGCGGGGCGTTCATCCTTGCGGCGGCTGCGACGGGGCGGGTCCTGCATCGCAGTTGACCTTACTGACTGACTGGGCAGTCATTAAAGCGCGCAAGGCGCCACGGTCAAGGAAAACGCACCAAAAAAACTAGCCGACGGAGAAGGAGGTGCCGCAGCCGCAGGCGCTGACCGCCTGGGGGTTCCGCACGGCGAAATGCGCGCCGATCAGCGCCTCGGCCCAGTCGAGCTCCGCGCCGGCGAGGAGTTCCAGGCTGATCGGGTCCACGAAGACCCGGCCCTCGCCCTGCTCGACCACAAGGTCGTCCGGCGCCGGCGCATCCTCGAGCCCGAAGCGGTACTGGAAGCCGGAGCAGCCGCCGGCATCCACCGCCAGGCGCAGCCCGGCGCCGGGCTTGCCCTCGCGGGCGGCGATCTCGGCCACCTGCGCGGCGGCGCGCGGCGTCACGCGGAACGGCGCGAGGGGGGCTTCGGTGGTGGCGAGGTCCATGGCGGCCATAACTCCTTGTCCCGAAGATAGGGCGGCCGGGCGCCGTTTTCCAACCGCGGGGCCGTTGCGGGCGCCGCCGCCACGATGCTACGCGCCCCATCCATGGACCAACAGCGCCTGGCGGACGGGCTGGCCCCCTGGGCGGTGCGCGCGGCCGAATCGCGCGGCCGCCTGCATCCGGAGGCGGCGGGCGGCGTGCGCTCGCCCTTCCAGCGCGACCGCGACCGGATCATCCACTCCACCGCCTTCCGGCGGCTGCAGTACAAGACGCAGGTCTTCGTCTATCACGAGGGCGATCATTTTCGGACGCGCCTGACCCATTCCATCGAGGTCGCCCAGATCGCACGCTCGATCGCGCGGGAGCTCGCGCTGGACGAGGATCTGGCGGAGGCGCTGGCGCTGGCCCATGACCTCGGCCACCCGCCCTTCGGCCATGGCGGGGAGGACGCGCTGGACGCCATGATGAAGCCCTATGGCGGCTTCGACCACAACGCGCAGTCGCTGAAGGCGGTGACGCTGCTGGAGACGCGCTATGCCGGCTTCGACGGGCTGAACCTGACCTGGGAGACGCTGGAGGGGCTGGCCAAGCACAACGGCCCGCTGCGCCGCCCGCCGCCCTACATCGCCGAATACGACCGCCGCCACCCGCTGGACCTGACCACCCATGCCAGCGCGGAAGCGCAGGTTGCCGCCATCGCCGACGACATCGCCTACAACAACCACGACCTGGATGACGGCGTGCGCGCCGGCCTCTTCACGCTGGAGGAAGCCGCCGCGCTGCCGCTGGTCGGCGAGGCGTGGGAAGCGGCGAAGCGCGACAACGCGACGCTCCCCGGCGACCGCGCCATCAGCGAGACGGTGCGCCGCGTCATCAACGCCATGGTGAACGACGTGGTGGCGGAGGCGCGCCGGCGCATCGCCGCACTGGCGCCGAAGACCGCCGACGACATTCGCGCCGCGGACCGCCCGGTGGTCGCCTTCTCCGACGGGATGATGGAGGCGAACAACCAGCTCCGCGCCTTCCTTTTCGCCCGGATGTATCGCCACTGGCGGGTCAACCGCACCACGCAGAAATGCAAGCGCGCGCTGCAGATGCTCTTCACCCTGCTGCATGGCGAGCCGCGCCAGCTGCCGCCCTGGTGGCACGCCAAGGCCGGCGAGGCCGGCTCGCGCGAGGCCGCGGCGGCGGTCTGCGACTACCTCGCCGGCATGACGGACCGCTACGCGCTGGAAGAGCACAAGCGGCTGACGGACCCGACGGTGCCGGGCTAGTTGCGCCCCTTCAAGGCCACGCGGTCGATCTTCCCGGTCCCGGTCTTCGGCAGCTCGGCGACGAGTTCCACGATCCGCGGATACTTGTAGGGCAGCAGCGCCTTCTTCGCGTGGTCCTGCAGCGCGGCGGGCAGCGTCGCCGGGTCGGCCTCCTCCTTCGCCACCACCCAGGCCTTCAGCGTCATCCGCCGGTCCGGCAATTCCAGGGCCAGCACGGCGACCTCCTTCACCGCCGGGTGGTTGGCGAGGCAGAGCTCCACCTCCATCGGGTGCACCCACTGCCCCGAAACCTTCACCAGGTCGTCGGCGCGGCCGCGGAAGTAGTGGAAGCCCTCCGCGTCACGGAGGAAACGGTCGCCGGTGTAGATCCAGCCGCCCTCGCGCATCGTCTCGGCGGTCTTGTCGGGGCGGTTCCAGTAGCCCGGTGCGTTGGAGTGGCCGCGCACCCACAGGATGCCTTCCTCATTGTCGTCCACCTCGCGCCCGTCGGGATCGCGCAGAACCACTTCGTAGCCAGGCACGCGGCGGCCGGCGGCGCCGGGGCGATGCGCATCCGGCGTGTTGGAGAGGTAGATGTGCAGCACCTCCGTGCTGCCGAGGCCTTCGATGATGTCGCGCCCCGTCTGCCGCTTCCACAGCGCCGCGACATCCTCCGAGAGCACCTCGGCGGCCGAGATGCAGAGGCGGAGCGAGCGCGTGTCGGCGTATTCCGCTTCGGGCGCGTGGCAGAGCGCGGTGTAGAGCGTGGGCAGGCCGAAGAAGACCGTCGGACGGTGCTTCGCGAGCGCGGCGAAGACCCGCGCCGGGTCGGGCCGGCCGGCCAGCAGCACGGAGGATGCGCCGGCGGCGAAGGGAAACGTCAGCGAATTGCCGAGCCCATAGGCGAAGAAGATCTTGGGCACCGAGAAGCAGATGTCGTCCGGCGTGAGCTTCAGGATGCGGTCGGCATAGCTCTCCACCGTGTACGCGATGTCGTGCTGCAGATGGACGATCCCCTTCGGCCGCCCGGTGGAGCCGGAGGAGTAGAGCCAGAAGGCCATGTCGTCGCGATGCGTGTCCGCCGCGTCCAGATGATCGGGATGCGGCGCGCAGAATTCGTCGACCGTGGTGACCGTCACACGCGCCGACGCCGCCGCGCCATTGGCGACGACGACATGGCTGAGGCTGGTGCCGGCGATCGCCTGGTCCGACAGCGCCTGTTCGGCCAGCGCGCCCTCGATCACCGCGACGCGCGCCTCGGTGTGCGATAGGTAGAAGTTGAGCAGATCGGGCGGCGTCAGGGTGTTGATGCAGACGGGCACCAACCCGGCGCGGATCGCCCCGAAGAAGGCGATGGGCATGGCGGGCGTGTCGTCCAGCAGCAGCAGCACGCGCTCCGACCACCGCAGCCCGAGCGCCAGCAGGCCGTGGCCGAATCGCGACGCGGCGGCGCAGAGCGCGGCATAGCTCAGCGTGCCGCCTTCGTGACGGATCGCCACGCGCTCCCCATTGCCGCGCGCCAGGTTGTCGAACAGCACGCATGCCGCGTTGAACCGCTCCGGGACGACAAAAAGAATCTCGCGGGCGCCGGGCGCGTCGTCGGGGCAGGTGTCGCGGATCATGCGGAGAGCTCCGGGCGTTCCGCGCGCACGCGCGCGACGAAGTCGGGCGCGATCCGCGCCAGGCGATCGAGGTCCACGCGGCCCGAGCGCTGGATGTAGGACAGCGCGAAGTCGATCGGCGCAAGCTGCATGTGCGTGCCAAAATCCTCGTACCAGGCGGCGGAGGCGTCCGCGGCGGCGGTCAGGGTCTCGACGATCGGCCGGCGCGCCGACTCGTAGGCGGCGAGCGCGCCGGGCACGTCGCCCCATTGCGCGTCCAGCGCCTTCGCCAGCGCGATCGCGTCCTCGAAGGCGAGCCGTGTGCCGGAGCCGATGGAGAAATGCGCGGTGCGCAGCGCATCCCCGATCAGCACGGTCCTTCCGTCATGCCAGCGCGCATTGCGCAGCACCGGGAAGCGCCGCCAGACGGAGCGGTTGGACACCAGCGGATGCCCCGCCAGCTCCGGCGCGAAGATCTTTTCGAGCTCCGCCCGCGTCGCCTCGGCGTCCATCGTTGCAATGCCGCCCCGCTCGAAGGTCGCTGCGTCGCATTCGACGATGAAGGTGCTCATCCCCGGCGCGTAGCGGTAGTGATGCGCGTTGAAGGCGCCGAGCGGCGTCCGGCGGAAGGTCTGGGTCAGCGTGTCGAAGCGGCGCGTCGTGCCGAACCAGGCGAAGCGGTTGGTGAGCTCGCGGATCTCCGTGCCGAAATCGCCCGCTTCGCGCAGCGCGGAATTCACCCCGTCGGCCGCGACGACCAGGTCGTAGCCCGCCAGATCCTGCGGCCCGATGCGCGTGCCGAATTCCGGCGCGACGCCGCGCGCGCGGACCCGCTCCGTCAGCAGCCGCAACAGGTCGAGCCGCGCGATCGCCGTGAAGCCGATGCCGTCGATGACCACCTGCCCCTCGGGGTGGTTCAGCGTGATGGCCTGCCAGGTCTCGAGTCGGGCCGTCAGCGCCGCATGCAGCCCAGGATCGTCGGCCGCCAGGAAATCCAGCGCCCGGTCGGAGAACACCACGCCGAAGCCGAAGGTCGCACCCTCCCGGTTCTGCTCGAAGACCCGCACCTCTGCCCCGGGCCGGCGGGCGCGGAGCAGCGCGGCGAGGTGCAACCCGGCCGGCCCGGCGCCGACGATCGCGATGCGCATCGAAACCTCCCTCGCCGGGCAGGATAGCGGCGCGGCGCCGGGCATGGCGACACCCCGGCGCCTGGGCTAAACCCGCGCGCCATGACGCACGACATCTTCGCCGCCATGCGCGCCCGCACCGTGGCGGCGCTGCGCGAGATCCTGCCGGACCTGCCCGAGGAGGCCTTCGCCAAGGTCCAGACAGAGCCGCCGCGCGACCCGACCCATGGCGACATGGCGACCAACGGCGCGATGGTGGTCGCCAAGCTGGCCCGAATCGCCCCGCCCAAGCTGGCCGCCGACCTCGCCGCCAGGCTCGCCGCCCTGCCGGAAGTGGCCGAGGCAGCGCCGGCCGGGCCCGGCTTCGTCAACCTGCGACTCCACGAAGCCCATCTGCGCGCCCTGGTCCCCGCCATCCTCGCCACCGGCGAGGCCTTCGGCGACAGCCGGATGGGGCAGGGGGTGCGGGTGGATGTGGAATACGTCTCCGCCAACCCGACCGGGCCGATGCATGTCGGGCATTGCCGCGGCGCGGTGGTGGGCGATGCGCTCGCCGCCCTGCTGGCCAAGGCCGGCTACGACGTGACCCGCGAATACTACATCAACGACGCCGGCGCGCAGGTGCTGGCGCTCGCCTATGCCGCCTATTGGCGCTACCTCCAGGCGCTCGGCACGACGATGACCGAGGACCACTACGCCCAGTCCGTGCCGGGCGGGCTGCAGTATCGCGGCGACTACCTGATCCCCGTCGGCGCCGCGCTGAAGGAACGCCACGGCGACGCGCTGGCCGCGCCGGACGGCATCTACGGCTACGCCGCCGCCGGCCCCGATCTCTGGCTCGACATCGTGCGCGACACCACGGTCCACCTGATGATGGACGCGATCCGCGAGGATCTCCGCGCCCTCGGCGTCAACCAGGAGGTTTTCGTCAGCGAGCGCGCCGTGGTCGAGGCCGGCAAGCTCGAGCAGGCCGAGGCGCTGCTCGCGGCGAAGGGCCTGATCTATCGCGGCATCCTGGAACCGCCCAAGGGCAAGACGCCGGAGGATTGGGAGCCGCGCGAGCAGACGCTGTTCCGCGCCACGCAGTTCGGCGACGACGTGGACCGGCCGCTGCGCAAGTCGGACGGCTCCGGCACCTATTTCGCCAATGACGTCGCCAACCACCTTCACAAGATCGAGCGCGGCTTCGCCGAGCTCGTGCATGTCTGGGGCGCCGACCATGGCGGCTATGTGAAGCGGATGAAGGCGGCGGTCGGCGCGCTGTCCGACAACCGGGTCACGCTCGATGTCGTGCTGACCCAGATCGTGCATGTGATGAAGGGCGGCCAGCCCGTGCGGATGTCGAAGCGCGCGGGCACCTATGTGACCTTGCGTGACCTGATCGAGGAGGTCGGGAAGGACGCCGTGCGCTTCACCATGCTGACGCGCAAGGCCGACGCCCAGATGGAATTCGACCTCGACAAGGTGGTCGACCAGTCGCGCGACAACCCGGTCTTCTATGTGCAGTATGCGCATGCCCGCTGCCGCAGCGTGCTGCGCCAGGCGGGCGACCCGGCGGTGGCCGAGCTCGCCGCGGCACCGCTCGAGGCGCTGTCCGATCCCGCGGAGATGGCGCTGATCCGGCGCATGGCGGCCTGGCCGCGCACCGTGGAAGCCGCTGCTGCGGCGCGGGAACCTCACCGAATCGCGTTTTTCCTCCAAGACTTGGCCGCCGATTTTCATGTATTGTGGAACAGGGGTCGGGATGACTCGACCCTGCGATTCATCCGGGCGGAGGAGCCGGAGGCGACACGGGCACGGCTTGCCCTCGTCTCCGCCACGGGGGTGGTGCTCCGCTCGGGCCTCGCGGTGATGGGGGTCGAACCGGTCGAGGAGATGCGATGACGATGGACGCGATGGTCCCGTCCTACCGCGTGCAGCGGGAGGCATCCGGCGTTCCCTGGCGGATGCTGGCGATCGCCGGCGGGCTGCTGGCCGCGCTGGCGGTGGCGGCGGGCGGTTGGTGGGCGCTGCGCTCCTTCGGCCATTCGGGGCCCGCGCCGCTGGTGGAGGCCGATCCGCGTCCCTTCAAGGTGAAGCCCGAGGACCGCGGCGGGCTGCGGGTGCCGAACCAGGACGAGCTGATCCTGGATCGCCCCGCCAACCGCGCCCAGCTCATCGCCCCGCGCAACGCCGTGATGATGCCGGAGGCCGAGGCACCGAATCTCGGCGGGCTTCGCGCCGCCTTGGCGCCGCCTGCCCCCGCCGCCCCGCCCGCGCCCGTCCAGGCCGCACCCCAGCCGGCGTCGCAGCCGACCGTGGCGGCGGCCGAGGCGCCGCCGGCCGCGGCCGCGCCCGCCCCCCCCCCCCCCCCCCCCCCGGGGGCGGG
>NZ_JBWXTD010000002.1:634811-638476 GCF_056682175.1 Falsiroseomonas sp. RANM36
GCCCCGCGCCGCCTTGGCGCCGCCTGCCCCCGCCGCCCCGCCCGCGCCCGCCCCGCCCGCCCCCCCGCCGGCGGCGCCGCCGCCGGGGGGGGGGGCCGCGGCGCCGCCGGCCGCGGCCGAGCCGTCGCGCCCGGCCCCGACCGGCCGGGTGCAGGTGCAGCTCGGCGCGCTGAATTCGGCCGAGGCCGCGCGATCCGAATGGGAACGCCTGTCCCGCCGCGCCCCCGAGCTCTTCGAGGGCCGCAGCCCGCAGATCCTGCGCCTGGATCGCGGGGAGGGGCAGTCGCCGCTCTACCGCCTGCGCACCGGCGGCCTGCCGGACCAGGATGCGGCGGCGGAGTTCTGCCAGGCGATCAGAGCGCGCGGCGGTGCCTGCATCCCGGTCCGCAGCTGAGCGCATGACGGTCCCGCGCGCCGCCATCGTCGGCCTGTCCGGCACCGCCCTGACGGCCGAGGAGGCGGCGCTGTTCCGCCGCCACCGCCCGCTCGGCGCCATCCTGTTCCGCCGCAATGTCGAAAGCCCCGCCCAGGTCGCCGCCCTCGCCGCCGCGTTGCGCGAGGAACTCGGGGAGGCCGCGCCGATCCTGGTGGACCAGGAAGGCGGCAGGGTCGCCCGCCTCCGCCCGCCGCACTGGACCGCCTTCCCGCCGCCCGCCAGCTTCGAGGGCAGGCCGGAGGCTACGGCGGAGGCGAATGCCGCGATGCTGGGTGCCGAATGCGCCGCGCTCGGTCTCGACGTGGTCTGCGCGCCCTGCCTCGATCTGCGGCTGCCCGGCGCGCATGACGTGATCGGCGACCGCGCCTTCTCCGACCGGCCCGAGGAAGTGGCCCGGCTCGGCGCCGCCTGGGTCCGAGGGCTGCAGGCCGCCGGCTGCATCCCGGTGATCAAGCATATCCCCGGCCATGGCCGCGCCGCGGTGGACAGCCACGAGAGCCTGCCCCGCGTGACCGCGACCGCCGCCGAACTCGAAGCCGACATCGCGCCCTTCCAGGCGCTTGCGGATTGCGGCGCCTGGGCGATGACGGCGCATATTCTCTACGAGGCCTGGGACGCCGACCGCCCGGCCACGCTCTCGCCCCACATCGTCGCCGAGGTGATCCGCGGCGCGATCGGCTTCGACGGCGTGCTGGTTTCCGACGATCTGGCGATGGGCGCGATGCGCGGCCTGTCGAACGACCTGGCCGGCGCGGCCATCGCGGCGGGCTGCGACCTGGTGCTGCACTGCACCGGGGTCCTGGCCGAGACCGAGGCGCTGCTCGGCGCCTGCCCCTCGCTGTCCGACGCCGCCCTGCGCCGCCTGGACGCGGCCCGCGCGGCGATGCTGCAGGCCCGGCGGCCGCTCCAGGCGGTCGCCTGAGCATGTCCTGGCTGGCCGAGGTCTCGGCGGTCGCCCTCGCGGCCATCCTCGCCATCACGCTGCACGAGGCGGCGCATGGCTATGCCGCGAAATGGCTCGGCGACGACACCGCGGCCCGGCTCGGCCGGCTGAGCCTCAATCCGCTGCGCCATGTGGACCCGGTGGGCACGCTGATCGTGCCGGGCATGCTGCTGGCCACCCAGATGCTGACCATCGGCCGGGTGGAGGCGATGTTCGGATGGGCGAAGCCGGTGCCGGTGAACATCTGGCGCCTGCGCGATCCGCGCTGGGGCATGGTGATGGTCGCCGCGGCCGGGCCGGCCATCAATTTCGCCCTTGCCTGGTGCTTCGGGATCGCCGCCCATGTGGTGGAGGCGGGGGCCGAGTCGCTGCCGCTGGCAGCCACCGAGTGGCTGCTCCGCTTCGTCGCGATCAGCATGTTGGTGAATGTCGTCCTGGCCTGTTTCAACCTGCTGCCGATCCCGCCCCTGGATGGGGGGCGCATCCTGGTCGGCATCCTGCCGGCGCCGGCCGCGCGTGCCGTGGCCTCGCTGGAGCGTGCCGGGCTGTTCATCGTGCTCGGTGTGGTCTTCCTGCTGCCGATGCTGATCCCCGGTCTGGATCCGCTCGGCTGGCTGCTGCGCAACGTCGCGCTGCCGGTGCTGCGCTTCATCTTCATGCTGTCGGGCCATTGAGGGGGGAACCCGGATGACCGCCGCCGCCATGCCTGCCGCACCGGCCTTTCCGGCTCCCCTCGGGGCGACCGGGGCGCCGGTCCTTCACCTGCAGCTCGACGGCTTCGAGGGGCCGCTCGACCTGCTGCTCGATCTCGCCCGGGCGCAGAAGGTGGACCTGGAGCGGATCTCCATCGTCGCGCTGGTGGACCAGTACCTGGCGGTGATCGAGCAGGCCCGCGGCCTCCGGCTGGAGATCCAGGCGGAGTGGCTGGTGATGGCGGCCTGGCTCGCCTGGCTGAAATCCCGCCTGCTGCTGCCGAAGGAGGAGGCCGCCGGGGAGGACCCGGAGGCGCTGGCCGGCCGCCTGACCGGGCTGCTGGCCGAGCTCGAGCGCATGCGCGCCGGCGCCGCCTGGCTCGGGACCCGGCCGCAGCTGTTCCGCGACCTCTTCCCGCGCGGCGTGCCGGAGGACCTGACGGTGCAGGACCGGTCCGGCATCCGCGCCGACCTCTCCGCGCTCTGCCAAGCCTATGTCGCCGGCCGCCGCCGGGCCCTGGCCAAGCGCCCCTATCGTCCGAAGCCCCGGCGGCTGTGGTCCGTGCAGGAGGCGATCACGCATCTGTCCCGCACCCTGGGCGGCTTTCCCTCCTGGGCGGTGCTGCAGCGCTTCCTGCCGGATGGGGAGGTCGGCGCCTCGCTCGACACGGTGGAGCGCCGGGCGGCACTTGCCAGCACGCTCGTGGCGGGCTTGGAGATGGCCCGCGGCGGTGCAGTGGAGCTTCGCCAGGAGCGGGCCTTCGGCCCCATCATGCTCCGCCGCGCCGAGCGCGTGGAGGAGAACAAGGATGTCCGCGCCGCCTGAGGATGCGGCCCCGCCGGGAGACCCCCCGGCGGCAGCAGAGGAAGCCGCGCCCCCCGCCCCCGCCACGCCCGAGGCGGTGCGGCTGGCGGAGGCGTTGCTTTTCGCCTCCGACCGTCCGGTGACGACGCAGCGCCTGCAGCAGGTGCTGCCCGAGGGGCAGGTCGCCCCCACCGTGCTGGCTGCGCTCGCCGAGGCGCTGCAGGGCCGCGGCGTGGTGCTGGCCGAGGTCGCCGGCGGCTGGGCGCTCCGCACCGCGCCCGACCTCGCCCCGGCGCTGACCCGGGTGGTGGAGGTGCCGCGCCGCCTGCCGCGCGTGGCGATGGAGACCCTGGCCGTGATCGCCTGGCACCAGCCCGTCACCCGCGCCGAGGTCGAGGAGATCCGCGGCGCCGGCCTGTCCCAGGCGACGCTGGAGGCGCTGCTCGAACACGGGCTGATCGCGCCGAAGGGCCACAGGGAGGTGCCGGGCCGCCCGACGCTGTGGGGCACCACGCCGCGCTTCCTCGAGCAGTTCGGCCTGACCTCCATCAAGGACCTGCCGAAGCGCGAGGAACTGGTCAGCGCCGAGGCCGCGGCGCCGCTTCTGGCGGCTGCCGGGGAGAAGGCCGAGGAGGAGCCGGTTTCGGAGGAGCCACCGGCTGAGGAGCCGCGAGCGTGACGATGGAACTGGCGGCGCGCGCCCCTTCGCGGGGGCCCCGGGCCCCCCGGCGGGCCCCCCCCCCCCCCCCCCCGCCCCCCCCCCCGGGCCGCGCCCGCGCGCCACCCCCC
>NZ_JBWXTD010000002.1:638576-642736 GCF_056682175.1 Falsiroseomonas sp. RANM36
GCGCCCCCCGGGCGCGGGCCCCGGGCGGGGCCCCGCGCCCCGGGGGGGCCCCCCCCCGTGCGCGGCCCCCGAGGCCGCGAAGGCGGCCCGCGCACAACCCGCCCTTGCCACCCGCGCTGGCCGTCGCCTGCGCGAAAGCCAAGCGCGCGGAGCGCGCGCCCGGCGTCTGAGGGCGTGGAATCTTGACCATTTCCTTCGACTCGATCCGGCACGCCTATCCCGAGCGGGGCGAGGTGCTGCGCGGGCTGTCGCTGGCCGCGAAGCCGGGGGAGATCGTCTGCCTGCTCGGCCCCTCGGGCTGCGGCAAGACCACGCTGCTCCGGCTCGCCGCGGGGCTCGAGCCCTTGCAGGCGGGGCGGATCGCGCTCGGCGGCGAGACCATCGCCGAGCCGGGGCGAGAGGTGCCGCCCGAAGGCCGCGGCGTGGGCTTCGTGTTCCAGGACTATGCGCTGTTCCCGCATCTGACCGTGGAGGACAACGTCGCCTTCGGCCTGCGCTTCGTCCCGCGCGGGCAGCGCAAGTGGCGGATCATGGACGCGCTGGCCCGGGTCGGGCTCGAGGCCTATGCGCAGTCCTGGCCGCACATGCTCTCCGGCGGGCAGCAGCAGCGCGTGGCGCTGGCCCGCGCGATGGCGCCGCGCCCGGCCGTGCTGCTGCTCGACGAGGCCTTCGCCAGCCTGGATGCCAGGCTGCGCGAGCAGGTGCGCGACGACACGCTGCATGTGCTGCAGGAATCCGGCATCGCGACGCTGATCGTCACCCATGATGCGGAAGAGGCCATGTTCATGGCCGACCGCATCGCGCTGATGAACGAGGGCCGGATCGAGCAGCTCGGCACGCCCGCCGACCTCTATCTGGGTCCCGCCACGCGCTTCGTCGCGACCTTCCTCGGCGAGGTGAACCGCCTGCCCGCGCGGCTCGGCGCCGGCCGGGTGGAGACGCCGATCGGCGACATCGTGCTCGGCAACCGCCTGCCCGCCGCCGGCCTGCCGCGGGAGGAGGGTGCGCCGGTCGAGGTGCTGCTGCGGCCCGAGGGGCTGCGGGTGCTGGGCGCGCCGTCGCTGGAGCCGCCCGCGGCCATGCCCGGCGGCGGCACCCTGGCCGAGGTCGAGGCCTGCCGCCTGCTCGGCGCGACCACGCTGGTGCACCTGGCGGTGCCGGACGGGCAGGGCGGCCTGCTGCACCTGCATGCCCGGCTGCCGCCGGGAATCTGGCTGCAGCGTGGAGAGAAGGTGTCCGTTGCGATGGATGCGGAACGGGCCTTCGTATTCCCGGCCGAGGCTTCCTAAGTAGGGATCACGCTGGCCGGCCGCATTGGCGGCGCGCGGCCTTCCTGCTAACGGGAACGCCCCGCCGTCCGGGGCCGGAAGCCGGATGCGGGGAAGGGGTGGCATGCTCGGTCTCGACTGGACGGAACTCGCACTGATCGCGGTGGTCGCGGTGGTCGTCATCGGCCCGAAGGACCTGCCGGAGGCGGTGCGCGGGATCGCGAAGGGCATCCAGAAGCTCCGCCGCATGGCCGGCGAGTTCCAGGGCCAGCTCGACGAGGTCGTGCGCGAAGCGAAGCTCGAGGACGTGCGGAACCAGATCAACGAGATTCGCAACTTCGACTTCCGCGGCGCGGTGGAGCGCGAGATCGACAAGGACGGGTCGATCCGCAAGACCTTCAACGAGGACCCGATCGGAAACCCCCTGAAGGACGCCTTCGACGACCGGCCGCCGCCCGCCCATGGCGCGGAGGTGACGCCGCCCCCGCCCGCATCTGCCGAGGCCGGCGAGCCTGCCGCGCAGTCGCCGGAAGGCTCGCCCGCGTCTCCTCCGCCCGCTCCTCCGCCCGCCTTCGTCCCGCCCGGCGTCGCCGCGGCCACGCCGCCACCCCCTGCCGCCCCCATCCAAGCGCCTGCCGCAGTCCAGCCGCCCGCCGGCGGCAGCGGTCAGGCGGCCTGAGACCCGAAAGCTTCCTCCGTGCCGCGCGACGAGAACGACACGATCGACGACAAGCCGATGCCGTTGATCGAGCATCTGATGGAGCTGCGCACGCGGCTCCTGTGGTCGATCGGCGCCTTCATCATCGCCTTCGCGATCTGCTACTACTTCTCGCGGCAGATCTACGGCTTCCTGGCGGCGCCGCTGGCCGACATCCTGTCGCATCAGAGCGGGCAGGAGCGGCGGATGATCTTCACCGCGCTCTACGAGGCCTTCTTCACATACCTCAAGGTCGCCTTCTTCGGGGCGGTGTTCTTCAGCTTCCCGATGTGGGCCACGCAGCTTTGGCTGTTCATCGCGCCGGGCCTCTACAGGAGCGAGAAGAAGGCGATCATGCCCTTCCTCATCGCCTCGCCCTTCCTGTTCATCGCCGGCGCCGCGATGGCCTACTACTTCATCTTCCCGCTGGCCTGGCAGTTCTTCATCAGCTTCGAGACGCCCGCCGAGGCGGGCACGGTCGCGATCCAGCTGGAGGCCAAGGTCAGCGAATATCTTTCGCTGGTCATGCACATGATCCTGGCCTTCGGCATCGCCTTCCAGCTTCCGGTGCTGCTGACGCTGATGGCCAAGGTCGGGATCGTCAGCGTCGAGGGTCTGAAGAAGGGACGGCGCTACGCGATCGTCGGCATGTTCGTCGTGGCCGCCGTCATCACCCCGCCCGATGTGATCAGCCAGATCGGCCTCGCGCTGCCGCTGATCCTTCTCTACGAGATCTCGATCCTCGCGGCGGGTTGGATGGCGCCGAAGAAGGACAAGGACGCGACGTGACGGCACTGCCCGGCGACGCGGCCATCGCCATCCCTCTCAGCGTTCCGACCTTCGGGCAGCAACGTCATGCATGACATCCGTGCCCTCCGGGCCGATCCCGCAGGCTTCGACGCGGCGCTGGCGCGGCGCGGCGTGGCGCCGGCCGCGGCCGAGGCGCTGCGCCTCGATGACCTGCGCGTGGAGGCCACGCGCATCGTCCAGGCGGCGCAGACCACGCGCAACGAGCTGTCGCGACAGATCGGCGCGGCCATGAAGGCCGGCGACACCGCGACCGCCGAGCGGCTGAAGGCCGAGGTCAAGGCGGCGATGGACGCCGCGGCGGACGCCGATCCCGACACGCAGGAGAAGGCGCGCGACGCGCTTCTCGCGACGCTCCCCAACCGCCTCGACCCCGACGTGCCCGACGGCGCCGACGAGACGGCCAATGTCGTGCAGCATGTCCATGCCGAGCCCGCCGCCTTCGCCTTCACGCCGAAGCAGCATTTCGAGCTCGGCGAGGCGCTGGGCATGATGGATTTCGCCACCGCCGGGAAGCTCGCGGGCGCGCGCTTCACCGTGCTCAGGGGCGCGCTCGCGCGGCTCGAGCGCGCGCTCGGCCAGTGGATGATCACGCTGCACACCGAGGAGCACGGCTACACCGAGGCGACCGTGCCCTATCTGGTGAACGACGCCACGATGTACGGCACCGGCCAGCTGCCAAAATTCGGCGAGGACCTGTTCCGCACCACCGATGGCCGCTGGCTGATCCCGACCGCCGAAGTGCCGCTGACCAACTTCGCCGCGAAGGAATTGCTGGCCGAATCCGACCTGCCGATCCGGCTGACGGCGCTGACGCCCTGCTTCCGCTCCGAAGCCGGCGCGGCCGGGCGCGACACGCGCGGCATGCTGCGCCAGCACCAGTTCGCCAAGGTGGAGCTCGTCTCCGTCACGCGGCCCGAGCAGTCGGCCGAGGAGCATGAGCGCATGACGCGCTGCGCCGAGCGCGTGCTGACCGATCTCGGCCTCACCTGGCGGCGCGTGCTGCTCTGCGCCGGCGACACCGGCTTCGGCTCGGTGAAGACCTACGACCTCGAGGTCTGGCTGCCGGGGCAGCAGGCCTGGCGCGAGATTTCGTCCTGCTCCAATTGCCGCGACTTCCAGGCGCGCCGGATGGAGGCGCGCTTCCGGCCGGGCGGCGGGAAGGGAACAGAATTCGTGCACACGCTGAACGGCTCGGGCGTCGCCGTGGGGCGCGCGCTGATCGCCGTGCTGGAGACCTTCCAGGAGGAGGACGGCAGCGTCGCCGTGCCGGAGGTCCTGCGGCCCTGGATGGGCGGTCTCGCGCGGATCGCCCCCCCCGGGGGGAGGGCCCCGCGGGGCGCCCCCGCGGGGGCCAATAGGCCGGCCCCCCCGCCCGCGCCGCGGGG
>NZ_JBWXTD010000002.1:642836-653831 GCF_056682175.1 Falsiroseomonas sp. RANM36
GGGGGGGGGGGGGGGGGGGGGGGGGGGGGGGGGGGGGGGGGCGCCCCCCGGGGGGGGGCGCCCGCGGGGGGGGGGCCGCGCCGCTGCGTCGCCTATTCCGCTTCCACCGGCTCCGGCGCCGGGTGCTCCATCTCGTCCATCCACATCAGCATGTAGGCGGCGAAGGAGATCAGCAGGCTCATCCAGAGCTCGTGGTGGGTCGCCAGCGCGGCGAGCCCCGCGATGCCGCTGACGAAGAAGGCGAGCCAGGGGCGCGCATAGGCCTGGCGCAGGACAAAGGTGAAGGGCGCGAAGGTCAGATCGAGGATGGCCGACATGAAGTGCTCCGGGACGGCGGGCCGGCTTGCCGTGATGCGGCATCGCGGGGCGCGCGCCGCCACGCTCGGCCCGGCCGGGGCGGCCGGCAAGATGCCGCAAGGATTACGTCCCCGAATTCATCCGGCCGACACTAGGCGGGCAAGCTAGCCGCGCCGCGCGGTCATCAGGCGGCAATGCGCACGCCGAGCCGCCCCGCCAGGTCCTGCACGAACTGCCAGGCGACGCGGCCCGAGCGCGCGCCGCGCGTGACGGACCATTCCACCGCCGCGGCGCGCAGTTCCTCCGGCCCGATGGGCAGTCCGAAGGTCGCGGCATAGCCCTCGATCATCGCGAAGAAGGTGTCCTGGTCGCAATTGTGGAAGCCGATCCAGAGGCCGAAGCGGTCCGACAGCGAGACCTTCTCCTCCACCGCCTCCTGGCCGTGGATGGCGCCGCGCGATTCGTTCTCGATCATGTCGCGCGGCATCAGGTGGCGGCGGTTGGAGGTGGCGTAGAACAGCACATTCGCCGGCCGCCCCTCGATGCCGCCGTCCAGCACGCTCTTCAGCGCCTTGTAGTCGGCGTCCTCGCGCTCGAAGGAGAGGTCGTCGCAGAACACCAGGCAGCGCCGCTGCTGCCCGCGCAGGATGTTCAGCAGCTCGGGCAGGGTGCGGATGTCCTCCCGGTGGATCTCGATCAGCGCGAGGCTGCCCGGCGATTCCGCATTCGCCCCGGCATGCGCCGCCTTGACCAGCGAGGACTTGCCCATGCCCCGCGCGCCCCAGAGCATCGCGTTGTTCGCCGGCAGGCCGCGGGCGAAGCGCAGCGTGTTCTCCAGCAGGATTGTCTTCTGTTGCTCCACGCCCTTGAGCAGCAGGATGTCCACGGCGGCGATGCGCGGCACCGGCGCCAGCCGCGGCACCGGCAGGGGATGCCACACGAAGCCGTCCGCCGCGCCCAGATCGGGCTGCGGCGGCAGCGCCGGCGCCAGCCGCTCCAGCGCCTCCGCGATGCGGGTCAGCGCGGGCAGCAGCGCATGGTCGGGCAACGGACGGTCGGTCACGGCGGGGATCCGGCGGGCGGGTTGACGGCGGGGGGGCGGAAGCTAGGTTGCGCGCCGAACGCCCGCAACCCACCCGAACGAAACGGACGCCGGACCGCCATGTGGATCTCTCCCGCCTATGCCCAGGACGCCGCAGGCGGCACCGGGGCCGTGATCATGCAGCTGCTGCCGCTGATCCTGATCTTCGCCGTGTTCTACTTCCTGCTGATCCGCCCGCAGCAGAAGAAGATGAAGGAACACCGGGACATGCTGCAGAAGCTGAAGCGCAACGACCGGGTGATCACCGGCGGCGGCATCCTCGGCACCATCAGCAAGGTCCGCGACGACAGCGACGAGATCGAGGTGGAGATCGCCTCCGGCGTGCGCATCACGGTGCTGCGCGGCACGATCAGCAGCGTGGTCGCGCCGCCCTCCGCGGCGAACGACGCGAAGCCGGCCGACGCCGCCAAGGGCTGACCCGAACCCGGTCGGCCCGAGACGACGAAGGGGGAGGGGGCTCGCGCCCCGCTCCCCCTTTTTCGTGCCTGCCGCGTGCGCAGGCGAGGGGCTCAGCGCCCCCCGCGCGGTGCGTCAGGCGCTCTGGCCGCTCTTCATCCCGCCCTTCTGCAGCAGGTCGGCCACCACTTCCCAGTTCACCAGCTTGTCCAGGAAGTTCTGCAGGTAGTTCGGGCGGACGTTGCGGAAATCCAGGTAGTAGGCGTGCTCCCACACATCCACGCCGAGGATCGGCTGGCCTTCGCCGGTGGAGAGCGGGTTGGCGCCGTTCGGGGTCTTCGTGACCTTCAGCTTCCCGTCGCCGCCGATCACCAGCCACGCCCAGCCGGAGCCGAACTGCGTCGCGCCCGCCTGCTTGAAATCCTCCTTGAACTTCGCGAGGCCGCCGAGGTCGCTGTCGATCTTGGCCTTCAGCGCGCCGGGCAGGTCGTCGCCGCCCCCGCCGGGCTGCATCACCTGCCAGAACAGGATGTGGTTCCAGTGCTGGCCGGCCTGGTTCAGCACGGGCAGACCGTCTGCCCCGGCCTTGCCGGCCTCGGCGCAGATCTGCTCGAGCGACTTGCCGGCCAGGCCCTTGCTCTCGACCAGGCCGTTCAGGGCCGTGACATAGGCGTTGTGGTGCTTGCCGTGGTGCAGTTCCAGGGTCTCCTGGCACATGCCGTTGGCAGCGAGCGCATTGGTGGAATAGGGCAGCGGCGGCAGCGTGAAGGGCATGGTTGTCTCCCGATTGGCGCAATTGGTGGTCGCGCCGGAACGCGCGCCCAGGCCGCGAGTGACCTAGGCTTGGCCTGCGGGAGCGTCAACTGCGCTTGCCTCCCTCGCACGGCAGCTTCATCTGCCGCCGATGCCCGATTCCCCCGACGCGGACCTGGCCGGCTTCGTCCGCACCCATGATCCCGACCGATTCCTCTGCACGCTCTTCGCGCCGGCGGAGGCGCGCCCGGCGCTCTTCGCCCTGACCGCGTTCAATCACGAACTGGCGCGCGCGCGGGAGGCGGCGAGCAACCCCATCGCCGCGCAGATCCGCCTGCAATGGTGGCGCGACGCCGTGGAGGAGGCGGCGGGCGGACGACCGGCGCGCCGGCACGAGGTGGCGACGCCGCTGGCCGCGGCGATCGGCGCGGGCCTGCTCGACCCCGCCGCACTGCTCTCGATGGTCGAGGCGCGGGATGCCGAAACAGAGGAGGACGGCCTCGAGACCGAGCAGACATTCGTCGCCTGGCTGCGCGGCACGGCGGGCGGCTGGTCGGCCGCGGCGGGACGGGCGCTCGGCGCCGATGCGGAAGCCGCGGAGGTTCTGCGCGCGCTCGGTGCCGCCTACGGGCTCGCGGGCGTGCTGCGCAGCGTCGCCGCGCATGCGGCCCAGGGGCGCTGCCTGTTGCCGCGCGACCGGCTGGCGGCGGTGGGGCTCAGCGCAGAGGTGGTCGTGGCGACGCCACGCGCCCCGGCAGTCGGCGCGCTGGTGGCGGAGATGGCGGCGGAGGGGCTGGAGGCGCTGCGCGGCGCACGGCGCGACATCCCGCGCGCGGCGCTTGCGGCGGCGCTGCCGGCGGTGCTGGCGGCGCGCGACCTGCGAAGTCTGGCCGCGGGGCGTGAGGTGCCGGCGCCGCGCGGGATCGGGGACCGGCTGGCAGTGACCTGGTCCGGGTTGCGCGGCCGCGCCTGACGCAACGGCGCAGCAGCGCGCCTTGCGCCGCTGGTTTCGCCGTCTAGCATGTTGGCGACGGGGTGGGACTCGACATGTGCTGGTCTGAGACGGCGTCGGTGGGAATGGTGGCGCTCGGCGCCGGGGCGACGGTCTGGACGCTGCGCCGGGGCGATCCGCCGGCGGTGCCCGCCGCCACCGCCTGGTTCACGCTGATGGAGGGGCTGCAGGTCGCCGGCTACACGGTGGTGGATCAGTGCGGCAGCCCGGTGAACCAGGTGGTCACGGTGCTCTCCTACCTGCACATCGCCTTCCAGCCGCTGTTCATCAACGCCTTCGCCATGGCCCTGATCGCCGGCGGGGTCTCGGCCTGGATGCGGAGCGCCGTGCACGTCACGGGCGGCACCTCGGCCGCGGTGATGCTGCTGCAGCTCTATCCCTTCGAATGGGCCGGGACCTGCACCGCGGGCACGGCGCTCTGCGGTGCCGGGCTCTGCACCGTCTCGGGCGACTGGCACATCGCCTGGGACATCCCGTTCAACGCCCTGGTGCCGCCGATCCCCCTCTTCGCGGGCTCGGTCTGGACCTTCCCGAGCTACATGATCGCGGTCTTCATCGTGCCGCTGGCCTATGGCGCCTGGCGCTTCGTGCTGTTCCACGCGCTGCTTGGGCCGATCCTGGCCTCGCTGCTGACCGGCAACCCGAACGAGATCGCGGCCATCTGGTGCCTGTTCTCGATCGGGCTTGTCTCGGTCGGGGTGATCCCGGCGCTTCGGCGGGCGGTGTTCGGCGCGCCGCGGGCCGGGCCGTCGATTCCGGCTGCCTTCCGGGCGCCCGTCGGCTAGCATCGCCGCGCAACGCCTGGGAGGACGCCCCGATGCCGGGCCGCGATCTCTTCGAACGTCTCTACCCCCGCGCCGATGCCGCGCATCTGGACTGGCTGGCAAAGCGATCCGACGACCTCTTCGCGCGCTTCGCCGTGAAGCCGGGCAACCGGCTGAACTTCCTGCTGGCGCAGGTCGGCCACGAATCCGGCGGCCTGACCATCACCGAGGAGGCCCTGAACTACCGCGCCGAGCGGCTGGTCGAGGTCTGGCCCAGCCGCTTCGCCAGCATCGCCGAGGCCGCGCCCTTCGCCGGCAACCCGCAGAAACTCGCCAACCAGGTCTATGGCGGCCGCATGGGCAACGGCCCGCCGGGCTCCGGCGACGGCTTCCGCTTCCGTGGCCGCGGCTACATCCAGATCACCGGCCGTGACGCCTATCGCGCGATCGGCGCCGAGATCGGGCTCGATCTCGAGGCGCGTCCCGAGCTGGCGGCCGAGCCGGAGCACGCGCTGCTCGTCACCTGCGGCTTCTGGCAATGGAAGGGGCTGAACGAGATCTGCGACAGCGGCGACTACGCCGCGGCGACACGGCGGATCAATGGCGGCCTCAACGGCTTTCCTGACCGGAAGATGTGGCTCGACAAGGTGCTGCGCGCCTTCGCCGAGCCCGGCGCGCGGGAGGAGCGGATCTCGGCGGCCGATGCGATCGCCCTGCAGCGCGCGCTGCAACGCGCCGGCTTCCCCGAGATCGGCGCGGCGGATGGCGTGGTCGGCGAGCGGACCCTCGCGGCCGTCGCGCGCTATCGCCAGAAGGTCGGGCTGCCGCCCGGCGGCATCGACAAGGCGCTGAAGCAGTCGCTCGGCATCGCGTGAGGCCGGCGGCCGCCGGCGCCGTCAGGGCGGCCAGACCAGCAGCAGCAGCGGCACCGATAGGCAGAGCACCAGCACCTCCAGCGGCAGGCCGAGCCGCCAGTAGTCGCCGAAGCGGAAGCCGCCCGGCCCGAGCACCAGCGTGTTGTTCTGGTGCCCGATCGGGGTCAGGAAGGCCGAGGCGCCGCCGATCGCGACCGCCATCAGGAAGGGATCGGCGCTGACGCCGAGCCGCGCCGCCGCCTCCGCCGCGATCGGGCACATCACCGCGACGGTCGCGGCGTTGTTCATCGCGTCCGACAGCGTCATGGACAGCAGCAGCACCAGCGCCAGCGCGAGCACGACGCTGCCGCCCGCCAGGTGATCCAGCAGCAGCCGCGCCAGGAGATCGGCCGCGCCGGTACTCGCCATCGCGCCGGCCACCGGCAGCAGCGCCGCCAGCAGCACGACGATGGACCAGTCCACCTGGTCATAGAGCCGCCGGATCGGCACGACGCTCAGCAGCACCAGCGCCAGCACGCCGAAGGCGAAGGCGAAGGCGGCGGGGAAGGGGGCGAAGGCCGCGAGCAGGACCGTGCCGGCCATGACCGAGGCCGCGGTCAGGGCCTGGCCGGCATCGGGGATGCGCAGCGCACGCTCGGCGAGCGGCACGCAGCCCTGCGCCGCGGCGAAATCGGACAGCGCCGCGGCCTCCCCCTGCATCAGCAGCACGTCGCCCTCGGTCAGCCGCATCTGGCCGAGCCGCGCGACGGAGCGCCGGCCCTGGCGGGAGACGGCGAGCAGGTTCACGCCGTAGCGCCGCCGCAGCCCGAGGCCGGCGGCGGAGCGCCCGGCCAGCGCCGAACCCGGCAGGATCGCGAGTTCCAGCAGCTCGACCTCGCCCGAGCGGATCGCCCGGCGTCCCTGCGGCGCTTCCGGCTCCTCGGTCCGGCGGTCCTCGACCAGCACGAGATCGAGCGTGCCCAGCGCCTCCGCCAGGCTGTCGGGTTCCACCTCGATGACCAGGATGTCCTCGGCCGCCACCTCGCGGAACGGGCTGGGCGCCGGCACGGCGCGCTCGCCGCGCACCAGGCCGATCACCTGCGCATCCGCCGCGGCAAGCTGGGCGTTCACCTCCCGCAGCGCCATGCCGACGGCCTTGCTCTCGGGCGGGACGCGCGCCTCGGTCAGGTAGGCGCCGGTCTCGAAGCTCTCGGTCCCGCCGGCCTCCCCCGCCGGGGCCCCGCCCCCCCGCCCGGGGGCCGACACTCGGCCCCCCCCCCCCCCCCCCCCCCCCCCCCCCCCCCCCCCCCCCCCCCCCCCCCCCCCCCCCCCGCCGCGAGCACGACGAAGGCCGCCCCGAAGACCGCGACCGTCAGCCCGACCGGCGTGAAGTCGAACAGGCCGAAGCCCTCGCCCTGCGTCCGCTCGCGGAAGCCCGAGACGATGAGATTGGAGGGCGTGCCGATCAGCGTCGTCATGCCGCCGAGGATCGAGCCGAAGGCGAGCGGCATCAGGATCCGCCCCGGCGGCAGGCCGAGATGGCGCGCGCGCTGCACCGCGAGCGGCATCAGCAGCGCCAGCGCGCCGACATTGTTCATGAAGCCCGAGAGCGTTGCCGCCAGGCCGACCAGCGCGGCGGTGGTCAGCATCGGCCCGGCTTCGCGCGGCATCACATGGCGGGCCAGCGCATCCACCGCGCCTGTGGATTGCAGCGCGCCGCTCAGCACCAGCACGCAGGCGACGGTGACGACGGCGGGGTGGCCGAGGCCGGCGAAGGCTTCGCCACCCGGCACCAGGCCGAGCGCGACGCAGGCGACCAGCGCCAGCATCGCCACCACATCGTGCCGCCAGCGCCCCCAGAGGAACAGCGCGATGGTCGCGACGAGCACGCCGATGACGAGGCCCTGCTCGGCGGTCATGGCCGCCGGTCCTCGCGCCGTGGCGTCAAGCCCGCTTCCGCCGCCGCGCCGGCTCGGGTGCGGCCAGCGCGCCGTCGCGCGCCAGGATCGGCGCCAGGAAGCGGCCGGTGTGGCTTTCCTTCACCGCGGCCACCTGTTCCGGCGTGCCGGCGGCGACGATGCGCCCGCCGCCCTCGCCGCCCTCCGGGCCGAGGTCGAGGATCCAGTCGGCGGTCTTGATGACTTCGAGGTTGTGCTCGATCACCACGACCGTGTTGCCCTGCTTCACCAGCGCGTGAAGCACTTCCAGCAGTTTCCGGACGTCCTCGAAATGCAGGCCGGTGGTGGGCTCGTCGAGGATGTAGAGCGTCCGGCCCGTCGCACGACGGGACAGTTCCTTCGACAGCTTGATGCGCTGCGCCTCGCCGCCGGAGAGCGTCGTCGCCTGCTGGCCGAGATGGATGTAGCCGAGGCCCACGTCGCGAAGCACCACCAGCTTGTCGCGGATCGCCGGCACGGCGGAGAAGAACTCCACCGCCTCGTCCACCGTCATGTCCAGCACGTCGGCGATGGACTTGCCGCGAAACTTCACTTCCAGCGTCTCGCGGTTGTAGCGCTTGCCCTTGCAGGTGTCGCAGGTGACGTAGACGTCGGGCAGGAAGTGCATCTCGATCTTCAGCACGCCGTCGCCCTGGCAGGCCTCGCAGCGGCCGCCCTTGACGTTGAAGCTGAAGCGGCCGGGCGCGTAGCCGCGCGCGCGGGAATCCGGCAGTTCCGCGAACCAGTCGCGGATCGGGCCGAACAGGCCGGTGTAGGTCGCGGGATTGCTGCGCGGCGTGCGGCCGATCGGCGACTGGTCGATGTCGATGATCTTGTCGAGATGCTCAAGCCCCTCGATCCGCTCATGCGGCGCCGGCACCTCGCCGCTGCCCATCAGCCGGCGCGACGCGGCCTTGAACAGCGTCTCGATCACCAGCGTGGACTTGCCGCCGCCGGACACGCCCGCGACACAGCAGAAGGTGCCGAGCGGGATTTCTCCCGAGATGTCCTTCAGGTTGTTTCCCCTGGCGCCGACGACGCGCAGCATGCGCTTCGGGTCGATCTTCCGCCTTGCCTCCGGCATCGGGATACGGCGGATGCCGGCCAGGTACTGGCCGGTGATGCTGGCGGGATTGCGCTCGACCTCCGCCGGCGTGCCCTGCGCGATGATGCGCCCGCCGCCCTTGCCGGCGGCGGGGCCGATATCCACGAGGTGGTCGGCGCTGCGGATCGCGTCCTCGTCATGCTCGACCACCAGCACGGTGTTGCCGAGGTCGCGCAGCCGCCGCAGCGTCGCCAGCAGGCGTTCGTTGTCGCGCTGGTGCAGGCCGATGGAGGGCTCGTCCAGCACATACAGCACGCCGGTGAGCCCGCTGCCGATCTGGGACGCCAGGCGGATGCGCTGCGATTCCCCGCCCGACAGCGTCGCAGAGGAGCGGCCGAGCGAGAGGTAGTCGAGGCCCACATCGTTCAGGAACTGCAGTCGTTCCTCGATCTCGCGCAGGATGCGGCGCGCGATCTCGGCGCGCTGCGGCGTCAGGGTCGGCATGACGCCGGCGAACCAGTCCCGCGCGCGGCGGATCGAAAGCTCGTTGACCTCGCCGATATGGCTGCCGGCGACCTTCACGCTGAGCGCCTCGGGCTTCAGGCGATGGCCGTTGCAGGCGGGGCAGGGGCGCTCGGCCTGGTAGCGCGAGAGCTCCTCGCGGGTCCAGGGATTGTCGGTCTCGCGGAAGCGGCGCTCCAGGTTCGGGATCACGCCCTCGAAGGGCTTCTTGACGTCGTAGCCGCGCAGCCCGTCCTTGTAGCGCAGCGTGACGACTTCCGACCCGGTGCCGTTCAGCACGACGTTCCGAAAGACCTTGGGAAGATCCTGCCAGGGCGTCGTCATCGAGATCTTGTAATGCCGCGCCAGGCTCTCGAGCGTCTGGTCGTAATAGGGCGAGGAGGCGCCGGCCCAGGGCTGCACCGCGCCGTCCTTCAGGCTGCGCGCATCGTCCGGCACGACCAGCATCGGGTCGAAGAAGGCCTGGGTGCCGAGGCCGTCGCACGTAGGACAAGCGCCCTGGGGGCTGTTGAAGCTGAACAGCCGCGGCTCGATCTCCTCGATCGAGAAGCCGGAGACCGGGCAGGCGAATTTCTGGCTGAACACCGTCCGGTCGTTGGTGTCCGCGTTGTCCGCATAGGCGATGCCGTCGGCCAGGCCGAGCGCCGTCTCCAGGCTGTCCGCCAGGCGCGACTGCACGCCCTCCCGCACGACGATCCGGTCCACCACGATCTCGATGTCGTGCTTGAATTTTTTGTCGAGTTTGGGTGGCTCCGACAGCAGATGCAGCGCGCCATTCACCTTCACGCGCTCGAAGCCGCGGCGCTGCCACTCGGCGAATTCCTTGCGGTACTCGCCCTTCTTGCCCCGCACCACGGGTGCCAGCAGCAGCCGCCGCGTGCCTTCCTCCATCGCCATGATGCGGTCCACCATCTGGCTGACCGTCTGCGCCTCGATCGGCAGGCCCGTGGCCGGGCTGTACGGAACGCCGACGCGCGCCCAGAGCAGGCGCATGTAGTCGTGGATCTCGGTCACCGTGCCGACGGTGGAGCGCGGATTGTGGCTGGTGGTCTTCTGCTCGATGGAGATCGCCGGCGACAGGCCCTCGATGGAATCCACGTCGGGCTTCTGCATCAGCTGCAGGAACTGCCGAGCGTAGGCGCTGAGCGATTCCACGTAGCGCCGCTGGCCCTCGGCATAGATCGTGTCGAAGGCGAGCGACGACTTCCCCGACCCGGACAGACCCGTGACGACGGTCAGCGTGTCGCGCGGGATGTCGAGGTCGAGGTTCTTGAGGTTGTGCTCGCGCGCGCCTCGAATGCGGATGAAGCCGCTCATGGATCACCGTCGGGCCAGAAGGGCGGGGCACAGGCGCCGCCACACCCCGCGACAGGGCATGACGTTCGCATTGTGTTCTAGGGGTAATAGGCCCATATAGATGGGCTGGAAAGAGGTTTGGCCAGAGGGGGCGCGCCAGGGGGCGCAACCCGCATGGCTGGCCTGCAAACCGCGGCCGGGATAGGCTTCCGGCCGAAAAGCGTAAGGGATTCCGACCGATGGCCGGAGTGAACAAGGTGATCCTGCTGGGCCGGCTGGGCCGCGACCCGGAGGTGCGCAACTTCCAGAATGGCGGCCGCGTGGTGAACCTCCGCCTCGCCACCTCCGAGCGCTACAAGGACCGCGAGGGCAACATGCAGGAGCGCACCGAGTGGCACTCGGTCGCGATCTTCAACGAGAAGCTCGGCGAGATCGCGGAGAAATACCTGCGCAAGGGCTCCGAGGTGTATCTCGAGGGCCAGCTCGAGACCCGTAAGTGGCAGGACCAGTCGGGCCAGGACCGCTACACGACCGAGATCGTGCTGCGGCAGTATCGCGGCGAACTCGCGCTGGTCGGCGGCCGCGGCGGCGGCGGGGCCGACCCGGGGGAGCCCTCGGAGAGTGGGGGCGGCTATGGCGGCGGGCGGTCCTCGGGCTCGGGTGAGCGCGGCGGCGGCGGCTGGGACCGCGGCGGCGGTGGTGGTGGCGGCTCGCGTTCGGGCGGCGGCGGGCGCGCGCCGGCGAAGTCCGACCTCGACGACGACATCCCGTTCTGAGCCGACGGGCACGGCCCCCCGCGGGTTTGTGCCGAGGGCGCCGCGGCCCTATATGAACCACGGATTTCGACCCGCCGCGGCAGGCCGGAGTCGAGGCGCTGAGACGGGCCGGCCCGATGCCGGCCGCACCGGTAAGCCGGGGGCCGTGATGGCCGCTTTGGCGGGCCGGCAAGGCCCCCCCCCCGCGCCCCCCGCCCCCCCCCCCGCGCAACGCCCCCGCCCCCGGGTGCCCGCCCCGCGG
>NZ_JBWXTD010000002.1:653931-674855 GCF_056682175.1 Falsiroseomonas sp. RANM36
GGGGGGCGGGGCTGGGGGGGGCCCGCCGGGTCCGGGGGGGGGGGGGGGGGGGGGTGGGGGGGGGGGGCCCCGCCCCCCGCCCCGCGCCCCGCTCCCCCTCCCAGGCGAATCGCCGCGGCACCAGGATGCCGGCCCAGAGGAACACGGCTTGAGCGACACCACTCCCGAGGATCCGAACGCCTCGTCCGACATCGCGCCCGTCGGGCTCGAGGAGGAGATGCGGCGGTCCTATCTGGACTACGCGATGTCCGTCATCGTCTCGCGCGCGCTGCCCGATGCGCGGGACGGGCTGAAGCCGGTGCACCGGCGCATCCTGTTTGCCATGCACGAGGCCGGCTACACGGCCGACAAGGCGCACCGGAAATCGGCCCGCGTCGTCGGCGACGTGATGGGCAAGTATCACCCCCATGGCGACAGCGCGATCTACGACGCGATGGTGCGCATGGCGCAGCCCTTCTCCATGCGGGTGCCGCTGATCGACGGCCAGGGCAATTTCGGCAGCATGGACGGCGATGCCCCCGCGGCGATGCGCTACACGGAAGTGCGCCTGGCGCGTTCCGCCGCCGCGCTGCTGGAGGGCATCGAGGAGGACACGGTCGACTTCGTCCCGAACTACGACGAATCGGCCGAGGAGCCGCGCGTGCTGCCGGCCGCCTACCCGAACCTGCTGGTCAACGGCGCCGGCGGCATCGCGGTCGGCATGGCGACGAACATCCCCACCCACAACCCGGGCGAGGTGATCGACGCCACGCTGAAGCTGATCGAGGAGCCAGACACCCCGCTCGTTGACCTGATGCGGATCATCCCCGGCCCGGATTTCCCGACCGGCGGCCTCATCCTCGGCCGCGCCGGCATCCGCTCCGCCTTCGAGACCGGCCGCGGCTCCATCCCGCTGCGCGCCCGCGCGACGATCGAGGAGATGCGCGGCGGCCGCTCCATGATCGTCGTCACGGAGATCCCCTACCAGGTCAACAAGGCGAGCCTGATCGAGAAGATCGCGGAACTCGTGCGCGCCAAGCAGGTGGAGGGCATCTCCGACCTGCGCGACGAGAGCGACCGCGACGGCCTGCGCATCGTCGTCGAGCTGAAGAAGGACGCGACGCCGGAAGTCGTGCTGAACCAGCTCTACCGCTTCACCCAGCTGCAGACCTCCTTCGGCGTGAACTTCGTCGCGCTGGACGAGGGGCGGCCGCGGCAGATGGGGCTGAAGGACGCGCTGCTCGCCTTCATCAGGTTCCGCGAGGAGGTGATCGCGCGCCGCAGCCGCTTCCGGCTGAACAAGGCGCGCGACCGCGGCCACAACCTGATCGGCCTCGCCGTTGCCGTCGCCAACATCGACGAGGTGATCGCGCTGATCCGCGCCGCGCCGGATGCCGCCGCGGCGCGCGTCGCGCTGATGGCGCGCGACTGGCCGGCCGCCGATATCGGCCCGCTGCTCGCGCTGGTGGACGACCACCGCAACGTGCTGACCGAGGCCGGCACGGTGCGGCTGACGGAAGACCAGGCGCGCGGCATCCTCGACCTGCGCCTGCAGCGCCTGACCGGCCTTGAGCGCGAGAAGATCGCGCAGGAGCTGTCGGAAGTCGGCGCGACCATCCGCGAGCTGCTGGAGATCCTGGGATCGCGCCCGCGGCGGATGGAGCTGATGGCGCAGGAACTGCTGGCGGTGCGCGCGCAGATCGCGACGCCGCGCATGACGGAGATCGTGGACGGCGTCGCCGACCAGGACGACGAGAGCCTGATCGAGCCGGGCGTCATGGTCGTCACCATCACCCGCGACGGCTACGTGAAGCGCACGGCGCTCGACGTCTTCCGCGCGCAGAACCGCGGCGGGCGGGGCCGCAGCGCCGCCGGCCGGCGGGAGGACGACATCGTCGTCCGCAGCTTCGTCGCCCACACCCACCAATGGGTGCTGTTCTTCACCAGCCGCGGCATCGCCTTCCGCGAGAAGGTCTGGCAGTTGCCGGAAGGCGGCGCCACGGGCCGCGGGCGCAGCCTGCGCCAGGTGCTGCAGCTGCAGGCGGAGGAAGCCGTCACCGCCGTGCTGCCGCTGCCGCAGGACGAGACGCTGTGGGAGAACCTGCATCTCGTCTTCGCGACCGCCGGCGGCAATGTCCGCCGCAACAAGCTGTCGGACTTCCGCAATGTCCGCGCCACCGGCCTGATCGCGATGAAGCTCGACGAGGGCGACAGCCTGATCGGCGTCGCGACCTGCCGCGAGGGCGACAACGTCATGCTGGCCACCCGGCTCGGCCGGTGCATCCGCTTCCAGGCAGACACCGACACGCTGCGCGTCTTCGCCGGACGCGACAGCACCGGCGTGCGCGGCATCCGGCTGCTGGGCGAGGATGCGGTGATCTCGCTCGCCGTGCTCCGCCATGTCGAGGCCAGCCCGGGCGAGCGCCTGACCTATCTCCGCTGGGCCGCGCAGAAGCGCCGTGCCGAGGGGGACGACGCGGCGGAGGCCAATGGCAGCGACGGCCCGACCGTCGGCGCCGTGGGCGAGGCGGTCGAGGAAGAGGCCGTGCCGCAGGACAAGCTGGAGGCGATGGAAGCCGCGGAGGAAGTGGTGCTCACGGTCACCGACCGCGGCTTCGGCAAGCGCAGCTCCGCCTATGAGTACCGGGTCAGCGGCCGCGGCGGCCAGGGCATCGCCGCCATCACGCTCACCCCGCGCACGGGGCGCGAGGTTGTCGGCAGCTTCCCGGTGCGCGCGGGCGACGATGTCATGCTGGTGACCGATGCCGGCCGCCTGATCCGCCTGCCGGCCGACCAGGTGCGCATCACCGGCCGCGTCGCCCAGGGCGTGACGCTGCTGCGCCTCGACGAGGAGGAGCGCGTCACATCCTGCTTCCCGGTGGTGGAGGACGAGGAGCCCGCCGCCGGCGGCGAGGCCGCGGCGCCCGGCGGCACGGAGACCGACCCGCAATGAGCAGGCAGCGCATCGGCCTCTATCCCGGCACCTTCGACCCGGTGACCAACGGCCATCTCGACGTCATCGGCCGCGCCGCGCGGCTGGTGGACAGGCTGGTGGTCGGCGTGGCGATCAATGCCGGCAAGGGGCCGCTTTTCCCGCTGGAGGAGCGGGTCGAGCTGGTCCGCGCCGAGACCGACCGCATCGCCGCGCGCACCGGCTGCGAGGTGGTGGTGCAGCCCTTCACCGGCCTGCTGATCGGATTCGCCAGGGAGGTCGGCGCGCAGATGATCCTGCGCGGCCTGCGCGCCGTGACGGACTTCGACTACGAATTCCAGATGACCGGCATGAATCGCCGCCTGGACCCGGAGATCGAGACGGTCTTCCTGATGGCGAGCGAGACGAACCAGTTCATCTCCTCCCGCTTCGTGAAGGAGATCGCGATGCTGGGCGGCGACATCTCCAGCTTCGTGCCGCCGCTGACCCTGGAGCGCACGCTGGCCCGCATGCGCCGCAAGAAGGACGCCGCCGAATGATGCTTCCGTTCCGCCGCCGCGCGCTGCTCGGCGCCGCCCTCGCCCTGCCCGCCGTCGGGGGCGCGCAGGCGCAGCCGACCAATCCCGAGAACACGCTGGTGATGGAACTGAAGGACGGCGAGGTGCGCATCCTGATGCTGCCGGAACTCGCGCCACGCCATGTCGAGCGGATGCGCACCCTCGCTCGCCAGGGCTTCTACAACAACACGGCCTTCCATCGCGTGATGGAGGGCTTCATGGCGCAGGGCGGCGACCCCACCGGAACGGGAACCGGCGGCTCTCCCCTGCCGGATCTTCCCGCCGAGTTCGTCCCGGCCAGCCGCGCCCGGTTCCTCCGCGGCACCTGCGGCATGGCGCGCACGCAGAACCCGAATTCGGCCAACAGCCAGTTCTTCATCATGTTCGCTCCCGCACCCTTCCTGGACGGCCAGTACACGATCTGGGGCCGGGTGGTTTCCGGCATGGAGGCGGTGGACAAGATCAAGCGCGGCGTCGGCCAGTCCGGCATGGTGCCGCCGCCGCCGGACCGCATTCGCCGGATGCGGGTGGCGGCAGATATCCGCTGAGCCTATAGGTTGCACCGATCGGCCGAGGCGTGCCGCCTTGGCCCGAACATCAGGACGGACGCGATGAGCGAAGCGAGCCCCGCCCCCGAGAACACGCTGCTGCTGGAACTCAAGGACGGCACGGTGACGATCGAGTTGCTGCCCGATCTCGCCCCGAAGCATGTCGAGCAGATCAGGGCGCTGGCCGCCCGCGGCTTCTACGACGGCACGCCCTTCCACCGCGTGATCGACGGCTTCATGGCCCAGGGCGGCGACCCCACCGGCACCGGCACCGGCGGGTCCGACCTGCCCGACCTGCCGGCGGAATTCAGCCCGCCCGCCAAGGCCCGTTTCGTCCGCGGAACCTGCGGCATGGCGCGCACCAACAACCCGAACAGCGCCAACAGCCAGTTCTTCATCATGTTCGCGCCGGCGCCGAGCCTGGACGGCCAGTACACGATCTGGGGCCGCGTCGCCTCCGGCATGGAGGTGGTGGACAAGATCAAGCGCGGCGGCGGCCCGAACGGCATGGTGCGGGAGCCGGATGTGGTGAAGTCCATGAAGCTCGGCAGCGCGGCGGCTCCGACCGCCGAGCCGGGGAAGCCGGCGGAAGGTGCCGGCGGGGTTGACAGCACCCCCGCGGCGGACGCCTAAAGCCGCCGCCGCGGGCGCGATGTGCGCGGCGGGACGAGCCCGTAGCTCAGCCGGTAGAGCACGTGACTTTTAATCATGGGGTCGTGGGTTCGAGTCCCACCGGGCTCATAGATACTTATCAGCCATCGGCACATCCCCGCGGATCGATGGGGCATCAATGGGGCATCAGCGGCCGGGTGACTGGCTGTTAGCATGCCTCTACCGGAATGCATTTGGAGTGCGTGCCGTGGTCAAAGCTATCCGCAGGACCGATCGGAGCGATCGTGCCCATTGGATCCCACTTCAGACCGCCAGGGGCTACCAGCTCGTCGATCGCTCGATACCGTACCCACAAAGGAACTGGCTAAGCAGCGCGACGTTCGTCAGCACGCTCGAGGAGGCCGGCGACCTGGTTGAGAAGGGATACGCAATCCGTATGGCCGAGCCCGGGGCTAGCAGCGGCAACTACATCTACCCCGAGGATCTGCAGGTCGATCGGGCGTGAACTGGCGCTGAGCCGCGGGCCTGTCACCGACGCGTCAGCACGAAGCCCACGCGGCGAGCCGTTGCACTCGTTGTTCCGGGTTCGATAGGATCCCCGCATCGGGTCGGAGCACGAAGTCATGTTGGTCACGCGCGGTAGCTGGGACGTCGGGCGATGCAAGCGCGCATTGGGGGTCGGCACGATAGCGTTGATGTTGCTGGCATTTGGTCTGCCGCCCACTGCAACCGGCCAAGGATTAGCGGAGCGCCCGCATCCGTATTCGGCAAACTGGCAATTGCGCGCGTGCAGGTCCCTGGTGGCAGAACGGGCCGGCGATCCCCACTGGCAGGGCATGTGTGCTGGGATCGTTATGGGGGTCTGGAACACCGGCGTCGTCCTCGGTGCTGTCTGCTCCCCCGGGACGGCGACAACCGAGCAGGGCATGCGTGTCGCCATTCAATACGTGGAGGCCGTACCGCAGCGCCATCACGAGACTTTCGCGGGCCTAGTTCTCGAAGGCCTCCGCGCTGCTTGGCCTTGCCGGTAGATCCGTTGAAGGGCGGGGCAGTCGGCAGTGAC
Source organism: Falsiroseomonas sp. RANM36 (assembly GCF_056682175.1). Lineage (NCBI taxonomy): Bacteria > Pseudomonadati > Pseudomonadota > Alphaproteobacteria > Acetobacterales > Roseomonadaceae > Falsiroseomonas > Falsiroseomonas sp. RANM36. The sequence goes on from NZ_JBWXTD010000002.1 coordinate 659,623, forward strand.
CGATAGCGGCGTGCACCGTGCGGCGCAGGCCGGGTCCAGCCTCCGCGCGCAGCCGCGCAGAGCCACGCGCAGGCGCCGCCAGGCGCTGAGCATGGCGAGCACGGCGAGCACGGCCGGAGGCGAGGACGCGACAACGGAGCGGCCGAGAGGCTGGACGCGGCTGGAGCCGAGCCACCATCGCAGCAGGGTGTGCGGAGAGAGCAGCGGCCGAAGGCCGCAGCCGATCCGCACCCCTGCCTCCCGGCGAGGGCGGGGGGGGGGGGGGGGGGGGGGCGGGGGGGCGCCGGGCCGCGCGGGCCGCGCCCCCCCGCGCGCCGGGGGGGGGGGGGGGGGGGGCCCCCCCCCCCCCCCCCCTCGTCGAGAGCAACACGGAGAGCCGGTCGCGGAAGCACTGACCCGCGACGGTGGTCGTCAGGCAGGGGGAGGGGGAAAAATGGCACGGTCGCTTCCGTGACGGGGCCCGGACAGAACTTCTTCGAACATAGCTCTCGTTGTCCCAGCCCCGCATGGTGACCGGTCAGTTGCTGCCGTTCTCCGCCTCCACCGCCAGCCAGCAAACCAGCCTGACCTCCTCCTCGCCGATCGGCGGCAGGGGAGCAGGCGCCTGGAAGCGCTCGAGTCCCGTGGCGAGGATCCACTCAACCAGCCGCAGGCAGCGCGCGGCCGGCGTGCCTGAGCGATCCCGGAACACATCGCGCAGCAGCGCCTCGTCCCGGCGGCTCCAGGGTGCCTCCAGGATGTCGAGCGCCTTGGCGATCTTGTCGGGATCCACATCGGGCAGTGGCGTCGAGCGGATGAAGGCAGCGACCAGACGGTTGAGCGGGCGGACCGCAGGCTGGAGCTTGGCGGGATCGGACAGGTCATTCCATTCGGCCAGGATGTCAGCGAGCGCGCTATCCCAGAAGGGGAAGACGCCATCCTCCAGCGCGGGCGGCATGTGCCGCGGCGTCTCCTCGGCGCAGTCAATCAGGCGTAGGCAGGTGCCGACTTCCCGCTCGATCTTCGCATCCTGCGCCGGTACCCAGCCCGGTGCCGCCGGCACGAAGCGCAAGAACGTCCGCGGTCCGTCGGCGAGCGCAACCTCAGCGCAGAACAGCACGCCGGAGCGCTTGCCCTTCCGCATGCCGCTGCCAGCCCGGCCCGGCAACCCGACGATGGCCGCGCGCTGCTCGGCCAGCGCGGCACGCAGCCGCTGGCGGTATTCCTCGCCGGTTTGCGCGGCAGATGCGGTGCCGCCCTGCTCGTAGAGGCTGGGATCCTCGCCGACGAGCTTCTCGATCTCCGACCGGGTTTCGGCGAAGACCTGGTCGCCGGCCTCGGCGCCGTCCACCGGCAGGGTCGAGACGCCGATGCTCTTCGCGGCCTGGGTCAGCTTGCGCATGATCCGGGCCTCCAGCGTCAGCATCGCGTCCAGCTTGTCGGCCGGGAACACCGTGCGCATGAAAACCCGAGGGTGCGGGCTGCCGATACGGTCGATACGGCCGTGCCGTTGCACCAGACGCATCGGGTTCCAGGGCAAGTCGTAGTTGATGATGTTCCGGCACTGCTGGAGGTTCATGCCCTCCGCCAGGACATCGGTGGTGATCAGCAGGTCGAACAGGTCTTCCTGTCCCGCCGGCGGCTCGCTGGATTCTGGGGCGAAGCCCCACACGGCCTCGTTCCTGCCGACTTCCTCGCCGGGCAGGCCGTGACCGGCGACGGCGACGATGCGGCCGCGGAAGCCCTTCAGCCGCTTATCGGCTTCGATGCGCTTGGCCAAGGCGTCGCGCAGCCACGCCACGGTGTCGCCGAAGTAGGAGAAGAGCAGCACCTTGCGGTTCCGCTGTTCCTCGGCATCGGTGGTGGCGTCGCTGCGGGCCTGAGCCGCGATCTTCGCAAGCTCCTCGACGACGGCCGCGAGCTTTGGGTCGGCGTCGTCATCCACCTTGTCCAGCCGCTTCACCAGGTCGGCCAGGATGTCGTGGTCGCGCGCCACCGCGCTGCGCAGCGCCTTTAGGTCGTAGTCCGCGGCGTCGCCGAGATGGTCGCTGCCGGCGAGCAGATCGTCGAAGGCCTCCTCGTCAACGGCGAGCTCACGCAGGAAGGCAGTGCTGATGACCTTGCCCTTCTTCAGCGCCTCGAGGAATCGCTCATGCTCCGCCAGCATTCGCTTCAGACTGAGGCGGAAGGCATGGGCCGAGGACTCGAAGCGCTTCAGCAGGCCCGAGCGGAGCAGCCCCGCGGCGTTTTCGCGGGTTTCGTCGCGGTCCTCGTCGGTCTCCAGAAGAAAAGCGTCGGGCGCGTACCGCGAGAAGGACAGGACGTTCGTGCCGTTGATCGGGTCCAGCGCGTTGGCCACGGCGTCGAACAGGCCGGGGGCGATGCCCTCGATCCTGTAGCGCACGGTGATTGGCACGGCCTTGGGGAAGACGATCGGCCGCATCACGCCGTCCGCTCCGCGGATGGTGTCGTTCGCGTAGTATCGCTTCACGAAGCCCCGCGTGCGCTTCACGGTGATCGCGTCGATGATGGGATAGAGGTAGTCCGGGCTGAGGTTCGACGGGTCCAGCTTCGCGGCGGCCTTGAAGCGGTCGCGAATGGACACGATGCCCAGCTGGGCCAGGCGGCTGTCCTGCCGCACGAAGAAGCGCTGCAGGTGGTAGAAGTCCCACAGGCTGTTGTTCACCGGCGTCGCCGTCAGCAGCACCACGTCCTTGCGTTGCCCGGACAGCAGCCTGCGCAGCACGTCCGCACGATAGGCGGAGTCCGGATTCCGGTAGTTGTGGGCCTCGTCCACCACGACGAGCTGATACTCATCGAGCTCGAAGCGCAGATGGTTGCCCGTCGCGTCGGGCCGCAGCCGCGGATCTCGCAGCTGATGGTCGCGCGCGATCTGGTCGTAGGAGACCAGCTGGACGAAGCGGCCGATATTGTGGCTGTCGAGGAACTTCTCCCAGTTGGTCCGCAGCGCGGCGGGGCAGACCAGCAGGGCGCGCTGGCGGTTCTTCGCGCAGGCTTCCAGGATCGCGCCGCCGATGAAGGTCTTCCCGAGGCCGACCTCGTCCGCGACGATGACGCCGCCGAATTCCTGCAGGATGCGCCGCGCGCGCCAGACGCCGTGCAGCTGGAAAGCCGTCAGCGGAATGTCGCCGGCATCCTTGCTCTCCTGCTCGAGCTCCGCGCCGTAGAGCTGCCAGAGGATGCGCATGAAGATCAGCCAGGGCGGGAACTCGGCCTCCGGCTCCTCGAAAAGAGCAGCGAGGTCGAAGGGCACCGCGTCGTCCCACAGCGCCTCGAACCAGGCCTTGGCCTCGGCGAAGATGGCGGGATCCCAGCGGCCGAGGTTCAGCTCCAGGTTCGTCGTCAGCCCGGCGCGGGTGAGGTTGGAGGAGCCGGCGATGAGGCCGGGATCGCAGCCGTCCAGCAGCGTCGCCTTGGCATGCAGGAAGGCGCGCTCGTAGCGGCGCGTCTCCAGCTTGCCCGTGCGCAGCATCGCCGCCATGCGGCGGAGGTCGCGGCGGGCCTGCGCGGTGAAGGGCTGGCGGTCGCGCTCGGCGCGCAGGCCGGCTTCCAGCAGCTTCAGGCCTTCCGCGACCTCGCGGCGTTCGAAGGCTGCCTGGGGCGGGTCGCCGGGCTTGCGAAGGTGGCCGCGGGCCAGGCGCAGGGCCTCGGGCTCGGGCTCGGCCCCGATCAGCAGGCGGACGCGGCCAGCCTGTTCCAGCCGCTCCGCGATCGCGCCGAAGCCGGCAGGGCTCATGAAGGCCGTGGCGATGCTGATCTCGGTCAGCGCGGGCGACGCATGCGCTGCGCCGGGCGCGGCCATGGGCGGCGCATCGGGGATCGCGGCCTTCAGCGCAGCGAGGAGGGTGTTGCCGTCCTGGTTGGTGATGAATTCCGGCTTGCTCATGCCAGCCCCCGCAGGATCGCGACGGTGCGGTCGCGGCGCGCATTCCACTCGCGCTGCTGCGTCTCGTCCGTCCATTCGTGGAAGGTGTCGAAGATGTGGGCGAGCTGGTCGGGCGAGAGGCCGTAGAGGCGGGCCACCACCGCGTCCAACTCCTCGATCATGGCTTGCTTCTCGGCGGGCTTCAGTGGGCCGTGCTTGACGCCGACGGACTTCGCCCAGTCGACAAAGCGGTCGTCGGGGCAGGCGAGGCGGCCGGCGAGGGCGACTGCACGTTGCCAGTGCTTGTCGGTGCGGGGTGGGCGCGGGATCGGGAAGGGGTTGAGAATGAAGAAGTTGAGATTCACCTCCACGAAGCGCCGCGCATACCAGTCGAGGGTGACCGAGCAGAGGACACCCAGCAGAAATGCCTGATCCTTGGCATCCCCCGACGGCCAAAGGAGATACGGCGCCTTGTTGGTCAAAAAAACCTGCGGCGGCAGTAGCGCCGCCCGCACCGTACGCGTGTCCGTCGCGCGGCTCACGTCGCGAAAGGCGACGCGGGGCGCATGGCAGGCCAGTGTCTTCGCGTCGCGCAGATGCGCCAATGGGAACTCGCGATGGACAGAATCCCGTGTGGACCTGCCGCTGCGCAGGCGCTTGTTCTGCAGGTGCTTCGCGACCTTCGTCGGGTCGGCCCAGCCGTAGTATGTGTCCGGCCCGCGGTCGTTCTCCCAGATGTCGAAGCTCTCGCCCTTCATCACGGGCCAAAGCTTATCCGTGTTGCGCGGCGCGATCTGCATGAGAGGCTTGTCGTTGGTCGCGTCAAGTTCGCGATCCGGTCGTGCACGCCACGCGCCGGCCTGCTTCAGGTCGAGGCGCGGTGCCTTCCGCAGCTGGGCGAAGACACCGATGCTGTCGTCAGAGGGCAGCAGCGGCAGGCTGGCGGAGGAGGTCCAAGCCAGTACCTCGGCCGGGGTGAAGCAGTGGGGCGGCTTCTTCGCCGCGGCGTCCCATGCCAGGCGGCTGGCGTAGGGGCCGCGCAAGGCGATGCTCTGGCCGTTAGGCGTGCCGCGCGCGATGGCAAGCAGCGCCATGGTGTAGCGGTGCTCGGCCTCCATGAAAACCCAGCCGGCGCGGTTCAGGACGGTCGTGATGGCAACACCCGCGCTGCCGGCGAACACGCCTTCGCGCAGCTCCTTCGAGCCCAGCGCCGACAGCGCGCTGCGCGGCAGCACGACACCGATCCGCCCGCCCTCCTGCGCCGCCAACTGCCAGAAGCGCCAGGCGAAGGCCTTGTAGAGATCGGGATCGCCCGTTCCCATTCCGGGATAGAAGCCGGCGCCCAGGACCGCGCGCTCGCGGTCGGTCTGCGCGACCTCTTGCTCATACTCGGTCACCAGATCGGGCCGGTCCCGCCGCAACTGCGGGATGCGCTTCTTCCGCTCTGCCTCCGACAGCCCCTTCAGGCCCGGGAAGTGGCGCGTCCAGAAGCCCAGCTCCTCCAGCGTCACTTCCTGCCACGGCGGATTGCCGAGGATCACGTCGAAGCCCGGGCGCTGGCGAAGGAACACCTCGGGGAAGGCGACGGGGAAGTGGAACGGCGCGATCGGCGTGAGCGCGTCTCGAAGCTGCGCGTGCAGAGGCGTGCGGCGCAGGTCCAAGGGCATTCCGGTCTTGTCCAGCTTGGCCAGGGCAGTGTTCACAGGCACGCGGAGAGACTCCTCTCCTGCTTTGACGGCCACGGCGGCGTCGAACAGCGATGCTGCCGCGCCGACTGCCTCTCGCGCATCCCGATAAGCAGCACGGGCGGCGGCGACATCCGCAACTGTCGCATCGGAGATCCTGGCCAGGCGTCGTAGGTGTGGCTCGGCGCCCGCCAGCATTTCGGCCGGCTCGACGCGCAACCCAACACCGACAAGCGCCGTCAGCAAAGACTTCGCGTCACTCGGCGTCGAAACGCCGACGAGCGCATTGCCCTGCACGAGCGCGTGGTCCAGCAGCGACAGCGGCAGGCCCGGCACGAAGCTGTGGATCCAGATGGACAGCCGCGCGAGATCCACCGCCAGCGGGTTGAGGTCCACGCCGTAGATGCAGCGCCGTGCGATAAGCCGGCGCAGCAGCTGCGCGTCCTCGATCTCCTGCGTGCCGGCGAGGCCGAGCTTCTTCAGCTCCCCCTCCGCGGCCGCGCGCAGCGTCGCCAGTTCGTTCTTCACGCCGGGCAGGCTGCGCGTGGCAAGGATGGCGGAGAATGCCCGCTCCACGCGATCCACCGCCGCGACGAGGAAGTGGCCGCTGCCCATCGCGATGTCGGCGATGCGGAAGTCGAAGAAGGACTCGGCCGCGTCCGTGTCGTCCAGGGCCACCAGCCGATCGGCATGTGCCTTCAGCGCGGGCTCCAGCGCGGTGTCCAGCAGGTGATCCACGGCGAAGCCGGGGGTGAAGTAGCTGCCCGAGGACTTCCGGGCGCCGGACCGGTTGTGCAGGTAGATGCCGCCCTGCGGCACGGCGACGGGGTCGCGCGCCTTGGCCGGCACATAGACGAAGTCCTTGCCCTGCTTCTTCAGCGCAAGGTCGGCGTCTGCGACAGCGAGTTCCGATTCCAGCAGGCCTTCGTAGATCGTGCCGAATTCGCGCACGCGCAGGCTGCGGAAGTCCACCGGGCCGCGGGAGGGGCCGGCCAGGTCGCGCGGCAGATCCAGCAGCAGGGCGCGCAGCGCCGGCTCAAACACGGTGTCCGGCAGGGAGATGCGCGCCAGCTCCGCCCCGGCGCGGGAGATCACTGGGTCGGTCTCGAACAGCCCTCCGCCATAGGCCGGCACGCCGAGGCCGGCATCGCCGACGCGCACCGCCTCGAACAGGCGGCTCACCTCCTGCCAGAGATGCGCGCCGGCGCCGGGCGGGGACGTCTTGGCGTGCAGCTCCTGCGCCTTGGTCTTCAGCGCGCGGTGGCGATAGGCCTCGTTCGTGGTGAAGGGCAGCAGGTCACGGTCTTCGGCATAGGCGATGAAGAGCAGCCGGAACAGGACCGTCAGCGCCATCGAGTAGGTCAGGCGCAGCTCCTCCGCGGAGAAGGATTTCAGCTTGCGCGCTGCGGCGATGCCGGTGGCGAGGCCGGGGATGACGTGGTCGTAGATCCGGTCCCGCAGCTTCTCCGCGAGGTCGGCGGCGAAGCGCTTCGAGCTCTCCAGCAGCTGCTCCAGCGTGCCGTCGGGCTTCAGTGCGTCAGCGGAGAAGATCAGCCAGAGCAGCGCCGCCTGGTCCTGGCGCATCAGGCCGGTGCGCAGCTCGATCCATGTCTCTGTCCGGCCGCGCTGGCCGACACCGACGCCGAGCTCGACCGGGTAGAGGCGGACGCGGTCGTCCTGCACCACCATGACCCAGGGCAGGTTGCGCTCGACGGCCTTGGCGAGGGCCCAGGAGACCGGCGAGAGGTTCTGGAATCGCGGCGCGGCGCCTTCCGGCGTCTCGGCGCCGTTGAGCAGCACCGCCACGGCGCGGTCGCGCGTGCCAGTGCGCAGCAGATGGGTGACGCCATCGGCACGCTCGATGCCGAAGCCGAGCCGGCGCAGCAGGTCCATGCCGGCCGCGCCGAGGACAGGCGTGGCGCGCGCCTGCGCCGTGGCCCAGTCCGGCCGGTTCTGCGCGCCGCGGGCAAGCTCATGGTCGGAGAGCAGGCCTTCGTTGCGGACGCCGGGGAGGTCGGTCTCGAGGCTCGGCAGCGCGTCGTGCAGAAAGCGGAGCGCGGCGTTGCGGTCCGGCTCGGTCAGGGCGCGGGCGCAGACGCGCTCGGCCTGGCCGATCTCGAGACGGCGAATCGGCATGTCGTCGCCGGCGGGGCCGCAGACCAGCGCGGTGCTGCCGTTGAGGGCGACCGCCAACAACGGCGTCGCGCGGCCGGCGAGGCGGTCCTTCCAGACCTGGCGCAGCACGCTGTGCTTGGGCTCTGCGGCCGCGTCGAAGACCAGCACCTCGAGGCCGAGGTTACCCTGGCCGAGGTAGAGGCCACGGAACTGCAGGCCCGCCGGAGGCGAAAGTGTTACGCGGCGGGAAACATGGTCGTCGAGGAAAGCGGGCATCGGATCTTCCTGCCGAATGGGTGAAGGGGGACAGATGCGCGGGACACCGGAGCGCCCCGCGCGGGTTTGTCGGGTCAGGCCGCGGCCTTGCCCTCCTTCAGCAGTGCCGTCTCGAACTGGCTGACGGCGAAGCCATAGGATGCCTCGTTCTTGCCGAGCTTCTGCGGGTCGAAGCGCGACATCTCCAACACCAGCTTGTAGTTGGCCGCGATGTCGCGGAGGTGGCGCTTGAGGAAGGCCGAGGGATCGGTGCGCCAGGCGACCTTGCCATCCTTCACCACCATCAGCGCGCGCAGGCCCCAAACGAGAGGCATGATGAGGCCGTCCGGGTAGCTGTACTCGACGTCTCGCTCGGTGAAGTGCGTCAGCGGCTGGCTACGCATGTATTTGCGGTTCTTGTCGGTCTTCCTGGTCGGGTCGTACATCCGCACGATGCCGATGCGGCCGAAATGCCCGCCGGCGCCGTTGTAGGCGGCGGGAAAGTCCTCGTAGATCTGGTCGTAGAGCGAGGGGAGGGAGCCGAGCACTTCGATAGCGCTCTTCACCGCATCGTCGGTGAGCTCATGCAGCGGCCCGTCCGCGGCGCGCTTCGAGATCGCAGCGTTGCTCATGAGGTCGTCGAAGAGCTTCGCGCACTCGCCCTTGTTCCGGTAGATGTTCTGCGGCGCCGGCGCCTTCACGGGCAGGTCCGGCACCAGCGAGAGCGGGATCCAGGCGAGGGCGACGATGTCGCGCACCTTCACGTCGCCGCCGGCCATGTTGGACTTCCACTCGATGCGGTCGCGCACGGTCGCCGGCAGCGCCGCCTTGATCGCGTCGTAGAAGCCCTTCTGGTTGGCCTTGGTCTCGAGAGTCAGCTCGGCGTTGTTGTTGCGCGCCGCGCAGATCTCGAGCAACTCGGAGCGGAAGTCGGCGACGATCTCGTCGTCCTGCAGGTCGGCTGGCACAAGGATCTCGACCGGGACGAGGAAGGTCAGCTCCTCCTTCACCGCCTCGACGGCCTCGCGATTGGCGCGCCAGAGGTCCTTGAAGGCCTCCCAGTTCTTGGTCTTTTTCGACACCTTCTCATCGTTCAGCGCGACGCTGAGGATGTGCGTGCCGAGGGCGAGCGAGTTGTGACCGCCGTCGAGGATGCCCTCAGTCGCCGGGTCGGAGAAGCGCAACTCGTAACGCTGGCGCTGAAGCGCCTCGTAATCCGAGGAGCCGACCAGGATGCCCTTTGTCATGAAGGGGAAGATGTCGGGGTCGCGCTTGATGCTCTCGACGATCGCCTCAGTGACCTGGCCCCACTTGGCGGAGCGGGGGTTGGCGTCGAGGTCCACCGAGTCGATGAGCGTGAGCAGGTTCTTGGCCTGCACGAAGCCGACGACGCGGCGGACCGAGCCGTGGATCTGCTCGGCGACCTGGTCGTAGCGGATGATGATCTTACTGGGCTGCACTGCCGGTATCTCCTTCGATCAGGAGAACCGGATCCGGCATAGGCCACCCTCGAAAGGGTGAAGGCACAACAGCACGGTATCCACCGGGCCAGGAGTGCCAGCCGCCATCCGGCGGCAACCAATACCAGAACCGCTTCTCAGGGTTCTTCCATGCCCCCGTCCGGGAGCCTCGATTGGATACGGCGGGAGATCGAAGGCGGTCAAGCGGATTCGTTGTTGAGCACGGAATCCTGTCTCCCAGCGCACTGAACGCGATGGGTGCCGAGCTTAAAAGTGGTCGCGTGCGGCGCCGCACCAGCTAGACTGCGAGTTGCCGGATAGGCCTGCATACTGGCCGTCTGCCTGCACACACGCCAGTGGATCCGTGGAAGGGGTGTCGGCCTATTTTCAGCGGGGGTCGCGGACCGCGGCGATCGTCTCCGGCCGGGCGAGGTCAGAGCGGCGGAAGGTGCGGAAGATGAGGAAGGTTCTGCCGCCGTCTTCCGCACCTTCCCCTGCAGCACCGCAAGGGAAGGAAGGCGCGCACCCTTTAGGGGCGCGTCTTCCTTCCGCTTAACCGGTTCACGCTGGGTCAGGGCAGCCACCACCAGCCGTCCAACGTTGCTGCGCTGTAGGTGGCCTGCAGCTTCTCCTTCGCGCGGCTGAAGGCGTCGCGCATCGCGCGATCGGTGCCGGTGGAGAGGGTGCGGCGCTGGCACTCCTTCCGCCAAGCGCCCTCGCGCACGCCGCGCTTGCCCGATGGGAAACCGTCACCGGGGGGCAGCGGCTGGCCTTCTGCGTTGATCACGTCGGCGAGGCAGCGGAGAGCAGTCCGTGCCTGGTCGGGCAACTTCGCTGCGCGACGCTGGTCGTTCTCGGCGGGCGGCGCCCCTTGCTCGGTGGGCACGACGACGCAGGAAGCAGACGGGTGGCCCTCCGCATCCGGTCCAACGGGAACCACCTCGAGGCGGAAGCTCTGCGGCTCGGTCTCGGCGTCGTCCTTCGCCATCTCGACCTGCCAGAACCGGTCTCCGCTTTTCCGCCATACGTGCACGATGGTGTCGGCGGCGCCCATCAGCGTGACAGAACCCGCCGGCGTGCCGCCCGCCTTGGTTTCGTGATGAATGATCGCCACTGCGAGATTCCGTTCGCCGATGCCGTCCAGCGCGGCCAGATAGGCGTTCATGTGCTCGCTGCTGCTGACGTTCCCGGCACCAACCGAGCGGAAGACGGTGTCGATGATTACCGCCGCCGGCGCGAGCCCACGCGCGACCGTCGCATCTACTGCCGCGAGGACAGAGGAGGGATCCGGCGCAAAGCTCCGCCCGCCGTCTTCGCTGCGGAGCAGCGTTGGACGGCCGGTGGCGAGGATGAAGCTGCCCGGGAAGTCGGCATCGCTCCAGCCGCGTTGCTGGCCCATGGCCTTGAGGCGCTTCCAGAACCCGGCATGGCCCTCGCAGGCAACATAGAGAACCGGGCCAGGCTGCTGGATGGCGTGCCCCATCCATTCCGGCGCGCCGGAGGCGATAGCCAGCGCGAGGTCGGTGGCCAGGAACGACTTGCCCGACTTCGGCGGACCGTAGATCAGCGTAACGGACCGGCGGTGGAGCAGACCACGTACCACGGTGCCGGCCGCAATCGGCACCAACCCGTCCGCGCCGAAGCGCAGCTCGAGCGGCGCAGAGGTTGCAGGGTGGGCGGGCCGTCCAGCGGCAGCCAGTGGAGAGCCCCCAACAGGCTCCTCGACGGCTTCGAGCTTGCCGAGGCCGTCGTCAGGTGTCCATGACCGGCGACTCACGGCTCCTCCTCGGCCGCCAGCAGGGCTTGCCAAGTATCGTTGAAGTCCTGGCCGGGCCTGGCAGGCCGGAAGATGCGCGCCTGCCTGCCTCCGTTGATCCAGCGGTTCGCGCAGGCCCGGGCGTGCTGCATTCCCACGTCGTCGGAGTCGGCTAGGATGGTCAGCGCGTTGACCCCGGGCAGAAGAGGAAATCGGCCGATCGCGGAGGCGGAGGTCGCCGCCCAGACTGGCGACCATCCGGCGCCCTGCATGATGCTGAGCGCTGTCTCAATCCCCTCGGCGATTCCGAGCGCCTGCGTCACATCCTCGTCGGCGACAAGGCGGATGACGCCAGCCTTGCCCAGCATGATCTTCTCGGAAGGACCCGGCGCCTTGCCGGTACCGTCGATGCGCACATAGGTGACGTGCGTGCCGAGCTCGGCGCCGGTCAGGGGGCAGCTCATGCGCGCGAGCATTGCGGGCCCCTTCGTCCCGTTCCTGCGTGCGCGCCAGACGCAAGGGTGGAAACGCAGGGGGGCGCCCTGCGGGACTTGCAGCCCGCGCGTGGCGAGGTAGGTTGCCACCAGCGTTCCGCGCGGATCAACGCCCTCGGCCCACAGAGCGGCCGCCATGCGGGCCGACCAGCTGGTGGGCACCTCAGGTGCGGCCGGGCTCGCCGCTGCCGGCTGCGCTTTGTGCACGAAGTGAGCGCGGGGTGGGCGGCGCGCGGGTGCAGTGCCCGTCTCGCGCAGCCAGTCCCGTGCCCAGTGGAGCGCCTCGGCAAGGGAGCCGCCCTGGACGTGAGCGACCAGGCTGAGCGCGTCGCCGCCGCGGCCTGCCTGGTGGTCGAACCATTCGCCACACTTCGCCCCGGCCACGCAGACGGCGAGGCTGCCCTTGCGGCCGTAGCGCCACTCGTCGGAGCGCCGCTGCGTTGGCCGACCAAGCAGCGAGAAGGTCAGCTCGGGCATATTCTGCGCGAGGATTGCTGCCATGGCGCGGAAATCAGGCGGGCGCGTCATGGGACGACCCGCAGCGGGCGTGGCGAGAACTGCCGGCCGCCCGCGGCGGCGAGGAGCGCGCGCAGAATCTCCGGTGACAGCGTAATGCGCCAAGTATCGAGGCGATCGAGCAGCTTGTCAGGCGGGATGCCGTGCGCCGCCGCAAGCTCCTTCAGGAACTCAGCGACAGCGCGCTCCCCGCCGTTCAACAAATGGCACGCGCCAGCCTCGAGCCGGTGCGCACGCGCTGGATTGTCCCAGAGGTGGTGCGGTATGAAGGAGGTGGAACCGGTGCCCATCGGAACCACCGCCCCCGCGCTGCACCTCCCGGTGCGCCGGGGGCATTCCATCAAGCGACTGCCTTCTGCTTCGGCGCCCGGATCTGCGCCTGAGGCAGCGACGCGATATAGGCGCGCAGCGAGTCGCCGCAGACAAGGGTGGTGCGTCCGGCCTTTAGGAGCCGGAGCGAACCCGAGCCGGCGAGGCGGTAGATCGTGGCGCGCGAGAGGCCCGTGATGGCGCTGGCCTTGGCGAGCGGCACTGCCATCAGCTCGGTGACCGCAATACGCGGGTGCAGTTGGGGGTCGAGCCGGGAGGCCGGTGCGGCATCGGCTTGCATGTCGAGGTCTCCGCGCCTCCGGCCATGAGCGGCGGGAGGCGTGGGGAGACCTTTGGGGAGAGAAGCGGGAATTCTCCCCCGGGTTCTATTCCCGATTACGAAGGTCGGCGTAGTCGGCCGATCGCGCTAGCCGCTCCAGATATTCCTTCGCCTTGGCACGCCGGCTCTCCTCGTCGGCTGCTGCTGCATAATCCTGGAACAGCCGCGGCATCACGTGAGGTCCGCCTCCGTCGCGGCGACGACAGGCCTTCCTCCATCCAATGACGGTGTCGGCCGTGATCGTCACGTCATGCCTTGCGCCGGGACCACGGAGGTCTCGAGAGTGGCCGGCCTCGGTCAGGGTCCGCGCCACGCGCCCGGCGGCGTCGTGCAGCGAGTCGCCGGCGGCGACCAGGAGCTCGAGAGCCGCCGCTGCCGCGGTGTTCCGCCACGCCACCGGGGATGGCGATACCGCTCCAACCACAAATGGCTCGAAGGCTTTGGGCTTTGACCTTCCCTTCTGCACGTCGTGAAGGTCCGCCAAGAGCCGTGTAAGGGCCGCACGAGCCTGGTCGCTGCAAAGCCACGGCAGCCGGTCCGCGAGAAGCTGCAACGCCCGGGTCAAGTGCGCGTATCCAGCACGCCCACCGTCCCGTTGACGGTGCGACTCGAATGCCTCTCCTGCCTTCGTCAGATCGTCCCGGAAATCGAGCAGCACATCGCGCAGATCTCCCAGGGGGAGCAATTGCACGGTTCCTGCCTCGTCCAGCGGAATGGCCAGCTGGACCTTGTCCATGGCGAGCGCGGTCTGCCCCTCGGGGCCTTCGCCTTTCCCACTCATCAGCCCGGACCCCGCCGGGCCCGCTCGGCTGCCAGATTCTTCACCTCGGCTCCGCCGGCGGCGATTCCGTCCAGCCGATCAGCAAGCAGCTGCAGCGCCTCCTTCACCGCCGGGAAATAGCGCGCGCGGTTGTAGGTGGCGGCAAGTTGCGAGTGGATGCTGGTGTGGTTGAGCGCCGCCTCGATGACATGCGGCTCGACGCCGAGCTCGCCGAGCATGGTGGCGCCGGTGCGCCGAAGATCATGGCGCGTCCAACCGGCCGTGCCGGTGGCCTCCATCACGTCTTTCGTCGCGCGATCCCAGTTCATCAGCTTCCCGCCGCCACGGGAGGGAAAGATCCGCTGGGCTGCCTTTCCGGGCCCGATGGATTGGAGGAGGGCGATCGCCTGACGCGAGAGCGGCAGGCGGTGAGGCTGCCCGTTCTTCGTCTCGGGGATCCGCCATTCGGCGGCCTCGAGGTCCACGTCGCGCCAGCATGCTTCCGCGGCTTCGTCGCGCCGACACAAGGTGAGCAGCATGAAGCGCAGGGCTTTGCGGTAGGTGTTCGCGTCCGCTGCGGACAGGGTCGGGAGCAGGGCCGCCAGTTCTTCGCGGCTCAGCACGCGGTCCCGCCGCTTCACAGTCGCCGGCGGGTCGATCAGCGCAGCCTGTCGCGGCACGTAGTTGCGGTGCGCCGCCCACTTCAGAACTGGACGCACGTAGCGGACCGCCGCGGAAGCGCTGGCCTTCGAGGGGTAGGCATCGGCGGCCATCTGGAAGTCAGTGGCGGTTAACGTCGCAAGCGGCTTTCGCAGCAACTGCGCGAAGACGATCTCCATCTTGCGCCGGGTCTCAGGCCAGGTGCGGAGTTCCTTGCCCGGCCCGATCACGCGCGTTTTCGGCACGTCCGCGACTTCCGCCTCGTCGCCCTTTTTCGGCAGCGGGCCGCCGTAGAGGTCGAGGAGGGCACCCAGCGTACCGATCCCTGCCTTCGCGTCTCGACCGATGGCACGCAGCTTCCGCGCCTCCGCTATCGGATCGGCACCGCGGCGGACCTCCTCTCGGAGGGTGCGCGCCTTCTCTCTCGCGTCGGCGATGCCGATGGCTGGCCAACGCCCGACCGGGAAGCGCCGCAGGGAGCCTTGCGTGTCCCTGCAGACCAGCACCCAGGAAGCCACCCCGCGTGGCGTCAGGCGAAGCCAAAGGCCTTCCTGACCCGCATCGGCCAGGTCTCGCCTCTTGCCCGCAGCCGCGGCCTCGCGTAGCGCCTTGTTGATAGCTGCTTCCGCCAGCCGGACGCCCATGCCGCACCTCCACAAACCCCAGCCCGGATCCTCTCGGAGTAAGTCGTCGGGGCATCGCTGGGGCATCAACGGGGCATCGGCTTGGGGAGACGAAAGGCGATGCCCTGAGACGGAATCATGAGGTCATAGACTACGTATGGCAAGGAAAAAGGGGACGAATGTGCGACGTCGCGACGCACGGCGAGATGACCGGAGAACGGCCGCCCCGGCGCTCAGAGGTAACTTTTAATCATGGGGTCGTGGGTTCGAGTCCCACCGGGCTCACTGCATCGTCCGTCGAAGATGGACGGTGAAGTGAGTTTCTTATGGTTGCCCTCGGGCGCCGGGCGCGGGCGCCCGGCCCCGGGGGGGGCCCCCCCGCCCGGGGCGCCCCC
>NZ_JBWXTD010000002.1:674955-676105 GCF_056682175.1 Falsiroseomonas sp. RANM36
CCGGCCCCCGGGCGGGGGGGCGCGCGCCCCGGGGGGCGGCCGCCTTGGGGCGGCGGGGCGGCGTGGGGGCCGCCGCCGTCGCAGACCGCGGTAACGACGACGATGCGCTGCGGAAGGCGCTGAGATGCCCGCCCGTCTCTCGATCATCATCCCGGTCTACCGCGAAGCCGCCAATGTCGCGCCGTTGGTGGAGCGGCTGGATGCCGCGCTGGCGGGCATCCCGTGGGAAGCCGTCTTCGTGGACGATGACAGCCCCGACGGCACCACCGCCGAGGTCCGGGCGATCGCCGCGCGCGATCCGCGCATCCGCTGCATCCGCCGCGTCGGGCGGCGCGGCCTGGCTTCCGCCAGCATCGAGGGGATGCTCTCCGTCTCCGCGCCTTTCGTCGCCGTGATGGATGGCGACCTGCAGCACGACGAGACGATCCTGCCGGCCATGCTGCGCGCCGTGGAGCAGGGGGCCGACATCGCCGTCGGCTCGCGCCATGCCGCCGGCGGCGCGGCGTCGGGCGGCTTCTCCGCGGCGCGCGGCGCGCTGTCGGATGCCGGGACGCGGCTGGCGCAGGCGCTGCTGCCGGTGCCCGTCGCGGACCCGATGAGCGGCTTCTTCCTGCTGCGACGCGACCTGGTCGAGCAGGCGGCGCCGCGCCTGACCGGGCGCGGCTTCAAGATCCTGCTCGACCTGCTGCTGACCGGGCCCACGGGCGTGCAGGTGGGGGAGGTGCCCTACAGCTTCCGCGCGCGGGCGCATGGCGATTCGAAGCTCGACGCCACGGTGCTGCTGGAATTCGCGGGGCTGCTGCTGGACAAGATGACCGGCGGCATCGTGCCGCTGCGCTTCGTCGCCTTCGCCGCCGTCGGCGCCTTCGGCGTCCTGGTCCATATGGCGGTGCTGGCGATGCTGGGGCGGGCCGGGGCCGCCGTCGGTCCGTCGCAATGGGCCGCGACGCTGGTCGCGATGACGGCGAATTTCGCGCTGAACAACCGCATCACCTATCGCGACGCGCGGCTGCGCGGCGCGGCGCTGTGGCGCGGGCTGGCGCTGTTCTACCTGGTCTGCGGCGTCGGCGCGGCGGCCAATGTCGGCATCGCGAACCTGCTGGTCCGCGCCGGGGCGCGGGGCGGGGGGCGGGCCGGCGCCGCGGGCGCG
>NZ_JBWXTD010000002.1:676205-695178 GCF_056682175.1 Falsiroseomonas sp. RANM36
GGCGGCGGGGCGGGCCGGGCGGCCGGGCGCCGCCACTGGTCTTCATCCGGGGCGGGGCGGGCGGCGCGCGGGCGGGCGCCGCCGGGGGGCGGCGCGGCGATGCCGGGGCGGCGCTGCTGGCGGCGATGGTGCTGCCGGGCACCGCGATCTTCCTCTGGCAGGCCACTGGCAGCCGGGTGCAGGGCAACTGGCCCGCCATCCTCTACCCCGCCGCCTGCATCGCCGCCGCGTCCTTCACGCCGCGCCGGCTGCTGGGCTGGCGCCGGCCGGCGCTTGCGCTCGGGGCGGCGCTGGCGCTCGGCGCCTACATCCAGTCCGCCTTCGCGCCCCTCCCGCTGCCGCGCCGCCAGGACCCGACGCTCGCCCGCCTCGGCGGCTGGGACGCCTTCGCCGCGGCCGTCGAGGCCGAGCGGCAGCGCCTCGGCGCCGGCTTCGTCGCCGCCGAGGAATACGGCCTGGCCTCGCAGCTTGCGTTGCGGCTGCCGCCGGGGGTGCCGGTGATGGCGCTCAACCCGAGATGGACGCTTTTCAACCTGCCGCACCCGAGCCCCGGCGTAACCGGCATGCTGGTGCAGAGCGAAAGACGGGATAGCGTGCCGGACTGGCCCGAGGCCGAGCCTGTCCGCCGCATGGAAGGGTCGCTGGTCCGTTCCCGGCACGGCATCGAGGCGGAACGCTATCGCGTCTTCCGCGTCGAAACCCGGGCCGGACAGCCGCCGACCGCGATCCTTCCCCGTCCCGCGCCTTGACGCGGGGGGAAGCCGACAGAACCTTATCCGGGTTGGCCGCCCGAACGCGGAGAGGACCATGCGCATCCATCGCAAGCGTGGCTGGGAACTGCCGGACCGCGCCGCAACGCCCGAACATGTCGCGCTGAACCGCCGCGCGCTGATGGCCGCGGCCGGCGCGGGAGTGATGCTCTCGGCCGAGGCGCAGGCCCAGTGGCTGTTCGGCCGCGGCCGTTCCTCCAACGACCCGTGGCAGCGCAACCCGGCGGACCTGCCGGACCTGCCGCCGGCGATGCGCAACGCCCGCTACCAGCCGGGCCGCGCCATCACGCCGGAGCGCGATCCCGTCACCTACAACAACTTCTACGAATTCGGTTCCAACAAGGACATCTGGCCGACCGCCCAGCGCATGCCGACCAGCCCCTGGACGGTGAAGGTGGACGGCCTGGTCGAGCAGCCCGGCGAATTCGCCGTGGACGACCTGATGAAGCGCATCGGCCTGGAGGAGCGCGTCTATCGCCTGCGCTGCGTCGAGGCCTGGGCGATGACCGTGCCCTGGACCGGTTTCCAGCTCTCGAAGCTGCTGGAGATCGTGAAGCCGCTCGGCTCGGCGAAGTATGTGCGCCTGGAAACCGCGCAGCGGCCGGATTCCATGGTCGGCCTGCGGCAGAGCTGGTACCCCTGGCCGCATATCGAGGGCTGCACGATCGAGGAAGCGGCGAACGAGCTGACCTTCATCGTCACCGGCATCTATGGCCGCCCGCTGCCGGCGCAGAATGGCGGGCCGTTCCGCATCGTCTTCCCGTGGAAATACGGCTTCAAGTCCGGCAAGTCGCTCGCCCGCATCACGCTGACCGACGAGCGCCCGAAAAGCTTCTGGGAGACGCTGCAGGGCAGCGAATACGGCTTCTGGGCCAATGTGAACCCGGAGGTGCCGCATCCGCGCTGGAGCCAGGCCAGCGAGCGCCTGATCGGCACCGGGGAGCGCGTGCCGACGCAACTCTTCAACGGCTATGGCGAGTTCGTCGCCTCGCTCTACACCAACCTGCAGAGCGAACGGCTCTGGGCGTGATCATCCTGGCGGCAATGCTGCTGGCCCTGGCGGGCGGCATTGCCATCTGGTTCGGCCCATGGGCGCCGCTCGGGGCTCTCATCTTCGAGCTCTACCCACCCTTCCTGAACACGCTGCAGGCGGGCGTGCAGCGGCGGATCGCGCCGGAGCTGTGGGATCTCGTCTTCCTGCCGGTGCTGACCGCGCCGGCCTGGCTGATCCCCTTCATCCTCGGCGACCTGCTGCTCGTGATCGGCATCCTGCGCCGGCGGCGGAGGCGCCATGGCTGAGGCGCGCGCCCGCATCCTGCTGGTGGAGGACACCGCCTCGCTGGCGGCGGTCTATGCCGAATACCTGCGCAGCGCCGGCCATGCCGCGGAGCATGCGCGCACCGCGGCGGAGGCGACGAAGCGCGCCGCCGCCGAGCCGCCGGATGCCGTGCTGCTCGATCTCCGCCTGCCGGATGGCGACGGGCTTTCGGTGCTGCGCACGCTGCGCCGCGACGCGCCGGACCTCCCCGTGATCGTCATGACCGCGCATGGCAGCGTGACCACCGCGGTGGAGGCGATGCGCAGCGGCGCCGCCGACTTCCTGGTCAAGCCCTTCGCCGCCGAGCGCCTCGCCGTCACGCTGGCGAATGCGCTGGAGCGCGCGGCGCTGAAGCGGGAGGTGCGCGACCTGACCGCCGCGCGGCCGCGCAACACCTTCCAGGGCTTCGTCGGCGCCGCGCCCGCGATGCAGGCGGTCTATCGCGTGCTGGAGACCGCGGCGCAGTCCCGCGCCACCGTCTTCATCACGGGCGAGAGCGGAACCGGCAAGGAACTGGCGGCGGAGGCGGTGCACAGGCTCTCGCCGCGCCATGCCGGCCCCTTCATCGCGATCAACTGCGCCGCCATCCCGAAGGACCTGATCGAGAGCGAGATCTTCGGGCATGTCCGCGGCGCCTTCACCGGCGCCGTGGCGGATCGCATCGGCGCGGCGCAGGCGGCGGATGGCGGCACGCTGTTCCTCGACGAGCTCTGCGAGATGGACCTCTCGCTGCAGGGCAAGCTGCTGCGCTTCATCCAGTCCGGCACCTTCCAGCCGGTCGGCAGCACCCAGGCGCGGCGGACGGATGTGCGCTTCGTCTGCGCCACCAACCGCGACCCGCTGGAGGAGGTGAAGGCCGGCCGCTTCCGCGAGGATCTCTACTACCGCCTGCATGTCGTGCCGGTGCGCCTGCCGCCGCTGCGCGAGCGCGGCGAGGACGTGGTCGCGATCGCCGAGGCGATGCTGGCGCGCAGCGCCGCGGAGGAGGCCAAGAGCTTCCGGGGCTTCACCGAGGAGGCGAAGGCGGCGCTGCTGGCGCATCGCTGGCCGGGCAATGTGCGCGAGCTGGAGAATGCGGTGCGCACCGCCGTCGTGCTGAACAGCGGCGAATGGGTCGAGGCGGCGATGCTGCCGCTGCGCCTTCCCGCGCCGGAGTCCGCGCCGCCGGCGGCGGCGGAGGCGCCTGCGCTGCCGGTCGCGTCCGTCGCCGTGCTGCCGGCGCCGCAGCCGACCGCCGGCGACCCCGCGCGGCTGATCCGCCCGCTCGCCGACGTCGAGCGCGAGGCGATCGAGCGCGCGGTGCTGCTCTGCGACGGCAACATCCCGAAGGCCGCGGCCTTCCTGGGCGTCAGCCCGTCCACGCTCTACCGCAAGCGCGCGTCCTGGGGCGAGAGCGCGGCCTGATCAGTCGAGGCCGAGGCGGCGCCGCGCGAGCGCGATGACGCGCAGCGCCTCGGGCCACAGGCCGAAGCTTTCGGGGCGCGCGCTGTGGCACCACGCCACCTCCGTCACGTCGCCGCCGGGTCGCGGCTCGCCTTCCTGCCACGCCGCCACGAAGTCGATGATCGTGTAGTGGAAGCGCGGGCCGGCGCCGGCCTCGCCGGGCGTGATCGCATCCACCACGGCGAGGAGTTCCAGCGGCCCGACCTCGACGCCGGCTTCCTCGCGCAACTCGCGCCGCGCCGTCTCCTCCGCCCGTTCGCCGAGGCGCTGCGCACCGCCGGGCAGCGACCATTCGCCCATCCGCGGCGGCCGGCCGCGACGGATCAGCAGCACCTCGGCGCCGCGGAAGACCAGCACGCCGATGCCCACCCAGGGGCGGGTCGGGTTCTCCCGGGGGTTGGTCAATTCGGTGGCTGCGGCGCGGCCGGGGCCGCCGGCGCCTGATCCGCCGCTGGCGCGCGCTGCTCCTTCACGAGGTCGGCGAGGCGCGGCACGAAGGCCTTCTCCTTCCACTGGCCGACCTGGTACGCCCAGCCCTGCCAGCGCGCATCCAGCCGCGGCCCTTCCTCGCCGCCTTCGGCCGACAGGCGCACCCAGAGATTCTCCTCCTCCTTGTGGACGATGACATGGACGCGCAGTTCGTCGGTCAGCGTGAAGCGGGACTCGCCGATCTTCTCCCCCGGTATGTCGGCGGCGCGCTGCACGTCGAGGAAGGTGAGGAATTCGAAGGCGCGGCCGACCTCATCCAGGCTGATCTCGTCGAGCTCCGGCGTCTCGGCGGGCTCCACAACGGCCATCGTGCCGTCGGGCTCGCCGCCGCGGCGCAGCACCAGCCGCGGCTCGCCCACGCGCTCGATCTCGGCGGCGCGGACGCGCTCGCGCGGGATGTTGGCGATGTCGCGGTCGATCCAGAGATTCGGGTCGGAATCGATCGGCAGCCGGCCCTCGGCGAGCCAGGCCTGCGCCTGGCCGGGGCGGCGGACATAGACGCTTTCCGGCACGTTGCCCTGCACGCGCATCCGCCGCCGGCCGATGATCAGCTCCGCGATCACGCCGCCCTGCGCATCCAGCACGCGCAACAGGGAGGATGTGGCGCCCTGCTTCGTCGGATCCTCGACGCCGAGCCGCTCCAGCAGCTCGGGGTTCGCCGTGCGCGGCTCGGTCAGGCGCAGCTCGGTCAGGCCCACCAGCAGCTCGCGCACCTTCTCGGGCCGCACCGGATGGCCCGCCTTGGCGGGCAGCACCCAGGTCTCGCCCGCGCGGTCCACGGTCAGCGTGCCGTCATGCCGCGTGACCTCGATCTTCGCGGCATTCGCCAGACGCGGCGCGAGGCCTGGGAAGGCGAGCGGCGTCGCGGTCGAGACGGGCGGCTCGGTCCGGTCGGGCGTCAGCAGCACGGCCGCGCCGACGGTGGCGGCGGCCGCGGTGCCGAGCAGCAGGATGGTGCGGCGGTTCACGACAGCGCCTCCATCAGCCGCGCGCCCCGGCGCGACGCCGCGCCCGGACGATGCCGAGCCCGATGGCGAAGACCGTCAGCAGCGCCGGCACCAGCACGATGTTGAGCAGCCGCAGGCGTGTCTCCAGCCCCTCGATGTCGCGCCGCAGCTCCAGCTGCACCTGGCGCAGCTCGCCGCGGGTGCGGCGGATCTCCTCCCGCGCGCGGTCGATCTCGGCGCGCTGCTCGGGCGTGATGACCGCGCTCGCCTGCTGTCCCTGCGTTCCCTGGCGCAGCTCACGCAGGCGGCGCTCGGTCGCTTCCAGGCGCTCCTGCAGGCCGCGCTCGGTCTGGCGGAACTGCGCCTCGGCGCCGCGGCGGATGTCCTCGACCATCTCGAAGGGGCGCAGCGACTCGCCGCGGGAGCGCAGCCCGACCAGCGCATCCCCGCCCGCCATGCTGTCGGCCAGGTTGATCACCAGCGCGCCGTTGTCGCTGAAGGGCGTCGCCACCTGCTGGCCGAAGAAATCCTGCACGCGCACCCAGAAGCGGTCCTCCAGGATGTCGGCGTCGTTCGCGACGATGAGGTTCGCCGGGCCCTCGGTGCGGGCGCGATGCGCCGGGAAGTTCTCGGGCCGCTCGGCGCCCTCGGGCGGCGGGGGCGGGCCGTCGAAGGCCGAGCTGAGCTGGCCGCGCACGCGCGCCGCGATCACCCGCGCGCGGCCGTCCGGCGCGAATTCCGCCAGCAGCCGCGCCGGGCTCGGCTCCTGCCGCACGCGGGCGGCATCCACCATCTGGGTGCGTTCGCTGGAGGTGATCAGCGGCACGAATTCGATGCCGGCGCCCTCGCGCCGCCGCACCTCGCCGGCCGAGGCGACCGTCACCTGGGAGAGCTGCGCCGTCGCGATTTCGCTGTTGGAAAGACCGGCCTGCGGCACGTTGAACCAGGCGAGGTAGTCCACCGCCTGGATGCGGTCGCGCGGATCGGCGCGCACGCGCCAGGCGCCGCGCTGGTCCAGCACCACCTGGTTCGACGGCGCCTCGATCCCCCAGGCGTTCAGCAGCCTGTCGAGGTTGCTGGCGGTGTCGCGCGCCGGCGGCTGGCCGGGGGAGGGGCGGGAGGCCTGGCTCTCGCTGTGCGGATCCACCATCACGATCAGCCGCCCGCCGCGCATGACGAACTGGTCGATGGCGTATTGCGTGGCGTCCGACAGGTTCTGCGCATGCGCGACCAGCAGCACCTGCACGTCCGGCTCGATCACCTGCGCATCCAGCGCCACGTCGCGCACCGTGTAGAACTGGCGCAGCTGGTTCATCACCACATAGGGCTGGCCGACGCCGGGCTGGCGCATCATCAGCGCGCGCGGATCGCCGTTCAGCGGCAGGGAGGACATCACGCCCAGCACCGGCCGCGTCGGGTTGGACAGCTCCCACACCAGCCGCGTCAGGTCGTATTCCAGGAAGCGCTCGCGATCCGGCTGGAAGAAGGCGATGGTGCGCTCGTCGTCCAGCAGGTTGGTGCCGACCAGGCCGAACCAGACCTGCTCGCCGGACTGGTCCACCGGCACGCCCTGCAGGCCGAGCGCCTGGGCGCGGTCCTCGGTCTCGGAGAAGGGCTCGGGGTCCAGCACTTCCAGCCGCAGCTTGCCGCCCGCGACGGCGACATACTCGTCGAGCATGGCGCGCACGCGGTCGGCATAGGCGCCATAGGCCGGGATCGCCGCGCCCAGGCGGCGCGAATAGAACAGGCGCAGCGTGATCGGATCGTTCAGCCCGCGCAGCACCTGCGCCGTGCCGTCCGACAGCGTGTAGAGCCGGTTCTGCGTCAGATCGAGCCGCGCGCTCGGCAGCAGCCGGTCGGCCAGCATGTTGACGCCGACGGCGAGGATAGCCGCAAGCAGCAGCGCGACGAGGGCGGAGAGGCCGCGCTTGCCCCTGGGTGCGGGGCCAGGAGCGGGTGTGGTGGTGCTGCTCATGGGATCAGTCCGCCTTCCTCTGGTCCACCGCGACGGTGTTGGCGAAGAGGAAGAAGCCGATGAAGGAGGCGAAGAACACCACGTCCCGCGCCGCGATGATGCCCCGCGAGAAGCCGCCGAGGCGATCCGTCACGCTGATCGCCCGCGCCACATCGGCCAGTTGCGGCACGCGCTGGGAGAGGAACTCCGTCACCACCGGCGTGCCCGCGGCCGTCAGGAAGAAGCACGCGGCGACGGCGAGCACGAAGGCGATGACCTGGTTCTTGGTCAGCGCCGAGATCGCGGCACCGACCGCCAGGAAGGCGCCGGCCACCATCAGGCAGCCGAGATAGCCCGTGGCGATCACGCCGTTGTCCGGCTCGCCCAGGATGTTGACCGTGATCACCAGCGGAAAGGTCAGCGCCAGCGCGATGGCGCAGAAGGCCCAGGCCGCGAGGAATTTCCCGACCACCGCCTGCCACTGCGCGATCGGCAGCGTCAGAAGAAGCTCGATGGTGCCGAGGCGCCGTTCCTCGGCCCAGAGCCGCATGGTCAGCGCCGGCACCAGGAACAGGAACAGCCAGGGGACGAAGGTGAAGAAGGGCTGCAGATCCGCCTGGCCGCGCGTGAAGAAGTTGCCGAGGGTGAAGGTCAGCGCGCCGGCCAGCACCAGGAAGATCACGATGAACACATAGGCGACGGGGGTCGCGAAGTATCCCGCTAGCTCGCGGCGAGAGACGGTGAGGATGCCGCCCATGGTCAGGCTGCCTCGTTCAGGGTCAGGTCGCGGAACACGGCATCCATGCTCGGGCCGCGCGCGGAGAGCGCCGCCGGCGTCGCATCGGCCACCACGCGCCCGCGCGCGATGATCACCGCCCGTGTGCAGACGGCCGAGACCTCCTCCAGGATGTGGGTGGAGATGACGATCGCCTTCTCCGGCGCCATGGCACGGATCAGGTTGCGGACCTCGTGCTTCTGGTTGGGGTCGAGGCCGTCCGTCGGCTCGTCCAGCACCAGCACCGGCGGGTCGTGCAGCAGCGCGGCGGCGAGGCCGACGCGGCGCTTGAAGCCCTTGGAGAGCGTCTCCACCGGCTGCAACCGCACGCCTTCGAGCTGGGTCAGGTGCATCGCGCGCGCCACGCGGTCGGCCAGTCCGCTGCCGCCGAAGCCGCGGGCGCGGCCGCAGAAGCGGAGGAAGCCGGTCACGGTCATCTCGGGATAGGTCGGCGCGCCTTCCGGCAGGAAGCCCAGATGGCGCTTGGCGGCCACGGGTTTGTCCACCACGTCGTCGCCGCAGATCCGCGCGGTGCCGGCGGTCGGCGTCATGAAGCCGGCCAGCATGCGCATGGTGGTGGACTTGCCCGCGCCGTTCGGGCCGAGGAAGCCCAGCACCTCGCCCTTCGCCACGGTGAAGGAGACATCGTCCACGGCCGTGAAGGCCCCGAAGCGCTTCGTGAGGCGCTCGATCTCGATCAAGGCGGTCAAGGCGCGTCCCCAGTCTTGCCCGGGGTGGCGATTACGCAGGCGGCATCGGGCTGGCAAGCCCCGTGGCGCTTCAAAGGGTTACAGATTGTTCTTGCGGCTCACCCGGCATCGAGCTTCCCCAGCGTCGGATCGTGCCCGAACAGCGCGAGCAACGTCAGCGCCGCCCGCCCGCGCGGCGAGGCCAGGTCCGGGTCGCGGTCCAGCAGCGCCTGGGCGTCGCGATGGGCGATCTGGGTCAGGCGGCCGAACTCGTCAGGATCCTCCCGCGGGTCGAGCAGGCGGCCGCCCTGCAGGCCCGATTGCCGCTCCCGCAGCACGTCGCCGCCGCCGCGGGTGCGCAGATCCTCCTCGGCGATGAGGAATCCGTCCTCGGTGTCGCGCAGCACCAACAGGCGGCGCTTTTCGGAGTCCGACAGGCCCTCGGAATGGACCAGCAGGCAGGATGACGGCTTCGATCCGCGCCCGACGCGGCCGCGAAGCTGATGGAGCGCGGCGAGGCCGAAGCGCTCGGCCTGCTCGATCAGCATGATCGTCGCCTCCGGCACGTCCACGCCGACCTCGACGACGGTGGTCGCCACCAGCAGCTTCGTGCGCCCGGCGGCGAAATCGGCCAGGGCCTGCTCGCGCACCGGCATGTCCTGCAGGCCATGCGCCATGCCGACCTGGCCGGGGAAGCGGCCCGACAGCTCGGCAAATCGGTCCTCGGCCGCAACGGAATCATCGCTCTCGCCGCCGGAGATGGCGCGCACCACCCAATAGGCCCGCTCGCCGCGCGAAAGCGCCTCGCCCAACCGCTCGATCACGTCGGGCAGGCGTTCCTGCGAGACGATGCGGGTGGTGATGGGCTGGCGGCCGGCGGGCTTTCCTTCCAGGCGGGAGACGGCCATCTCGCCCCATTGCGTCAGCAGCAGCGTGCGCGGGATCGGCGTCGCGGTCATCACCAGCATGTCCGCGTCGCGGCCCTTGTTCGCCAGCATCAGCCGCTGCGCCACGCCGAAGCGGTGCTGCTCGTCCACGATCGCCACGCCGAGGTCGTGGAAGGTCACCGCCTCCTGGAACAGGGCATGGGTGCCGACGACGATGCCGATGCGTCCGGAAGCCAGGCCGCGCAGCACCTCCTTCCGCTCGGCGCCCTTGATGCTGCCGGTCAGCAGCCGGACCTCGACGCCAGCGGGATGGCACAGTTTCACCAGGGTGCGCAGGTGCTGCCGGGCCAGCAATTCCGTCGGCGCCATGAGCGCGCCCTGCGCCCCGGATTCGACGGCGCGCAGCATCGCCAGCACTGCGACAAGCGTCTTGCCCGCGCCGACATCGCCCTGCAGCAGCCGCAGCATGCGCCGGGGTGCCGCCATGTCGGCGCCGATCTCGGCGAGGGCCTGCGCCTGGCCGGTGGTGAGGCTGTGCCCGAAGGCGGCCAGCGCCTTGTCCTGCAAATCGCCGGTGCCGGGCAGGGCGCGTCCCGGCCGGTTGCGCTGGCGCCGCCGCACCAGCGCGATCGCCACCTGGCTGGCCAGCAACTCGTCATAGGCCAGCCGCCGGCGCGGCGCCTGGGGCAGGGGGCCGGTCGGGCGTTGCAGGGTGCGGATCGCGACGTCGAAGCCGGGCCAGCCCTCGCGCTGCAGCAGCGGCAGGTCGGCCCATTCCGGCATCGGGTACAGCCGCGCCAGCGCCGCCTGCATCGCCCCGCGCAGGCGCTTCGGCGTGAGGTCGCGCACCAGCGGCCAGACCGGCTCCACCAGCGGCAGCGCCTCCGCCCGCTCGGCGGAGAGCGGGTTCAGCATGGCCCAGCCGCGCGATCCCTCCGCCAGCACCCGTCCAGCGAGGAACCGGAACGATCCGGCGGGAAGCAGCTTCTGGATCCAGGGCAGGCGGCCGTTCATGAAGCGGATGGTCAGCGGCCAGCCGCCCGAGACCGCCTTCACCTCCACATAGGGCCGCCCGGTGGAGCGCGACCGCGCGGCGCGCAGGCTCTTCACCTCCACCTCCAGCACGCAATCCTGGTCGAGCGGCGCCTCTTCCGGGCTCGCCACCCGGCGTCGGATGATCACGCGCTCGGGCAGGTGCAGCAGCAGGTCCAGCACCCGGTCGCCGCCGGTCGCTTCCTCCAGCAGGCGGGCGAGGGTGGGGCCGACGCCCTCCAGGCTCTCGAGCGGCGCGAGCAACCCGGCGGCGCTGTCCGCGTCGTTCAATTCAGCCATGTTCCGCGTCGGGCTGACACGATTCCCATGCGCCCCTATATCGCACCGGCGAGCGCCCAAGCCGACATGCCCGAAGAGACACACCCCGATTCCCTCTCCCCGCGCCGCAAGCGCCTGCTGTTCCGCGCCTGGCATCGCGGCACGAAGGAGGCCGACCTGATGATCGGCGGCTTCGTGAAGCGCAACATCGCCGGTTTCACGGAAGGCGAGTTGGACGAGTTGGAAGCCGTGCTGGAACTGCCCGACGTGGACCTGGCCGACTGGCTTTCGGGCCGCCGCGCCATCCCCGCCCATGTCACCACCCCGATGCTGGAGCGGATGGCGCTGGAGTGCGGCGGCACGGGCGCGGGCGTGCCGCCGGAGTTGCGCTGATGCATCGTCCTCAGCTTCATCCCTCTCCCCCCGGAGGGGACCTTGCAGGCAGGGCGCCTATCTAGATGGACACGATCCCCGTCCACGGCGCGCCCGAAGGATTCGACGCGCTGCTGCTGGCCCGCCGTCGCGCCGAGACGCGCAACCCGGTGCTGCATGTCTGCCGCGACGATGCACGCATGGCGCGGATGGCCGAGGCGCTGGCCTTCTTCTCTCCGCATGTCGAGGTGCTGCGCTTCCCCGCCTGGGACTGCCTGCCCTACGACCGCGCGTCCCCCAATCCGGAAATCGTCGCGGAGCGCGTCGCGACCCTGACGCGCCTGGCGGAGAAGACGCCGACGCCGCGCATCCTGCTGACCACGGTCAACGCCCTGGTGCAGAAGGTGCCGCCACGCGCGGCCTTCCGCGGCGCGACGCTGGCGCTCAAGCGCGGCGGGCGGCAGGACCCGCAGGCGCTCGCGGCCTTCCTCGAGGCCAATGGCTACCACCGGACCGGCACGGTGATGGAGCATGGCGAATACGCCATGCGCGGCGGCATCGTGGACCTGTTCCCGGCCGGCGAGGCCGAGCCCGTCCGTCTCGACCTGTTCGGCGACGAGATCGAGGACCTGCGGCGCTTCGACACGGCGACCCAGCGCAGCGGCGAACGGCTCGATGGCCTGACGCTGCGGCCGGTGGGCGAGATCTTCCTCGACGCCGACTCCATCTCCCGCTTCCGCAGCGCCTATCGCGAGCTGTTCGGCGCCGCGGCGGCGGAAGACCCGCTCTATGTCTCGGTCAGCGCCGGCCGGAAGCATCCCGGCATGGAGCATTGGGCCGGGCTGTTCCATGCGGCGATGGAGACGCTGCTCGATCATCTCGGCGAGGACGCAACCGTGTCCTTCGACCACCAGGCCGAGGATGCGCTGGCCGTGCGGATGGAGATGATCGCCGACCACTACGAGGCGCGCCGCGGCGGCACGCGCGAAGGCGAGATGCCCTATCGCCCGGCGCCGCCCGACCGGCTCTATCTCGACCTCGACGCCTGGGAAGCGATGCTGGCAGCGCCGACGGTGATGCGCTTCGTGCCCTTCGCGCCCGCCTCCGACCTGCCCGGCGTCGTGGATGCCGGCGCGCGGCCCGGCCGGCTGTTCGCCGATGTGCGCGCCGAGGGGAAGAACATCTTCGCCGCCTATGGCGAGCACGCCAAGGCGATGGCCGCGCGCGGCCATCGCCCGCTGCTCGCCGCCTGGACGCGCGGCTCGCGCGAGCGGCTCGGCAACCTGCTGCGCGAGAACGGCGTTGCCTGCGAGCCCGTCGAGGATTTTCTGCAGGTCCAGAAGCTGGCGAAGGGCGCGGTTGGCCTTGCCGTCGTCGGCCTGGAACGCGGTTTCATCGCCCCCGATCTCGTGGTCACCGGCGAGCAGGATCTGCTCGGCGAGCGCATCGCCCGCCCGCCGCGCCGCCGCCGGCGCGCCGACCAGTTCATCGCGGATGCGACCGAGATCGCGGAAGGCGACCTGGTCGTCCACCAGGACCACGGCATCGGCCGCTATGACGGGCTGGCGACGATCGAGGTCTCCGGCGCGCCGCATGAATGCCTGCGCCTCGTCTATGACGGCGGCGACAAGCTGTTCCTGCCCGTCGAGAACATCGAGATCCTGTCGCGCTTCGGCAGCGAATCCGCGGGCGTGGCGCTGGACAAGCTCGGCGGCGGCGCATGGCAGGCGCGCAAGGCCAAGGCGAAGCAGCGCATCGCGGACATGGCCGCGGCGCTGATCAAGGTGGCGGCGGAGCGCGCGACGAAGCAGGCCATCGCGGCGATGCCGCCCGAGGGCGCATGGGACGAGTTCTGCGCCCGCTTCCCCTTTGCCGAGACCGACGACCAGCAGCGCGCCATCGCCGACGTGCTGGAAGACCTCTCGGCCGGCAAGCCGATGGACCGCCTGATCTGCGGCGATGTCGGCTTCGGCAAGACCGAGGTCGCGCTGCGCGCCGCCTTCTGCGTGGCGATGACGGGCGCGCAGGTGGCGGTGGTGGTTCCAACCACGCTGCTCTCCCGCCAGCACACCCGCACCTTCACGCGCCGCTTCGAGGGGCTGCCGGTGAAGATCGCGCAGCTCTCGCGCATGGTGACGCCCAAGGAAGCGGCGCAGGTGCGCGAAGGCCTGAAGGACGGCTCGATCAACATCGTCGTCGGCACCCATGCGCTGCTGGCCAAGGGCGTGGAATTCGCCGATCTCGGCCTGGTGATCGTGGACGAGGAGCAGCATTTCGGCGTCGCCCACAAGGAACGGCTGAAGGCGTTGAAGTCGGACGTTCACGTGCTGACGCTGACGGCCACGCCGATCCCGCGCACGCTGCAGCTCGCGCTCACCGGCGTGCGCGAGATGAGCGTGATCGCAACCCCGCCGGTGGACCGCCTCGCCGTGCGCACCTTCATCATGCCCTGGGACGGCGTGGTGATCCGCGAGGCGATCCAGCGGGAGCGTTTTCGGGGTGGCCAGATTTTTTGCGTCGTTCCGCGGCTCGAGGACCTGCCGCGCGTGCGTGAGCGCCTGGCGGAGATCGTGCCGGAGGCGCGCGTGGCCGAGGCGCATGGCCGCCTCTCGCCGACCGAACTCGAACGCGTGATGACGGAGTTCGGCGACGCCAGGCACGACATCCTGCTCTCGACCAACATCGTCGAGAGCGGGCTCGACATGACGGCGGTGAACACGCTGATCATCCACCGCGCCGACATGTTCGGCCTGGCGCAGCTCTACCAGCTGCGCGGCCGCGTCGGGCGCGGCAAGCAGCGCGGCTACGCCTATCTCACCTGGCCGCAGACGCATCGGCTTTCCGCCGCTGCGGAGAAGCGGCTGGAGGTCATGCAGACGCTGGACAACCTCGGCGCCGGCTTCACGCTCGCCAGCCACGACCTCGACATCCGCGGCGCCGGCAACCTGCTCGGCGACGAGCAGTCCGGCCACATCCGGGAGGTCGGCATCGAGCTCTACCAGCAGATGCTGGAGGAGGCGGTGAACGAGCTGAAGCACGGCGCCGGCAAGGACGCCGTGGACGACCGGGAATGGACGCCGCAGATCAATCTCGGCCTGCCGGTGATGCTGCCCGAGGCCTATGTGCGCGACCTGCCGGTGCGCCTCGGCCTCTATCGCCGCATCGGCGCCTTGCAGAACGAGGCGGAGATCGAGGCGATGGCCGCCGAGCTTGCCGACCGCTTCGGCAAGCTGCCGCCCGAGGCGGAGACGCTGCTGCAGGTGGTCTTCCTGAAGTCGCTCTGCCGCGCCGCAGGGGTGGAGAAGGTGGATGTCGGGCCGAAGGGCATCGTCATCGGCTTCCGCGGCAACCGCTTCGCCGACCCCGCGGCCTTGGTGCAGTGGGTTGCCGGGCAGGGCGGCCTGGTGAAGCTGCGGCCGGACCATAAGCTCGCCTTTGCGCAGGAGATGCCCTTCGAGGCGCGGGTGCGCGAGGCGCGGCGCCTGCTGACCGCACTGGCCGAAGTGGCGCAGGGCCGCGTGCCCGAGACGCCCCGGCCCGCGAAGCAGGCCGCCCCGCCGCCCACGCCGGCGGCCGCGCCGCCGAAGAAGAGCGTGTTCCGCCCGACCATCGTCCCGCCGGCGCCGAAGGGTGCGGCGACCAGGCCGATCCCCTTCCCGGGGCGCTGGAAGCGGTAGGGCCGGCGGCTCTCCCGCCTGCCGGGATCCGGCCGCGCCGGCGCGATCGTCGCCGCGCGGGCGGAATCCGTGCCATGCTGCGCCGGACGCCCATGACGACGGCAGCCGACGCGGTGCCCCTGGCCGGCGATCCCCGCAACACCGGCGCGACCCCGGTCTTCGTCGCGCGCGGCCTGTGCAAGAGCTATGGCCGCGGCGATGCCGCCGTGCACGCGCTGCGCGACCTCGACCTCGATATCCTGCAGGGCGAGTTCGTGGTGCTGCTCGGCCCGTCGGGGTCCGGCAAATCCACCCTGCTGAACATCCTGGGCGGGCTGGACGCGCCGACATCCGGCCGCGCGGCATGGCGCGACCATGAGCTGGCCGGGGCGGACGAGGCGGCGCTCACCGCCTATCGGCGCGAGCATGTCGGCTTCGTGTTCCAGTTCTACAACCTGATCCCGAGCCTCACCGCGCGCGAGAACGTGGAGCTGGTTGCCGAGATCGCGCGGGACCCGATGCGGCCGGAGGAAGCGCTCGCGCTGGTCGGCCTGTCGCACCGGCTCGACCACTTCCCCGGCCAGCTCTCCGGCGGCGAGCAGCAGCGCGTGGCGGTCGCGCGCGCCATCGTCAAGCGCCCCGACGCGCTGCTCTGCGACGAGCCGACCGGGGCGCTCGATGTCGAGACGGGCAAGCTGGTGCTCTCCGCCATCGCGCGCGCGAACCGCGAGGTGGGCGCCACGACGGTGGTCATCACGCACAACGCCGCCATCGCCGGCATGGCGGACCGGGTGCTGCGCATGGGCGGCGGGCGCATCGTCGCGATCGAGTCGAATGCGCGGCACCTCGCACCCGAGGACCTGGTCTGGTGAGCGTGCTGGACCGCAAGCTGCTGCGCGACGTCTGGGCGCTGCGCGGCCAGGTGCTGACCATCGCGCTGCTGATCGGCGCCGGCGTGGCGGTGCTGGTGATGTCGGTCAGCAGCTTCCTTTCGCTCCGCGGGGCGCAGCAGGCCTTCTATGCCGAGAGCCGCTTCGCGGAGATCTTCGCCGAGCTGGAGCGGGCGCCGCGGCCGCTGCTCGCGCGCATCGCCGCGATCCCGGGCGTCGCCGCGGCCGAGGGGCGGGTGGGCGGCGAGGCGCGCGTGGACTGGCCGGGCGCTGAGGTGCCGGTCGCCGGGCGGGTGCTCTCGCTGCCCGCCGGCGGGGAGCAGCCGGCGCTCGATCGTCTCCGCCTGCTCGCCGGCCGCCTGCCGGAGCCGACCCGGCAGGACGAGGCGGTGATCCATGCCGCCTTCGCCGAAGCCCGCCAGGTGCGTCCGGGCGACGAGATCGCGGTGATCCTGAACGGAAGGCGGCAGCAATTCCGCATCGCCGGCATCGCCCACTCGCCGGAATTCGTCTTCACCTCGCGCCCCGGCAACCCGCTGCCCGACGACCGCGGCTTCCTCGTGCTCTGGGCGAATGAGGAGGCGGTGGCGCGCGCCTTCGACATGCAGGGCGCCTTCAACCAGGTGGCGCTGACGCTCGCCCCCGGCGCCTCGGAACCCGCCGTCATCGCGGAGCTGGACCGGCTGCTGCTGCCATGGGGCGGCCGCGGCGCGCATGGCCGGCGCGACCAGCCCTCGCACCGCTTCCTGGAGGACGAGCTGGCCGAGCAGCGCACGCTGGCGGTCACGGTGCCGCTGGTCTTCTTCGGCATCGCCGCCTTCCTGCTGAACGTCGTGCTGGGCCGGATGGTGGAGGCGCAGCGCGAGCAGGTGGCCGCGCTGAAGGCGCTCGGCTACCCGTCCTTCCCGATCGCGGCGCATTACGCGAAGTTCGTCGGCGTGATCTGCCTGATCGGCTCGGCGATCGGCATCGCGGCCGGCGCCTGGATGGGGGCGGGCATGCTGGGCAACTACCGGCCCTTCTTCCGCTTTCCCGACATGCCCTATCTGCTGCCGGCCTGGCTGCCCCTGCTGGCCGCGGCGGCGAGCTTCGCGGTCGCGCTGCTCGGCGTGCTCGCGGCGCTGCGGCGCATCCTGCGGCTGCCCGCCGCCGAGGGGTTGCACCCCCCAGGCCCGGCCGCCTTCGGCGGATCGGCGCTCGGCGGCTTCGGGCAGCGGCTTCGGGCGCGGACGAAGATCCCGCTGCGCGGCCTGCTCGGCCGCCCGCTGCGCACCGCCTTCACGGTGCTCGGCATCGCGCTGGCGGTGCCGATGGTGGTGCTCGGCCTGTTCTGGTGGGACGCGATGGACAGCATGGTCGCGCTGCAATTCGACCGCATCGAGCGCGGCGACGCCTTCGTGGCGCTCACCGACCCGCGCCCCTCCCGCGCCGTGCGCGAGATGGCGCGACTGCCGGGCGTCCTCGCCGCGGAGGGGCAGCGGATCGTGCCGGTGCGGATCCGGGCCGCGCAGCGCAGCCGCCTGCTGGCCCTGACCGGCCTGCCGGACGGCGCGGCGCTGCGCGTCCCGCGGGATGCCGATCTCCGCCCGGTGCCGATCCCGCCGCATGGCCTGGCGCTCAGCCGGCGGCTGGCCGAGCGGCTCGGCGTCCGCGAAGGCGACACCGTGCAGGTCGAGGTGCTGGAAGGCGCGCGCCGCATCCACGACCTGCCGGTGGCCGCGCTCATCGAGGACATCATCGGCTTCACCGCGCTGATGGAGATCGGCGCGCTGAACCGGCTGATGCGCGAGGACGACCTGGTCTCCCACGTCGCGCTGCGCGTGGACCCGCTCGCGGCGCAGGATCTGTGGCGGCTCCTGGCGGAGCGGCCGCGCGTCGCGGCCACCAGCGTCAAGGCGGTGTGGCTGCGCGTCTTCGACGAGGTGATCGCGGGGCTGGTGCTGACCAGCGCCGTGACGCTGACCGGCTTCGGCGTGATCATCGCGGTCGGCGTGGTCTACAACAGCGCGCGCGTCGCGCTGCAGGAACGGGGCTGGGAGATGGCGAGCCTCAGGGTGCTCGGCTTCACGCGAGGGGAGGTGGCGCGCATCCTGCTGGCCGAGCTGGCGCTCGCGGCCGCTGTCGCGGTGCCGCTCGGGCTCGTTCTGGCGCAGTGGTTCGTCGCGCTGATCCTGGGCGCGCGCGACAATGAGAGCTTCGACGTGCCGGCGGTGATCAGCACCGCGACCTTCGCGACATCGGCCCTCGTCGTGCTGGGCGCGGCGCTTGCCAGCGCGGTGGTGGTGCGGCGGCGGATCGACCGGCTCGACCTGGTCGCCGCCCTGAAGGCGAGGGACTGAGCGATGGGGCGGCATCTCCGCCGGGTGCTGGTCGCGATGGCCGTCCTGCTGGCGGTCGGCGGCGTGTTCCTCGCCTTCCGCCCGGGGCCGGTGCCGGTCGAGACCGCGCAGGTCCTGCGCGGCCGCTTCGAGGTCGTGGTGGAGGAGGACGGGCGCACGCGGGTCCGCCAGCGCTATGTCGTCTCCGCGCCGGTCGCCGGCCAGGTCCTGCGGCTCGACCTGCGCGCCGGCGACGCGGTGGCGCAGGGCGACGTGGTGGCGGAGATCCTGGCCGCGCCCTCGGCCCTGCTCAGCCCGCGCGCGCGGCGCGAGGCGGAGGAGCGCGTCGGCGCGGCGGAAGCGATGCTGCAGCAGGCCGGCGTGCTGGTCGAACGGGCCAGCGCCCAGCAGGTGCAGGCCGAGGCGGATGCCGAGCGCGTGCGCGCCCTGCACGCGCGGGGCGCCGCGCCGCTCCAGCAGCTGGAGCGGGCGGAACTGGCGGAGCGGACGGCCGCGCGCGACACGCTGGCGGCCGAGCGGCGCCGGCACGCCGCCGAGCACGAGCTGGACCTGGCGCGCGCCGTGCTCGACGCCGCCGACGCGACGGAGAACACGCAGGAGCGCCACGAGGTGCGCGCGCCGGTCACCGGGCGCGTGCTGCGCGTGCTGCAGGAAAGCGAGGCGGTCGTCGCATCCGGCGCATCGCTGCTGGAACTCGGCGATCCGGCCGATCTGGAGGTGGTGGTGGACGTGCTGACCACCGAGGCCGTCGGCATCCGCCCCGGCGCGGCGGTCAGCATCGAGCGCTGGGGCGGTCCTCAACCCCTGGCGGGTCGCGTCCGGCGGGTCGAGCCGGGCGCCTTCACCCGGGTCTCGGCGCTCGGCGTCGAGGAGCAGCGGGTCTGGGTGGTGATCGACCTCGTCGATCCGCGCGAGCGCTGGGCCGCGCGGGGCGACGGCTTCCGCGTGGATGCGCGGATCGTGGTCGAGGCGATCGAGGACGCCGTGCTGGTTCCGGTCAGCGCGCTGTTCCGGCGCGGCGCCGACTGGGCGGTGTTCGTCGTGCAGGACGGCGTCGCGCGCGGGCGGCGGGGGGGGGGGGTGGGCCCCCCCGCGCGCGCCCCGCTGATCGCCCCCCGGCGCGGGCCCCGGGC
>NZ_JBWXTD010000002.1:695278-703191 GCF_056682175.1 Falsiroseomonas sp. RANM36
GCCCGCCCGACACGGCCTCCGGTCGGGCCGGGGGCGCGACAGCTCCAGGACGCGGCCGGGATTGGCGGGGCCCCGATCGTTCACGCGCACCTCGATCTCCAGCCCCGTCTCCAGATTGGTCACGCGCAGGATGGCGGGCAGTTGCAGCGTGCGGTGCGCGGCGGTCAGCGCCTGCGGGTCATGCACCTCGCCATTGGCGGTGCGGCGCCCGGCGCGCGTATCGGCCGCGACGCTGCCGAGCCCGGTCTGCACCAGGCCGAAATCCTCGCGCGGATAGGACCATACGCCGCCCAGCTGGTACGGCGCGCCAACCATGTAGCGGGGCTGCGGCGCGGGCTGCGGGGCGCAGGCGGCGAGGCCGGCCAGCGGCAGCAGCAGAAGCCAGCGGCGGCCGGGGCGCGGCATGCCGCGTCAGGCCACCCGGTCGGACAGCAGGCCCACGGCGAGCGCGTAGAAATCCGAAGGATTGTAGCGGCGTATCACGTTGAAGTTCGGGTAGATCGCGAAGGCCTGGCTGCGCGGGCCGCCGGGCAACAGGATCGCCGTCGGCAGGTCCAGCGCCGGAAGCGGCGCGCCATCGGCCCGCCGCACGCCGCGCCGCGCCCAGTCCCGCAGCGGCTTCGTGTTGTCCCGCCGGGCCTCACCGGGATCGAACCCCGCCGGCAGCGCGACCTCCCTCCCCCAGAGCTGGTCCTCGCGCCAGCCGGAGCGCGCCAGGTAGTTGGCGATCGAGCCGAGCGCATCGGCGCGGCTGTCCCAGATGTCGCGCCGCCCGTCGCCATCCATGTCCACCGCGAGGCGGTCGAAATTCGAGGGCATGAACTGCGGATGACCCATCGCCCCGGCCCAGGAGCCGCGCATGCGGTCGGGCGGGACATGCCCGCCATCCAGGATCTTCAGCGCGGCGATCAGCTCGTTGCGGAAATAGGCGGAGCGGCGGCCGTCCCAGGCCAGCGTCGCCAGGCTCTGAATCACGCTGAAATTACCGGTGAAACCACCGTAGTTCGTCTCCAGCCCCCAGATCGCGACGACCACGCGGGGCGTGACCTTGAAGCGGTCCTGCACGGCTTCCAGCGTCGCGCGGTTCTCGACATAGGCCCGGCGCCCACCCTCGATCCGCGCCTGGGACAGGCGGGCGTCGCGGTACTGCTCCCAGGTCTGGGTGAATTCCGGCTGGCGACGATCGAGTTCCAGCACGCGGTCGATCGGGCGCAGGCCCGACAGCGCGCGTTGCAGCGTCGCCTGGGACACGCCGGCGGCCCGGGCATCCCTGCGCACGCCGTCGAGGAAGGCGTCGAAGCTTTGCGTGGCCGCGCGCGCGCCGACCGGCAATGCGGCAAGGGCGGCGGTGAGCGCGAGTCGCCGTGTGATGGGCATGGCGGCTGGATGCCACAGGCGCGGCCGCCAGGGCAAACCCGGAAGATCCCTCCCAGCCTGGGACGGGCCGCACATGGGGGATACGTCCCGTGCATGACGCCGGCGCGGCGGCCTCGTTACCGTCGCTCGGATCGGGCCGGCGTCCTCCGCCCTGCGGTTGCGCGCCAAGACGAAGGGAGACGTCCATGCGGCACGCCGCGATCGCCGCCGCGCTCGCCGCCAGTTGGCTTGCCATCGGGAGCGGGCCCGCGCTGGCCCAATCCGACGATGCCGCGACGATCGCCGAGCTGCGCCGCCAGCTCGAGGCCATGCAGCGCAGGCTGGAGGCGCTGGAGGCACGCCAGCGCCAGCCCGCCGCGCCCGCCGTTGCCGCTGCGCCTTCCCGTCCCGCCCCCGCGCCCGCTTCCCGGCCCGCCCGGCCGCCCCGTTCCGCCGCGCCGCCGGCGCCGATCGCGCCCGTTCCGGCCGTCGCCACGCCCTCGCCGGCCGCGCTGGAGGAAACCGCGCGCCAGGCGGGGCGGGAGGCCGCGCTGGAGGCGCTGCGCTCCGACCTGCCCGGCATCGCCTTCCGCGTACCCGGCACCGAGACCCAGGTGCGGCTCTACGGCTTCATCAAGCTGACCTCCTGGCACGACTTCGACAGCCGCAACCAGACCGACGCGCCGCCGCCGGCGACCATCCCGCTGCAGGGCAGCGTCGCGGCGATGCAGGGCGGCGACTACGGCATGACCGCCCGCTTCAGCCGGATCGGCGTGGACACGCGCAGCGAGACCGGCTGGGGCCGCGTGGAGACGCGCATCGAAGGCGATTTTGGCGGCGGGCCGCCCACCTCCAGCAACGCCGTCTTCCGCCTGCGCCAGGCCTGGGCCGAGCTGACGCTGCCCGACAATGACTGGCGCGTGCTGATCGGCCAGACCAACAGCCTCTGGAACGAGGGCCTGTTCGAGACGATCATCGACGCCACCAACCTCAACCAGTCCTTCGTCCGGCAACCGCAGATCCGCGTGACGCGGGTCTGGGCCGATCCGGCTCTGAACCGCACCATCACCGGCCAGGTCGCGCTGGAGGCTCCCGAGACGAATTATGTGGGCGTCGCCGGCCTGGTCACGCCGACCCAGAACACCGACGGCAGCGCGAGCCCGGCCATCAACACCGCGCCCGACCTGCATGTGCGGCTGGGCTGGCGGCAGGACGGGTGGGAGGGCGTGCTGCGCGGCATGCTGCGCCAGCTGTCCATCAACACCAGCGGCACCACCGCCCCTGCGCCGCAGGGCGAGCAGGACATGCTGGGCTGGGGCGTGGCCGGGCATCTGCGCATGCCGATGAAGGTCATCGCCCCGGCCTTCGGCCCGGACGAGCTGATCGGCATGGCCTTCGTCGGCCAGGGCATCGGGCGCTACTTCTTCGGCAACACCGGCGGGCCGGACGCGATCACCAATCTCGGCCTGGCATCGGCCGCGGGCGGCTTCGACATGGAGGCGATCCCGTCCTGGGGCCTGACCGGCGCCTATCGCCGCTTCTGGACCACGCAGCTGCGGAGCAACTTCAGCTATTCCTGGTCGAAGCTCGACTACCCGGACTATGCGCGGCAGTTCACGCCGGGCTCCTCCTCGGCGCTGGCGCTCAACGACCAGCTGCAGCAGGTCTTCGCGAACCTGATCTGGAGCCCCTTCGCGACGCTGCGCGCGGACGGGTCGGTGGACACCGGCTGGCTCGATATCGGCGTGGAGTATCTCTACACGCGGCGCGACCTGTTCGGCGGCGCGGCGGCCGCGATGGGCGCGGGCGGGGTCGGGCACGGCATCCAGAACCGCGTGCTGTTCGGCGCCGTCGCCCGCTTCTGAGCGCCGCCCCGCCCCTTTCGCGGGGCCGGCGCATCGGTCTATGCCGGCGGAGCGGGATGGGTGGCCGAGTGGTTTAAGGCAGCGGTCTTGAAAACCGCCGTGGGTTCACGCCCACCGTGGGTTCGAATCCCACCCCATCCGCCACGGCGAGCGATCGTCGGCGGCGCCCGGCTTCAGTAGCCGCGCGGTCTCAGCCCTCCACCACCGCCACGTCCAGCAGCCGTTCCAGTACTTCCGGCTCCTGCGCCCCGGCGATGGCGTGGCGGCCCTGCACCACGAAGCAGGGCACCCCGTTGATGCCGAGGCGATGGGCGCGGAGATTGTCCGCATGCACGGCCTCGGCCTCCTGCGCGCCGGCCAGCGCCTGCCGCACGGCGGGCGCATCCATCCCGATCGCCCCGCCGATGCCCGCCAGCACGGCCTGGTCGCCGATATCCAGCCCGTCCCGGAAATAGGCCCCGAACACCGCCTCCACCGCCGCTTCCGCCAGGCCCTGCCGCTCCGCCAGGCGGACCAGCCGATGGGCGTCGAGCGAGGGCGGGATGCGGCGGATCCGGTCGAAGGCGAAGTGCAGCCCCTCGGCGCGGCCGAGCTCGGCGATGCTGGCGTGCAGCCGCCGCGCGCGATCCTCGCCGCCGAACTTGCGCATCAGGTAGTCCTGCCGCGCCAGCCCGCCCGGCGCGATGTCCGGATTCAGCAGGAAGGGCCGCCAGACGAGATCGGCCGCGAGGTCCGGCCTGGCGCGCAGCGTCCGCCGGAGCCTGTGGGTGCCGAGGTAGCACCAGGGGCATACCAGGTCGAAGACGACCTCGATCTGCAGCCTGGACCGCGGCGGGGCGAGGATGTTCACGCCGCTACGATAGCAGGGCTGCCGGGCCCCGGTGAACGTGTCGGCCGAAGGGAAATCGTCTCGCCGCCCCTGGCGGGCTCCGCCGCGGCCGCGCCCGCCAGCATTGCCTCGGCGAGGAGGCGATAGGCGGCCTCCCAGGCGTCCCGCACCGGCGGGGTGAAGCCGTCGCCGAGACCTTCCGCCAGCGTGGCGACGAGTGCCCGGCCGAAGGTGTCGTAATGGGCGGGCCGCACGCCGTGGCCGGCATGCCGCCGGCCCAGCTCCGCCACCGCCGGCAGCAGTCGCTCGGGCTTGCGAAGGTGGTTCACCACGAAGGCGAGCGCGGACATCAGCCTGCCGCCCTGGTCTCCCATGTCGGCATGCCGGAACAGCCGGGTCAGCGAGGGATCGAGGTTGAACAGCCGTTCGTAGAAGATCGCGGCCGCCATGTCGCTGAGCGGCGCGATGATGCGGAAGCTGCGCTCGACATGCGCGATCTGGTTCGGCGTCATCGCGGGTGTCTCCCCTCTGCGCGCCGGATGCTGGCGGATGCGCATGTCGCCGCGATTGCGGGGGATGGGTCCGAATGTTTCGCCGGTTTCGCGGCCCGGCGCGACGACCCGCGCCGGCCCCTACCAGCGCGGCAGGGGATCGTAGGGCACGACGGGGCTTTGCGGGTTCCGGTCAGCCTGCACCGCCAGGCCGGCGGCCGCGGCCGCCAGCACCACCACAAGCGCAGCCAGGATCCAGATACGGCGACGCCGCGGCGGCTCGGTCATCGGCGCACAATAGTGCTGATGGTGCATGTGGTCCACTTAAGGTTGTGCGCATGTCGAAAGCAACGCCGTTTTAGAGAATTGCCGGACGGCAGCACGATTGCTGCTCATGAAACCCCGGCGCGCCGCCATCCGCATCACGAAATTGCCACAGCCCCGGCGAAGGGTGCCGGTGGGCGGGACGCCGGAGGCGGAGTTGCGCATGGGTCGCTGCCGTCAAATACTCGTGACGCACGGGGGAGGAGCCGCATTGCGCGAGGATCGGGCGGGACCCGCCGGGCAAGCCTGCGGGACCGGAGAACGGGGATGAGCCAGGGCGGACCGCTGGATCCGCTGTCGCCGCTCAGCCGGCTGCGGCCTGTCGGCGCCGGCGCGCCCGATGCGGCGCGGGGCGCCGGCCTCGCGAAGACCGAACCCGACCGCGCCCTGCTCGGCCGGGTGTGCTGGCTTCTGGTGCTGGTCGGCGGCGGCCTCGCCGCGATCCTCACGCTCGGGCCGCGGATCCTCGACATCCGCGACACCGGCTGGATCCTGCATGGCAGCCTCGGGCCGGATCCCGTCGCCTACTGGCTGGCCTGGCGTTATTTCGCGGTCGCGCCCTGGTCGCTGCCGCTCGGCCTCAACCCGGCCTATGGCCTCGAATTGTCGAGCGCGATCTTCTTCGTGGACGTGGTGCCGCTCGCCGCCTTCGTGGCGAAGCTCCTGCTGCCCTTCGTCGAGATCAAGCAGTACTGGGGCCCCTGGCTCGTGCTGAGCGCGGTGCTGCAGGGCGCGATGGCGTGGCGGCTGCTCGGGCTCGCGGTGCAGGATCCCGTCTCCCGCGGCTTCGGCGCGCTGCTCTTCGTGTTCCAGCCGCTGATCCTCAACCGCTACGGCGGGCATTTCGCGCTGGTCTCGCAATGGGCGCTGCTCTGGGCGCTGTGGCTCTGCCTGCGGCCGGAAGGCCGGCGCCAGGCCCTGCAATGGGCCTCGTGCCTCGGCCTCGTGGCGATGCTGAACCCCTATGTGCTGACGATGTGCGCCGGCCTCTGGATCGCCGACCTCGCCGCACGCGGCGCGCGCGCGGGGCGCATCCGCCCCTTCCTGCGGGAGGCGGCCGGGGTGCCCGCTGCCGGTCTCGCGGGGCTCTGGCTCGCCGGCTACTTCACCGTGCGCGGCGAGGTGGAGCCGATGGGCGTGCATTACGGCCATTCGCAGCTCGACCTCACCGCGCCCTTCGACGCGGTGGAATGGGGGCGGCTGCTGCCGGCGCTGCCGGGGCTGCGCCACTGGGAGCATGGCGGGGCCTATCTCGGCGCCGGCGCGCTGGCGGTGCTCGCGCTCGGCGCGGTGCTGGCCTGGCGCGGCGGGCTCGGCGGGGCGCTGCGGCGCCATCGCGCGCTGCTGGTGGTGCTGGGCGCCATGCTGGCCTTCGCGATCTCCAAC
Source organism: Falsiroseomonas sp. RANM36 (assembly GCF_056682175.1). NCBI lineage: Bacteria > Pseudomonadati > Pseudomonadota > Alphaproteobacteria > Acetobacterales > Roseomonadaceae > Falsiroseomonas > Falsiroseomonas sp. RANM36. The sequence goes on from NZ_JBWXTD010000002.1 coordinate 701,530, forward strand.
CGCGTCGCGATCGGCGGCCATGTGCTGGTGGAGATCCCGCTGCCCGGGCCGATCATGCACCTGGCCGACATGCTGCGCGCCTCGGAACGGTTCTACTGGCCGCTTGCCTATGCGGCGCTGTTCGGCGGCGTCGCCCTGGTCGCGCTGCGGCTGCCGCAGCGATGGGCGCGGCTGGTGCTCGGCGCGGCGCTCGTGCTGCAGGTGGTGGATGTGGATGCCGGCATGGCGAAGTTCCGCGCCCTGGTGGCGGAGGCGCCGCGGCAGGCGGCGGAGCGCCTGCCCGATCCCTTCTGGTCCCAGGCGGCGCTGCGCTACGGGCGCGTGCGCGCGGTGCCGGCGGCGAATTTCGGACAGGACTGGGAGCCCGTGGCGCGCTTCGCCGCGCGGCACCGGCTGCCGACCGATGCGGTCTATCTCTCCCGCGTCGAGGCCGAGGCGCTGCGGCGGCTGAATGCGCGGACGGTGGCGGACTTCGCCGCGGGCCGCTGGGAGCGCGGCACGCTCTACATCCTGCGCGACGAGGACACGCTGCGGCTGGTGATGCGGCGGGCGAACCCCTCGCGCGACCTGCTCGCGGTGGTGGACGGATTGCAGGTCTTCGCGCCGGACTGGCAGGCGCGCTGAGGGCGGCGCCCGCCGCGCCTCAGCCGGCCGCCGCGGTCGGGTCCGCGCCGAGCCGCCGCGCATTGGCCTCGGCACGCGCGAGCAGCGCGTAAAGTGCGGCGGCCTCGGCCTCGGTGAAGCCGGCGAGCAGGATCGCGTTGACCTGCTCGTGGAACCCCCGCAGGTGCCGCAGCGCCTCCGCCCTTTGCTCGAGGAACACGACGGTCGCGCGCCGGTCTCGTGGATCCGGCCGCCGCCCGACGAGCCCCTTCTCCACCATCCGGTCGATGATCCGCGATGCGGCGGGCCCCGCATTGCCCGTGTAGTCGGCCAGTTCGGACACCGAGAGCCCGTCGCGTTGCCACAGCGCGCTCAGCACCACCCATTGCGGCAGCGTCAGGTCGTGCGGCGCGAGCAGCGCGTTGCAGAGCGCGTTCGTCGCCGCGGTGGCGAAGTTGAGCGCGCGCCCGATCGAGCGCGGACGCCGGGGCGCGGGGTCGCAGGCCATCGAATTCATTTACATGGCATCAAATTACACGTAACCTAATACGGCCTGCCCGGATCCATGGGAAGGCAGTCCACGGAAAGGGAGAGGAGCGCGGCATGACGAAGAAGGTCCTGATGATCGGGTGGCATCCATCCGCCGTGGATTACGCGAAGTATCCCGGGCTGACGCCCGAGAAGCTCGAAGCCAGCCTGCGCGCGGACGAGACGCGACTCAAGGAGGCCGGCTACGACGCATCCCTCGCCTTCATCCGCAGCGCCGAGGGCGCCGCCGCGGAAGCGGAGGCGGCCTTGCGCGGCGGGCCTTTCGACGTCGTCCTGATCGGCGCCGGCGTGCGGCGCGACGAGGCGCATGTGCTCGTCTTCGAGCGCCTGGTGAACGTCGTGCACGAGCACGCCCCCCGCGCCCGCATCGCCTTCAACACCGGCCCGACCGACTCCGCCGCCGCGATCCGGCGCTGGGCCTGACCGCGGGAGGGTCGGCGCCCCCCGCCCCCCCCCCGCGGGCGCCCCCCCCCCCCCGCCCCCCCCCCCGCGCCCGCCCCCCCCCCGCCC
>NZ_JBWXTD010000002.1:703291-703748 GCF_056682175.1 Falsiroseomonas sp. RANM36
ACGAACCCGTTCTGCTGCGGCTTGCCAGGCGCGATGTAGTGCCAGGCGACGCCACGCTCCTGCTGCCAGCGCAGCATCGCGTGCGAGGTCAGCTCGGTGCCGTTGTCGCTGACGATCAGCGCCGGGCGGCCGCGCAGCGCCACGATCCGGTCGAGCTCACGGCCAACGCGCAGGCCCGACAGCGAGGTGTCCGCCACCAGCGCAAGGCATTCGCGGGTGAAGTCGTCCACCACCGCCAACACGCGGAACCGCCGACCGCAGGCCAGCGCGTCGGAGACAAAGTCCAACGACCAGCGCTGGTTCATCCCCTGCGGCAGTGCCATCGGCGCCCGCGTGCCGAGCGCGCGCTTGCGCCCGCCACGGCGCCGTACCCCGAGGCGTTCCGCCCGGTACAGACGGAACAGCTTTTTGTGGTTCAGCCGGTGCCCTTCACGCGCCAGCAGGATGTGCAGGCGCC
>NZ_JBWXTD010000002.1:703848-706793 GCF_056682175.1 Falsiroseomonas sp. RANM36
GGGGGGCGGCGCGCGCCGGGCCCGCGGCCGCGGCGGCCCCCGCGGCGGCGCCGCGGCGCGGGCCGCGCCGCCCGCGCGCCTGCCGGAGCGCGTGACGCGCGTGCCGGCGCAGCCCGGCCGGCTTTATGTCGAGGCCGCGCCCTTCGGCCGGCGCGACCTGGCGCAGCAGCAGGCCGCCCGCATCGGCGGCGGGGTCGAGGCGATCGGCCTGCGCGGCCGGCAAAGCTTCCGCGTGCGGATCGGCCCCCTCGCCAGCGTGGCGGAGGCCGATCGCGCGCTTGAGCGGACGCTCCGTGCGGGCGTATCGGAAGCCAGGATCCTGGTGGACTGAGCGCGAGTCGTTGGACGCGCCGGCCCGCCCGGCCGGTGCTTGGGGGATGGGCGATGCGCCGTCGTGACGTGATGCTGGCTGCCGCGGGCCTCGCGGGCAGCCCCGTGCTGGCCACGGAGGCGCTCGCGCAGCAGCGGCGCCCGCAGCGCCCGGCGGCGGCGCCGGCCGCGCCGCCCTCCACGCCCGCCAGCAGCCCGCTCGGCCCGGTGGACACCGCGGCGCGCCAGGCGCTGCTGATCGATTTCGACACCGGCGCGGTGCTGCTCGAGAAGAACGCCGAGGAGCGGATGCCGCCAAGCTCCATGTCGAAGCTGATGACGATGTATGTCGTCTTCGACCTGCTGAAGCAGGGCCGCCTTCGCCTCGACCAGCAACTGCCGGTCAGCGAGCGCGCATGGCGCATGGGCGGATCCAAGATGTTCGTCCAGATCGGCGCGCAGATCAGCGTGGAGGACCTCGCCCGCGGCGTCATCGTGCAGTCCGGCAACGATGCCTGCATCGTGCTCGCCGAGGGCATCAGCGGCTCCGAGCAGCAATTCGCCGAGCTGATGAACGAGGTCGGCCGCCGCATCGGCCTGCGCGACAGCGTGTTCCGCAACTCGACCGGCTGGCCCGACCCGGAGCATCGCATGACGGCGCGGGACCTTGCGACGCTGGCCCGGCGCATCATCAGCGACCATCCGGAGTACTACCGCTTCTACAACGAGCGCAGCTTCCGCTGGAACGACATCACGCAGGAGAACCGCAACCCGACGCTGGCACGCGTGCCGGGCGCCGATGGCCTCAAGACCGGCCACACGGAGGAAGCGGGATACGGCCTGACCGCGAGCGCGATCCGCGGGGGGCGACGGCTGATCCTGGTGGTGAACGGCCTGCCTTCGATGCGCGCGCGGGCGGAGGAAAGCGCGCGGCTGCTGGAATGGGGGTTCCGGGAGTTCGACAACGTCGTGATGTTCCGCGCCGCCGAGACGGTGGAGGAGGTGCCGGTCTATCTGGGCGAGCGCGCCACGGTGCCGCTGGTCGCGGGGCGCGCCCTCGTGCTGACCATGCCGCGGGCCTGGCGCAACAGCCTGCAGGCCAAGGTCCGCTTCGACGCGCCGGTGCCGGCGCCCGTCGCCAAGGGCCAGGAGATCGGCCGGCTGCTGGTGAGCGGGCAGGGCGTGCCGGAGATGACGGTGCCGCTGATCGCCGGCGCCGATGTGGACCGGCTCGGCCTGTTCCCGCGCATCCCGGCGGTGATAGGGCGCTGGTTCGGCGGCTGAGCGGGGTGTCGTTCAGCTTCTTGGAGCGAGGGCCGTGACCCGGGGCCGCTTCATCACCTTCGAAGGCGGGGAGGGCGGCGGGAAGTCCACCCAGGCGCGCCGTCTCGCCGCGCATCTGGCGGGGCAGGGGCTGCCCGTGCTGCTCACCCGCGAGCCCGGCGGCTCGGCCGGGGCGGAGGCGATCCGGCGCGTCCTGCTCTATGGCCAGGGCTTCGACCCGGTGGCGGAGGCGATGCTGATGTTCGCCGCGCGGCGCGAGCATGTCGTCGCCACCATTCGCCCTGCGCTCGCCGCCGGGATGTGGGTGGTCTGTGACCGCTTCGCGGATTCCACCCGCGCCTACCAGTGCCACGGCCAGGGCGTGCCGGGCGAGGTCTATGCGCGGCTGGCCGAACTCGCCCTGGAAGGCCTGGCGCCGGACCTCACGCTGATCCTCGACATCGCGCCGGAGGCCGGCATGGCCCGCGCCATGGGCCGCGGCGCGGCAGCGGATCGCTATGAGCGGCTGGATGGCGGCTTCCATGCGCGGGTGCGCGCCGGCTTCCTCGCCATCGCGGCCGCCGAGCCCGATCGCTGTGCCGTGCTGGATGCGGCGCGCCCGGCCGAGGCGGTCTTCGCCGACATCCGCTCGACCGTCGCCGCGCGCCTCGGCCGCGCCGCCTGAGCCATGGCGCGCGCGCCGAAGCCCGTCGTCTTCGAGGAGGACGAGGACCTTCCGGTCCGCGCCCACCCCGCCCTCGGCGGCCCCGCGGCCGCCGCCGCCGGGCGGGGAGCCGCGGCGCGGGCCGGCCGGCTGCCGCATGCCTGGCTGCTGGCGGGGCCGCCCGGCATCGGCAAGGCGACGCTCGGCTATCGCTTCGGACGCTGGCTGCTGGCCGGCGGCGCGGATCGGCCCGCCAAGCCCGGCGCGCCGCCGCTCTCCCTCCCGCCCGAGGACCCGGTGTTCCGCCGCGTCGCTGCCGGCAGCCATGCCGACCTCTTCGTGCTGCGGCCGGAAGCCGGCAGCGGCGTGAAGGCGCTGATCAAGATCGAGGATGTCCGCCGCGCCATCCAGAAGCTGGCGCTGACGCCGGGGGAGGGCGCCTGGCGTTTCGTGCTGGTGGATGGGGCCGAGACGATGCGCGGCGAGGCCGCCAACGCCCTGCTCAAGACGCTGGAGGAACCGCCGCCGCGCGCCGTGCTGATGCTCTGCACGCCGGCGCCCGACCGGCTGCTGCCCACCATCCGCAGCCGCTGCCGCCGGCTCGACCTCGCGCCGCTCGACCAGGCGGAGACCGCCGCGGTGCTGGCGCGCCCGCGGCCGGCGCTGCCGGCGGCCGCCCGGGCGCGGCGCGCCGCCCGCGCGGCGGGGG
>NZ_JBWXTD010000002.1:706893-714773 GCF_056682175.1 Falsiroseomonas sp. RANM36
GGGGGGGGGGGGGGGGGGCGGGGGGGGGGGGGGGGGGGGGGGGCCCGGGGGGGGGGCGGCGGGGGGCCCGACCGGGCGCGGCTCGCCGCCATCGCGGAGGGCTCGCCCGGCCAGGCCCTGGCGCTGGCGGAAGGCGAGGGGCTCGCGCTGCAGGAGGTGGTGGATGGCGTGCTGGCCGGGCTCGCCGAAGGCGACCGGCGCCGCTGGCATGGGGTGGCCGACCAGGTCGCGGCGAAGCGCGACGGCAGCGCCTTCGTCACCTTCATCGCGCTGCTGCGGCGGGAGATCTCGGCGGCAGTGCGGCAGGCCGCGCGCGGCGGCCCGGCGCCGGGCTGGCTGGCGCTGCGTCCGCTTGCCGAGTGGTCCACCCTGTGGGATAGCCTCGGCCGCCTCGCCGCCGAGACGGACGTGCTGAGCCTCGACCGCAAGCAGGCCGTATTGACCGCCCTCGGCTGGCTCACCCCGCCGCGGCGCTGAGCCCCGGCGGCAGAACCCGGAAGACCACCGTGCGCCAAAGCCGGCCCTGCTTCATCACGACGCCGATCTACTACGTGAACGACAAGCCCCATATCGGCCACGCCTACACCTCGCTGGCGGCGGACGTGCTGGCGCGCTGGCGCCGGCTGCAGGGCAGGGAGGTCTTCTTCCTGACCGGCACGGACGAGCACGGCCAGAAGGTGGAGAAGGCCGCGCAGGACGCCGGCATGGAGCCGCAGCTTTTCACCGACCAGGTGAGCCAGCATTTCCGCGACCTGGCCGTGACCATGGGCCTCTCGATCGACGACTTCATCCGCACGACGGAGGACCGCCACAAGCTCGCCTGCACGACGCTGTGGGAAAAGCTGGTCGCGAACGGGGAGATCTATCTCGGCCATTACGAGGGCTGGTACGCGGTGCGCGACGAGGCCTTCTACGGCCCGGACGAGCTCACCGAGCGCGACGGGGTGAAATACGCGCCGAGCGGCGCGCCGGTCGCCTGGGTGAAGGAGCCTTCCTACTTCTTCCGCCTGTCGGCCTGGCAGGACCGGCTGCTGGCGCATTACGAGGCCAATCCGGACTTCATCCTACCCGCCAGCCGGCGCAACGAAGTGATTGCTTTTGTTAAATCCGGCCTGGGCGATCTCTCGATCAGCCGCACCTCCTTCCGCTGGGGCGTGCCGGTGCCGGGCGATGCGGCGCATGTGATGTATGTCTGGCTGGACGCGCTGACGAACTACATCACGGCCGCCGGCTATCCCGCTGATCCTGAAGCTTTTCAGAAATGGTGGCCGGCCGACATCCATTTCGTCGGCAAGGACATCGTCCGCTTCCACGCCATCTACTGGCCGGCCTTCCTGATGGCCGCCGGCATCGCGCCGCCGCAGCGCGTCTTCGCCCATGGCTGGTGGACGAATGAGGGCCAGAAGATCTCGAAGTCGCTCGGCAACGTCATCGATCCCGTTTCCCTGGTCGCCGAGTTCGGGCTGGATCCGATCCGCTACTTCCTGCTGCGGGAAGTGCCCTTCGGCCAGGATGGCGATTTTTCCCGCGCGGCGCTGATCGGGCGGAACAATGGCGAGCTGGCCAACGCGCTCGGGAATCTCGCAAACAGAACGCTCTCGCTGATCCAGCGGAACTGCGATGCGACGCTGCCGGCCCCCGCCGCGCGGGCGGCGGGCGACGCCGCGCTCGGCGCGCAGCTGGACGCGCTGGCCGGCCAGGTCGCCGCCCATCTCGACCGCCAGGAGTTCCACCTGGCGCTCGAAGCGGTGATGGCGGTGGTGCGGGACGCCAATGGCTACATCACCGAGCAGGCCCCCTGGGCCCTGAAGAAGACCGATCCGGCCCGGATGGAGGCGGTGCTGCGCCACCTGCACGACGCGCTCCGGACCTTCGCGACGCTGCTGCAGCCCTTCATGCCGGGCAGCATGGCGAAGCTGCTGGACCAGCTCGGTGTGCCGGAGCAGGCGAGGGGGCTCGGGGATCTCGCCACCCCGCTGCCAGCGGGCACGGCGCTGCCGCCGCCGGCGCCGCTCTTCGCCAAGATCGAGGCCGCCGCCTGACCATGCTGATCGACAGCCATTGCCACCTCGACCATTTCCAGGGCGAGGAGCAGCAGGCCGTGGTCGCGCGGGCGAAGGCCGCGGGCGTGGGCCGCATGGTCACCATCGGCACGCGCCTCGGCGAGCAGGCCGCGACCGTCCGGCAGATCGCCGATGCCTATGAAGGCGTCTTCGCCACCGTCGGCATCCATCCGCACAATGCCGGCGAGCGCGAGCCGCCAGGGGTGGACGAAATATTGCGCGAAGCTGATCATCCGCGGGTGATCGGCATCGGCGAATCCGGGCTGGATTATTTCTACGACAAGGCGCCGCGGCCCCTGCAGGCCGAAAGCTTTCGGCGCCACATCGCCGCCGCGCGCGTCTCCGGCCTGCCGCTGGTAATCCATGCCCGCGACGCGGATGCGGACATGGCGGCCATCCTGGAGGATGAGACGGAACGGGGAAAATTCCCCTTCCTGCTGCACTGCTTCTCCTCCGGCGCCGCGCTGGCGCGGACCGCCATCGCGCTCGGCGGCCATGTCTCCTTCTCCGGGATCCTGACCTTCCCGAAATCCGAGGAGAACCGGGCGATCGCGGCCGAGATGCCGGCCGACCGCATCCTGGTGGAGACGGACAGCCCCTACCTCGCCCCGGTGCCGCTGCGCGGGAAGCGCTGCGAGCCGGCCTTCGTGGTGCACACCGCGGCGAAGCTGGCGGAGGTGCGCGGGATCGGCATGGCGGCGCTGGCCGAGCTCACCACCGCGAATTTTCACCGTCTGTTCCAGAGGTCCGCGGCGGCGTGATCCGGGTCACGCTCCTCGGCTGCGGCGGATCGGGCGGCGTCCCGCTGCTTGGCGGCGAGGACGGCCTGGGCAATTGGGGTGCCTGCGATCCGGCGGAGCCGCGCAATCGGCGCAGCCGCAGCTCCGCCCTGGTGGAGGACGCCGACGGGCGCCGGCTGCTGATCGATGCCGGGCCTGACCTGCGGGCGCAGATGCTGGCGGCCCGGATCGGGCGTCTGGATGCGGTGGTCTTCACCCACACCCATGCCGACCACGTGATGGGCCTCGACGAGCTGCGCATCGTCAACCGCATCCGCGGCGGCGCGCTCGATGCCTTCGGCACCTACCTGACGCTCTCCGAGCTGCGCAGCCGTTTCGACTACGCCTTCCATCCGCCGCCGCCGCAGGGCTTCTTCCGCCCCTCGCTGACGCCGCGTCCGATCGCGCCGGGGGAGGTGGTCCGCATGGCCGGGCTGCCGGTGCGGGTGATCCGGCAGGACCACCGGGTGATGGAAACCCTCGGCTTCCGCATCGGCGGCTTCGCCTATTGCACCGATGTCGTGGCCTTCCCGGAGGAGAGCCTGGCGGCGCTCGAGGGTCTCGACACCTGGGTGGTCGGCTGTTTCCAGCGCGGGCCGCATCCGGTGCACGCCCATGTGGCGCTGATCTGCGACTGGGCGGCGCGGCTGAAGCCGCGGCGCACCGTGCTGACGCATATGGGCATCGACATGGACTGGGGCTGGCTGCAGGCGAACCTGCCGCGCGGGATCGAGCCCGGCCATGACGGCATGGTTCTGGAGGTGCCCGGCGCCTGACGCAGGCTGCCGGACCGCTCTCCACGGACTTCTCCCCAAGACGAAAATTTCCATAATATATCTTATGCGGCAAGCCGATCTGGGGATGATCGCGGATGGCTTGTCCCGCCGGCGGCCGCACGCCAGACCTGTCCCGTCCCTGCCGCCGGAGTCCCCCCCCCATGGCCGCCGATCCCGCCGCCGAGATGCTGCGCCTGCTCGAGATCATGGCCCGGCTGCGGGCGCCCGATGGCTGCCCCTGGGACCGCGAGCAGGATTTCTCCACCATCGCGCCCTATACGATCGAGGAAGCCTATGAGGTGGCGGATGCCATCGCCAAAGGCCCCGATTTCAGCACCTTGCAGGACGAGCTTGGCGATCTGCTGTTCCAGGTCGTCTATCATGCCCAGATGGCGCAGGAGGCCGGGCAGTTCGGCTTCGCCGCGGTCGCGCAATCCATCAGCAACAAGATGATCCGCCGTCATCCTCATGTATTCGGTGAGGCGGAGGCGCGCTCGACGGAGGCCCAGACCGCCGCCTGGGAGGTCCAGAAGGCCGCGGAGCGCCAGGCCCGGGCGGAGACCGGCACGCTGGCTGGCATCCCTGCCGGCCTCCCTGCCCTCACCCGCGCGCTCAAGCTGACGCGCCGCGCCGCCCGCGTCGGCTTCGACTGGCCCGACGCCGCCGCAGTGCTGGACAAGCTGGAGGAAGAGGCCGCCGAGCTGCGGGCCGAGTTGCCGACCGCCGACAAGGCGCGGCAGGCCGATGAGGTGGGCGACCTGCTCTTCGTGCTGGCGAACCTGGCCCGCAAGCTGGACCTCGACCCGGAGGCCTGCCTCGCCGCGGCGAATGCGAAATTCGAACGTCGCTTTGCCGGGGTCGAGCAGCGCCTCGCCGTCGAGGGCAAGGCGCCGCAGGATGCCGGCCTGGCGCGGATGGAAGCGGCCTGGGCCGCGGTGAAGCAGGCCGAGCGCGACGGCGGCTGACGATCGGCCGGGCCGCCGTGAAATATTTACAGTCTCGGGCGTTGCGAGGCCGACCCGTACCGCTCAGGCCATAAACTTTCCCAACGTGGCAGGACCACTGAACACAACAAGAACATTTGTTCCTTGATCCATGTCAGCGCCGCGCCCGGGACGGCCCGGCCCGATGGTCGAAGCGCACCCAGCCCGGCACCGCCGCGGCCAGGTCCACCTCCCGCCACTTCGGATGCCGCGGCGGGCGCAGGAAGGCGTCGAAATTGGCGTGCAGCGCCTCGACGAAGCGCGACACCTTCCGGTGCCGTTCGCTGCCCGGCTGCCAGGCATAGACCGCCATCACCGCCCCCACCGCGATGGTCTCCATCGTCGTGCCCTCGGGGATCAGGCTCGGGTAGTCGGAAGCGCGCAGCGTGGCCGGCAGGTAGGTCTCCATCAGCGCCGGGGTGGCGGGCAGCGGCAGGAAGCGCAGCCCGCTCCCGGGCTGCACCCCGGCGAAGAGCCGCGCCGGCTTGCCGGCCACGAAGACCATCGCCGCGATGTCCCCCCGGCGGAGCTTCGTCAGCGCCAGGTCCTGCACGTCGTGGGTCGTGCGGACCTCGATGCCGAGCGCGTCGAAGACCAGCGAGGCGGTCATGGCCGTGCCGCTGCCCAGCACATCCACATTCACCACCTGCCCCGCCAGGTCGGCGACCGAGCCGATCCCCTCCCGCGCCAGGATGTGGATCTCCTCGTCGTAGAGCTTGGCGATGTACTGGATCAGCGTCTCCGCCCCGGGGATCAGCCCGCGCCGGCGCGCGAAGGTCAGCGCGTCCGACTGCACGATGCCGATATCCACGCCGCGCAGCAGCACGATGTCGGCGATGTTCTGCAGCGACCCCTTCCCCAGCATCGCGATCACGCGAAGGGTGTCGCCGTCGTCCAGCACCGCGGAGAGATCGGCGGCGATGCGGATATAGGTGCCGTCCACCCCGCCGGCGATCACGCCCACCGTGCCGGCATTCGCCGCCGCCGTCCGGTCGCTGAGCCGGCGCACCACGGAGGACTGGGCGAGCGCGGGCGCCGCCAGCGCGGTGCCGAGGGCGGAGAGCAGCAGGGGGCGGCGCGACAGGGCGCCGATGGGGTTGCGGGTCATCTCGGCCCCTCCTGGGTGGCGATGCGGATGGCTGCCGCCGGCGGCACCGGGACAGCCGGGCGCCAGGATCGGCCGGCTGGCCGGTCCCGCCAAGCCCGAACCGCGCGGGGGGATCGCGGTGCCTGCCTAGGCGGGCCCCTGCCCCGCGCGCACGGCGCGCTTCTCCGGCAGCGGGATCCACTCCCGCTCGTCGCCCGGCACGACAAGGCCCAGGCGGTCGCGCGCCCAGCCCTGCTTCGCCGCCTCGATCCGCTCGCGCGAGGAGGAGACGAAGTTCCAGAACAGGTAGCGCGGCCCGTCCATCGCCGCCCCGCCCAGCAGCAGCAGCCGCGCTCCCTGGGGCCCGGCGCGCAACGTGATGGCGTCGCCGGCGCGGAAGACCAGCATGCGCCCGGCCTCGAAGCGGACGCCCGCGACCGCGACGCTGCCGGTCATCACCCAGGCGCCGCGTTCCTCGTGCTCCGGCATCGGAAGTGCCGCGCCCGGCGCGAGCTGCGCATCGGCGTAGAAGAGCTCCGACGCGACCGCGACGGGCGCCCGCGCGCCCCAGCCGTGGCCTGCGATCAGGCGCAGATGCAGGCCGCGATCCGCGAGTTCAGGCAGCGTCGCGCCCGGGTGGTGGACGAAGTCGGGGGCGCGTTCCTCCTGGTCCTTCGGCAGGGCGACCCAGGACTGGATGCCGGAGAGGCGATGCGGCGCCTCGCGGCGGGCGGCCGCCGTGCGCTCGGAATGCGCGATGCCGCTGCCCGCCGTCATCCAGTTCACGTCGCCCGGCGCGATCGGCTGTTCCGTCCCGAGGCTGTCGCGGTGGAGAATCTCGCCCTCGAACAGGTAGGTGACGGTGGAGAGGCCGATATGCGGGTGCGGGCGCACATCCACGCCCTGGCCCGTGAGGAACTCGCCGGGGCCCATCTGGTCGAAGAAGATGAAGGGCCCGACCATCTGGCGCTGCTTCGCCGGCAGGGCGCGGCGGACCTCGAAGCCGCCGATGTCGTGGGTGCGCGGCAGCAGCACCGTCTCGAGGCCGGCGGGCAGCGGATCGGTGGGGTCGGTGGCGGACATCGCGGGCTCCCGTTCTTGCCCGGAGCAGATGGGCGCGACGGGCAGCGGTGTCGAAGCGGCGGGGCCGAGGATGATCATTCAGCGCCTCAATGGGCGCTGTTGCGGGTCCAGCCGGCATCGCGCGCGCCGGGCAGCCGGCGCAGCGTCGCGACCGCCTCGTCGAGGTCGGCCGCATCCACCGAGGTGCTGATCAGGTGCGCGACCAGCTCCACCGCCTCATTGGCCTGCGGGGCCACGTCCACATGGCTGACGGGGTATTGCGCCTTGGCCAGCGCGCGCAGGATCGCCTCCCGCGCGGCGGCGACGGCGGTGGCGGGCACCGTGACGAAGACGTCGTAATGCGCCTCGATCGCCTGGTCGCGCACCGGGATGCGGTTGATCGCATTCACCACCGGGCGCAGCGCGGTGTTGCAGATCAGCACGAAGGCGGTGAGCAGGACCGCCTGGATCGGCAGGTTCGCCCCGGCGCAGGCGCCGACCGCGGCCGAGCACCAGACGGTCGCGGCGGTGTTCAGGCCGCGGATGTTGGCGCCCTCCTTCATGATCAGGCCGGCGCCGAGGAAGCCGACCCCGGTCACGATGTTGGCGACGACGCGCATCGCGACATCCGCGCCGCCGAGCTGCACGCCCATGTCCACGAACTGCGCCGCGCCGAGCGCGACCAGCACATTGGTGCGGAGGTTGGCGATGCGCTCCCGATACTGGCGCTCCGCGCCGATCACCGCGCCGAGCACCAGCGCGAGGCCGAGGCTCGTGAGGGTGTCGAGGAGCGTGTCGAGGTCGTAGGGCAGCAGCGCGTCCATGCCGCAGCCGTATCAGCCGGCGGCGCGCGGCGCCAAGCCGGCCGCTGCCTCAGAAGGCAAGGCAGGGGCTGAGCGCGTCCCGCACGGTCCGCGTCGAGCCCTGCAGCGGCAGGCGACCCTGGAGGCCGCCGTTGATCCGCAGCTCCAGGCTGCCGTCGTTGCCGGCGAGCAGCCGCGCGAGCGTCCCGTCGCGCAGATCGGCGACCCAGACAGGACCGCCATTCGGCGCGAGCGGGGCGGAGGCGCGGCCGCGGCGGCCCGCCCCGCGGGGCCGGGCCCGCCCCCCCCGCCGCCCGGCGCGCGGCG
>NZ_JBWXTD010000002.1:714873-718403 GCF_056682175.1 Falsiroseomonas sp. RANM36
GCCCTGGCGCCCCCCCGCCCGGCCGGGGGGCCGCCCCGGGCGCCGCGGCGCCCCGGGGCCCCCCCGGGGGCGCGGGGGGGGGGGGGGGCGCCGCCACGCGGGGCGGCCGCGTTCCGGCGCCGACGCGCGCCATCTCCCGCCCATTCCAGGCGAGCCGCACTTCGCAGGTGTCGGCCCCGACCCGGCCGCAGGAGGAGCCGTGCAGCGAAAGCACCATGACCGGCGGGGTCCGGGTGCGGTCCACGGTCCAGCTCTGCGAATGGCCGAGCGGCTCCGCGCGGTAGGCGGGCGAGAGGAAGATCACGAGCGGGCATCCCGCCGAGCCGCAGAAGAAGGAGGCCGCGCCCTGGCAATCGAGCCCGGTATAGTCCTGGACATAGTCGGGCTGGCCGTCGCCGTTGAGGTCGAGCTGGGCCTGGAAGGCCGGCATCACGGCCGGGCGCCCGCCGGCCGAGCGGCAATCCGCCTCCGCTTCCCGCTGGTTCCGCTGCACGCTCCCCGGGACCTGTGCCAGGGCGGGCAGGCTGCCGAGCAGGAACAGCGAGAGTATGATGACGATCCGACGCATGGCCTGCCCTCCTCGTCTCCCGGCCTGTGCGCCGTGGCAGCCCAGCATGCGCGCATCGTCGCACGATTGATATGCCGCTGCGAGCGCCCGCGTCAGCCGGGATAGGCGATGGCGACCACCTCGATCTCCTCGGCGCCGGCGGGCGTGCGCAGGCGCCGGCTGTCGCCGATGCGCGCGCCGAGCAGCGCGCGCGCGACCGGCGCGACCCAGGAGATGCGGCCCGCATCCGCATCGGCCTCGTCCACGCCGACGATGGTGACCGTCACCTCCGCATCGTCGGATGCGCGCCAATAGGTGACCGTCGCGCCGAAGAAGACCTGGTCGCGCTTCGACTGCGCCGCGGGGTCCACCACCTGCACGCGCTCCAGCCGCTTGCGGATGAAGCGGACGCGGCGGTCGATCTCGCGCAGGCGGCGCTTGCCATACTGGTAGTCGGCGTTCTCCGACCGGTCGCCGAGACCCGCGGCCCAGGAGACGACCTCCACCACCTTCGGCCGCTCCTCCTCCCAAAGCCGGCGCAGCTCCTCGCGCAGCGCCGTCGCGCCGGCGGGCGTCATGTAGAAGGGCGTGCCGGGCGGCAGGCCGGGCGGGCCTTCCTCCTCGTCATCCTCGTCAGCCTGCGATGTCACGGAGCGACCTGCGCCCGCCGATGGCGGGCGCGCGGCCGAATGGCCGCCGCGCCGCGTGGCGCGCAAGCCAGGCCCCCGGAGGGGGCGCCGGCGCATGAGGCGGCCAACACATCAGGCACCGCGGATCAGTGCGTCCATGATCGCTTCCCAGCTTGCACGGTCAGGGGCGCAGATGAGGCCGCCGCTGCGATGGCGCGCGGGGTCGTAGGGCTTGCCGTCGAAGCGCGCCGAATAGCCCCCGGCCTCGGCATGCAGCAGCCAGCCGGGCGCGTGGTCCCAGGGCAGCAGGCGGTTGTACACCAGCAGATGCGCATGCCCGCCGGCGACCAGGCGATACTCATGCGCGGCGCAGCGATAGGCGATGGCGGCGGCAAGGCGCGGCAGGCGGCCCGGCACCTGGCTGCGCAGCGGCTCCGGCATCCAGTTCCAGGACACCGCGCCGACCATGCGCGAGATCGGCACCGGCGCCGCGACCCGCATGGCGCCATGCGTCGCGCCGGCGGAATCCTCCACCCAGGCCCCTTCCCCGCGCAGCGCGATCGCGGTGTCGTCGCCGAGCGGATCGTGGATCCAGCCCGCGACAACCTCGCCGCCCAAAAACATCGCGGCCATGCAGCCGAAGAGCGGCACGCCGGCGGCGAAATTCGCCGTGCCGTCCACCGGGTCCACGACGAAGGCGCAATCCGCCTGCGCCAGGCGATCGAGCATCGCGGGATCGGCCGATGCGCTCTCCTCCCCCACCACGACGCAGCCGGGAAAGAGGCGCGCGAGGCCGGCTTCGATCACGCGCTCCGCCGCCTCGTCCGCCTCCGTCACCAGGTCGAGTGGCCCGGTCTTGGCGCGCACCGCATCGGGGGCGAGGCGGCGGAAGCGCGGCATGATCTCCGCGCGCGCCGCATCGCGCAGCAGGGCCGCGACCTCGCTGGCCTGGGCACGGCCGGGCTTCACGAGGCGGTGCGCTGCTCGAAGCGCGCGCGGTTGGCGGGCGAGAGGCGAACCGTCAGGCGGATCGCCTCCTCCGCATCCTCGCGCGCGATCACCTCGCCATGCTCGTAGAGCCAGGCGATGCCGGCGCCGTCGGTGGGGGCGAGGCGGAACTCCGCCGTCTCCATCCCCGCGGCGAGCCTTTCATCCAGCGCGGCGCGCAGTTGCTCCAGCCCGTCGCCGGTCAGCGCGGAGACGGCGATGGCGCCCGGCAGCTGCGGCACGGCCTCGACGCCGCCCATCAGGTCGGCCTTGTTGAGCACCTCGACGACGCGGGAGGGCCAGTCGGCATCGAGCGCGGCGTTAGGGCCTTCCGCCATCTCGGCCAGCACGCCCAGCACATCGGCGCGCTGCGCGGCGGTGTCGGGATGCGCGGCGTCGCGGACATGGAGGATGATGTCGGCCGCCGCCACTTCCTCGAGCGTCGCGCGGAAGGCCTCGACGAGCTGCGTCGGCAGCTCGCTGATGAAGCCGACCGTGTCGGAGAGGATCACCGTGCGGCCGGAGGGCAGCCGGATCGCGCGCATGGTGGGATCGAGCGTCGCGAAGAGCTGGTCCTGCGCATAGACGCCGGCGCCGGTCAGCGCGTTGAACAGCGTGGACTTGCCCGCATTCGTGTAGCCGACGAGCGCGACCACCGGATAGGGCACGCGCTCCCGCGCGCGACGGTGCAGGCCGCGCGTGCGGCGCACCTGCTCCAGCTCCTTCTTGAGCTTCACGATGCGCTCGCCGATCAGGCGTCGGTCGATCTCGATCTGCGATTCGCCGGGACCGCCGAGGAAGCCGAAGCCGCCGCGCTGGCGCTCCAGGTGGGTCCAGCTGCGCACCAGCCGCGTGCGCTGGTAGTCGAGATGCGCGAGCTCGACCTGCAGCGCGCCTTCCTTGGTGGCCGCGCGCTCCCCGAAGATCTCCAGGATCAGGCCGGTGCGGTCGATGACCTTGCAGCCCCAGGCGCGCTCCAGGTTGCGCTGCTGCACCGGGCTCAGCGCGGCATCCACCACCACCACGGCGACGCCATGGCGCTCCACCGCCTCCTTCACCATGCCGACCTGGCCTTCGCCGAGCAGCGTGGAAGGCCGCATCGCGCGCAGCGGATGGATCGCGCTGTGAACGATGGTCAGGCCGATCGAGGCGGTGAGGCCGACCGCTTCGGCCAGCCGCGCCTCGGCCGCGCGCGCCCCGGCGCCGTCGCCGCGGCCGGCACGCTCATGGGGCAGGATGACGGCGGCCCGTGTCGGCCCCTTCTCCTCGCCCTTCTTCTCGTTGCTATTCGCCGCGCCCGACAGGGTTCGCCCCCAGCGTCAGCCGGCCTTCACGGCCCGGCGATGCCTCCGCGCCGGCGGCGGGCG
>NZ_JBWXTD010000002.1:718503-727318 GCF_056682175.1 Falsiroseomonas sp. RANM36
GCCCCGCGCCCCCCCCGCCCGGGCGTCCCCCCGGGGGGGGGGGGGGGGGCGGCCCCGGCGCCGCCGGTCCCGGCATCGAACAGCGAGATCGGCGCGCCCGGCATCACGGTGCTGATCGCGTGCTTGTAGACCAGCTGCGTATGCCCGTCCCGGCGCAGCAGCACGGAGAAGTTGTCGAACCAGGTGATGATGCCCTGCAGCTTGACGCCGTTCACCAGGAAGATGGTGACCGGTGTCTTCGACTTGCGGACGTGGTTCAGGAAGACGTCCTGTACGTTCTGCGACTTCTCGGCGGCCACGGAGGGTTGGTCCTTCTTGTTCATGGCCTGCCGCGGCGCGGATGGCAGCGTGCAGGACCGACCGCCTCACCTTTCCAGAGGTGCGGGCGCTCTGGCAAGGGAGGGTGGTGCGCGATGCCCGATCACCTGCCCTCGCGCATCTGCAGGGCGCCGAGGCGGACCAGCGCATCGGCCAGCGCGGCGGCGTCGTCGAAGGCGAGATCGGGCGCGGCATGGGCGAGGCCGCCGTCATGCGGCGCGCCGCCGACCAGCACCGCCGTGCAGCCCGCCGCGCGCGCCGCGCGCATGTCGAGCGCGGTGTCGCCGACATACCAGACATGCGCCCCGGGCCGCACGCCGCAGGCGGCGAGCGCCATCGCGAAGGGCGCCGGATCGGGCTTGTCGGCCGCGGCGTCGCCGGCGCCGACAAGGGCGGCGAAATGCGCGCTCCAGCCGAGATGGCCGGCCTCCGCCCGGAGCAGCGGCCCCTGCTTGTTGCTGATCACCCCCTGCGGGCCGATCGTGGCCGCGGCCGACAATGCCGTGGCCGCGGCCGGCATGGGCGCGAGCACCTCCAGATGGCAGGCGCGGACGGCCGCGGTGAAGACATCCCGCGCCCGTTCCCAGCCCGCGCCGAACATGCCGGGGAAGGTGTCGCGGAGCGAGCCGCGCACACGCGCCAGCACCGTGGCGCGATCCCATTCCGGCATGCCGAATTCGCGAAAGGTGACATTCAGTCCATGCTGGATCGCGGCCCAGCCATCCACCAGCGTGTTGTCCCAGTCCCAGAGGATGCAGGCGGGGCGGTTCATGCGAGTTGTCGCCTGAGGTCGTCGAGGTCGCCGAGCACCCAGAGATCGCGGATCAAGCCGTCCGCGCAATCGAAGAACGCCGCGCCGGCCCAGCCGACCTGCCGCCCTGTCGGCGGCACGCCGAGCAGCGGCCCGCCGGCATGATGGCCGGAGAAGCGCATGCGGGCGGCGGCACGCGGCGCCTGCTCCACAAGCTCCACGATGTCGCAGCGGTAGCGTCGCAGCGCGCCCCGCACGGTCCGGACATAGCCAGCGAAGGCATCATGGCCGCGCAGCACGCTGCCGAGCGAGCCGCGGAAGGCGACGTCCGGCGCCATGAGTGCCGGGATGCGCTCGAGCCGACCAGCTTCCCACACCTCGGTGTAGAAGGCGCGCACCAGCGCGGCCGGAGTCACGCCGCGTTCCTGATGTCGCCCTTCACGTGGCGGGCGAAGATCTCGAACAGCCGGCGCACCACCGGCCCGACCTTGCCGTCGGCCACAGGCCTGCCGTCGATCTTCGTGATCGGGCGCACGAAGGAGGTGGCGGAGGTGATGAAGGCCTCCCGCGCCTTCGCGAGATCGTCGAGCGTGAAGGGCGCCTCGTCCCAGGCGATGCCTTCGGCCTTGAGCTCCGCCATCAGCGCGGCGCGGGTGCAGCCGGGCAGGATGACGTGATCGAGATGGCGGGTGCGGATCGCGCCCTTCTCGTCCACGATCCAGAAGGTCGTTGCCGCGCCCTCGTTCACGATGCCCGTCGCCGCGTCGTAGAGGATCGCCTCGATCGCGCCCTTCTCGCGCGCGGCCTGGCGCGCCAGGCAGTTCGGCAGCAGGTTGACGCTCTTGATGTCGCGCCGCGCCCAGCGGAGGTCGGGCAGCGTGATGGCGCCGGCCTGCCAGGCGTCCACGTCGCTCGGATAGGGCGCCACGCGCTTCACGGTCACGACGATGGCCGGCGGCACCGGCTTGGTCGGGAAGGGATGGTCGCGTCGCGCCACGCCGCGCGTCACCTGCATGTAGAGCAGGCCCTCGGTGACGCGGTTGCGCCGGGCGACCTCGCGCAGGACCAGCCGCAGCGCGGCGCGCGACATGGGCATGGGCAGCCGGATCTCGCGCAGGCTGCGCTCCAGCCGGTCGAGATGCAGGTCCTCGTCCACGTAGCGGCCGCCGTAGAGGTGCACGACCTCGTAGATGCCGTCGCCGAACTGGTAGCCGCGATCCTCGATGTTCACCGCTGCGTCCGGCTTCTGGACGTAGCGGCCGTTCACATAGGCGATCCTGGACATGGGCTTGCCCTCAGGCGCCGGGCGCCGGCTCCGCCGGCTTGGCTTGCGCGCAGGCCGATGGTGCGCCGCTTCGGCGGTTGGTTGGTGCGCGGCGCCCGTCGGGCGCTCGGCCCGCTGCGCGGGCCGGGTGCAGCCATCTTGCAGAAGATCGCGCCCTTGTCACCCGCCTGCCGGCGCGCGGTCCTCGGCGTTGACCCCCAAAAACTTCAGCTTGCGGTGCAGCGCGCTGCGCTCCATGCCGACGAAATTCGCCGTGCGGCTGATGTTGCCGCCGAAGCGCAGCAGCTGGGCTTCCAGATATTGCCGCTCGAACAGCTCGCGCGCCTCGCGCAGCGGCAGGGTCATGATCTCGCTGCTGCGGTCGAGCTTGAGCACCGCCGGCGCCGCGGCACCCACCTGCGGCGGCAGCATGTCCGGCCGCACCGGCTCCCGCGCCTCGCCCGGCGCCATGATCAGCAGCCAGTCGATCAGGTTGCGCAGCTCGCGCACATTGCCGGGCCACTCATAGGCCTGCATCGCCGCCAGCGCGTCCTCGGTCAGCTCGCGCGGCGCCATGCCGGAGGTCTCGACCGACTTGGCCATGAAGTGGCGGGCCAGCGCCGGGATGTCCTCCCGCCGCTCGCGCAGCGGCGCGATCCGCAACGGCACCACGGCGAGGCGGTAATACAGGTCCTCGCGGAAGCGCCCGCCGGCGATCTCGGCCTGCAGGTCCTTGCTGGTGGTGGTGATGACGCGGACATCAACCTGCACGCGCTGCGCCCCGCCGAGCCGGGTGAACCCCTGCTCCTGCAGGGCGCGGACGATCTTGCCCTGCGTCTCGATCGGCATGTCGCCGACCTCGTCCAGCAGCAGCGTGCCGCCATGGGCGCGTTCCAGCACGCCGGCGCGGCGCGGCTGCGCCGCCGGATCGGCGCCGGTCTCCACCCCGAACAGCTCCTCCTCGAAGCGGCCGGGGGCGAGGGTGGCGCAGTTCAGCGCGACGAAGGGCCCATCGGCGCGGCGTGAGCGGGCATGCAGCATGCGCGCCGCCACCTCCTTGCCGGAGCCGGCCGGGCCGCTGATAAGCACGCGGGAGCCGGTGGGCGCCACCCGCTCGATCGCCTGGCGGAGCTGCGACATGGCCTGCGAGACGCCGACGAGCTCGGTCTCGGCGCCCGCCCGCAGCTTGAGCTCGCTGACCTCGCGCTTCAGCCGCGCGGCTTCCAGCGCGCGGGAGACGATCAGCAGCAGCCGGTCGGCCTCGAAGGGCTTCTCGATGAAGTCGTAGGCGCCCTGCTGGATGGCCTGCACCGCGGTCTCGATGGTGCCGTGGCCGGAGATCATCACGCAGGGCACGCGCGGCTCCTCCTGGTGCATCACCTCCAGGATGCCGAGGCCGTCGAGGCGGGAGGCCTGCAGCCAGATGTCGAGGATGACGAGCGAGGGCCGGCGCGCCCGGAAGGCCGCCAGCGCCTGGTCGGAATTCCCGGCCTGCCGTGTCTGATAGCCCTCATCCGACAGGATGCCCTCGATGAGGGCGCGGATGTCGGGCTCGTCGTCCACGATCAGGATGTCATGCGCCATGGCCGACCCGCCCCACGCCCATCTCCTCTCGTCGTGCCGCTGCCGGCGGGGCGGCCGGCAGGATCAGCACGGCGCGCGCACCCGGGGCCTCCCCGCGGTCCTCGAGCGCCAGCCGTCCCCCATGGTCCTCCATGATCTTCTTGACGATGGCAAGGCCGAGACCGGTTCCTTTCGCCTTGTGGGTCACATAGGGCTCGGTCAGACGGGCGCGTTCCTCGCCCTCGGGCAGGCCGATCCCGTCATCCTCGACGACGATGGCCCAGCCTTCCGCGCAGGCCTCGAGCCGGAGGGCGATTCGCCCGCCCTGCCCCTCGGCCGCGTCCTCCCGCGGCCTGGCGGCGACCGCATCGGCGGCGTTCTGCAGCAGGTTGGTCAGCGCCTGGCCGATCAGCCGCCGGTCCGCCGGCACGGTGGGCGCAGGGTCGGGGATCTCGACCTCGTAGGCGATCTCGGGATGCGCGGCCTGCTGCAGCACCAGCGCCTCCCGCATCAGGCGGCCGAGATTCTCGGGGCGGATCACCGGCTGGGGCATCCGCGCGAAGGCGGAGAACTCGTCCACCATCCGCCCGATGTCGCCGACCTGGCGCACGATGGTGTCGGTGAGCGAGCGGAAGGTCTCGGGATCGCTGCCGATCTCCTTGAGATACTTGCGCTTGAGCCGCTCGGCGGAAAGCTGGATCGGCGTCAGCGGGTTCTTGATCTCATGGGCGATGCGCCGGGCCACATCGGCCCAGGCGGCCTTGCGCTGGGCCGATTGCAGCTCGGTGATGTCGTCGAAGGTCAGCACGAATCCGACCACCGCGCCCTGCTGCGTCTCCGCGCCGATGCGTGCGATCAGGCTGCGTCGGCGCGAGGGCGGGCCGAGCGGGATCTCGGCCATGCGCGGCCGGTCCGGCGCGGCGGCGGCCTCGGCGATCAGCTCGGCGAATTCCGGCACCACCTTTGCCAGCGGCAGGCCGATGCCGGCGTCGAGGTCGATGCCGAGCAGCTCGCTGGCCGAGCGGTTCGGCAGGTTGATCCGCCCCTGCGCGTCGAGCCCGACCACGCCCGCCGAGACGCCGGAGAGCACCGTCTCGGTGAAGCGGCGCCGCTCGTCGATCTGGCGATACGCCTCCATCAGTTCGCCGCGCTGGGCGGAAAGCTGGCTTGTCATGCGGTTGAAGGCGCGGCTGAGCGTGGCGAGCTCGTCATCCGCGGTGCCTTCCTGCACGCGGGTCGAAAGGTCGCCCGCGCGCACGCGCTCGGCGGCGGAGATCAGGCGGCTGATCGGGCGGGCGAGCTGGTTGGCGAAGACCAGGCCGACCAGGACGGCGCCGAGCAGCACCAGCAGCGCGGCCCCCAGGAAGACCAGGGCGAAGGTGATCTGCAGGCTGCCGCGGTTGCGATCCAGCATGTCGTATTCCTGGAAGGCAAGCTCGGTCCGGCGCAGGTGCTCCAGCACCCCGCCATCCAGCGGGCGGCCGATCATCAGGACGAGCCGCGGCTCCACATCGAGCGTGGCCAGGGCCCGCACCCGCGCCTCCCCTTCGACCGGGATCACCACCACCTCGCCCTGGCGCAGCTGCTCGAGCGCGCCGAGCGGCAGCTCGACGATCGTCCCCGAGACGAAGCCGGCCTGGGCGACGACGCGGCCGAGCTCCGGCTCCACCAGCACGGCCTCCGTCAGGCCGCGCACCGAGGCCTGGGTGGCGAGCTGGCGCTCGAAGGCCGGCATGTTCTGCGGCAGGTAGAGTTGCGCGGCGCGGTTGAGGTCGGCGGCCATCGCCAGCGCATCCACCCGGATCTCGTCGCGATGCTGGTCGAGCCAGGCGCGGGAGGCGACCAGCGAGGCCTCCAGCGTGTCCCGCACCCGGTCGCTGAACCAGGCCTGGATGCCGAGGTTGAAGAAGATCGCGGCGAAGGCGGCGACGACGAGGGAGGGCACCACGGCCACCACGCCGAAGACCAGCACCAGCCGCACATGCAGCCGCGCCCCGGCACTGCCGCGGCGCCGCTCCGCCCAGACCCGCACCAGCCGCGCCGCGAGCGAGGCCGCGAGCAGCAGCAGCACGCCGGCATTGGCCAGCACCACGCCGACGATCTGTCCCGGCCGAGTCGGGCCGAGCGGCGAGCCGCCCGCCAGCAGGACGAAGGTCGCCACGCCGAGCAGCACCGCGGTGACCGCGAGGCCGAAGGTCATCCCCCGGCCGAGCAGCATGTCGCCGATCCGGCGGTTCCCCGGCCCGGCGGTGCCGCTCACGGCAAGCCGCGCACCACGGGCAGGTCGAGGTCCCGCAGCTTCTTGCGCAAGGTGTTGCGGTTCAGGCCGAGCATCGCCGCCGCCTTGATCTGGTTGCCGCGCGTGGCGCTGAGCGCGAGGCGCAGCAGC
Organism: Falsiroseomonas sp. RANM36; assembly: GCF_056682175.1. NCBI lineage: Bacteria > Pseudomonadati > Pseudomonadota > Alphaproteobacteria > Acetobacterales > Roseomonadaceae > Falsiroseomonas > Falsiroseomonas sp. RANM36. Next base: position 724,789 of record NZ_JBWXTD010000002.1, read on the forward strand.
GGCCGCTCGACCTCGGCGAGGACGCGGTCATAGAGGTCGCGCACGGGCATGCCGTCCTTGTGCGCCGCCATGAAGCCGCCGAGATGGCGCTCCACCGCCTGCTCCAGCGTCTCCGGCGCGCGCGGCGCATCCTCGGCCGGGGCGGAGGCTTCCGCAAGCTCCGCCGCCACGGCATCCGGGCCGATCACCTCCTGCGGATAGAGCGCGGCGAGGCGGCGCATCAGGTTCTCGAGCTCGCGTGCATTGCCGGGCCAGGCATGCGCCTTCAGCCGCTCCATCCCCGGTCCGTCGAGCTGCTTGCCAGGCAAGCCGGCGGCGCGCGCGCGCTCGAGAAAGTGGCGGGCGAGCAGCGGGATGTCCTCGATCCGCTCGCGCAGCGGCGGCAGGCGGATCGGCACCACGTTCAGGCGGTAGAACAGGTCCTCGCGGAACTGGCCGGCGCGGATCGCCTGGCGCAGGTCGCGATGCGTCGCCGCGACGATGCGGACATTCGCCTTGATCGGCTGGCGGCCGCCGACGGTGGTGAATTCGCCTTCCTGCAGCACGCGCAACAGGCGGGTCTGCGCCTCGGGCGGCATGTCGCCGATCTCGTCGAGGAAGAGCGTGCCGCCGGCCGCCTGCTCGAAGCGGCCGACGCCGCGGTTCAGCGCGCCGGTGAAGGCGCCGCGCTCATGGCCGAAGAGCTCGCTCTCGATCAGCTCGCGCGGGATCGCGGCCATGTTGATCGCCACGAACGGCCCGCTGCGCCGCCGCCCGTAATCGTGCAGCGCGCGCGCGACCAGTTCCTTGCCGGTGCCGGACTCGCCGGTGATCATCACCGTGAGGTCGGTGGTCGTGAGGCGGGCGACGGTGCGGTAGATCTCCTGCATCGCCGGGCTGCGCCCGACCAGCGGCAGGCGTTCCTCCTGCTCCTCGCCCTCCGGCGCCTCCGAGGCGGTCGGCGCGGCGAGCGCGCGCGCCACCACGGCCAGCAGGTCCTTCAGGTCGAAGGGCTTGGGCAGGTAGTCGAAGGCGCCGCGCTGGGTCGCCTTGAGCGCGGTCGAGAAGGTGGATTGCGCGCTCATCACCAGCACGCGCAGGTCAGGGCGCACGCGGCGGATGCGCGGCACGAGGTCGAGCCCGTTCTCGTCGGGCATCACCACGTCGGTGATGACGAGATCCCCTTCCCCGTCCTCGACCCAGCGCCACAGCGTGGAGGCCGAGGAGGTGGCGCGGACATGGTAGCCGGACCGGCCGAGCGCCTGGCTCAGCACGGTGCGGATCGCCCGGTCGTCGTCGGCGATGAGGATGGTGCGGGTGACGGCGGCGGCGGGCGGGGGTGCCGTGACAGCTTCGCTCATGTCGTGGCTCCGTGATCGGCGCGGCGGGGAGGTGCCGGCAGGGAGAGGCGGAAGGTCGTGCGGCCGGGTCGGCTGTCGCATTCGATCAGCCCGCCCTGGTCGGTGACCAGCTTCGCCACCAATGCAAGTCCCAGGCCCTGGCCGCCGCGCTTCGTCGTGACGAAGGGCTCGAACAGCGTGGCGCGCACTTCCTCGGCGATGCCCGGCCCGTTGTCGCGCACCATCACGGTCAGCGGCAGATGGACGCGCTCCGCGCTGCCCGGCACGGCGATGCGCACGCCGTGGTGATAGGCGGTGACGAGCTGGATCTCGCCTTCGCGCGGATCAACGGCCTCTGCCGCGTTCTTCACCAGATTGAGCAGGATCTGCACAAGCTGGTCCCGATTGCCCCAGACCGGCGGCAGGGAGGGGTCGTAGCCCTGCACGATGCGCAGATGCCCCGCGAAGCCCGAGAGCGCGATGCGGCGCACATGGTCCAGCACCTCGTGGATGTTGACCTCGGCGCATTCGATCGGGCGCTCGGAGAACATGTCCATGCGCTCGACCAGGTTCTTGATGCGGTCGGCCTCGTCCTGGATCAGCTGGCACAGCTCGCGGTCGGATTCCGCGGCGCCGAGTTCCAGCAGCTGCGCCGCGCCGCGAATGCCGGAAAGCGGGTTCTTCACCTCATGCGCGAGCATCGCCGCCATCGCCGAGGCGCCGCGCGCCGCGCCCCGGAAATTGAGCTGGCGGTCCAGCATCTGCGCGGTGGACGCATCCTGCAGCGTCAGCACCACGCCGCCTTGCAGCTCCGGCAGCGGTGCGCCCTGCACCGCGACGCCGAAGCGCCGCAGGCGCGGGCTCTCGAGCGCGAGGTCGTGGTCATAGACCGGCGCCTCGTGCCGGCGCACCTGGTCCAGCAGGCCGAACAGCCGGTTGTCCTGCGGCAGCAGATCGCGCAGCGAGAGCGCCGCGAGGGAGGGCGCGGAAAGCTGGAAGAACAATTCGGCGGCGGGATTGGCGAAGCGGAAGCGGTCCTCGCCGTCGAGCGCCACGGCGGGCACCGGCAGCGAGCCGAGGATGGCCAGCGCATCCGGCGCGGCGGGGGCGGCGGGGGCGGCCGGGGGGAGGGTCGGGGGGGGGGGGGGGGGGGGGGCGCCCCCCCCCCCGCCGCCCACCCCACCGCCACCCGCCCCGCCCCCCCCCCCCCC
>NZ_JBWXTD010000002.1:727328-729577 GCF_056682175.1 Falsiroseomonas sp. RANM36
CCCCGCGGGGGCCCCGGGCGCGGCGCCGGGGCGGGCGGGCCCCGGGGGGGGGGGGGGGGGGGGGGGGGGGGCGGGGGGGCGGGGCGGCGCCTTGCGGCGGGCGAGGACGCCGGCCCTCATGCGGCCATCAGCTCCGCATCGGACGCGGCCTCGCGCACGGCGCGCTCGCGGGTGACCCCGCGCTCGACCAGAGGCTCGTAGAAGCGGCGGATCAGGTCGAGCACCGCCTCCACCTCGTGCAGGCGGTTCACCTCGGCGCGGAACTCGGCGGAGCCGGGCAGGCCCTTCGAGTACCAGGCGACATGCTTGCGCGCGAGGCGCAGGCCGGGATCGCGGCCGTGATGCACCAGCATGCCCTGGTAATGCGCGAGCAGCGTCGCGAGCTGCTCGGCGAGGTCGGGCTCGGGCACCGGCTGGCCGCTGCGCAGCTGCTCGGCGACGAGGCGCGGCAGCCAGGGGCGGCCATAGCAGCCACGGCCGATCATCACGCCATCGGCGCCGGACCGGCGCAGCGCCTCGGCCGCGTCCTCGGGCCCCAGGATGTCGCCATTGACGATGACGGGCAGGCGCACCGCCTCCTTCACCTGGCGCACGAAGTCCCAGTCGGCCACGCCGGTGTAGAACATCTGCCGGGTGCGGCCATGGACGGTGACCAGGCGGATGCCGCATTCCTCGGCGATCTTCGCCAGCCGCGGGGCATTCAGGCTCTTGTGGTCCCAGCCCATGCGCATCTTGAGCGTGACGGGCACGGAGACCGCCTTCACCGTCGCCTCCAGGATGCGCGCGGCGGCGATCTCGTCGCGCATCAGGGCGGAGCCGGCGGACTGGCCGAGTGCGACCTTCTTCACCGGGCAGCCGAAATTGATGTCCACGATGGCGGCGCCGCGATCCACCACCAGCCGTGCGGCCTCCGCCATCACCGCCGGGTCGCAGCCGGCGAGCTGCACCGAGGAGGGCGCGCCGAAGCCGTCCACCTCGGCCATCTTCAGCGTGTTGCGGTTCTCCCGCACCATCGCGTTCGAGGCGATCATCTCGGAGACGACGAGGCCGGTGCCGAGGCCGCGCGACAGGCGGCGGAACGGCAGGTCGGTGACGCCCGACATCGGCGCGAGGATGACCGGCGTCTCGATCCGGGCCCCGCCGAGGTCGATCGGAGGGAGTGCGTGCATCCCCCTTCTGCCTTTGCAATGCTCATGATTTGGGCGGAGTAGCGTTCAAATCCGGTTTCGTCCACTCCCGTTGTGCAGATGCGGATGCATCTGCCGAATATGCGGGCAGGTCTGGATGCTCTCCCGGACCGGCGGGCAGGCGGCTAGAGCAGCGCCCGTTCGAGTGGAACCGCTCCGTGGTTCCGCCGAACGGGCATAAGCTGCTCTAGAATCGTTGTTTCTAGCAGGCTGCGGAAAATCGGCTGTTCGGATCGGCGCTGATCTGATTCGCTGCTGATGTTGATGGCGGATGTGGCGATGCGCGGATCGGATCGGCAGACGGGCTCGATGTTCAGCTATGTGAGCCCGGAGGCGCTGGTGTCGGCGGACCACCCGCTGCGGCCGATCCGGGTTCTGGTGAACCGGGCGCTGGAGCGGCTGTCGGGCGAGTTCGACAAGCTCTACGCAGCGGGCGGGCGGGACTCGATCGTGCCGGAGAAGCTGCTGCGGGCGCTGCTACTGCAGGCCTTCTACTCGGTGCGATCCGAGCGGCGGCTGATGGAACAGGTGACCTACAACATGCTGTTCCGCTGGTTCATCGGGCTGTCGATGGACGCGCCGGTATGGGACGTGACGGTGTTCACCAAGAACCGGGACCGGCTGCTGCGGGGCGAGGTGGCGGGGAAGTTCTTCGCCGCCGTGCTGGCCGATCCGGAGGTCAAGCCGCTGCTCTCGTCGGAGCATTTCTCGGTGGACGGCACGCTGATCGAGGCCTGGGCCTCGATGAAGAGCTTCCGCCCGAAGGACGGCTCCGGGCCGCCGCCTGGCCCGGGGCGCAACGGCGAGCGCGACTTCCACGGCGAGAAGCGCAGCAACGAGACGCATGCCTCCACCACGGACCCCGATGCGCGGCTGGCGCGCAAGTCGAACGGGCAGGCGTCCAAGCTCTGCTACGCCGGGCATGTGGTGATGGAGAACCGGCACGGCCTGGCGGTTGCGGCGACCACGACGCGGGCCACCGGCACCGCCGAGCGCGACGCCGGCGAGACGATGATGGCGGGGCTGGATCGCGCGACGCGCAGCACGCTGGGGGCGGATAAG
>NZ_JBWXTD010000002.1:729677-737214 GCF_056682175.1 Falsiroseomonas sp. RANM36
CGCCGGGAGACGACCTGGCGCGATAAATCGCGGCGGGACGGCGCCGAAAACCGCACCGAGCAGCCCGCAAGAGACCGCTTGCTCACCGCACACACCAGGAAAACCAAGCCTCCGGCCGCGAATTTCCCCAGCCTGCTAGAGCACGACCTTCCGATCGACTGATTCCAGTCGATCGGAACGTGCTCTAGCATCACCGCGATGAGAACGATCGCCTTGCTCGTCGCGGCGGGTCGCGGCACGCGCTTCGGGGCCGAGTTGCCCAAGCAGTTCCTGCCCCTGCTCGGCCGCCCGGTGCTGCGCCACGCGGCCGAGGCGCTGTTGCGGGAGGGCGGGGTCGCCGCCATCCAGCCCGTCGCCCCGCCGGGGGACGAGGCGCTGCTGGCCAGCCTGCTCGAAGGGCTGCCCTGCCTGAAGCCGGTGGCCGGCGGGGCGCCGCGGCAGGCGAGCGTGCTGGCGGGACTCGCGGCGCTGGAAGCCGATCCGCCCGACTTCGTGCTGGTGCATGATGCGGCACGGCCCGTGGTGCCGCCGGGCACCGTCCCTGCCCTGCTCGCCGCGCTGGAGACGGCACCAGGCGCGATCCCGGCGCTGCCCGTGGCGGACACGCTGAAGCGCGGCGCGGCCGGGCGCATCGCGGCGACGGTGCCCAGGGACGGGCTGTTCCGCGCCCAGACGCCGCAGGCCTTCCGCTATGCGGACCTGCTCGCCGCCCATCGCGCCCTGACCGCCGAGGTCACGGACGACGCGCAGGTGATGGAGGCCGCCGGGCTGCCGGTGGCGCTGGTTCCCGGGCACGACTCGAACATCAAGATCACCTGGCCGGAGGATCTGCGGCGGATGGAGGCGACGATGCTGGCCGGGATGGTCCCGCGCGTGGGAACGGGATTCGACGTCCACCGCATCGTCCCCGACCGGCCGATGGTGCTGTGCGGCGTGGTGGTGCCCGGTCCCCTCGGACTGGCGGGCCATTCGGACGCCGATGTCGGCATCCACGCGCTCTGCGACGCGATCTATGGCGCGCTGGCCGAGGGCGACATCGGCCGCGGGTGCCCGCCTTCCGAAGCGCAGTGGACGGACGCCGACAGCGCCCGCTTCCTGCGCCATGCGGCGGAGCGCATCGCGGCGCGCGGCGGCGTGCTGGCCAATGCCGATGTGACGCTGATCTGCGAGCAGCCGAAGATCACGCCGCATGCGGCGGCGATGCGGGCGCGGCTGGCGGAGCTGCTGGGTGTGGGCATCGACCGGATCTCGGTGAAGGCGACGACGACCGAGCGCCTGGGCTTCCCCGGCCGCGGCGAAGGCATTGCGGCGCAGGCCGCCGCGACGGTGCTGCTGCCGGCCTGATCCGAAGCGGCCTGTTCCCAGCGGAACAGCCGGCCCCGCGGCATCCTGCGAGGCTCCTGCCCTGACCAGCAGGAGACCGGCCATGGCCGAGCCGCATCGCGGCATCCTCGGCGCCCCAGGCATGATCCGCGCCCGCGCCCGCTTGGCGAGGATGCGCCGCGCCGGGCATGCTCGCGCATCGTGCCAGATCCCGAGACGAGGCGGCTGCTCGGCCGCCTGCCCTTCCTTGCCGGCGTGCCCGACGCCGCCCTCGACCGGCTGGCCGCCGTCGCCCGGCCGGTCCGGCACGATGCGGGTGCGGTGCTGTTCCGCCGCGGCGATCCCGGCGAGGGGCTGGTCGTCGTGGTGGACGGGCTGGTGAGGGTCCATCTCTCCACCGAGGCGGGACGTGAACTCACCCTCGGGCTGATCGGGCCGGGCGAGCCGCTGGGCGAGATCGCGCTGATCGATGGCGGGCCGCGCAGCGCCGACGCCACGGCGCTGACGCCGGTGCGTGCGCGGCTCCTGCGGCACGCCGATGCGGCGCGGATCATCGGGGAGGATGCGGCGGTCGCTTCCGCCCTGCTGCGCACGCTTGCCGCCCGGCTGCGCCGCACCACGGACCAGGCCGAGGCGGTCGGGCTGCGAAGCCTGCAGGAGCGCGTGGCGATGGCGCTGCTGCAGCTTGCCGCCGCCGATCCCTCCGGCCTGGTGCGGCTGCCGCAGGGGCAGATCGCCGCGCTGGTCGCGGCGACGCGGCCCAAGGTGAATGCCGTGCTGGCCGAGTTCCGCGGTCGTGGGCTGATCGAGCCGGTGCGCGCCGGGCTCAGGCTCAGCGATCCCGCCGGGCTGCGCGGGCTGGCTGCCGGCGGGTGAAGGCGGGGGCGGCCGCCGCGGCGCGGCGGGCGCGGGCCGCGCGGCTGGCGCCCCGCCCCGCGACCGACATCCGGGAGGCCGCGACCGACCGGCTGATGGCGCTGGTCCCCCGGCCCGCGGAACCCGGCGCGCCGGTCGTGGCCGTGGCGGGGGGCGCGGCGGCGCGCGCCGCCGAAGGACCCTGGCCCTGGCCGCGCGAAAGGCTCGCCGCCCTGGTCACGGCGGTGGCGCAGGCCGGCGCGGCAGCGATCGCGCTCGACATCGTGGTGGAGGAGCCGGCGCCGGGCGATGCCGCGCTGGCCGAGGCACTGGGCCTCGTCCCGACCGGGCAGGCGGCGCTCGCCGGGCCGCGCGCGGCGGCGGGATTCGGGGTCGCGCTGCTCGGCGGGCCCGATCTGGCCGGCGTTGCGCTGCTGCCCGGCCTGGCGCCGCCGGCGATCGGCGGCGTGCCCGCGGGCTTTGCCGGCCGGCCGGGCGAAGTGGTGCGCGCCGCCCCCCGGCGGGGGCGGCGCGGCGCGCCGGGGGCGGAGGCGACGGCGGCGCCCGGCCTTGCCCTCGCGGCCATCGCGAGCGCGCTCGGCGAGCGGACGCTGCTGCTGCGCGGCGGCGCGCCGATGCGGTTGGAGGTCGGGCCGCTCGTGCTGGATTTCCCGCCGGACGGCCTGCTGCGCCTGCATCCGGCGCGCGAGCGCGTGCCCATGCTGCCCGCCGCGGCGCTGCTGGACGGTGCGCTGGGGCCGGAGGCGCTGCGCGGGCGGCTGGCGGTGATCGGCGTGACGGCGCCGGGGGCCGCGGCGCTGCGCGGCTCCGTCTTCGGGCCTTTCACCCCCTCGCTGCGCCTGCAGGCGGAAGCGGCGGCGCAGATCGTGACGGGCTGGCAGCCGCGCCGACCGCCCGGCGGCACCAGGGCAGGGGCGCTGGCGGCCCGGCTGCTCGGCGCCGCCGCGGCGGCGCGGGGGGGGGGGGGGCGCGGCGGGGGGGGCGGGCGGGCGGGGGGGGCGCCGCGCGGGGGGCCCGGGGCCGGGGGGGCGGGGGGCCGGGCGGCGCGGCGCGGCGGCGGCGGCGCTGGTGCGGGGGCGCAGCGGCGCGGGGCTCGCGCTGGCGGCGCTGCTCGCCCTCGGCTGGATTGGTGCGGCGGGCGCGGCGCTGCGCGTCGGGCCATTGCTGCTCGACCCGGTGCTGCCCGCGCTGGCGGCGCTGCTCGGCGGCGTGGCGGAGGCGGCTGCGGCGGCGCTGCGCCTCGCGCGGGAGCGCGCCGCGCTGCTCGCCCGTTTCGCGCATCGCCTGCCGACCGGCGTCGCCGCCCGCCTGCGCGCCCTGCCCGCGGCGGAGCGGCGGCGGCCGGAGCGCTGCCGCGTCGCGGTGGTGATGACCGACCTGGCCGGCTTCTCCGCCATGGTGAACCGCGCGGCGCCGGGCGAGTTCTTGCCGGCGCTCAACGCTTATCTCGCCGGGATCGAGGCGGCGATGCTGGCCGAGGGCGCGACGCTGGAGCGGCTGATCGGCGACAGCGTGCTCGGCGTCTTCGGCGCGCCGCTGCCGCAGGCGGATCACGCGGCGCGGGCGCTGGCCGCGGCGCGTGCCGTGGACCGCTTCGCCGAGGCCTTCCGGGCCACGCCGGAAGCGTTGGCGCTGGGCTGGGGCGAGACGCGGATCGGCGTCGCGGCGGGCGAGGTGCTGGCGGGCGAGATCGGCGGATCGCGCCTGACCTGGGCGGTATGCGGGGATGCGGCGAACATGGCGGCGCGGCTGCAGGAACTCGGCAAGGAACTCGGCCGGAGGGCGCTGGTGGCGGCGATCGAGGACCCGTCTTTGCCGCCGCCGCTCGGCCGCTTCGCGCTGCGCGGCCTGCCGGGCGAGTGGGAGGTGCGGCCGCTGTATTAGGTCACCAGCGCGAGGGCGCGCGCGATGCGCGCTTCGCCCCAGCGCGTGACGGGGCCGGGCGGGCCACCCTCCGCGACGTCCACGCCCTCCCCTTCGGTCAGCACCGCCGTCTCGCCGGCGGCCGAGACCGCAACCTGGCCGCGCTCCACGAAGACCGCGTTGCGGCCATCGAGCGTGCCGGCGAAGAACCGCGTGCCGCGCACGCCGATCGCGGCCCAGGGCAGCGTCAGCGTGGTGCCGCCGCGTCGCGCGCCGGAATCCGCCGGCGGCAGGTCCATCAGCACCGCGCCGCCGAAGCTGCGGATCGCCGTGCCGGGCCGCGCGCCGCGCAGCGCCGCGCGGGCCACGCGCAGGCTGGCATTCTCGCCGAGCCGCAGCTCCTGCCCGCCCTCCAGCCGGCAGGCGAAGCGCGTCGCCGGGCCGGTGCTGAGCAGGTCCTCGATCATGATCGGCGCGGCGGGCGCGAGCGTCCGCGGCGGCTCGCCGGAAAACAGCGCGACCGCCGAGCCATCGAGCTGCGTCACCTCCCCCACGCGGGTGCGCGCGGCCAAAGCGGGCAGCGGCAGCAAAGCGGCAGCGAGCGGCAGGAGGGCGCGGCGGAGCATCGCGCGATTCTACCGCGGCTTCCGCGCCCGACGCTACGACCGCGCGCCGACGCGCCCGGCCTGGTAGTCGCGCACCGCCGCGACGATCTCCTCGCGCGTGTTCATCACGAAGGGGCCGTGCGCGACGACCGGCTCGTTCAGCGGCGCCGCATGGCCGAACAGCGCGACGGCGCCTTCCGGCCCGGTGGCGAGCGCGACGGCATCGCCGTCATCGGCGAGCTCCACGAGGTTGAACTTCGGCACCGCCGTCCCGGCGACCTGCAGCGTGCCGGCGACGACGTAGAGAAAAACGTTGCGGCCCCGCGGGGCCGGCGCGCTGACGTGCCCGCCGGGCGCGAGGCGCAGCACCGTCATCGCCACGCCGGTGAGGGACTCGTAGGCGCCCTTGTGGCCATCCCAGTCACCGGAGATCAGCTCGATCCGCACGCGGCCGTCATCGGCATCCACCTGCGGGATGTCCTCCCGCTGCAGGCCGGTATAGGCAGGCGCGGTCATCTTCAGCCGGCCCGGCAGGTTCACCCAGAGCTGCAGGATCTCCATCGGGCCGCCCGACCGCTTGAAACTCTCGGGCGAGACCTCGGCATGGACGAGGCCCCTGCCCGCCGTCATCCACTGCACGCCGCCGGCGCGGATCACGCTCTCATGTCCGCCGCTGTCGAGATGGGCGAGCTCGCCTTCCAGGATGAAGGTCACCGTCTCGAAGCCGCGATGCGGATGCGGGCCGAAGGGCAGGCCCTGGTTCCCCGGCCTGTAGGTCTGCGGCCCGTGGTGGTTCAGGAACAGGAAGGGGTCCACCTGGTCGAGCCCCGGCCCGGGCAGCGGGCGGCGGGTGAGAAGGTCCCCGATGTCGTCGCGCATCGCGGGATGGACGGCGACAAGACTGCGGCTTCGCATCGCATCTCTCCTTCGGGCGGGCGGGATGGCGCCGCGCGGCGCGTGCGGTCAACGGCCGGCTTCCGCGCTGCGCGCCGCCTGACCATCATGGTGCGGGGAGATTCCGCATGACCGACCTCGCGCCGCCGCCGACGCGGCTGCAGCTGTTCCTGGCCTTCACCCGCGTCGGGCTGTTCGGCTTCGGCGGCGCCCCCCCCCGCGCCCCCCCGGGGGGGGGGGGGGGCTGGGCTCGGTCGCGCTGGGGCTTGCCTTCGGCGCGGCGCTCGCCTTCGGGATGGCGCTGGCGATCTCCTCGACCGCGGTCGCGACGCGTGCGCTCGAGGAACGCGGCCGGCTCGGCAGCGAGGCCGGGCGGATCGCGCTGGGCTGGCTGGTGATGCAGGACCTAGTCGTGGTCTTCGCGCTTGTGATGCTGCCCGCCGCGGCCGGGGCGCAGCAGGCAGGCGGCGCGGGCTCCCTGTTCTACGAGCTCTGCAAGGCCGCGCTCTCCCTCGCGGCCTTCATCGGCGTGATGTGGCTGTTCGGCCGCCGCGCCCTGCCCTGGCTGCTGGTGCGCGTGGCGCGCGGCGGCTCGCGGGAGCTGTTCACGCTGGCGGTGCTGGCCATGGCGCTCGGCGTCGCTTTCCTGGCCTCGACGCTGTTCGGCGTCTCCTTCGCGCTCGGCGCCTTCTTCGCCGGCGTGGTCTTGGGCGAGAGCGACCTGGGCCACCAGGCGGCGGCCGAGGCGATGCCGATGCAGCGCATCTTCGCCGCCATCTTCTTCGTCTCGGTCGGCATGTTGCTGGACCCCGCCGCCGTGATGGCGCAGCCGCTGGCCGGCGTCGCTTCGGTGCTGGTGGTGCTGCTGGCGGTCGCGGGCGGCACCTTCGCGCTGCTGCTTCTGTTGCGGGTCCATCCGCGCACGGCGGCGATCGTGGCCGGCTCGCTCGGGCAGATCGGCGAATTCTCGTTTCTGCTGACCGAGGTCGCGGTGCGGCAGCAGATCCTGCCCGACACGGTGCGCGGCCCAGTGTTGGTCGCGGCCGTCGCGACCATCCTGCTCACGCCGCTGCTGCTGCGCGCGGCCGAGGCGGCGGCGCCGCGGCTGGAACGCTCCGCCCGGCTGGCGCTCTGGCGCGGCGAGCGGCGGCCGCGGCGCATCCTCTCGGCCGGGGGGCCGCCGGCGGCCGGCCATGCGGTCGTTGTCGGTGGCGGTCGCGGCGGCGCGATGGTGATCCGAGCCCTTCGCCGGCATGGGATCCCGGTGGTGGCCCTGGAAGAGAACCGTGCCGCCGCCGAACGCCTGGTCGACGCCGGCATGCAGGCCATCTGGGGCGACGCGACGCGCCCCGAGGTGTTGGAGGCCGCCGCGCTGGAGCGCGCCCGTCTGCTGGTGGTGGCGCTGCCCGGTGCGGTGGAGGCGCGCGCGGTGCTGGCGCTGGCGCGTGCCGCGAATCCGGCGATCCATGTCGTCATCCGCACCCACAGCGACGATGAGGCAGTGCTGATGGAAGCGGAGGACGGCATCGGCCTGGTGATGATGGGCGAGCGCGAGGTGGCGCTCGGCATGGCCGACTATGCGATGCAGCATCTCGGCGTGCCGCCGGCTGCCGCGCAACAGACGATCGATGCGCTGCGCCGGCGGCAGATCCTGGACTGATCGCGGGCGCCGTCAGGGCCGCGGCAGTTCCTGCTCGACCAGGGTGGCGAAGAAGCTGGCGCCGACGGGCAGCAGTTCGTCGTTGAAGTCGTAGAGCGTGGTGTGCACCGGGCGCGCGCCCTTGCTGCCCTGCGCCTGGCCGAGCTTGATGTAGGCGCCCGGCCGGTCCTGCAGGAAATAGGCGAAGTCCTCGGCACCCATCACCGGCGGCTTGTCGCGATGGATGCGCCCGCCGCCCCGCACCGTCACCCCCCCCCCCCCCGCGCCGCGGGGGGGGGGGGGGGGGGTGGGTGGGGGGGGGGGGGCGCCGCGGGGG
>NZ_JBWXTD010000002.1:737314-743050 GCF_056682175.1 Falsiroseomonas sp. RANM36
GGGGGGGGGGGGCGGGGGGGGCCCCGCCGCGCTCGCGCGCCAGGTGGTGGTGGAGGAGAAGCGCTGGCTGTCCGAGCGCGACTACGCCGAGATGCTGGCCGCCGGGCAGGTGCTGCCGGGGCCGAATGTGGGCAACACCTCCGTCATGCTTGGGCGCCGCTTCCACGGCTTCACCGGCGCGCTGGCGGCGAGCGGCGGCTTCTACGCGGTGCCGCTGGTGCTGCTGACGGGGCTGCTGCTGGTCTATGGCAGCGTCGCGGACGATCCGCGCGTGGACAGCTTCATGCACGGCATCGCCGCTGCGGCGGCGGGCATGGTGGTCGGCACCGCGGTGAAGATGGGCCAGAAGTTGCGGCCGCCGCCCGAGACGGTGGTGATCGGGCTGCTGGCGACGGCTGCGGCCGCCTGGCTGCGCCTGCCATTGCCGTTGATCGTGCTGCTGCTGGCGCCCTTTGCCATCGGCGCCGCGCTGCGCCGGCAGAAGGCGCGCGGCTGATGGGGGGCGTGCTGCTCTCCCTGCTGCTGACCTTCGGCACGCTGTCGCTGCTGGCGGTCGGCGGCGCGAATGCCGTGGTGCCGGAGATGCACCGGCAGATCGTGGAGATCCATGGCTGGCTGGACAGCGCCACCTTCGCGCAGGTCTACGCGCTGGCGCAGGCAGCGCCGGGGCCGAACATCCTGGTCGCCGCGGCGCTGGGCTGGGTGATTGCGGGGCCGGCGGGGATGGGCGCCGCCTTCCTCGGCATCGTCGCGCCGGCCTGGGGATTGGCCTGGTGGGTTGCCGGTGTCACCGAGCGGCTGGCCGCGAAGCCCTGGCTGAAGGCGGTGCGGGCGGGGCTGGTGCCGATCGCGATCGGGCTGATCCTCGCCTCCGGCCTCATCATGGCGCAGGCGGCGGCGGCGCAACTTGTCGGGCTTGCCGTCGCGGTCGTCGCGGCCCTGCTGGTGTGGCGGACGGAGCTGAACCTGCTGTGGGTGCTGGCCGCGGGCGGCGTGGCCGGCTTGGCGTTCCTCTGACGCGCGGCGCATCGCGGTTTCGCGAGCCTTCCGCAAGGGCAAGGCGTGGCCGCTTTGCCGCAGCGTGGCGGCCAATTCGACGCATTGCGCGCGCCGCGAAGCGGGCCTTACCTCGCCGCCGCCGGCCATGCCGGCGAATGAGGAGGGTGAATGATGTCGCGTATCGAAACGCCTGCGCCCGCACCTGCGCCCCACGTCGCGGCGCTGCCGGAAAGCCCCTTCGCCGCCAACCTGATGTTGAGCGAGATGGCGGCCCAGATCACACAGGAGATGCTGGACTTTTCCGGACGGCGCATGCGCGCGCAGATGGAGTTCGTCTCCTCCATGCCGGTCGGCGACGTGAAGGGCATGATGGAGGCGCAGTTCCGCTTCTTCGCGCAGGCCTCGCAGGACTACGCGCAGGAGATGGTGCAGGTGGGCGAGGTAATCCGGCGGATCACCGACGGGCCTTCGGCGCCGCGCGGCTGACGCAGCCGGCCGCGGTCACGCCTCCCGCGGCGCGGGTTCGCCCGCGGGGGGCGCGCTGCGGCGATACAGGATGTAGGCGCGGCGTTCGAAGGCGCGGACCATCAGGCGCACCGCCTCGTTGAAGACGGTGCCGATGACGGCCTGCAGCAGGCGGGAGCGGAACTCGAAATCCACGAAGAAATCCACCTCCGTTCCCTGCGGCACGGGCGCGAAGCGCCAGTGGTTGTTCAGGTAGCGGAAGGGGCCGTTCAGGTAGCGCACATGCACATGGTGCGGGCGCTCCAGCGTGACCTGGCTGCGGAAGGTCTCGCGGAACATCTTGAAGCCGATGGTCAGGTCCGCGATCAGCTCGTCGTCCGTGCGCGAGATCACCCGCGCGCCGACGCACCAGGGCAGGAATTCCGGGTAGCGGCGCACATCGGCCACCATGTCGAAGAGCTGCTCCTGGGTGTAGGGGAGCACCTTCTTCTCGGCATGGGTCGGCATCAGGCGGCCTTCAGCCGCGCCTCGCGCGCCGCACGCAGTTGCGCGAAGTCCCGATCCGCATGGTAGGAGCTGCGCGTCAGCGGCGTGGCGGAGACGAGAAGAAACCCCTTGCCGCGCGCCACCTGGGCGTAGTCGGCGAATTCATCGGGCGTCACGAAGCGGTCCACCGCGGCGTGCTTCACCGTGGGCTGGAGGTACTGGCCGATGGTGAGGAAATCCACTTCCGCGCTGCGCAGGTCGTCCATCACCTGCAGCACCTCGATCCGCTTCTCGCCGAGGCCAACCATCAGGCCGGACTTGGTGAAGATGGAGGGATCGAGTTGCTTCACGCGGTCCAGCAGCCGCAGCGAGTGGTAGTAGCGCGCGCCGGGGCGGATGGTGGGATACAGCGCCGGCACGGTTTCAAGGTTGTGGTTGAAGACATCGGGGCGCGCCGCGACGACCACCTCCAGCGCGCCGTCCTTGCGCAGGAAGTCGGGCGTCAGGATCTCGATGGTGGTCTCCGGCGCGGCGCTGCGGATGGCGCGGATGGTCTGCGCGAAATGTTCCGCGCCTCCGTCCCGCAGGTCGTCGCGGTCCACGCTGGTGACCACGACATGGCGCAGGCCGAGCTTGGCGACGGCATCGGCGACGCGACGCGGCTCGTCCGTGTCGAGCGGCTTCGGAATCCCCGTGGCGACGTTGCAGAAGGAACAGGCGCGGGTGCAGGTCTCGCCCATGATCATCATGGTGGCGTGGCGCTGCGACCAGCATTCCCCGATGTTGGGGCAGGCCGCTTCCTCGCAGACCGTGACCAGGCCGTTGGCGCGCATCAGCGCATGGGTCTCGCGATAGACCGGGCTGGTGGGCGCCTTCACCCGGATCCAGGCGGGCTTCCGCTGGATGGGGTTGTCGGGCCGATGCGCCTTCTCCGGGTGCCGCTCGGCACCTTTGAGCGGCCCCTCGGGCCGGCGATGGTCGATTTCGACGCGCGTCGTCATGAGGCGGATATAGCGATGCCCGCGGCGGAGGACGAGGGCGTCACGACTTCACCGCGCGCAAGACAAGGGAGAGCGGCAGGAATGGCCGGTCGGCCCAGGTCCAGAGGCCGTCGGCGTCCTGCACGCAGCCCGGAAAGGGCTGCCAGATGAGACGCGGATGCTCCTCCAGCCGCTGCAGCGCCAGGCCGGCGCCCTGCAACGCGGCGAGGATGGCGGCCAGGCTGTGCTGGAACTCGACGGTCCGGCTGTTCGCGAGCCGCACCTCGGGGTCCTGGTAGTCGGTCGCGTCGTCGAACTCGATGGGCCCGGCCTGGAAATAGGAGATTGCCCAGCCCGGGAAGCCAGGCACGGTCGTTGTCCCATCGGCCAGTACGCGCGCGACCGGGTGCATGTCGGCAAACACAAAGACCCCGCCGCGCCGCAGCGCGAAGGCGATGCCGGCCGCCCAGCGGTCGAGATCCGGCAGCCAGCAGATCGTGCCCCAGCTGGTGAAGACGAGATCGAAGGTGCCGGCGTCCTGCGGCAGGGCGGTGGGAACCTCCTGCACGTCTGACAGGACGAAGCGCGTAGCGGACAGGCCGCATTCGGCGGCCAGCGCCGCGGCGGCCTCAAGCGCGGGCGGGCTGAAGTCCACGCCGACGACACGGCGCGCCCCGCGCTGGGCCAGCGCCACGCTGTCATGGCCGACATGGCATTGCAGGTGAAGGACCGAAAGGCCGGCGATGTCGCCGATCGCGGCCTCCACCAGCGGGTCGAGCCAGCCGCGCCCGGCGCGGTGGCTCGAGAGATCATAGCCGCGCGGTCCGAGATGGGCGGCGGTCCGCTCGTTCCAGTTCGCCTCGTTCAGCCGGCGCCACTCAGATGTGGATGACGCGGCCATAGGCGTCCAGCACCGACTCATGCATCGTCTCCGACACCGTGGGGTGCGGGAAGACCGTGTGCATCAGCTCGGCCTCGGTGGATTCCAGGGTGCGGGCGATGCCGTAGCCCTGGATCATCTCCGTCACCTCGGGGCCGACCATGTGGGCGCCGAGCAACTCGCCGGTCTTGGCGTCGAAGACGGTCTTGACCAGCCCCTCGGGCTCGCCGAGCGCGATCGCCTTGCCGTTGCCGATGAAGGGGAAGCGGCCGACGCGGACCTCGTGGCCGAGTTCCTTCGCCCGCGCCTCGGTCAGGCCGACGGAGGCGACCTGCGGGCGGCAATAGGTGCAGCCGGGGATGTTCAGCACGTCCATCGCATGCGGGTGCTTCCCGGCGATGGCCTCGACGCAGATGATAGCCTCGTGGGAGGCCTTGTGCGCCAGCCAGGGCGGGCCGGTGAGGTCGCCGATGGCATAGACGCCGGGCTCGCCGGTGTTGCCGAAGGCGTCGGTGACGACATGGGTGCGGTCCACCTTCACCTTAGTGCCCTCGAGCCCGATATCCTCGACATTGCCGACGATGCCCACGGCGGAGATCAGCCGGTCGGCGGTGATCTCCTGCACCTTGCCGCCGGCTTCGATCACCGCGGTGACGCTGTCGGCGCCCTTGCGCACGCCCTGCACCCGCGCCCCGGTCAGCAGCTTCATGCCCTGCTTGGTGAAGGACTTCGCGACGAAGGCGGAGATCTCGGCATCCTCCACCGGCAGGATGCGGTCCATGACTTCGACGAGCGTCACCTGCGCACCCATGTTGAGGTAGAAGCTGGCGAATTCGCTGCCGATGGCGCCGGAGCCGACGACGATGAGCGACTTCGGCATCGCGGTCGGCGTCATCGCCTCCCGGTAGGTCCAGATCAGCTTGCCGTCCGGCTCCATGCCCGGGATCACGCGCGCGCGGGCGCCCGTGGCGAGGATGATGTGCTTCGCGGCGATCTCCACGACCGGCTTTCCGTCCTTCGTGACGTTGAGCTTGCCGGGGCCGGCGAGCTTGCCGTGGCCGTCGAACACCGTGACCTTGTTCTTCTTCATCAGGTGCTTCACGCCGCCGGAAAGCTGGCCGGCAACGCCGCGGCTGCGCTTGATCACCTTGGCGAAGTCGAAGCGAATGTTGTCGGCGGCAAAGCCGTACTGGTCGAGGCTGTGCAGCAGGTGGTTGATCTCGCTGGCGCGCAGCAGCGCCTTGGTCGGGATGCAGCCCCAGTTGAGGCAGATGCCGCCGAGGTTCTCGCGCTCCACCAGCGCGGTCTTCATGCCGAGCTGGCTGGCGCGGATCGCCGCGACGTAGCCGCCGGGGCCGCCGCCCACCACCACGATGTCGAATTTTTCTTCAGCTGCCATGGCCGTGTTCCCTGGCTTGGGCGAGGGCCGCGAGGGGTTCGCCGGTGAGTTGCTGCAAGGTCCAGCCCTCGCGCGGCTTCGCGCCGAGGCTGCGGTAGAAGGCGATGGAGGGGGCGTTCCAGTCCAGCACGGACCACTCCATGCGCCCGCAGCCCTGCGCCAGCGCGCGGGCGGCGAGGTTCCGGAAGATCGCCTTGCCGATCCCCCTGCCCCGCGCGTCCGGGTTCACGAAAACGTCCTCGACATAGAGCGAGGGGCGGCCGAGGAAGGTCGAGAAGGAGTAGTACCAGACAGCGAAGCCGACGGGCTCCTCGTTCCAGCGCGCGATCAGCGCCTCGGCCCGGCGGGGTTCGCCGAAGAGGAATTTTTCGAGTGTCGCTTCGTCGGCGCGGACCTCGTGCGAGAGGCGCTCGTAGTCGGCGAGCGCGCGGATGAAGTGGAGCACGAGGGGGAGGTCGTCGGGCGTGGCGTCGGCGAGCGTCAGGGTCATGGCGCGCGACCCCCCACCCGGGGGGGGGGGGGGCGCC
>NZ_JBWXTD010000002.1:743150-745713 GCF_056682175.1 Falsiroseomonas sp. RANM36
GGGAAGTTCGGCGCGACCGCTCCCTCTCCCGCGAAGCGGGGGAGGGTCGGGGTGGGGGTCATCGTCACGTCGACCCGCCTGAGACCTACAGCATGAGGCTGAGCGGCTGCTCGACGATGCGCTTGAACTCGGCGATCCACTCCGCCGCCAGCGCGCCGTCCACGATGCGATGGTCCACGGAGAGCGTGCAGGTCATCACCGTCGCGATGGCCAGCGCGCCGTCCTTCACCACAGGCCGCTGCTGCCCGGCGGAGACCGCCAGGATGCCCGCCTGCGGCGGGTTGATGATGGCGGAGAAATCGCTGACGCCGTACATCCCCATGTTGGAGATGCTGAAGCCGCCGCCCTGGAATTCCTCGGGCTTCAGCTTGCCGGCCTTCGCCCGCGCGGCGAGGTCCTTCATCTCGTTGCTGATCGCGGCCAGGCCCTTCTGGTCGGCCTTGCGGATGATCGGCGTGATCAGCCCGTCGGGGATGCTGACGGCGACCGAGATGTCCACGTCGTCGTAGAGGATCGCCGCCTCGTCGGTCCAGGAGGCGTTGACCTTCGGGATGCGCCGCAGCGTCACCGCCGCGGCCTTGATGACCATGTCGTTGACCGAGAGCTTGAAGGCGCCGGGCCCATCCTTCGGGGAGGCCGCGTTGAGCTGCCCGCGCAGCTTCAGCAGCGCGTCCAGCTCGATGTCCATCGTGACGTAGAAATGCGGGACGGTCTGCTTGGACTCGGAAAGCCGCCGCGCGATCACCTTGCGCATCGTGCTGTGCGGCACCGCCTGATGGGGGGCGGTGATGGGCGCCGCGGGCGCGGCCGGCTTCGGGGCGGTCGCCGGTGCCGCGGCAGCCGGCTGCGGGGCGGGTGCCGCCTTCGGCGCCGGCCCCTTGGCCAGCGCGGCGTCCACATCCGCCTTCACGATCCGCCCGTTCGGGCCGGACCCGGCGATGCCGGACAGATCAAGCCCCGCCTGCTGCGCCATGCGCTTCGCCAAGGGGGACGCGACCACGCGGTCGCCGCCCTGGGTCTTCGGCGGATCGGGCTGCGGGTTGAAGCCCTGGGCGGCGCCGGGGCTTGCCGGGGCGGGCGCGGTCTTCGGCCCCTCGGCCGCTGCGGGCGTCGCGGGCGCCGGCGCGGGCTTCGGCTCGGGCGCTGCATCTGCTTTCTCGCCCGGCTCGACCAGAACGGCGATCACGTCGTTGACCTTCACGCTCGCCGTGCCGTCGGGGACGAGGATCTTGCCGAGGATGCCCTCGTCCACGGCCTCCACCTCCATCGTCGCCTTGTCGGTCTCGATCTCGGCGATGATGTCGCCGGCCTTGACCTGGTCGCCTTCCTTCTTGAGCCAGCGCGCCAGCGTGCCCTCCGTCATGGTGGGCGAGAGCGCGGGCATCAGGATGTTCGTCGCCATGATCCCGCCTCCTTACCGGTAGGTGACTTTGCGCACGGCCTCGACCACCTGCTCCAGCCGCGGCAGGGCAAGCTTCTCGAGATTCGCGGCATAGGGCATCGGCACGTCCTCGCCGCAGACCCGCACCGGCGGGGCGTCGAGGTCGTCGAAGCAGTGCTCCAGCACCTGCATCGCGATCTCGGAGCCGATGCCGGCGAAGGGCCAGCCTTCCTCCACCGTGACGATGCGGTTGGTCTTGCGCACGCTGCGCGCGATCGTCGCGATGTCGAGCGGGCGGATGGTGCGGAGGTTGATCACCTCGGCGCTGATCCCCTGCGCCGCCAGCGCCTCGGCCGCCTGCATGCAGAGGCCGACGGTAATGGAGAACGACACCAGCGTGACGTCCGTCCCTTCCCGCTCGACCTTCGCCTGGCCGATCGGCAGCACGAAATCCTCGGCCGTCGGGCAGTCGAAGGTGTGGCCGTAGAGGATCTCGTTCTCGAGGAAGATCACCGGGTTCGGGTCGCGGATCGCGGCGCGCAGCAGGCCCTTCGCATCCGCCGCCGACCAGGGCGCGATCACCTTGAGGCCCGGGATATGCGCATACCAGGAGGCGTATTCCTGGCTGTGCTGTGCCGCCACGCGCGCCGCGGCGCCGTTCGGGCCGCGGAAGGTGATCGGGCAGCCGAGCTGGCCGCCGGACATGTAGAGCGTCTTGGCGGCGGAATTGATGATGTGGTCGATCGCCTGCATCGAGAAGTTGAAGGTCATGAACTCCACGATGGGCTTCAGGCCGGTGAAGGCGGCGCCGACCGCCATGCCGGTGAAGCCGTGCTCCGTGATCGGCATGTCGAGCACGCGCTTCGGGCCGAATTCCTCCAGCAGGCCCTGGCTGATCTTGTAGGCGCCCTGGTACTGCGCGACCTCCTCGCCCATCAGGAACACGTCGGGGTCGGCGCGCATCTCGGCGGCCATGGCGTCACGCAGCGCCTCGCGCACGGTGATCGGCTTCGTCGGCCCCCAATCCTTCTCCGCCGCGGCGACGGGGGCGGCGGGGACCGACGGCGCGGCGGCTGGCTGGGGCGCGGCGGCGGCCGGTGGGGGGGCCCCCCCCGGGCCCCGGGCGGGCGTCGCGCCCGCGCCCCCCGGGCGCCGGGCCGGCGGCGGGGTTGCCCCCCCCCC
>NZ_JBWXTD010000002.1:745813-755299 GCF_056682175.1 Falsiroseomonas sp. RANM36
GGGGGGGCCGCCGGGGGGGCCCGGCCCGACCCGCCACCGGGGGCGCGCCCCCCCCCCTCTTCCTGCCCTCGCAGCCTGGCTGCGCGGACGCTTTCAGAAAAGCCGGCGATCGGCGCCGTAGGGCACGACGATCTCGTGCTGGCCGACCATGTTGAGCAGCTGCCGCGCCCGCTCCTCAAGCTGGTCGCGGTCGAGCCGTTCGCCGCGAAGCCCGTTGACCCGGCGCTCCATGGCGGCGAGGTCCGCCATGGCGCGGTCCCGCTCCGCGCTCGCCTGCGCGATCTCCTGCAGGCGGTGGTCCATCGCGACCAGCCCGCGCTCGCCATGCACGGCGTGCCAGGCGAAGTAGCCGCAGCAGGCCAGGAACAGCACGGGCAGCATGGCCGAGCGGGCCCAGCGCCCGATCGCGGCCAGCACGCCACGGCGCTCCGTGGCCAACGCGTCAACCTCGTACACGGATCGAGCCCCCCAGCCCGCTCGGCAGCCGGCGGAACCCCTCTTCCGCGCAGCGCCCTGTGCACAGAATCAGACGGCGCGCGAAGTGTCCAGCGGAAAGCGCGGATTCGGCTTGCGAATTCGCCTCAGCCGGCAAAGGCGGCGATGGCTTCCGGCTCGGTTGCGTGGATTCGCAGCAGGCTGTCGAAGCCGGCGGTCCTGAGCACCTCCGCGACCATCGGCTGCGCCGCGGCGATCTGCAACTCGCCGCCGAAGGATTGCAGCAGCCGCGCCAGGCGCAGGATCACCCGCAGCCCGGCGCTGGAGACGAAGTCCAGGCCGGAGAGGTTCAGCACCACCTGATGCGCCGCACCGGTGCCGATCGCGTCGATCCGGTCCCCGACCTCCCCGGCCGTGCGCGAATCCAGTCGTCCCGCAAGGTCGATGACGAGAACCTTGCCGGCCTCACGCGTGGCGATCTGCATGGCTGGCTCCGGCGGCGAAGGTTGCGTCCGCCGGAAGCCTAGTGGGGCGGTGATCGGCCCGTCAAACGCCGACGGCGTTCAGCGCCGCACCGCCGCCCGGCCGCCATAGCGCGCCGTGGGCCCGAGCTGCTGCTCGATCCGGATCAGCTGGTTGTACTTGGCCGTGCGGTCCGAGCGGCTGAGCGAGCCGGTCTTGATCTGCCCGCAATTGGTCGCGACGGCGAGGTCGGCGATCGTCGCATCCTCGCTCTCGCCGGAGCGGTGCGACATCACGCAGCGATAGCCGGCACGGTGGGCGGTCTCCATCGCCTCCAGCGTCTCGGTCAGGGTGCCGATCTGGTTGACCTTCACCAGGATGGCGTTGGCGGTGCCGCTCTCGATGCCGCGGCGCAGGCGCTCGGTGTTGGTGACGAAGAGGTCGTCGCCGACCAGGTTCACCTTGGCGCCGAGTTTTTGGGTCAGCAGCTTCCAGCCGGCCCAGTCGTCCTCCGCCATGCCGTCCTCGATCGAGACGATCGGCCACTTCGCGCAGAGCGCGGCGAGGTAGTCGGCCATGCCGGCGGAATCGAGCGTCTTGCCCTCGCCTTCCAGCCTGTAGACGCCGTCATGGAAGAACTCGGTGGAGGCGCAGTCGAGCGCCAGCACGATGTCCTCGCCCATCCGGTGGCCGGCCTTCTCGGCGGCCTTGGCGATGAAGGAGAGCGCCTCGTCCGCGCTGCCGATATTGGGTGCGAAGCCGCCCTCGTCGCCGACATTGGTGTTGTGGCCGGCGTCGTGCAGCGCCTTCTTGAGCTGCGCGAAGATCTCGGAGCCGATACGCACGGCATCCGCGACCGTGCCGGCGGCGACCGGCATGATCATGAATTCCTGGATGTCGATCGGGTTGTCCGCATGCTTGCCGCCATTGATGATGTTCATCATCGGCACCGGCAGGGTGCGGGCGAAGACGCCGCCGACATAGCGATACAGCGGCTGGCCGAGCTCCGCCGCGGCCGCCTTGGCGGTGGCCAGCGAGACGGCGAGGATCGCGTTGGCGCCGAGGCGCGCCTTGTTCGGCGTGCCGTCCAGCTCCAGCATCGTCTCGTCGATCTTCACCTGCTCGGTCGGGTCCATGCCCCCGATGGCGTCGAAGATCTCGCCTTCGACATTGGCGCAGGCCTTGAGCACGCCCTTGCCGCCGTAGCGGGCCTTGTCGCCGTCCCGCAGCTCCACCGCCTCATGCGCGCCGGTGGAGGCGCCGGAGGGGACGATGGCATGGCCGCGGATGCCGGTGTCCAGCACCACCTCGGCCTCGACCGTGGGGTTGCCGCGGGAATCCAGGACTTCGCGGGCGATGATGTCGGCGATGGCGGCCATGTTCGGGCGGGCTCCGGCGGTGCGTGCGGGGCGATTAACGCCCGTGCGGCGGGGCGGCAAGGGCCGGGCTGCGCCCGGCTCAGGCGACCGTGGCGTGCCGCGCCGCGAGATCCGCGACCGAAAGCCCGGCCCGCGCCATCAGCCGCGCCACGATGAGGTCGCAGACCAGCCAGAGGGCGATCTCGTATTGCCCGCCCATCGGCAGCACCGACCCGCCCTCCCACACCTGGGCCGGGATGCGCCAGACCAGCTCCGCCGCCTCCAGCGCCGCGCCGCTCTCCGCGGCGGTGAAGACCGCGCCCCGCGCCCCAAGTGCGCGCCCCTGCCGCAGGAAGGCGGTCGCGCTCGGCAGGTCGCCGCGGCTGGCATTGGTCACCAGCAGGTCGCCCGCCCGCAGCGGCGGGGTGGTGACACCCGGCAGCCAATGGGCATCCAGCCCGAGATGGCCGAGGCGCATCGCGAAGCCCATCAGCGCGAAGCCGGTGCGGCCGGCGCCCCAGACCAGCACGCGGGGTGCGCCGGCGATCGCCGCCACGGCGCCCTCCAGCGTCCCGGGCGGGATGCGGGCGAAGACTGCCGCCTGTTCGGCCAGGATCGGCGCCACGGCCTCGGCCGGCGTCACGGCGCCGCCCCGTGCAGCACGCCGCGCGCCAGGAACAGCGCCGTCACCTCCTCGACCGCGGCGATGAAACGCGGGTCGCGCCGTGCCGCCAGGCCGCGCGGGCGCGGCAAGTCCACCGTGAGCAGCCGCTCGATCCGGCCCGGCCGCGGCGACATCACCGCGACACGGTCGGCCAGCAGCACCGCCTCGTCCACGCTGTGGGTGATGAACAGCACGGTCTTGCGGCTGCGCATCCAGAGCGCCTCGAGGTCGAGACGCATCTGCTCGCGCGTGAGCGCATCCAGCGCGCCGAAGGGCTCGTCCATCAGCAGCAGCGGCGGATCGTGCAGCAGCGCACGCGCGATCGAGGCGCGCTGGCGCATCCCGCCCGAGAGCTCATGCGGGTAGCGGTCCGCGAAGTCTTCCAGTCCCACCTGGCGCAGCAGCGCCAGTGCGCGGTCGCGGAAGGCGGCCTCGCTCAGGCCGCGGATGCCCGCCTGGAACAGCACATTGCCGAGCACGTCGCGCCAGTCGAGCAGCACCGGCTGCTGGAAGACGATGCCGAGCTCCGTCACCTGCCCCGCGACCTCCCGCCCGAACACCTGCACGCTGCCGGAGGAGGGCGGCATCAGCCCCGCGGCCAGGCGCAGCAGCGTGGACTTGCCGCAGCCCGAGGGACCGACCACCGCGAGGAACTCGCCTTCCGGCACGTCGAGATCGAGCGCATCGAGTGCCAGCGTCTCGCCCTGGCGCGTGCGGAAGCGCTTGGACACGCCCGCGAGATGGATGCCGCCCGCGCCGCTGCTTTCCCCCACCGTGCCCGCCCTTGACTGCCCGTGCTTGCGCGGAACAGTGTTCCAGCGAAGGGCGCGCTTCAAGGGCGGCGCCGCGGCGGGAGGAAGCTCGGGCGCATGGGGCAGGCGTCGCGCCAATGGATTGCGCGTGCGCGCATCGCCGCGGCCTTCCTCGGCTTCCTGCTGGCCTGGGAGATCGCGGTGGATGTCTTCGCGATGCCCGAATACATCCTGCCCGCGCCGAGCCGCATCTTCGCCGATGGCGCGCAGCGCTGGCGGTCGCTGGCGGAAGCCGCGATGTTCACCGTGCAGCCGATGGTGCTGGGATTCGTGCTGGCCGTAGTGCTGGGGGTGGCGATCGCGCTCGGCATCGCCTTCTCCGACACGGCGCGGCAGACCGCCTATCCGCTGCTGGTCTTCCTGCAGATCGTGCCGAAGATCGCGGTGGCGCCGCTCTTCATCATCTGGTTCGGCTTCGGGCTGATGCCGAAGGTGCTGCTGGTCTTCCTCCTCAGCTTCTTCCCCGTCGTGGTCAGTGCGCTGCAGGCCTTCCGCAGCCTGGAGGCGGAGGTGGCGGAGCTGCTGCGATCCTCCGGCGCGACGCGCTGGCGCGCCTTCCGCATGGTGCAGCTGCCGGCCGCGCTGCCGGTGCTGTTCGGCGGCTTCAAGGTGGCGGCGGCGCTCGCGGCGACGGCCGCGGTGGTGGCGGAGTTCGTCGCTTCCGACCGGGGGCTCGGCTACCTGCTGCTGGAATACAACGGCAACCTCGACACGCCGATGAGCTTCGCGGCGATCTTCATGCTGACGGCGCTGGGCTTGTCGCTCTACGGTCTGGTGGAACTCGCGGAACGGCTGGCGGTGCCCTGGCATGTCTCGCGCCGGCGCGCCGAAGGCGAGGTCGCGGGCTTGTAGGAGGGAGGAAACACGTGATGCTTCGCAGGCTGTTCCTGGCGCTCTGCGCCGCCTTCGCGCTCGCCGCGCCCGCGGCGGCGCAGGACCGCGTCACCTTCCGGCTGAACTGGCTGATCTACGGCTTCCACACGCCCTTTTACCTGGGCGTCGAGCGCGGCTACTACCGCGAGGCCGGGATCGACCTGACCATCGGCGAGGGCCAGGGCTCGGCGCGGGCGGTGCAGCTCGTCGCCTCGGGCGGCGACATGTTCGGCCTTTCGGACGGCGCCTCCATCATCAACGGCGTGGCGCGCGGCGCGCCGGTGCAGGCGGTGATGGGCATCATGAACAAGTCGCCCTTCGCGGTGATCGTGCGCGCCGACAGCGGCATCCGCACCATGCGCGACCTGGCAGGCCGCACCATCGCGGCGACCACGGGCGAAGCGGGGCTCGTGATGTTCCCCGCCCTGCTGCGCGCCAACAACATGCCGGCCGATGCCGTGCGCTTCCTGCGCGTGGACGGCGCGGGCAAGCTGGTGGCTACGCTGGAGAACCGCACCGTCGGGATGCTCGGCGGCGTCGAGAACCAGGCGCTGATCCTGCCGCAGCGCGGCCTGCCGGTGCATTCCATCCTCTATGCCGACAACGGCGCCAACACGATGGGCCTGGCGATCCACGCGACGCGCGAGACCATCCAGCGCAACCCCGACCTGGTGCGCCGCTTCGTGCGCGCCACGCAGCGCTCCTTCGAGGCCGGCATGCGCGAGCCGGAAGCGGCCATCGCCGCCGGGCTGAAGATCAAGCCGGACATGGACCGCGACCTCGCGCTGGCGCAGCTGCGGGCCGGGCTGCAGCTGGTGCGCTCGGCGCGCGGCGCCGACCGCCCGATCGGCTGGATGGCGCCGGAGGATTGGAGCGAGACGCTGAGCCTGATGCGCGAGTTCCAGGACCTGCGCACGGAACTGCCGGCCGACGCCTTCTACAGCAACGCCTTCCTGCCGCAGTGAGCCGCGGCGCGGCGGTCGTCACGGGCGGCGCGGGCGGGATCGGCCGCGCCGTCACGGAACGCCTCGCCCGCGACGGCTATCGCGTGGCGTCGTGGGATCTGTCCACGGATGCGCCCGGCGCCGCGCTGGCGCTTGCCGTGGACGTCACGGACGAGGACGCCACGCGGCACGCGGCACAGGAAACGTACGAAAAGCTCGGGCCGATCCGCGCGCTGGTGGTCAATGCCGGCATCCTCGGACCCACCGCGCCGGCCTGGGAGGTGCCGCTGGCGGAGACGCGGCGCGTGCTGGAGACGAACCTGCTCTCCGGCTTCGCCACCACCGGCGCGGTGATCCCGGCGATGCTGCGCAACCCGATGCCGGATCGCGGGCGCATCGTGCTGATGGGCTCGGCGGTGGGGAAGGAAGGCAGTGCGATGGCGGGCGCCTACGCGGCCTCCAAGGCCGGGCTGATGGCGCTGGCGAAGGTGCTGGGCAAGGAGCTCGCGACCGAGGGCATCCTGGTCAACGCCATCGCGCCGACGGTGGTGCGCACGGCCATGGAAACCACGCTCGATCCGGCGCAGCGCGCCGACAAGCTGCGCCGCATCCCGATGGGCCGCTTCGCGGAGCCCGGGGAGGTCGCCGCCATGGTGAGCTTCCTCTGCGGCCCCGATTGCAGCTTCTCCACCGGCGCCGTCTTCGATCTCTCGGGCGGCCGCTTGCATGATTGACTACGCCCTCAGACGCCGGGCGCGGCCTCCGGCCGCTTGGCTTCGCGCAGGCCGCCGTCGGCGTGGCTGTGCGGCAGATCTGTGCGCGGGCCGCATTCGCGGCGTCGGTCCGCTGCGCGGACCGCATTTGGCAAGGACCTCTCCGAATGCTCGCAGGTGAAGCGGCGGTCGCGATCTGGAACGGCGTGACGGCCGAGGGCCGGGCGGAGTTCTACGCCTGGCACCTGCACGAGCACATGGCCGAGCGCGTCGGCATCCCCGGCTTCCGCCGCGGCCGGCGCTTCATCGCGCTGGATGCCACGACGCATCCGGAGTTCTTCACGCTCTACGAAGCCGACACGATGCAGGTGCTGCAGGGGCAGGACTACGCCAACCGGCTGAACGCGCCGACGCCCTGGACGAAGCGCGCCACGCAGGGTTTCCGGGACACCTCGCGCGGCCTGGCGCGCGTGCTGGCAAGCCACGGCGTCGGGCCCGGCGGCGTGATGCTCACGCTGCGCTTCGACGCGCCGCCGGCGGCGATCCCCGCCTTCGCCGCGCTGGTCGCGCAGGCCGCGACGGCCCCGCGCGTGACCGGCGCGCATCTGCTGGTGACCGACGATGCCGCGAGCAACGCGGACAGCGTGGAGAAGCAGGGCCGCAGCGACATCACGCCGCCGCCCGCCTGGATCATCCTGGCGGAGGCCACCGATGCCGAGGCGCTGGCGCCGCTGTTTCCCGAAGCGGCGCTGCGCGGCGCTGGCGCCATCGCCGCGCCGCAGCGCGGCACCTACCGGCTGGAATTCATGCGCCTGAAGACCGCCTGGGGCCGTTAGGCCAGCGCCCGATCGCGTTGGTCTGCTGCAGGGCCGTTCACCGCGTCGGGCGGCGCGTGTCCCACACCGCGGCACGGCCGCGCATCAGCGGCCTGCCCTGCTCGTCGCAGGGCTCGACGCGGCTGCGCGCCACCGCGACGGCGCGCACCATGCCGGCATCCTTCGCCCGGCTGTAGCCGGCGAACTTGATGTCGAGGGAGCCGTCCGGGTTCACCCGCATCACCCGCCCCCAGTCGCCCGCGAAGGCGGTGACCAGCGGGCCGTCCTCGTCGCGCTTCAGGCGCACGAGGTCGCCCTGCTCGTAGAAGCAGATCTCGTCGCCGTCATGGCTGGTCATCACGCGCATGGCGGCAGCTAGCGGCAGAACCCTTGAGGGCGCGTTAAGCGCCTCAGCGCTTGCCGAGGCCCCCGCCGGCCAGCAGCGTCACCGCCAGGCCCACGGCCAGCGCCGCCGTCACGCCGAACGAGCCGAAGAAATAGCCCGCCAGCACGACCAGGAGGACGGTTGCGGCCAGGCCGTAGCCGAAGCGCCGCAGACGCGATTTCTCGTCCATCCCGTCCTCCGTCAGACCAGCCGCGCCTGGCGCACCGCGGCGCCGATGAAGCCGCGGAACAGCGGGTGCGGGTCGAAGGGCTTGGATTTCAGCTCCGGGTGGAACTGCACGCCGATGAACCAGGGATGGTCCGGCCGCTCGACGATCTCCGGCAGGGAGCCGTCGGGCGAGAGGCCGGAGAAGCGCAGCCCCACCTCCTCCAGCCGGTCCTTGTAGTTGACGTTCACCTCGTAGCGGTGCCGGTGCCGCTCCTGGATCTCCGCCGCGCCGCCATAGACCTCGCGCACGAGGGAATCCTCGCCGAGCCGCGCCGGATAGGCGCCGAGGCGCATGGTGCCGCCGAGGTCGCCGCCCGCGGCGCGGCGTTCCACCTCGTTGCCGCGGGTCCACTCGGTCAGCAGGCCCACCACCGGCTCCGTGCAGGGACCGAATTCGGTGGAGGAGGCGCCCTTGAGCCCGGCCTGGTTCCGCGCCGCCTCGATCACCGCCATCTGCATGCCGAAGCAGATGCCGAAGAAGGGCACCTTCCGCTCGCGCGCGAAGCGCACCGCCTCGATCTTGCCTTCGGTGCCGCGCTCGCCGAAGCCGCCGGGCACCAGGATTCCGTTGACCTTCTCGAGCCGCGCGACGGCGGCCTCGTCATCCTCGAAGATCTGGCTGTCCACCCAGTCGAGGCGGACCTTCACGTTGTGCGCGATGCCGCCATGGGTCAGCGCCTCGGCCAGCGACTTGTACGCATCGAGCAGGTTGGTGTATTTGCCGACAACGGCGATCGTCACCTCGCCTTCCGGCTGGCGGATGCGGTCCACTATGCGCTGCCAGCGCCGCATGTCCGGCTCGCCGTAGAAGGACAGGTTGAAGTGCCGCAGCACTTCGCGGTCCAGCCCCTCCTCGTGGTAGCTGAGCGGCACGGCGTAGATGCTGTCGGCATCCAGCGCCGGGATCACGCTCTCCGGCCGCACGTTGCAGAACAGCGCGATCTTGCGCCGCTCGTTCTCCGGGATCTGGCGGTCGCAGCGGCAGAGCAGGATCTGCGGCTGGATGCCGACGCCGAGCAGTTCCTTCACGCTGTGCTGGGTGGGCTTGGTCTTCAGCTCGCCGGCGGAGGGGATGTAGGGCACCAGCGTCAGGTGGACGAAGAGGCTGCGCGTCGGGCCGAGCTCGTTGGCCAGCTGGCGGATGGCTTCCAGGAAGGGCAGCGACTCGATGTCGCCCACCGTGCCGCCCACCTCCACCAGGACGAAGTCGTAGCCCTCCGTCTCGGCCTGGATGACGTCCTTGATCTTGTCGGTGATGTGCGGGATCACCTGGACGGTGCCGCCCAGGTAATGGCCGCGCCGCTCCGCCGCGATCACGTCGGAATAGATGCGCCCGGTGGTCCAGTTGTCGGCCCGCGTCGCATGCACGCCGGTGAAGCGTTCGTAGTGGCCGAGGTCGAGGTCGGTCTCCGCGCCGTCGTCGGTGACGTAGACCTCGCCGTGCTGGTACGGGCTCATCGTGCCCGGATCCACGTTGAGATAGGGGTCGAGCTTGCGCAGGCGCACCTTGTAGCCGCGCGCCTGCAGGAGCGCCCCGAGCGAGGCCGCAGCGATACCCTTGCCGAGCGAGGAGACCACGCCGCCGGTGATGAAGACAAACCGCGTCATGGACTGCCCTCTTAGCGTGCCGCAGGAGTCGGGCAAAGCCCGGCCGCGCGGCGCAGATGGGCAGCGGCCATGCGGCCGGCGCCGGCCGGCCCGGGGGTACGCCTAGTTCGTCGGCACCGCGGGGGCCGCCGGCCCCGCCCGGGGGGGGGGGGGGGGGGCGCCCCCGCCGCCCCCCGGGCCGCGCCCGGC
>NZ_JBWXTD010000002.1:755399-758609 GCF_056682175.1 Falsiroseomonas sp. RANM36
GGGTGGGGGGCGGGGGGGGGGGGGGGGCGGCCGGGGGTTTCCGCCTTGTGCGGGGGCCCGGGGGGGGGGGGGGGCCGGGCCGGCGCCGCGGGCGCGCCCGGCACCGGCGCGCCGGGAACCAGCGCACCCGGCACCAGCGGGCGGGGGGCGGTCCCGGGCGCGTCCAGGATCGAGCCCCGCGGCGCCTGGCCCTTGCCGAACATCGCCAGGATCAGCGCGAGCGCCATGAAGGCGGTGCCGAGGATCGCGGTGGTGCGGGTCAGCAGGTTGGCGGTGCCGCGCCCGCTCATGAAGGAGCCCATCCCCTGGGAGGAGCCGATGCCGAGCCCCCCGCCCTCGCTGCGCTGGACCAGGATGACCCCGATCATCGCCAGGGTGACGAGCAGGAACAGGATGAGCAGGACGGTGTTCATGGCGGGGGGTATCTAGCGGCTGCCGGGCGGGATTGCCAGCGCCGGGCGGCCCGCCGCGTCAGGCCGCCGCGTCAGGTCGCCGCGTGGGCGATCGCCAGGAAATCCGCCGCCACCAGGCTCGCCCCCCCGACCAGCCCGCCATCCACATTCGGCAGCGCCAGGATCGCCTTGGCGTTGCCCGGCTTCATTGAGCCGCCATAGAGGATCCGTATCCCCTGCCCCGCCGCCCCGAAGCGCGCTGCGAGGCGGGCGCGGATCGTCGCATGGATCGCGGCGATGTCGGCCTCGGTCGGGGTGCGGCCGGTGCCGATCGCCCAGACGGGCTCGTATGCGACAACCCCGCCGAAGCCGTCGGGCAGGCTTTCGGCCAGTTGCCGCTCCACCACCGCCTCGGCCCGGCCGGCAAGCCGCTCGGCCTCGGTCTCGCCGACGCAGACGATCGGGACCAGCCCGGCCGCCGCGGCCGCCGCGGCCTTGGCGCGCACGGCGGCGTCCGTCTCGCCGTGATCCGCCCGGCGCTCGGAATGGCCGAGGATCACGAAGCTCGCGCCGGCATCGCGCAGCATCGGTGCCGAGACGTCCCCGGTATGGGCGCCCTTGGCGGCCGGGTGGCAGTCCTGCCCGCCCACCGCCACCGGGCCGCCCGCCAGCAGCCCCGCCACCTGGGCGACATGGAGGAAGGTCGGGCAGACCAGCAGATCGGCCGGCAGCCCCGCCGCCCCGTCCCGCACCGCGCCCTCCTGAACCGCCCCGGCCAGCGCGACGGCCTCCGCCAGGCTGCCATGCATCTTCCAGTTGCCGGCGATCAGCGGCTTCACGCCCGGGGTCATCCGCGCCCTCTCCCTGGACCAGCGCCCATTCGAGTGGAACCGCTGCGCGGTTCCGCCGAATGGGCATAGGCTGCTCCAGGATCATGATTCCCAGAGCACGACCTTCCGATCGACTGATTCCAGCCGATCGGACCGTGCTCTAGCCCTGCCGGCCCCGGCTAGCAACGGCGCGGCGGGCTGGCAACGGGCGGGTGGCTGCGCTACGCCGAGGGCATGATCACCTGGTTCCGCAACCTCGCGAAGTCCTGGGTCGCGAAGGTCCTGTTCGTCCTCCTGATCCTGTCCTTCGGGATCTGGGGCATCGAGGACGTCGTGCGCAATTTCTGGCGCGAGACGGCCGTCGTCCGCATGAACGGCGCGGAGATCGAGCTGCCGCAGGCGCAGAACGCGGCCCGGCGGGAGCTGCAGCGCATCCAGCGCCAGCTCGGCCCGGATTTCGATCCCACCCCGACCATCCGCGAGGCGGTGGCGCGCCAGGCGGTCGAGACCCTGATCCAGGAGAACGCCCAGCGGATCGAGGCGCGCCGCCTCGGCCTGGCGACGCCCGATGAGCAGGTGGCCGATTATGTCCGCGCCATCCCGAGCTTCCGGGTGGGCGGCGAGTTCAGCCGCGCGATCCTCGACCAGTTCCTGCGCCAGAACGACATGACCGAGCCGATGTTCCTCCAGCTCGTGCGTGACGACCTGCAGCGGATGCAGCTGGTGGGCGCGGTGCGCGCCGGCGCCGCCGCGCCGCCTTCCCTCGGCCGCGCCCTGTTCAACTGGGAGCGGGAGCGCCGCGTCGCGCAGGTGGCGGAGCTGACGCTGCTGGACGCGCCGGAGCCCGAGCCGCCGACGGAGGCGCAGCTCGAGCGCTTCCACGCCAACAACCCCGACCAGTTCTCGACACCCGAGATCCGGGAGGTGCTGCTCGGCGTGCTCTCCGCCGAGACGCTGGCCGACCAGATCGAGGTCACGCCGGAGGAGCTGCGCGCGGCCTTCGAGGCCCGGCGCGGCCAGCTCGAGACGCCGGAGCGGCGGGAGCTGCAGCAGGCGCTGCTGCCGACCGAGGAAGCGGCCCGGCGCATCGCGGAGGCGTGGCGGGCCAATGACGACTTCGTCGCGATCGGGCAGGCCGCCCAGGCGGCAGGCGGCGCGGCCGTGACGCTCGGCGACGTGGCGCGGGCCGACCTGCCGGTGCCGGAGCTTGCGGCCGCCGCCTTCGACACGCCGCAGGGCGGCGTCACGGCGCCGGTCCGCACGCCCTTCGGCTGGCATGTGCTCCGCATCGTCGGCAGCACGCCCGGCCGCAGCGTCACCTTCGAGGAGGCGCAGGACCGGCTCCGCCAGGATGTGGCGCTGGAGAAGGCGGCCGATCTCGCCTTCGAGCGCGCGAACCGCGTGGAGGATGCGCTGGCCGGCGGCGCCACCCTGCAGGAGGCCGCGCAGCGCTACGGCATGCAGGTCGCGACCCTGCGCCTCGACGCCGAGGGCCGCGACGCGGATGGCGCGCCGGTGCCGATCCCGGTCCCGGTGGATGCCCGGGCCGAGACGCTGCGCGCGATCTTCACCGCCGAGCCCGGCGCCACGCCGCGGCTGCAGGAACTCCGCCAGGGCGAGGGCTTCATCGCGGTGGACCTCCGCGCCGTCTCGCCGCCGGCGCTCCGGCCCTTCGCGAGCGTGGAGGCGGATGTACGCCTCGCCTTCATCGCCGCCGCGAAGCGCCGCCACCAGGAGGAACGCGCCGCGGCGCTGCTGGCCGCGGTGCGCGGCGGCCAGAGCCTGGAGGAGGCGGCGCGTGCCGCCGGCATCCCCTCCGACCGCTTCGGCCCCTTCGGCCGCCGGCCGGAGCCGGGCGTGCCCGGCCTGACCATCCCGCCCGAGCTGCTGCCGCCGCTCTTCGCCGCGCCGCAGGGCGAGGCGACCATGGTGGCGACGCGGGGGGGGGGGGGGGGGGGGGGGGGGGGGGGGGGGGGGGGGCGCGCGGC
>NZ_JBWXTD010000002.1:758709-771310 GCF_056682175.1 Falsiroseomonas sp. RANM36
GCCTCGGCCGGCGGGCGGGCGCGGGGGGGGCCCGGCCTGACCATCCCGCCCGAGCTGCTGCCGCCGCTCTTCGCCGCGCCGCTGGGCGCGGCGACCATGGTGGCGACGCGCGCCGGCTTCGCCGTCGCGCAGCTCTTGGAGATCGTGCCGCCCGATGCGACCGCCGAGGCGGAGGCGCTCGAGAATGCCCGCCGCACCGCCCAGGCGCAGGCAGCGGAGGATCTGGAGGCGCAGTTCGCCGCGGCGCTGCGCGCGCGCGCCGATCCGCGCATCAGCCCGACCCTGATGCAGCAGGTGGTGCCGTGACCGGCGGCGAGGACAAGACGCCATGCCCGGGAGCCTGACCTTCGCGCAATTCGCCGAGGGGCTGGCGGCCGGGCGCGGCCAGGTGCTCTCGCGCGAGCGTGTCGCCGACCTCGACACGCCCGTCGGCGCCTTCCTGCGCCTGGCGCAGAACCGGCCCAACGCCTTCCTGCTGGAGAGCGTCGAGGGCGGCGCCGCGCGCGGGCGGTTCTCCGCCATCGGGCTCGAACCGGACCTGATCTGGCGCTGCCGCGGCGGCAAGGCGGAGCTGAACCGCCACGCCCAGGCCGCCCCGCACGGCTTCGCGCCGGAGGACGCCGCGCCGCTCGACAGCCTGCGCCGGCTGATCGGCGAATCGCGCCTTGCGATGCCGGCGGGGCTGCCCTCCATCGCTGCGGGGCTGTTCGGCTTCCTCGGCTACGACATGGTTCGCCAGATCGAGCGGTTGCCCGAGAAGAACGCGGATGCGCTCGGCATCCCGGAAGCGGTGATGTTCCGCCCGAGCCTGACGGCGGTGTTCGATCATGTGCGCGACACGCTGACGCTGGTGACCCCGGTCTGGCCGGCGGAGGGGCTCGATCCCCGCGCCGCCTGGGACATGGCGCAGGCGCGGCTGGACGAGGCGGAGGCGGCGCTGGACCGCCCCCTGCCCCGCCCGGCCCCGCCCGCCGCGCTTCCCGCGCTGCCGGCGCCGGGCTCCAACTTCACCAAGGCGGAGTACATGGCCGCGGTGGAGCGGGGGAAGGAGTACATCGCCGCCGGCGACGTCTTCCAGGTGGTGCCCTCGCAGCGCTTCTCGGTTCCCTTCGCGCTGCCGCCCTTCGCGCTCTATCGCGCGCTGCGGCGGCTGAACCCGGCGCCTTATCTGTTCTTCCTCGACCTCGGCGGCTTCGCGCTGGTCGGCGCCTCGCCCGAGATTCTCGTGAGTGTGAAGCATGGGGAGGTGAAGCTCCGCCCGCTGGCTGGTACCCGTCCTCGCGGCGCGACGCCGGAGGAGGATGCCCGGCTGGAGCGGGAATTGCTGGCCGACCCTAAGGAACTGGCCGAGCACCTGATGCTCCTCGACCTCGGCCGCAACGATGTCGGGCGCGTGGCCGAGATCGGCAGCGTGCGCGTCACCCAGCGCTTCCAGGTGGAGCGCTATTCGCAGGTGATGCACATCATGAGCGAGGTGGTGGGTCGCCTGCGCCCGGGGCTCGATGCGCTGGATGCGCTGATGGCGGGATTTCCGGCCGGCACGCTGTCCGGCGCGCCGAAGGTCCGCGCGATGGAGATCATCGAGGAGCTCGAACCATCCCGCCGCGGCACCTATGCGGGCGGCGTCGGCTATTTCGGCGCCGATGGCGACATGGACACCTGCATCGCGCTGCGCACCGCGCTGGTGAAGGACGGCGTGATGCATGTGCAGGCCGGCGCCGGGGTGGTGGCGGATTCCGACCCCGAGGCCGAATACGCCGAGACGCAGCAGAAGGCGCGCGCGCTGTTCCGCGCCGCGGAGGAAGCGGTGCGCTTCGCGGCGGGGCGACGGGGGTAACGTTTGCGGGCCGGCGCTGCCCAGCAATTGGGCAGGCTGGCCGTGCCCTCACCCCGACCAGCCTGAGGCCTCCGACGCGTTTGGCGTCGAAGCCCCCGCAGAGCGGGGGAGGGAGAAGAGGCACGCGCCTTGCAGGATCGCGCACATGACCGTTGAGGCCGACCTTCCGCTCGACCGCGCCAGCCTGCACCGCGCCTATGCCGAGGGGCGGCTTCGGCCGGCGGATGTCGTCGCGCTGATCCATCGCCGCATCGCCGCGCTCGACGACCCCGGCATCTTCCTGCACCTGATCCCGGAGGACCGCGCGCGCGCCGCGGCGGAGGCGCTGCCCGCCTTCGATCCCGCGACCTATCCGCTCTGGGGCCTGCCGGTCGCGGTGAAGGACAACATCGACATCGCCGGCCTGCCGACCACCGCCGCCTGCCCCGGCTTCGCCTACATGGCGCGCGCCACCGCCCCGGCGGCGCAGCGCCTGCTGGACGCGGGCGCGGTGCTGATCGGCAAGACCAATCTCGACCAGTTCGCCACCGGCCTGGTCGGGGTCCGCACGCCCTATCCGGTGCCGCGCAACGCCTTCGATCCCACGCGCGTCCCCGGCGGGTCGAGCAGCGGCTCCGCCGTCGCCGTCGCGCAGGGGCTGGCGACGCTGGCGCTCGGCACGGACACGGCAGGCTCTGGCCGCGTGCCGGCGGCGCTGAACGGGCTGGTCGGGCTGAAGCCCTCGCTCGGCGTCGTCTCCACGCGCGGCGTCGTGCCGGCCTGCCGCAGCCTGGATTGCGTCTCGGTCTTCGCGCGCAGCGTCGCCGATGCCTGGGCCGGCTTCGCCGCCATCGCGGGCGACGATCCCGAGGACGCCTTCAGCCGCCCGATCGCCTGGCAGGAGATGGACGCCGCCACGCCGCCGCGCCGCATCGGCGTGCCGCTGGTGCCGGAGCTGGACGACGCGGCGGGGCGCGCCGCGTGGGATGCCGCCTGCGCGCGCCTGGCCGCGCTCGGCGTGGTTCTGGAACCGCTGGACCTCGGCGATTTCCACGCCACGGCGCGGCTGCTCTATGACGGCCCCTGGGTCGCGGAGCGCGCCGCCGCCGTCGGCGATTTCTGCGCCGCGGAGCCCGAGGCCGTGCATCCGGTGACGCGCGGCATCCTGGCCGGCGCCGCGCGCTTCTCGGCCGTGGACGCCTTCCGCGGCCTCTATGAACTCGCGGAGATGCGGCGCCGTACCGCGCCCGTCTGGCAGCGCGTGGAGGCGCTGGCCGTACCCTCGGTTCCGTGCTTCCCGACACTGGCCGAGCTTGAGGCCGATCCGCTCGGGCCGAATGCGCGGCTCGGCGCCTACACCAACTTCGTGAACCTGCTGGACCTGGCGGCGCTGGCCGTGCCGGGGCCGATGCGGCCGGATGGGCTGCCGGCGGGGATCACGCTGATCGGCCCGCGCGGCAGCGACGCAAGCCTCGCCGCGCTGGGCGCGCGCTTCCAGGCATG
Organism: Falsiroseomonas sp. RANM36; assembly: GCF_056682175.1. Lineage (NCBI taxonomy): Bacteria > Pseudomonadati > Pseudomonadota > Alphaproteobacteria > Acetobacterales > Roseomonadaceae > Falsiroseomonas > Falsiroseomonas sp. RANM36. Next base: position 762,029 of record NZ_JBWXTD010000002.1, read on the forward strand.
ACGGGCGGCATGGACGAGACCATCGAGATTGCCGTCGTCGGCGCGCATCTGTCGGGGCTGCCGCTGAACCATGAGCTCACCGGCCGCGGCGGCGTGCTGCGGCGCGCGGTGGCCACGCAACCGAGCTATCGCTTCTTCGCCCTCGCCGGCGGCCCGCCGCGTCGGCCCGGCCTGCTGCGCGTGGAGGCGGGCACCGGCCACGCCATCGCCGCTGAGGTCTGGGCGCTGCCACCCGATGGCTTCGGGCGTTTCGTCGCCGGCATCCCCGCGCCGCTCTGCATCGGCACGCTGCTGCTCGCGGATGGCAGCACGCCGAAAGGCTTCCTGGTGGAGCCGGAAGGGCTTTCGGGCGCCGAGGAGATCAGCCGCTTCGGCGGCTGGCGCGCCTTTCTCGAATCGCAGGCCAAGCCATGACCCGCCGTGTCGCCGTCCATCGCGTGCCGATGCGCCACCCCGCCGACATGGCGGCGATCGAGGCGCTGTTCGAGGCCGGCGCGCTCGATCCCGCCGCGCTGATCGCGATCCTCGGCAAGACCGAGGGCAATGGCTGCGTCAACGATTTCACGCGCGCCTATGCCGTCTCCGCGCTGACCGCGATGCTGGCGCGGCGCACCGGCGCGAGCGAGGAAGCGGTCGCGGCGCGCGTCGCGATGGTGATGTCGGGCGGGACGGAGGGCGGGCTCTCGCCGCATTTCCTGCTTTCTTCGGTAGTGGATGCGCCGGGGCCGGCGACCGGCGCGCTGGCCATCGGCACCGCGTTCACCCGAGACTTCCTCCCGGAAGAACTCGGGCGGATGCCGCAGTTGACCGCGACGGCGGAGGCGGTGCGGCAGGCGATGGCGGAGGCCGCGATCCGGGACGCCGCGCAGGTCCACTATGTCCAGGTGAAATGCCCGCTGCTGACCAGCGAGCGCATCGCGGAGGCCGAGGCACGCGGCGCGACGGTCGCGACGCACGACACCTATGCCTCGATGGGCCTCTCGCGCGGCGCCTCGGCGCTCGGCGTGGCGCTGGCGCTCGGCGAGTTGCCGCAGGCGGCGCTGTCGGACGCCGTGATCGGGCGCGACCTGTCGCTGTTCTCCGGCCGGGCCAGCGCCTCGGCGGGGGTGGAGCTCACGCGCAACGAGATCGTGGTGATGGGCAACAGCCCGGACTGGGCCGGCGACCTCGTCATCGCGCATGACGTGATGCGGGACGGCATAGACCTGCCGGCGGTGCAGCGCGCGCTGCGCGCGGCGGGGCTCGATACGGCGGGCGGGCAGCTTGCCGGCGAGGACGCCGCGCGGCTGGTCGCGCTGCTGGCGAAGGCGGAGCCGAGCAGCGACGGGCGCATCCGCGGCAACCGCCACATCATGGGCGACGACAGCGACATCAACGCCACGCGCCATGCCCGCGCGCTGGTCGGCGGCGTGGCCGCGGCGGCGACGGGGCGGACGGACCTCTTCATCTCGGGTGGCGCCGAGCACCAGGGCCCGGACGGCGGCGGCCCCGTCGCGGTGATCGCGCGCCGCGCCGGTCTCAGCTGAGGCCGAGGCGCCGCGCGGCGATGGCGACGCAGCGCGCGAAGACCTCCAGGCTGTCGAAGGGCAGGTCCTGGCCGCCTTCCGGCAGCAGGATCGGATGACCGCCACTCTCGACCGCGCCCGGGATCATCAGGTTGTCGGGCAGGCCGAAACCCTCGACCGAGAGGCCCGGGATCGGGTCCGGCACGCGCGCCACCTGCGCCGCGCTGCGCTCGGCGAAGGGCGTCGCGCTGTTGGAATAGCCGAAGATCGGCCGGCCGCGCCCGAGGAACCAGCCGACCTCGATCAGCGTGCCGGCATCGGCGCTGGCGCCGCGGAACGGCGTGAGGTTCGCGATCACCAGGTCCGCGCGCTCCATCATCTCGATGTCCTTCTCGAAGATGGCGCGCCAGGCGTGATGCGCCTCGAGCTCCGCGAGGCTCGTGATGTCCTCGTTCAGCGGCGGCAGGGCGGTGATGCCATGCGCGGCGCAGATCGCCGCCTTGCGCGCGGCATGGGCGGGGGCGTTCGGCAGGAAGACGTCGGGACCGGCGAGATAGGCGATGGGCATGGGCGCATCTTCACCACCGCAGGGGCGGCGCGCGCAAGGCGCGGTTTTCCCTTCGGGGTCGGAAAGGCTTCTGCCAATCTGCCCGCGATGAGGATTTTTGCGTGAAGCCCGCCCCCTTCGACTGGCACGCCCCCGACACCGTGGCGGAGGCGCTGGCGCTGAAGGCACGGCATGGCGAGGAGGCGCGGTTCCTGGCCGGCGGGCAGAGCCTGGTGCCGGCTATGAATTTCCGGGTCGCACAGCCGGCGGTGCTGGTGGACCTCAATCGCGTGGCAGGGCTGGACGGGATCGCGGTGGGCGCAGACGGCACGCTGACGATCGGCGCCATGGCGCGCAACGCCGCGATCGAGCGGCACGCCGGCGCGGCCAAAAGCCATCCGATCCTGGCCGAAGCGCTGCATGAGGTGGCGCATCCGCAGGTGCGCAACCGCGGCACGCTCGGCGGCAATCTCAGCCATGCGGACCCCGCTTCCGAGATGCCGGCGGTGATGTTGGCGCTCGATGCGCGCTTCCTGATCCGCAGCGCGCGCGGCGAAAGGGAGGTCGCTGCTGCGGAGTTCTTCCTCGGCCCGCTGACCACGGTATTGGAACCGGACGAGATGCTGGCCGAGATCCGCCTGCCCGCCCTGCCGCAACGCAGCGGCACCGCCTGGCTCGAGATCGCGCGACGACGCGGCGACTACGCGATGATGGGCGTGGCGGCGGTGGTCACGCGCGACGCGGCGGGTATCTGCACCGCGGCGCGCCTCGCCTGCTGCAGCGCCGGGCCGACGCCGATGGCGGCGCCGAAAGCGGCCGCGTCGCTGGTCGGGACAAGGCTGGCCGATGCCGATATCGCGGCCTCCGCCGATCTGCTCCGGCAGGAGGTCGCGCCCACCGGCAGCGTGCAGGCCAGCCCCGCTTATCAGCGCCATTTGGCCGGCGTGATCGCGGCGCGCGCGCTGGCGACGGCGCGGGAGCGCGCGGCATGAAGCGACGCGTCACCCTGAACATCAATGGCAGCGCCGTCACGCGGGAGGTCGAGCCGCGTCTGCTGCTCTCGGACTTCATCCGCCACGAGGCCGGGCTGACGGGCACTCATGTCGGCTGCGAGCACGGCGTCTGCGGCGCCTGCACCATCCGCCTCGACGGCGCGCCGGTGCGGTCCTGCCTGATCTTCGCGGTGCAGGCGGAAGGCCTTGACGTGCGGACGGTCGAAAGCCTCGGCACGCCGGATGCGCTCTCCGTCCTGCAGCAGGCCTTCCGGGACGCCCATGGCCTGCAATGCGGCTACTGCACGCCCGGCATCCTGATGACGATGACCGCCTTCCTGGAGGAAAATCCGGACCCGGACGAGGACGCGGTGCGCCACGCGCTTTCGGGCAATCTCTGCCGCTGCACAGGCTACCAGCACATCGTGGACGCGGTGCTGCTGGCGGCGAAGCGCCTGCGGGAGACCGCGTGATGGAGACCCGCCAGGTCGGACGGCCGCTGACGCGCAACGAGGACCCGCGCCTGCTGACCGGCCGCGCGCTGTTCGTGGACGACGTGGAACTGCCCGACCTGCTGCACGCCGCCTTCCTGCGCAGCCCGCATGCGCGCGCGGCGATCCGCTCCATCGACACGGAGGCCGCGAAGGCGCGGCCCGGCGTTGTCGCGGTGATGACCGCGGAGGATCTCGGTGACTACTGGCAGCCGGGACCGCTGCTGGTGCCGCCGCCGCCGATCAAGGGCATGGTCTTCCGCCAGCGCTGCCAGGTGCCGCTGGCGAAGGGCGAGGTGCGGCATGTGGGCGAGCCGGTGGTGATGGTCGTCGCCGCAAGCCGCTACGTCGCGGAGGATGCGATCGGCGACATCGTGGTGGAATACGAGGCCCTGCCGCCGGTGATCGGGCTGGAGGCGGCGCTGTCGTCGGACAGCCCGCGCGTGCATGCCGACCTGCCGGACAACATCGCCGCCGATGTCCATCAGGCGAAGGGCGACTATGCCGCGGCGCGCGCGAAGGCCGCGCACCTCATCCGCCGCCGCTTCACCTATGACCGCGGCGCGTCGATCCCGATGGAAACGCGGGGCATCGTCGCGCAATGGGACCACAAGGCGGAGAAGCTGACGGTCTGGGACACCACCCAGGCGCCGGTCTTCATCCGCAACGGACTGGCCGCGATGCTTGGCCTGTCGGAGCGCCAGGTGCGCGTGGTCGCGCCCTTCATCGGCGGCGGCTTCGGACCGAAGATGATGATGTTCTACCCCGAGGAGGTGCTGGTCCCCTGGATGGCGCTGCGCCTGGAGCGGCCGGTGAAGTGGATCGAGGATCGGTTGGAACACTTCACGGCCACGACGCATGAGCGCAGCCAGGTCCATGACTGCGAACTGGCGCTGGATGCGCGCGGAAAGATCCTCGGCGTACGCGATGCCTTCCTGATGGATACGGGTGCCTACAACCCCTATGGGCTGACGGTGCCGCTCAACAGCCAGTGCACGCTGCTGAACTGCTACGACATCCCGGCCTATGACAGCCGCTTCCGTGCGATCTACACCAACCGCACCCTCGTCACGCCCTATCGCGGCGCCGGGCGGCAGCACGGCATCTTCGTGATGGAGCGCATGCTGGATGCGGCGGCGCGCGAGCTCGGACTGGATCGCGCGGAGATCAGGCGGCGCAACCTGATCCCGCCCGACGCCTTTCCATACCACAACGAGCTGATCTACCAGGACTTCGCGCCGCTGACCTACGACAGCGGCAATTACGCGCCGATCCTCGACAAGGCGCTGGACGCCATCAGCTACGCGGGCTTCGCGGCGGAGAAGGCGAAGGCGCGCGCGGAAGGCCGGCACATCGGCCTGGGTATCGTCTGCTATGTCGAGGGCACCGGGATCGGGCCGTACGAAGGCGCCAAGGTGCGCGTGCAGGCGAGCGGAAAGGTCACGCTTGCCACCGGCGTCGGCACCCAGGGCCAGGGGCATTTCACCTCCTTCGCGCAGGTGGTGGCCGAGCAGCTCGGCGTGGATGTGCGCGACGTGGAGGTGACAACGGGCGACACCGATGTCTTCGACTGGGGCGCCGGCACCTTCGCCAGCCGCGGCGCGGTGGTCACCGGCTCCGCCGCGCATGGCGCCGCGTTGGAGGTGCGCGCGAAGATCCTCAAGACCGCCGCCGAGCATTTCGAATGCGCCGAGGCCGACCTGGTGCTGCAGGACGGCGCGGTCTCCATCGCCGGTGTGCCGGAGCGCAAGATCACGCTCGGCGATCTGGCGCGGCTGGCGAACCCGATGCGCGGCGCGGTGAAGCCGGGCGCGACGCCGGGGCTGGAGGCGACCTCCTATTTCGGACCGCAGATGGGCGCGACCGCCGCCGGCGCGCATGCGATGGTGATCGAGATGGACGCGCAGACGATGCGGCCGACCATCCTGCGCTACGTCGTCGTGCATGACTGCGGCACGGTGCTGAACCCGCTGATCCTGGCCGGCCAGGTGCAGGGCGGCGTCGCGCAGGGCATCGGCAACGCCTTCTTCGAGCAGCTGGCCTGGACGGAGGACGGCCAGCTGCTGAACGCCTCGCTCGCCGACTACCTGCTCCCCACGGCGCTCGACGTGCCGCGGATGGACGTGCTGCACACCGAGACGCCCTCGCCGCTCAACCCGCTCGGCACCAAGGGCGCGGGCGAAGGCGGCGCGATCCCGGTCGGCGCGCTGTTTGCCCAGGCGATCGAGGATGCGCTGGACCTGCCGGCGCGCGGCATCGAGATCTCCGAAATTCCGCTGTCGCCGTCCCGGCTCTGGGAAATCGTGCATGGCGGCGATTGACGCCGAGGGCGTCTCGCTGAGCTTCGCGACGCGGGACGGCGCGGTCCGCGCGCTGTCCGATGTCAGTCTCACCGTGCAGCCGGGCGAGTTCGTGTCGCTGATCGGTCCGTCGGGCTGCGGCAAGACGACGCTGCTGCGCCTGATCGCGGACCTCGAGCAGCCCACCGCCGGGGAGATCCGGGTCAACGGCGTCACGCCGGAACAGGCCCGCCTGCGGCGGGACTATGGCTATGTGTTCCAGGCGCCGGCCCTGCTGCCTTGGCGGACGATCGAAGGCAATGTCGCCCTGCCGCTGGAGGTGATGGGCTTCCCCCGCGCGGAGCGGCGCGAGCGCGCGCGGCAACAGCTGGCGCTGGTGGAACTGGATGGCTTCGGCCGGAAATTTCCCTGGCAGCTCTCGGGCGGGATGCAGCAGCGCGCCTCCATCGCCCGCGCGCTGAGCTTCGATCCGCAGCTGCTGCTGATGGACGAGCCCTTCGGCGCGCTCGACGAGATCTCCCGCGATCACCTCAACGGCGCGCTGCACCGGCTCTGGGCGCGGACGGGCAAGACGGTGGTCTTCGTCACGCATTCCATCCCGGAGGCGGTCTATCTCTCGACACGCATCGTCGTGATGTCGCCGCGGCCGGGGCGGATCGTGGAGATCGTGGACTGCGACCTCGGCGCGGAGCGCCCGCTGGCGATCCGCGATTCCGCCGCCTTCGCCGCGGTGGCGCATCGGGTGCGCGACCTGCTCTGGGCGGACTCCCATGCGGCGCGGTAGCGCGGCGCTGCCCGTGGTGGTGGTCGGCGCCGCCCTCACCGTCCTCTGGTACGCCGCGGCCGTGGCGCTGAACTGGCAGGTGGTGTCGGACACGCTGGCGCGCGGCGGCGCGGCGTCCGGCACCTGGGACATCGTCGCGGGGACGATGGCGTTCAACCGGCCGCTGCTTCCCGCGCCGCACCAGATCGTCGCGGAACTCTGGCGCAGCACGGTGGAGACGCCGATCACCTCCGCCCGCAGCCTGGTCTGGCACGCCTGGGTCACGCTGTCGGCCGCGCTGGCCGGCTTCGGGCTCGGCGTGGCCGCGGGCGCGATCGTCGCCATCGCCATCGTGCATGTGCGGGCGCTGGAACGCAGCCTGATGCCCTGGGTCATCGCCTCCCAGGCGGTGCCGATCCTGGCGCTTGCGCCGATCATCATCGTGGCGCTCGGCGCGATGGGGCTGGAGGGGCTGCTGCCGAAGGCGATCATCGCCGCCTGGCTCTGCTTCTTCCCCGTCACCATCGCCATGACCAAGGGGCTGACCGCGGCGGATCGGCTGCAGATGGACCTGATGCGCACCTGGTCCGCCTCCCGCGCGCAGCTGTTCTGGAAGCTCCGCCTGCCGACCGCGCTGCCCTTCCTCTTCGCCAGCCTGAAGGTCGCGGCCGCGGCCTCGCTGGTCGGCGCGATCGTGGCGGAGCTGCCGACCGGCGCGCAGGCCGGGCTCGGCGCCAGGCTGCTGGCCGGGTCCTATTTCGGCCAGACGGTGCAGATCTGGGCCGCGCTGGTGATGGCGGCCGTGCTGTCCGCCTCCCTCGTCGGGCTGCTCGGCATGGGCGAGCGCCTGCTGGCGCGCCGGCTCGGGGCGCGGGCGTGAGCACCGGCCTGCTCGGCGCGGCCGTCGCCGCGGGCTTCGCGCTCGCCATCGGTGCGGTGCATCGGGGGCTTGCGGGCGCGCCGCTCTGGGCGGGGCTCTGCGTGCTGGCGCTGCTCGCGGCCTGGCTGGTGGACCGGCTGGGCAACCTGCGCGACGGGCGCCTCTCGGACCTGCTCGCGCCGCTTGCCTTCGGCGCCGTGGTGCTGGCGCTGTGGGAGGTGCTGGTGGTGGGCTTCGCGGTGCCGATGGTGCTGCTGCCCGCGCCCTCGGCCATCGCCGCGCGCATGGCGGCGTCCACCCACATCCTGGCCGAGGATTTCGTGCAGACCTTCGTCAAGGCGGTGCTGAGCGGCTACGCGATGGGCAATGCGCTCGGCTTCGGCATCGCGCTGCTGGCGGACCGCGCGCCCTTCCTCCGGCGCGGGCTGCTGCCGGTGGCCAACCTGGCCTCGGCGCTGCCGATCATCGGCATCGCGCCGATCATGGTGATGTGGTTCGGCTTCGACTGGCAGTCGAAGGCCGCGGTCGTCGTCGTCATGACCTTCTTCCCGATGCTGGTGAACACGCTGGCAGGCCTGTCGGCCTCCGGCGCGCTGGAGCGCGACCTGATGCGGTCCTACGCCGCCTCCCACGGGCAGACCTTGCGCCTGCTCCGCCTGCCGGCCGCCCTGCCCTTCGTCTTCACCGCGCTGAAGATCAACGCCCCGCTGGCGCTGATCGGCGCGATCGTGGCCGAGTTCTTCGGCTCCCCCACCGCCGGCATGGGATTCCGCATCACGACGGAGGCCGCGAAGCTGGCGCTCGACCTGGTCTGGGCGGAGATCGTGGTGGCGGCCGTCGCGGGCTCGCTGTTCTATGGCGCGGTCGTCCTTGCGGAACGGGCCACCACCTTCTGGCATCCCTCCCTGCGGGAATAGGAGACATGCGATGAGACGACTGCTCGGGGCGCTGCTTGCGCTCGGCCTGCTCGCCGGCACGGCCGAGGCGCAGGAGCGCGTGACGCTCCAGCTCAAATGGGTCACGCAGGCGCAGTTCGCCGGCTACTACGTGGCGCAGGCGCGCGGCTTCTATCGCCAGGCCAATCTTGACGTGCGGATCAACCCGGGCGGGCCGGACCTGGCGCCGCCGCAGGTGATCGCCGGCAACCGCGCCGACGTGATCGTGGAATGGATGCCGGCCGCGCTCGCCAGCCGCGAGCGCGGCGTGCCGCTGGTCAACATCGCGCAGCCCTTCCGGCGATCCGGCCTGCAGCTGACCTGCCGGGCGGAGACCGGCATCCGCACGCCGCAGGACCTGCGCGGGCGCACGCTCGGCGTCTGGTTCTCGGGCAACGAGTATCCGTTCCTGGCCTGGATGAGCCGCCTCGGCTACCGCACGGATGGCTCGCCGGGCGGCGTGCGCGTGCTGCGCCAGGGCTTCAACGTGGACCCGCTGCTGCAGCGCCAGGCCGATTGCGTCTCCACCATGAGCTACAACGAGTATTGGCAGGTGATCGACGGCGGCTTCCGCCCCGACCAGCTCGTGGTGTTCAGCTACGCGGACCAGGGCGTGGCGACGCTGGAGGACGGGCTCTATGTGCTGGAGAACCGGCTGAACGACGCGGCCTTCGTGCAGCGCATGGCGCGCTTCGTGCGGGCCTCGATGCAGGGCTGGGACTGGGCGCGGCAGAACCCGGACGCGGCGGCGCAGATCGTCATCGACGCCGACATGAGCGGCGCTCAGACCATCGCGCATCAGCGCCGCATGATGGGCGAGATCGCGAAGCTGCTGGATGCGCGGGGCGGCGGCCGGCTGGTGCCGGCCG
>NZ_JBWXTD010000002.1:771319-834131 GCF_056682175.1 Falsiroseomonas sp. RANM36
CCCCCGGCCCCCCCGCGCCGCTGGTGGGGCGCGCGGGCGCCGGGGGGGGCGGGGGGGGGGGGGGGCGGGGGGGGGCGGGCCGACTACGAGCGGACGGTGCAGACGCTGCTGTCCTCCGGCGGCGAGAGCCCGGTGATCACCCGCGCGCCGACCGGCGCCTGGACCCATGCGGTGATGGACGCGATCCGCTGAGAATCAGCGCCGGGCGAACACGCAGACCAGCCCGCCGCCCGGCGGGCCCTGGTGTTCCGCCCCGCCGCTGACGAAGACGCGGCCGTCGCCCGCGACGGCGGCGACGATCGCCCCGAGCGCGCCGCGCAGATGGCGCTGCGCGTCGATGTCGGTGTCGCCCAGCATGGTGTGGCGATGGCCGCGGATCGCGCCCGCCCGGGCGGGCTCGCCCTTCGCGATCACGCCCAGCACCTCGCCCGGCGCGGCGGCGAAGGCGGCCTGCACGCCGGCGAGGTCCAGCAGGTCCGCCATCGGCCCAACACCGGCGACGATGCCCGCCGTCCAGCCATCCGCCTGGCCGAAGACCACCACCTCGTTGCAGGTGACCTCGACGCCGGAGGAGATCGAGACGCGGTTGGAGTAGAGCGAGAGGTCCGTCAGCAGCGCGGCTTCCGTCGCGCGATCCGCCGGGATGTCGCCGAGCGCAACGCCGGCGCCGACCGCCGCCGCGGCGCGCGACAGCGCCATCAGGACCTTCGCGTCCGTGCTGCGCGCGGCGGGATCGGGCGCTTGCGGCGCCGGCGCCTTCACCTGCACCAGCGCCACGTCCTCGGCGCGCGCGATCCCGGCATCGGCCATCGCGGCCCGCACGGCGGCGACCACCGCCCCGATCTGTGCGGCGCGTCCGATCTCGCGCGCGGGCGTCGGCGGCGAGAAGGCGGTGCCCAAGGCGAGGCCGTGGCTTCCCGCCGCCACGGCTTCGCTGACCGAGAAGACCAGGTAGTGGGGGCTGAGCGCACCCTCCGTCCCGCCGGACAGCACGCAAGGGATGCGGGCGGCCAGCGCCGCCGGCGCCTCCCCGGTCTGCGACGCCAGCAGCAGCATCAGCGTCTGGGTGAAGAAGCCGCGGGTGAAGTCGTTGAGCCCGCCATTGCCCTCGGTCTTGCCGATCACCGCGCGGATCTCGCCCGCGCGGACCTCGCCGCGCGCGATCAGCGCCTCCAGCGCCGAAAGATCGCCCGGATGGGCCATGGAGAGACGGTGGATGGCGAGGTGCGGCATGGCGCTAGCATACTGCGTCGCATGAGGATCGGCATCATCGGCACCGGCGTCGCCGGCAGCCTGCTCGCGGAGGCGCTGCGCGACGCCCCCGGCATCTCCGTCACGGCCTATGAGCGTGTCGCCGCCGGCGATCATGCCGAGGCCGGCACCGGCCTCAATATCGGGCCGAATGCGCTGAAGGCGCTGCGCCTGCACATGCCCGCGCGCCACGCCGCGCTGCGGGCCGCATCGCTCCCCTGGCACCGCTGGTTCGTGGACCTGACGGACGGGACGCGCCTGCTCGACCTCGACCTGCTCGATGTGGCGGAGGAGCCGGGCGTGCGCATCCGCTGGTCGGAACTCTACCGCCTGCTGCGCGAGCCGGCGGCAGGCTGCACGCGCAATGAGCATGTGCTGGAGGCGCTGGAAGAGGATGCGGCCGGTCGCCTCGTCCCGGTGTTCCGCACTGCCGGCGGCCTGGTCCGGGACGGCGCCTTCGACCTGCTGGTCGGCGCCGATGGGCGCTACAGCCGGCTCCGGGCGATGACCTGCGGCGAGCCGGAGGGGACGCTGCTCGGCGTCTGCATCTGGCGGCTGCTGGTCACCGACGCGCATGACTGCCCCTATGACGACTACGGCCAGTGGTTCCGCGGCAATGCCCGGCTGCTGTCCTTCCGCGTGCCGGGCGGCGCGGTCTACATCGCCGGCACCTTCCCGCTCGGCGCCGATGCACAGATCAGCGAGGCGATGAAGACGGAGGCCGCGCAGCGGGCGCTCTTCACGCCGGAGGGCGCGCCGCCCTGCCCCGCCGTCGCCTGGATGCTGGACAGGATCGGCCGCCACTTGGCGGACATCCACTGGGCGCGCTCGGCCACCGCGCCGCTGCTGCGCCACGATCCGTCCGGCCGCGCGCTGTTCCTGGGCGATGCGGCACAGGCGATGGTGCCGACCCTCGGCCAGGGCGCCACCCAGGCGGTGGAATGCGGCGTGGTCGCGGGCACGGTGCTGCGGCGCGGCGGCAGCGTGCAGGAGATCGCGGCGATCCGCGATCCGCGCGTCGCCTTCGTGCGCGACTTCTCGCTGGAAGCCTCCGACACGCTGGTGCCGGGCACGGATGTGGTCGCCGGCACGCGTGCCAAGGGTGCGCCGGACTTCCTCGCGAAGCTGCGGCGGACCTATAGGGAGGTCGCGTGACCCGTCAGCGCCCGGCCCAGTGGACGAAACGCTTCTCGACCAGAAGGAAGAGCAGGTTCAGCGCGTAGCCGAGCGCGCCGGCGACGAAGATCACGCCATACATCAACGGCGACTCGAACAGCATCTGGGCATTAATCACCCGATGGCCGAGCCCGTCGGTGGAGCCGATGAACATCTCCGCCACCACCACGATGACCAGCGCCAGCGAGACGCCGGCGCGCATGCCGACCAGGATCTGCGGCAAGGCCTCGAACACCAGCACGTCGCGCAGGATCCGCGCCTCGCTTGCTCCCATCACGCGTGCCGCCAGCACGCGCGTGCGGCGTGCGTTCATCACGCCATAGGCGGCGTTGAACAGGATCACCAGCGCCGCGCCGAAGGCGGCGACCGCAACCTTCGTGCCCTCCCCCGGGCCGAACAGGATCAGGAACAGGGGGAACAGCGCCGAGGCCGGGGTGGAGCGGAAGAAGTCCACCACGAACTCCACGTCGCGATAGAGCCTCTCCCGCGCCCCGAGCGCCACGCCGAGGGGGACGCCGACGGCGCTGGCGATGAGGAAGGCGAGCGCCGTGCGCTCCACCGTCCGCCAGGTGTCGAAGGCGAGCGTGCCCTGCGCGAAACCTCGCCAGGTGTCCCGGAAGGTCTCGGCCGGCGGCGGCAGCAGGATCGGGTCGGCCAGGCGCAGCCAGGCGGCCACCTGCCACAGCAGGACGAAGCCGAGCGCGCCGGCGAGCGGCGCCACCGCCGCCCTCATGCCGCGACGGCCCGCTGGAACACGTCGAGGCAGCGCGCCTTGATGGCGACGAAGGCCGGATCGGAGAGCGTCGCGGCATCCCGCGGCCAGGACAGTTCGACGGGGATGTCGTCGGCGACCGAGGTCGGCCGGCGGCGCAGCATCAGCAGCCGGTCCGCCAGTACGATGGATTCCTCGAGGTCGTGGCTGACCAGCAGCGTCGTCACCCGCGTCTCCTTCAGCACCGCCTGCAGCAGGCCGCGCAGCGCGAGCGTCGTCTCGTAGTCGAGGGCGGAGAACGGCTCGTCGAGGAACAGCACCTCCGGCTCCACGGCCAGGGCGCGCATGATGGAGACGAGCTGCTGCTGGCCGCCCGACAGCTCATAGGGGTAGCGCGCCAGGTCGAAGCGCACGCGGAACTTCGCCGCCAGCCGTTCCAGCCGCTGCTCGATCGCGGCGCGGCCGAGGCCCATCAGCCGGAGCGGATAGCGGATGTTGTCGGCGGCGCGGCGCCAGGGGAACAGCGCCTCCCGGTAGTTCTGGAAGACGTAGCCGACCCGGACCTCCTCGACTTCCCGGCCGTCGTACAGGATCTCCCCGGCATCCTTCGCCAGCAGGCCCGCGGCCATGTTGATCAGCGTGGACTTGCCGCAGCCATTCGGCCCGAAGACCGAGAGGATGTCGCCGCGCCGCACGTCGAGGTCGAAGCCGTCATAGACCGGCTGCCCGCCGAAGGCCTTGGCGAGGCCGCGGATCGAGATCGCGGCCTCGCGCGGTGCGATGGGCGAGCTGCTCAAAGCCGGCGCAGGAAGCTGTTCACGTCGATGCGGTCCCGCACCACGCCCTGCTGCACGGCCAGATCCACGAAGCGCTGGAAGTCGGCGATGTCGGGCGCGGTCATGTCCTTCACCATGGTGAAATTCACCAGCGGAATGGTGGGGGCGAGCTCGGCCGAGGTCTGCATGTATTGCACCAGAAGCGGGCGCACCGCGGCGGCGTCGCTGCGGATCAGCGCGCAGGCGCGCGACCACGCATTGGCGAAGCGCTGCGCCACGGCCGGCTTGTCGGCCAGGAACTTCCCGGTCAGCGCGCAGCCCGCCGCCCAGGCCTGCGCATCCGTCCGGCCGAGCAGATGCGTGGCGATCACGCCCGCTTCGAGCCGACGCGCGGCGCCGGCCCGCTCGGCGATGGTCGCGACGGGCTCCAGCGTGTAGGCCGCATCGAAGGTGCCGGCCTGCAGCGCGCCGACATGCACGCCCATCTGCTGTTCCTGGATGGTGTAGTCGCGCCCTTCCTGCAGGCCGTTCGCGGCCAGCACCGCGCGCGCCGCGCTGAGATTGGCCGGCCCGGGTGCCGAGAGGATGCGCGCGCCGCGCAGGTCGCGGATGGCCTGCGCCGGATGGCCCGCGCGCACCACGAACTGCTCCATCCGGTACTGCGCGTTCTGTCCGTTCAGCGCGATGTAGAGCGCGGTGTTGGCGCGGCGCGCATTGATGTTCGCACCTTCCAGCGTGACCAGGTTCGCAGCCGCTTCCACATCGCCGGCGATCATCGCCTGCACGATCAGCGGCGCGGCCTGCAACGGCACCGCGCTCGCCTCGATGCCTTCCGCGGCAAAGAAGCCGCGCTCGGCCGCGACGTAGTAGGGCAGCGCGGAGGAGACGTTGAAGACGGCGACGCGCACCCGCTCCGCTGCCTGGGCGCGGGCAAGGGCGGGCGTCGCCAGGGCGGCGGCGAGCAGCAGGCGGCGCGACGGCATCGGGATCTCCTCAGGCAAGCTTGGGATAGGTGGCGGGGTCGAAGAAGGTTGCGCCGGCGACGTAGCGGCGCGCCGCGGACATGTCGGGGGGCGGCCCCTCCTCCGCCTTCCCCTCGAAAGTGAGCTCGAACTGCACGCCGGAAGGATCGTGCACGAAGAGCTGCCAGAGCGACGTTCCGGGCACCAGGAACTCGCGCCAGTCGAGCCCGGCGGCGCGAAAGCGCGCAACGAAGGCGTGATATCCGGAGCAGGCGAGCGAGACATGGTCGATCGCAGCGCTGCCGCTCGGCGCGCGCCCCTGCGGCCCCAATGCGGGCCCGCCCGCATAGAGATGCAGGATCGCAGGACCGCCCGGCAGCGGCACTGCGAGCCAGGCACCCGGGTAGCCGAAATCGGGCCGCGCCGCCGGCACCAGGCCCAGGATCCGGGTGTAGAAGGCGAGGCTGGCGGCGAGATCGCTGGTTTTCACCGCGACATGGAACAGTCCGGCGGTGATCGCGGCGGTCATCCAGGCTCCTCCTCGCTGAAAGGGGCAAGCAACGGCCATGCCAGCCCGGAGCCGCGCGCATGACGCGGTCGCTGCCTGCGCAGCGCGCAGCGGGCCGGCGGAATGCATGGGCTGGCGGCAATCGGCGCGCGGCGGCATGCTGCGCCCAAAATGCGGAGGAATGCGCATGGACTGGCCAGCCCGCATCGCCGACGAGGCGGAACTCGAGGATGTCATGACGCGCCCGGATGCGGCGCTGCAGGAAGACCTCGCGGCCGTGCCGGGCGACCTGCTGGTGCTGGGCGCGGCCGGCAAGATGGGGCCGACGCTCTGCCGCCTGGCGAAGCGCGCCGACCGGTCGCGGCGCGTGATCGCCGTGGCGCGCTGGTCCGAGCCCGGCCTGCGGGAGCGGATGGAATCCTGGGGCATCGAGTGCCTCAGCGCCGACCTGACCGATCGCGTGGCGCTGGCGGCGCTGCCCGATGCGCCGAACGTGATCTTCATGGCCGCGCGCAAGTTCGGCTCGACCGGCAACGAGGCGCTGACCTGGGCGATGAACGTGCTGCTGCCTGGCATGGTGGCGGAACGATACGCGGCGTCGCGCATCGTCTTCTTCTCCACCGGCAACGTGCTGCCGCTGGTGCCGGTGAACGGCCCGATGCCGGATGAGGGCACGACGCCGGCGCCGGTCGGCGAATACGCCGCAAGCTGCCTGGGGCGGGAGCGGGTGTTCCAGCATGCCGGCGCCGCGCGCGGCACGCGCTGCTTCGGTATCCGCCTGAACTACGCGATCGACCTGCGCTACGGCGTGCTGCACGACGTGGCGACCAAGGTGTGGAACGGCACGCCGGTGCCGCTGGCCATGGGCCACGCCAACGTGATCTGGCAGGGCGACGCCAATGCCTGGACGCTGCGCGCGCTGCGCCATGCCGATGCCGCCTGCCCGATCATGAACGTGACGGGGCCGGAGACCGTCTCCATCCGATGGCTCGCCACGCGCTTCGGCGCGCTGATGGGGCGCGAGCCCGCCTTCGCCGGCACCGAGGCGCCGGAGGCGCTGCTTTCGAACGCCGCCTGGGCCTTCGGCCTGTTCGGCTATCCGCGCGTGCCGCTCGACCGCCTGGTGCAATGGGTGGCCGACTGGGTCTCGCGCGGCGGGCGGGCGCTCGGCAAGCCGACCAAGTTCGAAGTCCGCGACGGGAGGTTCTGATCGTGACGCTTCGCTGGCAGGATTGGCCCGCGGGCCTGGTCGAGCGCCTGCGCGCAGGCTGCGTGATCCCGGCGCATCCGCTGGCGCTGACCGCGGAGCGAAAGCTGGATGCGCGGCGCCAGAAGGCGCTGTCGCGCTACTACCTGGATGCGGGCAGCGGCGGGCTCGCGGTGGGCGTGCACACGACGCAATTCGCCATCCGCGATGTCGGCCTCTACGAACCCGTCCTGCGCATCGCCGCCGAAGCCGCGTCCGAGCAGCCGGCGGCGCCCATCCTCGTCGCCGGCGTGGTTGGCCGCACGGAGCAGGCGGTGCGGGAGGCACGGATCGCGCGCGGCCTCGGCTACCACGCCGTGCTGCTCTCGCTCGCCGCCTGGAAGGGCGCGTCGGAGGACGAGCTGGTCGCGCATTGCGCGGCGGTTGCGGCGGAGATGCCGCTCTTCGGCTTCTACCTGCAGCCCGCGGTCGGAGGGCTGCCGCTGCCCGCCAGCTTCTGGCGGCGCTTCGCCGACATCCCGAACGCCGTCGCCATCAAGATCGCGCCCTTCAACCGCTACGCCACGCTCGACGTGCTGCGCGGCGTGCAGGAAGCGGGCGCGGCGGAGCGCATTGCGCTCTACACCGGCAATGACGACCACATCGTCGCCGACCTGCTGACGCCCTTCGATCTCGGCGGCCAAAAGCCGCTGCGCATCGTCGGCGGGCTGCTCGGGCACTGGTCGGTCTGGACGCGTGCGGCGGTGGAGCTGCACCGGCGTTGCCAGGCGGTCGGCGCGGGACCGATCCCGGCCGACCTGCTCGCGCTGGATGGGCAGGTCACCGAGATGAATGCCGCGGTCTTCGACGTGGCGCATGCCTTCCACGGCGTCATCGCCGGCTGCCACGAGATCCTGCGCCGCCAGGGCCTGCTGGAAGGCATCTGGTGCCTCGATCCGCACGAAAGCCTCTCGCCCGGGCAGGCGGAGCTGCTGACCGCGGTCGCCGCGCGCTACCCGCATCTGACCGACGACGCCTTCGTGCGCGACAACCTCTCGCGCTGGCTGGCGTAAAAATGCGCACAACCTTCCGCCTCGGCGACGTCACCATCCATCGCCTGGTCGAATCCGAGCCCGCCGCCGGCCTGCGCGACATCCTGGCCTTCTTCCCGAACCTGACGCCGGAGCTGCTGGCGGAGAACCGGGCCTGGCTGCGGCCGGATGCGCTGGACGAGAAGGACCGCATCAAGCTCTGCATGCAGTCCCATGTGGTGCGCACGCCGCATCACACCGTGCTGGTGGACAGCTGCCTCGGCAACGACAAGGAGCGGCCGCTGCATCCGCAATGGCACCGCAAGCGCGATACCGCCTTCATGGATGCGCTGGCGGCGGCCGGGCTCGGCGTGGAGGATATCGACGTGGTGATGTGCACGCATCTGCACATCGACCATGTCGGCTGGAATACGCGGCTGGAGGATGGGCGCTGGGTGCCGACCTTCCCGAATGCGCGCTACCTGTTCTCCGAGAAGGAGCTCGCCTTCTGGACCGAGCGCAACGCGCAGGCGGAAATCCCCTGGATCGTGGACAGCGTTCTGCCCATCGTCGCCGCAGGCCGCGCGCAGCCCGTCACCAGCGACCACGCGCTGGACGACCATCTCCGCCTGCTGCCGACGCCGGGGCACACCATCGATCACTTCGCCGTCGAGCTCGGCCGCGGGCGCGCCGCGGGAGTGATCACCGGCGACCTGATCCATTCGCCGCTACAGGCGCGCTACCCGCATCTCCGCATGATGCTGGACCACGATCCGGAGCAGGCCGTGACCACGCGCCGGAACTTCCTGGAGCGTGTCTGCGACACCGACACGCTCTGCTGCTTCGTTCACTTCCCCTCGCCATCCACCGGCTTCGTGCGCCGCTGGGGCGAGGGCTTTCGGTGCGAGCCCACCGCTTAGGGTCTATCGCGCCGCGGCCAGGATGCGCCGGGCGCGGCGCAGGATCGGCTCGTCCACCATGCGGCCATCCACCTCGAAGCTGCCGCGGCCTTCGCGCTCGGCCTCCTCGGCCGCCGCGATCTGGCGGCGCGCGAGGTCGAGCTCCTTCTCGGTCGGCGCGAAGCCTTCGTTCAGCAGCGGCACGACGCCCGGATGGATGCAGGTGGCGCCGCCGAAGCCGGCGCGGCGGGAGCGCGCGATCACGTCGCGCAGCTTCTCGTGGTCGCGGAAATCCGCGATCGAGCCGAGCGTGCCCAGCGGCGTGACGCCCGCCGCAGCGGCGGCGATGACCATGCGCCGCTTGATCAGC
The DNA here is from genome assembly GCF_056682175.1 of Falsiroseomonas sp. RANM36. Lineage (NCBI taxonomy): Bacteria > Pseudomonadati > Pseudomonadota > Alphaproteobacteria > Acetobacterales > Roseomonadaceae > Falsiroseomonas > Falsiroseomonas sp. RANM36. The sequence continues at coordinate 780,191 of NZ_JBWXTD010000002.1, forward strand.
GCGATCACCTCGTCATCGGCGGTGCAGCCCATCTCCGCTGCCAGATCCTCCGCGCCGCAGAGCAGCGCGGCGACGCGGGACGAGGCGGCCGCGATCTCCTCCATCCGCGCGACGGCCGCCGCCGTCTCGATCAGCGGCAGGATGACGGCGCGCGCTGCGCCGCCTTCCAGCTCGTCCAGCAGTTCCGCGACCAGCCGGACATGGCCGGCATCCATCGCCTTGGTCACCAGGATCCCGTCGGCGCCGCAGGCCACGGCGGCCTCCACGTCGCGCACGGCGAGCCTGAGCGGGCGGTTGATGCGCACCAGCACCGCGGCGGGGCCTTCCCGGCAGATGCGCACGGCCTCGGCGAGGCCCTCGCGCGCCGCGTCCTTCTGCGCGATCGGCACGCTGTCCTCGAGGTCGAGGATGATCGCATCCGCCCCCGCCCCCGGCGCCTTGGCGACGAAGCGCGGCACGTTCGCGGGCACGTAGAGCAGGGACCGCCATGTGGCGGCGCGCATCGCCGTCATCCTCAGTTCGCCGTCACGCCGGCGGCGCGGATCAGCTCGCCCCAGCGCGTGACCTCGGACTGGATCAGGCGTCCGAAGGCCTCGGGCGTGGTCGGCGCGGGCTCGGCGCCATCCTGGCGCAGCCGCTCCGCCACGGCCGGCGAGTTCAGGCTGGCGTTGATCTCCGCATTGAGCCTCGCGACGATCGGGGCCGGCGTGCCGACCGGTGCGGCGATGCCGTACCAGGGCACGGCGTCGAAGCCGGGCGCGACGGTCTCCGCCGCGGTCGGAATGCCCGGCAGGCTCGCCACGCGCTGCGGGCTGGAGAGGCCGAGCGCGCGCAGACGGTTGTCGCGCACCAGCGGCATCACCGTGGGCGCGCCGCCCCAGGTCACGTCCACATGCCCCGCCACCAGGTCGTTCAGCGCCGGCGCCAGCCCGCGATAGGGCACATGCTCCAGGTTGAGCCCGGTGGCGTGCAGGAAGGCGAGCATCACGGTGTGGCCGGCGCTGCCGTTGCCCGCCGTGCCGTAGCGCAGCTTGCCCGGGTTCGCCTTCGCATAGGCGACGAAGCCTTGCATGTCGGTGAAGGGCAGGCTCGGATTCACCACCAGCACATTGGGCGTGGTGGCGATCATCGCGACCGGCGCGAAATCGCGCACCGGGTTGTATGGCAGCCGCGGGTACATCGCGACGTTCACCGCCAGCGTGCCGATATGGCCGAGCAGCAGCGTATAGCCATCGGCCGGGGCGCGTGCGACCTGCTCCGACCCGATGGCGCCGCCCGCGCCCGCGCGGTTCTCCACCACGACCGGCTGGCCGAGCTTCGGCGCAAGCTGGTCGGCCATGGCGCGGCCGAGCGTGTCATTCGCGGCACCCGGCGGGAAAGGCACGATCAGGCGGATCGGCCGGCTCGGCCAGGCGTCCTGCGCATGCAGCGCGAAGGGGGTGAGCGTCGCCGCCGCGGCGGCGAGAAGCCTGCGCCGGTTCATGCCGCGCCCGCCTTCCCCAGGATGCGCGCGCGGTCCGCGGCATCGTAGCCGAGCTCGGCCAGGATCTCCTCGCCATGCTCGCCCTGGCGCGGCGCCAGGCGCGATGGCGGCAGGCCGGAGCCCGAATAGCGATTGGCGTGACGCAGACCGAGCATCCAATCCTCCCCCTCTTCCTTGGTCAGCGTGCCCGATCCGCGCAACTGCGGATCGTCCAGCAGGCTGGAGAGTGTGTGATACGGCATCGCCGGCACGTCGTGGCGGCGCAGCAGCTCCACCCATTCGGCGGTGGTGCGTTCCCGCAGCGCCTGCGCGCGCAGGCCGAAGTAGTCCTTCACATGCGCAAGCCGTGCCGGAACGTCCTTGAAGCGCGGATCGTCCTTCAGCTCCGGCCGCCCGATCGCCTCGAAGAAGCCGCGCGCCTGCGCATCGGTGTTGGCGGAGACGCAGATGTAGCCGTCCTTCGTCTTCATCGGGCGCGCATCGGGCGTCATGATCCGCGGATCGCCCATCGTGCCATCCGGGTCGAAGGTGCGCTGGCCGAGGTGTTCCGAGAGGACGAAGGCGGCCGCGTTCTCGAACATCGGCACCTCGATCGCCTGGCCCTCCCCGCTGCGCTCGCGCGCCACCAGCGCGGCGCAGATCGCCTGGGCCGCGATGATGCCGACGATGTGGTCGGTGAGTACGAAGGGCGCGAAGCGCGGCTCGCCGAGCATCGCCTCGTTGCAGGCGGCGACGCCCGAGAGCCCCTGGATGATCGTGTCGTAGGCCGGCGCCCCATCATACGGGCCGCCGGTTGCGAAGCCCGCGATGGTGCAGTGGACGAGCTTCGGATTGATCGCCGACAGCGCCTCCCACGTCAGGCCGAGCGACTTCAGCGCGCGTGGTCGCATGTTGCTGACGAAGACATCGCTGGACGCGGCGAGCCGCAACATCGCCTCCCGCCCCTGCGGCGATTTCAAATCCAGCACGATGGAGCGCTTGTTGCGGTTGAAATGCGTGAACTTCGGCGACATGCCCGGCTTGTCCGCTGGCGCCCTGCCGCCGAGCTTGCGCATCAGGTCGCCTTCCGGCGGCTCCACCTTGATCACGTCGGCGCCCTGCTCGGCCAGCAGCAGGGTGGAGGTCGGTCCGACGATGACGCCGGTGGCGTCCAGCACGCGGATGCCGGCGAGCGGACCCTTGCCGCTCATGCGAGCTCTCCGGGCTCGCTCGCCGCCTCGGCCTGCGCCGTCACGCGGCCGGTCTCGTTCATCGCCCAGAGGGAGAGGCGGCCCTCCGCCTCCTTCCGGCAGCGCAGCTCGCCCTGGCGGTTGACGAAGAAGGGGTTCACGTTGCGGACGGAGAAGCGGCCGATGCGCCCGCCCGGCAGGTTGCGCCGCGCCATCTCGTGCAGGAACAGCGCGTGCAGCCCGCCATTCACCACGAGGTCGGGATAGCCTTCCTCGCCCTTGGTGTAGGGCGCGTCGTAATGGATGCGGTGCGCGTTGTAGGTCAGCGCGGAATAGCGAAAGAGCGTTGTGGTCAGCGGCGCATAGGGCTGCCGCTCATGCGGCTCCGGCAGCTCGGGCGGCGCCTCGGCCTTGGGCGGCGCGCCGGCGCCGGGCCTGGCTTCCTCGCGATAGACGATGTCGTGCAGCTCGGTCAGCACGGGCTGGCCATCCATCTCCACCACATGGTCCACGCGCACGAAGACCATCTGTCCCGTGCGTCCGACCTTCGGCGTGATCGCGGCGATGGTGGAGATGCGGCGGATCTCCGCGCCGATGCGGATCGGCGCCAGGTAGCGCATGCGCCGCCCGGCGAACATGCGCCGCGGCAGCGGCACCGGCGGCAGGAAGTCGCCCTTGCGCGGATGCCCGTCGGGCCCGAGCTGCGACTGCCGCGCGATCGGGGCGAAGAACACCGCATGCCAGCCTTCCGGCAGCGCGTCGCCGCGGCGGTAGCCCATCGGGTCGAGGTCGAGCAACGCGGCCAGGCGGCGGACGATCGGCAGCGCCACCTCGTCCTCCAGCACCTCCTGGCGGCCGATCCAGCCGGCCAGGGCGCTCGTGTCGAGCGTCGTATCGGGCATCGCGCTTCCTCCTGGGCCGGCACTGTCGTCCCGCCGCCGCAAGGGCGTCAAACCCCCCGGGAACGCCGGCCGGCGCGCGAAGCGGGGGAACCCGGGCGGGCTTTACGAGGTGGCCCGCGGCCATGATGATCGCGGCTCCGCCAGCGCAGGAATTCCGTCTCCATGCCCCTCGATCACACCGCCAAGGGCGTCTACGTCATCGCGCCCACGCCCTTCCACCCGGATGGCCGCGTGGACGAGGCCAGCACCGACCGCATGACGGACTTCTTCCTGCAGTCGGGCTGCGACGGCATGACCATCCTCGGCGTGATGGGGGAGGCGCCGAAGCTGGACGGCGCGGAATCGCTGGAGATCAGCCGGCGCATCATCCGCCGCGCGGGCAAGGCGGGCATCATCGTCGGCGTCACTGCGCCAGGCTTCGCCGCGATGCGCGCGCTGGCCCATGGCGTGATGGAGGCGGGTGCGGCGGGCGTGATGATCGCGCCGCCGAGCCATCTGCGCCACGACGAGGCGATCGTCGGCTATTTCCACCAGGCGGTGGAGGCGATCGGCAGCGACATCCCCTGGGTGCTGCAGGACTATCCGCAGCTCTTCCAGGTGCAGATGACGCCCGGCATCATCCGCCGCATCGTCACCGAGCTCCCCTCCTGCGTCATGCTGAAGCATGAGGACTGGCCGGGGCTCGAGAAGATCAGCGCGCTGCGGAAGTTCCAGGCCGAGGGCTCGATGCGCGCGATCAGCATCCTGTGCGGCAATGGCGGCATCTTCCTCGATTTCGAGATGGAGCGCGGCGCCGACGGCGCCATGACCGGCTACGCCTTCCCGGACATGCTGGTGGAGCTCGTGCGGCTGGCGCAGGCCGGGGAGCGCGACCGCGCGCATGACCTCTTCGACGCGCATCTGCCGCTGATCCGCTACGAATTGCAGCCGGGCGTCGGGCTCGCCGTGCGGAAATACGTGCTGATGCGCCGCGGCATCCTGGCCTCCGACGCGCAGCGCCGCCCGGGTGCCGCGATGTCGGCCAAGGCGCGGCAGGAGGTGGAATACCTGCTCGCCCGCGTCGGGCGGCACGATCCGCGGGCGCGCCTCGCGCCGGCGGCATAGTGCCTGGCGCCGCCATGCATCCCGCAGCGCCGCACCACCTGCCCTTCTTCCTGCCCGGGCCGGATGGCTCCGATCCGCTGATGGTGGTGGCCGCGGCGACGCTGCTCGTCGCCCTGGTGGCCTTCGGGCTGCTGTTCCTGCGCCTGCACACCCTGCCGGAGCGGCTGGCGCATCGCGGGCAGAAGCTGCAGTTCGAACTGGTCGCCGTGCTCGGCCTGCTCGCGCTGTTCACCCATGTCCACGCCTTCTGGGTGGCCGGGCTGCTGCTGGCGCTGATCGACATCCCCGACCTCACCGGGCCGATGCGGCGCATCGCCGGATCGACGGAGAAGATCGCCGGCTTCCCGCCCGGCGCGGGCGACACGACCGAAGGGCCGGTGGCACGGCCCGCCCATGCCGGCCCGGCCGACGACGACACGGCGCGAGCGCAGCACGCCACCCGCCGGCTGGACGCCTGAGCGATGCTGGAGCTGCTGATCTGCGCGCTGTTCACCCTGGTGCCGGACTACCTGTTCCGCCGCTACGTGCAAGGCAAGCGGCTGGGGCGGGACATCACGCTGTTCTCGGTGTGGTTCGAGCTGCGCTGGGGCATCGTGACATGCCTGCTGCTGACCATCGGCCTGATCACCGCGGTCTTCTACTTCCATCCCTCGACCGCCTATGTCAGCGCCGTGTATCGCAGCGTGCCGATCCTGCCCGAGACGGTGGGGCGCGTCGCCGAGGTGCATGTGCGCGGCAGCGAGCGCGTCACGGCCGGACAGCCGCTGTTCCGGCTGGATGACCGCTCGCAGCGCACGGCGTTGGAGCGCGCGCAGCGCGAGATCGCCGAGGTGGATGCCGGCTTCGCCCTGGCACGCGCCGATCTCGCCCAGGCCGAGGCGCGCATGCTGGAAGCGCAGTGGAACCTGCAGCAGGCGCTCGACGAGTTCGAGACCAAGTCGCAGCTCGCCCAGCGCGACGTGGTGTCGCGGCGCGAGGCGGAGCGGCTGGAGGTGCTGGTGCGCATGCGCCAGGCCGGCGTCGCCGCGGCGGAGGCCTCGAAGCAGGCCGTGGAGGCACGCATCGCGGAGCAGCTGCCGGCACAGCGCGCCAGCGCGCAGGCGGCACTCGCCCAGGCGCAGGCCGAGCTCGACAAGACCGTGGTGCGCGCCGGCATCGACGGCCGCGTCGAGCAGTTCATCCTGCAGGAAGGCGATCTGGTGAACCCGATGCTGCGCCCGGCCGGCGTGCTGGTGCCGGAGACGCGCGGCGTGCTGCGCCCGGTGCTGGCCGCGGGCTTCGGGCAGATCGAGGCGCAGGTGGTGCGCCCAGGGATGCTGGCCGAGGCCACCTGCGCCTCCCGGCCCTGGGTGGTGATCCCGATGGTGGTCACGCATGAGCAGGGCTTCATCGCCGCGGGCCAGTTGCGCAGCACCGACCAGCTGCTGGACCTGCAGCAATTCGTCCGCCAGCCCGGCACCGTGCTCGTCCTGCTCGAGCCGCTCCATGAAGGCGGGCTCGACGGCGTGGTGCCGGGCAGCAGCTGCATCGCCAACGCCTACACCTCGAACCACGAGGCGCTGCAGGACCCGGCGCTGCCGGCGTGGCGGCGCCTCGCGCTGCATGCGGTGGACGCGGTGGGCGTCGTCCATGCCCTGCTGCTGCGCATCCAGACGGTGCTCATGCCCTTCAAGACCCTGGTATTCGGCGGGCATTGAGCCCGCTGCCGCCCGGCTCGACCGATGCGAGGAGGAAACGCCATGGCCACCACCGAAGCCGCCGTCCTGCACGCCGCGCGCGACCTGCGCGTGGAGGCCGTGGACCTCCCCGCCCCCGGGCCGGGCGATGTGGTGGTGGAGGTCGGTGCCGGCGGCATCTGCGGCTCCGACCTGCATTACTGGCTCGATGGCGGCTTCGGCACGGTGCGCCTGCGCCAGCCGATGATCCTCGGCCACGAGATCGCCGGCACCGTCGCCGCGCTCGGCGCCGGCGTGCAGGGGCTGGCGGCGGGCGAACGGGTCGCGGTGAACCCCTCCAGCCCCTGCGGCGCCTGCGAATACTGCGCGCGGGGCGAGCCGCAGCACTGCCTCGACATGCGCTTCTACGGCAGCGCGATGCGCTTGCCGCACATCCAGGGCGGGTTCCGGCGGCACCTGGTCTGCGCGGCGCGGCAATGCGTGAAGGTGGGCGATGCCGTCTCGATCGGCGAGGCGGCGATGAGCGAGCCACTCGCCGTCGCGCTGCATGCCGTGGCCCAGGCCGGCGACATCCGCGGCAAGCGCGTGCTGATCACCGGCTTCGGCCCGATCGGCGCCGTCGTCCTGCTGGCCGCCCGGCATGCCGGCGCGGCCTGGCTGACGGCAACCGAGGTGGTGGAGGAACCGCTGGCCTTCGCCCGGCGGCTCGGCGCCGATGCGGCGGTGAATGTCGCGGCGGACCGCGCCGCGCTGGCGGCGGAGGAGGCGGACAAGGGCCGTTTCGACATCGCCTTCGAATGCAGCGGCAACCCGCGCGCCCTGGCCCAGGCGATCGCCTGCGTGCGCCCGCGCGGCACGATCGTGCAGGTGGGCATCGGCGGCGCCTTCGACGTGCCGATGAACACGGTGGTGGCGAAGGAACTGCGGCTCGCCGGCAGCTTCCGCTTCCATCCGGAATTCGAGGTCGCGGCCGGCCTGATCGCGCGGCGCGAGATCGACGTCCGGCCGCTCATCACCGCCACACGCCCCCTGGCGGAGGCCGAGGCCGCCTTCGCCCTGGCCGCCGACCGCCGCGCCGCGATGAAGGTGCAGCTCAGCTTCGGCTGAGGCCCGGCTCCCGGGGCGGTCCGGCCCGCCTGCTCCACAGCCGGCATGCGGCACGGCGGCGACGGATGGGAACATTCGTTCCCGCGATGGGCCGCGCCGCGATTCCGGGCTGGAAAAACTGCGCGGGTATCTGCTACGGCAATGCGTTGGTGACAGTCCCGAAGGGTCATGCTGCAACTCGCCGCCATTCCGAGCATCCCGCACCTGCCCCGTCTCCGCACGGTGCTGGCCGAGGTGCTGGGCGTGTCGCATGAGCGGGCTTCGCTGGATCTCGACCTGGCCGAGGCGCTGGCCTGCGACGAGCACGACCGGAACGAGGTCGTCGTCACGCTGGATGTCCGCTACGGCATCGCGATCCGCGAGGACGAGGCCGAAGCCTGCGAGACGGTGGCGGACCTGCTGCGCCTGGTCGCCGCCAAGCACGCGCTGGAACGCCGCGTCTACAACTGATCGGGCGCGGCGGCCGGCAGGGGCTGCCGGCGCCCTGTGCCGGGATCAGGCGAAGCGCTCGGCCGCGAAGGGGGCGAAGTCCAGGTTGCCCTGGCGCCCGAGGATGGCCGGTGCCAGGGCCAGGGCCGTCGGCGCCGCCCCGGTCAGGCCGAGATGCCCGTGCCCGAAGGCCAGCCACAGCCCCGCGATGCGCCGGGCCGGCCCGATGACCGGCACGGAATCCGGCAGGCAGGGCCGGTGGCCCATCCAGAACCCCGCCGCGCCGTCGCGCCGCGCCTTCGGGAAGACCGCGGCGAGGTCATCGTAGAGCAGCTTCGCACGCGCCTCGTTGGGCGCGGCGTCGAGGCCGCCGAACTCCACGGTGCCGGCCACGCGCAGCGCGCCTTCCATCGGGGTGATGAACACCTTGCGGTCGGCGGGCACCACCGGCCGCCCGATCGCGATCCCGGCATCCGGAAGGTTCACATGGTAGCCGCGCTGGCTTTCCAGCGGGATGCGGTAGCCGAGCGGCGCGAGCAGCCGGGCCGACCAGGCGCCCGCCGCGACCACGACCGCCTCCGCCGTATGCCGCTGACCCTCCCCCTCCGCGCCGGTCACGCGCCCCCCGGCGGTGGTCAGCGCGCGGACGCGGTCGCGGCGGATCTCGCCGCCCGCCTGCAGGAAGGCCGCCGCGACGGCCTGCGCATAGCGATGCGGCCCGGCGCACCAGGCATGGTCCGGCAGGAAGACCCCGACCTGGTAGGCCGGGGCGACCTCCGGCTCCAGCGCCAGGATGCCCGCGCGGTCCAGCACCTCCACCCGTGCGCCATGCGCCCGCCGCAGGTCCCAGGCGGCGGTGTCCTTCCGAAGCTGCTCCGCGCTGCGATAGAGATGGAGATTGCCGGTCGGGCGGATCAGCTCCGGCACGCCGATCTCGGCCGCGAGGGCCAGATGCTGCTCGGTCGCGAGGCGCAGCAGGGAATCGAGCGCCGCCGCGGCCCGCGCGACCGACGCCGGCCGCGCCGCGGCGACGAAGCGCAGCAGCCAGGGCGCGGCGCGCAGCCAATAGCTGGCCGGCACATGCAGCGGCGCCGCCGGATCGAGCAGCATGCGCGGCACCTGCTTCAGAAGACCCGGCATGGCGAGCGGCGCGACCGAGCTCGCGCTGATCGCGCCCGCATTGCCGAAGCTTGCGCCGCCCTCGCCGGGCGGCTCGGGGTCCACCACCGCCACCTGCGCGCCTTCGCGCTGCAGCCGGAAGGCCAGCGCCAGGCCGACGATGCCCGCGCCGATGACGAGGACGCTGCGCGCCCCGGCAGCCGGGTCCCGTTCCGTCATCCTGCCGACATCCCGTCCTCCGCCGCGGCGTCTCCGCCGGGGAGTATCGCCGCGGGCGAAGGCGATCCGTCAACGCCGCAAGGCGCGGCGGGCGCCGCTCAGCCGCGCCGCAGGCCGCCCGGGTAGAGCCTGCCGCCGGCGCTGCGCATCGCGTCCAGCACGAAGCCGCGCGGCAGGGCGATGGCCTCGGCGACGGGCGGCGCATCGGCCGCCGCGTCCCACGCCTCGCGCAGCGCGCGACCCTCCATCCCCTCGGCGGGCAGGCCCAGCAGGTGCAGCACGGTCGGCGCGATGTCGGTGAGGTCGCAGGGCGCCTGCACCACCGCCTCGCGCCGCAGCGGTCCGCCCTGCATCACCAGCACCGTGGCGAGCTCCGCCCGGTGCAGCCCGCCATGCATCCCGCCGCCTTCCGGCACGTCCGGCGCGTCGAAGGGCGCATGGCCGGGCAGGCCCCATTCGTCGGCCTCCTGCGAGCCCGCGAAGGTCACCACCAGGTCGGCGCTGCGGGCATGCCCGCTGCCGAGCAGGTCGAGCGGCAGCGCCGCGCCCTCCGGCAGGATCGCGGGATCGCGCGCGAGCAGCGGCCCGCACCAGGGCTGCGCGGCGAGCCATTCGGCAAGCTGCGGCGCGAGCGCGGGGTCGCGCAGCCAGAGGCCCGGCGCGGCGGCCGGCGCCACGACGATGTCGGTGGCCTCCCCCATGCCCGTCCCGGCGCGGAAGCCGGCGCGGTTCAGCTCGGCCCGCAGCGAGAGCTTGCCGCGGCCCGTGACATGGCCGTGGTCGGAGAGCACGACGATCGCGATCTCCGCCCCATCGGGCTGGGCGTCGCGCCAGGCCACCACCTGTCCGACGATCCGGTCGGCCTCGCGCAGCGCCTCCTGCGCATGGGCGCAGCCGAGGCCGCCCCAGTGGAAGGAGACATCGGGTTCCGACAGCCAGGCCAACGCCACATCCGGCCGCAACTCGGTCAGCACATGCTCGATCAGCACGCGCGCGGCGTGGCGCAGGCGCGGGATGTTCGGCACGGCATGGACAGGCGTCGGGCCGAAGCGGTCGCGCATGGCGGCAGCGGCCGCGCCCGCCTCCTCCTCGACATTCCAGCGGAACATCCCGAGCCGCTCGGCGGCCGGGTGCAGCAGCCGCGCGGCGCCCGCCGTGCCGGCGCTGACCAGCGCGAAGCTGCGGCCGGCCGCGGCCAGGCGCTCCGCCAGGCTCGGCCGCAGCAGCGGCGATTCCCGCCCGCCTGCCATCGCCATCAGGTCCGCCACCAGCTTGGTGCGCAGCAGCCGCTCCGGCGCCGCGGCGGCGTCGTAGAGCGTGTTCGCCACCATGCCGTGCCCGCCCGGCCGGCAGCCGGTGATCAGCGAGGGCGTGGCGACCCGCGTCTCCGAGGGGAAGACGCTGCGCGCATGGACGAAGCGCACGCCCCCGGCCGCCAGCGCGTGCAGGTGCGGCGTCGCGTCCGGCGAGACCATGTCGGGCCGCAGCCCGTCCAGCGCGAGCATCACGATGCGTGCCATCAGGCGTCCCTCAGCGCAGGGTGGGATCCAGCCGGTCGCGCAGCCAGTCGCCGATCAGCGACACGGAGAGCGTGGTCAGGACGATGGTGGCCGCGGGCGCGAGCAGGATCCAGGGCGCCCGCGTGAGATACTCCCGCCCATAGCCGACCATCGAGCCGAGCGAGGTCGCCGGCGGCTGCACGCCGAGCCCGAGGAAGGAGAGCCCGCTTTCCAGCAGGATCACCTCCGGGAAGGCGAGCGTCATGGAGACGATCAGGGTCGAGGCGATGTTCGGCAGCACATGCCGCCCGTAGAGCCGCCAGGGCGATGCGCCGAGCTGGCGCACCGCCGCCGCGTAGCCCTGCGCGCCGGCGCTCAGCGCCAGGCCGCGCGCGATGCGGGCGTAGCGTTCCCAGGCATGCAGGCCGAGCAGGCAGACCAGCAGCACCATCGAATTGCCGAAGAAGGCCAGTACCGCCAGCGCCAGGATCAGGAAGGGCAGCGAAGCGGAGAAATCCACCAGCACCAGCACCGCCTGCTCCACCAGCCCACGGAAATGCGCGGCGAGGAAGCCGAGGCTGGTGCCGATCACCGCCCCGATGATCGTGGCGCCGAAGGCGATCAGCAGGCTGGTGCGGATCGAATAGATCAGCCGCGCCAGCACGTCGCGGCCGAGCTCGTCGGTGCCGAGCGGATGCAGCCAGGTGCCGCCGAGGCCGACCGGCGGCGAGAGCCGGTTGCGCAGATCGAGCGCGGTGTAGGCATAGGGGCTGATCAGGTCCGCCAGCAGCGCGACGGCGAGCATCAGCCCAAGCCAGCACAGGCCGAAGACCACCAGCGGCGGCGGGCCGGGGCGCCGGGTGCGCGCGGGAGCCTCGGCGAGGGGGAGCGGCGCTTCCGGCATCTCAGGCCCCTGCCCTGCGCGGCGCGCTGCGCAGCCGCGGATCGAGCAGGCCGTAGAGCAGGTCCACGACGAGGTTCGCGCAAACCATCGTCGTCGCCACCAGCAACAGGATGCACTGCACCACCGCCAGGTCGCGGTTCGACACCGCCACCACCAGCAGCCGCCCGACGCCCGGCCAGGAGAAGACGCTCTCCACCACCACCGCGCCGGCGATCAAGGAGCCCACCATGAAGCCGATGATCGTCACCGTGGGGATCGCGGCGTTGGGCAGGGCATGGCGCGTCACCACCGCGCGCCAGGGCACGCCCTTGGCGCTTGCGGTGCGGATATAGGGCTGGCCCAGCACCTCCAGCATGGCGCTGCGCGTGAAGCGCGCCAGCACCGCCGCGCCGCCGAGGCCGAGGGTGATCACCGGCAGGATCGCATGCCGCCAGCTTTCCTGCCCGCCGGAGGGCAGCCAGCCGAGCTGCACGGCGAAGACCAGCACCAGCAGCAGCCCGAGCACGAAGGAGGGCACGGTGAAGCCCGCCACCGCCACCACCATCACCATGCGGTCCGCCAGCGAGTTGCGGTGCAGCGCGGCGTAGATGCCGGCCGGGATGCCGAGGCCGATCTTGATCGCCAGCGCCGGCAGCGTCAGCGCCAGCGTCGCCGGGATGCGCTCCGCCACCAGGACGATGGCGTCCCGCCCGTCGCGCATGGACCGCCCGAGATCGCCCGAGAGGATGGCGCCGAAATAGTGGAAGTATTGCTGCCAGACCGGCCGGTCGAGGCCCCAGGCCGCGCGGAACGCATCCACCGCCTCGGGCGGCGCGTCGGCGCCCATGATGATCTGCGCCGGATCGCCGGACAGCCGCAGCACCACGAAGGCGAAGGTGACGACCATCGCGATGGTCAGCGCGGCGCGGCCGAGCCGTCCGGCGAGGAAGCGGAGCATCTCAGGCGGTCTCCAAGGCCAGGCCGTGTCCCGCGGCGACGTCGCCCTGCGCGACGTGGCACGCGACGAGGCGCCCATCCGCCCGCGGCTTCAGCGCCGGCGCCTCCCGCGCGCAGAGCGCGCCCGCCACCGGGCAGCGCGGATGGAAGGCGCAGCCGGAGGGACGGTCGGCGGGGTTCGGCGGGTCGCCCTGCAGCACCATCCGCCGCCCGCCCCTGCCGGGATGCGGGATCGCCGAGACCAGCGCCCGGGAATAGGGATGCGCGGGGTCGTGCAGCACCGCATCCGGCTCGCCCTCCTCCACGACCTGGCCGAGATACATCACCGCCACGCGGTGGCTCACCTGGCGCACCGCGCGCAGGTCGTGGCTGACAAAGAGCATGCCCATGCCGAAGCGCGCCTGCAGCTCGACGAGCAGGTTCATCACCTGCGCCTGGATCGAGACATCGAGCGCGCTGATCGGCTCGTCGCAAACCAGCAGCGCCGGCTCGGTCGCCAGTGCGCGGGCCAGCACGGCGCGCTGGCGCTGCCCGCCCGAGAGCTCATGCGGGTAGCGCGCGGCCTGGTCGGCCCGCAGGCCGACCGCCTGCATCAGCGCCTCGACACGCGCGGCGCGCGCCGCCCTGTCGCCGATGCCGTGGATCTCGAGCGGCTCGGCCACCTGCACGCCGATCGGCAGGCGGCGATCCAGCGCGCCCAGCGGATCCTGGAACACCATCTGCATCCGCGCGCGCAGCGCCCGCCAGGCCGCGCTGCCCGGCGGCGGCAGCGGCTTGCCTTCGAAGGCGACGCTGCCGGCATCCGGCGCCTCCATGCCGAGCACGAGCCGCCCGGTGGTGGACTTGCCGCAGCCCGACTCGCCCACGAGACCCAGCGTCCGCCCGCGCTCGATCGTCAGCGAGACGCCGGCGACCGCCCGCAGCTCGACGCTGCGCCCGAAGGCGCCGCGGCGCATCGCGTAGCGCCGCACCAGGCCTTCCGCCTGCAGCAGCGGCGCGCCCCCGGTCATGCCACGGCCCGCTCGGCCAGCAGCGGCGCGACGGTGGCGCGGAGGCAGGCGGCGCGATGGCCTTCCGCCACCCAGGAGGCGGGCGGCAGGCCGGCATCGCAGGGGCCGACGCGATGCGGGCAGCGCGGGGCGAAGGCGCAGCCGGGGGGCATGGCCCAGGGCTCCGGCACGCCGCCCGGTATTGCGGCGAGCGGCCGGCGCGGCCCCTCGATCGGCGGCAGCGCGCCGATCAGCCCGCGCGTATAGGGATGCGCCGGGGCGGCGAAGAGCCGCGCCGTCGGCGCCTCCTCCACGATGCGGCCGGCATACATCACGGCCACCCGCTCGCAGGTCTCGGCCACCACGCCGAGGTCGTGGCTGATCAGCACGAGCGCCATGCCCGTCTCCCGCCGCAACGCGGAGAGCAGGTCGAGGATCTGCGCCTGGATCGTGACATCGAGCGCCGTGGTCGGCTCGTCCGCCACCAGCAGCTCGGGCCGGCCGGCCAGCGCGATAGCGATCATCACGCGCTGGTTCTGCCCGCCCGACAGCTCATGCGGATAGGCATCGAGCCGGCGCGCGGCATCGGGGATGCCCACCTGGTCGAGCAGGCGCCTGGCCTCTTCCCGGGCGGCGGCGCCCCTGATGCCGCGATGCAGCGCCAGCGCCTCGGTCACCTGGCGCCCGATGCGGTGGACCGGATTGAGGCTGCTGGCGGGGTCCTGGAAGATCATCGCGATCCTGCCGCCGCGCACCCTGTCGAGCACCGCCGGCGGCGCGCCGAGCAGGTCCTGCCCGCCGATCCGCGCCCGCCCGCCGATCCGCGCGCGCGACGGCAGCAGGCCGAGCGCGGCGAGCCAGGTCACGGACTTGCCGCAGCCGGACTCGCCGACCATGCCGACCGCCTCGCCCGGCGCGATCGCGAGATCGATGCCGCGCAGCGCGGCCTGGCCGTCGAAGGCGACGGTCAGCCCTTCCAGGGCGACGAGCGGCGCCTCCGCCATGCCTCAGGCGCCCACGCGGAGATTGCCGGTGCGGAACTCCATCGCCCAGCCCTTCGAGGCGCGCCAGGCGATGTCGCGTCGCTTGGCCGTGAAGGCGGCGGCCTGGTGCAGCACGATGTAGGCGGGGTCCTCGCGCTCCAGCAGTTCCAGCACGCGGCGGAAATGCGCGCGGCGCCGCTCGAGGTCGGTTTCGGTCTCGAGCGCGGTGCTGACGCGGTCGAACTCCGGGCTGATCCATTCCCCGGTGCGCGTCGCCTCGGTGCGCGGGCCGAAGGCGCGGAGGATGCCGGCGACCGGGTCGCCGAACAGCGAGGTGTTCGACCAGTCGCGCAGGCCGCGTCCCGGCGAGCGCTCCGTCACCTGGCTGAAATTCTCCTTCATCTCGATCTGCACGTTGAGCCCGGCCGCGCGGAAGGATTCCACCACGATCTGCGCGTTGTTCACCTGGTTGGTGTAGTAGTTGTTCAGCAGCCGGTAGGTGATCGGCTCGCCGCGGTAGTTCGCTTCCCGCAGCAGGCGGCGCGCCTCCGCCGGATCGTAGCGCGGGTTCTCCCAGTCGCGCAGATACATGGCACCATAGGATTCGAGCTGCATGCCGCGCGGAATCTCGGTGCGGCCGGCCCAGAGCGCATCCACGATCGTCTTGCGATCCACCAGATGCGTCATGGCGCGGCGGATGCGCGCATCGGCCAGCACCGGGTTCGACTTGTCGAAGGCGAGCTTGCGGATGTTGTTGATCGGGCTGCCCAGCACCTCGAAGCGCGCATTGCGCTCGACCACCGTGACCTGGTCGGGCGGGATGTCGCAGGCGAAGTCGTATTCGCCCGAGAACAGGCCGTTCATCCGCCCCGACACCTCGGGGACCTCCACGAAGCGCAGGCGCCGCGCCGGCGGGCGGCCGCCCCAATAGGCGTCATGCGCTTCGAAGACCAGCATCCGGTCGGGGCGATACTCGGCGATGCGGTAAGGGCCCGTGCCGACCGGCGCGCGGCCCCAGGCGAGCCAGTTCTCCGCCGCGTCGAAGGCGGCGCGGGAGAAGACGGCGCCGACGCTCTGCGCGACGCGGCCTTCCAGCGTGATGTCGGGCGTGCGGTTGACGAAGCGGACGGTATGGCGGTCCACCACATCGATTCGCTCCAGCCCGGGATAGGTGCGGCGGGCGACGGCGATGACCTCGGCCGGCGGCTCCTTGCCCGTGGTGCCGGCGAGCACCGTGCTCTGCCCCGCGCCGGTCGCGCCCTGCGTGCCGAACAGGCGTGGGCCGAAGGAGAAGGCGACATCCTCCGCCGTCATCTCCCGCCCGTCATGGAAGCGCACGCCCGCGCGCAGCGTGAACTCCACCGTGCGCGCGTCGATCCGCCGCCAGCCGGTCGCAAGGCCCGGACGCAGCGAGAGATCGCCCAGCCAATCGGTCTCGATCAGCGGCTCGGCGTAGATGTGGTGCAGCCGGAAGCCGACATTGGACTGCTCCCGCGGCGGCTCCAGCGTGTTGGAGTTGGACAGGCGCTGCACCGCTATGGTCAGCGTCGGCCGGTCGTCGGATTGCGCGGCCGCGGGCCGGGCGAGCGTTGCGGCGGCCGCGGCGAGCAGCGCGCCGCGGCGGGTGATCGCGGCCATGCCTCAGGCCCCCCAGTTGCGGCTGCGGAAATCCATCACGAAGGACTGAACCGGCTGCCAGCCCAGGTCGCGACGCTTCGCGGTGAGGTTCACCGACTGGTGCAGCACGGTGTAGGCAGGGTCCTCGCGCTCCGCGATCTCCAGCAGGCGCCGGAACACCACGGCCCGCCGCGCCCGGTCGGTCGAGGTGTCGAGCTCTTCCGAGAGGCGCCCGAATTCCTCGTTGCGCCACTCCCCGATCTGCCATTGCTGGCCCTGCGGCCCGTGCTGGCTGGTGATGGAGGCGGATGGGTCGTTGAAGCTCGCGCTGTTCGACCAGTCGCGCACGCCGCGCTGCCCTTCGCGCGAGAGGACCTGCGGGAAGTTCTCGCGCATCTCGATCTGCACGTTGAGGCCCGCCTGGCGCCAGCCCTCCACCAGGATCTGCGCGGTGGCGACCTGGTTCGTGTAGTAGTTGTTGAGCAGGCGATAGGGGATCGGATCGCCGCGATAGCCGGCCTCGCGCAGCAGGCGCCGCGCCTCCGCCGGATCATGGCGCGGCGGCGCCCAGTCGCGCTGGTACATCGCGCCGTAGAACTCGAATTGCAAACCCCGCGGCACGACCGTGCGGCCGCCCCACAGCGCCTCCACGATCGCCTGGCGGTCGATCGCATGGGTGAAGGCGCGGCGCACCAGCGGGTTGGCGAGCTGCGGATGGTTCTTGTCGAACACCGTCAGGCGGTGGTTCATGATCGTGCCGCCGACCACCTGGTGGCGCGGGTTGCGCTCCACCGTGCCGATCTGGTCCGGCGGCATGTCGCAGGCGAAATCCGCCTCGCCGGTCAGCAGCATGTTGATGCGGGAGGCGACTTCCGGCACCTCCACGAAGCGCAGCCGCGCCACCGGCGGACGCCCGCCCCAGTAGTCGTCGAAGGCTTCGAGCAGAAGCAGCTGGTCGGGCCGGAACTCCGCGACGCGATAGGGACCGGTGCCGACCGGCCGGCGCGCCCAGTCGAGCCAGGTCGGCGCCGCCTCGAAGGCGGCGCGGCTGACGATCATGCCGACGTTGCGGCTGATCCGGCCTTCCAGCGTCACGTCGGGCACGCGGTTGACGAAGCGGACCGTGCGCGCATCCACGATCTGGATCGTCTCGAAGGCCGGGAAGGTACGGCGCGCCACGGCGAGCACCTCCGGCGGCGGCGTGCGGCCCTGGGTGCGGCCCGGCACCGTGCCGAACAGGTTGCGCGCCTGCTCGACCGTCAGGTTCCAGCCCATCCGCTCCGCGCCGAAGGAGAAGGCAACGTCCTCGGCGGTCATCATCCGCCCGTCATGGAAGCGCACGCCGTCGCGCAGCGTCAGCTCCACCGTCCGGTCGTCGATGCGACGCCAGCTCTCGGCGAGCGCGGGCTTGAGGCCGAGATCACCGGACCAGCTCTGCTCGATCAGCGTCTCGCCATAGCTGTTCCAGGTGCGGCTGCCGACATTGGACTGCTCGCGCAGAGTCTCCAGCGTGTTGGTGTTGGCCAGCTTCTGCACCGCGATGGTGATCGTCGGGCGCTGGTCCGCCTGGGCGATCGCGACGCGCGGCAGAACGAGCGCGGCCGCGGTGCCGAAGGCGGCGCGGCGAGAGAAGGAGACCATCGCGTCAGGCCCCCCAGTTGCCGGCGCGGAAATCCATCGCGAAGGCGGGGCTGGCCTTCCACGGCGTGTCGCGCCGCTTCGCGGTGAAGGTCGCGTTCTGGTGCAGCACGGTGAAGGCTGGGTCCTCGCGCTCGGCGATCTCCAGCATGCGCCGGAACACCGCACGGCGACGGGCGCGGTCCGTGCTCGTCTCGAGCTCGACCGAGAGGCGGTTCATCTCCTCATTGGTCCATTCGCCGACCTGCTGCTGCTGGCCGTTCGGGCCGTGCTGGTTGACGATGGAGGAGACCGGGTCGTTGAAGGGCGCGCTGTTCGACCAGTCGCGGATCGCGCGCGGGGTGGAACGGTCGAAGATCTGCGCCCAGTTCTCCCGCATCTCGATCTGCACGTTCAGACCCGCGGCGCGCCACATCTCGACCAGGATCTGCGCGGTGGCGACCTGGTTCGTGTAGTAGTTGTTGAGCAGGCGATAGGGGATCGGGTCGCCGCGATAGCCGGCCTCCCGCAGCAGCCGCCGGGCCTCCGCCACGTCGTAGCGCGGCACCGACCAGTCGGTGATGAACATCTCTCCGTAGTAGTCCCACTGCAGCCCCTTCGGCACCACGGTGCGCCCGGCCCAGAGGCTGTCCACGATCGCCTGGCGGTCGATCGCATGCGTCAGCGCACGGCGGACCCGCGCGTCGCGCAGCGTCGGGTGGTTCTTGTCGAAGACGGACAGGCGGTGGTTCAGGATGGTGCCGCCCTGCACTTCGAAGGCGCGGTTGCGCTCGATTCCGGTGATCTGGTCGGGCGGGATGTCGCAGGCGAAGGTGTATTCGCCGGAGAGCAGGCCATTGATGCGGGAGGCGACTTCCGGCACCTCCACGAAGCGGATCTGGCGCAGCGGCGGGCGGCCGCCCCAATACTGGTCATGCGCCACAAGCGTCAGCGAGACATCGGGGCGGAACTCCGCGACCATGTACGGGCCGGTGGTGATCGGCTTGCGCGCCCAGTCGAGCCAGGTCGCCGCCTCCTCGAAGCCGCGGCGCGAATGGATGTCGCTGCCGTAGCGGGCAAGGCGCCCTTCCATCGTGACGTCGGGCGTGCGGTTGACGAAGCGGACGGTGTACTTGTCCACCGCCACCACGCGCTCCAGCGCCGGCCAGTTGCGGCGGGCGACGGCGATGACCTCGGGCGGCAACTCCTTGCCCTGCATGCCCTGGCCGGGGATGCGCGCGAAGAGCGTGCCGGAGGCCGGCGCGCCCTCGCCGGTGCCGAACATGCGCTCGCGCCCGAAGGAGAACACGACGTCCTCGGCCGTCATCTCGTCGCCATTGTGGAAGCGCACGCCCTGGCGGAGCGTGAGCTCGACGGTGCGGTCGTCCAGGCGACGCCATTCCGTGGCGAGGCCCGGCACGCTTTCCAGCTTGCCGAGCCAGTTGCGGCCGATGAGCCCTTCCCAGATGGCGGTGTAGAAGACGCGCTCCCCGACATTGGACTGCTCCCGCAGCACCTCGAGCGTGTTGGAGTTCACCACCTTCTGCACGGCGACGGTGATGGCGGGGCGCTGGTCCGCCTGCGCGATCGCGAAGCGCGGCAGCGCTGCGATGGCGGGCGTGGCGAGCAGCAGGCGGCGACGGATCATCGGCGACATCCTCGTGCTGGGGGGAGAGATCATTCGGCGGCGCGCGGTATCGCGGGCGGCGCGGCAACGCCGCGTTCCTCAAGCCCCTGCGGCGTCGCGCGGAAATGCGTCAGCGTGCGCTCGGCGTGCCGCATGCGGTGCGACAGCGCCTTTTGCGCGTAGTCCCTGACGAGCCCGGCATGGGCCGGATCCTCGGCCATGTTCTCGAAGCCGTGCGGATCGCGCTGGAGGTCGAAGAACAGCGGCGGCAGCGCGGCGAAATGCACGTATTTGTAGCGCGCGTCCTGCACCACGCAGAGCGCGCTGTCGTCCATGCCGAGGCCGAGCTCGCCTTCCGGCCGGGAATAATGGACGTCGCGGAAGTCGTATTCGTAGAACAGGTGGCCGCGCCAATCCTGCGGCGCGGGCCCGTCCAGCAAAGGCAGGATGGATCGGCCGTCGCAGGCGCGCTGGATGCTGCCGCCCAGCGCCTCCAGGATGGTGGGCATCACGTCCACGCTCTCGGTGAAGGCGCTTTCGACCGCGCCGGCCCGGTCGTTGCGGCCGGCATCCTTCACCACCAGCGGGATCCGGAAACTCTCGTCGTGATAGCCGACCTTGCCGAGCAGCCAGTGGTCGCCGAGCTGCTCGCCATGGTCCGAGGTGAAGACGATCATCGTGTCGTCCCACTGGCCATTCTCGTCGAGCCAGGCGAAGACGCGGCCGAGGCAGTCGTCGATCTCGGTGATCAGCCCGGCATAGGTCGCGCGCATCTGGCGGATCGCGTCTTCCTGCAGCGCCGTCGCGGCGCCGCCCGCACCGTGGAAGAAGCTGCCCTGGCTGATCCCGCGCAGGTAGAAGCGCAGCAGCGGATGCTGCGCCGCCTCCTCCTCCCACCGGGCACGGCGGATCGGGGCGGGCATCTCGGCCGGGGAATACATCGCGTGATAGGGCGCGGGCGCGATGAAGGGCGGGTGCGGGCGGTAGTAGCCGAGATGCAGGAACCAGGGCTTGCCGTTGCGGCCCTTCAGATAGGTCAGCGCGCGCTCGGTGAAGAAGGTGCTGTCACTGAGTTCGGCAGGGATGCGGCAGGGGCGGTCGGTCACGCCGGGCACCGCATCCTCGCCCTCCGGCAGCCAGATGTCCTCGCGGCGCGGCGGCAGCGTGTAGCCCTGATGCGCGAGCCAGCCGAAATAGCCGTCCATCTGCGGCTCGAAGGCGCCGACGCTGCGGAACCCGTCCATCAGGTCGCCGAGCGTGGTGAAGCGCGGATCGCGCGGGCCGCTGGTGCGCGGATCGGGCGTGGTGGTGGTGTAGCCGATCAGCGCCGGGTCATACCCGATCAGCCGCAGCTGCTTGCCGAGATTGGTGTGTCGCGCATCGAGCGGCACGGTGTTCTGCACCGCGCGGTGGTTCATCAGATAGAGGCCGGTCAGCAGGCTTGCGCGGGCCGGCCCGCAGGGAACGGCCGTCGTCACGTGGTTGCGGAAGGTCACGCCCTCGCGGCAGAGGCGGTCGAGGTTCGGCGTGCGCAGGAACCCCGCGCCGAGATGCGGAACGAAATCCGCGCGCCACTGGTCCACCACGATGAGCAACACGTTGCGGCGCTGCGGCATGCCACGCTCCTCGACAGCTGGAACCGGCTTAGCCCCGGACGGCGACAGTCACGTGACGGTGGCGACGCGCTTCGATGACAAGCGGCGCGGCGTGCCAGCAGCGGATGGATGACTGCCCGTCTTGTCCGGATCGCCGCTGTGCCGGTCAGGGCTGCGAGCGGCAGGCGGCCCATCGCGCAGCCCGCCCGCCGCGCCTTGCGAAGGCGATTCGGGGCGGGCATCGTCCCATCCGGATGGGGGCGGAATCGCGCGCCGTCGCGAGCCGCTTCACCGCGCGAACATCTCCCCGGCGGCCAGAGAGGCACTCCGATGCGCTACGATTTCGTCCCGATGCCCCACCGCAAGCCCCTGCGCTGGCCGAACGGCGCACGCATCGCGATGCTGATCACCACCAACCTGGAGTACTGGGACACGGTGAAGGACACCGACAAGCCCTTCTATCCGGGTGGTCCCTCCATCATCACGGACATGCTGCCCGGCAACGTCTATGACAATCCGAACTGGACCTGGCGCGAATACGGCCACCGCGTCGGCGTCTGGCGGATGTTCGAGACCTTCGAGCGCGCGGGCGTGCCGACCAGCTGCACGATCAACGCCAAGATGGGCCTGGAACGCCGCGCCGTCGTGCAGCACGCGGTGGATCGCGGCTGGGAGATCGTGGCGCACAACTATGTGCAGACAGACCTGCTCAGCAACTACCAGTTCGACATCGAAGGCGAGCGCCAGGTCATCCGGGAGACGCTGAAGGTCTATCGGGAGGTCGTCGGCCGGCCGGCGAAGGGCTGGCTCTCCTGCTCGCTGCGCTCCACGCCGAACACGCCGGACATCCTGGCCGAGGAAGGCCTGATCTTCTTCACCGACCTGCTGAACGACGACCAGCCCTACCTGATGCATTGCGAGGGCGGGCGGAAGATGGTCTCCATCCCCTACACGTCGGAAGTCAACGACTTCACGGTGTTCCTGCGCCAGGGCAAGGACGTGAACGGCGCCTTTGCGGTGTTCAAGGAGCAGTTCGACGAGCTGTATCGCGAAGGCGCCGAGAGCGGGCGTCTGATGAACATCGGCCTGCACCCGCATGTGATCGGCCAGCCCTTCCGCATCCGCGCGCTGCGCGACTTCGTGGACTACGCCAAGACGTTTCATGACGTGTGGTGGACGACGCGGGAGGAGATCGCGGCGTGGTACCTGGAGCACCACGCCGAGCACATCGGCTGACCTACGCCTTCACCGTGTAGGCGTCCCCGTCGCGCGCCACCTGCCACAGGCGGCGGCCGCGCGCGTGATGCGGCACCAGCGCGAGGCCGTCGGCAGCGGCCTCGCCCAGCAGCGCCAGGCGAGTCGCGACCGCGTCCGCCGGATCGGAGCAGAAGCGCGAAACCAGCCGCGGCGCCAGCAATTGCATCGGGTGATGCACGGCGTCGGCGGCGATCAGCGCGGGGCGTTGCGCGCCCTCCAGCAGGATCCCGACCTGCCCCGGCGTGTGGCCCGGCAGGTGGCGGAAGCGCAGGCCCGGAACAGGCACATGATCGAGCGGCACGCGATCGAGCAGCCCGGCCTCGGCCAGCGGCAGCACGCTGTCCTCGAAGCTGCCGTGGTTCACCGGCGCGGCCGCGTTGCGCGCCTCCCAATGGGCGTATTCGAGCTCGGCAACGACATGCCGCGCCTTCGGAAACGTCGGCACCCAGCGCGCGTCCACCTTGCGTGTCGCCCAGCCGACATGGTCCGCATGCAGATGCGTGAACAGCAGCATGTCCACCCTGTCGGGCGCGATGCCGAGGCGCTGCAGGAAATCGGTGCTTCTGCGATGCCAGGAGGCGCGGGCCGGCCGCTCCTTCCCGTCGCCGATGCCGCCATCCACCAGGATCACGCGGCCGCCGTGCTCGATCACGAAGACCTGCACGCGCAGCAGGATGCTGTCGCGCGCCGGATCCACGCCGAGCGGATCCAGCGCCGCGGCCCGTTCCAGCAGCGCGGGATCGGCGCCCGGGAACAGCAGGTCACGCGGCAGTTCGAAGGGGTCCTCATCCGCCACGCCGCGCAGCGTCATGCCCCCGAGGTCGAGCGCCCAGTCGCTCACGGCATGTAGGCCCCGCCATTCACCCAGAGCACCTGGCCCGTCATGTAGGCGCTGTCGGGGCCGAGCAGGAACAGGGTCGGACCCGCCACGTCCTCCGCCACGGCGATGCGCTTCAGCGGAATCATCGCGGCATAGGCACCGACATCGAGGCGCAGCGGCTGGTCCTCCTCAGAGCGGCCGGTGCCGCCGCGCAGGAAGGCGGTGTCCACGGCGCCGGGGCCGACGGCGTTCACGCGGATGGCGGGCGCGGCCTCCAGCGCCAGCGTCTTCGTCATGGAGACCATCGCCGCCTTGCACGCGGCATAGGGCCCGTAGCCCGGCCTGGTGAAGGCGGCGAGGCCCGAGACCATCAGCACCATCGCCGACGCCTCGCCCTTCGCCAGCAGCGGCAGCGCCGCCCGGGCGGAGAGGAAGGCGGTGCGGAGGTTGCCGGTGATCACCTCGTCCCACACCGCCGGCTCCACCGCGTCCAGCCGCTGCATGGGCGAGGCGAAGCCGGCGAGGTTCACGAAGCCGTCCAGTGCCTCGCCCAGTTGCGCGAAGGCCGCGGCGACCGAGCGCTCGTCGCTGCCCTCGACTTGTATCGCGCGCACGCCCGCCGGCACCGGATGGCGCGCGAGGGACGCGGGCAGGTCGAGCACGCTCACCTGCCAGCCCTCCTGCGCCGCGCGGGCGACGAGCGCGCGCCCGATGCCGCCGGCGCCGCCGAGGACCGCGAGGCGCCTCACGAGCAGGTGTCGGCCGGGAACTGGTCGAACAGGGACCAGGCCTGGTTCCTGATCTCGATGATGAAGCCCGGCAGCTCCGCGTCGCGCGCGGCGTCGAAGCAGGTGCCCTCGCCCGTCACGCCGGTGAAGCGGATGCCCTGCAGCGCATCGCGGATGGCGGTGCGCTCGGCGGCGAGCTTCGACGGGTCGCCGCTGACCTGCGCGCGCTCGATCGCCTGCTTGAGCAGATAGGTCGCGTCATAGGCCTGCGCGTCGCTATGGTGCGGGATCTTCTTCTGCGCGAGGCCGCGGCGCGCATTCTCCTCGCGGTACTTGGTGGTGAAGGCGCGGGTGGCGTCGTTGCGGTCCCACCAGAAGCCGGCGACGATCAGCATCCCCTCGCCTTCCGGCCCGAACAGCTCGACCGAGTTCGGATCGGCGAAGATCTGGCTGCCGATCACGCGCCCCCGAAAACCCTGACGGCGCAGCTCGCGCAGCACCTTGCCGGCGCCATCCGGCGTGGCGGCCAGCGCCACCACCTCCGGCCCGCGCTGCAGCACCTGCGTCACCTGCGGCGCCACGTCGAAGGTGCGGTACTGGAAGGAGACGGGCTCGCCGAAGGCGATGTTCCGCGCGCGCAGGAGTGCCGGGTAGAACTGCGTCGCGGTGATGGCCGAGACGCGCTCGTCCGAGATGTAGATGATTTCGGCCTTGCTGGCCGGGATGTTCTTGCGCTGCAGCGAGGTGAGCAGGCGGCCGAACTGCTTGCCCTCATCCTCGGTCATGCGCCAGGCATAGGTGTTGTTGCCGGTCAGCCCGGGCGCGGAGGAGGAGGTCGAGACCTGCACGATTCCGAGGCGCTCGCCCACCGGGAAGGCGACCGCTGCCTCGCCCGAGGAGAAAGGCCCGATCACCGCGAGCGCGTTGTCGTCGCGGGCGAATTTCTGCACCGCCGTCGCCGCCTGGCGCGGGTCGGAGCCGGTGTCGAACTTCACCAGCCGGATCGGCCGGCCGCCGATGCCGCCAGCCCCGTTGATCTCCGCCACCGCGATGTCCACCGCGGTCTCCGTCGCCTCGCCCGGCGACTTCAGCGGGCCGGACTTCACCATGCTCAGCCCGAGCACGAAGTCCCGCGCCTGCGCATGCAGCGCGGGTGCGGCGACGATGCCGGCCGCGGCGGCAAGAAGGGTCCTGCGCTTCATCCTCGTCTCTCCCTCGTTCCCTGCTCAGTGGCCGCCGAGATAGGCCGCGGCCAGCGCGTCGTTGTTCGCCAGGCTCTCCGCCGGACCGTCCAGCACGACCCGGCCCAGCTCCATCACATAGCCGCGCGAGGCGGCGCGCAATGCCATCCGCGTGTTCTGCTCGACCAGCAGGATCGAGAGGCCTTCGCGGTTCAATTCCCCGATCAGCCCGAACAGGCGCGAGACCAGCAGCGGCGACAGGCCGAGCGAGGGCTCGTCCAGCATCATCAGCTTCGGCCTGGCGAGCAGCGCGCGGGAGATCGCGAGCATCTGCTGCTCTCCGCCCGAGAGCACGCTGGCCGGCATGTCGCGCCGCGCGGCGAGGTTCGGGAAGCGGTCGTAGATGGCGTCGATATCGCGCGCCACATCGGCGTCGCGCCGGCAATAGGCCCCCATCAGCAGGTTCTCGCGCACGCTGAGGCTCACCAGGATCTGCCGCCCTTCCGGCACCAGCACCAGGCCCTGCCGCACGCGATCCGGCGCGGCGAGCGCCGTGATGTCCTGCCCGGCGAGCCAGATGCAACCCGCCGCCGGCCGCACCGCGCCCGCCAGCGCCTTCAGCAGCGAGGACTTGCCCGCACCATTGGCGCCGAGCACGGTCACGACCTCTCCTTGCGCGACGGAGAGCGCGACCCCGCGCACGGCATGGGTGCGGCCGTAGCGGACCTCGAGATCGGCGACGTCAAGCAGCATCCGCCGCCTCCGCGCCCAGATAGGCCTCGCGCACCGTGGTGTCGGCGCGCGCGCCGGCCATGCTGCCCTCGAAGATCTTCCGGCCGAAGTTCAGCACCACGACGCGGTCGCAGACCTCGTTGACGAAGCCCATGTCGTGCTCGACCACCAGCAGCGTGGTGCCGGCAGCGGCGATCTCGCGCAGGAAGCGGGCGAGCTCGGCGGTCTCGGCCGGGTTCAGCCCCGCCGCGGGCTCGTCCAGCATCAGCAGCTTCGGCCGCGCGGCGAGCGCGCGCACGACTTCGATCTTCTTGCGGATGCCATAGGGCAGGTTCGCCACGACCTCGCCGGGATCGATGTCGAGCCCTGCCGCGGCCAGCAAGTCCTCCGCCTCGCGCCGCCAGCGGCCGCGCGGCATCCAGGCGATCGGCGTCAGCAACGCGCCGAGCCCGGCGGCGCGCGCATGCTGGCCGAGCATCACATTCTCGACCGCGGAAAGATGCGGCATCAGGCGGATGTTCTGGAAGGACCGCGCGATGCCGGCGCGCACCCGCGCCCGCGGCGAAAGCTGCGAGACCGGGCGGCCATCCAGCCGGATCTCGCCAGCGTCGATCGGATAGACGCCGGAGATCAGGTTGAAGACCGTCGTCTTGCCCGCGCCGTTCGGCCCGATCAGGCCGAGCCGTCCGCCGCGCGGCAGATCGAAGCCCACATCCTGCACCACCGTCAGCCCGCCGAAGGCCTTGGTGACACCCGACAGGGCGAGCAGCGGCTCAGCCGGCATCGGGCGCCGGCCTCCGCCGGGAGAACAGGCGGTCAACCAGGCTGCGCGTCACGATGCCTTCGGGGCGGAACATCATCATCGCCACGATGATCGCGCCGAACACCACGTAGCGCCAGGAGCCGCCGACGCGCAGCAACTCGGGCACCAGGGTGAAGAAGGTCGCACCCACCAGCGGACCCCACGCGGTCTGCGTGCCGCCGATCAGCACGAAGAGCAGCACGTAGATGGACAGCAGCGGGTTGAAATACTGCGCTTCCACGAAGGAGAAATGGTGCGCGTAGAGCCCGCCGGCGAGGCCCATCAGCCCCGCGCCGATGGCGAAGGCGCCCACCTGCATCGCGCGCGCCGGCACGCCCATCAGGGTCGAGACCAGCTCGTCGTCGTGCAGCGCCCGCAGCGCCAGGCCGAATCGCGTCGCCATCAGCCAGAACACCAGCAGCGTCGCGCCGGCCGCGCCCAGCAGCAGCACCGAAAGGTCCACATACTCGGTCACCACCAGTCCCATCGCACCGCCGAGCGCGGGCTGTGTCAGGATGATCCCGGTGACGACCTGGGCGAAGGCGAAGGTCGCCAGCACCATGTACACGCCGCGCGTGCGCAGCACCGGGAAGGCGATGGCGATGCCGACGCAGGCGGTGATCGCGACCGCGGCCGGCACGGTCTGCGCCGGCGTCCAGCCCAGCTGCTCGCCGAGCACGGCCGCCGCATGCGCGCCGATCGCCATGAAGCCAGCGCCGCCCAGGTTCAGCTGGCCGGCCGCGGCGGTGATGAAGATGCCATAGGCGAAGATGATGTTGATCGCGAGGATCGCGAGGATGCCGGCCCAGTACCCCGACATCACAGCTTCCCCTTGCCGATGCGCGAGGCGCCGAACAGCCCTTGCGGCCGCAGGATCAGCACCGCCAGCAGCACGCCCCAGACCGCCACCTGCGCCGCATCGCCACCAAAGAAGTGGATGCCGAGCGTCTCCAGCAGGCCCACCAGCAGCCCGCCGGCGATGGCGCCCCAGATCGAGCCGAGCCCGCCCAGCACCATCCCGGCGATCGCCTTCGTGCCGACATGCTCGCCCATGAAGGGCGAGACGTCGCTGTAGTTCACCACGAACAGCGCGCCCGCCACGCCGCAGAGCAGCCCGCTCAGCAGGAACACGATCGGCACGATCCGCGCCACCTCCACGCCCAGCAGCGTCGCGGTGTCCGGGCTTTCCGCGATGGAGCGCAGCGCGCGGCCGGTCCGCGTGGATTGCAGCAGCCAGGACAGCCAGAAGACGACGCCGAGCGACAGCAGAAGGGAGGCGATCTGCGGCAGCCCGATCACCAGCGGCCCGAGATGCAGGTCGAGACGGAAGCGCACCGGGAAGCTCTGGGATTCCGAGCCGAGGAAGATCAGCACCAGGTGCTCGAAGATCAGCAGGAAGCCGAGGGAGGAGACCAGCGGGATCGCGTGTTCCGTCGCATCGCCGTGCCGGGTCTTCAGGTAGCGGAAGGTGAAGCGCTCGACGATCAGCGAGGCGATGATGGCCACCGCCACCCCGCCGAGCAGCGCCGGCGCCCAGTGCAGCCCGCCCGACAGGCCGAAGGGCAGGCCCCAGCGCGAAAGCCCCCAGGCCACCATGCCCGTCAGCATGAACAGGGTCGGGATGGTGAAGTTGAGGAAGTTCAGCACGCCGATGGTCAGCGTGAAGGCCACGGCAACCGCCACGTAGATGCCCCCGAGCATCAGCCCGGACACCACCTGCTGCGCCAGGGTGCTGCCGCCGGGCAGCACCGCCAGCAGCGTAATCGCCGCGATGCCGGCGAGCGCGGCCGCGAGTCCGACCAGCACCGGATGGCGCCATGTCACCGCCGAGGTCATCGGCGGCCTTTGCGCGGCAGGTGCCTGCGCAACGGATGGGAAACACGCGGCACCAGCTTCTCCCGCAGCCCAGAAGCGCCTGAAACTTAACAGGCCAGCACGGAATCACAACCGAGCGTGCGCATGATGAGGCGCTCCACAGGAGGGGGGCTGGGTTTGCCGGAGCCTCCAGGCGCTCGGACGATGAAGCGATGGCGGCGAAGACGACGGCGGTAAGACGCTTGCGGGAAGTTCCGGCGCGGGCGGTCGGGCCGATCGCGGTCAGGATCGGCAGCACGGCGGAGCCGCATCAGCTTATGCCGAACAGTGCTTGGGGTCCGGAACAAGAGGTAAGTTCGTTGGCATATGGTTGTCGCGCATTGGCCGCCGGCAGTTTGCCACGGTGGCGATTGCGGCATCTCGCCTCAAGAGGCCAGTGGCCGGAGCGGAGCGCGTGGCGCACGACGCCGTTTGGGTGGCCATGCCACCCGGCGCGTTGCCAAGCTACCGACGGTAACGCCCCGCAAGGGTAAGCGTCTTCCCTCGACTGCCTTGCGGCGGGCTGCGCTGATCGGCTGACCTGCGCGGCTGCTGGGCGGAGCGGAAGTCCGTTGTCGCCCTTACGCGTAGGGGTATGGGCGTTGCCGGACGGTCAGCGGGGCGAGGTGATCAGCGTGGTGCAGCGGCGGCGCCGCTGGACGACGGAGCAGAAGCTTGCACTGGTCGAGGAGGCGATGGGCCCGGGCTCGTCAGTGGCGGGCGTCGCCGACCGCCATGGCATGAGCCGGAGCCTGCTGTTCGAGTGGCGGCGGCAGGCTCGCGAGGGGACGATGCCGGGCCTCGTGCGGATGGAGCCGGAGGTCCCGCCCACTCTGGTGCCGGTTCGCGTCGTCGAGGATCCACCGCCGCGGCCGCAGGCTCCCGCATCGCCACGCGCTGAACGGCCTGCGCGGCCCGGCGCGACGATCGAACTGGTACTGCGGAACGGCCGTGTGCTGCGTGTCTCCGAGGTGATCGCGCCGGAGGTGCTGGGTCGGCTCGCGGCGGCGCTCGACGGCTGATGCCGGCGCTGCATGCCGGGATGCGCGTGCACCTCGCGCTGGGCGCGACGGACATGCGCAAGGGTTTCGACGGGCTGGCGGCGCAGGTGCAGACGGCGCTGAAGGCCGATCCGTTCTCCGGCCACCTGTTTCTGTTCCGCGGCAAGCGCGGCGACCTGCTGAAGGCGTTGTGGTGGGACGGCCAAGGCCTGGTGCTGCTGGCCAAGCGCCTCGAGAAGGGCCGCTTTATTTGGCCGACGATCGCGCGCGAGGGCGTGGTGACGCTGACGACGGCGCAACTGGCGATGCTGCTGGAAGGCCTGGACTGGCGCACGCCAACGCCAAGCTGGAAGCCCGAGATCGCGGTGTAGGCCCTTGCGCCGACGCGGCGGCGTCTGGGACGATTTCGGCGTGACGCCGCACGCCGACAGCGCACTGCCCGACGATCCCGCCGCCCTGGCGGCGATGATCGCCGCGCTGCGCGGGGAGCTGGCCGAGGAGCGCACGGCCCGCCGCATCGCGGAACTCGGCCTGCAGGCCAAAACGCTGGAGGCGGAGCGACTGCGTGTGCAGATCGCGCGGCTACGGCACGAGCGGTTCGGGCGATCGTCGGAGCGCCTGGCGGGCGAGGTCGAGCAGCTGGAACTGCGGCTCGACGAGGTGCTGGCCGACATCGCTGCTGCGGGCGGTGCCGACGACACGGAGGACGAGACCGCCAGCGCCAAGGCGCCGGAGGAGAAGGCGCGGCGCCGTGGCCGCAAGCCGCTGCCGGACAGCCTGCCGCGGCGGGATGTCGAGCACCTGCCTGCCGAGGGCTGCGCCTGCCGCGCCTGCGGCGGCGCGCTGCGCAAGGTGGGCGAGGACATCACCGAGATCCTGGAGTACCGCCCCGGGCGGTTCGAGGTGGTGCGTCACGTCCGGCCCGCATTCTCCTGCCGGAGTTGCGAGGCGATGACGCAGACGCCGATGCCCTCGCTGCCGATCGAGCGCGGCAGGCCGGGTCCGGGGCTGCTGGCCCATGTGCTGGTCTCGAAGTACTGCGACCACATCCCGCTCTATCGCCAGTCGGAGATCTACGCCCGCGATGGGCTGGACCTGCCGCGCGGGCTGCTCGCGGGTTGGGTCGGCAGGTCGGCTGCGCTGACCGAGCCGATGGCCGCCTACATCGGCCGCCACGCCCTGGCAGGGCCGCGGGTGCATGCAGACGACACGCCCATGCCTATGCTCTCGCCCGGCCGCGGCAGGACGCAGGCGGCGCGGTTCTGGGCCTATCTGCGCGACGACCGACCATTCGGCGGGACCGATCCGCCCGCGGTGCTCTACGAGTTCACGCCGGACCGGAAGGGCGAGCACCCGCAGCGGCGCCTGCGCGACTTCCAGGGCATCCTGCAGGCCGACGCCTACTCGGGGTTCAACGCCCTCTACGAGGGCGGCCGCGTGGTCGAGGCGGCGTGCTGGACGCATGCGCGGCGCTACTTCCACGACGAGTTGCTGGCCAATGGCAGCCCGCTGGCGCGCGAGGCGATCGAGCGCATGCAGCCGCTGTTCGCCATCGAGGCGGAGATCCACGGCCAGCCACCGGAAGCGCGCCTCGCCGTCCGCCAGGCCCGCTCGGCGCCGGTAATGGCCGACCTGCACGCCTGGCTGGACGCAACGCTACGGCGGGTCTCCGGCAAGTCGGACCTGGCCAAGGCCATCCGCTATGCGCTGGCGCAGTGGGGTGCGCTGACGACGGTGCTCCGCGACGGCCGCGCCTGCCTGCACAACAACGCCGCCGAGCGGCGCATGCGCCCGGTCGCGCTGGGGCGGAAGAACTACCTGTTCGCCGGTTCACTCGAGGGCGGCAGGCGCGCCGCGATCATCTACACCCTCGTCGGCACGGCGGAGCTCAACGGCTGGGATCCGCAGGCGTATCTCCGTCTGCTGCTCGACCGCATCGCCGACCACCCCATCAACCGCATCGGCGATCTCGCGCCATGGAACATGCGGCCCGACACAGCCTGAGCGCCGTCAAGCCACCGACACCGCAGTCGTCAGTGCACGCTTACGAACTTCGTAAGCTACGCCTACGACACCGCGGGACGGATGATCGGCGAGACGCGGCCCGATGGGCGGCAGATCGGCTACGTCCGGGATGCCGACGGCAACGTGACGCGGCTCACCTGGCCGGCCGCGGGCAGCAACACCTACCAGGCGACCTATGTGCATGACGCGCTCGGCCGCGTGACGGCGATCCACGAGGGCGCCGGCACCGCCGGGCTGCGGCTTGGCGGCTATGCCTACGACACCGCCTCCCGCCGGCTCGCGCTCGACCGCGGCAACGGGACGCGGACGAACTGGGGCTGGCGGCCGGACGGGCTGGTGCAGGCCCTGACGCACGGCTTCTCGGGCGGCGCGTCGCTGGCCTTCACCTATCTCTACAACCGCGAGGGCGGGCTGTCGGCGCGAACCGAAAGACGGAACGCGCGCGCCCCTCACCCCTCGTCCAGCTTCCCCAGCAGCGCCCGGAAATCCTTCGCCTCCCGGAAATTCTGATACACGGAGGCAAATCGCACGAAGGCCACCTGGTCCACGTCGCGCAGCGTGTCCAGCACCACGTCGCCGATGCGGCGGCTGGTCACCTCGGAATCCGCCTCGACCTCCAGACGGCGCTGGATGCCGTTGACGATGCGCTCGATGCGCTCCTCGTCGAAGGGGCGTTTCCGCAGCGCGATGCGGACGGAGCGGGCGAGCTTGTCGCGGTCGAAGGGCACGCGGCGGCCGTCGGACTTGATGACCACCAGCTCCCGCAGCTGCACGCGCTCGAAGGTGGTGAAGCGGTTGCCGCAGGCGGGGCAGGATCGGCGGCGGCGGATGCTGGCGCCGTCCTCGGCGGGGCGCGAATCCTTCACCTGCGTGTCGTCATTCCCGCAGAACGGACAGCGCATTGTCTTATGCCCTCAGGCGCCGGGCGGCCGCATCCGCGGCCTTGGCTTTCGCCGCGCCACTGTGAAGCCCGGCGGCACGGTCGCCCGGGCGGCGCCGGCCGCCGTGCGGCCGGATACTCGGTGCGCGGCGCGTGACCTGCCAGCTTTGTCCCATCGGCGGTGTGGCCGGGCTGGTCACGAATAGATCGGGAACTTCCGGCACAGCTCCAGCACGCGACCCTTCACGCGCTCTTCGACAGCCGCATTCGCTTCTGGTGCGTTGGCGCCGGCCAGGCCGTCCAGGACCTCGCCGATCAGGGTAGCAACCTCGCGGAACTCGGCCTCGCCGAAGCCGCGGGTGGTGGCGGCAGGGGAGCCGAGCCGGATGCCGCTGGTCACCATCGGCTTCTCGGGGTCGAAGGGGATGGCGTTCTTGTTGCAGGTGAGATGCGCGCGGTTCAGCCCACCCTCGGCGACCTTGCCGGTGAGCTTCTTCGGCCGCAGGTCCACCAGCACCAGGTGGTTGTCGGTGCCGCCGGTGACGAGGTCGAGGCCCTGGCTGCGAAGCCCCTCGCCCAGCGCCTTGGCGTTCGCGACGACCTGCTTCGCATAGGCGCGGAATTCGGGCCGCAACGCCTCGCCGAAGGCGACGGCCTTCGCGGCGATGACATGCATCAGCGGGCCGCCCTGCAGGCCCGGGAACACCGCGCTGTTGA
This sequence comes from Falsiroseomonas sp. RANM36, assembly GCF_056682175.1. NCBI lineage: Bacteria > Pseudomonadati > Pseudomonadota > Alphaproteobacteria > Acetobacterales > Roseomonadaceae > Falsiroseomonas > Falsiroseomonas sp. RANM36. The sequence continues at coordinate 813,163 of NZ_JBWXTD010000002.1, forward strand.
ATTTTTTCGCGAGTGCCTCGTCATTCGTCAGGATCAGGCCGCCGCGGGGGCCGCGCAGGGTCTTGTGGGTGGTCGTCGTCACCACATGCGCATGCGGGAAGGGCGAAGGATGCGCACCGCCGGCGACCAGCCCCGCGAAATGCGCCATGTCCACCATGAAATACGCGCCGACCTCGTCGGCGATGGCGCGGAACGCGGCGAAATCCCAGGTGCGTGCATAGGCGGAGCCGCCGGCGATGATCAGCTTCGGCTTGGCTTCCAGCGCGATGCGCCGGACCTCCGCCATGTCGATCAACTGGTCCTCGCGCCGCACCGTGTAGGGGACGGGCTTGAACCACTTCCCGGAAAGGTTGGCGGGCGAGCCATGCGTCAGGTGCCCGCCGGCGGCGAGATCCAGCCCCATGAAGGAATCACCCGGCTGCAGCAGCGCCAGGAACACCGCCTGGTTGGCCTGCGCGCCGGAATGGGGCTGGACGTTCGCGAAGCCGCAGCCGAACAGTTTCGTGACGCGCTGGATCGCGAGATCCTCCGCGATGTCCACGAATTCGCAGCCGCCATAGTAGCGCCGGCCGGAATAGCCCTCGGCATATTTGTTGGTCAGGACCGAGCCCTGCGCCTCCAGCACGGCGCGGGAGACGATGTTTTCGCTCGCGATCAGCTCGATCCCGTCCTGCTGGCGGCCGAGCTCCAGCTCCAGCGCCCGGGCCAGGTCCGGATCGCTCTCGGCCACGCCCGCGGAGAAGAAGCGCGCGGGCGTCATCGGCGGGGTCTGCTGGTTCATCGCGGGCTCCAGTCGGGCGTGAGCTTGCGCACGCGGCGCTCATGGCGGCCGCCGGCGAAGGGGGTGGCGAGGAAGGCGCGCAGCGCGTCGAGCGCCACCTCGGGCCCTGTGACGCGGGCGCCGAGAGCCAGGATGTTGGCGTCGTTGTGCTCGCGCGACAGGCGCGCGGTGGTCGCGTCATGCGCCAGGGCGCAGCGGATTCCCGCGTGGCGGTTGGCGGCGATCGAGATGCCGATGCCGGTGCCGCAGACCAGCACGCCGAAGCGCGCCCGCCCCGCCGTCACCGCGGCGGCCACCGCATCGGCGAAATCCGGGTAGTCCACGCTCTCGGGGCCGTCGGTGCCGAGGTCGAGCACCGGGTGGCGGGCGGCCCGCAGCGCCTCGATCAGCGTCGCCTTCAGCGCGACGCCGGCATGGTCGGAACCCAGCGCGACCGGGACATCCTGGGGGATCATGGGCGCAGCACTACCACGCCCGGTGGGCGGCCGGAACTGGCGCCACAAGCTGTTGCGCGCCGACCGGCGCGGAGAGGGTCTTGCCACCGATCGGCGCCGACGGAGAAAGCCTCTCCGGCCCTTCCACAGCCGGCCGCGCCTGTGCCACGACTGTGCCAGGCAAGAGGATCGGAGGAAGCCCGTGACCTACACCAACCCGGAAACGATCGCCCTGCATGCGGGCTGGCGGGCGGACCCGACCACGGGCTCGGTCGCCGTGCCGATCCACCAGACCACCTCCTTCCAGTTCCAGGACACCGGCCACGCCCAGCGCCTCTTCGCGCTGCAGGAACTCGGCATGATCTACACGCGGATCATGAACCCGACCGTGGACGTGCTGGAACAGCGCGTCGCGGCGCTGGAAGGCGGCGTGGCGGCGCTGGCGCTGGGCTCGGGCCAGGCGGCGACGACCTTCAGCGTGATGAATCTCTGCCAGGCGGGCGACAACATCGTCTCCTCCACCGATCTCTACGGCGGCACCTGGAACCTCTTCGCCAACACGCTGAAGCAGTTCGGCGTGGAGGTCCGCTTCGTGGACCCGGCCGACCCCGAGGGCTTCGCGCGCGCGACCGACGCGAAGACCCGTTGCTACTACGCCGAGACGCTGCCGAACCCGAAGCTGCAGGTCTTCCCGATCGCCGAGGTCGCGGCCATCGGGCGCAGGCTCGGCGTGCCGCTGATCATGGACAACACCGCCGCCCCGGTTCTGTGCAAGCCGCTGGCGCTCGGCGCCGCGGTGGTGATGCATTCGACGACGAAGTTCATCGGCGGCCACGGCACCTCGATCGGCGGGATCGTGGTGGATGGCGGCAATTTCGACTGGGAAGCGCATGCCGAGCGCTTCCCCACGCTGAACACGCCCGACCCGAGCTATCACGGCGCGGTCTGGACGCAGGCGGTGAAGCCGCTCGGGCCGATCGCCTACATCATCCGCATGCGCACCTGCCTGCTGCGCGACCTCGGCGCGCCGATGGCGCCGATGAACGCCTTCCTGTTCCTGCAGGGGCTGGAGACGCTGCCGCTGCGCATGGAGCGGCACTGCGCGAATGCGCTGAAGGTGGCGGCGCATCTGGCGAAGCACCCCGCGGTAACGCGCGTGATCCATCCCAGCCTGATGGAGGGCGAGGCGAAGCGTCGCGCGGACGCCGCGCTGAAGGGCGGCTACGGGTCGCTGATGGGCTTCGAGCTGAAGGGCGGCGCCGAGGCCGGCCGGACGTTCATCGAGGCGCTCAAGATGTTCTATCACGTCGCCAATATCGGCGATGCCCGCAGCCTCGCGATCCACCCGGCAACCACGACGCACAGCCAGTTGAGCGTGGACGAGCAGGCCGCGACGGGCGTGACGCCCGGCTATGTGCGCCTGTCCATCGGCATCGAGCATATCGACGACATCATCGCCGACCTCGACCAGGCGCTGGCGGCCGCGTCGTGAACGCCTTCGAGAAGGGCCACGCGCAGAGCCTGGAGCAGCCGCGCCAGCCGGGCGCCTTTCCGGCGGGGCGGATGCGGCGCAACCGGGTGGACGCCTTCACGCGGCGGCTGGTGGCGGAGAACCGCCTGTCGGTGGACGACCTGATCTGGCCGATCTTCGTCATCGAGGGCACGGCGACGGAAACGCCCGTCGGCTCCATGCCCGGCGTGAAGCGCGTCACGCTCGATCGGCTGGCGGCGCATGTCGAGCCGGCGGCGAAGCTCGGCATCCCGGCGCTCGCGCTGTTCCCCGCGACGCCCGCCGGGAAGAAGGACGCGGAAGGGACGGAGGCGAAGAACCCCGAGAACCTGATGTGCAGCGCGGCGCGGCTGCTCAAGCGGGAATTCCCCGAGCTCGGCCTGGTCGGCGACGTGGCGCTCGATCCCTACACCGACCACGGGCATGACGGCGTGCTGCGGGATGGTCCGGGCGGGCACTACGTGGCCAATGACGAGACGCTGGAGATCCTGGCGATCCAGTCGGTGATCCAGGCGGAGGCCGGGATCGACGTGATCGCGCCGTCGGACATGATGGATGGCCGTGTCGCGGCGATCCGCGCCGCGCTCGATGCGCGCGGCCTGATCCATACGCGGATCATGTCCTATGCGGCGAAATACGCCTCGGCCTTCTACGGTCCATTCCGCGACGCGGTGGGGTCGGGCGGCGCGCTGAAGGGCGACAAGAAGACCTACCAGATGGACCCCGCCAATTCCGACGAGGCGCTGCGCGAAGTCGCGCTCGACCTGGCCGAAGGCGCGGACATGGTGATGGTGAAGCCCGGCATGCCCTATCTCGACATCTGCCGCCGGGTGAAGGATTCCTTTCGTGTGCCGACCTTCGCCTATCAGGTGAGCGGCGAATACGCGATGATCATGGCCGCCGTGCAGAATGGCTGGCTCAACCACGAGAAGGCGATGCTGGAAAGCCTGCTCGGCTTCAAGCGGGCCGGCTGCGACGGCGTGCTGACCTATTTCGCGGTGGAGGCGGCGCGCCTGCTTCGCCATGCCTGACCGGGCGGCGCTGCGCCGGCCCTGGCACGGCGCCTCCGACAGGCACGCGGAGCCCGCCGTCGCCGCGCTGCGGCTGCAGCGGGCGGAGGTGGATGCGCTGCTGGCGTTTCGCCATGCCGAGCCGGGCGAGGACGAGAACCTCGCCTGGTGGCGGCTGCAGCGGCTGCGCGGCGCGCGCCGCGCGGTCCTGCCGGAGGCCGAGCGAAGCCGCCTGCCGCCGCTGCCGCCGCCACCCGTCCATGCGCTGTCCTGGTGGCAGGGCGTGAAGCTGCGGACCGGGCGGCTCCGCGCGGAAGAGGAGTCGCCCCCCCGCGCCATCGCCCGCAAGCTCGGCGCCTGACCAGCGCCCGCGGCGTCCTCAGTCCGCGGCCAGGAAACCCGCCACCGTCTCGATCTGCGCCGGGTCCATCAGCGCCGGCGCGTGCCCGATGCCGGGCAGGGTGACGAGCCTCACCCCTTCGCGCGTCGCCATGTCGGCCGCCGTCTCCGCATCCAGGATGTCGCTCTCGGCGCCGCGGATCAGCAGCACCGGCACCCGCACCAGCGACCAGATCGCGGCCAGGTCCACCGGGCCGGTCGGGGCGTCGCGGAAGGGCACGGCGATGTCCGGGTCGTAGTGCTTGGCGATCCGGCCATCCGGCAGCGGCCGGGCGCTGTGCTCGGCCAGGTGCCGCCATTCGGCATCCGCCAGCGGGCCGAAGGGGGCATGCACCTCGCGCAGATGCGCCTCCAGCGCGGCGATGTCCGGAAAGACCAGCCGGCGGCCGACATAGGCGGCGATCCGCTCCGCCGCGGCCGCCGGCACGCGGCTGCCGATGTCGTTCAGCACCAGCCGCCGCAGCGGCGTGTTCCGCCCGGCCGCCACCATCATCCCGCAGATGCCGCCGAGCGAGGTGCCCACCCAGTCCACCGGGCCGTCGAGCCGGGCCAGCAGATGCGCCAGCGCGACCACGTAGGAGGGCGGCGTGTAGAGCTTCGGGTCGGCCAGCCAGTCCGAGGCACCGCGCCCCGGCAGGTCCGGGCACAGCACCCGCCGCCCCTGCGCGGCCAGCGCCGCAGCCAGCGTGTCGAAGTCGCGCCCGTTGCGGGTCAGGCCGTGGACGCAGACCACCGGCGCGCCCTCCGCCGGCCCCCACTCCGTCCAGGCGAGATGCTGGAAGGCGCCGGCGAGCAGGTAGCGCAGGCGATGCTGGCGGGGGGTCATGGGCGCGCCCTCGGCCGCGGCTCAGACGATCCCCTTGTCCCGCAGCGCCTGCACCTCGTCCGCCGCCATGCCGAGCAGGCCGGACAGCACTTCCTCGGAATGCTCGCCGATCTGCGGCGGCGGCACGCGGTAGTCGGGCGGGGTGGCGGAGAGGCGGACCGGGTTGGCGATCACCTTCACCGTCTCGCCCGAGCCATGCGCCAGCGGCACGACGCAGCCGCGCGCCTGCACATGCGGGTCGGCGAAGACCTCGGAGAGCTTGTTGATCGGGCCGCAGCCGATCTTCAGCGCCTCCAGCGCGTCCACCCACTCGGCGGTGGTCCTGGTCGCCATCAGCGGCGTCAGCGTGTCGGTGACGAGCTGGCGGTTGGCGACGCGGGCGGCGTTGGTCGCGAAGCGCGCATCGGCCAGCAGCTGCTCCTGCCCGAAGGCCTTGCAGAACCGTTCGAAGGTCGGGTCGTTGCCGACCGAGAGCACGATGTGCCCGTCCTTGGTCGGGAAGACCTGGTAGGGGACGATGTTCGGATGCTGGTTGCCGAGCCGCGGCGGGTTCTCCCCGGTGGCCAGGTAGTTCATGCCCTGGTTGGCGAGCCAGGCGACCGAGGTGTCCAGCATGCCGATGTCGATCTGCTGCCCCTGCCCCGTCCTCTCCCGGTGGCGCAGAGCGGCCAGGATGCCGATGCAGCCATAGAGACCGGCGAAGAGGTCGGCGACCGGCACGCCCACCTTCTGCGGCAGCCCGTCCGGCTCGCCGGTCAGGCTCATCACCCCGCCCATGCCCTGGATCAGCGAATCGTAGCCCGGGCGCGGCGCATAGGGGCCGGTCTGCCCGAAGCCGGTGATCGAGCAGTAGATCAGGCTGGGATGCTTGGCCTTCAGCTGCTCATAGCCCAGCCCGTATTTGGCAAGCGCGCCGACCTTGAAGTTCTCGACCAGGATGTCGCAGGTCTCGAGCAGCTTCTGGATGATCTCCTGGCCTTCCGGCGCGGCGATGTCGAGGGTGAGCGACTTCTTGTTCCGGTTGACCCCGAGGAAATAGGCACTTTCCTTGGTATTGGGCCAGAGCGGCGGGGCGAAGCCGCGGGTGTCGTCGCCGGCGCCGGGCCGCTCGATCTTGATGACCTCGGCGCCGAGGTCGCCCAGCATCTGCGTGCAGGTGGGCCCCGCCAGCACCCGGGTGAGGTCCAGGACCCTGAGACCCTTCAACGGGCCGGTCGGCGCCTTCTCCATCTGCGTTTCGGTCCTCTCCGGTCGCGCCCAGCCACCATTTCCGAAGGGGGGTCTGGCGTCGCATTGTCGCCGGCCTCTATTAGGTCCCGATCCAGCGGGAGGAAACCCATGCTCGACCGCCCCCACCCGACCCCCGAAGCCCCGACGAACGACTGCTTTGCGCTCGCGAAGGCATTGTCCGGGAATCACTTCATCGCGGGCCGCTATGTGCCGGCCCGCTCGGGCCGCACCTTCGCCGTGGTGAATCCGGCCACCGGGGTGGAGATCGCCCGGGCCGCGGAAGGCGATGCGGCCGATGTGGACGCGGCGGTTGCCGCCGCCGCCGCCGCGCAGAAGGACTGGGCCAAGGTGCCGGCCCGCAAGCGCGGCGCGATGGTGCATGCCTGCTCGGCCGCGCTCAAGGCGCATGTCGAGGAACTCGGCCGGCTGATCGCGCTCGAGACCGGCAAGGCGCTGCGGACCGAATCGCGCGTGGAGGCGAATGTCGTCGCCGACGTGTTCGAGTTCTTCGGCGGCCTCGGCTCCGAGCTGAAGGGCGAGAGTGTGCCCTTCGCGCCGAACGTGCTCTCCGTGACGGTGCGCGAGCCGCTCGGCGTGGTCGGCGCGATCATCCCGTGGAACGTGCCGATGCTGCTGATGGCGCTGAAGGTCGCGCCCGCGCTCGTCGCCGGCAACACGGTGGTGGTGAAGTCCGCCGAGGAAGCCCCCCTCGCCGTGCTGCGCATCTGCGAGATTCTCAATCGCGTGCTGCCGCCCGGGGTCTTCAACATGGTGAGCGGCTTTGGCCCCGAATGCGGCGCGCCGCTGGTCTCGCACCCCAAGGTGAAGAAGGTGACCTTCACCGGCTCGGTCGAGACCGGGAAGATCGTCTACAAGGCGGCCGCCGAGAAGCTGATCCCGGTGACGCTGGAACTCGGCGGCAAGTCGCCGATGATCGTCTTCGCCGATTGCGACTTCGACAAGACCGTCTCCGGCGCGCTCACCTCCATGCGCTTCACGCGCCAGGGCCAGTCCTGCACGGCGGCGAGCCGCATCTATGTCGAGCGGCCGATCTTCGACCGCTTCGTCGCCGCGATGAAGACCGCCGTGGACAACATGGTCATGGGCGATCCGCTGGACGAGAAGACCGACATCGGCACCATCATCTCGACCGGCCAGTTCGAGAAGGTGAAGTCCTACATCGAGGAAGGCGCGAAGACGCCGGGCGCCACCGCCCATGTCTGCTCCGCCATGCCGAAGGACGCGGCGCTGAGGAAGGGGCTGTTCATCCAGCCGGTGATCTTCACCGGGCTCGACGGCACGAGCCGGCTGGTGCGCGAGGAGATCTTCGGCCCGGTCACGGTGATCCAGCCCTTCGACGACCCGGAGGCGGTGCTGGCCGAGGCGAATGACAGCGACTACGGCCTCGCCGCCTCGCTCTGGACCAACAACCTGAAGGTCGGCCTCGACCTGGCGCATCGGCTGGAAGCGGGGCTCGTGCAGATCAACCAGAACCTCGTTGTGCAGGCCAATCTCAGCTACGGCGGCGTGAAGCAGTCGGGCCTCGGCAAGGAAGCCTCCCTGGAGGCGATGCTCGAGCACTTCACCCACAAGAAGACAATCATGGTGAACATGGGCTGAGCCTCCGGGGCGCGGGGCGGATGCGACGGCAGGGGCAGACATGACGGAGGGCGGGTCCGCGGCCCAGCCGGCCGGGGAGGCGCCAGCCGCGGGCGAGCCCCGTCGCCGGCGCCGGCGGAGGTGGACGGGCGATTCCCGGCACAACGGGCGCCACCGGCGCAAGCAGCCCTCCTCCGTGCTCGCCCCGGTGCTGCGCTTCGGCGGCCGGCTGGTCGCCTTCATCGCGGTGCTGGCGATGCTGGGCGGCTTCCTGGCCCTGGCGCTGGTCTATCTCTCCCTGCCCGACGCGTCCGAGGAAGCCGCCATCCCCGGCCTGTCGGCGCCGGTCCGCATCACCCTCGACGACCACGGCATCCCGCGGATCGCCGCGGAGAACGAGCGCGACGCGGCGATCGCGCTCGGCTGGCTGCACGCCCGCGACCGCATGTTCCAGATGGATGCGATGCGGCGCGGCGGCGAAGGCCGGCTGGCCGAGATCGCCGGCGCCAGCGCGCTCAGGCTCGACCGCTTCACGCGCACCCTCGGCCTGGCGGAACGCGCGCGCGGCGACCTGGAAAGCCTCTCGCCGGAAGCGCGTGACCTGCTGCAGGCCTATGCGGACGGGGTGAATGCGCGCATCGCCGCGCGCGGCATGATGAGCGCGCCGGAATTCCTGGTTCTCGGGGAGCCGGAACCCTGGAAGCCGGAGCATTCGCTGCTCTGGGGCCGGGTGATGGGGCTGTGGCTCTCCGGCGCGTGGCGCCGCGACATCGAGCGGGCGCGCGTGGCGCGCATGATCGACGAGGACGAGTTGCCGCTGCTCTGGCCCGAGGACGGCAGCCGCGGCCGCCTCGACCTCTCGGCCGACCTGCCGCCGGAGGCGTTGCGGCGCATGCTGGCCAGGGTGCCGGTCTTCGGCGAGGACGCGCCGCTGCCCGACAGCGCCTCCAACGCCTGGGCGGTGGGCGCGGCGCGCTCGGCCTCCGGCGCGCCGCTGCTGGCCTCCGATCCGCATCTCGGCTTCCAGGCGCCGATCCTCTGGTACCTCGCCCGCATCGAGCTGCCCGGCGGGCGCTTCCGCGCCGGCGCCCCCGCGCCGGGCGTCCCGGCCATCGTGATCGGCCGCAACGAGCGCCTCGCCTGGGGCTTCACCACCACCCATTCCGACACCCAGGACGTCTTCATCGAGCGCCTGGTGGACGACGACAGCTACGAGACGCCGGAGGGCCCGCGGCCCTTCGTGCGGCGCGAGGAATTCATCGAGGTCCGCGGCCGCCACGACCGGGAGCGGCTGGTGGTGCGCGAGACGCGCAACGGCCCGGTGATCAGCGATGTGGAGCCGCAATCGGGCCTGCCGCATGACTTGGTGCTGTCGGTGGCGATGGCGAATCTCGCGCCCGGCGACACCAGCGCCGATGGCCTGCTCGCGCTCAACCGCGCCACCACGCTGGAAGAGGCGCGGGCCGCGGCCTCGCGGCTGACCAGCCCGCCGCAGAACCTCATGGTCGCCGAGGCCTCGGGCGGCATCGCGCAGTATCTTGTCGGACGGACGCCGATCCGGCGCGGCGGCGACGGGACGGTGCCGGTGCCTGGCTGGGACGGCGAAGGCGACTGGATCGGCTTCGTGCCCTTCGACGACATGCCGCATCTCGAGAATCCCGGGACGGGCATGCTGGCCGCGGCGAACAGCCGGCCGGCGCCGCCCGACCATCCGGTCTTCCTCGGCGCCCACTGGTTCGGCGACTGGCGGCTGCGCCGCATCGGCGAGCTGCTCGCCGCCCGGCCGAAGCACGCGGCGGCCGACTTCGCCGCGATGCAGAACGACACCCTCTCCCTGTTCGCGCGGGAGGCGCTGCCCGCCCTGCTCGCCATCCGGCCCAACGCGGCCTCCGCGCGCGCCCATGCGCTGCTGCGCGACTGGGATGGCACGATGTCCCCCGACGCGCCGCAGCCGCTGCTGTTCCACACCTGGCTGCGCACGCTGCGCCGGCTGGCGCTGGAGCGCGCCGGCGCCTCCTCCGCCGACGGGCTCGCCGGGCCGGAATTCCTGGCCTTCCTGCTGGCGCCCGATGGCCGCGGCCGGGCCTGGTGCGGGGCGGACGCCTGCGTCTCCCTGCTGACGCGCTCGCTCGACGACGCGGTGCAGTCGCTGGAGGCGCGGCACGGCAGCGATCCGTCGGCCTGGCGCTGGGGGGAAGTGCATGTGGCGCGCTTCGAGCATCCCGTGCTGCGCTTCGTCCCGCTGCTCGGCGAGGCCGTCTCGCTGGAGACGGCGACCGGCGGGGACGGCGAGACGCTGTCGCGCGGCGGCTTCCGCGGCACCGGCGACAACCCGTTCCAGCATGTCCATGGCGCCGGGCTGCGCGCCGTGTTCGACCTCGCCGACCCGGACGGCGCGCTGGTGATGATCGCCACCGGCCAGTCCGGCCACCCGCTGTCCGACCACTGGGGCGACCTCCTGCAGCGCTGGAGCGCGGGCGAGATCCTGCGCCTCGGCCGCGCGCCGGAGCGCGAAGCGGGGCGCATCACGCTGACGCCATGAGGAACATGCCGCGGGAGTGTTGATTCCCCGCCCCGCTCCGCCGAGACTGCACCGAGACCGATGCTCCATCGCACCGCCCGCCGTCCGCAATTCTTCTACACGACAGCGCCCCTTCCTTGCCCGTACCTGCCGGGCCGGACGGAGCGGAAGATCGTGACGGAGCTTGCCGGCGCGGATGCCGAGGCGACACATGACCGGCTGTCCCGCGCCGGCTTCCGCCGCAGTCACAACATCGCCTACAGCCCGGTCTGCCCCGGCTGCCGCGCCTGCATCCCGATCCGCATCGTGGCCGGGCAGTTCCAGCCGGACCGGACCCAGCGGCGGGTGATGCGCGCGAATGCCGACGTGACGGCGTTCGAGATGCCGGCCCGCGCCTCGGCCGAGCAGTTCGGCCTGTTCCAGCGCTACCAGGCGGCGCGGCATGGCGACGGCGACATGGCTGCGATGGGCTTCTACGACTACCGCGCCATGGTGGAGGACACGCCGATCACCAGCGGCGTGGTGGAGTTCCGCGACCGGGCAGGGCGCCTGATCGGCGCCTGTCTGACCGACTGGCTCTCGGACGGGCTGTCGGCGGTCTATTCCTTCTTCGATCCGGCCGAGGCCCGCCGGAGCCTCGGCACCCATGCGATCCTGTGGCTGGTCTCGCGGGCGCGCTCATCCTCCCTGCCCTATGTCTATCTCGGCTACTGGGTCCCGGAGAGCCGGAAGATGAGCTACAAGGCGCGCTTCCGGCCGAGCGAGGCGCTCGCGGGCGGCATCTGGCGGGTGCTGGCCGAGCATGCCGAGCCGCCCCCGGCGCCGGAGCCGGCCGAAGGGCACGCGAAGGTCAGCCTGAGCGGCTGAGCCGGGGGGCTCCTCAGCCGGGGCCCGCGATATCCGCCGATCGCCGGGCAGCGTTGTGCCGCACTCTCCGGCCTGCCGCCCCGTTCGCGCTTCGCTCGGCCAGGACCGCATCGGCCGCGAGGCTGATGCGGTGCTGGAGCGCGGCGTCGGGCGCGCCCTCGGGCGGGCCGAAGATCGCCACCAGCAGCTTCAGGGTGTCGTCGCGCGTCCGATCCCGTGCGGCGCCGCCTTGGGGCATGGCACGGGCGAGCGAATCGAGCAGGTCGCGCATCAGGGGTCCGGTCGCCAAGCAAGCCTCCTTCCCGCCGCTCGCGCGGCATGGCTGGCTGACAGCAGCCTTCCAGGAATTGGCTTGCCCCGGCTCCCCGGCCCAGGGCTCGCACGACATTGGCGCATGCCCGGCCGTTGCATACAAGTGAAAGAACGGAGACCCGGGGCGGGAGTTGGCCGGCGCGTGCCAGCCGCGTGCCGCCCGGTGTCAGACCCCGAAGCGGCGATTCCGCGGGAAGCCCTGCGGCGGCGCCTTGCCGGCGCCGGCGCGCTGGCCGCGCCAGGTGCGCAGGTCGGTCTCCTGGCGCACGCCGCTGCCGTATTTCCAGGCGAGCCCTTCCCGGCCGCGGAACACCTGCGCGTCCTTCAGCTCGCCATCCTTCAGGGCGATGAGCTGCACGCCACGGCCGCGCGCCATCTCCGGCACCTGGTCCAGCGGGAAGACCAGCAGCCGCGCATCGCTGGTGACGGCGACGCTGTCGCCCTCCGCCGGAACGGGGACGCAGACGCAGGCCTCCTTCGGCGGGTCCACCAGCAGCACCTGCTTGCCGGTGCGCTTCTCGGCCAGCAATTCCTCGCCCTTCACCACGAAGCCCTTGCCGTCCGAGGCGGCGAGCAGCCATTTCCCGCCCTCCTGGTGGACGAACAGGGCGAGGATCGCATCCTCGTTCGTCAGATCCACCATCAGGCGCAGCGGCTGGCCGTCGCCGCGGCCGCGCGGGATGGCATCGGCCTTCAGCGTGAAGGCACGGCCATTCGTCGCGAAGAGCACGATGCGGTCGGTGGTCTGCGCATGCACCCAGGTGTGCAGCGAATCGCCTTCCTTGAAGCGCAGCTCCGCGTCCTCCGGCACATGGCCCTTCTGCGCGCGGATCCAGCCCTTCTCCGAGAGGATGACGGTGATCGGCTCCTTCTCGACGAAGGCTGCCTCGTCCACCGCGACGTCCGGCAGCGCGGCGCCGCAGGTGGTCCGCCGCGTCCCGAGCGCGCCGCTGCCGAATTTTTCGCGCGTTGCCTCAAGCTCGGCGCCGATCGCCTCCCAGCGCGCCTTCTCGCTCTTCATCAGGCCCTGCAGCTTCTTCTGCTCCGCGCTGAGCTTTCGGTGCTCCTTGCGGATCTCCAGCTCTTCCAGCTTGCGGAGCGCCCGCAGGCGCATGTCGAGGATGGCGTTGGCCTGCACCTCCGTCAGCGAGAAGGCGGCCATCAGCGCCTCCTTCGGCTTGTCCTCCTCGCGGACGATGCGGATGACCTCGTCGAGGTTGAGATAGACGATGAGGTAGCCGTCGAGGATTTCCAGGCGTCGCGCGATGGCGGCGAGGCGGTGCTCCGTCCGGCGCACCAGCACCACGTGGCGGTGGTCGAGCCAGGCGCGCAGCACCTGCTTCAGCCCCATCACGCGCGGCGTGCGGTCGGCGTCCAGCACGTTCATGTTGAGCGGGAAGCGGCTTTCCAGCGCGGTCGCGCGGAACAGCGTCTCCATCAGCACCGCGGGTTCGACGGTGCGCGACTTCGGCTCCAGCACCATGCGCACGACATCGGTGCTCTCGTCGCGCACATCGCCGAGCAGCGGCAGCTTCTTCTCCTCCATCAGCTGCGCGATCTGCTCGATCAGTCGCGACTTCTGGACCTGGTACGGGATTTCCGTGACCACGACCTGCCAGGTGCCGCCCTTGAGCTTCTCCACCTCCCAGCGGGCGCGCAAGCGGAAGCCGCCGCGACCTGTGGCATAGGCCTCGCGGATCGCGTCCGGCGCTTCCACCAGTATGCCGCCGGTCGGGAAGTCGGGGCCGGGGACATGCCGCATCAGGTCGTCCACCGTCGCGTCCGGGTTGCGCACCAGTTCGAGCGCCGCGCCGCAAAGCTCGCCGGCATTGTGCGGCGGGATGGAGGTGGCCATGCCCACCGCGATGCCCGCCGCGCCATTCGCCAACAGATTCGGGAAGGCCGCCGGCAGCACCAGCGGCTCCTTCTCCTCCCCGTCATAGGTGGGGCGGAAATCGACCGCGTTCTCCTCGATGCCATCGAGCAGCGCCTGCGCGACCTCGGTCAGCCGCGCTTCCGTGTATCGCATGGCGGCGGCGTTATCGCCGTCGATGTTGCCGAAATTGCCCTGGCCCTCGACCAGCGGGTAGCGCGCCGCGAAATCCTGCGCCTGGCGGACCAGCGCCTCGTAAATGCTGCTGTCGCCATGCGGGTGGTACTTGCCCATCACGTCGCCGACGATGCGGGCGCATTTCTTGAAGCCCGCCTCGGGGTCGAGCTTGAGCTGGTGCATCGCGTAGAGCAGCCGGCGATGGACCGGCTTCAGCCCGTCCCGCACATCCGGCAGCGAGCGGCTGACGATGGTCGAGAGCGCATAGGCCAGGTAGCGCTCCGAGAGCGCGTCGGCGAGCCTGGTCTCCTGCGAGGCGCCGCCGGCGGGCGGGGCGATGATGTCGTCGGGCATGCTGCGGCTGATTCGCGCTTCGTTCCTGTGGGCGCGGGTCTAGCCCGGATCGGGCCCCGGCGCCACCAGGGCGGCGATCCGGTCGGTGAGCATCCCGCGGGCGGCGGGCAGCGGCCGGTGCTGGGTGCCGAAGACGTCGCGGGCCAGGAAATGGCCGGTCAGGCGCAGGCCGGCCAGCCAGTCCGGCGCGCCGGAAGGGCCCTGGCCGAGCAGGAAGGCCGGCAGGGGCAGCAGCCGGTCGCGCCAATCCCCCGCGGCCCCGGCCGAGACCGCGCGCCCCGTGCGGGGCGAGACGAAGACCAGGTCCTCGGTGGTGCCCGAGACGGCGCAGCGCGCCAGATCGAGCCCGTAGCCGAGATCGGCCAGGAGATCGGCCTCCCATCGGACCAGATCGGGCAGCGCCGCCTCCGCCCCGCCGGCCAGCGTCGCCACCAGGGCCACCAGGCCGTGGAAGATGCGCGGATGCGCCTCGCGCTCCGGCAGCGCCCCCTCCGCCACGCTGGTTGCGGCGCGCAGCACCGCGAGCGAAAGCGGATCCTCCATCGCCAGCGCCGCGGCGGGATGCACCAGCTCGCCCGAGAGGGCGCCGAGCTGGTCGGGGGGGGGGGGGGGGGGGGGGGGGGCGCGGGGGCGGGGCGGGGCGCGGGGCGGCGCGCGCCGCGGGCCGGGCCCCCCCCGCCCCGGTGGTGGCGGCGCGCAGCCCCGCGCGCGAACGCGGACCCCCCCCCGCCCGCGCCGCGGGGGGAGGCCCCCGCGCGCCCGCGCGGGCGCCGAGCTGGTCGGCGAGTCGCGCCATCCAGCGCGCCTCGACCAGGTTGCCGGGCTGCCAGAGCGCCGCCTGGGCGCGCGAGGCGCCGCCCTTGGCCAGCCCGGCATGGCGTCCATGGGCCTCGGTCAGGAGGGTGACCACGGCGCCCGATTCGCCGTGCTGTCGCACATCCAGCACCACCGCGGGGGCCTGCCACTCCATCCGCGCGGCGTTCCATATCCGGCCCCGGCGATCAAGGCCGGGCCGCGGCTGAACGGATCGTGTGCCCGGCCGGGCCGGACGGATCGGAAGAAGGGGGTCGCGCTGGCGGACGAGTTTGGCTAGAGGGGTGTCATGCGACGCAGTCTCCTCCTGGGCGGGGCCGCCGCCTTCGCCACGCTGATCCTGCCACGCACCTCCCACGCCGCCGCGCGCCGGCTGACGCTGAAACATGCGGGCAGCGGCGCCACCTTCGACGGCACCTGGCATGACGGCCGCGCGCCGGACCGCTCGGCGATGGCCGATCTGTCGGAGGTGCTGGCCGATCCGGGCTGCCCGCCGCGCCCCTTCGACGCCGATGCGATCGCCATCCTGTGGGAGGTGACGACCCGCACGCGGCTGAGCGGCGTGCTGGACGTCCATTCGGGCTATCGCACGCCGGCGGTGAACCGCGCGGTGCAGGGTGCGGGCGACAGCCAGCATATGCGCGCCTCGGCGGTGGATCTCGGCGTGCCCGCCGGGCGCCTGCCGGCCGTGGCCGAGGCCGCGCTGCAGCTGAAGAAGGGCGGTGTCGGCGTGTATCGCAGCCGGGGCTTCATCCACCTGGACAGCGGGCCGGTGCGCAACTGGAGCGATGGCGGCGCGGGGACCAGCATCTTCCGCAACACGCGCTTCATGCGCCTGACCGGGACCTTCCGGATCGGCGAGCCGCCATACTAGGCGCCTGCCCGGGCGAGCCGGGTCGCGTCGCCGCTAACCCGGATCTTCCAGCCCAAGCGCCCTGAGCCGGCCGCGCTCCTCGTCCCAGCCCGCGCGTTCCTTGACGTTCAGGAACAGGTGGACGCGGCGCTCCAGCAGCTTCTCCAGCTCCGCCCGGGCACGCTGACCGATCTCCTTGATGCGGGCGCCCTTGTCGCCGATCAGGATCGCCTTCTGGCTGGCGCGGCTGACATAGATCGTCACCTCGATCCGCGCGGAGCCGTCCTTGCGCTCCTCCCATTGCTCGGTCTCGACGGTCGCGTGGTGGGGCACTTCCTCATGCGTCTGGCGCAACACCTGCTCCCGCACGATCTCGGCCGCCAGCATCCGCTGCGGCAGGTCGGAGAGGTCGTCCTCCGGGAACAGCCAGGGCCCCTCCGGCATGGCGGCCGCCAGCGCCTCCCGCATGCGGTCCAGCCCCTCGTTCTTCAGCGCGCTGACCATGAAGGTCTCGCGGAAGGGCAGGATCGCGTTCAGCTCCTTCGCCAGCGGCAGCAGCCGCTCGCGCGGGATCAGGTCGGCCTTGGTCAGCGCCAGCATCAGCGGCCGCTTCGAGGCCGCCAGGCCGTCGAGGATGGCGCGCACATCCTCCTTCAGCCCGGCGCGGGCATCCACCAGCATCAGCGTGACATCGGCATCCTGCGCGCCGCTCCAGGCGGCCTTGACCATGGCGCGGTCAAGCCGCCGGCGCGGCGCGAAGATGCCCGGCGTGTCCACCAGCACGATCTGGCTGCGCCCCTGCATCACCACGGCGCGGATGCGGAATCGCGTGGTCTGCGGCTTGGGCGAGACGATGGTCACCTTGGTGCCGGCCAGTGCGTTCACCAGCGTGGACTTGCCCGCGTTCGGCGCGCCCACCACCGCGACCAGCCCGCAGCGCATCGGCCCTGGCCCAGCCGGCGCGTCGTTCATGCGCCGAGCTGCGCCAGCAGCTTCGCCGCGGCCTGCTGCTCGGCGGCCCGCTTGCTCTCGCCGGTGCCTTCCGCGTCCTGCCCCGCGGCCAGGGCGCGCACGACGAAGATCGGGCTGTGCGAGGGGCCGGTGGCGGAGACCAGCATGTATTCCGGCAGGCCGAGGCCGCGCCCGAGCGTCCATTCCTGCAGCCGCGTCTTGGGCGAGACCGGCGGATGCGCGGAGGCTTCGAGCAGCGCCGCCCATTCCCGGCGGACCAGGCTGCGCGCCGGCTCAAGCCCGCCATCCTCGTAGAGAGCCCCCAGCAGCGCCTCCAGCGCATCGGCGAGCACCGAGGCGCGCCGCCGCACGCCGGAGCGTTCCTCGCTGGCCGGCACGCGCAGCGCCTCGCCGATGCCGAGCGAGGCCGCGACCTTGGCCAGGCTGTCCTGCGCGACGAGATGCGCCAGCCGCTTGCCGAGGTCGCCTTCGCGCTCCTGCGGGAAGCGCTCGGCCAGCCATTCGGCCATGGCGAGGGCCAGCACGCGGTCGCCGACGAATTCCAGCCGCTCGTTGCTGTCGAGCATCTGCCGCCGTGGATCGGCCGCGGAGCGGTGCGTCAGGGCATGCAGCAGCAGTTCGGGGCGGGCGAAGCGGTGCGGCAGGCGCGCGGCGAGGGCGGCGACCGGGTCGGGCAGGTCCTGGTCGGGGGACGCCGCGTCGTTCACCGGACCGCGCTGAACAGGCGCGACCACCGGATCGCCGACGGCCACGCCCAGACCTCCCACCAGCGGGCCGAGCCGTCGACCGAGAAGAAGATGAACTCCGCCCGGCCGACCAGGTTCTCCAGCGGCACGAAGCCCACCGCGTTCTGCGCCCGGCTGTCCAGGCTGTTGTCGCGGTTGTCGCCCATCGCGAAGACATGGCCCGGCGGCACGACGAATTCCGGCGTGTTGTCGTAGGGCTGGTCGTCCGACATCTCGAGGATGAGGTGGGAATGCGGCTCCACCCCCGGCTGCGGCGGCAGGATCTCCCGGAACTCCCGCACCACCATGCGCGGCCCGTCGCCCTCGACCGTGTAGTTGCCGACGAATTCCCGCCGCACCGGCTGGCCGTTCAGGTGCAGCACGCCGCCGCGCACCTGGATGCGGTCGCCGGGCAGGCCGATGATGCGCTTGATGTAGTCGGTGGAGTTGTCCCGCGGCAGCTTGAACACCGCGACATCCCCGCGCTCCGGCAGGCTGCCGAAGATCCGCCCGGAGAACAGGTTCGGGCTGAACGGCATGGAATGGCGCGAATAGCCGTAGGAATACTTCGAGACGAACAGGTAGTCGCCCACTAGCAGCGTCGGGATCATGCTGCCGGAGGGGATGTTGAAGGGCTCGAAGGCGATCGTGCGGATGCCGATGGCGATCAGCCCGGCATAGACGATCGTCTTGATGGACTCGAGCCAGCCGCCCGATTTCTTCTTGGCCATGGAAGGGGTGTTCACGGGCATCCTACTGGCCGGCCTGGGCGCCGGGTCCGTCGCTGCGCGCGCGGATAGAGCGCGGCCCCGCCCGCCCTGTCAAGGAAGAGCTTCCTCCCGCGCGGTGGCCGCGGCCGGGCGGGCGGCGGCGCCGAGCAGGGCGGGAAGCGGCACGGCGCTGATCATCACCATCGCCTGGGCATAGGGGAATTCGTCGGTCATGGTCAGCGCCACATGCGCCAGGTGGCCGGGCGGCGTGATCGCCTTCAGCCGTTCCGCCGCGCCGCCGGTCATGCGCAGCGTCGGCTGGCCGGAGGACAGGTTCACCACGCCGAGGTCGCGCCAGAACACGCCCTGCCGGAAGCCGGTGCCGAGCGCCTTCGAGGCCGCTTCCTTCGCCGCGAAGCGCTTGGCATAGGTGGCGGCGCGGATCCGCTCGGTGCGCCGCTCGGCCTTGGCGATCTCGAGCGGGGTGAAGACGCGTTCCAGGAAGCGCTGGCCGTGCTTCTCGATCACCCGCTCGATCCGGCGGATGTCGAGGATGTCGCTGCCGAGTCCGATGATCATGGTGACGGTGCCTTCCCGGCGATGCGGCGGGCGAGGGCGGCGCGGACGGACCGGGCGGTCAACGCGCCCTACCCCTTCGCCCGCTCGGCCTGGGCCACGCCCTGCACGGCGCGCAGCGCGGCGATGATGTTGGACAGGTGGCGCAGGTCCTGCACCTCGACGTCGATCGAGATCTCCTGGAAGTCCGGGCCGCGATGGTGGATGCGCAGATTCTCGATCGCCCCGTCCTGCCGCGCGATCGCATCGGTGACCGCGGAGAGCGCGCCGCGTTCCGCCGAGGCGACCACCTCGATGCGGCCGAGATGCGCGCCCCCTGCCCCGCCTTCGTAGTCCCAGTCGATGTCGAGGAAGCGCTCGGGGCTTTCGGCGAAGCCCGAGAGGTTGTGGCAATCGGCCTTGTGGACCGTGACGCCCTTGCCGGTGGTGACGATGCCGACGATGCGGTCACCCGGCAGCGGATGGCAGCAGCCCGCGAAATTCACCTGCATGCCCGCGACCAGGCCGGAGACGCCCATGGTCACGTCGCGCCGCCCGCCCTTGGTCGGGATCGGCGGCACCGCGCGCGGGCGCGAGCGGGCGATGGGCAGCGGATCGGCCGCGCGCGGCGGCCCGCGCAGCTCGGGATAGACCGCGTGGACCACCTCCTTCGGGGAGACGGCGCCGGAGGCGACGACCAGGCACAGCTCCTCGAAGCTTGCCTGCTTCAGCTGCTTCAGCGCGGGCTCGATGGCCTTCTCGGAGAACTCCACGCCTTCCTGGCGGAAGGCCCGCGCGATGGCCGCGCGGCCTTCCTGGCGGCTCGCCTCGCGCTGCTGGGCGTGGACGAAGCGGCGGATGCGCGCCTTCGCCTTGCCGGTGACGACAAAGCGTTCCCATTGCGGGTTCGGCGTGCCGCCGCGGGCGGTGATGATCTCCACCTGGTCGCCGTTCTCGAGCGGCGTGCGCAGCGGCTTGATCACGCCGTTGATCTTGGCGCCGACGCACTGGTCGCCGACCTGGCTGTGCACCTGGTAGGCGAAGTCCACGCAGGTCGCGCCGCGCGGCAGCGCGATCAGGTCGCCCTTCGGCGTGAAGCAGAAGACCTCGTCCCGGTGCAGCTCGAGCCGGGTGGCGTCCAAGAATTCCTGCGGCTCGGCGGCCTGCTCCAGGATCTCCAGCAGCTCCTTGACCCAGGGGAACTTGTGCTGGTCGCGCCCGGCCTGGCCGCCCTGCTTGTAGATCCAGTGCGCGGCGACGCCGTATTCGGCGACCTCGTGCATGTCGCGGGTGCGGATCTGCACCTCGATCTTGGCGTTGCGCTTCGCCGGCACGGTCACGCCGCTGTGCAGGCTCTGGTAGCCGTTCGGCTTCGGCGTGGAGATGTAGTCCTTGAAGCGCCCGGGCACCACGCGATAGGCCGAGTGGACGGCGCCGAGCGCGGCGTAGCAGGCGGCCTTGTCGGGCACGATCACGCGGAAGGCCATGATGTCCGAGAGCTGCTCGAACTCCACCTTCTTGCCGTGCATCTTGAGCCAGATGGACCAGGGCGACTTCTCGCGCCCCGTCAGCTCCAGCACCTCGACGCCGTTCTCCCGCATCACGCGGGCCAGGTCGTCCTTGATCTCGTCGATCAGCTCGGCGCCCTGGCCGTAGAGGAAGGCGCGGCGCGCGGCGATGGTCTGGAAGGCGTCGGGGTCGAGCTCGCGGAAGGACAGCGTCTCGAGCTCGGTCTTCAGCGCGTCCATGCCGATGCGTTCGGCAAGCGGCGCGAAGATCTCCATCGTCTCGCGCGCGGTCTTGCGGCGGCGCTCGGGCTGCGGGACGAAGTGCAGCGTGCGCATGTTGTGCAGCCGGTCGGCAAGCTTCACCAGCAGCACGCGGATGTCCTCGCTCATCGCGAGGACCAGCTTGCGGAAATTCTCGGCCTGCTTGGTGCGCTCGGACTGCAGTTCCAGCCGCGTCAGCTTGGTGACGCCGTCCACCAGGCGGGCGACTTCCTTGCCGAAGCGCTTCTCGATCTCGGCGAGGCCGGTCTTGGTGTCCTCCGCCACGTCGTGCAGCAGCGCGGTGGCGATGGAGGCGGAATCGAGCCGGTACTGCGCCAGGATCCGCGCGACGGCGACGGGATGGGTGATGTAGGGGTCGCCGTTCTCCCGGGTCTGCCCGGCATGCGCGGCGGCGGCGACCTCGAAGGCGCGCTCGATGAGGGCCGCATCGGCGCGCTGGTCATAGGTTGCGACGATGCGGGCGAGGTCGTGGCCGGCGCCGGCCGGCACGCCGCTGGCGAGGCCCTCCGGCGCCCAGGAGGGTCCGACGGGCGCGTTCATGGCTGCGCGGCCGGGCGGCTGCGCCGGGTCGGGGAAGCGGGGGCGGCGCCCCCGCCTGGTCGTCGCGGCGTCAGCGCTTCCCGCCGAGCTCGGCGGCGATCGCCGCCTCGATGTCGTC
>NZ_JBWXTD010000002.1:834231-836403 GCF_056682175.1 Falsiroseomonas sp. RANM36
GGCGCCTACGGCTCCGCACCGGCCAACCCGGGCGCGTCCATGCACACCAAAAGGGGGTCCCTTTTGCACGCCGATCCGGGGTCCCGTTTGTGTGCCGATTGACACGCTGGTCTTCGACGCCAGCAACGGCGCCGTCCTGAGCCAAGCCTACAGCGTCTCCGTCTTCCAGGATGGCGGCGACACAGTGGTGATCGCCGACCTCGACGGCGACACCGCCACCGCGGAGTTCCGCGTGACGCTGACCGACACCCATGCCCTGACCGCCGCCGACTTCCTGCTCTGACCGGCCCGCGCCGGCCCGGCTTCTTCCCGATCAGCGGGAGGGGCCAGGCGGCGCGGCGGGTCAGCGCTGTCGGACATGTCGGCCGCTGGCGTCCTGATGCTGGCGGGCCAGTCCGGGGGGAGGGCTATGATGGCGCGCCCGTCGAGTCTCGCGCTCGACCTTCGCCAGGGAGCCAGCCCCCAAAATGCTGCGTGCGGTGACCTACAGCCGGTATTCGAGCGACCAGCAGAACCCGCGCTCGGCGGCGGATCAGACGCGGCTGTGCCGGGTCCATGCCGAGGCGCAGGGCTGGCGGGTGGTGGACGGCTACGAGGACCTGGCGGTGAGCGGGGCCAGCCGCTTCCGGCCGGAGTTCCAGCGTCTGCTCGCCGACGCGAAAGCCCGGAAGTTCGACGTGGTGGTCTGCGAGGCGCTGGACCGGCTCGGCCGCAAGCTGGCCGACATCGCCGAGCTGTTCGACCAGCTGAGCTTCCTCGGCATCGCCATCCACACGGCCCAGCAGGGGCCGGTCACCCAGCTGCATATTGGGCTGCTGGGGACGATGTCGCAGCTCTTCCTGGCGGACCTCAAGGCCAAGACCCATCGCGGGCTGCGCGCGGTGGCCGAGGACGGACGGAGCGCCGGTGGCATCTGCTACGGCTACCGGGCCGCGCCGGCCCCCGATGGGCGCGCGGGCCGCGGACATCGCGAAATCGACGAGGCGCAGGCGGCGGTGGTGCGTCGGATCTTCCGCGACTACGCCGCCGGGCTCTCGCCCAAGCGGATCGCGCTGGCGCTGAACGCCGAGGGCATTGCAGGCCCACGCGGCGGGGCCTGGGCGCCGAGCGCGATCAACGGCGACCGCGGCAAGTGCACCGGGATTCTGAACAACGCGCTCTACATCGGCCAGCAGGTCTGGGGCCGGCGGGCCTGGACCAAGGACCCGAGCACCGGGCGCAGGGTGGCCCGCAAGGCCGCTCCGGAGACGCGGGTGGTCACCGAGGTGCCGGAGCTGCGCATCGTGCCCGACGAGCTGTGGGAGGCCGCCAAGGCCCGGCAAGCCACGCTGGACCGCAAGGGCGCGGCGCAGGGGCATGAGGAGGCCCCCGGTGGAGCCTTCTGGACCAAGCAGCGGCCGCGCTATCTGTTCTCGGGGCTGATGGTCTGCGGCGCGTGCGGCGGGGGCTTCTCGAAAATGTCGGCCGAGCACTTCGGCTGCTCGACGGCGCGCAACAAGGGCCCGACGGCCTGCGGCAACCGGCTGACGGTGCGGCGGGACGTGCTCGAGGAGACGGTGCTGGGGGCCCTGCGCGAGCGGCTGATGGACCCGGCGCTGTTCCGCGAATTCGTGGCCGAGTTCACGGCGACCTGGAACCAGCTGCAGGCGGAGGCCTCGGCCGGGCTGACCGCGCAGCGCGCCGAGTTGGCGCGGCTCGAGGGGCAGATCGAGCGCGCGGTGGACGCGATCGTGGCGGGCATGGCGTCGGCGGCGCTCAAGAGCCGGCTCGAGGAGCTGGAGCGGCGCAAGGCAGGGCTACAGTCCGAGCTGGCGGGCGCGGAGGCCCCTGCCCCGCGGCTGCACCCGAACCTGGCGGAGCTCTACCGCGCCCGCGTGGCCGAGCTCGCGCGGGTTCTGGCGGCCGAGGACGGCGTCGAGGCGCGGGAGGTGGTGCGGGGGCTGGTGGAGGCGATCCGGCTCATGCCCGAGGGCGAGCGGCTGCGGATCGAGGTGCGCGGGGAGTTGGGCGCCATTCTTCGCTTGGCGGAGGGTGCTCGGAATCAGAAACGCCCCGGGGATGTTCCCGAGGCGTTCATGTCGCAAATCAAGATGGATGCGGGGACAGGATTTGAACCTGTGACCTTCAGGTTATGAGCCTGACGAGCTACCGGGCTGCTCCACCCCGCGGTGG
>NZ_JBWXTD010000003.1:0-3678 GCF_056682175.1 Falsiroseomonas sp. RANM36
CCCCCCCGGCGGCGCCCTGGCGCGCCGCCACGCCCGCGCGGCCGAGCCCCGGCGCGACGACCGCCGCCCGCGCGAGGAGTATCGCCGCGACCGGCGCGACGATCTCGGCCCCGCGGTGCAGGGCTTCGGCGACAGCGTGCCCGCCTTCATGCTGATCGCGATCCCCCGCCCGAAGCGCGACGCCGCGCCCGAGGCCGCCGGCGAGGCCGAGGCGGCCTGAGCGCCGCCCGGCGTTTGCCCCGGCGCGCCGAGCCCCTAGATTGCCCTGCGCGGCCCCCGCCGCGCCGTGAGGAGGAAGCCATGAACGTCGTCGCCCCGGTCGCGAAGAAGTCGACGCTGCCGCCCTTCAAGTGGGACGACCCGCTGCTGCTGGACGAGCAGCTCACGGAAGACGAGCGGATGATCCGCGACGCGGCCCGGCAGTTCTGCCAGGAAAAGCTGATGCCGCGCGTGCTCATGGCGAACCGCAACGAGCACTTCGATCGCGAGATCATGAACGAGTTCGGCGAGATGGGCTTCCTGGGCGCCACGCTCGAAGGCTATGGCTGCGCCGGCGTGTCCTATGTCGCCTATGGTCTGATGGCGCGCGAGGTCGAACGCGTCGACAGCGGCTACCGCAGCGCCTTCAGCGTGCAGTCCTCGCTGGTGATGTTCCCGATCCACGCCTTCGGGTCCGAGGAGCAGCGCCAGAAGTATCTGCCGAAACTGCGGACGGGCGAATGGGTTGGCTGCTTCGGGCTCACCGAGCCGGACGCCGGTTCGGACCCTGCATCCATGCGCACGCGCGCGCGAAAAGTGGATGGCGGCTATCTCGTCAGCGGCTCCAAGACCTGGATCACCAACTCCCCGATCGCCGATATCGCCGTGGTCTGGGCGAAGGACGACGAGGGCGTGCTGCGCGGCTTCATCCTGGAGCGCGGCATGAAGGGCCTGACCTTCCCGAAGATCGAGGGCAAGTTTTCGCTCCGCGCCAGCGTCACGGGCATGATCATGATGGACGAGGTCTTCGTGCCGGAGGCGAACCGCCTGCCGGGCGTGAAGAGCCTCGCCGGCCCCTTCTCCTGCCTCAACCGCGCGCGCTACGGCATCGCCTGGGGCGCGCTCGGCGCCGCGGAGTTCTGCTGGCACGCGGCGCGGGAGTACACGCTCGGGCGGAAAATGTTCGGCAAGCCGCTGGCGCAGACGCAGCTGATCCAGAAGAAGCTCGCGGACATGCAGACGGAGATCACCCTGGGCCTGCATGCCGTGCTGCGCGTCGGCCGGCTGTTCGACGAGCACAAGGCCTCGCCGGAGATGATCTCCCTGGTGAAGCGCAACAACTGCGGCAAGGCGCTCGAGATCGCCCGCGTCGCGCGCGACATGCATGGCGGCAACGGGATCGTGGACGAGTACCACGTCATCCGCCACGTCATGAACCTCGAGACGGTGAACACCTACGAGGGCACGCATGACGTGCATGCGCTGATCCTCGGCCGCGCGCAGACCGGGCTGAACGCCTTCGGCGGCTGAGAGGCCGAGGCCGCGATGCTGACCGGCGGCGACCCGCTGACCATCGAGCGGACGCTGCAGCTCGCCATCGCGCCGGCCTTCATCCTGACGGGCGCGATGGCGGTGCTGAACCTGCTCAGCACGCGCCTCCAGCGCCTGGTGGACCGCCAGCGGGAGGTCACCGATGAGGCGGAGCGCAGCCTCGTGCGCCGCCGCATCGCCGCGACTCATGGCGCGATGTCGGCCTGCGTGCTCTGCGCCGTCGCGATCTGCGTGCTGGTGATCGTCGCCTTCGTCGAGCCGGTCTTCGGCATCGGCGCCGGCCTGCACATCGTCGGGCTGATGCTGGTCGCGATGCTGGCGCTGACCACCGCGCTCGCGCTGTTCTTCTGGGAAGTCATGCGCTCCGGCCGCGACCACGGGCCGGACGGGCGATGAGCGCCGCGGCGCGGCGGTTCGCCGTCGCGCGGCTCGGCAGCGCGGGCGACGGCATCGTGGAGACGCCGGACGGCCCGCTGCACATCCCGCGCGCCCTGCCGGGCGAGAGCGTGACCGCGCGGCCCGCCGGCCGCGGCCAGGCCGTGCTCGAGGCCGTCGAGGCACCCTCCCCCGAGCGCGTCGCGCCGCCCTGCCCCCACTTCCCCGAAGGCTGCGGCGGCTGCGCGCTGCAGCACTGGGACCTCGCCGCGCAGGCGCGCTGGAAGCGGGAGCGGCTGGTGGAGGCGCTGGCCCGCGCCGGCTTCGCCGACGCGCCCGTGTCGGAGACCGTCGCGACGCCCCCGAACAGCCGCCGCCGCGCCGATCTCGCGCTGCGTCGCGCCGCGGATGGCAGCATCGCCGTCGGCTTCCACGCGCGCGGCAGCGCGGCGGTGCTGGATCTGCGCGAGTGCCACGTGCTGGAGCCCGCGCTCTTCGCGCTGCTCGCGCCGCTGCGCGTGGTGCTGCGCCGTCTCTCGGCGCTGGCGCGCGAAGGCTCCGCGGTGGTGAACCTGCTCGACAGCGGGCCGGACATCCTGCTGCGCACCGACAAGCCGCTGGATGCCGCCGGCCGCCGCCTGCTCGCCGCCGCCGCGCAGCAGTTCGGCATCCCGCGCATCGCCTGGGCGCAGGGCGACAGCCTGCCCGAGACGGCGGCCCAGACCGGGCCGGTGCGCCTGGTGCTCGGCGGCGTCGAGGTCGCGCCACCGCCCGGCGCCTTCCTCCAGGCCAGCCGCGCGGGCGAGGCCGCCATCGTCGCCGCGGTGCTGGCCGGGCTGCCGCAAAGGCTGCCGGCGCGTCCGACGCTGCTCGATCTCTATGCCGGCATCGGCACGCTGTCCTTCCCGCTTGCCGCGCGCGGCCGCGTCACCGCCGTGGAAGGCAGCGCCGAGGCCGCCGCCGCGCTGGACGCCGCCGCGCGCAGGGCGGTCGCGCGGGTGCAGGCGATCCGGCGCGACCTGGCGCGCCAGCCCTTCCTGCCGGCGGAACTCAAGGCCTTCGACGTGGTGGTGCTGGACCCGCCCTATGCCGGCGCGGCGGAGCAGGTGGCGCAACTCGGGAAAAGCACGCTGCGGCACCTGGTCTATGTCTCCTGCAACCCGGTTGCGCTGGCGCGCGACGCGGCGGTGCTGCGCGGGGCGGGCTTCGGCCTGGTCACGGCAACGCCGGTGGACCAGTTCCGATGGTCCGCGCATCTCGAATCGGTCGTCTCCTTCTCGCGCTGACGCTCCTCGCCCTGCCCGGCTGCGCGCGGCTGATCGGCGGCGAGGCGGGCGTGGTGCTGGAGGCGATCGAGCACGGCCCCGCCCGCACCGAGCTCGGCCGCATCACGCCCCCGCCCATCCGCACGCGCCTGGCAGAGGCCGATCTGTGGCTGCCCGCCGAGGGCTCGCCGCGTGCCGCGCTGGTGCTGGCGCCCGGCTTCTCCGAGCTCGGCCGCGACGACCCGCGCCTGCTGCCGGTGGCCGAGAGCCTGGCCCGCGCCGGCTTCGCGGTGCGCGTCCCGGACCTGCCCGGCGCGCGGCGGCTGACGCTCGATCCGGCCGACATCGCGGCCATGCGGCGCGGGGGGGGGGGGGGGGGGGGGGGCGGGGGGGGGGGGGGGGGGGGGGGGCGGGGCGCGGGCGCGGTCTCGCGCGCCCCCAGCGCGGCGGCCGCCAGCGCCGCGCGCATCCGCCCGCCCATCGCGCTCAGCCCTGCCGCGGCAGGTTC
>NZ_JBWXTD010000003.1:3778-6604 GCF_056682175.1 Falsiroseomonas sp. RANM36
GGCGGGGTCTGACGCGCGCGCCGGCCGCCCGCGCGGCCCGGCGGCGCGCCGCCGCGGCCGCGGCGGCGGCGGGGCGGCGCGTGGCGCTGGCCGGCATCTCCTTCGCCGCCGCGCCGGCGCTGCTGGCCGGCCAGGACGGCGCGGCGGAGCTGGTCGTCACGCTCGGCGGCTTCCACGCGATGGAGGCGCGGGCGGTCTTCGCCGCCACCGGCGCGCATCGCGCCCCGGGCGAGGCCGGATGGCGCCGCGGCGCGCCCAATCCCTTCGCCGCCCCGGCCTTCCTGCTGGCGATCGCGCAGGCCATGCCCGATCCGGGCGACCGCTGGCTGCTGCGCCCGGCCGCCGCGCGCCGGCTGCAGGAGAGCCAGGCACCGCTCGACGACCTGGCGCGGGACATGACGCCGGCGGGCCGCGCCGCGCTCGACCTGATCGCGGAGCGCGAGCCGGCAGCCATCCCCGGCCGCCTCGCGGCCCTGCCCGCGCCGGCAAGGGCGGCGCTCGCGGCGCTCGACCCGTCGCGCGTGGCACTCGCCACCTGCACGCTGGCGATCCACGGGCTGGAGGATCCGATCATCCCCTGGACGCAATCGGCGGCACTCGCGGCGGCGCTGCCGCCCCGGCGCGCGGTGCTGGTGCTGGTGCCGGGCTTCGGCCATGTCGAGCCGGCGGCCGTGCCGCCCGCGGGCCAGATGGCGCTGATCCGCGCAATGGGATATCTGCTGTCCTGGCGGGACGGGACCGATCCCTGCGGCGAAATGTAACGCATGCTTGCAATCCCGCCGCATTCCCCACATGACGCGGCGTCCACGAAACGAGCGAGAGGCCCGGGAATGAACCGTCGTGCCGTGATGCTGGGGGCGGCCGCCCTCGGCCTGCCTGCGATCCTCCGCGCCGCTCCCGCCACGGCGCAGGCGCCAGCGGCAGCGCCGCCGCCGGCCACGCCCGGCTTCTTCCGCTTCCGCCTGGGCGAGGCCACCGTCACCACCCTGTTCGACGGCTATTTCCAGCGCCCGCTGGCCGGGCTGATCCGCAACGCCCCGCCCGGCGCGGCCGAGCAGGCGGCGCGGGACGCCTTCCTCGGCACCGATCCGCTGCGAATCCCCTACTCGGTCACCATGCTGCAGGCCGGGGGGCAGACGATCCTGTTCGATGCCGGCACCGGCGGGCAGCTGGCGCCGACCGGCGGCTGGGCGATCGCGAACATGCGCGCCGCGGGCGTCGCGCCCGAGCAGGTGACGCTGGTCGTCCACAGCCATTTCCATCCCGACCACATCTCCGGCCTGACCACGCGCGACAACGCCGTGGTGTTCCCCAATGCCGAGATCGCGGTGCCGGAGGCCGAATGGCGCTTCTGGACCGATGCCGGCAGCGTCTCCCGCCTGCCGGAGGGGATGCGCGGCATCGCCGCGGCGGTGGAGCGGCGCTTCGGCCCCTATCGCGCGCGGCTGCGCCAGTTCGGCGACGGCGCGGAGATCGCGCCGGGCGTGCGCGCCATCCTCGCCGCCGGCCACACGCCGGGCCACAGCGTGTTCGAGGTGACCTCGGGCGCGGCCGGGCTGCTGGTGCTGGGCGACACCACGAACCGCCCCGAACTCTTCGCCCGCAACCCCGGCTGGCACGCGATCTTCGACATGGACCCGCAGGCCGCCGAGGCGCAGCGCCGCCGCCTGCTGGACCGCGCCGCATCGGACCGGATCTGGGTGACCGGCTACCACTTCCCCTTCCCCATCGCCGGCCGCATCGCCCGCGATGGCGACGGCTTCCAATACGTCCGCGCCGACTGGATCGACGGCGCGTGAACCCCCAGGGAGAGCATCGAGACATGACCGAGATCACACGACGCGCCGCGCTTGCCGCCGGCGCGGGGCTGGCGGCCGCGCCGCGGCGGGGCGGCGCCACGCCCGCCGCCGCCCAGGCCGGCGGCCCGGCCTTCCACCGCGTCGCGGTCGGCGGGCTCGAGGCCTTCGTCGTCACCGACGGCAGCGCCGTGCGTCCGGACGCGACGCAGGGCTTCGTCACCAACGCCACGCCGGCGCAGGTGGCCGCCGCGATGCAGGCCGCCGGCATGCCCGGCACGGCCCTGAACAACCCGTTCAACGTCACCGTGGTGAAGACGCCGCGCGGGCTGGTGATGCTGGATGTCGGCCGCGGCATCCAGGCCAGCCAGCTGCTGGCCAACATGCGCGCCGCGGGGCTCGATCCGGCGCAGGTGATCCTGATCGCGCACACGCATTTCCACGGCGACCATATCGGCGGCCTGACCGATGCGGCCGGCCAGGCGGTGTTCCCGAATGTCCCGGTGATGGTGCCGGAGCGCGAATGGGCCTTCTGGAACGATGCCGGCGAGGAGAGCCGCGCGAGCGAGGGTCGCCGCCCGGGCTTCGCGAATGTGCGCGCCAAGTTCGCGCCCTATCGCGAGCGCGTCACCACCTTCCGCCCCGGCGCCGCCATCGCGCCCGGCATCACGTCCATCGGCACGGAAGGCCATTCACCCGGCCATGTCTCCTTCCTGGTGGCGGACGGGTCGGCGCAGCTGCTGGTGATCGGCGACGTGGTGAACGCGCCGGCCTTCTTCATGGTGAACCCGGAGTGGGTGCCGGTGTTCGACATGGACCCGCCGATGGCCGTGGAGGCGCGCACGCGCCGGCTCGACCGCGCCGCGACGGAGCGGCTGCAGGTGGTGGGCTACCACTTCCCGATGCCCGCGCCCGGCCGCGTGGAGCGCGCCGGCACGGGCTACCGGCTGGTGCCGGCGAACGCGTGAGGCGCCGCGCCTACCGGCGCAACGCTTCCTCGTTCACGCAGACGCCGGGCGGCAGGGGCCGC
>NZ_JBWXTD010000003.1:6704-7774 GCF_056682175.1 Falsiroseomonas sp. RANM36
CGCCCCGCCCCCCGCGCCCGCCGCCCCCCCGCGGGGGGGGGGGGGGGGCCCCCCGGGCCAGCGCGTCCAGCAGATGCGTCGCGGCGGCCCGCGCGGTCGCGGCGCGCGCCACCGTGGTCGCAGCCCCCACATGCGGCGTCAGGATCAGGTTCGGCACCTCGCCCAGCGCGAGTTCCGGCGGCGGCGGCTCGATCGGACGGGCATCGAGCGCGGCGCCGCGCAGCGTGCCGGCGCGCAGCGCCGCGACCCGCGCCGCCTCGTCCACCCGGCCGGCGCGGGCGGTGTTCACCAGGATGCCCTCCTTCCCCAGTCGCGCCAGCGCCGCGGCGCCGATGATGCCGCGCGTGGCGTCATTCAGCGGCGCATGCAGGGAGAGGATGTCGGACCGCTCCAGCAGGTCCTCGACCGAGGCGGCGCGCGCAACAGGCGCGATGTCGCCGGCCCGGTCGAGCCGGGGGCTCCAGGCCAGCACCCGCATGCCGATGGCCAGCGCGATGCGCGCCACGCCGCGCGCGATGCGGCCATAGCCGAGCAGGCCGAGGGTGCGGCCATGCAGCTCGAGGCCGAGCGTCGCGCGCTCCCAGCCGCCGGCCTGGGTGGCGCGGTCATGGCGGGGGATGTCGCGGGCGGCGGCGATGATCAGGCCGATCGTGAACTCCGCCACCGACTGCGCATTGGCGCCGGGCGCGGTCAGCACGGCGATGCCGCGCGCGGTGGCGGCCGGCAGGTCTATCGCGTCGTAGCCGGCGGCGGCGCGGGAGATCACGCGCAGGCTGGGGCAGGCGGCGATGGCCGCGCCCGAGATGGGAATGGAGCGGGAGAGCACGCCGTCATAGGCGTTGGCTTCCAGCAGCCGCTCCATCACCGCGCGCGCACCGGCGGGGGCGACGAAGTCGAGCCGGCAGCCGGCCTCTTCCAGCAGCTTGCGCCCGGCGGCTTCGAGCTGGGGGGCGGTGACCAGGATATGGAAGGACATGCGCCACACTTCGCGCCGCGGCCCGCGGCGGCGACGGGGGGGGCCCCGGCGGGCCCAAAAGGGGCGGGCCCGGGGGGCGGGGCGCCGGCGCGGG
>NZ_JBWXTD010000003.1:7874-15886 GCF_056682175.1 Falsiroseomonas sp. RANM36
GCCGCGGCGCGGGCCAGCGGCAGGTGGCCGCGCGTCTCGGAACAGATCGCGACGCCGTCGCAGGCGCCGAGCGCGGCGGCGAGGTCGGGCTCGAAGCGCGTACCGAAGCGGGCGGCCGCATCCTGCCCGCGCGCCGCGTCGTCGTCCCAGATGCAGGCAAGCTCCACGCCGTCCTGCGCGGAAAATTCCTCGGCCCAGAAATTCGCGTGGTAATGCGCGAAGGAGAGCATGGCGATCCGGATCATCGGCCGTCCTCCACCCTGGTCTCGGCGCCCGAAGCGGCATGGGACCGCGCGATCGCCTCCGCCACCAGCAGGCTGCGCAGCCCGGCGCGCGCCGTGTCGGCCTTCGGCGCGGTGCCGAGCAGCCCGGCGATCCAGTGGCGATGATGCGCGACGCCGAGCCCGGCCTGCGGCAGGTCGGGCACGCGCCAGCCATGGTCGCGCGTGAAGACCGCGAGGCGGCCGCGCTCCGTGCGCAGCCAGATCGTGCCGTCGGTGCCGTAGATCTCCATGCGGAAGCGGTCGCAGCCGGCCGCCTCGATCAGCGACATCTCGTGGCTGGCGACGATGCCATCGGCGAGGATGTAGGTCGCCCAGGCGCTGTCGGCGTTCTCCACGCGCACCTCGGTTCGATCGGCCAGGCGCCGCACCGGCACCAGCGTGGCGGTGCGCGCGGAGACGGCGGCGATCCTGCAGAACATGTGCTCGAGCAGGTCGATCCCATGCGCGCCGAGCTGCAGCACCACGCCGCCGCCGACGCGCCCGGCCTGGAAGAACCAGGCGCCCCAGTCCGGCCCCGGCGTGGCGTTGCGCAGGCGGATGGAGGTGACGCGGCCGATGGCGCCCTGCGCGATGAGCGCGCGCGCCGCGTCCACTTCCTCGAAATACCGGTGCATCCAGGAGACCTGGAGGTCGCTGCCGGTGCGCGCCGCCGTCGCGATCAGCCGCCGGCAGGCGGCGCTGTCGCCGGCCATCGGCTTCTGCAGCAGCACGGCCTTGCCGGCCGCGAGGCAGGCGGTGGCGACGGCCTCATGCGTGTCGTCCGGCGTCGCCACCACCACCGCCTGCACATCGCGGCGCGCCAGCAGCGCATCCAGGCTGTCCGTGGCGTCGGCGATGCCGAAGCGCCGCGCGACGGCCTGCGCGGATGCAAGCCGGCGCGACATCACCGCGCGCAGCGACACCTCCGGCAGGCGGGCCAGCGCGGCGAGGTGGTATTCCGCGATGAAGCCCGCCCCGGCGATGGCGACGCCGAGCGGCGTCACGGCTTCCAGCGGCCCGGCACCTTGACCAGCGCCGCATCGGCCGCGGCGACCGGGTCGGTGTAGGTGTAGTCCAGCGGGTTGCGCGCCTGCCGCACGCGGCCGGAGGCGACGAGGTAGGCCGTCATGGTCTCCATGTCCGCGACATAGGCCTGGTCGAAGACGGGATCGAAGGCGTATTGGCCCCAGATGGCCTCCACCAGCTCGCGCGGCTGTCGCGTCTGCTCGGCGATCATCGGCAGGATTTCCGCGCGGTTCGCGGGATCGGCGACGTAGCGCTGGCCGCGTACGAGCACCGCCATCAGCGCGCGCGTCGCGTTCGGATTGCGCTTCACGAAATCCTGCGAGGCCACGAAGATCGAACGCGTCGCCGAGACCTGCACCGCCGCGCCGCGGTTCGAAGAAAAATTGCTCGTCGTGCCGCTGTGCAGCAGCTCGTTGGCGTCGCTGCGCAGCGCGTTGTAGCCCCAGGGCTGCCAGCACAGCAGCGCGCCGATCTGCCCGCCATTCAGCGCCGCGAGCTGCTCGGGCGGCGGCATGTTCACCACCTGCAGCCGGCGCTCATCCAGGTTGTAGTGCTTCGCCAGGTTGTGCAGCGTGGCGGAGGCGGTCGAGCCGGCCAGCAGGCCGATG
Organism: Falsiroseomonas sp. RANM36; assembly: GCF_056682175.1. Taxonomy (NCBI): domain Bacteria; kingdom Pseudomonadati; phylum Pseudomonadota; class Alphaproteobacteria; order Acetobacterales; family Roseomonadaceae; genus Falsiroseomonas; species Falsiroseomonas sp. RANM36. The sequence continues at coordinate 9,772 of NZ_JBWXTD010000003.1, forward strand.
CGGATGCGATAGAGATCCTCCGGCGCGCGGATGTTCGCATCCTTGCGCGCCACCAGCAGCTCCGCCGCCGTCGCGATGCAGTTGGTGCCCAGCACGACGATCGGGATGCCGGTATGCGCCATGGAGATCGGCGGCAGGTTGCCCGGCGTCCAGAGCTGGATGCCGCCGGAGATCAGCGCCTCCCCGGCCAGCGCGCCGCCGGTGAAGCTGCGCGTGGTGACCTCGGTGAAGCCGGCCTCGCGCAGCCACCCCTTCTGCATCGCGACGATATGCGGCGCGAAGACGGGATCGAGCCCGAAGCCGAGCGCGAGGCTGGATGTCTCCGGCCGGGACTGCGCCAGCGCGGGCGCGGCGATGGCGGCGCCGAAGCCGGCGAGAATGGTCCTGCGATGCATGTCTCTTCCTCCCTCTGTCGTTCCAGGCACTATACCGGACGCCAGCGCCCGACGGTGCGGCGAATGATGGCGGCGAGCTGGAGGTCGGCCAGCAGGCTGACCAGGCCGATCAGGAATATGGCGAAGATCGCGACGCCCAATTGGCCGAGCTGGCGCGCCTCCATGACCAGGTAGCCCATGCCGCGCTCGGCCGCGATCAGCTCGGCCGCGACGAGCACGCCGAAGGCGAGGCCGAAGCCGACGCGCAGCCCCACGGCGATGTCGGGCAGCGCCGCCGGCAGCACGATGCGCCACAGCAGCGCGGCGCCGCGCACCTCCATGCTGCGCGCCGCGGCGATCAGCACCGGCGGCACCAGGGAGGTGCCGCGCCAGGCGGCGGTGAAGACCGGGAAGAAGGCGCCGAGGAAGATCACGAAGATCTTCGATCCCTCGCCCAGGCCGAACCAGACGATGGCGATGGGGATCCAGGCCAGCGGCGGGATCGGGCGCAGCGCCTCCAGGATCGGGCGCAGCATGCGCTCGGCCAGGTCGCTGCGGCCGCAGAGGATGCCGGCGGCGATGCCGGCGACGGCCGCCAGGGTGAAGCCGGCCAGGATGCGCCAGAGGCTGGCCAGGACATGCGTGGCGAGTTCCGCCGGGCCGATCAGCCCGAGCGCGACGGCGACGGATTGCGTGGGCGAGGGCAAGGTCGTGGGGTCGCGCCAGATCAGCCGCGCCCAGACCTCCCAGGCCAGCAGCAGGATGGCGGTGCCGAGCGTGCCGGCCAGCACGGGCGAGGCTTCCAGCCGCGCCTTCACGAGGGCTTCTCCGCCGAAGGCCGCTGCCAGGGCATCAGCCAGGCTTCCAGCCGCGTCAGCCCGGCGGCGATGGCGAAGCCGATGGCGCCGATGCAGACCATGCCGACCAGCGTGATGTCGCTGCGGTAGAAGGTCCGCGCCTCCATGATCAGCGCGCCGAGCCCCATGGTGGTGCCGATCATCTCCGCGCCCACGATCACCACGAACCCCATGCCGAGCGCCACGCGCGCGCCGGCGGCGATGCGCGGCAGCGCCGCGGGCAACATGACGCGGAAGAACAGATCCTGCGGTTTGGTGTCCAGGCTGCGCGCGGCGCGCAGCAGCAGCGGGTCCACCAGCTTGATCCCGGCGATCACGTTCGACAGCATCACCCAGAAGCAGCCGTAGAAGATGAGAAAGACCTTCTGCGGCTCGCCGGTGCCGAACCAGACGAGCGAGAGCGGCAGCAGGCTGAGCGTGGCGACGGAACGGCAGAAGGCGACGACCGGCGCCGTCATGCGGTCCAGCAACAGCGACGAACCGATCAGCAGGCCGAGCGGCACCGCCAGCAGCACCGCCAGCACATAGCCCGTCAGCACGCGCTGCAGCGTGATGAGCGCGTGGTCGCCGAGCAGCGCGCCGAAGGGAAAGCCTTCCATCGCCAGTTCCTGGAAGCTGCGCGCGAGCTTCGAGGGCGGCGGGAAGCGCAGCGGCGAGAGCAGGCCGGCAGCGGATGCGCCCTCCCAGGCCAGGAGCAGCAGCGCCGCCAGCAGCAGTGCGGGCGCGGCGCGCCTCATGCCGGGATCTCCGCCGGCTTGGGCGTCCAGGCGTCGTCGCGCAGCGCCTCCCAGATCTCCTCGGCCAGGCCCGCAAGCGCGGGGTCGCCGCGGCGGCGCGGCCGCTTCACGCCGGGGCGGCGCTCCAGCACGATGCGGCCGGGGCGCGGCGCCATCACCAGGATGCGATCGGCCAGCACCATCGCCTCGGTGATCGAATGCGTCACGAAGACCACGGTCTTGCGCCGCGCTTCCCACACGCGCAGCAGCTCCTCCTGCATCTCCTGCCGGGTGATCTCGTCCAGCGCGCCGAAGGGCTCGTCCATCAGCAGGATGGCGGGATCGAGCGCGAGGGCGCGCGCGATGGCCACGCGCTGCTGCATCCCGCCCGACAGCTCCACGGGATATTTCCGGGCCGCGGCGTCGAGGCCGACCAGGCGCAGCAGGTCCATCGCCGTCGCCGCGGCCGCGGCGCGCGACAGGCCGCGGTTGCGCGCGGCGAAGGCGACGTTGCCGGCGGCGGTGAGCCAGGGGAACAGCGCATTGCCCTGGAACACCACGCCCTTGCCGCCGCCCGGGCCCGTCACGGGCCTGCCATCCACCAGCACCGCGCCTTCGGTCGCGGCGTCCAGCCCGGCGATGATGTTGAGCAGCGTGGTCTTGCCGCAGCCGCTGCGCCCGACCAGCGCGACGAACTCGTTCGGCGCGATCGCCAGGTCCACGCCGCCCAGCACAGGCGGCGCTTCCGCGGCATCGGTGGCGAAGCGCTTGACCACGCCGCGCACCGTGATGGCGCCGGTATCGCTCACGGCGGCGCGGGCCAGATCGGGCTGGACCAGGCGATGCCGCCATCCTCCTGCTCCACGCGCAGCCAGTGCGGCTGGTCGTCTCGGGGATCGGGGTCTTCCAGTTCGCCGGTCCAGCCTTGCGAGGCGGCCAGCATCGGCAGGCGTTCCAGCACCAGCCGCGAAGCCGGATCGCCGCCGCCGACACGCTCCACCCGCGCGGCATCGAGCGGCAGGTCGGCGGAAAGCGGCGGCGCCGCCACGCGCAGCGAGGCGCCGGGCGCGATCCCGTCCAGGCGCAGCAGCACGCCGTCCCAGCTTCCGGCGGTGATGGAACGCCACGCGACCTGCGTCGCGTCATGCTGCGCGACGCCTTCGCTCGGCGTGTCCCAGCGCCAGGGTCTTGCGTCCAGCAGCAGCGCGCCGGAGACCGTCGCCTCGCCATGCCAGGCCATGCGCGTCTGCGACCAGTTGCCGCGGCCCGCCGCCCCCCACCAGCGCAGGCGCCACCAGTCGGACGGCGCGGGATCGCGCGGCGAGAGCGCCGCGCGCGCCACGGTCGCAGCGCCGCGCAGCAGCGTGATCGCGGCGATGGGCGCAGTGCCCTCCACGCCGATCCGGAAGCGTGCAGGTCCGGCGCGGGCGAAATCGAGAAGAATACGCGGGCCGTTGGTGCCGTAGGTGCGCCCTTCGCGCATCGCCTGCCACAGCGCCGGCCGCGTCAGCTCGGGCAGCGGCACGGCGGTGAGGCCGCCGCGCAGGTTGCGCACGCCGTGCCGGCCGGGATGGCTCGCCGCCGGGCGGCCATCCACGCCGTCGCTGCCGGCGGTGATGCCGAAGCGCCAGCCGCGCTGCATCGCCTCCTCCACCATCCATTCGGAGGTGGCGTGGGTGGAATGCACCTCCACCAGGCGTTCGAGCGCCGGCGCATGCCAGGCGAGGTTGCTGGTGCGGCCGCCGACATGCACCGCCATCAGCACATCCTGACCCGCATAATGCCGATGCACATCGGTGATGTGCGGCAGGTCGGTGTCGAGGTCGGACTTGTCCGCCACCAGCGCGTGGCTGCAGCGGCGCAGCTCCGCCGCATCGCCCGGGAAATACAGGTTGTGGTCGCCGCCGAGCTTCGGCTCGCCCGACCACTCGACGCCCAGCAGGGTCACGTAGCGGCCGGGCGCGTGCAGCGCGCGCGTCACCGCCTCCGTCTCCGCCCATTCCTCGCGCGTCACCATGAAGCAATTGGCCTGGTGGCTGCAGAAATCCGCCGCGGCGAAGTCGCGCGCATGGCGGAAATAGTCGGCGATGGAGCGCGCGCCGCAGCCGATGCTGGACTGCGCGTGGATGTCGCCCCAGCGCCGGCGCAGCGCCGGCGGCGCAGCGTGACACAGGATCGGATTGCTCTCCGCGACGAGGCCCGTGGCGCCGCGCGCCGCCAGCCGATGCACGCCGGGCGTGTCCAGCCGAAGCGCCAGGCGCAGCACCGCGCCATGCTCCGCGCGCAGCGTGCCGGCCGCGCCGCCGACCTCCACCGCCATCGGGGCGAAGCGCGCGGGATTGCCCCACACATCCTCGACCCGGAGATGCACCGCGAACGCCTCGCCGACCGCGACATCGCTCGGCGCCGTCGCGACCAGGCGATGCGGTGCGCCGCCCAGGACGGTCAGATGCAGCCGGGCGATCTCCACCCATGCATCCGTGCCCAGCGGATCGAGCCGGACGGAGATCGGCGCGCGCTCCTCGACGAAGCTCTGCACGCCGAGGCCGCGCGCCACGAAGACCGGCGCGCCGCCCTCCGGCAGCGTCGCGATCGCCGCATGGTCGAAGGGATGCCAGTCCGCGCGGCGCGCACGCCGCCAGGGCATCGCGGCGCCGCCGGCCAGCACAGTGAGCGCGCCCGGCGCCTCCAGATCCCAATCGGCCGGCCAGTGCCAGACCAGCGCGGCCCTCGCGCCTGCCGGCAGCGCGGCGCCGGCGAGCGCGATGCGGAAGTCGAGCGGCGCACCCGCGGTCGCGACATCGGGCAGGTCGGCCTCCACGCGCCAGTCGGCCATCAGCGCAGCTCCACGCGGTAGCGATAGATGTCGCCGCGCATCAGCGCGTGGCGGTACTCGCCCACCTGGCCGCCCGGCAGGTAGGTGCGGCGTTCCAGCCGGAACATCGGCGTGCCGGCGGCGATGCCGAGGCGCTGCGCGGTGGCGGCGTCGGCAACGGTCGGCTCGATGAACTCGTCGGCATGCGTGAACTCCACGCCCCAGCAGTCGCGCAGGATGTCCACCAGGTGGCGCTGCGCCAGCTCCTTGCGGTCGAGCTCCGGACAGAGCGCCGCCGGCAGCCAGGAAAGCTGCACGGCGATCGGCTGCCCCTTCACGCTGCGCAGCCGCTCGATCCGCCACACCGGCAGGCCGCGCGCCAGACCCAGCGCCTGGGCCACCGAAGCCGGCGCCGGCATGCGCTTCAGCGCCAGCACGCGCCCGCCGGGATCGAGGGGCGGCCCCTCCGCCCGGAAGCGGCGATAGGACCCGGCGATGGCGCCTTCCTGCTTCGGGCCCCGCGCGAAGGACCCGCGGCCCTGGTGGCGCTCGATCAGCCCCTCGCGCACCAACTCCAGCAGCGCGTGGCGCAGCGTGCCGCGGCTGACGCCGTAGTGGTGGCAGAGCTCCGGCTCGGACGGCAGCGCGGCGCCGGCGGCGAAACGGCCCGCCCGCAGCAGCGCGCCGAGATGGCCATGCACCTGGTGATGCAGCGGCACGACGGGATCGCGGCGGAAGGCCGGCAGCGCCGCGATGGCCGCCGGCCCACCGCCCTGCCCGATGCGTCCCTGGCCGTTACGTCCCTGCGGCCCGCCGCCTGCCATGCGCGCCTCCATCCCTTTCGAACGTCTAGACGTTTTGATGTTCCACGGTCAACGCGAATCGCCCCGTGCCGACGCCGCCGCCCGCCGTGCTGGCCCCCGGGGCGCGGGCTGCTCTAGTCTTCGGCAGGCCGCCGAGGAAACGCCATGACCCTTCCCCTGCCGCACGCCGCAGCCGCCCTGCTGGGCCTCGCCATGCTCGGACCGCTTGCCGCCATAGCCGGGCCGGCGCCGTCGCTGATGGTGGCGCAGGGCTGCCTCGGCTGCCACGGACCGGACGGGGCGGGCATGGGGCCGGTGCCCGCGCTGGCCGGCCGCGACGCGGCGGAGCTGCGCGCCCTGCTGCAGGCCTTCCGCGCCGGCGCCCGCCCCGCGACGATCATGGACCGCATCGCGCGCGGCTACACCGAGGCGGAGCTCGCCGCCGCGGCCGATCATTTCGCCGGGAGCCGCTGAGCGATGCCCGCGCTGACGCGGGGCGGCCCCCCCCCCCCGGGGCCCCCCCCCCGGGCGGCGGGGCGCCCGGGGCCGC
>NZ_JBWXTD010000003.1:15986-23150 GCF_056682175.1 Falsiroseomonas sp. RANM36
CCGCGGCGCGAGGCCCGCGCTGCCGCGCCGCGCCGCCCTCGCGCGGCTCGCCGCGCCGGCGCGGGCGCGCGCGCAGGGCCAGGCGCGGCGGGTGGTGGTGGGCGGCGGCTTCGGCGGCGCCTCCGCCGCGCGCTTCGCCCGCCTCACCGCGCCCGAGGTCGCGGTGACGCTGATCGAGCCGCAGCCGCGCTTCATCACCTGCCCCTACGGCAATCTGGTGCTCGGCGGCCTGCGCGAGATGGACACCATCACCTTCGGCTATGCGGGCCTTGCGAAGCTCGGCGTGCGCGTGGTGCAGGACCGCGCGACGGCGATCGATCCGGTGGCGCGGCGCGTGCGGCTCGGCGGCGGGGAGAGCGTAGCATACGACCGGCTCATCCTCTCGCCCGGCATCGCGCTGCGCTGGAACGCGATCGAGGGCTATGACGCGGCGGCGGCGGAGGCGATGCCGCATGCCTGGATCGCCGCGGACGGCGCGCAGCTGCGCCTGCTGCAGCGGCAATTGCAGGCCATGCCGGATGGCGGCGTGGTGGGGCTGGCGATCCCGCCCAACCCCTTCCGCTGCCCGCCCGGCCCCTATGAGCGCATCAGCATGATCGCGCATTGGCTGAAGCGGCATAAGCCGCGCGCCAAGATCCTGGCGCTGGACGCGAAGGAGCGCTTCAGCAAGCAGCCGCTGTTCCAGGATGCCTGGCGCGCCCTCTATGGCGGCATGATCGAATGGGTCCCGGGCAATGTGGATGGGCGCGTGGTGCGCGTTGATGCGCGCGCGCGCGTGCTGGAGACGGAGCTCGGCACGCGGCATCGCGTGGACGTGGCGAATGTGATCCCGCCGCAATCGGCCGCCGCCATCGCGCTCGACAGCGGGCTCGCGGACTCCAGCGGCTGGGTGCCGGTGGATTATCGCAGCCTCGAGGCGCGCAACGCGCCCGGCATCCATGTGATCGGCGACGCGAACCAGCCCGGCCCGATGCCGAAATCCGGCTTCATCGCGAACAACGGCGCGAAGCAGGCGGTGGCGAGCGCGCTTGCCGCGCTGCGCGGCGCGCCGCCGCCGGAGGCGGTGTATTTCAACACCTGTTACTCGCATGTCGCGCCGGACTACGGCATCTCCATCGTCGGGATCTTCCGGCCGAACGCCGATGGCAGCGCGGTGATCGAGGATCGCGAGGGCGGCGGCACCTCCCCGCGCGGCGACCTGCCGGAACAGCGGCGGCTGGAGGCGCGCTACGCGGATGCCTGGTACGAGAGCATCACGGCGGACATGTTTTCCGACGCCTAACGGCGCAAACCGGGCGCCTCCACCGACAGGCCGCGGGCGCGGTCGGCGAGGAAGAGTTCCAGCGCGAGATACTCCGGCGAGCCGAGATCGAACTGCGTCGCGCGCACGCCGAGCGAGCAGGCGCGCAGGCGCCGATGCAGCGAGCCCATGCCGTTCCATTCCAGGCGATAGGCGGGATAGCCCGTGCCGAGCCCGTTGGAGATCACGTCCCCGCGCAACCGACGCCCGGCATTGTCGTCGTGGCACTGGCCGCAGGCCAGGTTGAGCTGGCCCTGCCGCGTCTCGTAGAAGCGGCGTCCCGCCTCGAGGAAGGGCGCGGCGGGGCCATCCACCGCGACCGACATCGGCATGCCGCGCGAGCGCAGCGCGATGGCGGCGGTGAGCGCGAGCAGTTCGTCGCTCTCATAGCCGAATGCCGCCTGGCCCTGGTGCTGCGTGCGGCAGCGCTCGATGCGGCCTTCCAGGTTCAGCAGCGCGCCATCCGAAGCGACCGCCGGATAGCGCGCGGCGACGCCCGCCATGCGCGCGATGTCGCCGTGGCAGGACTGGCAGCTTGTCTCGCCGCGCCGCCACAGCGCCTCGCCCTCATCCACCCAGAGCCAGCCGGGATGGCGCGAGGTGTCCTCCTGCTGCGCGCGCAGCTCGGGCGAGAGATAGTCGCGCGTGGGCCGGATCTCCGCCGCGCCGGCCAGCGTCGCGACGCAGAGACCCGCAAGAAACGCCGCGCGGCGGATCATGTCACGACGAGGCGTGCCTCCCGCCGGTAGACCGCGCCGCCATCCTCCTCCCACTCGAAGACCATCGGGCCGGTCTCGACGGCGACGGTGGTGAACTCGACATAGGGGTTGGCGGCGATGCCGGGCGACATCTCCATCCGGAAGACCTCGGCGCCGGCATAGGTGACGCGCAGCGTGTGCAGGATCTTCCGCGGCACCGGGCGCAGGCCGGGCGCATCCACGGCGCGCTCCATGGGGTGGCGCACGATCACGCGCACCGGGACGACCTCGCCCTTCTTCGCGCTCTCCGGCAGGGTGATGCGCGCGGTGATGCTGCCGCTCATGGCCGTCTCAGCCTCCGTCCACGCAGGCGCCGAGGATCACGATCACCTCTCGGCCCGCGCGATGCACCTGGCCCTTGCTGGTCTCGGCCAACACCAGGATGGTCTGGGTGGTGGCGAGGCGGATGCGCGTGGCGATCTCCGCCCGGCCCGCGCGCGGCGAGAGCGTGAAGCGCGCGACGCGCGGGAAGGGATTGCGCTCGGACAGGATGTGGATGGCGGCGATGTGGTTCTCCGCCGTCATCGGGCTGTCCACGCGGATGGCGAGGTCCACCGAATTGCCGTTCTCCGACAGCGGCGGCATGTCGATCTCGATGCCGCCGGGGATGGGCGTGCGGCCGGCGAGGATGGCGCGCTCCGCCGCCGCGAAGTCTTCGCCGGCGGCGGTCCGCATGGCGGATTGCGCGGCGGCGCCCGTCGCCGTGGCGGCGAGCGGCAGGGCCAGCACGGAACGTCGCGAAAACCTCATTCCCCCGGGTCCTTCAGCGTGGCGAGCCAGGCCACCACGTCCTCGATCTCCTGCGCGGTCAGCACCGGCTGGCCGCGATAGCGTTCATCCACCCGCACCAGCCCCGCAACGCGGTGATAGGGCGGCATCACCGCGCCGGGATTGAGCAGCGTCGCATCCACCAGGCGCAACCGGATCTGCCCCGGCGTGAGGCGCGAACCGACCCCGGCCAGCGGCGGGCCGATATCGCCCATGAAGCGCTCGCGCCGATCGGGGATGGAATGGCAGATCAGGCAGTTCGCCGTCTCCCGGTTCCGCACCACCGCCGCGCCCCGCGCCGCATCGCCCACCCGCCCGTCGAGCGGCGCGGCGATGGCGTCCTCCGTCACCACGAAGGGCGCCACCTGGGCTGCCGCCGGCGCCGCGAGCGACACCAGCAGCAGCGCGGCGAAGGCGCGCCGCCCCCACCCCGGCCCTGCCCCGCGGCGCGGGGAAGGGCGATGGAGTGCAGGCGGAAGGATCACGCCCGGCGCAGATCCTGGTGCTTCAGCGGCACGTCGCGGATGCGCTTGCCGGTGGCCGCGAAGATCGCGTTCAGCACCGCGGGCGCGGCGACCATGATGGTCGGCTCGCCCACGCCGCCCCAGAACCCGCCGGAGGGCATGACGATCGTCTCGACCTTCGGCATCTCGTCCATGCGGAGCACGTTGTAGGTGTCGAAGTTGGTCTGCTCGATCGCGCCGTCCTTCACCGTGCACTCGCCGTAGAGCAGCGCGGAAAGGCCATACACGAAGGAGCCTTCCACCTGCATCTCGATCTGGCGCGGATTGACGGCATGGCCGCAATCCGTCGCCGCCACGATCCGGTGGACCTTGAGCTCGCCCTTGTCGCTGACCGAGACGTCGGCCGCCGCCGCCACATAGCTGCCGAAGCCCATCTGCTGCGCGATGCCGCGCCCCTGCACGCCGGGCGGCAGCGCCCCGCCCCAGCCGATGCGCTCCGCCACCGCATTCAGCACCGCCAGGTGCTTCGGGTGGTTCGCCATCAGCTTGCGCCGCAGCGCCAGCGGGTCCTGGTTCGTCGCATGCGCGATCTCGTCGATGAAGCACTCCAGGTAGATGGCGTTCTGGTTGTGGTTCACGCCGCGCCAGAAATGCGGCGGCACATGCGTGTTCCGCATCGCGTGGTCGATCAGCAGGTTGGGGAAGTCGTAGCCGAGCCGGCCTTCCGCCCCGCTCGGGTTCAGCCCCTGGAACACCACCGGATCGCGCCCGGCCTGCAGCGCGTTCGGAAACACGAAGGACAGGATGGACTGGCCGGAGATGCGCATGTGCAGCCCGGTGACGTTGCCCTGCGCATCGAGGCCGGCGGTGAGCTTGCACTTGGTGACGGGGTGGTAGCGCCCCTGCACCATGTCCTCCTCGCGCGTCCACATCGTCTTGACGGGCGTTCCGGGGATCTGCTTGGCGATCAGCACCGCGTCGATCAGCCAGTCATGCGTGGTGCGCCGGCCGAAGCCGCCGCCGAGATCCACGCGGTGCACGTCGCAGGCGGTCTGCGGCAGGCCCGCCGCCTGCGCCGCGGCGGCCAGCGCCGCATCGCGCCGGGCTGCGCTGGCGCGGCGCGCGGCATCGGGCGGCGGCGCATCCAGGCTGGCGGAGCCGGCCTCGGGCGGCGGTGCGCCTCGGGCCAGGTCGCGCGCCGAGAGCAGGTAGAAGGCGATCTCCGTGCGGCCTTGGTCCACCGCCGCGTCGATCGGGGTCAGCCCGAGCGCGTTGCGCGCATTCAGGTCGGCGCCGCGCGAGACGGCATCGCGCACCGCCGCAAGATCGCCGCGCACGATGCCGTCGAACATCGCGGCGTTCGGCGACATGTCGGCGGTGCTTTCGCCGGCCGGGATGGGCGGCAGGCTCGGTCGCGACGACAGCCCGGGCAGCGCCGGGGCCGGGGCCAGCGGACCGGTGGAGCGATCGGGCGGCCGGATCATGCCCTGCGCGGCGGCATCACCGGCGGGCAGCAGCCCCGGGAGGGCCAGCAGCGGGGCAAGGAGCGCGAGGCGAAGGGCTGCGTGCATGGCGGGAAACTAGAGCAGCGCCCGGCCGAGTGGAACCGCCTCGCGGTTGCGCCGGTCGGGCAGGCCGTGCCCCGGGCGCTGCCGATGCGGCGAGGAGCCGGCGGCGCCGGGTCAGACGCAGCCCTGGCCGCGGAACGAGAAATTCTCCACCCGTCCCTCGCGGATGACGAAGGTGATGTCGCAGCCCACCACCGCATAGGACGGCGGCGGCGGCCAGAAGCCGGCGCGCGCACCCCAGGGGCCGTACCACGGGTCGAAGGCCGGCGCCGCCACCGGCACGGTGCGCCGCTGCTCGAATTGCAGGAAGCGCCGTCCCTCCAGCTCGAAGGTGCGGTTCGGCACGCCGAATTCGGTCACGAGGTCGAGCTCGCTCCGCCCGATCCAGACCGACAGCCGCTCCTGCAGCGTCGGCCCCTGGGCGCAGGCGGCCAGCAGCAGCGTCAGGCAGAGGATCAGGCGCCGCATGGCGCGCGGGCCGGTGTGGCGCATCGCGGCGTCAACTCACCGCCCCTCGCGCCGCCAGGCCAGGATGGCGAGGCCGAGGACCAGCGGCAGCGCGAGCCAGGGCGGCAGCAGCGGCAGCGCGGTGATGCCGGTCACGGTATGGTCCGCGTTGCGCCGCAGCCCGATCCAGCCCGGCCCATAGGTGTCGCGGCCGGCGGCGACGCGCCGCAGCTCCGGCACGGCGGGCGCCGCCTCGGTCCCCAGCCAGCGCACCGCGCCGCCGGTCGCCTCGGCCACGGGCCGCAGCCGGGCGGCGTCGGCGCGCAGGTCGGCGATCTCCAGCGGGTTGCCGGCCTCGGCCGCGGCGAAGGTGGTGCGGCGCCCATCGGTCGCCTGCCAGACCCCCGGCAGCGTCGCCGGGATCTCCACCAGCGCGCGGCCGCCGCGCGCCTGGGGCGGGTGACGGCTGATGCCGCCATCGGGGGCGGTGATGGTGATCTCCGGCGCCGGACCGGGCTCGAGGCTGCGGCGCAGCACGGTCATCTGGCCGTGCTCGATGCGCGCCGTCAGGTCCTCCTCCTCCAGCTCCGGCTCCTTCATCGTCCAATGGGCGATGCGGCGCAGCAGCTCGGCCTGCGGGCCGCCGCCGTCATGGCCGCGCGACCACAGCCAGATATGGTCGGAGAGCATCAGCGCGACGCGCCCCTCCCCCACGCGGTCCAGCACCATCAGCGGCGCGCCGCCCGGCCCGTCCATCACCGTGGCGCCGGAGCGCGGCTCGGTGCGCAGCGCGCGGTACCAGCGGCCCCAGCTCGCCTCGCCGGGACCGTCTGCCGGGTTGGCGCCGGGCAGGTCCTCGGTGACGGGGTGACGCGCGCCGGTCTCGGTCACCCGCGGGCGGAAGGGCTGCTCGAGCAGCGCGGCCTGCGCGGCGCCGGCCCCGGTCGGTGGCCGCGCCGGCAGCACCTGGCCGAGCGGCGTCGCGGCCAGGCTGGTCGGGCCGAGGAATTCCGGCCCCACCGCCAGCAGCAGCGCCCCGCCGCCGCGCACATAGTCGGCGATGTTGCGCATGTACACGGGCGGCAGCAGGCCGCGATTGGCGAAGCGGTCGAAGACGATCAGGTCGAATTCGCGCAGCTTCACCTGGAACAGCTCGCGCACCGGGAAGGCGATCAGCGCCAGCTCGTGCAGCGGCGTCAGGTCGTCCTTCTCCGGCGGGCGCAGGATGGTGAAGTGGACCAGGTCCACATTGGGGTCGGCCTTCAGCAGCCGCCGCCAGGTGCGCTCCCCGGCATGCGGCTCCCCGCTCACGAGCAGCACGCGCAGCCGGTCGCGCACGCCGTTGATGCTGATCACCGCGCGGTTGTTGATCTCGGAGACCTCGCCGGGGCGCGTCTCGGCCGTCAGCTCCACCACCGTCGGACCGCCGCGCTCGATCTGCAGCGCGATCCGGTGCTCGCGCCCGACGGGCACGGATTCCACGCGCGGCGTGCCGCCGTCGCGGCGGATCGTGAGCCGCGCGGCGGCGCCAGGGCCGGACGCCCCGAGATCCTCGACGACGACGCGCAGCTCCACCTGGCGGCCGACGATGCCGTAGCCCGGCGCCTCCACCACGCGGATGCGGCGGTCCACCTCGCCTTCGTTGCCTGGCAGCAGCAGGTGCAGCGGCGCCTCCAGCGCCGGCGCGGCGGGGATGTCGTGCACCTGGCCGTCGCTGAGTGCGACCACGCCGGCCAGCCGCGCGCGCGGGATCTCGGCCAGCGCACGCTCCATCGCGGTCCAGAGCCGCGTGCCCTGGTTGCCGCCTTCCGGCACTTCCACCGTGCGCAGCTCGAGTTCGGGCAGGCGCCGCGCGCGCG
>NZ_JBWXTD010000003.1:23250-37211 GCF_056682175.1 Falsiroseomonas sp. RANM36
GCCTGGGGGCGGGGGGTCGGCGGCAGGCCCGCGGCGGGGGCGGGGGCGGCCTGCGCCGCCGCGCCGTTCTGCGGGGGGCACCAGACGCCGCCGCGCGGCGGCGTCCAGACCACCGTCGCGTTCATCGGCTCCATCGGCGCGTGGTTGAGGAACGGATAGGAATAGACCGCCTCGATCTTGCGCGGCGCCGCGGCGATGGCGGCGCGCGCGTCGCCGTTCTGGTTGCCGACGAAGGCTTCCGCCGCGTCCAGCCCCTCGGTCAGCCGCGCATCGATCGTGGCGGAGGAGACCTTGCCGTTCTCCCCCACATCCCACTCGACCTTCAGCGCATCGAGCGCGGTCTTGGCCTGCCAGAAGGTGTCGGCCACGACCGCGACCGCGCTGTCGCCCACCTGCAGCACATGCCGCACGCCGGGCATGCCCGCCACCGATGCGCGGTCCACCGCGCGCACGGTGCCGCCGAAGACCGGGCAGCGCCGCGGCACCGCCACCAGCATCCCCGGCATCTTCAGGTCCGCGCCATAGACCAGCGAGCCGGTGGTCTTCGCCGCCGTGTCGAGCCGCGGCTTGGAGGTGGAGATCACCGTCCATGCGCTCGGATCCTTCAGCGGCACCTCGGCCGGCGGCGTCAGCCGCGCGGCCTCGGCCGCCACCTCGCCGTAGCGCAGCGTGCGGCCGGTCGGGCCATGCGTGACCACGCTGTCCTTCGCGCTGCACTCGGCGGCCGGCACGTTCCAGCGATTGGCCGCGGCCTGGACCAGCATGATGCGCGCCGCGGCGCCGCCCTTGCGGACATAGTCCTGGCTATTGCGGATGCCCTGGCTGCCGGCGGTGAGGAAGGCGCCCCAGGCGCGGTTGCGCCGCAGGCTCTCGCCCGGCGTGACGTATTCGGTGCTGATCTTCGACCAGTCGCAGTGCAGTTCCTCAGCGATCATCTGCGCGAGGCCGGTGCGCGTGCCCTGCCCCATCTCGGTGCGCGCCATGCGCAGCACCACGCGGTCATCGGGGTGGATCACCACCCAGGCATTCACCTCCGGCACCTGGCCGGCGGCGGCCGCGGCCTGGGCGAGCGCGCCCTTGGCCGGCACATGGAAGCCGAGCAGGACGGCGCCGGCGGCCGCACCCTTCAGCAGGCCGCGGCGGGAGGCGGAGACGGTGTCGAGCGGAGCCATGATGCGTGTCTCCCTCAGCCCGTGATGCCGCCGCGGGCGGCCTGGTGGATGCCGGCGCGCACGCGGTTGTAGGTGCCGCAGCGGCAGATGTTGCTCATCGCGGCGTCGATGTCGGCATCCGTCGGGCGCGGCGTCTGCGCCAGCAGCGCGGCGGCGGCCATGATCATGCCGGACTGGCAGAAGCCGCATTGCGGCACGTCCAGTTCGCGCCAGGCGACCTGAACCGGGTGGTTGCCGTCCGGCGACAGGCCTTCGATCGTGACGATCTTCTGGGTCTCGTCGAGCGACGAGAGCGGGGTGACGCAGGACCGGATCGCCTGGCCGTCGATATGCACCGTGCAGGCGCCGCAGGCGGCGATGCCGCAGCCATACTTGGTGCCGGTCAGCCCGACATGATCGCGCAGCGCCCAGAGCAGGGGCGTGTCGGGGGAGGCATCGACCTCCACCAGCTGTCCGTTGACGTTCAACTTCGCCATTGGGGTGGTCTCCTGCCCTCGCCGCGCCGCGGACCGTGCCGGACGCCGGTTCTGCCCGCAGGATTACATGCCCGACAGGGTGGTTGTCATCAGGCGGTTTTTCCGCCGCGGCGCCGCCGGCTTCAGACGCAGATCAGCCCGCCGCCCTCCGGCCCGGCGGGACGATCGAAGGATTCCAGCGTGGCCAGCAGGTCGGCCAGGAAGCGCTCCAGCGCGGCCGCCTCCACGCCGGACGCGGGCAGGCGCAACAGCCAGGCGCGGAAGGGCGGGGCGGGGATGTCCGCGGCCTCCCGCGCCGCCGCGCGGGCATCGAGCAGCGCCACCAGGGCGCCGATCCCTTCCGCCGCGTAGCGCCCGCGCATGTAGTCCAGGATGTCGGCCTCCATGTCGCGGGCGTTCATCGCGGGCATGAGTACATGCCCCATGCAGGTGCAGCCGGCCGGATGCAGCGGGCGGGACAGCACGCCGCGCCACAGCGCCGCGGCGCGCTGCGCCATCGCGCCCGGATCGGGCGGCGCGCCCGCCGACATCAGCCCGGCGTGAGGTCGAGCGGCGGCCCGTCGCCGGCCTCCGCCGTCTCCGCGGGCCGCGCTGCGGCCAGGTCGCTATGGGCGCGCAGCGCGCGCGTGGCGGCCTCGTCCACCAGGCCGGCGCCGTCCAGCACCACGCGATAGGTCTCGAGCGCAACCTGCCGGCTGACATAGCCCTCGCGCACGTCGCGCGCGACGAGAAGCGGGTCGCGTTCCAGCGGCGGGCCGAAGCCGCCGCCGCCGCCCGAGCGCATCATGTAGGCGTCGCCCGGCTTGAGGCGCACGTTGAACACCTTGGCGTTCGGGAATTCCGCCTGCCACTCGCCGTTGCGCCTGAGGCCGATGCCGTTGCCCGCCGCCTCGCCGCCGCCATGCAGGCCCCACGGCTTGCAATGCATGCGGTCGATCCGCGTGGTGAGCTGGAAGGGGGCGAGCGCCTGCACCACCTGCTCGCAGCCGAGCCCGCCGCGCCAGCGCCCGGCGCCGCCGCTGTCCTCGCGCAGCGCGTAGCGCTCCACCAGCACGGGATACTTGGCTTCGAGCTGCTCGCTCGGGCCGTTATGCGTGTCGCCATCGTTCATGCAGACGGTGGCGGACATGCCGTCCTCGCTCGCCTTGGCGCCCCAGCCGCCGCCGAGCGGGCCGATGCCGACGATATAGAATTTCCCGTCGTTCGGATTGATGCCGTGGATGTTGGGGAAGACGAGGTCGGCGTGATGGCCCGCCGCGACGCGGTCCGGGATCGCATCGGCCAGCGCCTTGAAGATCGTGTCGATCACCGTCATCGGATAGGTCATCCACACCCGCATCGGCGCCGGGCGTTCCGCGCTGACCACGGTGCCCATCGGCATGATGACCTTCAGCGCGCGAAAGCTGCCCTCGTTCACCGGATAGTCGGTGGGCGCGGCCAGGCACTTGAACGCGACCTGCGCGCAGGCGATGCCGGTGGTGACGCCGGAATTGTAGAAGCCGCGCACCTGCTTCGAGACGTCGGAAAGGTCGATCGTCATCTCCTCGCCGCGCTTCTCGATGCGCACGCGGATGGGCACGGGCTCGCCCACCTCCACGCCGTCATCGTCCATGAAGCTCTCGGCTTCGTAGATGCCGTCCGGGATGGCGCGGGTGTTGGCGCGGGCCAGCGCCTCCGACTGGTCCATGATGACGCGGATGGAGTCGCGCACCGCCGGCCAGCCGTAGCGGCGCACCAATTCGAGGTACCGCCGCTCCCCGGTGGTCACCGCGACGATCTGCGCGCGCAGGTCGCCCAGCGCCTTGTCGGGCAGGCGGACATTCATCGCGATGATGTCCACCAGGTCCTGGTTGACCTCGCCGCGCCTGCGGTACTTCACGATGGGGATCTGGATGCCCTCGGAGTAGATGTCCGTCGTGACGGTGCCGAGCGTGCCGCCGACATCCAGCCAATGCGCCATGCAGCAGGCGAAGCCGATCAGCTCGCCCTCGTGGAAGATCGGCAGGCTGAAGGTGAAGTGGTTGAGGTGGCTGCCGGTGGTGTAGGCGTCGTTGGTGACGAGGATGTCGCCCTCGTGGATGTTCCCGTAGCCGAAGTGGCGGATCTTCGCCTTCACCGTCTCCGCCATGCCGCGGATGAACATGGGCAGGCCGAGGCCGATGGAGACCGTCTCGCCCTCCTTCGTGAACAGGCCCACGGTGAAGTCCAGCGCCTCGTAGATGATGAGGTTGTAGGCGGTCCTCATCAGGTTGGTCTTCATCTCCTCCGTCACGGCCAGCAGGCCCTTGCGGACGATCTCGACGGTGACGGCATCCACCGCCGGACGTGCCGTGTCGTTCATCGCAGGACGCTCCCGATCGCGATCCGCAGATTGCCGGCGCCATCCACCTCCAGCCGGTCGCCGGGCTGCAGCAGGGTGGTGGAGGCGTGTTCCTCGATCAGCGCCGGGCCTTCGATGCGGTTGCCGGCGCGCAACGCGTCGCGCCGATAGACCGGCGTCTCCACCATGCCGCCGCGGTCGCGGAAATACACGGGCTTGCGGCGGCTGAGCGCATCGGCGGGCGGCGATGCGTCGCCTGCCGCGACGGCATGGCGCGGCGGCTTGCGCATGATGCCCGTGACCGTGGCGCGCAGGCTGACAAGCTCCGCCGGCTCGCCGGGCGCGCTGGTGCCGTAGCGGATGCCGTGCTGCGCATCGAAATGGCGCTTGATCGCCTCCCGGTCCTGCGCGGCGAAGACCTCGCGCGGCAGCTCCACCGTCACGGCGTGTTCCTGCCCGACATAGCGCATGTCCGCCGCGCGCTCGAAGGTGATGCTCTCGGGCCGCACGGCGGAGGTCTCGATGGCGGCGAGGCCTTCCTGCTCCATCGCGGCATAGAGGCCCTCGATCTCCGCGAAGTCGGCGGTGGCGAGGCGGCGGAAGCAGGAGCGCACGAAGTCGTAGCGCAGGTCGCTGTAGAGCATCCCATAGGCCGAGAAGTAGCCGGGCGACCAGGGGATCAGCACATGGCGGATGCCGATCTCCCGCGCGATGGCGGAGGCGTGCAGCGGCCCGGCGCCGCCATAGACCACCATGACGAAGCTGCCGACATCGAGGCCGCGTTCGGTCGTCACCGCCTTCACGGCGTAGGACATGGAGGTGACGGCGATGCGCAGGATGCCCTCGGCCGCTTCCATCAGCTCCATTCCGAGCGGCGCCGCCACGTCCCGCAGGGCGCGTTCAGCGGCGGCGACGTCGAGCCGCATGGCGCCGCCCAAGAAATGCTCGGCATCGAGACGGCCGAGCAGCAGGTTCGCATCCGTCACGGTGGGCTCGGTGCCGCCGCGCCCGTAGCAGGCGGGGCCGGGGTCGGAGCCCGCGCTCTGCGGGCCGACGCGCAGGCTGTTGCCCTGGCCGAGCCGGGCGATGCTGCCACCGCCGGTGCCGACCTCGAAGATGTCGGTCATCGGGATCTGGATCGGCAGCGCCTGGTCGTAGCCGCCGATCAGCGCGCTGCCGGTGGTGAGCGGCCGGCCTTCATGGATCACGCCGGCCTTGGCGGTGGTGCCGCCCATGTCGAAGGCGATCGCATCCTGCAGGCCGAGCTGGGCGCAGATCGCCTGGGTGCCGATGACGCCGGCGGCCGGGCCGCTTTCCAGCATGCGCACGCAGTCGCGCCGCGCATGCGCCACGGGGAACAGGCCGCCGGTGGACTGCACGACGTAGAAGGCGCCGCGGAACCCCCGCGCGTCCAGGTGATCCGCCAGTTCGCCGAGATAGTTCGACACGCGCGGGCCGACATAGGCGTTGGCGGCGACGGTCGAGACGCGCTCGAACTCGCGGTATTCCTGGCTGAGCTCGTGCGAGGCGGTGACGAAGACGCCCGGCAGCTCCTCCTGCACGATCTGCTTCACGCGCATCTCATGCGCGGGGTTGCGGTAGGAATGCAGCAGCAGGATCGCGACGGATTCCACGCCCTGCGGCTTGAGCCCGCGCAGGATGCCGCGCAGCCCCTCCTCCTCCAGCGGCTTGTGCACGGCGCCGCTGGCCAGCAGCCGTTCCTGCACCTCGAAGCGCCAGGATCGCGGCACCAGCGGCACATGGCGGCGGAAGAACAGGTTGTAGGCGTCCGGGCGGTTGACGCGGCCGATCTCGTAGATGTCGCGGAAGCCTTCCGTCACCAGCAGCGCGGTGCGGGCGCCGCTGCGTTCCAGCAGCGTGTTGATGGCGATGGTCGAGCCATGCAGGAAGAGCCGCGCATCGCGCAGCGCGACGCCCGCGCCATCCAGCGTGTGCTCGATCCCCTCGACCAGCGCGTGATGGGTGGAGAGCGCCTTGCCGAAGCGCAGCGCGCCGGCTTCCTCGTCGAAGGCGGCGAGGTCGGTGAAGGTGCCGCCGATGTCCACGGCGATGCGCAGGCTGGCCGTTGACGTCACGATCTGCCGCGCATCCGGCGCCCTCCCGCGTGCCGCGCGGCGTGCCGCGCGCCGCCCTTCTTTCGGAATGCGAAAATTTCTTCGCACATGAAGGCGGATCGTCTGTATGCCGAGGCGGCTCACGCGGTGTCAATCGCGCGCAGGGGCTGCACGGCGCATCGGCCGCTTGACCGGGTCGGGCAAAGGCGCGCAGCATCGGAGCGAACGAAAAAACCTTCGCAATCCGAAAGAGACACCACGCGAAGGCGGCGCAACCAGGCGCGAGGCGAGGAAACCTTGGCACGCGAGGCAGAGGCGGGCGGCCCATCAGCCGCCACCGCAGCCCGGAACCATGTGGGATCGCTCCTCAAGGGGCTGTCGGTGCTCGAGGCCTTCACGGCCGAGCAGCCGGAGCTGTCCGTCTCCGAGGCCGCTTCCGCCGCGCAACTCGATCCCGGCACCGCCTAT
Source organism: Falsiroseomonas sp. RANM36 (assembly GCF_056682175.1). NCBI lineage: Bacteria > Pseudomonadati > Pseudomonadota > Alphaproteobacteria > Acetobacterales > Roseomonadaceae > Falsiroseomonas > Falsiroseomonas sp. RANM36. The sequence goes on from NZ_JBWXTD010000003.1 coordinate 29,762, forward strand.
CGCATGCTGACCACGCTGGCCGAGGCCGGCTATCTCGCGCGCGATCCGGCGACGCGCCGCTTCCGCCTCACGCTGAAGGTGCTCGACCTCGGCTTCGCCGCCATCGCGCGGCGCGACCTGCGCGACACCGCGCGGCCCATCCTGCGCTCGCTGGTTGGCGAGACATCCGAAGCCGCGAGCCTCGGCGTGCTGGACGGCGCGGACATCCTCTATGTCGAGCGCGTGCGCGCGGGCCTCACGCGGCTCGGCGTCGACATCCGCGTCGGCACCACCATCCCGGCGGCGAGCAGCGCGATCGGCAACGCGCTGCTCGCCTTCCTCGACAAGGCGGCCGTGGCGCGCATCCTGGCGCTGCCGCCGCGGCCCGGCGCGCTGCCGATGGTGCCGGTCGATGCCGGCGCGCTGGCGAAGCGGCTGGCCACGGCGCGGCGCGACGGCTTCGTGCTGAACGAGAGCCCCTTCACGCCCGGCCTGCGCCTGCTCGCCGTGCCGGTCCTGGATGCGGACCGCCAGCCGGTCGCGGTGGTGAGCGTCGCCGCGCCCTCCTCGCGCACTTCGGAAGCCGAATTCCGCCGCAACCTGTTGCGCCCCGTCATGGCCGCCGCGGCGGAGATCGGCCGCGCGCTCTCCGCCGGGGGCGCCGCGCTCGCCGTCGTCGCGCCGGCGGCACAGCCGAGACCAGGCCGCCGCAAGGCGGCCGCCTGACGACCACGACAGCAACGGGAGGAAGCACCATGAACACCACGCGTCGCAGCCTGATGGCCGCCACCGCCGGCCTCGCCATCGCGCGGCCCGCCGCCGCGCAGGACACGCTGCGCATCGGCGCGATGCCGGTCGGATCCGGCTGGTATGTCGCCGCGGCGGCGATCCAGCGCGTGATCGCGCCGGTGCTCGAAGGGCGCACGGTGGAGATCATCCCGCGCGGCGGCGGCGTGGCGAACCCGATGGTGGTGGAGCGCGGCACGGCGCAGATCGCGCTCTCCAACGTGCAGACCGCGGTGCTCGCGGCGAATGGCGACGCGCTCTACAACGGGCAGAAGGCCACGCATATCCGCGCCCTCGTCGGCGGGCTGAACCCGGTCTTCATCGGCGCGATGGTGCGCAACGAGTTCCTGCAGCGCAACGGCTTCACCACGCTCGACCAGGTGCTCGATTCCGGCAAGCCGCTGCGCATCGTGATGAAGCCGCAGGGCTCCAACGTGCCGCCGGCGGTGGACACCATCCTGGCGGCGCACGGCCTGAGCCGCGAGAAGGTGCGGGCCAATGGCGGCAGCATCATCCAGGTTGACGTCTCGCAGATCCCGGCGATCCTGCGCGACGGCCGCGCCGACATCCTGTTCGACACGGTGCTGCGCGGCCACCCGACCATCACGGAGATCGCGCTGACGGCGGATGTGCGCTTCCTCGACCTGTCGGAGAAGTCGCTCGATGCGCTGGCGCGCGTCGGCCTGCGCCGGGCGATGCTGCCGCAGTGGTTCCAGGGCCAGGACGGCCCGACGAAGAGCGGCGATTTCGGCACGGTGCTGATCGCCAACGCCGCGCTGCCGGACGACGTCGCCTATCGCGTGGTGAAGGCGATCGTGGAGAACCGCGACAAGCTCGTCGCCGAATACCCCGCCTTCAACGCCTTCAAGCCGGAGGAGGCCTGGAAGCCCGAGAACACCGGCGTGCCGCTGCATCCGGGCGCCGCGCGCTACTTCCGCGAACGCGGCTGGATGAGCTGAGGCGCGACGGGTGCGGCGCGAGGTGCTGGATCCACGCTTCTGGCTGGCCGCGGGCTTCTGCGCCTTCCAGTACTGGATCCTCTTCGCGCCGCGGGCGCCGCTGGTGGAACGGCCGGCGCACCTCGTCACCGCGCTGTTCCTGCTGTTCCTGTTCCAGCCGCTGCGCGCGCCGGCGCTGCCGCCGCTGTTCCGGCGGGGGATCGATGCGCTCTGCCTCGCCGGCGTCGCTGCGGTGGGGTGGTATTACTGGGCCAGCGCGGATCGCCTGGCCAACCGGATCGACATGGTGGATCCGGTCTTCCCGCTCGACATCGCGATCGGCGTGTTGTTCGTCGCGCTGCTGATCGAGGGCGTGCGCCGTGCGGTGGGCGGCATCCTCGTCGCCGTCATCCTCGCCTTCCTGCTCTACGGCATGTTCGGCTACGTGCTGCCGGGCGAGGCCGGCTTCCGCGGCTTCGCGCTGCCGGAGGCGATCGAGATCCTGACGATGTCCACCAGCGGCATCCTGGGCGTGACCACCGAGACCTCGGTCGGCTTCGTCTTCTACTTCGTCGCCTTCGGCGTGGTGTATTCGGCCGTCGGCGGGGGCTCGCTCTTCGTGGATCTCGCGACGCGGCTGGTCGGCACGGCGCGCGGCGGGTCGGCGAAGGTGGCGATCGTCGGCTCCTCGCTGATGGGCACGATCTCCGGCAGCGCGGTGGCGAATGTCACGGCGACCGGCGTCTTCACCATCCCACTGATGCGCCGCGCCGGCATCCCCGCCGAGCGCGCCGCGGCGACGGAGGCGATCGCCTCCACCGGCGGGCAGCTCATGCCGCCCATCATGGGGGTGGCCGCCTTCGTCATGGCGGAGCTGCTGGTCATTCCCTACGCACAGGTGGCGCTGGCGGGCGTGCTGCCGGCGCTCGGCTTCTATGCCGCGCTGTTCATCGGCGCGCATCTGCATGCCTGCCGCACCGGCGCCGGCACGATCGACCGCGCGACGATCGCGGCGATCCCGGCCGTGCTGCCGCGCCTCGTGCTGCTGGCGCCGCTGGTGGTGCTGATCGGCGCGCTGGCGGCGGGCTGGTCGGCGCCGAGTGCGGCGATGTACGCCACGCTGTCCTGCTTCCTGATCGCGCCCTTCGGGCCGGATGGCTGGCGCACGCTGCTCGACGCGCCGAAGATCCTGCGCGACGTCGCGCGGCAGGCGGCCGAGATCGCGGTGCCGATCGGCGCGGTCGGCATCGTCATCGCCGTCGCGATCCAGTCCAACCTGGCGCTGAAATTCGCCGCCGGGCTGATGAGCGCGGGCGGGGATACGCTGGGCGGCGCGCTGCTGCTGGTGATCCTGGGCTGCATCATCATGGGCATGGGCCTGCCCACCGTCGCCGCCTACATCATCGGCGCCATCCTCTTCGTGCCGGCGGTGCAGAATTTCGGCGTGCCGCCGCTCGGGGCGCATTTCTTCGTCATGTACTACTGCGTGCTGTCCATGGTGACGCCGCCCGTCGCGCTGGCCTCCTATGCCGCGGCGGGACTCGCCGGGGCGCCGATCATGGCCACCAGCCTGCGCGCCTTCCAGATGAGCTTCGTCTGCTTCCTCATCCCGCTCGGCTTCATCGCCGATCCGGCGCTGCTGGCGCAGGGCAGCCTGTGGCAGGTGCTGCTGGCGAGCGCGGGGCTGTTGCTCTCCACCGGCGTCTGGGCCGCCGGCGTGGTGGGCTATGCGACGCGCCTGCTCACCTGGCCCGAGCGCCTGCTGCTGCTGGCCTGCGGCTTTTGCGCGATCATCTACCCGACGCTCTCCCTGCCCTGGTGGCTGGCGAATGGCGCGGCGGGCGCCTTCCTGCTGCTGTCCTGGCGCTTTCCCGCCTTCGTGCTCGGCCTGCCCGCGGCGCGCCGCGCCGGCAACGCGCCATGAGCGGCCGCGGCCGCATCTGGCCCGCGGAGGCGCGGCACCTCCGCGACCCATGCAGCGGGCGGGCGATTCGGCAGGTGACGGACCAGCCCTCGATCCATCACCATCCCTTCTTCTTCGTCCCCGCCTGGGACCGCGCCATGACGAAGCTGGTCTTCGTCTCCCACCGTTGCGGCGCGCCGCAGGTCTTCTTCGAGGAGCGCGCGAGCGGGCGGCTGGTGCAGGCCACGGACCGGCCGGACCTCGCCGCCTGGTCGCTGCATCCCTCGCCCTGCGGCCGCTTCGCCTACTACACCGCCGGCACCGCCGCCTTCCGCGTGAACCTCGAGACCTTCGCGGAGGAGGAGCTCGCCTCCTTCGGCGCGGTGGAGATGCGGGAGAAGGGGATGGTCGGCGCCGCCATGGGCACCACCGCGCTTTCCGCCAGCGGGCGATGGTGGGCGGTGCCGGTGCGCGCCAGCACCGTCTCGCGCTTCGTGCTGATCGACACGCAGTCGGGCGACACGCGCGTGTTCCTGGAGCGCGACACCATCGGCCACCCGCAATTCTGCCCCGATGACGAGGACCTGATCCTTTATGCCGGGCCGATGACCGACCGCGTCTGGCTCACCGACCGCAGCGGTGCGCGTAATCGCCGCGCCTATGCGCGGGAGGACCGGATGCAGTGGATCACCCACGAGACCTGGCTTCCAGGCCGGCGCGAGATCGCCTTCGTGGACTGGCCGCGCGGCATGCAGGCGGTGCATGCGGAAAGCGGCGCCGCGCGCTGGATCACGCGCTTCCCGGCCTGGCATGCCGTCTCCGATGCGGCCGGCGCGCGCATCGTCTGCGACACCACCTTCCCTGATCGCGGCTTGCATCTGCTGCCCGTGGCGGGCGACGGGGAGGCGCGCTTCCTTTGCGCATCCCAAGCCTCCTCGCAGGGCGCGCATTGGGGCGGGCCGTTTCCCTACAATGACGGGCCGGTCGCGGTGGAGGCGGCGCAGCACACCCATCCGCATCCGCGCTTCTCGCCGGACGGCATGCGCGTGGTCTTCACCTCCGACCGCACGGGCCATGCGCAGATCTACGAGGTGACGCTGGACGAGGGCGCATGAGCGAACGGATCGATGGCTGGACCCACATCCTGCCGCCCGCCTATCTCGCGCGGCTCCGGCGCCACCATTCGGACACGGGCCGGCTGAAGCGCTGGCTCACGCTGACCACGCTGTTCGACCTGGAGGCGCGCTTCCGCCTGATGGATCGCTTCGCGCCCTATCGGCAGTTGCTCACGCTCTCCATGCCGCCGATCGAGGAGCTGGTGCCGGCGGCGGAGGCGGCGGAGGCCGCGCGCATCGCCAATGACGGGCTGGCGGAGATCGCGGCGCGCCATCCCGACCGCTTCGTGGGCTGGACCGCCAGCCTCTCGCTCCTCGATCCCGCGGCGGCGATCGAGGAGGCACAGCGCGCCGCGCGCCTCGGCGCCTGCGGCGTGCAGATCCCCACGCACATCCTTGGCCGGCCGCTGGACGAGCCGGATTTCGCCCCGGTGTTCGACGCCGTCGCGGCACTCGGCTGGGCGATCTGGCTGCATCCCGTGCGCGGGCCCGACATGCCGGACTATCGCAGCGAGAGCGCCTCGAAGCATGAGATCTGGTGGTGCTTCGGCTGGCCCTATGACAGCAGCGCGGCGATGGCGCGGCTGGTCTTCTACGGCCTGTTCGACCGGCATCCGGGGCTGCGCGTCGTCACGCACCACATGGGCGCGATGATCCCCTATTTCGCCGGACGCATCCGCCAGGGCTGGGGCAAGGACATGGGCAGCCGCACGCCGGCCGCCGATGGCGCGCTGCTCGGTCCGCGCCTCGCGCGCGCGCCCATCGAGTATTTCCGCGAGTTCTTTGCCGACACCGCGCTTTCCGGCGAGGTGGGGGCGATGCGCTGCGGCCTGGACTTCTTCGGCGCGGAGCGCGTGATGTTCGCCAGCGATTTTCCGTTCGATGCCGAAGGGGGCGCTTATCTCGTGCGCGAGACGCTGGCAGGGCTCGATGCGCTTCGTATGGACGCCGCCACGCGCGACCGCGTCATGCAGGGCACGCTGCGCGCGCTGATGGCGGCGCAACCGCCGTCATGATCAAGCCGCAGCGCATCCGCGCGCTGATCCGCGCCGGCGCAATCACCGGCACCAGCCGGGGTCTCGCGCTCGGCTACGTGCAATGCAACCTGGTGATCCTGCCCAAGGCCTGGGCCTACGACTTCCTTGTCTATTGCCAGCGCAACCCGCGCGCCTGCCCGGTGATGGAGATCGGCGATCCCGGCGATCCCGTGCCGCATCGCCTTGCGCCCGGCGCCGACATCCGCACCGACCTCGCGCGCTACGCCGTCTGGCGCCACGGCGAACGCGCGTCGGATCGCACGGAGATCGGTGACCTGTGGCGCGACGATCTGGTGCTGGTGCTGATCGGCTCCGGCATCACCTTCGACGGCGCGCTGGAACGCGCGGGCGTGCCGACGGACCGGCATCGCTGGGTGGTGAACACCACGCTGCCGACCGAACCCGCCGGGCCTTTCCGCGGCCCGCTCGTCGCCACCATGCGCTGGCTGACGCCGGCGCAGGCGATCCGCGCGGTGGAGGTGACGGCGCGCTTCCCGCACAACCACGGTGCGCCGATCCATATCGGCGATCCCGCGGCGATCGGCGCCGATCTGGCGGCGCCGCTGTTCGGCGGGCCGGTGCCGCCGCTGCCCGAGGGCCTGGTGCCGGTCTTCTGGGCCTGCGGCGTGACGCCACAGGCCGCCGCCGAGGCCGCGCGGCCGGAGCTGATGATCACCCACGCCCCGGCGCACAGCTTCATCACCGACCTGCCCGCCGACGCGGTGATGACGTAAACCCGTTTCAGCGCATTTTCCGAGTCGCCAAGCGACGCCGCTTGGCTTGAAAATGCTATGGCTACAGCCAGCCGAGGCTGCGCTCGCGCTCCGACCCGCGGGCGATGACGAACAGCACGAGGCCCGCCGCCGCCACGCCGACCAGCATGGTCGCATAGGCCGCGGCCATGCCGACATCGCCCGACAGCGCCTGCTGGTAGGCCGCGATCGGCAGCGTGCGCGTCCCGCCGGTGTAGAGCACGATGGAGGCCGAGAGCTCGCTGAACACCTCGACCCAGGCGATGGCCGCGCCGGCCAGGATGCCCGGGCGCATCAGCGGCGCCATCACGCGGCGGAAGCCGGTCAGCGGCGGGTCGCCCAGGCTGCGCGCCGCATCCTCCAGCCCCCTGTCGATCTGGTACACGATGCCGGCGGAGGCGCGCGTCATGTAGGGCAGGCGACGGACGAAATAGACGGTGACGATGATCGTCGCCGTACCCGTCAGCAGCAGCGGCGGTTCGTTGAAGACGGTGGCGTAGCCGATGCCGAGCACCGTACCCGGCACGACATAGGGCACCATGATCAGCAGATCCAGCGTGCGGGTGAGCGGGCCGGTGCGCCGCGCGATGACGTAGCCGATCGCCGAGCCCACCACGATGATCAGCAGCAGCGCGAGGCCGGCGAAGATCAGGCTGTTCCACAGCGCATCGCCCAGCGCCTCGATCGCGCGGGCGAAGTTGTCGAGGGTGAAGACCGGCTGGAACACCACGCCCTGCACCTCGAGGAAGGAACAGACGGTGACGACGATCTGCGGCGTGCTGGCGATGGCGACCAGCGCCGCGGTGCCGAGGCCGAGCAGCGCGCCCGAGCGGCCCTGCAGGCGGATCGGCGGCGCGGGGGCCCCCCGGGGGGGCGGGGCCCGCGGGCGGGGGGGGGGGGGGGGGCCCCCCCCCCCCCCCCCCCGCCCCGCCGCGCCCCC
>NZ_JBWXTD010000003.1:37219-46624 GCF_056682175.1 Falsiroseomonas sp. RANM36
CGGGGCCCTGCCGGGGGAGCGGGGGCGCGCCGCCGCCCGTGTCGTCCGCGACCGAGCGGCGGGTGGAGAAGATGCGCACCGCCACCACCAGCGCCATCGCGATCGTCACCAGCACGGCGCAGGTGGTCGCGGCCATGCCGGGCTCCGCGCCGATCTCCGAGAGGTAGAGCGAGAAGGCGAGGGTCGCGAGCACCGGGAAGCGCTCGCCCTCGCCCAGGATCGAAGGCGTGCCGAAATCGGAGATGATGCCGAGGAAGACCAGCAGCGCGGCGGTCAGCACGGAGGGCAGGATCAGCGGCAGCGTCACGGTGCGCACCACGCCGATGCGGCCACGGCCGAGGCTGGCGGCCGCATCCTCCAGCGTGCGGTTCACCCGCGCGAGGCCGCCGCGCACCACCAGGAACACCACGGGATAGAGCGCGAAGGCGCTCGCCAATGCGATGCCGAAGGCGCCGTAGATCGGCGGCAGGTTGATGCCGATCTCGCGCGCGGCCTCCGTCACCAGGCCGCTGCGGCCGAACAGCATGATCCAGGCATAGGCGCCGACGAAGGGCGGCGAGAGCATGGAGAGCAGGATCGCCACCTCGATCCAGGGCTTGCCGGCGAAGTCGTAGCGCGCGAAGGCCAGCGCCAGCGGCAGGCCGATGGCGAGCGCCATGACCGTGCCGAGCACGCCGACCGTCAGGCTGTTGAACAGCGCGCGGCGGAAATAGCTGGAGCCGAAGAAGGTCTGGTAGTTCTCCAGCCCGAAGCGCCCGCTCTCCTGCCCGATGAAGCTCTGTCGCGCGAGTTCGGCCAGCGGCCAGGCGACGAAGACCAGCATGAAGGCGACGGTCGCCCAGGCGATGGCGGTCCAGGGATCGTCGCGCATGCCGCGCAGCAGCCGCGCCGGCCAGCCGGGCGCATCCGGCGGCGCGATCCCGGCCGCGCTCATGCGATCCGCACGCCGCTCTCCGGCGCGAAGACGCGCAGGCGATGCGGCTCGAAGGCGAGCCGCACGGGCTCGCCCTCGTTGGGCAGGGGCAGGGCGCTCGGCAGGTCGGCTTCCACCGCGGCCTCGCCGGGGCCGATGATCACCCGCATGCGCGTGCGCGGGCCGAGATAGGCGAGGCTCGCGACGCGGCCTGCCAGGCAGCAGCCCGGCGGGTCTTCCGGCGTGGCGAGGCGCAGATCCTCGGTGCGCAGCGCGGCGCGCGCGGGGCCCTGCGCGCCGGGCGCCGCCCTCGGCAGCGCGAAGGCGGCGCCGTCGGCGATCCGCGCCGCGGCCCCCGCGGCGTCCTGCAGCAATGTCGCGTCGAGCCAGTTGCAGCCGCCGACGAACTCCGCGACGAAGGCGTGGGCGGGCGATTCGAAGACCTCGCGCGGCGTCGCGAACTGGCGGATATGGCCGCGCTCCATCACCGCGATGCGGTCGGAGATGGCCAGCGCCTCCTCCTGGTCATGCGTGACGTAGATGGTGGTGATGCCGAGCTCGCGCTGCATGCGGCGGATCTCGTCGCGCATCTCGATGCGCAGCTTGGCGTCGAGGTTGGACAGCGGCTCGTCCATCAGCAGCAGGTCGGGCTCGATCACCATCGCCCGCGCGAGGCCGACGCGCTGCTTCTGCCCGCCGGAGAGCGCATCCGGGTAGCGCGCGCCGAGATTGCCGAGGCGCACGCGCTCCAGCGCCGCGGCGACCTTGCGCTCCGCGGCCTCGCGCGGGACGCGGCGGGCGCGCAGGCCATAGGCGACGTTCTCCGCCACCGAGAGATGCGGGAAGATCGCGTAGCTCTGGAACACCATGCCGAAGTTGCGCGCCTCGGGCGGCGTGCCGTCCAGGCTGCGGCCGGCGAGGCGCAGCGTGCCCTCGTCGTGCTGGAGGAAGCCCGCGATCACGCGCAGCAGCGTGGTCTTGCCGCAGCCCGAGGGGCCGAGCAGCGTCAGCAGCTCGCCCCGCTCGGCCGAGAGCTCCACGCGGTCGAGCGCGGTGAAGCTGCCGAACCGCTTGACCAGCCCGGCCGCCGCGAGATGCGGGGCCGGGCCGGGGCGGGCCTCAGCGCCGGACAAGGCGCAGGTAGCGGTTCAGGATGTTGCGCTGGTTGGCGTTCGACCACTCGACCGGGATGTTCTTGATCGGCAGGTCGGAAGGCGGCACCGCGCCGGCCGGCGGGGCCACGTCGTTGCGGATCGGGCGGCGGTTGAAGCGCTCCACGATCAGCTTCTGCGCCTCGGCCGAGACGATGTAGTCGAGCAGCGCGCGCCCGCCATCCGGGTTCGGCCCGCCCGCGACCAGCGCCATCGCATCCGCCGCCATGGTGATGCCCTCGCGCGGATAGACGATGCGCACCGGCGCGCCGCCCTGGATGAAGCGCTGCGCGAAATCCTCGAGCGTGATGCCGATGGCGTATTCGCCCTGCGCCACGCCGCGCGGCACCGCGCCGGAGCTGCCGGTGATGACGAAGTTCTCCAGCATGCGCTCGAACAGGCGCCAGCCCTCCTCCTCGCCGAAATTGTGCAGGATCTGCATGAGCTGCTGCAGCGCGGAGCCGGAGCGGTCGGCACCGGCGAAGGCGATCTTGCCCTTCCACTTGGGATCGGCGAGCGCGGCCCAGGTGGCGGGGATCTCGGCTTCCGGCACCAGGCGGGTGTTCACCGCGATCACCGTCGGCAGGGTGACGGAGAAGGGGATCCAGTTCGGGCTGACCTTCAGCGATTCGAGGATCGCCGCGTCCTCGCGCGGGGTGTAGCGGGCGAAGACCGCGGGGTTGCCGTCGATCGATTCGCCGCCGACCGAGACGATGGCATCCGCCAGCGGCCGGGCGCGTTCCGCCACCACGCGGCGCACCAGCTCGCCCGAGCCGGCCGCGACCACCTGGATCTCGGCGCCGCTGCGGGCCTTGAAGCCGGGCGCGAGCGCGGTGATCGAATCGGCGAAGGCGGTGTAGGCGACGACATTGCCGCCCTGCGCCAGGCCGGGGCGGGCCATGCCGAGCGCGGCGCCCGCGCCCATCAGCAACGCAGTCCTGCGACCGATCGTCATCCGTCTCTCCTTCGTCGTCCCGGAGGGGCGCCTGGTTCGTCGCCCCGGCGGGGCTTGGCCTCGTCCGAAAACCCTTATCGTGTTTCCGGCGCCAAGGTAACGCCCTTCCGCGCCCTATCCGGCATGCCGGGAAACCGTCGCGCGCTCGCCCAGCACGCCGCGCGGGCGCAGCACCAGGATGGCGGCGATCAGCACGCCGATCAGCACCACCTGCAGCGCCGCGCCGCGCGCCTGCTCGGCCGCCGGCAGCACCTCCCGGATCAGGGTGCCGGCGGCGCTCCAGATCGCCCAGACCAGCACCGCGCCCAGCACCGCCCCGGCATTGCGCCCGGAGCCGCCGACGATCAGCATCGCCCAGATCTGGAAGGTGAGGACGGGCAGGAAGTCCTCCGGCGCGATGTAGCCCACGAAATGCGCATACATCGCGCCCGCCAGCCCCATCAGCATGCAGCCGATGACGAAGCTCTGCAGCCGGAAGGCGCTGGCGCGCTTGCCGAGGGAGGCGGCGGCCAGCTCGTCCTCCCGGATCGCGCGCAGCACTCGGCCCCAGGGGCTGGCGACCAGCCGCTCCAGCGCCCACCAGGCAAGCCCCAGCACGGCCAGCACGAGGCCGAGATAGGCGAGGTTCCAGCCGAGGCCGGTGCCGAGCGCATCGGCGAAGGGTTTCGGGATGGACTGGATGCCGAAGGGCCCGCCGGTCAGCGCCTGCGCGTTCAGCGCGACGAGCTGGATCACCACCGCGATGCCGAAGGTGGTGATCGCGAGGTAGTCCTCCCTCAGGCGCAGCGCCGCGAGGCCGACCACCAGTGCCGCGAGGCCGGAGAAGACCATCGCGCCCAGCCATCCGACCGCGACCGGCAGGCCGAAGCCGCCGAATCGCTCGGGCTCCGGCGGGCCGGTGAGCAGCGCGGAGGCATACGCGCCGACCGCGACGAAGCCCGCGACGCCCACGTTGAACAGGCCGCAGAACCCCCATTGCAGATTGAGGCCCAGCGCCATCACCGCGAAGATGCCGGCGAAGACGAGGAAGAAGGTGAGGTAGTTGAGGACGGGCAGCAGCTCCATCATGCGCGCTCCCCGAACAGGCCGGTCGGGCGCAGCAGCAGGATGCCGATGAGCACGACGAAGGCGGTGGCCGCGCGATACTCGGCGCCGACCAGCGGCACCGAGAGGCTTTCCGCCAGCCCCACGATGTAGCCGCCGGCGACCGCGCCGCGCACGCTGCCGATGCCACCCAGGATCGCGGCGGCGAAGAGCGGCAGCAGCAATTCGAAGCCGAGGCCGGGGCGCACCTGCCCGACCACGCCGGCCAGCACGCCCGCGACGGCGGCGAGTGCGGCGCCGATGACCCAGGTGGCGCGGATCACGCCTTCCACATCCACGCCGGCGACGCGCGCGAGCGCGGGGTTCTGCGCCGTGGCGCGCATCGCGCGGCCGAGCGTGGTGCGCGTCAGCAGTCCCTGCAGCGCGAGCATCAGCACGAGCGTCAGCCCGATCACCAGCATCTGGTCCGGCGTGATGCGCAGCCCGCCGAGCACATCGCGCGGCAAGAGGCGGATCGCGATCTGGATCTCCCGCGTGTAGTATTCGGGCAGCGTGCCGTAGAGGAACTGCACCAGGTTGCGCAGCGCCAGCGCCGCGCCGAAGCTCGCGATCACCAGCGTGATCGCGTTGCCGCGCCGCAGCCGGCGGAACAGCAGCCAGTCCACGAGCAAGGCGAGCACCGCGGTCAGCGCGGCGGCGAGGATCATCGCGACGATCAGCTGCCAGCCGAAGCTGAACGGCCCGAGCGGCTCCATCACGCCGCCGCCGGTCACCGCCAGCACCAGCGCGAGCGCGGAGACGGCGAGATAGGCGCCCCAGGTCATGAACTCGCCCTGGCCGAAATTGGCGAAGCGCAGGATGGAATAGGTGAGCGTCAGCCCGACCGCGCCAAGCGCGATCACGCTGCCCACCACCAGGCCATCGGCGATCAGTTGCAGCATCAGTGAGCGGCCTCGCCGAGATAGAGCGCCGCCATGCGCGGGTCGTCGGCGAGGTCGCGAGCGGCGCCTTCCAGGCGCTCGCGTCCTTCCACCAGCACCACCGCGCGGTCGGCGAGCGCCAGCGCGGCCTTCACGTTCTGCTCCACCAGCAGGATGGTCACGCCCGTGTCGCGCACCGCGCGCAGGCGCTCGAACACCACGCCCACCAGCTTGGGCGAGAGGCCGGCCGAGGGCTCGTCCAGCATCAGCACGGAGGGCGAGGCGACCAGCGCGCGCGCCACCGCCAGCATCTGCCGCTGCCCGCCCGAGAGCCGCCCCGCCGACAGCTTCCGCTGCCGGTCGAGATCGGGGAACAGCTCGAACATTTTCGGCAGGCTGCCGCGGCGCTGCCGGGCGATGAGGGAAGCTGCGAGTTGCAGGTTCTCCAGCACGGAGAGATTGGCAAAGACGTTCTCGGTCTGCGGCACGAAGCCGAGGCCCTCATGCACCATGCGATGCGCCGGCAGGCCGGTGATGTCGCGCCCCGCGAGCCGCACGCGCCCCGACCAGATCGGCACGAGGCCGGCCGCGGCCTTCACCAGCGTGGACTTGCCCGCGCCGTTCGGCCCGAGCAGCGCGACGATCTCGCCCGGCGCCACGCTGACGGAGGCGCCGCGCAGGATCGGCAGGCCGGGCTCGTAGCCGCCCTCAAGCGCCTCGATCTCGAGAGCAGCGGTCATCCCAGGTAGGCCTCGACCACGCGCGGATCGCGCTTCACCTCCTCGGGCGAGCCTTCCAGCAGCAGCTTCCCCTGCGCCAGCACCATCACCGGGCGGCACAGCGTCATCACCAGGTCCATGTTGTGCTCGATGACGAGGAAGGTGATGCCGCGCGCGTTCAGCGCGGCGATCTTCTCCATGATGATCGCGAGCAGCGGCGGCGCCCCGCCGGCGCCGGGCTCGTCGAGCAGGATCAGCCGCGGCTCCGCCACCAGCACGCGGGCCAGTTCCAGCAGCTTCCGCTGACCGCCCGACAGCACGCTGGCCGGCTGGCCGGCGAGCTTCGCGAGACCGACGAAGTCGAGCCAGTGCATCGCATGCTCGCGGTTACGGCGTTCCTCGGCCGCCACGGCGCCGGGGCTCAGCCAGTTCGCCCAGAAGCGCTCGCCGCGCTGGCCCTGCGGCGCGAGCATCACGTTCTCCAGCACCGTCATCGCCGGGAAGGGGCGCGGGATCTGGAAGGTTCTCGCGAGTCCGCGCGCAAAGACCTGGTCGGGCCGCTGGCCGTCTATGCGCGCGCCGTCGAGGGTGATGCTGCCGCGGTCCGGCGCCAGGCTGGCGGCGATCAGGTTGAACAGCGTGGTCTTGCCGGCGCCGTTCGGGCCGATCAGCCCGGTGATGGCGCCGCGCGCGAGGGTGAAGGAGACGCCGTCCACCACGGGCGGCCCCCCGAATCCCTTCGTCACGCCCTCGGCCACCAGCACGCGGCTCATCCCCCGGTCTTGGCCGCGGAAAGGCCGCGCGGCGCGGCGCAAGTCAAGGCCCCCGCTTGCGCGCCCGGCCCGCCCGGCCGAGATAGCCGCCAGCGGGAGAGCGGCGATGGACGAGGACGGATTCGACCTCTGGGACCTGCGGGTGGAGGTCGTGGCGCCGCCGGGCGCGAAGCTCTGGTGCGGCGCCGTGCCCGGCGATCATTTCGAGCTGCGTGGCGAGATGCTGCACCTGCCGCCCGGCCAGGGTTTTTCGATCTATTCGCTGGCGGCCGTGCTGCCCCTGCTGGCGGCGAAGCAGCGGCCGACGCATCCGATGGACTGGATGACCTCCGACGCCGAGGTCGCCTGCCCCGACCCGAACTGCCCGAGCCGCTTCCGCATCACCCGCACGCAACTGCGGCGTTTCCGGCGCTCCGACACCACGGCAACGAAGATCCCATGACCGTCCCGCGCTTCGAACTCGCACCCGCCTACACGATCTCCCGCCTGATCCGCGGCGGCTGGCAACTGGCCGGCGGGCATGGCGCGGTGCAGCGCGACCGCGCCATCGCGGACATGCGCGCCTTCCTCGATGCCGGCATCACCACCTTCGACTGCGCCGACATCTACACCGGCGTCGAGGAGATGATCGGCGCCTTCCGCGCCACGCTGCCGCCATCCGAGCGCGCGCGGCTGCAGGTGCACACGAAATTCGTGCCCGACCTCTCCGCGCTCGCCACGCTCACGCCGGCCGACATCGAGCGGATCATCGACCGGTCCCTGCAGCGGCTGCACGCCGAGACGCTGGACCTGGTGCAGTTCCATTGGTGGGACTACGCGATCCCCGGCTGGCTGGAGGCCGCGCAGCACCTGGCGCGGCTGAAGGAACGCGGGAAAATCCGCAACGTGGCCGGGACCAATTTCGACACGGCCCACAGCGCGGCGATGATCGAGACCGGCGTGCCGCTCGTCTCCATTCAGGTGCAGTATTCGCTGCTGGACCGCCGCGTCGCCGGGCCGATGAGCGATCTCTGCGCACGGACCGGCATGCGCTTCCTCTGCTACGGCACCGTCGCGGGCGGTTTTCTTTCGTCGCGCTGGCTCGGCAAGGAGGCGCCGGCGGAGCCGTTGGCGAACCGCAGCCTGGTCAAATACCGGCTCATCATCGAGGAGTTCGGCGGGTGGGACGCCTTCCAGGCGCTGCTGCGCCTGCTCGACGGCATCGCGCGCAAGCACGGTGTGTCCATCACCGCCGTCGCCACGCGCTGGGTGCTGGACCAGCCGCATGTCGCCGGCGCGATCGTCGGCGCGCGCTATGCCGAGCACCTGCCGGACAACCTCGCGGTGTTCCGCTTCGCGCTGGACGCCGAGGACCGCGCCGCCATCGCCGCCCTGCTGGCGCAGCATCCGGGGCCGCAGGGGGACTTCTACGCGCTGGAACGCGACCGCACCGGGCCGCATGGGCGCATCATGAAATACGAGCTCAACCGTGACTGACGCGGAACGCTGCGCGGAAGAGATCCGCGACCTGCACCGCGTCTTCGAGAAGACGCTGGGCGCGCCCGGCGCCGACGACGGCGGCCGCTACGAGGCGGCCTTCGCGCCCGGCTTCGCCATGGTGATGCCGAACGGAAGCCGGCTCGACCGCGATGCCGTGCTCGGCTTCCTGCACAAGGCGCGCGGCAGCCGCGGCCCGGGCTTCCGCATCGCCATCGAGGATGTCGCCGTCCTGCACGCCGCACCGCCCCTGATGCTGATGCACTACATCGAGCGGCAATGGCTTTCGGGCGGGATCGAGACCGCCCGCCGCGCCGCCGCCCTGTTCCGCCTGGAGCCCGCGGGACCGCGCTGGCTCTTCGTGCAGGAGACCTGGGTGAGCCCGCCGCCCGGCTGAGCCCCCGTTTACAAGCGCCCGGCGGGGCGCGAGATTGCCGCAAATCCATCTTCGGATCGGGAGAGAACCCCATGCCCATCACCCGCCGCGCCGCGCTCGGCGCCGGCCTCGGGGCGCTCGCCGCGCCCGGCCTCGCGCAGGCGCAGGGCGCCACCCACACGGTCGGCATGGTGGTCTCCCTGACCGGCCCCGCCGGGCGCTTCGGCCAGGCGGCGGCGAAATCGGTGGAGCTCGCCTTCAACGAGCTGAACGCGGCGGCCGGCAGCGCCGGCATCGCCGGCGGGCGCCTCGGCTTCGACCTGCGCGACGCGCAGTCCCAGGGCAGCGTCGCGGTGGACCAGGCGCGGCAGCTGGTGGACCTGCGGCGCGTGCCGGCGATCATCGGCGGCATCATCAGCTCCGTCTCGATCCCGATCGTCACCAGCGTGACCGGGCCGGCCGGCGTGGTGCAGATCAGCCCGGCTTCCTCCTCGCCCACGCTGACCCGCCTGGCGGCGGAGGGCCAGACGCGCGGCTGGTTCTTCCGCACCATCACCTCCGACGCGCTGCAGGGCACGGCGGCGGCGCGCTACGCGATGGACCAGGGGCTGCGGCGGCTGGCGATCATCCACGTCAACAACGATTTCGGCGTGAACATGGTGAACGAGTTCCGCCGCGCCTATGTCGCGCTTGGCGGGCAGATCGTCTCCACCACGCCCTACAACCAGGGTCAGGCGAGCTACGCGCCGGAAGTGACGCGCGCGCTGGCCGGCGATCCGCCGGCGCTCTACCTGGTTTCCTACCCCGGCGACGGCACCACCATCGCGCGCACCTGGATCCAGCAGGGCGGCGCCAACACCTTCCTGCTGAACGACGGCATGAACAGCGCGGACTTCATCCGCGATGTCGGCCCGCGCTTCCTGAACAACGCCTTCGGCACCTCCTCCGGCACGGTGACGACGCCCTCGACCGAGTTCTTCGGCCGTGCCTATCCGCCCATGTCGGGCGGCTTCGGCGCCGGCGCGCCGGCGGCCGCCCCCCCCGTCGGCGCCGCCCCGCGGCGCGGGCGGGCGGTGGG
>NZ_JBWXTD010000003.1:46634-46925 GCF_056682175.1 Falsiroseomonas sp. RANM36
CCGCGATCCTCGGCCTGGCGGTGGCGAAGGCCGGCCGCTTCGAAGCCGCGCCGATCCGCGACGCGATCCGCGAGGTGACGGGCGCCGAGGGCGAAGTCGTGCATGCCGGCCCCGATGGCTTCAAGCGCGCCCTGGACCTGCTGCGCGCGGGCCAGAAGATCCGCTATGTCGGCGTGATCGGCCCGGTGACCTTCGACCAGAACGGCGACATCACCGGCCCCTTCCGCAAGTGGCGCATCCAGAACGGCGAGATCACCACCGTCGGCCAGATGACGACGGAGGAAGTGCAGG
>NZ_JBWXTD010000003.1:47025-48093 GCF_056682175.1 Falsiroseomonas sp. RANM36
GCCCCCCCGCCCGCGCCGGCATCCCCGCCCACGGGCGCCGCGCGCGGCGCCTCACGCCCGCGCAGCTTCACCTGCGCGGGGATGGGCGCCACGGGCGGCGGGATCAGCCAGTTGACCGCGCCGGCCACCACCTCCCGCTGCGGCAGGCTTTCGCGCGGCCCGACCACGATCCGCCGGCGCGGCGCATCCCCCGCCGCCCCATACAGCCGCTCGCCGCCGCCGATGCCGCGGCCCCTGCCCTGCCCCCCCGTGTAGCGGCCGCTGCCGCCATGGGTGCCGAGCACGCGGCCGGCCGCGTCCACGATCTCGCCGGGCTCCGCGGTCTCCGGGCGCAGCTTCGCGACCGTCTCGGCATAGTGGCCGGAGGGGACGAAGCAGATGTCCTGGCTGTCGGGCTTCTGCGCCACCGGCAGGCCGAGGCGGTCCGCCACAGCGCGCACCGCCGCCTTGTCCGGCATGTCGCCGAGCGGGAAGCGCGCGAAACCGAGCTGGTCGCGCGTGGTCAGCGCGAGGAAATAGGACTGGTCGCGCGCGGGATCGGCGGCGCGGTGCAACTCGGGCCCGTCCGCCCCTTCCACGCGGCGGGCGTAATGGCCAGTGGCCAGCGCCTCGCAGCCCAGGTCGCGGGCGAGGTCCACCAGGTCGCGGAACTTCACCGTCTGGTTGCAGCGGATGCAGGGGATCGGCGTCTCGCCGCGGGCGTAGCTGTCGGCGAAATCCTCGATCACCGCGCTGCGGAAGCGCGCCTCGCGGTCCAGCACGTAGTGCGGGATGTCGAGCGCATCGGCGACGCTGCGCGCATCGTGGATGTCCTGCCCGGCGCAGCAGGCGCCCTTCTTCTGCACGGCGGCGCCGTGGTCGTAGAGCTGCAGCGTGGCGCCGATGACCTCGTGGCCCGCTTCCTTCCGCAGCCCGGCGACGACGGAGGAATCCACGCCGCCCGACATGGCAACCAGGACCCTCATCAGGCGTCCCGCCCTGGCATCGGATTCAGGCCTCCGGGGGGGGGGCGCCGCGGCGGCCGCCCCCCACGCGCGGGCGCGGCCCCCCCCCCCCCAGCCCCCCAAA
>NZ_JBWXTD010000003.1:48193-50727 GCF_056682175.1 Falsiroseomonas sp. RANM36
CCCCCCGCCGCCCTACAGGCCACCCAGCACCCTCATCCGGCGCCCCGCCCTGGCATGGTATTCCGGCCCCGGGGGCGGGGCGCCGACGGCGCCTGCGCCCTGCGGTCATCCGATGCCCGCAGCCCCATCGCCCAGAAATCAGCCTCGAGCCGCGCGGCCTTCGCGAAGTCGGCGGAAAGCGCCGCGAAGCGCGCCGCGCCGCCATGGCTCTCGCCGAGCGCGTCGAGCCGCGCGGCGGCGCCGCGCGCGAGCGACTGATACTCGTCGCCGGCATACATCGCGATCCAGGAGTCGTAGGGATTGCCGTCGCGCCGCCGCGTCGGGCTCGCCTCGATCGCCAGCGCGATCTCGCCATAGCCCACCGTGCAGGGCGCGAGTGCCACTTCCAGGTCGAGGATGTCGCCGGCGATGCCGCGGTCCAGCACCCAGCGGGTATAGGCGACCGTCTCGGCGGCTTCCGGCTCGGCCAGGATCGCGTCCTCCGCGATGCCCCACTCGGCGCAGTAGCCGACATGCAAGGTCATCTCATGCAGCAGCGCCTGGATCGCCCCCGCCTTCTCGCGAAATGCCGCAAAACTCTCGGCCTTGTAGGCGGCGAGCGCGAAGGCGCGCACGAACTGCACGAGGAACAGGTAGTCCTGCACCAGGTAGCGCTTGAAGGCCGGCAGCGGCAGCGATCCGTCGGCCAGCCCCTGCACGAACGGGTGCCAGGTGTAGGCCCGCCACGCGGCGCTGTTGGCCTGCTTCAGGCGGCGGAACAGCCCGCCCTCGCGACCGTAGGGCGGCGGCTCCAGGGCCTTCACCCCATCGCGTTGCGGGTGCCGGCCGGCAGTTGCACCACCAGACCGTCCAGCGCCTCGGTCATGATGATCTGGCAGCCGAGGCGCGAGGTCTCCTGCAGGTCGAAGGCGAGGTCGAGCATGTCCTCCTCGTCCTCGGTCGGCTTGCTCAGCTTGCCGAACCAGGCCGCGTCCACCACGACATGGCAGGTGGAACAGGCGAGGCTGCCCTCGCAGGCGCCCTCGATGTCCACGCCATGCTTGTGCGCGATCTCCAGCACGGAGAGACCGAGCGGCGCATCCACTTCCTTGCGCGTACCGTCGCGCTCGACGAACGTCATCTTCGGCATTGCGAGCCCTACTCCGCCGCGCCCGCCGAACCGGCCTGGACGCTGTCAAACGACGCGATGGCCCGGCGCCAGGCGGCGCCCAGCGCCGCGGCGGCCAGGTCCACCTCGGCGGGGGAGGTAAAGCGCCCGATCCCGATCCGCAAGGTGGCGCGCGCCCGCGCCTCCGGCAGGCCGAGCGCCCGCAGCACGTGGGAGGGCTCGACCTCCGCCGAGGAACAGGCCGAGCCGGTCGAGACGCAGATCTCCGGCGCGGCTTCCATGATCTGCTGCGCGGTGACGCCGCCGGGGAAAGCGAGGGAGAGGTTGCCGGCCCCGCGCCGCGCGCGGTCGGCGTTCACCGCGATGCCCGGCACCGCGGCCTCGATCGCCGCCAGGAAGCGGTCGCGCTGCGCGGCCCCGCGGCCGGCAGCCAGCGGCGCCTCGGCCGCCGCGATCCGGCTGGCCTCGCCGCGGCCGACGATGAGCGGCGCCGGCAGCGTGCCGGAGCGCAGCCCCCGCTCCTGCCCGCCGCCCGAGAACAGCGGCGCGAGGCGCACGCGCGGCCGGCGGCGGACATAGAGGGCGCCGATCCCCTTCGGCCCATAGAGCTTGTGCCCGGAGATGGAGAGCAGGTCGGCCCGGATCGCGCCGACATCCACCGCGATGCGGCCGCAGCCCTGCGCCGCGTCGGTGTGGAACAGCGCGCCGTGCCGCTTCGCGATCCCGCCGATCGCCTCCAGGTCCTGGATCACGCCGATCTCGTTGTTCACCGCCATGACGGAGACGAGCAGCGTCGGCGCCTCGGCCAGCGTTTCCTCAAGTCGGCCGAGGTCGAGCAGCCCGTCGGGCCGCACCGGCAGGATCACGGGCGCAAACCCCTCGGCGCCGAGGTCGCGCACGCTTTCGAGGACGCATTTGTGCTCGGTGGCGAGGGTGACGACGCGCAGCCGGTCCGTGCCCTGCGCCTTGGCGAAGCGGGCCGCGCCCTTGATGGCCAGGTTGTTGGATTCCGTGGCGCCGGAGGTGAACAGGATTTCCGACGGCTCGGCCCCGATCAGCGCCGCGACATGGCCGCGCGCGTCCTCCACCGCGGCCTCCGCCGCGCGGCCCATCGCGTGCTCGACCGAGCCCGGGTTCGAAAAATTCTGCTCCCACCAGGGGCGCATGGCGGCCAGCACGCGTGGGTCCACCGGCGTGGTCGCGTGGTTGTCGAGGTAGATCGGGCGATTGGGCCGGGTCATCGGGGCCTATGTGGCGCGGGCGGGCGGCCGGGTGAAGTGCGTCAGAAGTGGCTCAGCACCTCGTCCAGCGCACGCTAGAGCACGACCTCCCAATCGACTGGAATCAGTCGATCGGAAGGTCGTGCTCTAGGAATTATGATACTAGAGCAGCTTATGCCCGTTCGGCGGAACCGCTTAGCGGTTCC
>NZ_JBWXTD010000003.1:50827-51865 GCF_056682175.1 Falsiroseomonas sp. RANM36
GAACCGCTTAGCGGTTCCGCCGAACGGGCGCTGCTCTAGACCTGCCGCCTGGCCTCCTCGTCGCCGGCGAGGAAGGCGATGGCAGGGCCGAGGCGGTCCGCGGCGATGTCGGTGATCTCGAACGGGTTCAGGAAGACGTCCTGGCCCTCGACCGCGAAGCCCGGCGTCAGCCAGTCGAGTTCCAGCCTGCCGCGCGGCTGGGCCGAGCGGAGGGCGAGCGCCGCGACCAGCCGCGTCTCAAGGGCGGCGAAGCGGTCGGACTGGATGACGAGCAGATAGGGTCGCGAGCGGCCGCTGCGGGGGCTCGGGTTCCGATGGATGTCGAACTGCGCCACGGCGCCCTGCTACAGGCGCGACAGATCGTCGCCGAAGGTGCCCTGCTCGCGCGTCATGGCGTTCAGCGCATCCAGCGTGCGCGCAAGCCGCTCATCCTCGTCCCGCCTTCGCGCCTCTTCCCGCGCCACGAAGCCGGACAGCAGCTCCTCCACCGTCCCGCTGAGATTGCCGGTGCAGGCGCGGGCGCGCTGGACGAGATCCGCCGGCAGCGAGAGGTTCACCGCCTGGCGCTTCGCCTTGCCCTCATGGCCCATGGGAGCCTCCCTGCGCAGCCATGCGCACAAGCTGGGCCGCGGCCCCGCCTCACGCACGCGCCGCGCGCCGCGCCAGCCTCTCGCGCATGGCGGACCAGGCCGCCACGAAGCGCTCTGCCGCATCCTCCGGCGCGTTCCAGGGCAGCGAGACGCGGATGGCGCAGGCCGCATCCTCGCCGAGGCCCATCGCGGCCAGCACATGGCTGCGCCCCACCTTGCCCGAGGAACAGGCCGCCCCGGCCGAGACGCGCATCCCCGCCAGGTCCAGGGCGATCACCTGCGTTTCGGCCGGCACCCCTGGCAGGACCAGGCTGGTGGTGTTCGGCAGGCGCGGCGCGCCGGCGCCGGCGCCCCCCCCGCCCAGCGCCGCCCAGGCGGCCACGATAGCGGCGCCCCGCGCCCCCAGACCGGCCCCCCCCACGGGCCGCGCCGCCACCCACCCGCCCCC
>NZ_JBWXTD010000003.1:51965-54450 GCF_056682175.1 Falsiroseomonas sp. RANM36
CCGCGCCCTGCGCGACGCAGGCGGCCTCGATCGCGTCGCGCAGCGCCGCGAGACGGGCCGCCGCCTCGGGCCGGGCCGCCTCCGTCGCGGCCGCCATGCCGGCGATGGCGGGCAGCGGCTCTGTGCCGCCGCGCCGGCCGCGCTCCTGCCCGCCGCCCGCGACCAGGGCCGTCAGGGACAGGCCGGGCCGCAGCAGCAGCGCCCCCGCCCCCTTCGGCCCGCCCAGCTTGTGGCCCGACAGCGCGAGCGAATCGGCCTGGTTCAGCGCGACCGGCACCCGACCGGCCGCCTGCACGGCGTCCACATGCAGCAGCGCCCCGGCGGCGCGGCAGAGCGCGGCGGCCTCGGCGAGCGGGTGCAGCACGCCGGTCTCGTTGTTCGCCGCCATCAGGCAGACCAGGGCCGGCGGCCCGGCCAGCACCCGCTCCAGCGCGCCAAGGTCGAGCGTGCCGTCGGGATGCACGGGCAGAATCTCCGCGCCCGGCGCGGCGGCCAGCACGGCCGGGTGTTCCGTGGCGCCGACCAGCACCCTTCGCCCGGCGGCAAGGCCCCGCACGGCCAGCGCATTCGCCTCGGTCCCGCCGGCGGTGAGGACCAGCTCGGCCGGGCTGCCGCCGAAGGCCGCCGCGATCCGCTGGCGCGCCGCTTCCAGCACCCGCCGCGCCGCCCGCCCCGCCGCATGCACCGAGGAGGGGTTGCCGGCGAGATCGAGGGCGGCCAGCACCGCCGCCCGCGCCTCCGGCCGCAGCGGCTCGGTGGCGTTGGCGTCGAGATAGAGGTCGGGCTGCATGATCCTGCCCCGCCGGACTAGGCCGGGCGGCCATCCGGGACGGAGGGCAGCGGGGGGACGGCGCGGCCGCTGACCTCCGCGCGGATCACATCCGCCAGGCTCACCCCGTCCAGGAACAGCCGGATCTGCTCGCCGAGCTCGGCCCAGAGGTCATGCGTCAGGCAGCGCTGCCCGGCGAGGCAGCCCGGCCCGCCCGCCTCGC
Organism: Falsiroseomonas sp. RANM36; assembly: GCF_056682175.1. NCBI lineage: Bacteria > Pseudomonadati > Pseudomonadota > Alphaproteobacteria > Acetobacterales > Roseomonadaceae > Falsiroseomonas > Falsiroseomonas sp. RANM36. Next base: position 52,958 of record NZ_JBWXTD010000003.1, read on the forward strand.
AGCGGGTGGCCTGGATCGGCTCGTCCACGGCGTTGACGATCTCTGAAATGGAGATCTCCCCGGCCGGGCGTGCCAGCCGATAACCGCCCCCCGGCCCGCGGGCCGAGGCCACCAGGCCGGCGCGCCGCAGCGGGCCGAAGAGCTGCTCGAGATAGGCCAGCGAGAGATGCTGCGCCTGGGCGATCTCCGCGAGGCTCACCTGGCCGGGGCCTCCAGGGGCGGGGCCGTGCTGGCGGGCGGCGAGCTCGACCATGGCCATGACCGCGTAGCGTCCCCGGGTTGACAGCCTCACGGGACGTCGCCCGGACGGGGCGCCCATGATCCGGTAAGGATTGTCTCCCTAAAATGGGCTTCGTCTCGCCTGCCCAGACGGGGGAACATGGGCACCATGCCGTGAATCCGATATGAAACCCGCGTCCGACTCACTATATTCTGTTGACCCTGGGGCTCGGGAGCCCGCCCTGGGTTCGTCCGGGTGCGGGCCACCTCGCTCCCACCAGAGCCAAGACCGGAGCCTGATGAGCGCGAGAGCGTGTCAGTGCTGCGAAATTATTGTTCCCGACCCCCCGCGTCAACTATTGCGGGGCGAGGGGGCAATCCGGCGGCGGAGCCTGGTGGGATGCGGCGTATTGGCCCGGGCGTGCCGCGGCGGCGGCCCCTGTGGTTCCCCAATTGGCCCGGCGCGCACCCCGCGCCGTTGCCGCAACCGAGACTGGACCTGACGCGCGATGCCCGAAGTGATGTTCGCCGGCCCCGATGGTCGGCTCGAAGGCCGCTACCACCACGCGAAGCAGGCCAATGCCCCGGTGGCGCTGGTGCTGCACCCGCACCCGCTGCATGGCGGCACCATGAACAACCGCATCGTCCACGCGCTGTACCAGCGTTTCCAGGCGATGGGCTTCTCCACCCTGCGCTTCAACTTCCGCGGCGTCGGCCGCAGCCAGGGCCGCTATGACGGCGGCATCGGCGAGATCTCGGACGCCGCGGCGGCGCTCGACTTCCTGCAGGCGGTGAACCCCAACGCCTCCTCGCTCTGGGTCGCGGGCTATTCCTTCGGCTCCTATGTCGGCATGCAGCTGCTGATGCGCCGGCCGGAGATGTCGGGCTTCATCTCCATCAGCCCGCCGGCGAGCCACTACGATTTCGGCTTCCTCGCGCCCTGCCCGTGCAACGGCCTGATGCTGCACGGCGCCGATGACGAGCTGGTGCCCGAAAGCAGCGTGCGGAAGCTGGTGGAGAAGCTGAACACCCAGAAGGGCATCAGCATCGACTACCGCGTGATGCCGGCGGCCGGGCACATCTTCACCCCGCCGCAGGCGGAGCAGGTGGCCGCGGCGGCGGAGGACCACATCAACGTGACGCTGAACCGCAAGCGCATCGCGCTGGCGGCGGACTGAACCGCCCGCGTCCGGACAAAGGGCCCCATCCCCCCCCCGCGGCCCGGGAGCGGCCCCGTTTAGGTGCGGGCCGCCCCCGCGCGACCCCCCCGGGGC
>NZ_JBWXTD010000003.1:54550-58901 GCF_056682175.1 Falsiroseomonas sp. RANM36
GGGGGCCCCCCCCCCCCCCCCCGCCCCCCCCCCACGCCCCCCCCCCCCCCCCGGTGCCCGGCCCGCGGCCCCTTTTTCGTTGCGTCCGGCGCCGGCGCTACAGCAGCGGGCCGGTCACCCTACCCCCGCGCAGCGGCCCCGGCGCGCCCGTCGTGCCCGGAAAGGTCAGCGGCAGGCCGCGCCAGACGCGGGCGGCCAGCACGCCGAAGGCCTGCGCCTCCAGCGCGTCGCCGTTCCAGCCCGCGACCTCCACCGGCCGCACCGGCTCGGTCAGCGCCGAGGCCAGCGCGCGCATCACCGCCGGATTGCGCCGCCCGCCGCCCGCGACCAGCCACTGCACCGGCGGCGAGGGGAAATGCCGCGCCGCGGCCGCGACGCAGACCGCGCAGAAGGCGACCAGCGTCGCCGCCCCGTCCCAGGGCGAGAGCGCGGCCGCCCCGGCCTCCTTCAGCGCGCGGTCGAAATCCAGCCGGTCGAGCGATTTCGGCGGCGGCGCCGCCAGGTAGGGATGGCCGATCAGCCGCGCCAGCACGCCGCCATCCGGCTGCCCGGCCAGCGCCAGCCGGCCGTCCCGGTCATAGGGCTCGCCCGTCGCGCGGCGCGCCCAGTCGTCCAGCGGGCCGTTGGCGGGGCCGGTGTCGAAGGCGATCAACTCGCCGTCATGCATGCCCCCTGGCCCGATCCAGGTGACGTTGCCGACGCCGCCGAGGTTCAGCACCGCCAGCGGCTTCGGCAGGTCGCGCGCCATCACGGCATGCACCACCGGCACCAGCGGAGCCCCCTGCCCGCCGGCCGCGACATCGGCCGAGCGGAAGTCATGCGCGACGGAAAGCCCCGTCTCCCGCGCCAGCCGCGCCGCGTCGCCCACCTGCCAGGTGAAGGGCCGGTGGTTCGATCCGGGCTTGCGGGGACGATGCAAAATAGTCTGGCCGTGGAAGCCGATGAGGTCGGCCTGCCAGCCGATCGCGCGCACCGCCTCCACATGCCGCGCCGTCAGACGCGCCACGCAATCGGCCAGCAGCGGATCGTCGGGCGGCAGGTCCGCCCCCTGATCCTGCGCCAGGTCCAGGAGGCGCCGCAGGTCGCGGCGCAGCGCGGGGTCGTAGGGCAGGGTCAGGGTCGGGCCGAAGCGCGCGATCGCCTCGCCATCCGTCTCCACCCACGCCGCATCCACCCCATCCAGCGAGGTGCCGCTCATCAGACCGATGGTTCTCAGCATTTCCGCCAGTGTGCTACCACCCCCGGCCTTCGCAAAGCACCGCACCGATGAGCACGACCGACTTCCTGCACGAGGCCAAGAGCCGCGGCTTCATCCACCAGTCCACCGACGAGGCGGCGCTCTCCGCGCGGCTGAAGCAGGGCCCGCTGCCCGGCTATATCGGCTTCGACGCCACCGCCGACAGCCTGCATGTCGGGTCGCTCGTGCAGATCATGCTGCTGCGCCTGCTGCAGCGCACGGGCAACAAGCCCGTCGTGCTGATGGGCGGCGGCACGACGAAGGTCGGCGATCCCTCCTTCCGCGACGAGGCGCGGCCGCTGCTCGACGAGGCGCGGATCGAGGCGAACAAGGCCGGCATCCGCAAGGTGTTCGATTCATTTCTTCGGTTCGGGGATGGTGCCACCGACGCGGTGATGCTGGACAACGCCGCGTGGCTCGACGCGCTGCTCTACATCCCCTTCCTGCGCGACATCGGGAAGCATTTCAGCGTCAACCGCATGCTGACGATGGAGAGCGTGAAGCAGCGGCTCGACCGCGAGCAGAATCTTTCGTTTCTGGAATTCAACTACATGCTCTTGCAGGCGTACGACTTCCTGGAGTTGTCGCGGCGGCACGGGGTCGCGATGCAGATGGGCGGCTCCGACCAGTGGGGCAACATCGTCATGGGCGCCGACCTGATCCGCCGCGTCACCGGAGCGGAAGCGCATGTCGTCACCACGCCGCTGATCACCACCGCATCGGGCGCCAAGATGGGCAAGACGGCGCAGGGCGCGGTGTGGCTCGATGCCGCGAAGGTCGCGCCCTACGATTACTGGCAGTTCTGGCGCAACGCCGAGGACGCCGATGTCGGCCGCTTCCTCGCGCTGTTCACGGACCTGCCGATGGCGGAGGTCGCGCGGCTGGCCGCGCTCAGCGGCGCCGAGGTGAACGAGGCGAAGAAGGTGCTGGCGACGGAGGCCACCGCGCTGCTGCATGGCCGCGACGCGGCGGAGCGGTCAGCGGAAACCGCGCGCCGCACCTTCGAGGAAGGCGTGACGGCGGAGACGCTCCCGACGCATGTCGCCGCCCTTCCCGCCTGCGTGGTGGACCTGCTCGCGGCCGCGAAACTCGTCGCCAGCAAGGGCGAGGCGCGGCGGCTCATCGCGCAGAACGGCGTGCGCCTGAACGACGCGCCCGTGACCGACCCGGCCGCGCAGGTCACGCCGGGCGATCTACGCGACGGCGCGGCGAAGCTGAGCCTCGGGAAGAAGAAGCACCTGCTGGTGCGCGCGGGGTGAGCGCGGGCGCGACGCTCAGGCCCGGCGCGTCCGGCGCAGCGCGCCGAGGCCGATCAGCCCCACGCCGAACAGCGCGAGGGCACCGGGCGCCGGAACCGCGGCCGGCGTGAAGCCACCTGTCAGGCCGCGGGCGTCTGCCGCAACGTCATCGTACCATTGCGCGAAATACGGCACTGCTGAAAGGTCATAATACACCTCGACCACGCCGTTCGAAAAGCCGTAGAATCGCAGTAGCATTCCCAGACCGGGCTCGATGCTGAACTCGCCCGCCGTCGCGCCGAAATTCGTCACGAAATCGGTGAGGGGCACTGCGCCGTTGATGACGGTGTCGTCGAAGCTGAACGTCGCCGATCCGGTGGTCGGGACCGGCAATGGGACTGCGTTGCTCCAACTATTGACCGTGAAGTTCCAGGTGCCGGAGATGATCGCGGCGCGGGCGGCCAGCGGTGCGCCGGCGATCAGGATGGCCGCGAGGAGCGCGGCGGCGAGGCGAGGCATGAGTTTCGGTCTCCAGGCGAGAAGCACGCAGCTCGCTGCTGATAAGCAAGCGGGATGCCGAAATTGTTTTGCCCGCCCTATCAAGAGCTTGCAGGACAGGCCCCAGGGCAGATGACGGGCATTGTAATGTTTGCCGACACATGTCCACTCTCATGGAGGTGGCCATCATGACGATTCCCGCAGGCCATCCGGGCCCGCCGCAAGGCTCGCCACTCCGCGCCCTGCTCGACGCGCCGATGCGCCCCGGCAGCCTCGTCTGGATCGGCCTACGGCCGGAGCGGCGCGCACCGATGATCGCCGTGGCGCAGGCGCTGCTGGAGCCCGGCCGCGGCTTGGCTGGCGATCGCTGGCGCGGCAGCGCCACCGGCGCCCGCCAGGTCACCCTGAACGCCGCCGAGCACCTCGCCGCCATCGCCGGCTTCCTCGGGCGGGACGCGGTCGCGCCCGAGGCGCTGCGGCGCAACCTCGTCATCCAGGGCGTGAACCTGCTGGCACTGAAGGGCCGCCGCTTCCGCATCGGCTCGGCGCTGCTGGAACACAGCGGCGAGTGCCACCCCTGCTCCCGCATGGAGGAAGAATTCGGCCCGGGCGGCTACAACGCCGTGCGCGGCCATGGCGGGATCACCGCGCGCGTCATCGAGGGCGCGGCGATCCGCCTGGGCGATGCGCTGAAGCGCGACGACTGAAGAGAACGGAGCGACTGATTCACCGCTCCGGCGATTCCGCCTTCGCGGATCAGGCGCTAGAGCCCCTTCGCCGCCTCCATCACCTGCGCCGCGTGTTCCTCCGGCTTCACCTTGCGCCAGACCTTGCGCACCTTGCCCGCGCCATCGATCAGAAAACTGGATCGCTCCATGCCCATGTAGGTCTTGCCGTACATGGACTTCTCCACCCACGTGCCATAGGCCTCGGCGACCTTGTGGTCCTCGTCGGAGGCGAGCGGGAAGGTCAGCTTGTACTTCTCCGCGAACTTCTCGATCGGCTTCATGGGATCGGGCGAGACGCCGATCACCTCCAATCCGAGCTTGCCGAGCTGCGGCAGCGCCTCCTGCACGCCGCAGGCCTGCTTGGTGCAGCCGGGCGTGTCGGCCTTCGGGTAGAAATACAGCAGATACGGCTTGCCCTTCAGCGCCGCGCTGCTGACCACCCGCCCGCCGCTCGCCGGCATCGAGAAGGCGGGCGCCGCGGCACCCTCCGCCGGGCCGGCAGCGACCGGCGCGGCCGTGGCGGCCGGCGTCGCGGCAGCGGCCTGCCTGGGGGTCGAACCATTCGCCACACTTCGCCCCGGCCACGCAGACGGCGAGGCTGCCCTTGCGGCCGTAGCGCCACTCGTCGGAGCGCCGCTGCGTTGGCCGAC
>NZ_JBWXTD010000003.1:59001-69721 GCF_056682175.1 Falsiroseomonas sp. RANM36
GCCCCCCCCGCCCGGGGCGGGCCGGCCCCGGCGGGGGGGTGGGCGCCGGGGTGCGGGGCTGGGGGGGGCTTCGCCGCCGGCGTCTTCGCCGCGCTGGTCTTCGTCGCGGCGGTCTTCGTCGCGGCGGTCTTCGCCGCGCTCGGCTTCGCGGCAGGCTTCTTCGCCGGCGCCGCCGGCTTCTTCGCTGCAGGCATGACCAAAAGTTCCCCCTCCGTCAGGTCGCGTCCGGCAGGCCGATGCGCCGCAGGAACACCGCGCGCACCGCCTCCGCCATCGCGCGCATCTGTGTGCGCAGCCCCGCCTGGTCAACCGGCGGTTCCGCCATCTGCTTGCCGACCGCGGCGAGCAGCCCGCCGGCCACGGCCTCCGGCAGCGCCTCCTCGCCCCAGCGGCCGACGGTCAGGCGCAGATGCGCGAGGATGGCGCGCCACAGCCGGTCGGCCGCGGTCAGCGTCGCCGCCTCCGCCTCCGTCAGCAGCCCCGCCGCGGCCAGGTTGCGCAGCGCGGTGCGCGTGGTGGGCGACAGCACCGCGGGCAGGCGATGCGCATGCGCCACCTGCAGCGCCTGGGCGACGAACTCCGTCTCCACCAGGCCGCCCGGCATGAGCTTCACGTCCCACGGCCCCTCGGCCGGCAGGTCGCGCAGCATCCGCGCGCGCATCGCCCCCGCATCGGCCAGCACCTGCACGGGATCGGCCGGGCGCGTGCGCGCCGCCTTCAGCGCCGCCTCGACCTTCCTCCGCAGGCCCGGCGCGCCGGCGACGACACGCGCGCGGGTCAGCGCCATGCGTTCCCAGGTCCAGGCGCTTTCCGCCTGGTAGCGCGCGAAGCCGGCGAGCGAGACCGCGACCGGCCCCTTCGACCCCGAGGGGCGCAGCCGCATGTCCACCTCGAACAGCTTGCCCTCCGCGCCCGGCGAGGTCAGCGCCGCCACCACCTGGTTCGCCAGCCGGCCGAAATACTGGCTCGCCGGCAGTTGCTTCGCGCCGCCGGTGCTCTCCACCGCGTCCTCGGGGTGGTCGTAGACCAGGATCAGGTCGAGGTCGGAGGCCGGCAGCATGTCCCGCGCGCCGAGCTTGCCGAGCGCGACCACGCCGAGCGCGCCGCCCTTCACCTTGCCGTGGCGCTGCGCGAATTCCGCGGCGATGCGCGGCAGCAGCGCGGCGATGGCGGCGTCCGCCAGATCGCTGCGCGCCATGCCCGCCGCGTCCACGTCGAGCTGCCCTTCCAGCGCGGCCGCCTCGATCTCGAAGCGGCGTTCCGTCACCACGCGGCGCGTCGCGTCCAGCGCCTCCTCGAAGTAGCGCGCCTCCTTCACCAGCGCCGGCAGCGGCGCGGTGGCGTCGGTGTCGGCCGCCAGCGTGCCCGACAGCAGCGCATCCAGCGCCGCCGCGCTGTGCGCGACATGGTCCGCCAGCGCCGGCGCCGCGCCGAGCACGAAGGCAAGCCGGTCGAGCAGCGCGGGATTGCGGTGCAGCAGCGACAGCGCCTGCACGCCCGCCTGCATGCGGGCGAAGGCCGCGTCCAGCCGCAGCAGCGCCTGGTCGGGCTGCGGCTGCTTCGCGAAGGCGCCGAGCAGCGCGGGCATGATCTCGGTCAGCAACTCGCGCGCGCGCTCGCTGCGGGTCGCGCGGGTGCGGCCGTGATGCCAGCCGCGCACAACCGCGCCGACCGCCTGCGGGTTCTGGAAGCCCATGCGTCGCAGCGTCTCGATCGTCTCAGGGTCGTCCTCGACGCCGGTGAAGACCAGGCTGCCGCCGGCATCCCCGCCATTGGTGCCGAGGTCGGGTGCCGCCTCGAACAGGCCGGCATAGGCGCGCTCGACGCGCGTGAGGTGGCCGGTCAGCGCCGCGGCGAAGCTTTCGGGCGTGTCGAATCCGAGGAAGGAGGCGATGCGCGCGAGACCGGCCGCGTCCTCCGGCAGGCGGTGGGTCTGGCGGTCGGCGACCATCTGCAGCCGGTGCTCGACATTGCGCAGGAAGACATAGGCGTCGGCCATGTCGGCGGCGGTGCGCCGGTCGATCCGGCCGGCCGAGACCAGCGCGGCCAGCGCGCCGAGCGTCGTCGGGTCGCGCAGCGCCGGATCGCGCCCGCCCCAGATCAGCTGCAGCACCTGCGTGCTGAACTCGATCTCCCGGATTCCCCCCCGGCCGAGCTTCACGTCATGGCCTTCCACCTGCACCCGCGCATGTGCGCCGCGCGCGCCCTTGTGCGCGTGGATCTGGCGCTTGATGGAGTGGATGTCGGCCACGGCGGCGAAATCCAGGTGCCGGCGCCAGACGAAGGGGCGGATCTCGCGCAGGAAGCTCTCGCCCAGCGCGCGGTCGCCGGCCACCGGGCGCGCCTTGATCATCGCCGCCCGTTCCCAGTTCTGCCCCATGCTCTCGTAATAGGCGATGGCGGCAGGCAGCGAGACCGCCAGCGGCGTCGCCGCCGGGTCCGGGCGCAACCGCAGGTCGGTGCGGAAGACGTAGCCATCCTCCGTCCGGTCCTCCAGCAGCCTGACCAGGTCGCGAGCGAGACGAACGTAGATGGCGCCGGCCCGATCCGCGTCGTAGGCTGCCGCAAGCGGATCGTAGAGCACCATGAGGTCGATATCAGAGGAGTAGTTCAGCTCCCGCCCGCCGAGCTTGCCCATGCCGAGCACCACCAGCCCGGAGCCGCGCCCCGTCGCCCGCGGGTCGTGCCGTGCGCCGCCGCCGGCCAGCTTCAGCTCGCCGCGCGCCTGCGCCTCCCGCAGCAGATGCGCGCAGGCATAGTCGGTGCAGGCATCCGCAAGCTCCGAGAGCGCGCCGGTGACGCGGTCGAGCGGCCAGAGCCCGGCAAGGTCCGCTGCCGCCGCGATCAGCGCGGCCTGTCGCTTCGCCTGGCGCAGCAGCGCCGCGACCTGGGCGCGCCCGGCATCCGGGTCGGCGCGGCCGAGCGGGTCCACGGCAAGGGCGAAGGCCGCATCCGGGCCGCGTTCCGCCAGGCGCAGCAGCGTGGCCGACTCCCGCACCGCCAGGTCCGCGAGATAGCCGGAATGCCCGCCCATCGCCGCGAGCAGCGCGGCGCCCTCCGCACTCGCGGCGAAGGCCTGCTCGGCGGCGCCGCGCTCGGCGAAGCGCTGCGCCAGCTGCGCGGCCGCCTCGGCCTCGAAGGGCCGGGGCAGCCTTGCGGCGGCGATCTGCGGCGCGGCGGCGGGCGATGCCGCGGCCGCCTCTCGGGATCTCGGCATGGCAGGGGAGGGAAGGCGTGAGGCAGGCCGCCGGTCAAGTGGCGCGTGAGGCGCACCGGGCGGCGCATCTGCTGCTCGGTCTCTGCCTGCTGCTGCTGCTGGCGCTGGCGGTGCTGGGCTGGCGCCTGGCGCAGGGGCCGATCCCGCTCGATGTCCTCGCCCGCGCCATCGAGCAGTCGCTCAACACGCCGGATGCCGACGCGGATATCGACATCGGCCATGTCTCCCTCGCCTGGGAAGGGCTGCATGGGGCGGGCGCGACGCCGCTCGAGATCCGCCTGACCGGCGTGCGGCTGGTCGGCCGCGACGGCGCGGTCCGGGCGGAGCTGCCGGATGCGAGCGTCAGCCTCTCGCTCCCCTGGCTGCTGCGCGGGTCCGTGGCGCCGAGCCGGCTCGAGCTGCGCGGCCCCGTGCTGCGGCTGCGCCGCGACGAGGAAGGCCAGTTCTCGCTGCAGCTCGGCCCGCCCGGCGCGGCGCCGGAGGCGGCGACCGAGGAGGGCGGGGAAGCGCTGCGCGAAAGCCTCGCGGCGATGATGCGCCCGCCCGGGGAGGACACGCCGCTCGATGCGCTGCGCAACCTTGCCGTCACCGGCGCGCGGGTGACGGTGGAGGATGCGCAGCTCGGCGCCGTCTGGGCGATGGAGGATGTGGCGCTGCAGCTGCAGCGCCGCCCGGAGGGCGGCATCGCCGGCCGCGTCTCCGCGATGATGCAGCTGGGCGAGGCGCGCATCCCGGTCAACGGCACGGCTGTCGCCACCGGCCAGCCGGCGCAGGTGGATTTCCGCTTCGCCCTGCCGGCGCTCGGCACCCGCCAGCTTGCCGCGACCCTGCCGGGGCTGGAGCCGCTCGGCATGATGGACGCGCCGCTGCGCGGCGAGGTGCGTGGCCGCGTCAGCACCGACGGCACGGTGTGGGAGCTCGGCGTGACGGCGCAGGCCGGTGCCGGAAGGCTCGATCTCGCGCGGCTCGGTGCGGTGCCGATCGCCGGCGGCGAGGTGGACGTGCAGGTGCAGCCGCGCGGCGCCGTGCTGCGCCAGGTGCGGCTGCGCCTCGCCGGGCCGGAGGCGCCGACGCTGACCGCGACCGGCTCCGCGACGCGCCACGACGGCGGATGGAGCATGCAGGCGCGGCTCGGGCTCGATGCGCTGCCCGCCGCCGGGTTGCAGGCCTGGTGGCCGGAGGGCGTGGCGCCCGGCGCGCGCGACTGGGTGGTGGAGAACGTCACCGCCGGCACCGCGCGCAACGGCGCCTGGGAGATCGCCGCGGAGGCCACCGCCGACCTCTCCGATCTGCGGGTGACGGAGGCGCGCGGCGCGGTCGAGGTGGCGGATGCGACGGTGCACTGGCTGCGCCCGATCCCGCCCGCCGAAGGCGTGCGGGGACGGATCCTGTTCGGCCTGGATGCGGTGACGGTGGAGGCCACCGCCGCGCAGCAGTCCGGCACCGGCCTCGAGCTGCGCGAAGGCACGGTGCGCATCCTGCTGACGCCGGAAGACCAGGAAAGCGCGGAGATCGAGCTCTCCCTCGCCGGACCGGCCTCGGACGGGCTGGCCCTGCTGAAGCATCCGCGCCTCAAGCTGTTCGAGCAGCGGCCGCTGCCGGTGCAGAGCGCGCGCGGCACGCTGGAAGGTCGGCTCACCCTCGCCTTCCCGCTGCTGAACGACCTGCCGGTGGAGCAGATCCGCATCGGCGCGCAGGGCCGGCTGCGCGACCTGCGCGTGCCCGATGTCGCGCTGGGCCAGGCGCTGGAACGCGGCCAGTTCGAGGTGACGGTGGACACCGACGGGCTGCGCGCGACCGGCACGGGCAGCCTCGGGCAGATCCCGGCGCGGCTCGGCCTGCAGGCGGATTTCCGCCGTGGGCCTGCGAGCCAGGTGGTGCTGCGGGCCACCATGCAGGGGCGCACCACCGGCGCGCGGCTCGATGCGCTGGGCCTCAGCTACGAGGAGGTGCTGACCGGCCCGGTCGCGCTGGACCTGCGCTATCAGCAGCAACGCAGCGGCGCGACGCGCATCGATGTCCGCGCGGATCTGCGGGAGTCCACCCTCGCGCTCGAACCCTTCGGCTGGAGCAAGCCGCCGGGCCAGAATGCCGGCGCCGATTTGGTGCTGCGGCTGAACCGCGACGCGCTGCAGGCGATCGAGAGTTTTCGGGTGGAGGCGCCCTCGCTGCTGCTGCGCGGCAGCGCGCAATTCGGCCCCAGCGCGCAGCTGCAGCGCGTGGCAATCGCCGAGGGCCGTCTGGAGGCCAGCCGCTTCGCGGGCGAGGCGCGGCCGCCCGCACGCGCCGATGCGGCCTGGCAGATCGCGCTGCGCGGCGCGGCGCTGGATCTGCGGCGACAGCTGTCGCGGGAACAGGGGCATGACGCGCCGCACCAGGCCAGTGGCCCCGCCTTCGATGTCCAGGCGCGCTTCGAGCGCGTGCTCCTCGGCGAGCGTCGCGAGCTCGCGGCGGTGGAGGGGCAGGTGCAGGTGGACGGCCACGGCGTGCTGCGCGCCGGCCGCGTCACCGGGCGCGCCGGCCCGCACGGCCCCTTCGAGATGACGCTGCAGCCGCAGGCGCAGGGCCGGTCGCTGCGGCTGACCGCGCAGGACGGCGGCGCGCTGCTCGGCGCCTTCGACGTGCTGCGCCACATCGAGGGCGGCCGCCTGACCGTGACCGGCACCTATGCCTCCAACGCGCCCGGCGCGCCGCTCTCGGGCTCGGCGGAGATGGACGAGTTCGCGGTCCACAACGCGCCCGCCTTCGGCAAGCTGCTGCAGGCGATGACGCTGTTCGGCCTGGTCGAGGCGCTGTCCGGCCCGGGGCTGAACTTCGTGCGGCTGGTCGCGCCCTTCACGCTGACGCCGGATGCGCTGCAGCTCGAGGATGCGCGCGCCTTCTCGGCCTCGCTCGGCCTCACCGCGCGCGGCACGCTGGACCGGCGGCGCGACCGGCTGGCGATGGATGGCACCATCGTGCCGGCCTACATCCTGAATTCGCTGCTCGGCCACATCCCGCTGCTCGGCCGCATGTTCTCGCCCGAGCGCGGCGGCGGCGTCTTCGCCGCCACCTTCCGGCTGCGCGGGCCGATCGCCAACCCGGAAGTCAGCGTGAACCCCCTGGCGGCGCTCACCCCGGGCTTCCTGCGCGGCCTGTTCGACATCGGGCAGGGCAGCCCGCCGACGCCGCGCTGAGCGGCGTCACTTGCCGGGCGGCGGCTCCGGCTGGGCGCGCAGCGCTTCCTCGCTCAGCGTGCGGCGCATGAAGGTCGGCCAGAGCGCGCGTGGCGTGGCTGGCTCGCCCTGCGACGGCGCCGGCCGTTCTGGCCGGGCGGCATCGCCGCCTTCCGTGTCCCGCTGCAGCATGACCCGACCCTCGCTCGCCTTCGAAGGAGACCACAGCGTGCCAAAAACGGCCGAGCCGACGCAACGATCGGTTGCAGTCTGACGGAGACTTGACCTGCCGCGCGGCCGGCGCGAAGCCGGGCCGTTCCCGGGAGGATTTTCGCACCATGCGCATCACGCGCCGCCATGCCCTTGCCCTCGCCGCCTTGCCGGCAACCCTCGCCGCGCCCGCGGTCCGCGCCCAGGGTTCCGACCGGCCGATCCGGCTGGTCGTTCCGGCGCCGCCGGGCGGGCCGACCGACATCCTCGCCCGCGTCACCGGCGAGAAGGCCGCAGCCGCGCTCGGCCAGCCGGTGGTGGTGGACAACCGGCCGGGCGGCGGCGGCGTGATCGGATCGGAGGCGACCTTCCGCGCCGCGCCGGACGGGCTGACGGTGATGATCGGCCACAACCAGACGCATGCCTCCAACCAGGCGATGATGGCGCGCCTGCCCTTCAACGTGGTGGAGGGCTTCACCGCCATCGCCAAGCTCGGCACGGTCCACCACGCGACGGTGGTGCCGGCCGGTTCGCGGGCGCAGAGCATGGCCGAGCTGCAGGCGATGGGGCGCAATGGCGGGCGGCTGAACTACGCCTCCTCCCAGGCCGGCTCCGCCAGCCATGTGATCGCGGAGACCTTCGTGCGCCGCTCCGGGCTGGATGCGACGCATGTGCCCTTCAACGGCGCGGCGCCGGCGGCCACCGCGACGGTGGCGGGGCAGGTGGATTTCTACGTCTCCACCTTCCCGACCGTCGCCAACCTGATCCGCGACGGGCGGCTGCGTGCGCTCTCCGTCGGCGCGCCGCAGCGGCTGGCGGAATTCCCCGCCATCCCGACGACGGCGGAGGCCGGCGTGCCCTACATGGCGGTGGATGCCTGGTTCGGCCTGTTCGGCCCGGCCGGGCTGCCGGCGCCCGTGGCCGAGCGGCTCGCCACGGCCTTCCTGGGCGCGCTGCGGGATGCCGAGGCGCAGCGCCGCCTGGCCGCGGCCGGCTTCACGCTGGACCCGATGCCGCCCGCCGCCTTCGCCGCCTTCCAGCGCGCCGAGGTGGCGCGCTGGGCGGAGATGGTGCAGCTGACGGGCGTCACGCTCGGCGGGTGAGGAACAGCCGGGGCGGTCGATTTCGGCCGCCCCGGTCTCAGCTTCCGAGGCGGCGCAGGAAGGCGGCGTGGACGAAGCCGTCCGGGTTGCCGTCGCCCTCCAGGTCCACCATCCGCCAATCGCCCTGTTCGCGCAGCACGCGCAGCTTGCTGCCGGGCTTGAGCTTCGCGATCACCTTGAAGTCGGTGCCCGGCCCGCCGCGCAGGTTGAGCGTGTCGCGGGAGATCACCTCGAACTCGCCGAGGTCGTTGTCGGCCAGCGTGCCCGAGCCGGCCGCGCCGCCCAGGCCCTGGAAGCGCGCCATCGGGAAGGCCGGGCCGGGATCCTGCTTGCGGCCGGGCGAGATGTCGTCGTGCCCGACCACCTCCTGGATCGAGGGATAGGCCGCGCGGATCGCCAGGGTGAGTTCCGCCAGCGCCTTGAGTTGCGTATCCGGGAAGATCTCCCACGCCATCTCCGGCCCGCCATTGCGGTGCCGCGCGACGATGACCTGGCTGTCCGGCAGCACGCGGCCCAGCCCCTCCCGCGTCCAGCCGCCGGCGACGCGCTGGTCGAGCCAGCCGAGATTGGCGACCTCGATGCCGATGGAATGCCCGTTCAGCCCGTTGAAGCCACGCCAGCTCGACGGGCCGGCATGCAGCGCCTCGACATTGAACGGCACGGTCTGGATCACCGCGCCGTCGCGATCCACGAAGAGATGCGCCGACAGTCCGCGCCGCTCGATGGCCTGCACCGAGCCGAGCGCGGAGCCGCCGGCGGTGTAGTGCATCACCAGGAAGCGCGGCGTGATCTTGCCGCGCACATGCGGGCTGGCGTGGAAGGGAATGCCCTCGATCCGGTCCTTCACGATCTTCATGGCCCGTCTCCTCGCGCCGTGCTGGCGCGCGGGCACGCTACGGTGCGGTCAAGCGCGCATGCAAGTTGTGCCGGCGCCCCGCGCACGAGATGCGAACGGCGCCGTCAGCCCGCCTTCTCCCAGCCGCGCGCGCCCTGCTGCCAGTAGGTGAGCGCGTGGCCCGCCGCCTTCGCGTCCCGCCAGCGCGCGCGCGCGGCCTGCACCGCCGCCTCGTCGCCACCGTCGAAGAGGTCCAGCACGCGCTCGAAGCGGTCGAGCCGGGCGGAGGTCATGCCGTCCAGCAGGAAGAGGAAGCGCGCCGCGTTCGGCGCGCCCTCCTCCGCCGCGTCCTCCGTGGTGAGCCAGATCGGCTGCAGCGCGGCATGGCCGGTGAGCGGCGTGCCATGCGGCAGCCAGTCGGGATCGGTCGCGGTCCAGAGCGCGGCGTCCAGCGCCTCCATTCGCTCGCGGCTGCCGAGCAGCACCATCGCGCGCCCGCCCGCATCCAGCACGCGCCCGAGCAGCCGCGGCAGCGCGCGGTCCAGCGGCGTTCGGGTCAGGTGGTAGAAGCCGTATTCCGCCATGGCGTCAGGCGTGCAGCACGCGCAGGCCGAGATGCTGCTCCATCGCGTCGAAGTCGCGGTCGCGATGGAGCAGCCGGAAGCGATGCCGGATGCAGAAGGTGCCGATCAGCAGGTCGATCGTTTTCCGCACCGTCACGCCGCGGCCGCGCAGATGGCGGAAGTTGCGCGCCGCGGCGACGGCGAGCGTGTCGTCCACGACGGGCATGATCAGG
Organism: Falsiroseomonas sp. RANM36; assembly: GCF_056682175.1. Lineage (NCBI taxonomy): Bacteria > Pseudomonadati > Pseudomonadota > Alphaproteobacteria > Acetobacterales > Roseomonadaceae > Falsiroseomonas > Falsiroseomonas sp. RANM36. Next base: position 68,318 of record NZ_JBWXTD010000003.1, read on the forward strand.
AACTCCCGCAGCATCTCCTCCGTGCGTGCCGCGGCAGCTTCGCCAGCGACACCCTGCAACACCTCGCACAGCACGAGGTCGCCGACGACGATGGTCTGGCGGTCGAGGATGCGGTCGAGCAGCATGGCTTCCGGGCTCGGCGTGTCGCGCAGGAAGTCCACCCACACCGAGGTGTCCACCAGGATCAAGACCTGCGGCTCTGGTCCAGGTCGCCCTCCCAGGCGATCTTGCCGCGCAGTTCCCTGATGCGGGCCTGCCGTCGCAGCCGAAGCAAGGTGCGCAAGGCCTCGTCCACCGCCGCCCGCTTGGAGGGCAGGCCGGTTTCCTTCAGCACCTCCGCCATCAGGCGGTCGTCGATCTCGATATTGGTCCGCATGGCCGCACCGATGTGTAGGGCTGCGCCCAGATATGCACATCGCCGCCGCGCCGCTCAAGGCGCCGCTTACCGCGCAGCTCACGGCGCCACTTACCGCGCCGCTCACGGCGCCACTCACCGCGCCGCTCACGGCGCCACTCACCGCGCCGCTCACGGCGACGCGTGGTGGTCCTCCTCCTCGAAGCGCGCCGCCACCAGCGCGTCGAGCAGGCGCACGCCGAAGCCGGTCGGGCCGGCGGGGCCGAGCGGATGCGGGGCGTCCTGCGTGTCCACGCCGGCGATGTCGCAATGCGCCCAGGGCACGCCCTCGCCCACGAATTCGCGCAGGAAGGCCGCGGCATGGCAGGCATCGGGAAGGAAGCGCGCCGCCCAGCCGCCTTCCCCGCGCGCCGAGGGCACGCATTGGCGGATGTCGGCGATGTCGGAGGCGAGGTCGGTGCGGTGGCTCTCGCCGATCGGCATCGGCCACAGCCTCTCGCCCACCGCCTCGCCCGCCGCGGCCAGCGCCGCCGTCAGCGCCGCGTCGTTGCCGAACAGCCCCGCGCGATGATGCCCGAGCGCGGAGACGATCGCGCCGGTCAGCGTCGCGAGGTCCACCACGGCGCGCGGGCGGAAGCGATCCACCGCGTAGTGCAGCGCATCGGCCAGCACGAGGCGGCCTTCGGCATCGGTGTCCACCACCTCCACCGTGCGTCCCGACAGCGTGCGCAGCACGTCGGAGGGCCGGTAGCTCCCCGCATCCGTCGCGTTCTCGGCCAGCGCCAGCACCGCGACCGCAGGCGCCGGGCTGCGGCGCAGGGCGAGCGCCAGCATCGCGCCGGCGCAGGCGGCCGCACCCGCCATGTCCGCCCGCATCGTCTCCATCCCCTGCGCCGGCTTGATCGAGATCCCGCCGGTGTCGAAGACGAGGCCCTTGCCGACGAAGACGACCGGCGGCGCCGCGCTGCTGCCGCGCCCGCGCCGCCCCGCGCGCCAGGGCGGCGGGGGCCCGCCCGCGCCCCCCCCGCGCCGCGCGCCGCAGCCGGCGC
>NZ_JBWXTD010000003.1:69821-70379 GCF_056682175.1 Falsiroseomonas sp. RANM36
GGGGCGTCCGCCCCCGCCCCCGGGGGCCCCCGCGGGCCCCTGCCCCCCCCCCCCCGCCCGGGGGCGCCGCGATGCTGCCGCGCCAGCGCAGCACCGCGAGCCTGGGCGGCGTGGACCCGCCCGCTCCCACCGCGAGCAGCGCGCCGAAGCCGGCGCGCGCAAGCCGCTTGCGCCCCAGCACGTCCACATGGATGCCGTGCTCGGCGAGACCCTCCAGCCGCTTCGCGAAGCTTTTCGTCGTCAGGTGGTTCGCCGGCTCCGCCACCAGGTCGCGCGCGAAGAGGCAGCCGTGCACGGCGGCGCCGGCATGCTCCCAGCACGCCTTCGCCGCGGCCACGTCCTCCGTCAGAACGGTCAGGCGGCCGAGGCCGGGCTTGATGTCGCGCGTGCGATGCACATCGAAGCGCCAGGCGCGCAGCGCCGCCCCGGCCGCCCGCGCGGCCGCGGTCGCGGCCGGCAGGCCGGTCGCGTCCAGCACCAGATGCGGCGCCTCGGCGAAGAGCGCGGCGGCGGCGGCCCCCGCCGCCTCGGCATCCGGCGCCGGGCCGGCGCCGAGCC
>NZ_JBWXTD010000003.1:70479-71952 GCF_056682175.1 Falsiroseomonas sp. RANM36
GAGGGCTTCGGCCCGGGCGCGGTGCTGGTGCGCGCCCTGCCGGCGCTGCTCGGCAATCCTTCCATCGCCTGCCCGGCCGCGGCGCGGAAACGCCGGGCCGCGGCCAGCGCCGCGCGGTCCCCGGGCCCCGCCGCCCCCGGCCCCGCCAAGGGAAGGTCCGCATCCGGCACGCTGCGGCGAAACGCGACCTTCAGCACGGAAGGGTGCCCGGCCCCTCCTCGCCTCAGCCCTCCTCCAGCGTCTCCGCGACGAGGCGATCCAGCAGCCGCACGCCGAAGGCGGTCGCGCCCTTCGGCACCGTCGCGGCATCCTTGCTGCTCCAGGCGGTGCCGGCGATGTCGAGATGCGCCCAGGGCTTGCCGTTCGTGAAGCGCTGCAGGAACTGCGCCGCGGTGATCGAGCCGCCGGGACGCCCGCCCACGTTCTTCATGTCCGCGATGTCGGACTTGATCTGCTTGTCGTAGGCGTCCGCGAGCGGCATGCGCCAGCACTTCTCGCCCACCGCCGCGCCGGCCGCGATCACCTGCTGCGCCAGCGTGTCGTCGTTGCTGAACAGCCCCGCATGCTCATGGCCGAGCGCGATGATGATCGCGCCGGTCAGTGTCGCCAGGTCCACCATGCCGCTCGGGTCGAAGCGGTCCTGGCAGTACCACATCACGTCCGCGAGTACGAGGCGCCCCTCGGCATCGGTGTTGATCACCTCCACCGTCTGGCCGGAGGCGGTCTTCACCACGTCGCCCGGCCGCTGCGCCGTGCCGGAGGGCATGTTCTCGACGAGGCCGACCAGCCCGACGACATCCGCCTTCGCCTTGCGCCCGGCGAGCGCGGCCATCGCGCCGACCACCGCGCCGGCGCCGGCCATGTCCCACTTCATGTCCTCCATGCCGCCGGCGGGCTTGATGGAGATGCCGCCGGTGTCGAAGGTCACGCCCTTGCCGATCAGCGCCAGCGGCCGCTGCTTCCTGCCGCGCGGCGCGCCCTTCCACTGCATGACCACCATGCGCGCCTCATGCGCCGAGCCCTGCGCCACGCCGAGCATCGCGCCGAAGCCGAGGCGCTTCAGCTCCTTCGGCCCCATCACCTCGACCTCGACGCCGAGGCGCTCCAGCCCCTTGCAGCGCTCGGCGAATTCGACCGGGTGCAGCACATTGGGCGGCTCGCTGACCAGCTCGCGGGCCAGGAAGACGCCGTCGGCGACGGCGCGCAGCGGCGCGAAGGCGTTCTTCGCGGCCGTCGCGTTGCCGGTGGCGATGGCCAGCCGCTCGAGCTTCGGCTTGTCCTCCTCCTTCTCCTTCGTGCGGTAGCGGTCGAAGCGCCAGGCGCGCAGCACCGCGCCGAAGCCGAGCTGCGCGGCGAGCGCGGGCTGCAGCGCCTCGGCGGCCACGGTCGCCGCGCGCGCCAGCGCGCCCGCCCGCGCCCAGGCGCCCCCCGCCCCGACCGCCCCCCCCCGGGGGAGCGGCCCCCCCCGGGCCC
>NZ_JBWXTD010000003.1:72052-74355 GCF_056682175.1 Falsiroseomonas sp. RANM36
GGGCTTGCGGGCCGCGGGGCGGGGGGGGGGGGGGGGGCGGGCCGTGGGGGGCCAGGGGCGCCGGGGGCGCCTGCGCGACGGCCGGCGCGATGGCGCCGCCGGCGGCTTCCGCGCCCTCGGCGGAGAGCTCCGCCGCCTTGCCCAGGCCGACCGCCACGACGCGGCTCCAGGGGCCGATGGCGTAGAGCGTCGTGGCCTGGCCCGTGCGGCCCGTGACGCCGGCCGCCGCCCGCGCGCGGGAGAGCCGGCCGCCGCTCGCGTCCTCGGCCTCCCGCGCCAGGCCGGCGGGCGGATCGCCTTCGGTCATGCAGAGCACCAGCGCCCCGCCGCGCGGCAGGGCAGGCTTCACGAAGGCGATGTCGGGCATGCGCGGGCGATTCCGTGTCTTTTGTCTGGAGGCAGCCTATCACCGGGCGTGGCGGTGCGGGCAAGCGGGAGCGGCTTGGCGGGGCGTGCCGCGGCGTGTAAGGCGCCCGGCATGGATGACCGGGCGCTCCTCGAACTCGCCGCGGGTCTCGCGCGCCGCGCCGCCGCGGCCATCATGGCCGTGCGCGCAGGCGGCGTCGCGGTGGAGCGCAAGCGCGACTTCTCGCCCGTCACCGCCGCCGACCGCCTGGCCGAGGCGCTGATCGTCGAAGGCCTGCGGGAGGCCGCGCCGGGCATCCCGGTGGTGGCGGAGGAGGAGGTGGAGGCCGGCCATGTCGCGACGCCCGGCGACCGCTTCTGGCTCGTGGACCCGCTGGACGGCACCCGCGAATTCGCCGAGGGGACCGACAGCTTCGCCGTCTGCATCGGCCTGGTGGCGGCGGGGCGGCCGCTGCTCGGCGCCGTCGCCCTGCCCGCCACCGGCGAGCTTTTTGGCGGCATCGTGGGTTCGGGCGCCTGGAAGGAACGCGGCGGCGAACGCACGAAGATCGCCGCGCGGCGTGTGCCGGCGGAGGGGCCGGTGGTGATGGCCAGCCGCCACTACGCGAAGGATTCGCGCATCGCCGACTTCGCGCGGGCGCAGCGCGCGCAGCGCATCGTGAACATCGGGAGCGCCGAGAAATTCTGCCGGCTGGCGGAGGGCAGCGCCGATCTCTATCCGCGCTTCGGCCCGACCATGGAATGGGACACCGCCGCGCCCGAAGCCGTGCTGCGCGCCGCGGGCGGCGAGGTGGCGGCGTGGGACGGCACGCCGATGCGCTACGGCAAGCCCGGCTGGGCCAACCCGCCCTTCCTGGCGCGCGGCGCCGCATGACCCGCCTGATCACCGATGTCGCCGAGGCCGCCGCGCTGCTCCGCGCCGGCGAGCTCGTCGCCTTCCCGACCGAGACGGTCTATGGCCTCGGCGCCGATGCGCTGGATGGCCGCGCCGTCGCCGCCATCTTCGAGGCCAAGGGCCGCCCCCATTTCAACCCCCTGATCTGTCATTTTTGGACGGCTGCCGCGGCCTTCGACTCCGAGGTCGTCGCCGATGAGCGGGCGCGCGAACTGGCGGCGCGCTTCTGGCCCGGCCCGCTGACGCTGGTGCTGTCGCGGCGCGAGACCTGCCGGGTGGACCTGCTCGCCGGCGCCGGGCTCGACACGCTGGCGGTGCGGGTGCCGGACCATCCGCTCGCGCTCGACTTGCTGCGCCGCGTGGATCGGCCGGTGGCCGCGCCCTCGGCCAATCGTTCCGGCGGCGTGAGCCCGACCACCGCCGCGCATGTGCTCGAAGGCCTCGGCGGGCGGATCGCCGCGGTGCTGGATGGCGGCCCCTGCGCCGTCGGCGTGGAGAGCACCGTGCTCGACCTCTCGGGCGCCGGCGCGGCGCTGCTGCGGCCCGGCGGCGGGCCGGGGGAGGAGATCGAGGCCGCGATCGGCCCGGGCGGCCGCCCCGGGCCGCCTGGCGCCGCCGCGGCGACGCGGAGCCTCCGCAGTCCGGGGATGCTGCTTTCGCACTATGCGCCGTCGCTGCCGGTCCGCCTCGACGCCCGGCGGGTTGCGGCCACCGAGGCGCTGCTCGCCTTCGGCCCCGCGCCGCGGCCCGGCGCCGGCGCGCTGTGGAACCTCTCGCCCGGCGGCGCCATGCGGGAAGCGGCGTCGCGGCTTTTCGCCGGGCTGCGCTGGCTGGACGCGGCCGGCCGCCGCCTTGGTCTCTCGTCCATCGCCGCGATGCCGGTGCCGCGGACCGGCCTCGGCGCCGCGATCAACGACCGGCTGGAACGGGCCGCGGCGCCGCGGGGTTGACGGCGCCGGTCCCGCCCCGCCGCGATTGCCGCAGGCCCCCCGGCCCCCGGCGCGGCGCCGCAGCGCCCGCGGCCCGGGCCGGCGCCCCCATG
>NZ_JBWXTD010000003.1:74455-81035 GCF_056682175.1 Falsiroseomonas sp. RANM36
CCCGCCGCTATTGCCGCAGGCCCACCGGCACCAGGCGCGGCGCCGAAGCGCCGGCGGCCGGGGCCTGCTCCGCCATGGCGGTCCGGCACGCGTCTGCTTCCATCGTCACGCGACCGTGGTCGGGTGCGGCGCTGCCCGTGCCGCCGGCGATGTCCGCCAGCGCCTGGCACAGGATCGCGAGACGCTCCGGCGCCTGTTCGCGCGGCGGCAGGACGGCGCCGCGCACGAAGGCCGGCGCGCCCTCGCCCATCGCGACCGCGGCGGCGTAGCGCGGGCCATCGGCGCCGAGCCGGTTCGCGGTCCTATCATCGACCACCTCCAGCACAGCGGCCGCGCCGGCGCCATAGCCGATCGCCACGACCAGCCCGGCGCCCACCTGCCGCTTCAGCGCGTCCAGCGCGCCGAGCGCGCTCGCGACCGCATCGGCCCCGCCCCCGCCCGCCGCGCCGCAGCGCAGCGGCACCAGTTCGAGCACCGCCGCACGCTGCTCGAGCAGCGCCGACACCAGCACCTCGCGCGCGGCGTGGTCATGCGGCCCGAGCGTCAGCACCACCGCCGCCCCGTCAGTCGCCCGCCAGGAGGATGGCAGGCTGAGCAGCATGCCGGCATGACAGCCCGGCGCGCCCGGGGCGGCGACATCGACCTGCTCGTAGGCCGCGTATTCATCGGCCATGGCGGGCGGCACCAGGAGGCCGGCGGCCAGCAGGGCGGCGGGCAGCAGGGCGGCGGGCAGGCGGGACGACATCATCGGGCTTCTCCTCTCCGCAACGACGACGCCCGGAAGGCTCGCACGCGCCGGGGCGGGGGCGGGGCGGGAAGGGAGGCCAGCAAAAAATCAGTTGCCTGATATGTATCGTGCTTGCGGAAATTGTCCGATTCGCGGTCTGATGCGACGGGCGGGTTGCCGCCAGGAGAGGGTCGCCATGCCGAACCCTTCGCTGTCTTCCGCAACCGAACCCGTCTCCATGTTCCGCGTCGTCCGCGCGAGCGATCCGTCGGAGTTCGACCTCCGGTCGCGCGTCAGCGACCGCCTGCCGGCCCCGAGCCGCTGCTACCGCTACCTGCTGCAGGACCGCGCGCTTTGGCGCCGGCGCTTCCAGGAGCCGATCTTCAGCCTCGCGATCCGCGGCGCCGGCCCCATCGTCGCCACGAGCGGCGAGAGCCGCTTCGCCACCGAGGTCTCGCTGTCGGGCGAGCCGAGCGACCTGCTGGCCTTCAGCATCCCCCTGCACGGTCGCATCACCTGGATGCGCGGCGCCGAGACCGCCACCGTCGGCGTGTCGCAGGGCCTGGTCTACCTGCCCGACGCCGGGACACGCCTCGTCACCAGCGACGACAGCCAGCGCGCCAATGTCTTCCTCAGGATCGCGACGATCGAGGCGATGCTGGAGCACATGCTCGACACGCGGCTGCGCGCGCCACTGGAATTCCGCCCCACGCTGGACTGGGAGCAGGGTCTCGCGGCCAGCCTGAAGCGGCAGCTCCACTTCGTCATGGAGGAATTCGCGCGGCCCGACGGCATCGCCGACAACGCCGTCGCGCTGGCCGCGACCACGGACCTGCTCGCCTCCCTGGTCCTCTCGGCCACGTCGCACAGCTACTCCGAGCGGCTGCGTTCCGCCGGGGGCGCCGCCGCCCCGGCCCATGTCACGCGGGCGGAGGATTTCATGCGCGCGCATTGCACGGAACCGCTGCGCGTCGCCGACCTTGCCGCCGCCGCGGGATGCAGCGTGCGGACGCTGAGCGCCGCCTTCCGCCGCTTCCGCGGCCGCACCCCGCTCGCCGCCCTGCACGGCACCCGGCTGGACGGGCTGCACGCCGAGCTGAGCCGCGGCGCGACGGAGGCCCCGGTCGCCGCGATCGCGCGCCGCTACGGCTTCACCAACGGGGCGCGGCTCGCCGCGGCATTCCGACGCCGCTTCGGCGAGACGCCGCGCGAGGTCGTGCGGCGCGCATCCGGGCCCCTGGCGCCGCGCTGATCCGACAGCCCCCCGGGACAGCGCACCACCGCGCCGCCGCCGGATGTCGCGCTTCACGCGTTCGTGAGCTTGCCGGAAACGATCCGCTGCGGAAATCTCCCGTCAACCCATGGGGGAAGAGACATGCTGCGCCGAGTCCTGCCACGCCTTGCGGCACTTGCCCTGATTGCCGCCGCGCCGCTGGCGGCGCGCCCGGCCGAGGCCGGATATGCGGGGTTCTATGCCTTCGGCGACAGCCTGACCGACCGCGGCAACCTGTTCATCGCCACCGGCGGCGTCGCGCCCGTGCCGCCCTATGCCGCGGGGCAGCTCAGCAACGGCAACACCTGGGTCGAATCCTTCTCGCAGCGGCTCGGCACCGGGCCGACCGCGCCCTCCCTGCTCGGCGGGCGGATCTTCGCCTACGCCCTTGGCCGCGCCGACACGGCGCCGGCACCCCCGCCGCTGCCGCCGGCCGCCGGCGCCCTCATCAACCTGCCCGGCCAGATCGCCGCGTTCCTCGGCGCCACCGGCGGCACGGCGCCTGCCGATGCCCTCTATGCCGTATGGTCCGGCTCCAACGACATGCTGCAGACGCTGGCGGCTGCGAGCCTGATCGCCGATCCCCTGGCGCGCGCCCTGTTCATCAACAACGCCATCGCCACCTCCGTCGCCTCGCTGATCGGGCAGATGCAGGCCCTGGAGAATGCCGGGGCGCAGCACTTCCTGGTGCTGAACCTGCCCGATCTCGGCAAGACGCCGCGGCTGAACGGCGACCCGATCACCAGCGCCGCCGGCACCGGCATCGCCGCCGCCTTCAACGCCGCCCTGGCGACCAGCCTCGCCGCCTTCGATGCGCAGCCGGGCGTGCGCGTGTTCGAGGTGGAAACCTTCGCCCTGATCAACCGCGCCGTGGCGGCGCCGGCCGCCTTCGGCCTGAGCAACGTCACCGATGCGTGCCTCGAGGGCGGGGCGGTCAACTACACCACGACCATCCCGGCCAACCTGGTCTGCACGCCGACGCAGCTGACCACCTCGCTGTTCTTCGACGACCTGCATCCCTCGGCCGCGACGCATCTGTGGATCGCGAATGCGGCCCTGGCCGCGGTGCCGGCGCCGGGCGCGGCCGGGCTGCTGCTGGTCGCGCTCGCCGGCCTCGTCGTGGCGCGCCGGCGCCCGGCGGCGGGGACTTGATCGGCCGGGCGGCAGGCGCTCCGTTCGGAGCATGCCGCCCGAACCAGCGCCGCGTCCCACCCTCGGGAAACTCTTCGCCACCTATCTCCGCATCGGCCTGATCGGCTTCGGCGGGGTCAATGCCTGGGCCCGCCGCGTGATCGTGGAGGAGGAGCGCTGGCTCTCCGAGCAGGACTATGCCGAGGTGCTCGGCCTCGCGCAGGCGCTGCCCGGGCCGAACGCGCTGAACGTCGCGATCCAGCTCGGCGAGCGCTGGCACGGCGCGCGCGGGGCGGTGCTGGCCTCGCTCGGCCTGTTCGGCGGGCCGATGGCGGTGCTGGTGCTGATGGCCTGGGCGCATGACCGATGGGGGGAGCTGCCGCTGGTCAAGGCGGTGCTGGCCGGCACCGCGGCGGCGGCGGCGGGGATGGTGATCGGCACCGCGCTCAAGATGGTGCAGAACCTGCGCCCCGCTCTGCCGGTGCTCGCGGTCGGCGTCGCCGCCCTGCTCGGCGCGGCGGTGCTGCGCCTGCCCCTGCCGGTGATCGTGCTGGGCCTCGCCCCCTTCGGCATCGCCGCCGCCTGGTGGACCGACCGGCTTCCCGCGAAGCCGGCGCGGTGAGCGGAACGACCGAAATCCTCTGGCAGCTCGCCTGGGGGTTCATGGCGATCTCGCTGATCGCGGTCGGTGGCGGCATCGCCGTGGTGCCGGAGATGCACCGCCTGGTGGTGGAGGTGCATGGCTGGATGAGCGACGCGCGATTCGCCCAGCTTTTCGCCCTCGCCCAGGCCGCGCCGGGGCCCAATGTCCTGGTGGTGGGGCTGATCGGCTGGCAGGTGGCGGGGCTTGCCGGGATGCTGGTGGCGACGGCCGGGATGACCGTGCCGGCGGGGTTCCTGGCCTATGGCTTCTCCCGCCTGCGCACCCGGCTGCGCGGCAATGCGCGGCTGCGCCTGGTGGAGCGCGGGCTGGTGCCGATCGCGGTCGGGCTGATCCTGGCTGCCGGCATCCTGCTCGGCGTCACCGCGGCCACGGGCTGGGTGGCGGTGGCGCTGACCATCGGCTCGACGCTGTTCGTCTGGCGGAGCGACCGCAGCCCGCTCTGGGTCCTGGCGGCGGGGGCGGTGGCGGGCGCGCTTTTCCTGTAGAAGGGCGGCCATGCCGGATTCCACGCCTTCGCGCATCCTCGACGAGCTCGCCGCCATCCTCGGGCCGCGCGGCCTGCTGACCGATGCGGCGGACATCGCGCCGCATCTCTCGGACTGGCGCGCGCTCTATCGCGGCGCGGCCTTCGCCGTGGCGCGCCCCGCCTCCACAGAGGAGGTCGCCGCCGTGGTCCGGCTCTGTGTCGCGGCGGGGGTGCCGATCACGCCGCAGGGCGGCAACACCTCCATGGTGGGCGGCGCGACGCCGGACGAGAGCGGGCGGCACCTGGTGCTGTCGCTGGCGCGCATGAACCGCATCCGGGCGCTCGATCCGCTGGACATGACCATGACCGCCGAGGCCGGCGTGGTGCTGAAGGCCGCGCAGGACGCCGCCGCCGAGGCCGGCTGCCTGTTCCCGCTGAGCCTCGGCGCGGAGGGCTCGGCGACGATCGGCGGCGTGCTTTCGACCAATGCCGGCGGCAACACCACCGTTCGCTACGGCAACGCACGCGAGCTGATGCTGGGGCTGGAGGCCGTGCTGCCGGATGGCAGCATCTGGAACGGGCTGCGCCGGCTGCGCAAGGACAACACCGGCTATGCGCTGCGCCACCTGCTGGTGGGCGCGGAGGGCACGCTCGGCATCGTGACCGCCGCCGTGCTGCGCCTGTTTCCCCGGGCGCGCGACACCGCGCTGGCGTTCTGCGCCGTGGCGGACGAGGACGCGGCGCTCGCGCTGTTCCGCCGCTTCCGCGACCGCGACGAGAGCGCGGTGCGCGCCTTCGAATACATGTCCGGCACCGGCGTCGATTTCGCGGTGAGGCACATCGAGGGCGTGACGCTGCCGCTGGAATCGCGCGCCGACCACTACGTGCTGGTGGATCTCGCCTCCCCGCGGCCGGACGCGCAGCTGCGCGAGATGGCGGAATCCGTGCTGTTCGAGGCGATGCAGGCGGCGGAGGTCACGGACGCCGCGATCGCCGCGAACGAGGCGCAGGCCCAGAAGATCTGGCGCATCCGCGAGGAACACCCGGAGGCGCAGAAGCGCGAGGGCGCGAGCGTGAAGAACGACGTCTCGGTGCCCGTCTCGAAGGTGCCGGAGATGATCCGCCGCTGTTCCGCGGCGCTGCGGGCGCTGATCCCCGGCAGCCGGCCGGTGCCCTTCGGCCATATCGGCGACGGCAACATCCACATGAACCTGGAGCAGCCGGAAGGCATGGACCCCGCCGCCTTCCTCGCGCGCAGCCACGACATCATGGACTGCGTGAACGCGGTGGTGCGCGACCTCGGCGGCTCCTTCAGCGCCGAGCACGGCATCGGCCGGCTCAAGACCGACATGATGGAGGATTGGCGCGGCGGGGCGGAGCTGGCGGCGATGCGGGCCATCAAGGCGGCGCTCGATCCGCAGGGGCTGATGAATCCGGGGAAGGTGCTGCCCTGACCGGCCGGGGGTGGTAGGGATGGGCGGATGACCCGGATCGACCGCTACATCTTCCGCCAGCTCGCGGGCGGCCTGCTGGCGGTGACCGCCGGGCTGGCGGCGCTGGTGTGGCTGACCCAGTCGCTCCGCTTCATCGAGCTGGTGCTGGACCGCGGCCTGTCGCTGACCGTCTTCCTCGAGCTCACCAGCCTGATGCTGCCGGGCTTCGTCGCGGTGATCCTGCCGATCACCACCTTCGTCGTGGTGCTCTTCGTCTATGTGCGGATGAACACCGACCGCGAGCTGGTGGTGATGCGCGCCGCCGGCCTCTCGCCGCTGCGCCTCGCGCGGCCGGCGGTCACGCTGGCGCTGATCTCGGTGGCGGTCGGCTATGCGCTCAATCTCTGGCTGGTGCCGCTCTCGCACGGCGCCTTCCGCATGTGGCAGTTCGAGATCCGCAACCAGATGGCCGCGATCCTGCTGCAGGAAGGCGTGTTCTCCTCGATCGGCAACGAGCTCACGGTCTATGCCCGGGCGCGCGAACGCGACGGCACCCTGCGCGGCATCCTGGTGCACGACCAGCGCGAGCCGGGCGCGCCGGTGACCATCATCGCCGAGGAGGGCCGCATCACCACCACCCCGCTCGGGCCGCGCGTGCTGCTGATCAACGGCGTGCGCGAGCAGATGGAGCAGGCGCGCAACGGCCAGCCGCCCCGGCTGAACACCCTCTCCTTCGCCGAGAACAGCGTGGACCTGGCGCGCGCCACCCGCCAGGAGGAGGCGCGCGCGCGCGATTCGCGCGCGCGCCGCGTCGCCGCGCGGCGCGGCCCCCCCCCCGCGGGGGGGCGGCGCCCGCGCGAGAACGCCCGCGTCTACGGGCAGGGCG
>NZ_JBWXTD010000003.1:81135-82146 GCF_056682175.1 Falsiroseomonas sp. RANM36
GGGCCCCCCGCGCCGCCTCACCCCCGCCCCCCCCGCGCCCCCCGGCGCGGCCGGGGCGCGCCCCCCCCGCCGGGGGGGGGGGGGCGCGCGCGATTCGCGCGAGCGCAGCGTCGCCGAGCTGCTCGACCCCGACCCCGCGGAGGAGCTGCGCCCGCGCGAGATCGCACGCTTCTACGGCGAGGCGCATCAGCGCCTGTCGGCGCCGCTGACCGCGCTGTCCTATGCCCTGGTGGCGCTGGCGGTCGCCCTGACCGGGCAGTTCCGCCGCCATGGCGGTGGCCTGCGTCTCGCGGTCGGCATCGGCATCACCGTGGCGCTGCTGGCGGTGGGGCTGACCATCGGCAACCTCGCGACGCGGGAGAACGCCTTCGTCTGGCTGATCTGGGTGCATGCCGTCGCGCCAGGCCTCGTCGCGCTGTGGTGGATGATCGGCGCGCCCGGCCTGCCGCGCCCGCGCCCGCGCCCGGCTTCGGCCTGACGGCGCATGACCTTCACGCCGACGCTGACGCTCTACGTCGCCCGCGGCTTCCTGGCCGCGACGCTGGTCATGCTGGCGGCGCTGACCGGCCTTGTCGCGCTGTTCGACTTCATCGAGCTGCTGCGCCGCGCGGCGACGCGGCCGAATGTCGGCTTCGACATCCCCGCCACCATCGCGGCGCTGCGCCTGCCCTTCGTCGCGCTGCAGATCCTGCCCTTCGCCATCCTGCTCGGCGGGATCGTCGCCTTCTGGCGGCTGACGCGGTCCTCCGAGCTGATCGTGGCGCGCGCGGCCGGCGTCTCGGCCTGGGGCTTCCTCACCGGGCCGGCGCTGGTCGCGCTGCTGCTCGGCACCGTCGCGGTGACCGGCCTCTCGCCGCTCTCCTCCATGATGCTGGCGCGGGCGGAACGCATGGACCAGACCTTCCTGCGCACCGGCGGCGGCCTCTCCTCGCTGGCCGGCGGGGGGGGGGGGGGGGGGCCCCCCCCCCCCCGGCGCGCACCCCCCGCGCGCGCGCGGCAGCACGCGCCGGC
>NZ_JBWXTD010000003.1:82246-87448 GCF_056682175.1 Falsiroseomonas sp. RANM36
ATCCGGCTCTGATAGAGCGTCGCGCCGACGGCGCAGGCGCTGACCCCGGTCCGCTTCACGCTGGATTGGCGCTTCCAGGGCGTCCATTCCTGGTTCTACCTGGCGCGCGAGCGCGGCTGGTTCCGCGAGGCCGGGCTCGACGTGACGATCGACCAGGGCGAGGGCTCCACCGCCACGGTCACGCGCATCATGGCCGGTGCCTATGATGCGGGCTTCGGCGACCAGAATGCGATCATCCAGCAGGCGGCGAACCGCCCCGGCGAGGCGCCGGTGATGGTCTACCAGATGTACAACACGCCGCCCTTCGCGCTGATCACCAAGGCGTCGGGCCCGATCCGCACCGTGGCGGACATGGCGGGCAAGCGCATCGGCGGCTCGCCCGGCTCCACCACGATGCAGCTGCTGCCGCTGTTCGCGCGGCTGAACGGGCTCGACCTGGCGAAGAACCCGGTCGTCTCCATCGCGCCGGCGCTGCAGGAGCCGATGCTGCTGCGCGACCAGTTCGACCTCGGCGCGGTCTTCACCGTGACGGCGCACACCAATTTCCGCGCGCTCGGCCTCGATCCGGACAAGGACCTGCGCTGGTTCCTGTTCTCCGACTTCGGGATCGACCTCTACTCGAACGGCACGATGGTCTCGCAGCGGCTGCTGCGCGACAATCCGAACGGCGTGCGCGGCATGGTCGCGGCGATCAACCGCGCGATGCTGGAGATCGGCCGCAACCCGCCGCTCGCGGCCGAGGTGATGCGCCGCGTGGACGCCACCATCAATGCGCCGATGGAGATCGGCCGCGTGGAGTTCGCCTGGCGCACGCTGATCGCGACGCCGGAAGGCCGCCGGCTCGGCGCCGGCGACGTGGACGATGCGCGTCTCACGCGCGCCATCGCCCAGGCGGTGGAGGTGTACGGCCTGCCGCGCACGCCGGCGAACTCCGACGTGTTCCGCCGCGACTTCCTGCCGCCGCGCGCGGCGCCGCCGGGCGCGGCCGGTTCGAGCTGCAGGGCGTGACCGTCTGGCGCCTGTCGGACGGCGGGCGCCCGCTCGCGCGGATCGAGGCGCCGCGCGCCCATCTCGCGCCCGGGCGCTGGGTGCTGGAGGACGCCGTCACGTTCGGCCCCGACCGCCGCCCAAGCCCGCCCGGTGCGATCGAGCTGCCGACCGAGCTGACCGCCGGGCGCATCGAGGACAGCTTCGCCTCGCCCGAGACGCTGAGCTTCTGGTCGCTGCCCGACTTCATCGCCGTGCTGGAGGAAGCCGGCTTCTCCGCCGTGCGGCACCGCATCCAGTTCCAGTCGCTGCTGGCGATGCCCGTGCTGGCGCTGGCGATGGCGCTGCTCGCGGCCGGCTTCTCGATGCGCCACAACCGCCGCGGCGGCGTGGCGCAGATGATCGCCGGCGGCGTCGCCGCGGGCTTCGCACTGTTCGTGGTGGACCGCGTGAGCAACGAATTCGGCGAGGCCGGGTCGCTCCCCGTCCTGCTCGCCGCCTGGGCGCCGACGGTCGCCGGCCTCCTGCTGGCGCTGGCGCTGCTGCTGCACCTGGAAGACGGCTGATGGCGAGACTGCGACGCGGCCTGCTGCTCCTCGCGCTGCTCGCGCCGCCCGCGCCGCTGGCCGCGCAGGGCCTGCCGGGCCTGGATGGCCGCGCCGCCGCCTCCGACGAGCCGGTGACCTTCACCGCCGAGGAGGTGGAGTTCGACCAGAACGCCGACACCGTCACCGCGCGCGGCCGGGTGGAGGCCTGGCAGGGCAACCGCGTGGTGCGCGCCGACCAGTTCACCTACAACCGCGCCACCGGCGTCGCGACCGCGACCGGCAACGTCGTGCTGATCGAGCCCGACGGGCAGATCCTGTTCGCCGAGCGGGCGGAGCTGTCGGGCGGCATGCGCGACGCCGTGCTGGAAGGCATCCGCGGCCTGCTGGCCGGCAACACGCGCGTCGCCGCCGCGGGCGCGCGCCGCACCGGGGGCGACATCACCGACCTCTCCCGCGTGGTCTATTCGCCCTGCAACCTCTGCCCCGAGGACCCGGACCGCGCGCCGCTCTGGCAGCTGCGCGCCGGCATCGCCAGCCTGCATTCGCAGGAACAGCGCGTGCGCTACCGCGACGCCTCGCTCGAGATGTTCGGCGTGCCGGTGCTCTACGCGCCCTATTTCAGCCACGCCGCGCCGGGCGCGCCGCGGATCAGCGGCTTCCTCTCGCCGACCTTCGGCGTCACCAAGCTGCTCGGCGGCTTCTACGAGCAGCCCTTCTACTGGGTGCTCGACGACAGCGCGGACGCCACCATCCGCGCCACCGTCTCCACCGAGCAGATCGGCGGGCTCGCCCTGGCCTATCGGCGCCGGTTCAACAGCGGCGTCGTCTCGCTCGACGGCTCCTTCGGCAACCTCCAGGGCAACGACGTGGACCAGGAGGGGATCGGCTGGAACTTCTTCTCCCAGGGCCAGTTCTCGCTGGACGAGACCTGGCGCGCCGGCTTCGCGCTGAACCGCGCCTCCTCGCGCGACTACCTGCGCGCCTATCGCTACGGCTCGCCGCAGGTGCTGACCTCGAACGCCTATCTCGAGGGGTTCTGGGGCGTGCAGGGCTACGTCCGGGCCGACTCGCGGCTCTATCAGAGCCTGCTGCAGACCAACACCACCGGCCAGGTGCCCCTGGTGCTGCCCTATGGCTATGCCGAATACCTGTTCTCGCGGGACAGCCTGGGCGGCCAGTTCCGGGTGGACGCGCAGGGCTACGCGATCACCCGCGACCAGGGCACCAATTCCCGCCGGGTCGGCAGCCGCGCCGCCTACGAGCTGCCCCTGCTCGGCCATGCCGGCGAGATCTGGACCATCAGGGCACAGGCGGACGTGCTGGCCGGCTATGTCCAGGACCTGCAGGCCGCGCCCTTCTTCGGGCCGCCCGGCCAGGACGGCAACTGGACCAACGGCAATGTCCGCGCCGCGGTGGACCTGCGCTGGCCGCTGGCGCGCTCCGCGGGCGAGTGGGGCACGCATGTGCTGGAGCCGCGGGTGCAGTTCGTCACCGGCCCGAACACCGGCCGGCAGACCAACATCCCGGCCGAGGACAGCCTCGACCTGCAATTCACCGACGCCAACCTGTTCGACCTGAACCGCTACCCCGGCCGCGACCGCCAGGAAGGCGGCACGCGGATGGACGCGGCGATCCGCGCGGCCTGGCTGTTCCCCAATGGCGGCCAGCTCGAAGGCCTGGTCGGCCGCAGCTTCCGCACCAGCGACGAGGCGCTGTTCCCCGCCGGCTCCGGCCTCGAGAACCAGCGCTCGGACTATGTCGCGCGCGCCCGCCTCGCGCCCGTGCCCTGGTTCGAGATCATGGGCCGCAGCCGCTATTCCGCCGAGACCGGCGAGCAGCAGCTCTGGGACATCACCGGCACCGTCTTCGGCAACGGATACTCCCTCAGCGCCGGCTACCTGGGCACCCAGGCGGCCTACAACAATTCCTATCCGAAGCGGAACGAGATCAGCCTGGGCGGCTTCCTCCAGGTGAACGACAACTGGCGGGTCGGCGCCTTCGGCCGCTACGACCGCTTCCGCGACGAGCCGGTGGCCGCCCAGGGCGTTCTCGCCTACGAGGACGAATGCCTGATCTTCGAGGCCCGGCTGATACGCCGGTGGGTGCAGGACCCCGTGACCCTGCAGGACGACCCCACCGGCACCATGCTGCTGTTCCGGGTGACGCTGAAGACGATCGGCGACTTCGGCATCCGGGCCCTGTGACCGCCCGCAACCCCGGGGCCGGCGGCGAGGCCCTTCCCTCGCACGCCCCGCGCCACTAGGAATCCCGGATGCGCCCCCTGCTCCGCGCCCTGCTGCTCTGCACGATCCTCGCCGCCGCGGCCGCCGCGCCGCCTGCCCTGGCGCAATCCACCCGCATCGTCGCGGTGGTCAATGGCGACATCGTCACCACCGCGGATGTGGAGGGACGGCGCCGGCTCTTCGCCATCAATGCCGGCCTGCCGGTCTCGCCCCAGGTGCTCGACCGCCTCACGCCGCAGGTGACGCGCCTGCTGGTGGACGAGCGGCTGCGCATGCAGGAGGTGCAGCGCCGCCGCGTCGCCGTCACGGATGTGGACGTCGCCAGCGCGGTCGCCGATCTCGAGCGGCGGAACAACCTGCCGGAGGGCGGACTGGTCACGCAGCTGCGCCGCGCCGGGGTGGAGCCGCGCGTGCTCTACGACCAGATCCGCGTGCAGATCGGCTGGGCGCGTCTGATCCGCGCCCTGCTCGGCGCGCAGGCGCGGCCGAGCGAAGCCGAGATCAACGACTACATCGCCGCCCAGAAGGCGCGCACCGGCCAGCCCGAATTCCTGGTCTCGGAGATCTTCATCCCGGTGGACGACCCCTCCGAATCCGGCCAGGTGCAGCGCTTCGTGGATGACGTGGTGGGCCAGCTCCGCTCCGGCGTGCCCTTCCCGCTCGCCGCGACGCAGTTCAGCCAGTCGCAGACGGCGCTCGCCGGCGGCGACCTCGGCTGGGTCGGGCCGGAGGCGCTGGACCCGGCGGTGGCCGCCGTCGTCACCCAGATGCCGCCCGGCGCGATCGCCAACCCGATCCGGGTCCCCGGCGGCTACCAGATCGTCGCCCTGCGCCAGCGGCGCCTGGTCGGGCGCGACGAGGTGACGATCCTCAGCATGCGCCAGGTCTTCTTCCCCTTCACCGCCGCGCTGAACCCCGATGCGCCGGACCCGCAGCAGCTGCAGCAGCTGCAGCGCGCCCAGGCGCTGGCCGGCTCGGCGCGCGGCTGCGAGGCGATGGAGGCGGCGGCGCGCACCACCGGCAGCGACCGCCCCGCCGATCCGGGCGAGGTGCGGCTGGAGCAGCTGAACCCGCCGCCGCTGCGCCAGCTCATCGCCGGCCTGCCGATCGGCCGGGCGAGCGAGCCGATCATCGCGCCGGACGGCATCGCCGTGATCATGGTCTGCTCGCGCGAACGCCGGAACGAGGGCGAGGTCACGCCGGACATGGCGCGCTCGGCGATCGTGCGCGACCGCGCTGAGCTGCTGGCGCGCCGCCTGCAGCGCGAACTGCGCCGCCGCGCCCAGATCGAGATGAGGAATACTTGATTTTGCGCCCTCAGACGCCGGGCGCGCGCTCCGCGCGCTTGGCTTCGTCATGCCAACGGCATGCTATGCGCATGACGCACTGGCCGCGGGCCGCATTCGCGGCCTCGGGCCGCGCAG
>NZ_JBWXTD010000003.1:87548-89536 GCF_056682175.1 Falsiroseomonas sp. RANM36
GCGCGGCCGGCGCCCGCCCGGCGCTGCGCGACTCCGCGACGCCCGCCCTGCCCTCGCTGCGCGAGACGATCGCGCGGCATGGGTTGGAGGCGCGGAAGGCGCTTGGGCAGCACTTCCTGCTCGACCCCACGCTCTGCGCCCGCATCGCCACCGCAGCCGGGCCGATGGAAGGGCGGCAGGTGCTGGAAGTCGGGCCGGGACCCGGCGGACTGACACGCGCCCTGCTCGCGACGGCGGCCGAGAAGGTGGTGGCGGTGGAACTCGACCGCCGCGCCGTCGCCGCGCTTGCGGAACTCGCCGCCGCCTATCCCGGCCGGCTCGAGATCATCGAGGGCGATGCGCTGAAGCTGGACCCGGCCGTGCTGCTTGCCGCGCCGCGCCGGATCGTCGCGAACCTGCCCTACAACGTCGGCACGCCGCTGCTCGTCGGCTGGCTGCGCCAGGCCGCGGCGCTGGAATCCATGACGCTGATGTTCCAGCAGGAAGTGGCCGAGCGCATCACCGCGGCACCCGGCACCGAGGCCTATGGCCGCCTCGGCGTGCTGGCGCAGTGGCGCTGCCGCTGCACGCTGCTGCTGACCCTGCCGCCCGGCGCCTTCAGCCCGCCGCCGAAAGTCTGGTCCGCGGTGGTCGGGCTGGTGCCGCATGCGGAAGACCCGGGCCCGGCGCTTTTCGCCACGATGGAACGGCTCACCGCGGCGGCCTTCGGCCAGCGCCGCAAGATGCTGCGCGGCGCGCTGAAATCGCTCGGCGATGCCGAGGGGCTGCTCGCGGCGGCCGGCATTGCCGGCGAGCGTCGTGCCGAGACGCTGACGATCGCCGAGTTCGACCGCCTGGCCCGCACGCTGCTCGCGCGGCGCTGAGCTTGCGCCCCCGGGCGGTCGGCGCTTACCTCCCGACCCGCACAACCCCAACGGAAGACAAATGCTGACGGAGACGCCGACCCTGCTGTTCGCCCATGTCGCCTATCGCTTCGCGGAACGCTACGCCGCGCGCGGCGGCAAGCTTCCGGTGATCGAGGTGCGCAGCCTGGATGAGCTGGAGGCGCGCATCGACGAGGCGGATGTGCTGCTCGTCTCCGGCTTCTGGCGCAACCACCTGGCGAAGCCGGGCGGGCGGCTGAAGTTCATCCAGTCCATCAGCGCGGGCGTGGACCAGTACGACCGCGCCGCGCTCGCGGCCGCCGGCATCCGCCTGGCCTCCGCGCAGGGTGCGAACGCGAATGCCGTCAGCGAGCACGCGATGGCGCTGATCCTGGCGATGGCGCGGCGCATCCCGGAAGCCTGCGCCAACCAGGCGCAGCGCCACTGGCGCGGCATGATCGGCGACCTGACGCGGCGCGAGGACGAACTCGGCGGCAAGACGCTGCTCGTCGTCGGCATCGGGCGCATCGGCGGGCGGCTCGCGCGGCTGGCCAAGGCCTTCGACATGACGGTCGTCGGCCTGCGCCGCGACCCGGAGAAGGGCGCGGAGGGCGCCGACGAGATCCACCCGATGTCGGCGCTGAAGCAGCAGTTGCCGCGCGCCGACATCGTTGCGCTCACCTGCGCGCTGACCGAGGAGACGCGCGGCCTGATGGATGCCGCCGCCTTCGCCGCGATGAAGCCGGGTGCGGCGCTGGTCAATGTGGCGCGCGGGCGCGTCTGCGACGAGGCCGCGCTGATCGCCGCGCTGCAATCCGGCCGGATCGGCCAGGCCGCGCTGGACGTGACGGCGGACGAGCCGCTGCCGGCCGAGAGCCCGCTCTGGGCGATGCCGAACGTGCTGGTCACGCCCCATACCGGCGGCGAGACGCGGCGCTACGAGGACAACGTCCTCGACCTGATGGAGGAGAATCTCGCCCGGCTGCGCCGCGGCGAGACGGCGCTGTTCAACCAGGTGGTCTGACGCGACGGGCCGGCGCCGTCCGGCGCCGGGGGCCGCCGCGCTCTCCCCCCCGGGCCTCACGGGCGCGGATTTATGGGCCATGTCGGACAGGTTAGCCCGCG
>NZ_JBWXTD010000003.1:89636-99784 GCF_056682175.1 Falsiroseomonas sp. RANM36
CTGCCGTGCAGTGCTTCGACACCATCCGCCCTTGCACAGAGGGGGTAGGCCATCCGTCATGCTTTGTCAACTGTTTTGAGAAATCTCAATTTGTGGTCGCAACCGCCGGTGGCCGCCTCGATCTCCGCGCGGGTCATCAGGTCCGCGTATTTCTGGCCCATGTCGAACAGGTTCGCCTCATGCGGGCCGAGCGCGCGGTCACCCACGCAGTCGGTCGCGACGATGGTGCGGAAATTGTGCTGCATCGAATCCACCACCGTCGCGCGCACGCAGCCCGAGGTGGTGCAGCCCGCCACCACCACCGTGTCCGCGCGCTGCTGCGTCAGCCACATCGCGAGGTTGGTGGCGAAGAAGCCGGAGGCGCCCTGCTTGCGGACGATGTGCTCGCCCTTCACCGGCGTGAGCTCCGGCACGATCTGCGACAGCGGCGCATGCTCCGTCAGCTTCAGCAGCGAGGGCGCCTTGCGCGTGAAGACGCCGGCATCCGCGCCGTCATCGGCATAGACCACGCGGGTGTGCGCGACGGGCCAGTGATGCCTGCGCGCGAAGGCCAGCAGCTGCACGGTCTGCTCGATGGCGGGGCCGATGTTGCCGCCGCCGAAATGCGCGGGATCGGCGAAGCCGTTGACGAAATCCACGATCACCAGCGCCGGCCGCGTGCCCATCCCGGCGCGCTGGCCCATGCCCTGGCGGTGGTAGATGTCGGCCTCCGGATGGCCGGACATTATGGTGCCCTCAAACGCCGGGCGGCGGCTCCGCCGCCTTGGCTTCGCGCAGGCGACTGGTCTTCCCGGCGGCGCTGCTGGTCTGTGCGCGGGCCGCATTCGCGGCCTCGGCCAGCAAAGCTGGCCGCTCTGTTGCACACGCCTCTCATGCCACGTCCTCCAGATCGCGCAGCGACTGGATCATCGAGGACCGCAGCAGATAGGCGCGGTGCTTCTCCGGGTCGGCGACGATGCCGCGGAGCTCGTCGTGATAGGCCTTGCGCACCGCCGGGTCGCGCTGGTTCAGCAGCTGGCGGTTGCGCAGCGCCTGCTGCTGCACCACGTCCAGCGCGACCTTCCGGCGCTGGCGCGAATAGCGCTCCATCACCGCGGCATCGGCCTCGCCGCGCCACACCGCGGAAAGCTTCTGCGCCAGGTTGAAGGCGTCGTGCACGCCGCCATTCATGCCCATGCCGCCGAGCGGGTTGTTGATATGCGCCGCGTCGCCCGCCAGGAAGATGCGGCCCTTCACATAGCTGTCCGCCACGCGCTCATGCACGCGATAGGCGGTGCGGTGGCGGATCTCGTAGCCGGCCGGGTTCGGCCAGACGCCCTGCATCCGTTCCTGGATACGCGCGGGCGCCAGCATCTTCGCCTCGTCCGCGGCTTCCTCCGGCGCGGTCGGCAGCAGTACGCGCCACAGCCCCGCCGCCTGCAGCAGCACGAACCATTCCTCGGGGTCCGAGATGTAGGCGATGTTCGCCAGGGCGGGGATGTGGTCCTCGAAGCGGAAGGTGGTGGAGAGCGTCAGGTAGGTCTCGGGGATCGTCATGCCCTCGAAGCCGATGCCGAGCGAGCGCCGCACCGCGCTGCGCGCGCCATCCGCGCCGACGAGATAGGCGCCGGCGAGCCGTTCCGTGCTGCCGTCCGGGCGCTCGATCGTCAGCGTCACGCCATCGGCGTCCTGCGCGACCTCGCTCGCCTTCGCGTCGTAGAGGAATTCCACCTCGGGGTTGTCGGCCAGGATGTCGCGCAGCATCCGCGTCAGCCGCCACTGCTCGCATTGCAGCCGGTAGGGATGCGCCGTGTCGTCCTTCAGCCGCGCCATCTCGAAGGTGGCGATCGGGCCGGTCTGCCGGTCGCGGAACTGCCAGGTCGGGCAGATCAGCCCCTGCGCGATCAGCTTCTCCACCACGCCCGGGAAGCGGCCGAGCATGTCGAGCGTCGGCGGATGGAAGGTGGACGCGCGGAGGTCGTCCGGCAGGTCGCGTTCCTGCTCGACGATGGTGACCGGGATTCCCTCCCCGGCGAGGTAGGCTGCCGCGACCAGCCCCGCGGGGCCGGCGCCGGCCACGATCACCCGACGTGACTTGTCCATGCCATCACTCCGATCCGGCCGGAACATGCCCCGGCCGCGACGTCTTGCCCAGGCCCGCCGCCGCGGCATCTATGCGGCATGAACCTTCCCTTCCTGTCGCGGCCGCCGCGCGTCGCGCTGCTTCGCCTCTCCGGCCTGATCGCCGCGCGCAGCGGCGGCTTCACGCCTTCCGGGATCTCCGCCGCCGGCATGGCCCCCCTGATCGCGCGCGCCTTCGGCTTGCGACATCTCGCGGCCGTCGTGCTGGTGGTGAACTCCCCCGGCGGCTCGCCGGTGCAGTCCAGCCTCGTCGCGCAGCGCATCCGCCGCCTGGCCGAGGAGAAGAAGGTGCCGGTGATCGCCTGCGTCGAGGATGCGGCGGCCTCGGGCGGCTACTGGCTGGCCTGCGCGGCGGATGAGATCGTGGCCGACCCGGCCTCCATCCTCGGCTCCATCGGCGTGATCAGCGCCGGCTTCGGGCTGTCCGAGACTCTCGCGCGCTGGGGGGTGGAGCGCCGCCTGCACACCGCCGGCACCGACAAGAGCTTCATGGACCCCTTCCGCCCGGAACGGCCCGAGGATGTGGAGCGCCTGCGCGGCCTGCTCGACGAATTGCACGAGACCTTCAAGGAGTGGATCCGCACCCGCCGCGCCGGCAAGCTGAAGGCCCCCGAGGAGGAGTTGTTCACCGGCCGCTTCTGGACCGGGAAGCAGGCCGTGGCGCTCGGCCTCGCGGACCGCCTCGGCGAGGCCTCGGCCGAGATCAAGGCCCGCTTCGGCGAGAAGGCGAAGGTCGTCCCGATCGGCGCCCGCCGCCCGCCCTGGCCGCTACGGCTGCTGCCGGGTCTCTCGGCCGATGCGCTGCTGGCCGCGGCCGAGGAACGCGCGGCCTGGGCGCGGCTCGGGCTGTAGCTCAGCCCCGCGCCCGCCGCGCGGCCTCGAAGGTTGCGCGATCCATCCCGGTCTCCTCCGTCGCCGTCACGCCGAAACCTGCGCGATCCAGTCCTGCAGGTTGTAGTAGGTGGTCACCCGCGTGATCTTCCCGTCCGCAATGGCCAGGAAGGCGCCGGCCGGCAGGCGGTAGCCCTGGCCGCGGGCTTCCGGCAGGCCGGGCTCGGTGCGGAGGTATTTTCCCACGACCACGAACTCCGCCGCGGCGCGTGTGCCCGTGGCGTCGGCCATCACCACGATGTCCTCCAGCCGCTCCTCATAGGCGGCGTCCATCTGCGCCATGAAGGCGCGGAAGGCCGGCAGGCCGATCCGGCGTCCACCCTGGTTCACGTCATGCGCCACGTCCTCGGCCAGCAGGGCGCACATCGCGGCCCGGTCGCCCGCGTTGAAGGCGGCGTAATAGGCGCCCACCAGCGCCTCCGCGGCCGCGCGCGGCGTCGTTTCGCTCATCATGCCCTCCCGGCGCAGTTGGCCCTTGGCCCCGGCTGGTCTATTCCGCGCCCCGAGATGCCCGAAAAGCCCCCCTCCTTCCAGGACATGATCCTGCGGCTCCATCGCTTCTGGGGCGAGCAGGGTTGCCTGATCCTGCAGCCCTACGACATGGAGGTCGGCGCCGGCACCTTCCATCCGGCGACCACGCTGCGCGCGCTCGGCCCGAAGCCCTGGCAGGCGGCCTATGTGCAGCCCAGCCGCCGCCCCGCCGATGGCCGCTATGGCGAGAACCCGAACCGGCTGCAGCACTACTACCAGTACCAGGTGATCCTGAAGCCGAGCCCGCCCGACCCCCAGACACTGCTGATCGAGAGCTACCGCGCGCTCGGCATCGACCCGATGCTGCACGACATCCGCTTCGTCGAGGATGACTGGGAAAGCCCGACGCTCGGCGCCTGGGGGCTGGGCTGGGAAGTGTGGTGCGACGGGATGGAGGTGACGCAGTTCACCTATTTCCAGCAGGTCGGCGGCATTCCCTGCGAGGTGCCGAGCTGCGAGCTGACCTACGGCCTGGAACGCCTGGCGATGTACATCCAGGGCGTCGAGAACGTCTACGACCTGGATTTCAACGGCCGCGGCGTCAAATACGGCGACGTCTTCAAGCGGGCCGAGGTGGAATACTCGCACCACAATTTCGAGGCGGCCGACACCGCGATGCTGTTCCAGCACTTCGCCGACGCCGAGAAGGAATGCGCGGCGCTGGTGGAGCGCGGCCTGGCGCTGCCGGCCTATGACCAGTGCATCAAGGCGTCCCACCGCTTCAACCTGCTGGACGCCCGCGGTGCGATCAGCGTGGCGGAACGGCAAGCCTATATCGGCCGCGTGCGCAATCTGGCGAAACGCTGCTGCGAAGCCTGGCTGGCGGGGGAGAAGGCCGCGTGAGCTTGCCGGCCAGCCCGGTTTCTACCATATGGAAAGCGCTTTCTACCAAGAGGGCGCCATGGGCCAGTTGAACATCAAGGACGAGGCGCTGATCGCGGAAGCGAAGGCGCTGGCGGAATTGCTGGGTACCAGCACGACCGGTGCGTTGCGCGCGGCCGTCCGGGACCGTCTTGCGCAGGAGCATGCACGCCGGCGGCGTGCGGACGAGCGCTTCGTGGAGGAGTTGCTCGCGCTCGGCCGCCGGACCGCAGCCCTCATGCCGCCCCATCTGCGCACCAGCGACCATTCCGATCTGTACGACGAGCATGGTCTGCCGAAGTGATCGTCGATACCTCCGCACTCATGGCGATCGTCGCGATGGAGGATGACGCGGCGGACTATGCCGAGGCCATGCGGGCCGCGGGCGACAGGCTCGCCATGTCGGCCGCGACGCTGATCGAAGTGGCCATGGTCGCGGAGGGGCGTGGCGGCGAAGAGATGGCCGCGCGGCTCGATGCGCTGCTCGATTTCGCAGGGATCGAGATTGCGGAGGTGACGGCCCGGCACGCCGCGATCGCGCGAAGCGGCTGGCGCCGCTTCGGCAAGGGGCGCCACAAGGCCGGGCTCAATCTCGGCGACTTCTTCGCCTATGCGCTCGCGATCGAGCGGAACGAGCCGTTGCTGTTCAAGGGCGACGACTTCGCCGAGACCGATGTGAAAAGGGCGCTGTAGCGCATGCCCGAACTCCTGCTCGAACTGTTCAGCGAGGAAATTCCCGCGCGCATGCAGGCGCGCGGCGCCGAGGATTTTTGCCGAGTTGTTGCCGCGGCGCTGGCGCCGGTGATGCAGGGCGCGCCGCGCGCCTTTTGCGGGCCGCGGCGTATCGCGCTGACGGCGACGCTGCGCGCGGAGGTCACGACCGAAGGCAAGGAGGAACGCGGGCCGCGGGTGGGCGCGCCGGAGGCGGCGCTGGCCGGCTTCCTCAAGAAGCATGGCGCCGAGAGATCGGCGCTGGTTGAGCGCAACGGCTTCTGGGTGCTGGACAAGCCCGGCGAGACGCTGGCGGCGCGCGACCTGATCGCGCGCGAGATGCCGAAGCTGATCCGCGGCTTCGCCTGGCCGAAATCCATG
Source organism: Falsiroseomonas sp. RANM36 (assembly GCF_056682175.1). Lineage (NCBI taxonomy): Bacteria > Pseudomonadati > Pseudomonadota > Alphaproteobacteria > Acetobacterales > Roseomonadaceae > Falsiroseomonas > Falsiroseomonas sp. RANM36. The sequence goes on from NZ_JBWXTD010000003.1 coordinate 95,133, forward strand.
CGCTGGGGCACCGGCGGCAGCCTCACCTGGGTGCGCCCGTTGCAGCGCATCCTGTGCCTGCTCGACGGCGAGGTGGTGCCCTTCGACCTCCGGCAGGGCGAGGACGATGCGCACGGGCTGCGCAGCACGAACCTCACCGAAGGCCATCGGGTGATGGCGCCAGGCGAGGTCACCGTCTTTTCCTTCGCCAGCTACGAAGCGGAACTGCTGCACCGCCGCGTTGTGCTCGACGCCGCGGAACGCATGAAAATCATCGAGGACGGGCTGAACGCGCTGGCTGCCGCGCAAGGCGTGCGCGTGGTGCCGGATCGCGGGTTGCTGGAGGAAGTGGCGGGGCTGGTGGAATGGCCGGTGCCGCTGCTCGGCCGCATCGACGACGCCTTCATGGACCTGCCGCCCGAGCTGATGCGCACCACGATGCGCGTGAACCAGCGCTATTTTTCCGTCGTCAGGCCGGACGGCGCCGCTGCGCCCTTCTTCGGCGTGGTGGCGAATATTTCCGCGAGTGACGGCGGCGCCGCGCTGGTGGCCGGCAACGAGCGCGTGCTGCGCGCACGCCTCTCGGATGCGCGCTTCTTCTGGGACCAGGACCGCAAGCAGAAGCTTGAGGATTTCCTCCCCAAGCTGGATGAGGTCGTGTTCCACGCGAAGCTCGGTACGCAGGGGCAGCGCGTGGCGCGGCTGGAACGCCTGGCGCGTTGGCTTGCCCCGCATGTCGGTGCGGATGCGAACCTCGCGGCGCGCGCGGCACAGCTTGCCAAGGCGGACCTCGCCTCCGGCATGGTGGGCGAGTTCCCGGAGCTGCAGGGCGTGATGGGCCGCTACTACGCGAAGGCTGGCGGCGAGGATGTTCGGGTCGCGGACGCGATCGGCACGCAGTATCGCCCGCTCGGCCCGGGCGATGCGGTGCCTTCCGAGCCGACCGCGATCGCGGTCGCGCTGGCCGACAAGCTCGACACGCTCGCCGGCTTCTTCGCCGCCGATGAGCGCCCGACCGGCAGCGGCGATCCCTTCGCACTGCGTCGCGCGGCGCTCGGCATCATCCGCATCATCCGCGAGAACGGCCTGCGCCTGCGCCTTGCCGACGCCTTCGCGGAGGCCTTCTTCGGCTTCCCCCAGGCGGTCGGCGTCTCGCCCGCGCCGGAATTCGGCATGGCCGTCGCGCAGGAGAAGCTGAACGCGGGCTGGAGGCCGCCGGCCGGCAGCGCGCATCCGCCGATGGTCGCGGCCTTCGCGGCCGGCCTGGTGGACTTCCTCGCCGAGCGCCTGCGCGTGCAGCTCCGGGCGGAGGGCGCACGGCACGATGTCGTCGCCGCCGCCTTCACCGCCGGCGAGGACGATCTGCTGCGCCTGCTCGCACGCGCCGATGCCCTGAAGGATCTCGTCGAGTCCGAGACAGGGCGGAACCTGCTCGCCGCCTACAAGCGCGCCGCGAATATTCTGCGCATCGAGGAGAAGAAGGACGGTCCCCACACCGGCGCGGTGGACCCTGCCCTTCTCGCGCTGCCCGAGGAACAGGCCCTTGCCGCCGCGCTCGATGCCGCCGAACCCGCCGCGCAGGCCGCGCTGAACGCCGAACGGTACGCGGACGCCATGGCCGCGCTGGCCGCGCTGCGCGGCCCGGTGGACGCCTTCTTCGACCGCGTGACGGTCAATGCGCCCGAAAAGGAACTCCGCCAGAACCGTCTGCGCTTGCTCAACCGGCTGCGAACCGCCATGGACAGCGTGGCCGACTTTTCCAGGATCGAGGGGTAGGCGCCCCGGCCCCGACCCTCCCCCCGCATGCGGGGGATGAAGCAGTTCATCAGGAGAGACGCCGCATGACCAAGTGGGTGTACAGCTTCGGGGCCGGCCACAACGAAGGCCGCGCGGACATGCGCAACCTGCTCGGCGGCAAGGGGGCGAACCTGGCGGAGATGGCGAGCATCGGCCTGCCCGTGCCGCCCGGCTTCACCGTCACCACCGAGGTCTGCACCTACTACTACGCCCACAAGCACACCTACCCCGAGGATCTGCGCCACCAGGTGAGCGACGCGCTGACGCTGGTGGAGGACGCCGTCGGCGCGAAGTTCGGCGACACCCACAAGCCGCTGCTCGTCTCCGTCCGCTCCGGCGCGCGCGTCTCCATGCCGGGCATGATGGACACGGTGCTGAACCTCGGCCTGAACGACGCGACCGTGGACGGGCTCGCCGCCGCCTCCGGCGATGCGCGCTTCGCCTGGGACAGCTACCGCCGCTTCATCCAGATGTACGGCTCCGTCGTGCTCGGCGTGGACCACCACCGCTTCGAGGAGATCATCGAGCATGTGAAGCTCGACAAGGGCGCGACGGAGGACACGGAGCTCGGCGCGACCGACTGGCACCGCGTCGTCGCCGGCTACAAGGACATGGTGGAGGAAGTCACCGGCAAGCCCTTCCCGCAGGACCCGCACGCGCAGCTCTGGGGCGCGATCGGCGCGGTGTTCGGCAGCTGGATGAACCCGCGCGCCAACACCTATCGCCGCCTGCACGACATCCCGGCCGACTGGGGCACCGCGGTCAATGTCCAGGCCATGGTCTTCGGCAACATGGGCGACGACTGCGCCACCGGCGTCTGCTTCACGCGCGATCCCAGCACGGGCGAGAACTTCTTCTACGGCGAATACCTGATCAACGCCCAGGGCGAGGACGTGGTGGCCGGCATCCGCACGCCGCAGCCGATGGCGGAAGCCCGCGCCAAGCCCGGCGAGCGCAGCATGGAAGTGGCGATGCCCAAGGCGTATGCCGAGCTCGTCGAGGTCCGCGCGAAGCTCGAGAAGCACTACCGCGACATGCAGGACATCGAGTTCACGGTGCAGCAGAACAAGCTCTACATGCTGCAGACGCGCAACGGGAAGCGCACCGCCGCCGCCTCGCTCAAGATCGCCGTGGACATGGCGCGCGAAGGCCTGATCGACCAGGCCGAGGCGGTGCAGCGCGTGGACCCGAAGGCGCTGGACCAGCTGCTGCACCCGACGCTCGATCCCAAGGCGCCGCGCAAGTCGCTGGCCAAGGGCCTGCCCGCCTCCCCCGGCGCGGCCTGCGGCGTCGTCGTGTTCTCCGCCGACGAGGCGGAAGCGCGCGCGGCGAAGGGCGAGGCCGTGATCCTCGTGCGCATCGAGACGAGCCCCGAGGACATCCACGGCATGCACGCCGCGAAGGGCATCCTCACCACGCGCGGCGGCATGACCAGCCACGCCGCCGTGGTCGCGCGCGGCATGGGCCGCCCCTGCGTGGCCGGCGCCGGCTCCATCACGGTGGACTACGCGCAGCAGGTGCTCACCGCCGGCGGCCAGCGCGTGCAGGCCGGCGAGACCATCACCCTCGACGGCGCGACCGGCGAGGTCTTCCGGGGCGCCGTCGCGATGATCGAGCCGAAGCTGTCGGGCGATTTCGCGACGCTGATGGAATGGGCCGATTCCGTGCGCAAGCTGAAGGTGCGCACCAACGCCGAAACCCCGCTGGATGCCGAGACGGCCCGCAAGTTCGGCGCGGAGGGCATCGGTCTCTGCCGCACCGAACACATGTTCTTCGATCCCACGCGCATCGGCGCCGTGCGGCAGATGATCATGGCGGAGACGGAGACCGGCCGCCGCGCCGCCCTCTCCCGCCTGCTGCCCTTCCAGCGCCAGGACTTCGTGGACCTGTTCCGCATCATGGCGGGCCTGCCCGTCACCATCCGCCTGCTCGACCCGCCGCTGCACGAATTCCTGCCCCACAGCGCGGAGGAGATCGCAGAGGTCGCGGCCGATCTCGGCACCGACGTCGCGGCGATGCAGCGCCGCGTGACGGAACTCTCGGAAGCCAACCCGATGCTCGGCCATCGCGGCTGCCGCCTCGGCATCACCTTCCCCGAGATCTACGAGATGCAGGCCCGCGCCATCTTCGAGGCCGCGGTCGCCATCGGCAAGGAAACCCACAAGGCGCCCGTGCCGGAGATCATGATCCCGCTGGTGATGACCCGCCGCGAACTGGAGATCCTGCGCGCGCTGGTGGACAAGGTCGCGCAGGAGGTCTTCGCCGAGACCGGCTACCACATCGAATACCTGGTCGGCACCATGATCGAGCTGCCGCGCGCCGCGCTGACCGCCGACGCCATCGCCGAAAGCGCGGACTTCTTCAGCTTCGGCACCAACGACCTGACGCAGACGGTGTTCGGCCTGTCGCGCGACGACGCCGGCAAGTTCCTGCCGCACTACGTGGAAAAGGGCATCCTGCCGAAGGACCCCTTCGTCTCCATCGACGTGGACGGCGTCGGCTTCCTGGTCGAGATCGCCACCGACAAGGGCCGCAAGGTGAAGCCGGACCTCAAGCTCGGCATCTGCGGCGAACACGGCGGCGACCCGGCCTCGATCCACTTCTGCGGCAAGGCCGGCCTCGACTACGTCTCCTGCTCGCCCTACCGCGTGCCCATCGCACGCCTCGCGGCCGCCCAGGCCGCGCGGGCCCCGCCCGGGCCGGGGGCCGCGGCTCGGCGCCTGCCGCGCGGCCCCGGCGGACGACCCGGCGCGGGCCGAGGCGGCGCTGGAGGCGGGGGGGCTCGGCGGCTTCGGCGGGCGGGCGGTGGGCGCGATGTCGGCGGGGCAGTTTCAGCGCCTGCTCTTCGCGCGGCTGCTGGTGCAGGATGCCGCGCT
>NZ_JBWXTD010000003.1:99884-106563 GCF_056682175.1 Falsiroseomonas sp. RANM36
GTGCAGGGGGGCAGCGCCCCCCTGCGACCGCACAGCGATGACCGCACCCCACCTCTCCGCCCTCGTCGTCGCGCGCAACGAGGAGGCGCGGTTGCCGGATTGCCTCGCATCCTGTGCGTTTGCGGATGAGGTGGTGGTGGTGCTGGATCGCAGCACGGACCGCAGCGCGGCGATCGCGCGCGAGCGTGGCGCGCGGGTGGTCGAGGGCGCGTGGGAGCTGGAGGGCGAGCGCCGCAATACGGGGCTCGAGGCCTGCAGCGGCGACTGGGTGCTGGAGGTGGATGCGGATGAGCGTGTCTCGCCCGATCTCGCCGCGGCGGTCCGTGCGACGATCGCGACGTCCACGCATGCCTGGCACCAGGTGCCGGTGGACAATTATGTCGGCGAGCGGCTGGTGCGCCATGGCTGGGCTGGCAGTTTCGGCACCACCTCCGTGCCGCGCCTGTCGCGCAAGGGGGCCAAGCGCTGGCGTGCGCAGCGCGTGCATCCGGGGCTGGACTGGACGGGGCAGGAGGGGCCGCGGATCACGCAGGGCGCGCTGATCCACCTGGTGGATCGCGACGTGTCGGACATGCTGCGGCGGCTCGACAAGTATTCCAGCGCGAAGGCGGCGGACCTGCTGGCGAGCGGGGAAATCGGCACGCTTGCCGGCAACCTTCGCCGCTTCGTCTCGCGCGCCTTCAAATCCTACTTTTCGCGCAAGGGCTACCGCGAGGGCGCGATGGGCGTGCTGCTCGCCTTCTGCACCGGCGCCTTCCCGCTGCTGTCCTATCTGAAGGCACGGATCGAGCCGGAGAAGCACGGGCGGTGAGCGCGTTCCTCCGCTCCGCCAGCTTTCCGCTCGCGGTGCTGCTGGCGGTGGCGCCGGCGATGGCGGTGGCGCAGTTCCGCGCCATGGCGCCGGCGGTGACCATCGCGCTGGCGCTGAGCCTCGTCGCGCATCTGCGCAACCATCGCAGCCTGCCGTGGCCGCGCTGGATGCCGCTGCTGGCGCCGGCGCTCGCGCTGCTGGGCTGGGCGGCGATCTCGTCGCTCTGGGCCATCGAGCCGGATCGCGCACTCGGCACGGTGGCGAGCCTGGTCGCGCTGCTGCTGCTCGGCGGCGCGGCCGCGCGCGCGCTGGAGAGCGATGCGCCGGAACACCGCGCGCGTCTCGGCATGGCGCTGGTGATCGGGCTCAGCATCGGCATCCCGCTGCTGGCCTTCGACCATGGCAGCCAGAACCTGTTCCGCCTGGCGGTGCGCGGCTTTCCGCCCTGGACGCCCTTCGTGGATTTCGGGCTGAAGCCGACCGTCTCGCTGGTGGCGCTGCTGCTGCCGCTCGTGCTGGCGGTGCCGGCCGCGCCGAGGCTGCTGCGCGCGGCGCTGGTGCTCGGCGGCCTGGCGGTGGCGCTCTGGCTGCCGGGCGAATCCGCGAAGATCGCGGCGGTCGCCGGCCTGCTCGCCGCGCTTGCCGCGCGATTCGCGCCGCGCCTCGTTGCGCGCGTGGCGGCGGCCGCGCTCGCGGTCCTGTTCCTCGCCGCGCCGCTGCTGTTCTCCGCCGTGCTCGACCGCGCGCCGAACCTCGCCGCGCTGCCGCCTTCCGCGGCGCATCGCGTGCTGATCTGGGACTTCGTGACGGAGCGCATCGCGGAGCGCCCGCTGCTCGGCTGGGGGATGGAATCCAGCCGCGAGATCCCGGGCGGCGCCGAGCGTTTCGACCGCGCGACGCTCGACCGCTTCGGCCTCGCCTCGCCCGAGGCGCGCGACTGGTTCGGCGCCGAGGCGGCGCGGCGCCTGCCGCTGCACACGCACAACAATGCGCTGCAGGTCTGGCTGGAGCTCGGGCTGGTCGGCGCGGCGCTGGCCGCCGCGCTGGCCGCCGCGGCGATGCTGGCGGCGGGCGCGATGCCGGCCGCGCTGGGCGTGGCGGTGGCCGGGGCGGCGACGGGGCAGCTCTCCTTCGGCGCCTGGCAGCCCTGGTGGATCGCCTCCGTGGTGCTGGCAGCGGTGTTGGCCGCGGCGTTGGCGCCGCGCAGGGCGGGCTGACTACATCCAGCGGCGCACGCGCGCCTTGTAGGCCTCGTAGGCCGCGCCGAAACGCTGCGCCAGGTAGGCCTCCTCCTTCGCGATCACCAGCCGGTCGAGCATCCCGTGCAGCACGGCCACGGCCACCCAGCCCCACAGCGTGCCCCAGACCAGCGCCAGGCCGGTCGCCGCCAGCAGGAAGCCCAGATAGATCGGGTTGCGGCTGAAGCGGTACGGGCCGGCTTCCACCATCGCCCGGTCGGGCTTGTCGGGCCGCGGGTCGTTGCCGGCCTTCACCAGCACCAGCACCGCCCAGCCGCAGAGCGCGATCGCCAGGAAGATCACCATCGCGCCGAGCGACGGCGCCGGCGGGCCGATCTGGATCGTCCAGACCTTGTCGAGCAGCCAGGCCGCGGCGAGCACCGCCGCCACCATCACCGGCGGCGGGATCCGCACGCCGGGGCCATGGTCCTGCGCCGCGTCGGCCATCACGCGCTCTCCCGCGCCGGCAGCCGCATCCAGCCGGGGATGCGCGGCGTCAGAACCGCATCGCCGCAGGCGAGGCCGCCGCCGGCCTCGGCCGCCTCGATCCGCAGCAGCGCCAGGCCCAGCCCGTCGCGTCCGCTCCGCATCTCGCCGATCTCTGCGCCGCCCTGCGTGACCGGCGTGCCGGGCGCGGGCAGCGGTCCCTCCACCGCGACGGGGAACAGCCGCTTCTTCAGCAGGCCGCGGTATTTCGTCCGCGCCGTCAGCTCCTGGCCCATGTAGCAGCCCTTGGACCAGGAGACGCCGTGCAGCTCGTCGAAGCCGCCTTCGAGCAGCACCGATTTCTGCGCCTCCATGTCGGCGGGCTCGGGCAGGCCGAGGGCGAGCCGGTGGCGGTCGTACTCCGCCGCATCCACCGCGCCCGGCAGCGGCGCCGGCGCCAGCAGGCGCCAGCCGGCTTCGTCCAGTCGCGGATCGGGCGCGGCGACCGGCCCTTCCGGCGCCCGCCCGCCCCAGCCGGCATGCACGGCGAACTCGGCCGAGGCGTCGCGCAGCGCCACCTTCGCCCGCAGCCGGAAGCGCGAGAGCGTGGTCACGATCAACCCCGCCTGCTCGCGCGCGCAGTCCAGCAGCAGGCGATCCCCGTCCGAATGCACGAAAAAATCGGCCAGCCACTTGCCCTGCGGCGTGAGCAGCGCGGCCCAGGGGGCACGACCCGGACCCGTCTGGGTCATGTCGTTGGATACGAGGCCCTGCAGGAAGGTGACGCGGTCTTCCCCCGTCACCTCCACCACGCCCCGCCCCGGCAGGAGAGCGATCGGCATGCCACCCAAGGTGGGAGGCGGCCGCCGGCGATGCAACATCCGGCGCGCCGCCCGCGCCGGGGTGGGGCGCAAGGCGCCGCCGTGCTAGAGGCGGGCCACCCATGCGGATCCTCTTCGTCACGGCCACCCGGATCGGCGATGCGGTGCTCTCCACCGCGCTGCTCGGCCATCTGCTCCGCGCGCATCCCGCTGCGCGGATCACGGTCGCCTGCGGCCCGGCCGCCGCGGGCGTCTTCGCCCGCATGCCGGGGCTCGAGCGGCTGATCGTGGTGGAGAAGAAGCGTTTTGCGCTGCACTGGCCGCTGCTCTGGGCGCAGGTGGCCCTGACGCGCTGGGACCTGGTGGTGGATCTGCGCGCCTCGGCGCTGGCCTGGATGGTGCCGGCGCGGCGCCGCGCGGTCGGCAAGGGCGGGCGCCGGCCCGGCCATCGGCTGACCCATATCGGGGCGGTGCTCGGCCTCTCCCCTCCGCCGCTGCCCGTCGCCTGGACCGCGCCGGAGGACGAAGCCCGCGCCGCCGCGCTGCTGCCCGGCGGCCCCTGGCTGGTGCTCGGCCCGACGGCGAACTGGTCGCAGAAGGTCTGGCCGGCGGAGCGCTTCGTCGCCGTCGCGCAGGCGCTGACCGCGCCGGGCGGGGCGCTGGCGGGCGCGCGCATCGCGGTGCTCGGCGGGCCCGGCGCGACCGAGCGCGCGATGGCCGCGCCGGTGCTGGCCGCCCTGCCGGGCGCGGTGGACCTGGTCGGCACGCTGGCGCTGCCGGAGGTCGCGGCCGTGCTGCGCCGCGCGGCGCTCTATCTCGGCAATGATTCCGGGCTGATGCACCTGGCGGCGGCGGCCGGCGCGCCGGTGGTCGGGCTGTTCGGGCAGTCCGATGCGCGCGAATACGGCCCGGTCGGGCCGCGCAGCGTCGCTGTCTCCGCCGATGGCGAGCCCTTCCGCACCAGCATGACGCGCCTGCCGGTGGAGCGCGTGGTGGCTGCGGCGGAAGGGCTGCTGGCGCAGCCCGTGCCCGCGTGAGGGTCGCGCCATGAGGGTCGCGCATGTCATGGCCGGCGCGGCGCATGGCGGGGCGGAGGGCTTCTACGAGCGCCTCGTCCTCGCCCAGCACCGCAGCGGGATGGAGGTGCTGGCCGTGATCCGCCGCAACGCCGAGCGCGCCGCGCGCCTCGCCGCGGGCGGGCTCGCGCCGGTGGAGCTCGGCTTCGGCGGCCCCTTCGACCTGCTGACGGGTCGGCATCTGCGCGCGACGCTCGACAGCTTCCGCCCGCAGGTGGTGGTCGCCTGGATGAACCGCGCCGCGCGCTTCGCCCGCGCCGCCTCCCGCGGGGCGGCCTGGACGCTGGTCGGCCGCCTCGGCGGGCAATACGACCTGCGCTACTATGCCGGCTGCGACATCCTGGTGGCGAACACGCGCGGCCTCTGCGACTGGATCGCCGGCCAGGGCTGGCCGCGGCAGCGGCTCAAGCACCTGCCGAATTTCGCATCCGATATGGGCGGAGCCGCGCCGGCCGCCCTTCCCCTGCCATCGGGCGTGCCCATCCTGCTGGCGATGGGCCGGCTGCATCCCAACAAGGATTTTCCGACGCTGCTGCGCGCGCTCGCCCTGCTGCCGGCGGAGGTGCATCTGGCGCTGGCGGGCGAGGGCGAGGAACGCGGCGCGCTGGAGACGCTGGCGCGGGAGCTCGGCATCGCCTCGCGCATCGCCTTCCTCGGCTGGCGGCAGGATGTCGGCGCGCTGCTCGCGGCGAGCACCATGCTTGTCGTGCCCTCGCGCATCGAGCCACTGGGCAATGTCGTGATCGAGGGGTTCTCGGCCGCGCGCCCGGTCGTCGCCGCCGCGGCGGACGGCCCGCGGGAGCTGATCGAGGACGGGCGCAACGGGCTGCTGGTGCCGATCGGCGACCACGCCGCCATGGCCGGCGCCATCGCATCGCTGCTGGCGGACCGCGCGCGCGCCGACGCCATCGCGCAGGCCGGCCGCGCGGCGTTCGAGGCGCATCACGCGGAAGCGCCGGTCCTCGCCGCCTGGTCGGTCTTCCTGCAGGCCGCCGCGATGATCCGCACGGGAGCGCCGCGCTGATGTGCGGCATCGCCGGGCTTGCGCTGCGCCAGGGCATGACGCCCGATGAAGCCATCCTGCGCGCCATGACGCGCGCGCTGGCGCATCGCGGGCCGGACGGATCGGGCCTGCACCTCGCGGACAATGTGGGCCTGGCGCACACCCGCCTTGCCATCATCGACCTCGCGACCGGCGACCAGCCGCTGTTCGCCGGCCCCGCCGCGCTGGTCGCGAATGGCGAGGTTTACAACTACCTGGAACTGCGTGAGGCGCATGCGCTCGCCTGCACCACCGGCAGCGATTGCGAGCCGCCGCTGCACCTGTTCCGCCGCGACGGGCTCGATGGCTACGCGCAGGCGATGCGCGGGATGTACGCCGTCGCGCTGCACGACCGACACGACCGGCGGCTGGTGCTGACGCGCGATCCCTTCGGCATCAAGCCGCTCTACATCGCGCAGGTCGCGGGCGGCATCGCCTTCGCCTCGGAGCCGCGCGCGCTGCTCGAAGCCGGCCTCGTCGCGCCGCGCGTGCGGCAGGAGGCGCGGGACGAGCTGATGCAGCTGCAGTTCACCACCGGCGCCGAGACGATCTTCGAGGGCATACGCCGCGTGCTGCCCGGCGAGAGCATCGTCATCGCCGATGGGGCCATCGTGGAGCGCCACCGCCGCGCGGCCCTGCCCGGAGGCGGGCCTGAGCATGTGACGGAGGAGGAGGCGCTCGCCCGCTTCGACGCCGCCTTCCAGGACAGCGTGCTGCTGCACCAGCGCAGCGACGTGCCCTATGGCCTGTTCCTCTCGGGCGGCATCGATTCCAACGCGGTGCTGGCCATGATGGCGCGGCTGAACGAGAAGCCGGTGCTTGCCTACACCGCGCGCTTCGACGTCCCCGGCGCCGCCGACGAGCAGCAGGCCGCGGAAGCCGCCGCCGCGGCGACCGGCGCACGCCACGCGACCGTGACGATCACCGAGGACGAGGTCTGGCGCCATCTGCCGGAGATCGTCGCCGCGATGGACGATCCGGCGGCCGACTACGCCATCATCCCCTCCTGGTTCCTGGCGCGGCGCGCGCGGCAGGAGGTGAAGGTCGTGCTCTCCGGCGAGGGCGGCGACGAGATCTTCGGGGGCTATGGCCGCTACCGCAGCGCGATGCGCCCCTGGTGGCTGGGCGGGCGGCAGCCGCGCGCCTCAGGCAGCTTCGATCATGTGAAGGACGTGCTTCGCGCGCCGCCCTCCACCTGGCGCGACGGCATCGCCGCGGCGGAGGCGGCGGCGGCGATGGCAGCCCGGACGGGGAGGGCGAGGACG
>NZ_JBWXTD010000003.1:106663-111166 GCF_056682175.1 Falsiroseomonas sp. RANM36
GGGTCCGGCCGGCGGGCCGCGCGCCCCCCCCCCCGGGGCGCGCGGCCCGCGCGGGGGGGGGGGGGGGGGCGGCGATGCCGGGCCGCACGCGGCTGATGGCGGCGCAGGCGGCCGACATCGCGGAATGGCTGCCGAACGACCTGCTGCTGAAGCTCGATCGCTGCCTGATGGCGCATGCGGTGGAAGGCCGCACGCCCTTCCTCGATCCCGGCGTCGCCGCCGCCTGCTGGCGCCTGCCCGATGGGCTGAAGGTGCGCGGGCGCACCGGCAAGTGGCTGCTGCGCGAATGGCTGTCGCGCAACCTGCCGAGCAGCCGGCCCTTCGCGCCGAAGCAGGGCTTCACCGTGCCGGTCGCGGCCTGGATCGCGCATGTCGGCGAGCGCCTCGGCCCTCTCGTCGCGGCGCAGCCCGGTGTCGCGGAGATCGCGCGGCCGGATCGCGTCGCCGCCCTGTTCCGCAACGCGGCCGGCGACAAGCATCGCGGCTTCGCGGCCTGGCACCTGCTGTTCTACGCGCTGTGGCACCGCGCGCATGTGGAGCGCGCGGGCAGCGAGGGCGATGTGTGGGAGGTGCTGGCCTCGCGGGGGTGAGCGCCCGCCCGGCCTATCGTGATGCGCCGCGCCGGCCTGTATAGGGTGCGCCGACCGCCCGACCTGGAGGAACCTTCCGACCATGGCCCAGAGCTTCGATCTCGTCCTCCGCGGCGGCACGCTGGTGCTGCCCTGGGGCATGGAGCGGGCCGATGTCGGCGTCCGCGCCGGCCGCATCGCGGCCATCGGCGACCTCCGCACCGCCCATGCCGCCGAGGAGGTGGACTGCACGGGCCTGCATGTGCTGCCCGGCCTGATCGACAGCCATGTCCATCTGCGCGAGCCCGGCGACCCCAAGGTGGAAACCATCGAGACGGGCACGAAGGCGGCGCTGCTCGGCGGGCTCGCCGCGGTCTTCGACATGCCGAACACCAGCCCCTCCATCACCGACACCGCGCGCCTCGACTGGAAGCGCGCGCATGTGAAGGGCCGCGCCTGGTGCGACATCGGCTTCTATGTCGGCGCCACCAAGGCGAACATCGCCGCGCTGGCGGAGCTGGAGCTGCAGCCCAATGTCTGCGGCATCAAGGTCTTCGCCGGCTCCTCCACCGGCGACCTGATGGTGGAGGACGACGAGAACCTGGAGCGCGTGATGCGCGCCGGCCGCCGCCGCATCAGCTATCACTCCGAGGACGAGTATCGCCTGCAGGCGCGCAAGCCGAACTACACCACGGGCATGCCGTATCGCATGCATGCCGAATGGCGCGACGTGGAGACCGCCTTCCTCGGCACGCGGCGGCTGATGGCGCTGGCGCGCAAGACCGGGCGGCCGGCGCATATCCTGCACGTCTCGACCGCGGAGGAACTGGAATACCTCAAGGACTACCGCGACCTCTGCACGGTGGAGGTCCTGCTGAACCATCTAACCCAGACCGACGAAGCGTACGAAAGGCTCGGCGGCTACGCGGTGATGAACCCGCCGATCCGCGACCAGCGCCATCTCGACGCAGCCTGGGCGGCCGTGGCCGACGGCACGGTGGACACGGTGGGCAGCGACCACGCGCCGCATTCGCGCGAGTCGAAGGAAAAACCCTGGCCCACGGGCGGCTCGGGCCTCACCGGCATCCAGACCATCGTGCCGCTGATGCTGGACCATGTCAGCGCCGGCCGCCTCTCCCTCTCGCGCCTCGCGGACCTGATGTGCGCGGGGCCGGCGCGGGTCTATGGCGTGGTCGGCAAGGGGCGGCTCGCCGCCGGCTATGACGGCGACTTCACCGTGGTGGACATGAAGCGCAGCCGCACCATCGAGGAGAGCTGGATCGTCTCGCCCTGCGGCTGGACGCCCTTCGCCGGGCAGCGCTGCACCGGCTGGCCGGTGATGACCGTGATCCGCGGCCGCATCGCGATGCGGGAGGACGAGGTCCTCGGCAGCCCCGAGGGCGCGCCGGTGCGGTTCAGGGGCTGACCCCGCCCGGCGGTCCCGCCAGCCCCAGCCCCAACCCGGCCCTTGGCTCCGGCGGCGCCGGCGTGCCGCGCGGCGGGTCCGCCACCCCGCGCAGCGGCGCGCCGGGCGGCGGCACCGTCCAGCAATCCACCCGCCCGAGGGAGGGCGTGCAGAAGGGTGTGGGCGGCGGCGGGGGCGGCGGCTCCAGGCAATAGGGCAGGCGGCGCTCATGATTGACCACCGAGCAGTCCCGCCCCGTCACCAGGCTCGCCGCCACATCCACCGGCGTCCGCCCGATCAGGATGATCGAGGCGCCATTGGCCACCAGGGCCGGCCCGACCGCCGCATCCACCCAGCAGCCGCCAAGCGGCAGGGCCAGCAGCGGCAGCAGGGCGGCGGGGGGCGGCGGGCGCATGCCCCCAGCCTCGCCCCCGCGGGCTTAACGCCCCGTGAGCGCGCCTGTATGGTCCGCCGCCCGGCCCCGGGCACGGCCCCGGACACCGCCGGGGTGCATGGCCGAGCGGCGCGAAGACAGGCAGAAGGACAGCAGGTGCCCGACATCTTCGACGAGGTCGAGGAGGATCTCCGCGCCGAACGGGCGCGGAAGCTCGCCCAGCGCTGGGGCGGCGTCGCGCTCGGCGCCGCGCTGCGCGTGCTGGGCGCGACCGGCGCCTGGCAGGGCTGGCGCTGGTACCAGGCGCGCGCGGCCTCCGCCGCCGCCTCGACCTATCTCAACCTGCACCGCGCCGCGGAACTCCAGGGCGCCGACCTCGCCGCCGCCGGCAGCGGCTTCGCCGCGCTCGCGCAGGAGGCGCCCGCCGGCTACCAGACCCTCGCCCGGCTGCGCGCCGCCGCGCTGAAGGCCGAGACCGGCGACCTGCCCGGCGCGCTCGTGCTGTGGGAGCAGGTGGCGGCCGACAGCGGCGCCGACCCGCTCTACCGCGACCTCGCCACGCTGATGACCGTGAGCCATGCGCTGGACACCGGCGATCCGGCGCTGCTCGCCGCCCGGATCGCGCCGCTCACGGCGGAGGGCAATCCGTGGCGGGCCGCGGCCCGCGAAGCCCAGGCCCTGGTCGCCCTGCGCCGCGGCGAGACCGCGGAGGCACGGCGGATCCTCGAGGCGCTGGCGGCCGACGCGTCCGCCCCCGCCGGCCTGCGCGAGCGGGCGCAGCGCGTCGCCGCCGGGCTGCGCTCATGACGCGCCGAGTGCCGCGCCGCCTGCTGATGCTCGCCGCCCCGGCGCTGCTCGGCGGCTGCGAGACGCTGAACAACCTGCTGGGCGAGCGGAAGGTCCGCCTCCCCGGCGAGCGGCGCAGCGTGCTGCAGGCGGAGCCGCCCGTCGCGGCCGACGCCGAGGAAGCCGGCCGCGTGACACTGCCGGCGCCCGGCCCGGTGGCCGAATGGCCGATGGCCGGCGGTACGCCGACCCACAGCCCCGGCCACATCGCGGTGGGCGAGAGCCTCGCCATCGCCTGGCGCAGCTCCGTCGGCTCGGGCTCCGGCTACCGCCAGCGCATCGTGACCGGGCCGGTGATCGCCAATGGCACCGTCTTCACCGTGGATGCCTGGGGCGTCGTCTCGGCCCATGCACTGGCCGACGGCCGCCAGCGCTGGCGCACCGACACCACGCCGGAGGATGAGAGCGCGGTGCCGCTCGGCGGCGGCGCGGCCTTCGCGGACGGCACCCTGTATGTCGCCACCGCCGCCGGCGAGGTGATGGCGCTCGATGCCGGCACCGGCGCGATCCGCTGGCGCGAAAGGCTGCCCAGCGCGGCGCGCGGCGCGCCCACGGTGGCCGGCGGGCGCATCTTCGTCCCCACCATCGAGAACCAGCTCACTGCCCATTCGGTGGAGGACGGCAAGCGGATCTGGATGCATACCGCCGCGCCGCTGGTCACCATCCCGCTCGGCCTGCCGGCGCCGGCGGTGGAGGGCGATGCGGTGGTGGCCGGCTTCGGCTCGGGCGAGCTGCTGGCGCTGCGCGCCCGCGACGGGCGCGTGCTCTGGGCGGAAAGCCTGGGCGGGACGGGCCGGATGAGCCTGGCCGACATCGTCGGCATCACCGGCATGCCCGTGATCGCGGGCGGGCGGGTGATCGCGGTCGGTCAGGCCAACATCGCCATCGCCGTGGACCTGCGCAGCGGCCGACGCCTTTGGGAGCGCCCCTTCGGCGGCGGCGCCGGTGTGGCGGTGGCCGGCGACTGGGCCTTCGCCGCGACCGATGCCGGGGAGGCGCTGGCGATCGGGCGCGAGGACGGGCGGATCAGCTGGGTCACCCAGCTCGACCCCGCCCCGCCGACCGGCCGCCGCGGGGAGCCGGCGCGCTTCGGCCGGCCGATGGTCGCGGGCGGGCGCGTGCTGGTGCCCTCGACCCGTGGCGAGATCCTGCAGCTGGACCCGGTCTCGGGCGAGATCGTCGGGCGCATCCCCGTGCGCTCCCCGTTGTCGCTGCCGATGGCCTCGGCGGAGGGCCATGTCGTCGCCCTGGCGGACGACGGCACGCTGATAGCCCAGGGCGGAGCGCCC
>NZ_JBWXTD010000003.1:111266-113335 GCF_056682175.1 Falsiroseomonas sp. RANM36
GGCGCCAAACACCCCCCCCATCGGGGGGGGGCGCCGTCCGGCGCCTCGGCCCGCCGCGGGGCGGGCCGCCTGATCCACGGAATACCGCAAGGGCGCCATGCACCGCATCGCCATCCTCGGCCGCCCCAATGTCGGCAAGTCCACGCTGTTCAACCGTCTGGTGGGCCGCAAGCTCGCCATCGTGGACGACACGCCGGGCGTCACCCGCGACCGCAAGGAGGCCGAGGCGATGCTCGGCGGCCTCCCCGTGCTGCTGGCCGACACGGCCGGGCTCGAGGAAGCCCCGCCCGACACCATCCCCGGCCGCATGCGCGCGAGTTCCGAGGCCGCGCTGAAGGCCGCCGACCTGGCGATCTTCGTGGTGGATGCCCGCGCCGGGATCACGCCCGCCGACCGCGCCTTCGCCAACTGGCTGCGCCGCTCCGGCCTGCCGGTGATCCTGGTGGCGAACAAGTCGGAAGGCCGGCTCGGCACCCAGCTCGCCATGGAGGCCTATGAGCTCGGCCTGGGCGATCCGCTGCCGGTCAGCGCCGAGCATGGCGACGGCATCGGCGGCCTGCATGACGAGATCCGCGACCGCCTGACCGATCCCGGCCGCACGCCGCGGGGCGAGGCGGAGCGCCCGCTGCGCATCGCCATCGTCGGCCGCCCGAATGCCGGGAAATCCACGCTGGTGAACACGCTGCTGGGCGAGGAGCGGATGATCACCGGCCCGGAGCCGGGCCTCACGCGCGACGCCGTCGCGCTGGAGTTCCGCGACGCCGAAGGCCCGGTGCGCATCGTGGACACCGCCGGGCTGCGCAAGAAGGCGCGCATCTCGCACCGGCTGGAACACATGTCCGTCGCCGCCACCCTCGCCGCGCTGAAGGAAGCCGAGGTGGTGGTGCTGGTGCTGGACGCGCTGCTGGGGATGGACGAGCAGGATCTGCGCATCGCGCGCCTCGCGGAGCGCGAGGGCCGCGCCGTGGTGATCGCGCTGAACAAGTGGGACGCCGTGGAGGACCGCGCCGCCACGCGCAAGGCGCTGGAGGACGTGCTGACGGCGAGCCTCGCGCAATCCAAGGGCGTCGCCGTCGTGCCGATCTCGGCCGCGACGGGGCGCGGCGTGGAGAAGCTGATGCCGGCGCTGCGCGAGGTGTACGCGCTCTGGAACCGCCGCGTGCCGACCGGCGAGCTGAACCGCTGGTTCGAGGCGATGAAGGAACGCCACCAGCCGCCGCTGGTCGAGGGCAAGCGCATCAAGCTGCGCTACGCCACGATGCCGAAGGCGCGCCCGCCGACGCTCGCCGTGTTCGGCACGCGGGCGGAGCTGCTGCCGGAGGATTATCGCCGCTACCTGGTGAACAGCTTCCGCGAGGCCTTCGCCATGCCGGGCGTGCCGATCCGGCTGAACCTGCGCGGGACCGACAACCCCTTCGCCGAAGATGCCGGCTGAGCCGCGTGGGCGCCTGCGCTCACTCGCCGCGAAGATACAGCGCCGCGCGCACCACGCCGATGATGCTCTCGATCGCCGCGCCGGGCAGGCTCAGCACCAGCAGGCCGGACAGGATCGCGAAGCGCAGGTCGCCGCCCTGGTTCAGCACGACCAGCGGCGTGGCCAGCGCCGAGGCGCCGGGCAGCGCGAAGGGAATCTCGGCCTGCCACCAGGGCACCGCCGCGTCCCGGCCTGCCTGCCTCCGCGGCCGTTCCGGCCCTTGTCTCGTCATTCGCTTCATTCTGGCGTCTCCTGCTGCGATCAAGGCGCGGCAGCACCGGAAGCTTCCCACCGCCCGCGCGGCGGAGGCAAGCATTTCGCCGCCGCGCGTTGCCGTGCCGACGCCGGCGCTCTAGCTTCGCGAATCGTATGAGCGGCCTGATGGACATGCTCGGGGGCCCCCGGCCGCCCGCGGGGGCGCGCGCCGCCGGGCGGCCGCCGGCCGCGGCGGGCCCCCCGGGGCCCGCGGGCCGCGGCCGGGCCGCCTGCCGCGGCGCGCAGCCGGCCGGCGGGCGCGCACCCGCGCGGCCTGGGCGGGCGGAACGGCGCGGTCATTGGTGCCGACCACCAGCACCAGCGCCGCCCGCAGCCGCGG
>NZ_JBWXTD010000003.1:113435-116163 GCF_056682175.1 Falsiroseomonas sp. RANM36
GCGCGCCGCCCCCCGCGGGGGGGGCCGGCCCGGCGCGCCGGCCCGCCTCCCGCCGCGGCCCCCGGGGGGCGGGGGGGGCGGCCAGTCCAGCGGGGCGAAGCGCAGCACCGGGATGCGGGCCAGGCCGAGGACGCGGTCCTCCAGCGTCACCGGCACCTCGATCTCGGGCGCCCCACCCTCGGCGGAGGGGCGCGAGAGCAGCGGCAGCACGGTGCGGGCCGTCGCCGCGGCGCGCCGGCCGCCCCGGCCGGCCTCGGCCAGCGTCCCCCGCGCCGCCGAGGCGCCGCTGATCCGCAGCGTGCCGGCGCCCATCGGCTGCAGCGCATCGTCGAGTGCCAGCGTTGCCGCGCCCTGGGCGCCCACGCTGCCCCAGCGCAGCGCGATCGCGCGCAGCTCCCGCGTGCCGCCGCCGTCGCGCCAGGCCTCCGCGCGCGCGGTCGGCGCGCGGCCGGGCGGCACCGGGCCGCTCACCCAGAGATCCGCGCCGCGCGCCTGGATGCTGCGGCCAAGCGCCGCGGCGCCGGGACCGATCGCCGACGGCAGCTCGACCCCTTCCGCCGAGAGCCGCAGCGCCAGCGCAGGCTCGGTCTCGGTCGCGGAGGCGCTGCCGGCCGCCGAGAGCGTCAGGCTGCGCACCTCCAGCCCGCCCCCGGGAGTGCCGATGCGCAGCCGCTCGCCAGTGAGCTCCGCCGCGCTTGGCGGGGTGTCGGGCTCGAGCGGCACGGTTGCGGTCAGCGTGTCGGCCGCGAAGGGGAAGTCGGTGGCGCCCAGCCGCAGGCGCTGCTGGCCCGGGAACTCCACGAACAGCCGGTCGAGCCAGGGCAGGCTGACCCGCAGCACCAGGGGCGTCGCGGTGAGGGCGATGCCGCCGGGCAGCGTCGTCGCGCCGCCTTCCAGCTGCACGCGCGCGATCGTCAGCGTGGCCGAGAACGGCCAGCCGCCGCGCACCGGCTCCGCATGCTCCACGCGCCATCCCTGGGCGCGGCGCAGCTGGACCCAGCTCTGCCAGCCCTCCTCCAGGCCGGTGGCCATGCTCCGCCACAGCGCCGCATGGCCGGCGGCCCGCGCCATGAGGCCGAGCGCGAGCAGCAGCAGCAGGCGGCGCGGCAGGCGCGCGGGGGGCTTCCGGTCCATGCTCGGCAGCCCTATAGCCCGGCTCCGCCCGCCCGTGCAGCCGCTCCCGCATCGCCTCGCCAAGCCCGACGACCCGCCGCTCGCGCCCGGCGGGCATATGTGGGTCTTCGCCTATGGCTCCCTGATCTGGCGGCCCGGCTTCGACCATGCCGGGCAGCATCGCGCCTTCCTGCGCGGCTATCACCGGCGCTTCTGCCTCTGGTCGCATCGCTATCGCGGCACGCCGGAGCGGCCCGGGCTGGTGCTCGGCCTCGATCACGGCGGCGCCTGCCACGGCGTGGCGTTCCAGGTTCCGGGTCGGCATGCGGCGGAGGTGCTGCGCTACCTGGACGACCGCGAGCTGCCGGACGGGGCCGAGCAGGTCTATCACCGCCGCCTGGTGCCTGTCCGCCTGCTGGATGCGCCGGGGCGGGTGGTGCCGGCGATCGCCTATGTCGCGAACCGGGCCTGCCGGCTCTACGCGCCGGCGCTGCCGGCCGAGCGCGCGGCGGAGGTCATCGCCCAGGGGGTCGGCCAGATGGGCGCGAACCGCGACTACCTGCTGAACACGCTGGAGCACCTGGCCGGGATCGGCGTGCGGGATGCCGGGCTGGCACGCATCGCGGCGCTGTTGCCGCCGCGGCGGGCGCGCGGCTGACAAATCGTCTGTCCACAGTCAAGCCCCGGGCGTGCCGCCATCCGGCGAAAGCCATCAAGTGGTAACATTGTCTTGGTTGCGGCGTGGCTGTCGGGCAACGTCCGATTCGGCAAAATCAGTAAAAACAGTAAGTTAGCAATCCGCGCCCGCTGTGGATGGTTACCGAAGTGTTGCGCTGCGACGCAAAAAACAAGCCTTTTGTAAGGCCTTGTCGAGTGCGGCTTCACCCTCTGGGCAGGTCGTCGCCCACAGATTTATCCACAGGCCGTGGGGATTCCGCCATCAGCCGGTCGGTCTCGGCTTCGATGACGGATTCCAGCGCCGGCAGCAACTTCGCGCGGGGCAGCCGCGGCGGCAGGGGCGGCAGCACGGAGATGCGGATGACCCCCGGCCGCTTGTGGAAGGCCCGCCTCCCCCAGACGCGGCCGCTGTCGGTGGCCACCGGGATCACCGGCGCGTCGGTCGCCCCTGCGATGGCCACCACGCCGGGCTGGTAGGGCACGCGCTCGCCGGGGGCGGTCCGCGTGCCCTCGGGGAAGATCACCACCTGCCGGCCCGCCGCCAGCGCCGCCTGCGCGGCCCGCAGCATCGAGCGCAGCGCCGGACCGCCGCCGCTGCGGTCCACCGGGATCATCCCGGCCCGCCTGGCGTGCCAGCCATAGAGCGGGATCGCCAGCAGCTCCTTCTTGAGCACATAGGCCGTGTCCGGCAGCAGCGCGAGCCAGACGATCGTGTCGAAGGCCGACTGGTGCTTGCAGGCCAGCACGCAGGCCCCGTTGGGGATATGCGCCATGCCGCGCAGCTCGAGCGTGACGCCGCAGATCACCCGCAGCAGCAGGACGACGGACCGCGCCCAGACGCGCAGCACCCACATCAGCGCGCCGCGCGGCGTCACGCTCGAGCTGCGCGGCATGGCGCATATCCCCAACGGGGCCTGCGTGCTGGCCTGCAAGCACC
>NZ_JBWXTD010000003.1:116263-118939 GCF_056682175.1 Falsiroseomonas sp. RANM36
GCCCCGCCGCGCAGCTCGAGCGTGACGCCGCATATCACCCCCAGCCGCCGGCCGAGCGCCCGCGCCCAGCCGCGCAGCACCCCCCTCCGCGCGCCGCGCGGCGCCGGCAGCAGCGGCACCGCAGCGATGCTCAGCAGCGCGGTCAGCGCGAAGAAGGCGATGTTGAAGGCAAGCGACCGCAGCAGGGTCATCGCGCCGCCTCGCGCGCCGGCCACAGCGCGGCGACGCCGATCGCGGCGGCCCCGAACTTCGCGTATTCCAGCGCCAGCAGCCAGGCGCGCCGCGACAGGGGCAGGCTTGCTGTCGGCACAGGATGCGGCAGCAGCGTGACGCCGGGCATCGCGCGGCGCAACTCCAGCATGGCGCGGGGCATGTGGTAGTCGGCGGTCACCACGCGGAGCGAGTCGATCCTTCGGGCGCGCACCCAGGCGGCGGTCTCCGCGGCGTTGCCGGTGGTGGTCGCCGCGGCATGGCCCAGGTCCACCCGGCCCTCGAGGCTGGCCGGCGCGCGCTGGTTCGCCCGCGCCAGCTCGGCCAGCGTCAGCCGCGGCGCCGCGCCCGAGACCAGCAGCCGCGGCGCGGCGCCGGCTTCGAGCAGCGCCAGGCCCGCCTCGACCCGCCCGGCGCCGCCGGTCAGCACCACGATCCCCCCGGTGGGACGCGCGGGCTCCTGCGGGGCGGCGGCAACCTGGTGGAGGAACCAGAGGAAGCCGATCCCCGCCAGCCCGAGCAGGACCAGCGGCGGCAGCAGGCGTCGGAGCCAGGTCACGGCAGGTGCCTCAGCCAACGGCGCACCGTGGCCTGGGCGGTGGCCCATCCGACCAGGAAGGCGATCGGCGGCACCGCGGCCAGCGCCGGCCAGGGCAGCATCCGCCAGGCCTGCGCCGGCCCGGCCGGCTCCACGGCGATCCAGGGCGCGGCCAGGTCCGCCAGGAGCGTCAGCGCCGGCACCGCCGCCAGCGTGCCGAGCAGCGCGCCGCCCGCCGCCAGCAGCCCCAGGCGCCGGGCGAAGCGGCCGGCGATGTAGGAATCGCGCGCCCCGAGGCCGTGCAGCACCTCCACCGCATCGCGCCGCGCCGCGAGGCCGGCGCGTGTCGCCACCGCCACCACCGCCGCCGCGACCCCGGCGACCAGCACCAGGATCACCCAGGACAGCGCCTGCAGGCTGCGCGCCAGCGCGGCCAGCCGCTGCACCCAGAGGCCATGCGCCTCCACCACCGCGCCGGGCACGGTGGCGGCCAGCCGGTCGCCCACCAGCACCGGGTCGGCGCGGGCATCGCGCAGCCGGATCTCGATCACCGCCGGCAGCGGCAGCCCGGCGCTGCCGCCGAGCCAGGGCCGCAGCAGCTCGGCCAGCCGCGCCGGGTCCATGGCGCGCGCCTCGGCCACGTCCGGCATGCCGCGCAGCGCCGCCAGCGCGCGCTCGATCTGCGCCGCATCGGCATCGGGCAACTGCACGGTCACCGCCGCCGCCGCGCCGCGCTGCCAGCGCTCCGCCAGCGCCGCCGCGCCCTCCGCTCCGGCGACCGCCAATGCGGCGAGCAGCGCCATGGTTGCGACCAGGCCGGGCAACAGCCAGCCGGCCAGGGCGCGGCGCAGCCCGAGCGGGTCGCGCGAGTAGCGCGCGCGCCTAGCCATGCGAAGAGCGCGCCCGCCTAGCCATGCGCGTGGATTGCCGGCCTAGCCATGCGGCGATCGTCTCCCGAGGTCAGGCAAGGTCGTCATCCTCCGCCCAGCCATCCAGGCCGCGGGCATTGTCGGGGTCGTGCAGGCGGCCCTCATGCAGGAACAGCGACGGCGCCGGGAAGCGCGCGACCAGTTCCTCGTCATGGCTCGCGACCACCACCGTGGTGCCGAGCCGGTTCATCTCCCGCAGCAGCGCCAGCAGGCGGCGCGCCTGGCGGTTGTCGAGGTTGCCGGTCGGCTCGTCGGCCAGCAGCAGCTCCGGCCGATGCACCACGGCACGGGCGATGGCGATGCGCTGCTGCTCCCCGCCCGAGAGTTCGAGCGGGGAGGCCTGCGCCTTCGCCTCCAGCCCGACCCAGCGCAGCATCTCCGCCACATCGGCGCGCAGCGACGCCTCGGCCCGGCCGGCCAGGCGCAGCGGCAGCGCCACGTTGTCGAAGGCGGAGAGGTAGGGCAGCAGCCGGAAATCCTGGAACACCACGCCGATCCGCCGCCGCACCGGCGGCAGCGCGGCGCGCGGCGCCCGCGCCACGCGCAGGCCGAGCACCTCCACCTCGCCCCGCGTCGGGCGCAGCGCAAGATGCATCAGCCGCAGCACCGAGGACTTGCCCGCGCCGGAGGCGCCGAGCAGCCAGGTGAAGGAGCCGCGCGGCAGCGCGAAGGTGACGTCGGAGAGCGCCTCCGGCCCCCAGGCGCCACGCTGGGGACCTCCGCCCGGATAGCGCAGGCCGACCGCCTCGAAGCGGATCATGCATCCTGTCTGCCCCGCGCGCCCTGGCGCGCCAAGAGGGCGATTGCGCGCCGGGGGCGATTGCGCGTCGGCGCCGCGCCGATCACATTCGCACCGGATGCGCATCGCCTGCCCGAACTGTTCCGCCGAATACGAGGTGCCGGACACGCTGCTGGCGGCCGGCCCGCGGGGGGGGCGCGGGCCGCGCGGGGGCCCCCCGGTGCCCGCCCCCCCCCCCCCCCCGCCCCCCCCCCCCCCCC
>NZ_JBWXTD010000003.1:119039-123366 GCF_056682175.1 Falsiroseomonas sp. RANM36
CGCCGGGCCGGGGGGCACGCCCCCCTGCCCCTGCGCGCCCGCCGGACGCGCAGGGCCTTCGCAAGATGGCCGCCCGACTACAGGGCGAACCAGTCCACTGTCGCATGCGCGGTGCCGCGCACCTCGATGACGAGTTCGGCCACCTTGTCGCCGTTCAGGTCGGCTTCGAGCCGCTGGACGGTGCCGAGGTCCACCGCCCGCAGTTCGCCGGCGGCGCCGCTGAAGTCGGCATAGCCGATGAAGTCGAACGCCTCATCCGCCGCGGTGTTGCTGTTGGCGTCGAGCCGGTTCAGCACGATCAGGTCGTGCTCGGCCTGCGAGTAGTCGGCGATGGTGTCGGTGCCGACGAAGTCATGCGTGGTGAAGATGAAGAAGTCCCGGTCGGCGCCGCCCACGAGCAGGTCGGCGTCGCGGCCGCCGAAGATGCGGTCGCGGCCCGTGCCGCCTTCCAGCGTATCCTGGCCGGCATTCCCCTTGAGCAGGTCGTTGCCGCCCCAGCCGGTCAGCAGGTCGGCGCAGGGGCCGCCGATCAGCGTGTCGTCCGTGGAGGGCGGCGGCGGAACCTGGACCGCGGCGACGCTCTCGTGGAAGAAGTTGATCACGGCGCGGGAGTCGTCCACCGCCTGCGCCCAGTCGTTGATGCCGGCGCCGGTGGCGGCGAAGGTGTCGAAGCTGAGGCCGTCGGCCGAGAGCTTGATGTATTCGTCGGCCCAGGCCGCGCCGCTGCCGACGTCGTTCACGCCGTCGCCGTCGTTGTCGCTGCCCCAGACGGCGTCGAGCACGGTGCGCTGCACGGCCTCGAGGTCGGAGAGGTCGCCGTCCATGTCCTGGTACCACTTGACCCACATGTCGCCGTACTGGGCGACGCGGTCGTAGTCGAAGGTCTCGTTCGTTCCGTCGGTGAAGCTGAAGTAGTCGATGTGCAGGGTGTCGCCGGAGCCCGTCACCTCGTTCACGCCGGAGATCGAATGCGCCGTGAGCACGGCGTCCATGCTGAAGGGCGTGGACTTCGCGGCGGCGCCGCCGAGCAGGCCCGTCGGGTCCCAGCCCGAGGCGAGCAGATCCGCCAGCTGCGACGGGAGGTTCGTCGCGGCATTGGCCAGAACCTCGGTCCAGCTGTTCACGCCGCCGGCCGTCATGATCAGATGGTAGAGGGCGAGGTTCTCGTTCGGCGCGTCGATCGTCGCGCCGTCGGCGACGATCCGGCCGGCGAAATCGGTGGTGATCGTGGTGGCCGCGGTGATCTTGGCGAGCGCTTCCTCGAGCGCGTGCTCCCTGACGGCTTCCGGCGCGCGGATCACGTTGACACGCTCGAGCACGACTTCCTGCACATAGGGCAGCAGGTCGGCGGGGATCTCGTAGTCGCCCTCCGCGATCTCTTCGTAGTAGATCGGGAAGGTGTCGCCGCTCGCCGTGTCGAGCCCGACCGGGATGGTCTGGCTGTTGCCGTCCAGCACCGGCTCGCCGTTGCCGCCGCCATCGGTGGGGTCGAGGTCGCGCAGCAGCACATACAGGTCGGCGTAGAGATCGCCGCCGCCACCGCCACCGCCACCGCCGTGGCTACCGCCGCCGCCGCCGCCGCCTTCCGCTGCCAACGGTTCGATGACGAGGTTCTCGTCCAGGGTCGTGCTCATGGTGTGCTCCGCAAGATCAGTAAGGAGAGGCTGCACCACCACTTACGTGCACGATATGATATGTATCAAGTCCGGCGGATGTTCTGGCGAAATTCGATACATAAATTATGACTCATAAATAGCTGGGCGCGATATTCGGCGCCTGTCGGAACGACCTCTGGTTGGTCGCGGGGCGGCATGCCATCGGGTGGGGTGGGTCCGGGCGGCGGTTCAACCGTCGAGGTAGCGGCGCGCCAGATGGGCGGTGAAGTCGGCCGGGTCGAGCGGCTTGCCCGTCGCCGCCCGCAACAGGTCCTGGAAGCCGAGCCGCGCGCCCTGGCCGTGCACGCGCAGCGCAAGCCAGCCCATCATCGCCGACAGGTCGCCCTTGGCCAGCTGCGCATCGAGATCCGGGATGTCGTGGCGGATCGCCGCCATCAGCTGCGCCGCGGCCATCGCGCCCAGGGTGTAGGACGGAAAATAGCCGAAGGCGCCGTCATGCCAGTGGATGTCCTGCAGGCAGCCCTGCGCGTCGTCCGGCGGTTCGATGCCGAGTAGCGCGCGCAGCCCCTCCCTCCAGGCGGCGGGCAGGTCGGCGACTTCCAGCGTGCCGCCGACCATGGCGCGTTCCAGCCGGAAGCGCAGGATGACATGGGCGGGATAGGTCATCTCGTCCGCGTCCACGCGGATGAAGCCGCGCCCGACGCGGCGCCAGAGCCGGGCCAGGTTCTCGCCGCAGGCGATGCGCGTGGAGAGGCCGAATTCCTGGCGCAGCCGCCCCGCGAGAAAGCCGAGGAACGCGTCCGAGCGGCAGGCCTGCATCTCGACGATCAGCGACTGCGATTCATGCGCCGCCATGCCCGCCGCCTCGCCCACCGGCTGGCGCGCGAAGCCCGCGGGCAGGTGGCGTTCGTACATCGCGTGGCCCGTCTCGTGCAGTACGCCGAGCAGCGCCTTGGCCGGGTTGTGCGGGTCGTAGAAGGTGGTGATGCGGACATCGGCCGGGTTGCCGCCGCAGAAGGGATGCAGCGATTCGTCGAGCCGCGCATGGCTGAACTCCAGCCCGACGCGCTCGGCCATCTCGCGGCAGAGGGCGCGCTGCGCCTCGACCGGGAATTTCCCTTCGAGCGGCAGCGGCGCGGGGCGCCCAGCCTGGATCGCCTCGGCGCGCGGCAGCGCCTCCGACAGCCAAGCCTCGTAGGCGGCGAAGACCGGCTCGACATCGGCGGCCGCGACGCCCGGCTGGTAGCCGTCCATCAGCGCGTCATAGGGGTCCATGCCGAGCGCGGCGCCGAGGGCCTGCGCGATCTCGCGCTGCAGGGCCACCACCTCGGCCAGCGGCGCCTCGATCATCGCGAAGTCGGACCGGGCCTTCGCCTCCCGCCAGACCTTCTCGCAGGCGGAGTTGGCGCGGCTCGACGCCTCCACCAGCGCGACCGGCAGCGCCGTGGCGCGCGCATGCAGCCGGCGCATCAGCGCCAGGTTGGCGCTGTCCCAGTCGCCATCCGCCGTCGCCGCCGCCAGGTCCTCGGCCACCTGCGGCGCGGTCAGCAGCTCGTGCGACACGCCGGCGAGCGCGGCCAGTTGCTCGCCGCGCGCCTGGCCGCCGCCGGGCGGCATCATCGCGCTGGCGTCCCAGTGCAGGATGCCGGCGGCCTCGTTCAGCGCGCCGATGCGCGCGAAGCGCGCCTTCAGGCGGTCATAGGCGGCGTTCATGCCTCGCGCTCCGTCGTGCTCGCGTCGCGGCGGCGGAGCGCGAAGGCGGCGAGGACGCCGACCAGCGCCAGCGCCAGCCCGTACCAGGTGATCGCATAGCCCAGGTGGTTGTTCGTCGGCCGCGGCAGCGTGCGCGCCGGGTCGGGCAGGCCGCTCCCGCCGGCAGCCAGCGCGACGAGGGCGTAGGGCGCGACCTCCAGGCCCAGCGCCCTGCCGATCGCCGGCGGGTCGAAGGTGTAGAACCGGCGGGCCGCCGTGTCGTCGGCGGCGGAGAACCAGTTCGGGCGCTCGCCCGGATGCACCCAGCCTTCCAGCGTCACCTCGCCTTCCGGCCGGGCGATCGGCCGGTCGTTCTGCAGGGGCACCCAGCCGCGATCCACCAGGATCGGCGGGGCGCCCTGGCGCAGCAGGGGCGTGACGAGATGCGCGCCGAGCACGGGGCCGCGCACCTCGAGGCCGAGCAGCGCCTCCCGCGCGTGGTCGAAGCGGCCGGTGACGCGCACCTTGGCCAGCATCTCCGGCGGCTCGGCCAGCGGTGCGGCGGGCGCGGCCTCGCTGGCGGCGATGCGGGCGATGAGGTCGTTCTTCCAGGCAAGCCGCTGCAGCTGCCAGGTGCCGAGGAACAGCAGCAGGCCGAGGACCGGGATCGAGGCCAGGACGGCGATCAGGACAGGGCGGCGCATCGGCCCGTCATGTGGTGCGGCGCGCAGGCCGCCGCCATGCCGCGCTGCGGCTCATCGCATCCCGGCCGCGCGATGGCGCCATTGCGCCCAGATCAGCGCGGCCTTGGCGATGCGCATGGTCAGCACCGAGCCCGGCAGCAGCACCAGCGGCCAGAGCACGAGATGCACCCAGAAGGGCGGCTCCAGCCGGAACTCGACGAGGAAGGCGCCGATCACCGTGAGCGCGCCGAGCAGGAAGATCGCGGGGGGGGCGGGGGCGGGGGCCGGCAGCGGGGGCGGCGGGTCGGGGGGGGCGGCGGGGGCGGGGGGGGCCGC
>NZ_JBWXTD010000003.1:123466-132426 GCF_056682175.1 Falsiroseomonas sp. RANM36
GCCCCCGCCGCCGCGCGGGCCCCCGCCCCCGCCCCCGCCCCCCCCCCCCCCCCCCCCCCCCCCCCCCCCCCCCCCCCCCCCCCCCCCCCCCCCAGGCCGCGAAGGCGGCCCGCGCACAGAACATCCTTCGAGCCGGGCGCGTCAGTCGCCTGCGCGAAGCCAAGCGGCCGGAGGCCGCGCCCGGCGTCTGAGGGCATCACTAATGATGCGCGATCTCGCCGGCGCCCCACCAGTAGATGAAGATGAAGAGGAACAGCCAGACCACGTCCACGAAGTGCCAGTACCAGGCAGCCGCCTCGAAGCCGAAGTGACGCTCCGGCGTGAAGGCGCCGCGGATCGCGCGCACCAGGCAGACCGCCAGGAAGATGGTGCCGACGATCACGTGGAAGCCGTGGAAGCCGGTGGCGAGGAAGAAGGTCGAGGGATAGATCCCGCCCGTGAAGTGGAAGGGCGCCACCAGGTATTCATAGGCCTGGAAGGCGCTGAAGCTGAGGCCGAGCAGGACGGTCAGCGACAGGCCGATGATCAGGGAGCGCCGGTCGTTGTTCAGCAGCGCGTGGTGCGCCCAGGTCACCGTGGTGCCCGAGAGCAGCAGGATCATCGTGTTGAGGAAGGGCAGGCTGAAGGGGTCGAAGGTGTAGACGCCCGCCGGCGGCCAGATCGCCTTCTCCGCGCCCGAGACATGCTCGGGGAACAGCGCGAAGTGGAAGTAGGCCCAGAAGAAGGCGACGAAGAACATCACCTCGGAGGCGATGAACAGCACCATGCCGTAGCGCAGGCCGAGGCGCACCACCGGGCTGTGCAGGCCGGGCGTGTTGCTCTCCTTCAGCACGTCGCGCCACCAGAAGAACATCGTGGCGAGCACGGCGAGCAGGCCGAGGGCGAGCAGCCACGCCCCGCCGCCATGCGCGATGACGATGATGCCCATCACCAGCGCGCCGCCCGCGAAGGCGCCGATGATCGGCCAGGGCGAGGGATCCACCAGATGGTAGGGGTGCTTGTAGGGGCTGGCGCCCGTTTCGCTGTGGCTTGCCATCGCTCGTCCTGGGTGGTCGCGGCGGGGTTCGGCCCCGGCCTTTGGTGGTGGATGAATCCCGCAAGATGCGGGGCGGATCAAGGGTCGGAGAGGGTCAGCGGACCGCGGTCGGCGCCCCCTGGCGGCCTACATGCGGCCCGGCATTGGCGAGCGCCCCGGCGCGCTCGGCGTCATGCAGGCTGCGGTGGAAGGTGTAGTTCACGGTGATGGTGCGGATGCCGCGGGTGTTCGGGTCCTCGGCGATGCGCGGGTCCACCCAGAACGCCAGCGGCATGTCCACCTGCTGACCGGGCTCGAGCGTCTGCTCCTCGAAGCAGAAGCAGGCGGTCTTGTGGAAATACTTGCCGACCACTTCCGGCGTGACGTTGTAGGTGGAGATGCCGGTCGCAGGCCGGTCCGAGAGGTTGCGCGCGTGGTAGAAGCCCATCGCCTCCTCCCCGACGCGCAACTGCACGGAAGGCTGCGCCGGCTCGAAGCGCCAGGGCAGCTGTGGCTGGGTGTTGGCGTTGAAGCGGACGGTGACGACGAAGTCGCCCGGCGCGCCCGGCGCCTGCTGGCCGATCATCGGCGTGCCGTTGAAGCCGGTGACGCGGCAGAACAGGTCGTAGAGCGGAACGGCGGCGAAGGAGACGCCGACCATGCCGAACACGACGCCGAAGGCCGCGCCGGCGACCCGCCGGTTCCGCTTCGCGATCAGGGCCTGGCGAGAGGCGTCCATGCTCACCCCCTCAGGATCCGCGCCATCGAGATGAAGTAGAACAGCACCACCAGCCCGACGAGCGTCAGGAAGATCGCCCAGTTGCGCGCGCGACGGCGCTTCTCGAAGGCGGTGCGCTCCTCGGGCGTCATCATCCGAAGGCCAGCTTGTCGATCGCGAGCGCGGCGAAGAGCGCGAAGAGGTAGTACAGCGAATACTTGAAGGTGGCGCGCGCGGCGGCGTCGTTCGCCAGGCTGCGGCCGGAGCCGTCCTGCGGTTCCTTCAGCACGCGCCAGGCGTGGTGGAGGAAGCCCGCGCCGAGCAGCGCCGCGACCGCGGCATAGGCAAGCCCCGAGAAGCCGACCAGCCAGGGCGCCAGCGTGACCGGCACCAGGGCCACGGTGTAGGCCATCACCTGGCGCCGCGTTTCCCGCGCGCCATGCGTCACGGGCAGCATCGGCACCTTGGCGCGCGCGTAGTCGCCATGTGCCCAGAGCGACAGCGCCCAGAAATGCGGCGGCGTCCACATGAAGACGATGGCGAAGAGGATGATCGGCACCAGCGTGACATCGCCCGTGGCCGCCGCCCAGCCGATCACCGGCGGGAAGGCGCCGGCGGCGCCGCCGATGACGATGTTCTGCGGCGTCCGCCGCTTCAACCACATCGTGTAGATCGCGACGTAGAAGAAGATCGAGAAGGCGAGCCAGCCGGCCGCCACCCAGTTCGTCGCGAGACCCATCACCGCGACCGAGGCGGCGGAGAGCGTCAGCCCGAATCCGAGCGCGGCGCCGGGCTCGATGCGGCCCGACGGGATCGGGCGGCGCGCGGTACGGCGCATCAGCGCGTCGATGTCCCGGTCGTACCACATGTTGATCGCGCCCGCCGCGCCCGCGGCAACCGCGATGCAGAGGATCGCCGCGACGCCGAGCACCGGATGGATCGGCGCCGGCGCGACCAGCAGCCCGACCACGGCGGTGAAGACCACGAGCGTCATGACCCGCGGCTTCAGCAGCGCGACCCAGTCGCGCACCTCCGACAGGTCGGCGGATGTGTCGAGGGGGGCTTGCGCCCCCCCCTGTTCGATGGCGTGGCCGCTCATCCGTTCCTCGTCAGCGGCGCGTCAGCGCACGCGCGGCAGTTCGTCGAAGGTGTGGAAGGGCGGCGGCGAGCTCACCTGCCATTCCAGGGTGGTCGCGCCCTCGCCCCAGGGGTTGTCGGCCGCACGCGCGCCCTTGGTGAAGGTCACGTAGAGCACGTAGAAGAAGAAGAGGAAGCTCGCGACCGAGATGTAGGAGCCGATCGAGGAGACCAGGTTCCAGCCAGCGAAGGCGTCCGGGTAGTCCGGGTAGCGGCGCGGCATGCCCTGGTTGCCCAGGAAGTGCTGCGGGAAGAAGGTCAGGTTCACGCCGACGAAGGTCAGCCAGAAATGGATCTGGCCGAGCTTCTCCGGATACTGCCGGCCCGACATCTTGCCGAGCCAGTAGTAGATGCCGGCATAGATGCCGAACACCGCGCCCAGGCTCAGCACGTAGTGGAAATGCGCCACCACGTAGTAGGTGTTGTGCAGGATCTGGGTGATGCCGGCATTGGCGAGCACCACGCCCGTCACGCCGCCCACGGTGAACAGGAAGATGAAGCCGATGGCGAAGAGCATCGGCGTCTCGAAGGTCAGCTTGCCGCCCCACATGGTGGCGATCCAGCTGAAGATCTTGATGCCCGTCGGCACGGCGATGACCATCGTCGCCGCCATGAAGTAGGCGCGCGTGTCCACGTCCATGCCGGAGGTGAACATGTGGTGCGCCCACACGATGAAGCCGACGAACCCGATCGCCACCATCGCATAGGCCATGCCGAGATAGCCGAAGACCGGCTTGCGGCTGAAGGTCGAGACGATGTGGCTGATGATCCCGAAGGCCGGCAAGATCATGATGTAGACTTCGGGGTGGCCGAAGAACCAGAACAGGTGCTGGAACAGCACGGGGTCGCCGCCGCCGGCCGGGTCGAAGAAGGCCGTGCCGAAGTTGCGGTCGGTGATCAGCATGGTGATGGCGCCCGCCAGCACCGGCACCGCCAGCAGCAGCAGGAAGGCGGTGACCAGCATGGACCACACGAAGAGCGGCATCTTGTGCAGCGTCATGCCGGGCGCGCGCATGTTGAAGATCGTGGTGATGAAGTTCGCCGCACCCAGGATCGAGGACGCGCCCGCCAGGTGGAGGCTGAACAGCGCCAGGTCCATCGCCATGGACGGGTGGTAGGTGTTGTCGGTCAGCGGCGGATAGATCGTCCAGCCGCCGCCCGCGCCCTCGCCCACGAACAGCGACGCGCCCAGCATCAGGAAGGCCGGCACCAGCAGCCAGAAGCTGATGTTGTTCATCCGCGGGAAGGCCATGTCCGGCGCGCCGATCATCATCGGCACGAACCAGTTGCCGAAGCCGCCGATCAGCGCGGGCATGACCACGAAGAACACCATGATCAGGCCGTGGGCGGAGACGAAGGCGTTCCACATCTGCCCGTCGGCGAAGATCTGCATCCCCGGCTGCTGCAGTTCGAGGCGCATCAGCAGCGAAAGCCCGATGCCGACGATCGCGGCGATCAGCGCGAAGCCGATGTAGAGCGTGCCGATGTCCTTGTGGTTCGTGCTGAACAGCCAGCGCTGCACGAAGCCGGGCTTGTGGTCGTGGTGGTCGTCGTGTGCGTGCGAGGCGGTCGCCATCGGTGTCTGTCCGATCCTGGGCTGGGTGGGGGCGGCCTTAGCGGCGCGCCTCGGCGAGGGTGGTGGTGGGGGCTTCGGCGGGGGCGCGCCCGGCGAGCGCGGAAGGCGGCGGCCCCGGCGGCAGGCCCTGGGCGAAGCGCGTCCGGGCCTGCTCGGCCCAGGCGTTGAACTCCTCCCGCGGGACGGCGCGGACCTCGATCGGCATGAACCAGTGGTTCACGCCGCAGATCTGGTTGCACTGCCCGTAAAAGACGCCCGGGCGGTCGGCGCGGATCCAGGTCTCCAGCGTGCGGCCGGGGATGGTGTATTTCTGCACGCCGAGCGAGGGCACGAAGAAGCTGTGGATCACGTCCTGGCCGGTGGTGAGGACGCGGACATTGGCGCCCACCGGGATCACCAGCGGATTGTCCACCGAGAGGTTGCGGATCTGCCCCTGGCCGAGCTCGCCCGCCGCGACCGGATAGCTGTCGAAGGTGAAGTTGCCGTGGTCGGGGTAGGCGTAGTGCCAGTACCACTGCCGGCCCTGCACGTTGACGGTCATCTCCGCGTCCACCGCGCGGTCCTGGTAGTAGATCAGGCGGAAGGACGGGATCGCGATCACCACCAGGATCAGCACCGGCACGACCGTCCAGGCGATCTCCAGCAGGGTGTTGTGGCTGGTGCGGGTCGGATTCGGATTGGCGGCGGCGCGGTAGCGCCAGACGACATAGACCAGCAGGGCCGCCACGAAGATCGTGATCACCACGATGATCCAGAAGACCAGGCTGTTGAAGGAGGAGATCGCGTCCTTGATCGGCCCGCCGGAGGCCTGCAGCCCCATCCCCCAGGGGCTCGGCGCGCCGACCATCGGCGCAGCCGCCTGCGCCAGCGCGGAGCCCGCGGCCGCGGCCAGCCGGCCGCCCGCCATTGCGGCGGCCCCGCAGATGCGGGCCACCCTTCCGATCAGCGCGCTGATTGCCTGCCTCATCCTGCTGTCCCGCCGGCGCGGCGGATCGCCGCGCGCTTTCCTCGAACCCGTCATGGGCCGGGCCTGCGCCCGGCGCGCAGGGCTCCCTCCGCCGCGTCTCGGCGGTCAGGCTCCCCACACGCGACCTATAGAAGCGCCTACCGCACCGCACAAGTGATGGGAGACCGGCTTGCGGCAACCCCGCCGGCCGCGGAACCTCGCCCATATGTCAAGGAGTTGCGCGACAGGCTCAGCCGCCGGGCGCCGCCTCGGCTTCCGCCTCGCCTTCGGCGACATGATCGACCATGTCGGTCAGCATCGAGCGGATGTGGCTGTCGCCCACGACATAGAACACCTGCCGTCCGCGCCGCTCCGCCTGCAGCAGCCGGGCCGCGCGCAGCAGGCGCAGATGATGCGACACCAGCGAGGCCGAGATGTTGAGCGTCTCGGCCATCTCGCCCACCGGCACCGGGGCGTCGAGGCTGGCCAGGATGATGCGCAGACGCGTCGGGTCGCTCATCAGGCGGAACATCTCCGCCAGTTCGACCACCTGGTCCTCGCCGATCCGGTCCCGCACGCCCATCGCGTCGCCCTGCTGCAGTCCGGGCACCATCCCGTGCGCCGCGCCGCGCGTCCAGCGGGCCTTGACGCGGCCGGTCGCCTGCCCAATCTGCCGCCAGAGCCCAAACTATTGAAAAACAAGGAACATCTGAACAGATGAACAGGGATCACGTCTCGACAGCCATACATGTGAACAGAAGTTCATGTGTCGGCCGCCGCAGCCTGCTCGGCGCGCTCGCCGCCGCCCTGCCACTGCCCGCGCTGGCGCAGCCGCGCGCGGCGCGGGGCGTGGTCGCCACGGTCGGCATGGTGGCGGATGCCGTGCGGGAGGTCTCGGGCGGGCGCGTCCGGGTGGACACGCTGATCGGCGAAGGCGTGGACCCGCATCTGTTCCGCCCGACGCGCTCCGACATCTCCCGCCTGCTCGCCGCCGATGCCGTGTTCGGCGTCGGCCATCGGCTGGAGGGGCGGATGGGCGACGTGCTCGAGCGCGTGCGCCAGTCGGGCAAGCCGGTGGTGCTGGTGGCCGAGTCGCTGCCGCGCGACCGGCTGCGGGCAAATCCGGACTACCCCGACGCCGCGGACCCGCATGTCTGGATGGACCCGACGCTCTGGGCCGACGCGGCCAGGGCGATCGAGCCCGCGCTGCTGCGCCTGGTGCCCGATGCGCGGGAGGCGATGGCCGACAACCTGGCCGGCTTCCGCGCCCGCTGCGCCCGGCTCGACGCCTATGCGAAGCAGGTGCTGGACACGGTGCCGCCCAATGCCCGGCTGCTGGTCACCGCGCATGACGCCTTCAGCTATTTCGGCGCCCGCTACGGATTCGAACTGGAGAGCATCCAGGGCCTTTCCACCGAGGCCGAGGCGAACCTCGCCGCGATCGAGGCGCTCGTGGCCAAGCTGGTCGCGCGCCGCGTGCCGGCGGTCTTCGCCGAGACCTCGGTGCCGGACCGCGCGGTGCGCGCGCTGATCGAGGGCGCGGGCGCGCGCGGCCAGCGCGTGGCGCTCGGCGGCAACCTGTTCTCCGACGCCATGGGCAAGGCGGGCACCTACGAAGGGACCTATGAGGGCATGCTGGACCACAACATCACGACCATCGCGCGTGCCCTGGGTGGCCGCGTGCCGGATCGCGGCCTGAACGGCCGGCTCGGCGCATGAGCCCGCCCGCACCGCTGGAGATCCGGCACCTGACGGTGGCCTATGGCGAGAAGCCGGCGGTGTGGGACGTCACCTGGTCGGCCCCGTCCGGCCTGACCGCGATCGTCGGGCCCAACGGCGCCGGCAAGTCCACCCTGCTCAAGGCGACGCTCGGGCTGGTGCCGGCGCTGTCGGGCGAGGTGCGCTTCTTCGGCCGGAAGCTCGACGCGGTGCGCGACCGCGTCGGCTACCTGCCGCAGCGCGCCAGCGTGGACTGGGACTTTCCCGCCACCGCGCTCGATGTGGTCTGCATGGCGCGCTATCCGCGCATGCGCTGGTGGGGCGTGGTGCCGCGCCAGCACCGGGAAGCGGCGCGCGCCGCGCTGGCGCAGGTGGGCATGGCGGATTTCGCCGACCGGCAGATCGGACGGCTGTCGGGCGGCCAGCAGCAGCGCGTGTTCCTGGCCCGCGCGCTGGCGCAGGACGCCGACCTGGTGCTGATGGACGAGCCTTTCGCCGCGGTGGACGCGGCGACCGAGGCGGCGATCGTCGCGGTGCTGCGGGAGC
This sequence comes from Falsiroseomonas sp. RANM36, assembly GCF_056682175.1. Taxonomy (NCBI): domain Bacteria; kingdom Pseudomonadati; phylum Pseudomonadota; class Alphaproteobacteria; order Acetobacterales; family Roseomonadaceae; genus Falsiroseomonas; species Falsiroseomonas sp. RANM36. The sequence continues at coordinate 131,124 of NZ_JBWXTD010000003.1, forward strand.
TGGCGGCGAAGGGGCGGCATGTCGTCGCGGTGCATCACGACCTCGGCACGGTGCCGGAGTATTTTTCGTCCGTCCTCCTGCTCAATGCCCGCGTCTTCGCCGCCGGGCCGGTGAAGGAGGCCTTCACCAACCGCAACATCGCCGCGACCTATGGCGCGCGGCTGGCGGTGCTGGACGAGGCCAGCATCGGCGTCGGGGCGGTCGGGGCGTGAACGGCCTTCAGGCGGCGCCGCGATGATCAGCTACAACACGCTCGTCGTCCTGCTCGGCTGCGCGCTGCTCGGCGTCGCCGCCGGCACGGTCGGCACCTTCGCGCTGCTGCGCGGCCGGGTGCTGGTGGCCGATGCGGTGGGCCATGCGGCGCTGCCCGGGGTCGCGGTGGCGGCGCTGGTCGTCGCCATCGTCGGCGCCGATCCGCGCGCGCTGCCGCCGCTGCTGGCGGGCGCGGCCGTCGCCGGGCTGCTCGGCGTGCTGGCGGTGCAGGCGCTGACACGCACCCGCCGCATCCGGGAGGACGCGGCGATCGCCATCGTGCTCTCCTCCTTCTACGCCGCCGGCGTCGCGCTGCTCTCCTGGCTGCAGACGCTGCCCGGCGCGGCGCAGGCGGGGCTGTCCAAGTTCATCCTGGGCCAGGCGGCGGCGATGCGCGCCGAGGACGCGGTCATCGCCGCGACGGTCGCCGCGATCTGCCTGCTGCTGGTGCTGCTCGCCTTCCAGCGCCTGCGCGCGGTCGCCTTCGACATGGATTTCGCGCGCGTGCAGGGGCTGCGCACCGACCGGACGGACCTGCTGCTGCTCGGGCTGATCGTGCTGGTCTGCGTCAGCGGGCTGCAGGCGGTGGGGCTGATCCTGGTGGTGGCGCTGCTGGTTCTGCCGGCGGCGACGGCGCGGCTGCTGACCCAACGGCTGCCGCGCATGCTGGCCCTGGCGGCCGCGGGCGGCGCGCTGGCCGGGGCGGCCGGCGCCTGGCTCTCCGCCCCGCGGCCGGAGGTGCCGACCGGCGCGGCGGTGGTGCTGGTCGCCGCCCTGCTCTTCACGCTCGCGCTGCTGCTGGCGCCGGAGCGCGGGCTGCTCGCCCGGCTCGGGCTGCTGCTGCGCCGGCGGCTGGCGGCCGACACCGAGCATTTCCTCCGTGCCGCCTGGGAAGCGCAGGAGGCCGCGGGCGCCGGCCCGGGGACGGCGGGCGACCGCTGGGCGCCGATCGGCGCGGTGGCGGCGGGGGGGGGGGGGGGGGGCGGCCCCGCGCCCCCCCCCCCCCCCCCCCCCGCCGGCCGGCCAGCCCCCCCCCGCACCCCCCCCCCGC
>NZ_JBWXTD010000003.1:132526-133219 GCF_056682175.1 Falsiroseomonas sp. RANM36
GGGGGGTGGGGGGGGGTGACGCTCCTGGGCGGGGCCGCGGCCGCCCGGCCGCGGGGGGGCGCGCGGCGCTGGCCGGCACCCGCCCCGACCTGGTCGCCGCCGCGGCGCTGCGCCCGGCACGGCGCCGCGTCGCGGCCAATCTGCGGCAACTCACGCGCGCGAGAACTTGATCCGGCGCAACGCGCCGGCCCGGCTCCAGGGTCATCCTCCTCCCGCCAATTGACAGTATGGGAGGGCCGGATGGACGGAACCTGGCTTGAGGATCCCTGGGCAGTGGACCCGGCAGCCTTCGCCGACTGCACAGAGTCGTCCTCGCGCCTGCGGTTCCTGCTCGCCTATGCCGTCCTCGCGCCGTCCGGTCACAACACCCAGCCCTGGCGGTTCCGCCTGCATGACGGCGCGACGGTGGACGTGCTGGCGGACCGCAGCCGGGCGCTGCCGGTGGTGGACCCCGAGGACCGGGAACTCACCATCTCCTGCGGCGCGGCGCTGGCCAACCTCCGCTGCGCCGCCGCCGGGCTCGGCGAGGCCCTGGCGGTCGAAGTGCTGCCGGATGCCGGCGACCGCGACCTGCTCGCCCGCATCCATGCGCAGGGCGCCTGCCCGCCGGTGGCGGGCCGCGCGCCGCGGCGGCGCGCCGTCACCGCCCGCCGGGCCCGCCGCCAGCTCTATGCCCCGGGCCCCGTGCCCGCC